>CAKQMB010000006.1 GCA_934254825.1 uncultured Clostridia bacterium | reverse complement strand
GTTATTTACGCTCGCTATTCGAGCGAAAAACAAACGGAACAATCAATCGAAGGACAACTCAGAGTCTGTTACGAGTACGCTCAAAGAAACGATTTAATCGTCGTTAAGGAATATATCGACAGAGCAATGACAGGCACGAACGATTTAAGGCGTGATTTTCAGAAAATGTTATCCGACAGCGAAAAAACGAAAGAATGGGATATTTGCCTTGTTTACGCTTTGGACAGATTCGGAAGAAACGCCGTCGAACAAGGTATTAACAAATACCGACTGCAAAAAACGGGGAAAATCGTTATATCCGCAACGCAGAGAACGTCGAGAAACATTGACGGCTCGCAAAATTTGGACGGTATTATTCTTGAAAACGTATATATAGGCATGGCTGAGTATTATTCCGCCGAACTTTCCCAAAAAGTTAAACGCGGTCTTGAAGTCAGCAGGAATAAAGGTCATTTCACAGGCGGAAAAATTCTTTTCGGGTATAAATCAATAGGCTCGAAAGCATCGGGATTTAAAATTGTACCCGACGAGTACGAATCGGATATAGTCCGAAAAATATTTGAAGATTATACAAGCGGAAAACAAGTTGTGACGATTTTAAATGACCTTAAAACGCAAGGAGTTTTGCATAACGGAAAATTCTTTAAAAAATCAACCTTGTACAATATGCTCAAAAATGAAAAATATATAGGAAAAACAATTATCAAAGGTAAAACCTACGACAATATTTATCCGCAAATCATTCAAACGAATGTGTTCGACATTGCAAAAGAAAAAATCCACAACAACAAATACGGCAAACATACAAATGAAAACGTCTTTTTATTGAGATTCAAGATAAAATGCGGTTACTGCGGGAATTCGGTCGGCTCCGATGCGGGAACTTCGGGAAACGGGAGCGTTATTCGTTATTATAAATGCGCGGGCAGAAAAATTTATAAAAACTGCGACAACGTTCCTATAAAAAAAGAAGTTCTTGAAAATATTGTTTTAGACACAATAAATAAAGTAATGAAAACACCGAAAATAATAGAATCTCTTGCCGAAAAAATAATGGAAGCCCATAAAAAACGAGTCGCAGAAGATTCTATGCAAAAATACCTTGAGGAAAATCTGCAAGATACCGAAAAAGCGATTTCAAATCTTATATCTTGTATGGAGCAAGGAATCGTAAGCAACTCAACAAAGCAAAGACTTTTGGAATTAGAAGAGCGAAAAGAAAAATTACAGAACGATTTAATTTCAGAAAAAATAAAAAACAAAATCGAAGTATCGCAAAAAAGCATTATAGAATATATGCGCTCCGCAATTTCAAAGAAGCCGCAACTAATGATAGATCTGCTTATAAAAGAGATTAAACTTTTTAAAAACAAAATAGAAATATATTTCAACTACTCAGACAAAACAAGACCCGACGACGATAGTCGAAGGGTCTTTATTTTTTACAAAAAAGAAGATGTTATCTATATCGACAAACACCTCTTTTGTTGCGATGCTGAGCCATTTAAGTATAATTTAGTGTTTTATATTTGAATTTTAGGCAAAAAATGACCGAGAAGAACCTATTTCTCCCGGTTCAACTCGGTCCAATTTGGAGCTGCTAACCGGAATTGAACCGGTGACCTCGTCCTTACCAAGGACGCGCTCTACCAACTGAGCCATAGCAGCATTTAACGATATGATCTTTTCGTCACGTCTCTCAACGCCATACCATTTTATCATATCGCCTTTAAAAAAACAACTTTTTTAACGCCGTTTTCGACTTTTTTTGAATTTTTTTTCGCGACCGGGATTTTCGCCCTGTCTTTAATCATATTCAACGGAAAACCCACGGCGTTATTTCTTCGCCGAAAACCATAAAAGCCTCTTCCGCCATTTCAGCCACGGGCTGATCCGAATAAGAGTCGGAATAAAATTTTTCGGGACGAACATCTCCGAAAATCTCTTTAAATCTGCGGACTTTTTCTTTTCCGAAATTGTAAGTTCCGTCGAGTTTGCCCGTCTTTTTGTCAAGCCGCGTTCCGATAAGCGTAACGCCGAGTTTGTCGGCTATCGGCTTTAAAATAAATTCGGGCGTGGCGGAAAGAAACACGTCGTCATCTCGCTTTTGCGAAAGATACCACTTTTTCAGATTTTTTTCGTGTTCCGCCCAGAAGGCTTCGAGTTCGCCGTCGATATCGGAGATTTCTTTCAAAAAAGAAAAAATCTTTTGGCGGGCGTAATCGCGCGATACAAGTTTGAGTTTCTTTTGCAAAAACCTATAATACTTGTATTTCCGCGAGTATTTCTTCATTTTCGGATACTTGGCGAAAACGTATTCTATAAAATGGAATTCGCTGTCGCCGAAGTAAACCGTTTCGTCAAAGTCGTAAACATTCATAAGTAAGTCTATAAGTCGATTCGATGCCGGAGAATAATACGAACCATGGGTTGACGACGTACTTCCCGTACTTCAAGTGAGTATTTGTCAAAAAGCACGGAAATTACGGCGTTTGGGCAAGGTTCGTTTTATTCTTGACCGGAATTTATTAAAGAAGATAAACGGGGAAATCGTCCTCGCCGAGTTTCTTTATCAAAGTGAATTTTTCTTCTTTCACGTCGCCGCAAACTTCTGCCGCTTCGGCTTTTTTCAGCTCGCAGGAAACGCCGCATTTTTTAAGTTCGGCTTTGATTTTCTTTGCGTCGCCGTCTATAACCACCGTTTTTACGACCGATATTCCGAGTTCTCTCAAAGCGTTGAGTCTTTTCGCCCCGTCCAGGACTTTGAGCGAGTCGCCGTCTTTAACTGCGACTATCGGCAACAATACTCCGTTCTCTTTAACGGATTTAACAAGCGTCGGGCAAGCTTTTGTGGGTCTGAACGAAATATCCTTGACCGAAACTTCAACAACCGCGTCCAAAGGCTTAACCTCTTCTTTTTCTACTGTTTTTTTGGTCACCGCTCTTTTCAAGCTGTCTTTTCCTACTGCCATTTTAATTCACTCCTTATATTCGGTCGATCGATTTTGCGAAAATCCGATCGACTATATTTTATAAAATCAAAGCTTTGCGATAAGTTCGTCCGCAAGCGCGCCGTACTCGTTCGCGCTTCTCGACGAGCGTTTGAAAGCTCCTACGGGTTTGCTGTTATCCTGTGCCCATTCCACCGAGCTGTCGAGATGAATAACGTTTTCGAAAACGTTAATTCCGTTCGTTTCTCTGAGCGTTTCCATTGTTTGTTTAAAATAATTTTTTCTCGAATCGACTTTCGTAACGACTATGCCCGCAAGTTCGAGGTCAGGCGAAATTTCCTTTACCTGCGCGACGAAATCGAACATATTCGCAAGACCGAAAAGTCCCCACGGGCTTGCTTCGACAGGCACGATAAGCTTGTCCGAAGCGCAAAGAATGTTCATAACCCAGCAACCGAGCGTGGGCGGAGCGTCGATAAGAACGTAATCGTAAACGCCCTTTTCCACAACGGAACTAAGCATTTTTTTGAAAATCACTTCCCTTTGCCACTTTCCGAAAAGCTCGAATTCTATCGAACTCATAAGCGTGGACGAAGGGATTATATCTACGCCGTCGTAATCGGTTTTATAAATAAAATCGACGAGCGGTCTTTGCTCCTTTATTGCTATGTACAAATTTTTATCGCTTTTCGCGATTTCGAGAGACTTGTCCTCGTCGAAATACGAAAGCGTAAGATTAAGCTGCATATCGCCGTCGATAAGCAGTACTTTTTTTCCTCTCGCGGCAAACGCGTAGCCGAGGCTCGCGCATGTGGTCGATTTGCCGCTGCCGCCTTTATTGTTGGCAAAACATATAACTTTGGTTTTTTTCATTATTTTCTCCGGATATTTAAGGTTAATCAGTTTAAAAAATAAGCGTTAATCGACTTATAGGCTTGCTTTTTGCAAAACTTACAGCCTTGCGTCGCTCGGATATACGCATTCCACTTTCGCCTTTTCGAACCTTTCGAGCCAGTCTTCGGGCGGTTTTACGTCGGTTACGATAACGTCTATATCGGAAAGAGTTCCGACGACGTTGAACGCGATATGGTTAAACTTCGAGCTGTCGACCGCAAGTACTCTCGTATCGCAGTTTTCGAGCATAACGCGTTTCGTGGAAGCGTGCATATCGTGCGAATCGGTAAAACCCTTGTCGATATCGAATCCTTTGCAGGAAATTATCGAAGCGTTGACATGGAAACCCGAAATCATTCTGTCCGCCTGATTTCCGACGAGCGCGAACGAGTCTTCGCCCAAAAGTCCGCCGCTCGAAAAGATTTTGAGGTTTTTGGCGTCTTTTAGTTCGATGAGTATCTCCAAGGAATTGGTGATTATCGTCAGATTTTTTCTGTCTTTAATTCTCCGCGCGATAAAAAGCGCGGTCGAGGAAGAATCGAGCATAACGCTCATATTATCGGTTATTCTGTCCGCCACGAGTTCCGCTATCTTCTGTTTGCCGATTACGTTCGTGCGTTTTCTGACCGCAAGCGGCATATCCGACTGCAAGTTCTCGTTAAGCACCGCTCCGCCGTAAGCTTTTACGACAAGCCCCTCCGATTCGAGCTTTTCAAGGTCTCTTCTTATCGTTTCTTCCGAAACCTGAAACATCGTCGCAAGTTCGCCAACGACTACTTTTTTCTCCTCTTGTAAAATGGATAATATTCTGTTTTTTCTTTCAACTGCAAGCATCTTTTTCCCCTGTGAGGTCGCGCCGACGCGCCGATTTTTAAAAAATTACAAAAAAAGCCTTCGCAAAGATATTTTTGCGAAAGCTTCAAGCTTATAAAATCTTTTCGATAAGTTTTCTGTCGGGACGGGCGATAACCGTTGCGTCGAGAAGCATTCCGCTTTCCGAAACGACCGATTTCGCTCTTTCGACCGCGGCTTGAACCGCAGCCACTTCACCCGTGAAAGTAACGTAAGATTTACCGCACATTCCTCTCGCAAGTCGTATCTCGATAAGAGTTATATCCGACGTTTTGACCGCATTGTCGGCGGCGACTATTATCTGCGCCGCGTCGAACGTTTCGATAACGCCGAGCGCGTTCACCGAATCGATGCTTATGTCGGTTGTTCCGATAATCGCGGGGAAAATCGAAGAATCGGGATTACCGAGGACGAAACTGTCGATATTCTTCTCTCCGTCCATATTCTTCGCGGTGTCGACCGCGGCTTTGACCGCGCTCAGATCTCCCGTGACTATCGCTATATATTTACCCGGACAAACGGTCTGCGCCTCGATGATGTCCACCTCGGACGTTTTGACCATAAGATCCGTTGCGGTTATGCCTGCGCACACCGTCTTGTATTCTATCATTCCGATCGCTTTGCTCATTAGTCTACCCTTTTAATAGTGATCCGCTTAGGCGTAACGTCCGTGACCAAACCGTTCACCGACGAATGTACGTTGACGGAAAGACCTTCCGCCGCCTGCGCCACAATCTGTCCTTTTTCTACCCTGTCGCCGACTTTAACGATCGGAACGGCAGGCGCGCCGATATGCTGACTGCAAAGTATATTAACTTCCGAAAACCCGTCTATAAGTCGATTATCGAGGGGTGCGTCCGCCTGATACTTCTTTACGCCGAGCCTTGAAACCAATCTTTCGAGCGGAACTCTTCTGTAATCTCTCATAGGATTGACAGGACCGCTCTTAACGTCCTTCGGGGGTTTTATACCGTTCGCGCGGAGCGCGTTTTTAACCGTCTGAACGAGTTTTCTCGGGGATAACCCTTGCGGACATGCGTACATTTCGCAAACGCCGCAACCCGAACAATAAAATGTGTTCAAAAACGCCGAAGTATCGCTGAAATCGTTGCAAGCCGCCGCGCGCATTATCTTATGCGGTTCTATCGGGTGTCCGATATTGTATCTCGGACACATTTCCGTACACGACCTGCACTGACAGCAACTCGCCGCCGCTCTTGCCAGCTCGATTTTCACGTCGGACTTCGATTTGCCGACGACGAAACTGTCGGGAGGAAGAACAAATACCGAGTTTGTCGTTTTCGTAACCGGATCGTTCGGGGAAGCAATTCTTCCCATCATCGGTCCGCCAACCCAGTAGACGTAATCTTTTATAGTTTCTCCGCCCGCTATTTTTACGGCTTCGGAAAGCTTTGCTCCGAGCGGAAGTCTTAACGTTTTAGGCTCTTTTACTTCGCCCGCTATCGTCACGAGTTTGGAATAAAGAGGTTCGCCTTTAAGCGCGTGATAAGCGTTGTACATCGTTTCGACGTTGAACACCGCCACGCCGCACTCGATAGGCAATCCGCCCGGACGGACGACTTTACCCGTCGCGTCGTAAATGAGCATAACCTCGTCTCCCGCAGGGTAAACCCTCGATAAAACTTTAAGTTTTAACGACGGATATTCCGGCAAAAGCGCGGTTACCGCGTCGATCGCGCCTTTATAATGCTCTTTGATACAGACAATTCCTTCCGTTGCTCCGACCGATTTTCTCGTTTCGTCGAAAGCGGAAACGATTTCGGGCGCGTGGAATTTAAGAAGCTGTCTGTGAAGCCTTAAAAGCGGTTCGCATTCCGCGCAGTTAAGCAGCAATGTCTGAGCGTTACTATTAAGTTTTGCATATGTTGGGAAGCCCGCGCCGCCGGCTCCGACGATGCCCGCTTCCTTATAAATTTTGCTTAAAGCGCTTAATTCCATATTACTCTAAGTTTTGTCCTTCGTCAATAATGCCGACGATAGCCGCGTCCACGGGGGATTTATCCATATCGCAACCTATTCTTGCCGCGCTTCCCTGCGCGACGAGAACGAGTTCGCCGATACCCGCGCCGACTTTATCTACCGCAACTATCCTGTTTTCGACTTTAAGGCTCGGAATAGGTTCGACTATCATGAACTTGCTTCCGATAAGATTGTCGCATTTTCTCGTGGATACGACCGTTCCGACGACTTTTCCTATAATCATTAGACAGTCCTCTCCTTAACCCTTGACTATTTCCGCTTTCATGCCGGTACGGATCTCCGCCGCATTGGCTTCGTCCGTGTCGATATGCATTTCGAGCGTAAACGACGGGTCTACTCTTATGAGTACGTTGTTAAAGGTCGTCGCTCTTTCGTTGTCCACCTTAACGGAAACGATATCTCCGTTTTTAACTCCGGCGCGGTCTGCGTCGGCGGGAGACATATGAATATGACGTTTGGCTATGATACAGCCCTCTTTAAGATAAAGTACTCCGCACGGACCCACGACCGCTATCGGCGCGGATCCCGCTATATTTCCGGACTCCCTCACGGGAGCTTTTATTCCGAGTTTAACTGCGTCCGTTGCGGAAATCTCCACCTGCGACGCTTTTCTTACGGGTCCCAGAATTCTCACGTTTTCGATCGCGCGGAGCTTTAAACCGACGATGGTTACAAGCTCGTTGGACGCGAACTGCCCGCCCATAAGATCTTTCTTTTTGGTAAGTTGATATCCCTTTCCGAAAAGGGTTTCGACGTCCGCCTGAGTTAAGTGAATATGTCTCGCGGAAACGCCAACGGGTACCATATATCCCGTAGCTCCGTCGTCTTTTTTAAGGCTCTCTAAAACCAGCCTCGTAATTTTCTCGATATCGCAACTATTCATAAGTAATTCCTTTTTGCGACTTATTTTTGTGTATACTTAAAATATACGGATCGAATTTTCGCCCGAATTACGATTTTTACCGTAAAGCGGCTTAATTCCTCCCTATTTATTTGCGGTATACGCGCTTTTATTCGATTGAGTCCCCGCAGGAGATCGTAAACCCCCGTCCGAAGACTTTGCGCGGCAGATTTTATCCGCGCTTCGGCTTCGCTCCGCCGCTTAAAGTCCTTTTTATATGTAAACGACTTCAAGCGGCGAACAAAATCCGATTTTTTCGAAAATTCAGTCGTTTATTATTTCAAAACGGGAAGAATTTTCTCAACGTCCTGATGAGGTCTGGGAATTACATGAGTAGCAACAAGCTCGCCGAGTCTGGAAGCGTTTGCAGCTCCGGCTTCGACAGCGGATTTAACTGCGCCTACGTCGCCTCTTACCATAACGGTAACAAGTCCGCTACCGATTTTCTCGGTTCCGATCAAAACGACGTTAGCCGCCTTAACCATAGAATCCGCAGCTTCGATTGCCGCCGTAAGTCCTCTGGTCTCAACCATTCCTAATGCTTCGAGTGCCATAATATTTTTCTCCTTTTGTTTGTTTTCTTTTTATTTTTTTCGCACGCCGCCGTAAGTGTTTTTCGGGGTCATGCGCGTTTCCCGAAAGGGATTTTTTGTTCGCAACAGGCTTATGTTCCGTCTATTCGGCTATATCGAACCCGTTACACTTCTTTTATAAAGCTTTCGCTGTCCGGATCGCCGTCGCCCGTATTCCAACCTTTGGATTTTGCGAGCCTGTCCGCGCTTTTTTTGACGATTCTCTCAATCTCTTCGTGCGGATTTGCGATAACGGCTTTGCCCACGGGCTTTTTTATTCCGTTTGCCGCCGCCGTTTCTATCGCTTCTCTCACCGCCGAGACGTTTCCACGAATTATGATCGTGACAAGCCTGCCGCCGAGCTTTTTCTCCCAGGTGACAAACTCCACGTCTGCGGTTTTACACATTATATCGAGAGCGTTCACAGCCGCGACCACGCCGGATATTTCAAAAAAACCAAGAGCTTTTCCCATAGTAACTTTACCTTTTAATTTATTTCGGACTCAGATAATTTTTACCGATATTTTATTCGTAAATCGGAAATTATTTGCTGAAACCGGGTAAAATCTTTTCAACGTCCTGATGAGGTCTGGGAATTACATGGGTCGCAACGAGTTCGCCGAGTTTGGACGCGTTAGCCGCGCCTGCTTCAACGGCAGCCTTAACTGCGCCTACGTCGCCTCTTACCATAACGGTTACGAGTCCGCTACCGATTTTCTCGGTTCCGATCAAAGTAACCTGAGCAGCCTTAACCATAGAGTCTGCCGCTTCGATAGCTGCGGTAAGTCCTCTCGTTTCTACCATTCCTAATGCTTCCATAGACATAATATTTATCCTCCGATATTATTAACTTAAATTTTTTATTTTTTGTCCATTCCGCTGAGTTTGAGCATTTTCTCCGTGTCCTCTGCGGGGTTCGGGATCACATATTCGGCAACGACTCCCGTCATCGCTTCGGCGGTCTGACGCGCCGCTTTAAGTCCGGCTTCCACCGCCGCGACTTCGCCTCTTATTTTTATCGTTACAAGAAGCGGTACGGGAAGTTTATCCGCGTTAGCCGGTTTGTTTTTATCGAAATTTTCCAGCGTAACGTCCGCGGCTTTGCAGGCGGCGTCCGCCGCGCAGAATGCCGTCGTGAGACCGTAAACTTCTAAAATACCTACTGCTTTCGACATAATTTACTTTCCTCTTACTTGTTGATTACGGCGATTTTAAGACCTTTCATCGAAAGGTTCGTTTTAAGCGCCTCGTTAATCTCTTCGAGCGGGAAGCGGTGAGTGATAAGTTCCTTCAAAGGAAGACCTATCGCCTGCGCTCTCTTCAAGAAATCGAACGTGGTAGCGTAATCTCTGAGCGTGTATACCCAGCTTCCGACCAAAGTGATCTCTTTGGAGCAAAGGTCGAAATGGGGGTTGATCGTAGCGTCGCCGCCGTTGATGAAGAAGCCGAGTTCGCAAAGTCCGCCGCCGTTTCTTATCATCTTATAGATGTTGGCGTGAGCGATCGGGTTACCGGTACACTGGAACGCGAAGTCCGCATAATGTCCGCCGAACGTGTCGTAAACTGCTTTTCCGAGAGCTTCCGCGCCCTTGTAGTTTCTGAAATCGACCGACTTTTCCGCGCCCATACGTTTAGCGAACGCAAGTCTCTGTTCGTTTCCGTCGACCGCAACGATGTTTTCGATACCCATAGTTCTCAAAACCGCGATGCAGATAAGACCGATAGGTCCACAACCCTGAACGACTACTCTCGAATTGAAACGAAGAATTCCCGTCGTTTTAGCTCTTTCCACAGCGTGAACGAGAACGGCGCAAGGCTCGATGAGTACTCTCGAATCGAGATCGAGATCGGAAACGTTGAATACCGTCGATCCCTTCTTGATAAGTATGTAATCCGCGAACCAACCCGTGAAATAATCGTCTCCGATAGGTTTGGTAAGCCCGTAAACGTCGGCTTTGCCTACGTTCTGTTTATTGAGGTCGTACATAGTGATTTCGGGATCGTCCGCGAAAATCATACAGGTTACGACTTTGTCGCCGATAGCGAGGGGCTTACCCGCGCTGTCCTTTGCGACGTTTTTACCCATTTTTACGATTTCGCCCGTACCCTCGTGTCCTAAAACGACGGGGATAAGACCGAACGGATCGTTTTTGAACTCGTGAGCGTCCGTGCCGCAAACTCCGCAGCCTTCGACCTTAACGAGTATGTCGTCGTCTCCGACTTCGGGAATTTTATATTCTTTAAGTTCGAATCTTTCCTTTTCGACGAGCATAGCGACTCTTGCTTTTTCGGGGATAGGACCTGCCGAAGCTTTTGGAGCGGCGGCCCCGTTACCCATTCCAGCAAGCACCTGTCTTACAATGCTTTCGATAGTGCTGTTATCCATAATATATATAGTCTCCTTTAATGCGAGAATAACTCTCTTTTTAAAAGTTTATCTGATGCAAAGACTTTCCACCATTACGCATCTTCTCGATTTCGTGAAGGTGTGCGCCGCGGTGAGTCCTTCGCCCGTACGGCTTGCGATCGTGAACGTGCAGTAGCCTTCTCCGCCGAAGCCGAGAGCCGCATAGGACGGTCCGTTCTTAACGAGGATCGCCGTATCGATCGCTTTCGCGTATTCGGTGATATGATCCACGTTTTTGGAGTGGATATGAGCGGAGTGTCTGTTTCCGTGTTCGAGCCATACGGCTTTTTCGACGGCGTCCTTGAAGTCTTTCGCTCTTACTACTCCGAGTATCGGCATCATAAGTTCGGTCGCGATGAGCGGATGTTCCTTTTCGCCCTCGAACGTGATACATCTGATATTGTCGGGTACGTCCACGCCGACCATTTTAAGAAGAGCTTTCGCGCTTCTGCCGACGCATTTTCTGTTAAGCCCCTTAGGCGTTAAAACGGTGGCGACGAGTTTGTCCTGAACTTCCTTGGAAGCGAGGTAACAACCCTGTTCTTCTACCATATAACGCATAAGTTCGTCGCAAACGCTATCGACCGCAACGATTTCCTTTTCCGCAATGCACGGAAGGTTGTTATCGAACGTGCAACCGTTTACGATATCTTCCGCAGCCTTTCTTACGTCTGCGGTTTCGTCTACGAGTGCGGGAGGATTGCCCGCGCCCGCGCCTATACCTCTCTTACCCGAGGAAAGAACAGCCGTAACGACGCCCGGACCGCCCGTTGCGACAAGCAACTGAATGTCCTTATGGTGCATCATAATGCCGCTGCTTTCAAGCGTGGGGTGATGAAGCGAACAGCAGATATTTGCGGGTCCGCCCGCTTCCACGCTCGCTTCGTTTATCATATTCACCGCGTAGTTGGACGTTTTGATCGCCGCCGGGTGGGGATTGAACACAACGGTGTTGCCTGCGGCGAACATTCCGATCGTGTTGCAGATTATCGTTTCGCTGGGGTTGGTGCAAGGCGTTATCGCGCCGATCACTCCGAACGGTCCCATTTCGATAAGGGTAAGTCCCTTGTCTCCCGACCATGCCGTCGTTTTGATGTCTTCCGTTCCCGGGGTCATCTCTGCGGTGAGCTTGTGTTTTAAAATCTTGTGTCCGACGTTGCCCATGCCCGTTTCCTCAACGCCCATACGAGCGAGGATTTCGGCATTTTCAATCGTCTTTTTTCTTATGTTGGAGATAACTTTCTCCCTTGCGTCGAGCGGCATTTTCTTAACGATCGCCTGAGCTTCTTTCGCGGCGGCGATCGCTTCGTTCATATCGTCGAAAATACCGAGCGAAGCTTTGGGTTCGGCAAGTTGAAGTTTTGCTACGACTTCTTTGACGATTGCCGAAACCTCGTTATCGGTTATATTCATATTTTATGTCTCCCGTATTCTCCCGAGGCTTACGCCCCGAAAAGTGTGTCGAGTTTTACCCGATTATTTTTTAAGACCGAGCTGTTCGATAACCTTTCTGGTGATCTCCGCGATAGCTTCTTCGTCCGCATTCGCGCAGGAAGAATTGCTTGCGCCCGCTCCGCAAGATTCGCAGTTGTGGCAGCTGAACTCACCCTTCTTGTTGTTGAGGCAGATGTTAGCCGGGTGTTTACCTTTAAGACCGAACTGACGACGGATCTCGTAAAGACGAGCAACCTGTTCTTTGGAGAGTTCCTTGGGTCCGCCGAGAAGTCTCGAATTGAAGAGAAGCTTAGCGTAGAACTCGACCGACTCCATCTTGTGGTAAGCGTTCAGAAGGCTGTCCGAATAAGTGAGCGCGCCGTGGTTTGCGAGAAGAACGGCGTCGAAATATTGAAGATATTTGGAAACCGCATCCGGAATTTCCTCGGTCGAGGGAGTGCCGTATTCCGCAATGGGAACGCATCCGAGAGCGATAACGGCTTCGGGCATTATGGGCTGAGTAAGCGGAATGCCTGCGATAGCGAAGGAAGTTGCGTAAATCGGGTGAGCGTGAACTACCGATTTAACGTCGGGTCTTTCCTTATATACTCTCATGTGCATTTTGATTTCGGAAGAGGGTTTGAAGCCTTCGTTTGCTTGAAGAACCTTTCCGTTTTCGTCGACCTTGCAAATGTACTCTGGGGTCATAAATCCCTTGGATACGCCGGTAGGCGTGCAAAGGAATTCGTGATCGTTGAGCTTAACGGAAATGTTTCCGTCGTTTGCGGCGACCATGCCCTGATTGTAGATTCTCTTGCCGATGTCGCAAATCTGTTTTTTGATTTCAAATTCGTTTACCATATCTGTCTCCTTAAAGTTTTTGGTATGTAATTATTTTTTGTTTTTATATTCAGTCGCCCGTTTTTGCGGGTTCCCTTTTCCCTTTTTGTCTTTTGTTCCGGCTTCCGAGCTTGTTTTCGCCGAGGTTTTACCCTTCGCCGCCCTTTTACCTTTCTTTTCGCCCTCGGTTTTCTTTTCGTCCTCGTTCCAGCCGAGATAATCTATAAGCTCGTCCAGCCCTTCCCTCGTTACCGAATCGACGAAGAAAACCTTTTCGCAACCCGCGATTTCGAGCCACTCTTTGGCAAGCATGGGATCCGCGCCGTCGGAATTTATCTGAGTCACTATCCCTATAACCTCTCTCGTTGCCGTCGCCGTGGACGCGGGAGAATAAAGGGAGAACGGCTCGTTCGCCGCGAGAATGAAACCTATAACGTCGACTTCGTAGGAATACAGCGCGAGAGCAAAGCCGAACTGCTTATCCTCTATATATTCCCCCGGAGGGTCGATTATATACTCGCTGTAATTGACGTACTGCGTTTTGTGGTATTCGATATCCTCGCCGTATAAAGCCTGCGTGAGCGTCGTTTTGCCCGCTCCGCTTCGCCCCATAAACATTATCTTTCTTTTCATGATTATGAAAATATCAGGTTTTCGTAAGCTTGCAGACGGTGAATTTAAGAGTTTCTTCCGCGTAAGAAAGAACGGCTTTTATCGATTCCGAAACTTCGGAAACCGTACCGAGAAGAATAAGCGTTCCGCTGAACCTGTCCACAAAACCTATTTCCGCTCCGCTCGACTTAATCGCTATATCCGCCGTGACTATCGCCGATTCCGCGGGGGTCATGCAAACGATGCCTATCGCCTGTTTGGAATAATCCACCGACGGATTAAGCCCGAGCTTTCTGTAAAGAACGGGATCGGGGTTCGCGATGACGTGCGCAAGCGTGATCTGTTTGCCCGGAACAAGCTCTTGTACTATTCTTAATTTTCCGTTGCTTTCGGCTAAATCTTTTAAATCCATTTTACCTCTTTGCCCGATCGTCGGCGACGAATTCGGGTACTCCGCTTTCCCGACGCCGAAAATCAACAAAATTCCACATTTGCGGATTTCGCCCTTATTATATAACATTAGCGGAACAATGTCAACACAAAACAACAAAATTTTTGAAAATTTTCATAAAAAATGTTGTTTTGTGTTGTTTTTACCAAAAAATTTTCGGGAGATGTGTTAATTTTGTTGTTTTTTTGCGGGAAATGCTGTATAATTTTACTATGAAGATTTTAGCGGACTTCCACACCCACACGATCGCGAGCGGTCATCACACGACGGACACCGTGACTTTTATGGCGGAGGAAGCATACAAAAGAGGTATTTTATATCTCGGAATAACCGATCACGCGCCCAAAATGCCGGGAGCCGCGAACGTGAGCTATTTCAGAAATCTGAAATACTGCGACAAAAAGCTTTACGGCGTGAATATTTTATACGGCGCGGAACTTAACGTTTTAAACGAGAAAGGCGAAGTCGATCTTCCCGTCGACGTACTCTGTAATCTCGACTACGCGATAGTAAGCCTTCACAAGGACGCGATAAAACCGCGCTCGGAAAACCTCGACACAGCCGCGCTCGTCGCCGCCGCCGAAAATCCGTATATAAATATAATAGGACATCCCGACGATCCGACTTTTACGGTCAACTTCTCCGCTCTTACCGACGCGGCGAAAAAAACGGGAACGATAATAGAATTCAACGCGGTAGGCGTTTCGCCCGACGGTTACAGAAAGAAAAACGTCGAGGGCATTGTGGAGACCCTGCTTCTGTGCAAAAACAAAGGCGTTTACGTTTCGCTCGGGAGCGACAGTCACGGCAGAGAAAAAATCGCCGATTTCGATAACTGCCTTAAAGTTTTAAAGGACGTTTCGTTTCCTTCCGAGCTTGTTCTGAACGACAAACCCGAGCTGTTTTTCGCCCTCGTCGCCGAAAAAAGAAAATCTCGGATATAATCGCATATTTTACGTTAAACTGTACAAAAGGCAAAGTTTTGTACAGTTTATTTTTTGTTTTTCGCTTGACAATTTTTGTCTATATGGTATAATTTATAATACCAAAATTAAAAGAGGTAAAATTATGGCAAAAAAAGCAAAATCACTGAACAAACTCATTGCGCTTGTCGGCGCGCTTTTGGCGATAGTCGCGGTTGTTATGGTCTTCCTTCCGCAGATTGCGGCTGTAAACGGCGACACGACTTATAACGGACTTGCGATCGCGTTCGGCAAAGAACTTTCTTCTGTCGACGGCGGCGATTTCTTCAAAGGTTCGACGACGATAAACTTCTCCTTCCCCAACCTTCTCGCTTATATCCTTGTGGTTGCGGGACTTGTAATCAACGTTCTTCAACTCGTCGGTATCGGCAAAGGCAAACTTATGACTTTCATCGCGGGCGCGGCTTTGGTTGCGGGCGGAATTCTTTTCTTCTTCGCGCTTAACTTCTCCACGATAACGACTTCCGGTTCCGTTCTCGGCTTCGGTAGCGAAACCACTTCCAAATTCGCCGATATGAACACCGACAGCACAAAAGTATGGCAACTCGGTTACGGCGCGATCGTAGGCGGAATAACGGCTATCGTTTCGGGCGTATGCGCTCTCGGCAACGCGGTTTTGAGCAAATAAAATAACAACAGAATAAAATAATACGACAGAAAAATTTCCGCTTTGAAAAACGGATTTATGACGACTTAGCCGAGCGGAGCTTAAATACCGTTCGGCTATTTTTAATAGAAATATTGCAAACAACACTTTATTTAAAACTTAGCCGCACGAAACACGCGACTGTAAAGGGGAATATATGACTAGGGAATTTCAGAAAAAACGTTTAGCCAAAGCTTTATTACTCATTTATGTCGTTCTGATTATACTCTGCGCGACTTCCTGCTCTTCGGCTCGGAAAAAGAAATTGAATAAAATTTCCCCCGACGTCGATTACGATTTCGTGATTTTTAACAGAGACAACATTATAATAAACGGCAATCATTACGATATCAACAAACTTGCCTACAAGGTTTCGGGCAAAAAAAACCAACTTTATATCACTTTTTCCGTTCTTATCGGAGACTGCTTATATTACAGTTACGAATATAAAAGCAGAAAAAAACTTTTCGCGAGCAGCGACGAAAATCCTTATACAGCCGACATAGCGCTATTCAGAACAAATCTAAAAACGGCAGAAACCAAGCTTCTTTACGACTTTAAAAAAGTCGTTCCGCGCGGTCGGTTCAATTACAGCCAATACGGCTGCTGCCGCTACGCCGACGAAAAAACCTTAATCTTTATCTACAACGGAGATCTGATGACTTTCGATCTCGGAACGGAATCCGTAACGCAGACGTTGCGTTTCTATGATAAGGAGCTTTTCAGAAACATAGAGTATGAAGACGTATACGGGAACGAATACGGCGATTACTACTACATGCTTGACGACGGCATTTTAAGATATGCGGAGTATCGCGACGGAAAACTTATCGATCATTCCTTTACGGTCGACGAAAAAAGCGAATATGTGGACAGATTCGGCGATTACGTCTACACTTCCCGCTATATCAAAGATTTAACTTACGATTACTATAATTGCATAAATCTGAAAACAGGCGAAGAGACAGACCGCGATTTCTTTATGGATATCGTCCGGCAACATAAAGAACAGGAACAACGCGAGCGGGAACAAGCCGAACAAGACAGTCAAAACAAAGCCGACAAACAACGTTTTACCGTCGGAGATAAAACCTATTATTACGAAGACGATTATCTCTACGACTACTACAGAAACCGCATAATAATAAAAAACGAAGACGGCGAAACGCTTTACGAGATAGACGATCAGTACGCGTTCGACAACAACCCCAAATACGCCGAACTTTTCGGAGTTTACCGCAACTGCGACGGACTCGGCGCGGGCGCAAGCGCTCATTTATTCAAAAACAGACTATTTATCTCGTTCATGTGCCAATTCGGTTGGCTCGGAAACACTGCGAATATGATTTTCGAGTTTAACCCCGAAAACGGAAATCTGTCGTATGTAACGTACATATATAACAAATACTACATTTTCGACATAACCGAAAAAGCAAAAACGTAATTAAAATAAAAGCGATGTTTAATTCAAAATGAAAAAACGGTGAAGGTACTTGACTTTTTGTTAAACGTATGTTATCATACAATCACTGAAAGGGAGTAAAAACGTAGCTTGGCTATGTTGCGATGTCGTCAGGGCGAAAATTAAGTTTTCCGGCGTCGCGAACCGAACACGGTATTTTGAGACTTTTACGGACGTACGCCGTAAAAGTCTTTTTTTAACCCGAATTTCGGGCAAGCATAAAATCGCAGGTCATATCTCGCAAGTCATATTTCGCTACCCTTTCCGGTAAAATACACTAAGGCAAAAAACAAGGAGGTAAAAATTATGCCTACGTGGTTAATCACAACACTGGTTGTCGTAGCAATCGTGGTAATTCTTTTTCTCGTAGCGGGCTATTTAAAAGCTCCGCCGGACACGGCTTACATAATTTCGGGTCCGTTCAAGAAAAGAATACTTATAGGTAAAGCGGGGTGGAGAATGCCGTTTTTCGAAAGAGTGGATAAAATTTCGCTCAGAGTTATGCAGGTGGACGTTAAAACGAGCGAAGCCGTTCCCACGAACGAATTCATCAACGTGAACGTGGACGGCGTTGCGAACGTCAAAGTCTCCTCTAACCCCGACCTTTTGAAAAGAGCCGCCGAGTCTCTTCTCGGTATGAAACAGGCGGAACTCGTAAGCCTCGTAACTCAGGTTTTAGAGGGTAATATGCGTGAAATCGTGGGTTCCGTAGGGCTTAAAGAAATGGTTCAGGACAGACAGGGCGTTGCCAAAAAGATTACCGAAAACGTCGTTCCCGACATGGAAAAGCTCGGTATCGAAGTCGTAAACTTCAATATTCAGAACTTTAAGGACAACGCGGGAACTATCGAAAATATGGGTATCGACAACGTCGAACAGATCCGCAAAAACGCGCAGATCGCAAAGGCGAACGCGCAAAGAGACATCGCGATCGCGACTTCTCACGCGCAGGAAGAAGCCAACGCCGTAAAGGTTGAGGCGGAAAAGAAAATCGCCGAACAAAACACCACCCTCGCCGTTCAGCAAGCCGAACTCAAAGTTCAGGCGGACACAAAAAAAGCGGCGGCGGACGCGGCTTATTCCATTCAGCAGGAAAATCAGAGAAAGACGATCGAGATCGCCAAAACCGAAGCCGATATCGCGAGAAAGGAAAAAGAGTCCGAACTTGCGGATAAAGCTATCGTTTTAAAGGAAAAACAGCTCGACGCCGAAATCAGAAAGCAAGCCGACGCGAACAATTACCGCGTGGCGAAAGAGGCGGAAGCCGATCTTATCAAACGTCAGAAAGACGCCGAAGCCGCAAGATTTGCGACCGAACAGGAAGCCGCGGCTAAAAAATATCAGGCGGTTATGGAAGCGGAAGCAAAACGCGCCGAAGCCGAAGCCGTAAGATACGCTATGGAACAGGAAGCCGAAGGTATCAGAGCCAAAGGTCTTGCCGAGGCGGAAGCTATCGAGAAAAAAGCCGAAGCGCAGAAGAAAATGGGCGAAGCGTCCGTTCTCGAAATGTATCTCGCGGCTCTTCCCGAAGTAGTCAAAAACGCCGCCGCTCCTCTCTCCCGTACCGATAAAATCGTTATGTACGGCGACGGAAACGCGACGAAAGTCGTTAAGGACGTTATGTCAAGCGCAAGCCAGATCATGGAAGGCGTCAAAGAGTCTACGGGTATCGACGTGAACGCGCTCATCTCGGGCGTGGTCGGCGGAAAGATCGCCGCGAAAGCCGCTGAAAAAGAAGCGGAAAAGACCGAGAAAAAACCCGAAGAAACCTCTTCCGACAACGAAAACAACTGACAAAAGTCACTCTATAAGTCGATTATCCGCAAATAATCGATAACATCAATAAAAAAACTCGGAGCAAACAGCTCCGAGTTTTTTATCGATGTAATTAACCTTCGTAAACGATGTTGTTTTTAATCATTTCGTCGACATTGGTCGCGTCCCACCACGAACCCGCGATTGCAACGGTTGCGGTAACGGTTTTGCCTTCCGCCGCGAAAACAGCCTGTTCTACGGCGTTGTAACCGATCTGATAGGAGTCCTGAGCTACCGCGCCGATAAGTTTCGCGCCCGTAGTTTTCTTCATCCATTCGATCTGCTTAGTGCCTGCGTCGAATCCGCAGAACTTGATTGCGTCGTACTTGGTTCCCGAAGAAGCGATAGCGTCGCTTACCTGTTTTACAACGCCCTCGTTGCTCATAAACAACGCGCTTATATTCTTTTCGTAAAGAGCTTCCAGAGCGGTTTTATAAGCCTGATCCGCGTCGCCGGGTTTAACTTCTTTTTCGATTTTGTATTTACCTTTCGTCGTAGCGTCGGCGTCTGCCAACTCTTTGAATTTGGCTTCGAATCCGCCCGCGCGGTCGATACCCGTCTGAGTTTCGTCGTGCTGAATTATACCTACGACGTAAGTTCCTTCCGCCGCCGCGATATCGGCTTTGATAGCTTCGAAGAACTTCTCCGCCGCAAGCCCCGCCGCCAACGTGTTGCTGGTTGCGACCGAGGATTTAATAGGATTTTTGTTAGCCGCGTTAAGAGCTTTTACGTCGTTTTCCCAGATACCGCTGTCGAACTGAACGACAGGAATATTCTGATCGTACGCGCTTTTAAGGCTGTCCACAAAACCTTCGCCGATAGTTGCGAGAACCATAGCCGCAGGCTTGTTGCTCAGAGCCGTTGTAACCATTTCTTTCTGGCTGGGAAGATCTTTTGCGGACTCGCTTGCGGGACCGCGGAAAGTTATTTTGTAACCATACTTCGCGCCTGCGTCTTCCGCGCCCTTTTTAACGGACTGCCAGAACGCATGGGATTCGCCTTTTGCCACTACCGCGATCGTCTTTTCGTCGCTGCCGCCGCAAGATGCGAGCGTTGTGAACATACACGCGATTGCGCATACGATGGGTAAGAAATACTTTCTGAATTTTTTCATTGGAAATTTTCCTCCTTTATTTTTCCCTTTCGGGATTTTTCCGTATATTTTTATGCTTTGCCGAGTATTTACCGCCGAATATCGTCGTTATCGTAAATACCGTCAGGCTTTCGCCGATTGCGATTTAAGCTTTTCCATTTCACTTAAATAATCGGCTTTGAGTTTTGTAAGTTCGTCGTTTAAAACCGCCACTCTCGATTCTCTTTCCTTTTCGCCGACAGTTCCGTCGACGAGTATCGCGTCGATACCGTCGTTAAGCGCGGCTTTTCTTTCGACGTAATGTTTTTTGATTTTCTGCTTGGGCGTGTCTTCTTTTACTTTCATCGCGTTCTTGTTTTTGATTGTATCCATCAGAACCGCCGCCACGACTATGATACCCGTAAGAACGTAAGTCACATAAGTGGAGTTCATATTAAGGTTGAACTTCGCGAGAACGAAATTAAGTCCGCTTCTTATAACTACGAGCATTATGTTACCGATAACAGAACCCGCAACCGAAGCTACGCCGCCCGCCGCGCTCGTTCCGCCGATATAAACGCCCGCGATCGCGTCGAGTTCCATTCCGTTACCCGTTGCCGAAGCCACCGTCGTGAAGGAAGCCGCCCAGAAAATCGCGGCAACGCCCGCGCCGATACCGCAGAAGACGTAAGCGAGCATTTTGTATTTATCGGTGTTTATACCCGAAAGTCTCGTGGCTTCTTCGTTACTTCCGATAGAGAGAATATATCTGCCTATTTTGTTTTTGTACATAAGGTACATACAAAGAAGCATAAGACCTATGACCCATACGAGACCGATAGGAAATCCGTTGAGGTTTGAAAACGTCGAGTTGAACCACGTTCCGCTCGGGAAGAAAATGTTCGGAACGGAAACGATAAGCGCGCTCAGACCTCTCGAAAGCATCATTGTTCCGAGCGTCGCGATGAACGCGGGAAGTTTAAGTTTAGCGACCAGAAATCCGTTTAAAAGTCCGAAAAGTCCGCCGATGGCTATCATCATAGGAATGGTGAGCCAGAGGGGCATTCCTTTCGTGTAGCAAAATCCCGCAATGACGGCGGATGCTATACAAACCGTACCGATCGAAAGATCGATTCCGCCCGTCGCTATAACGAACGTTACGCCGAGAGCGAGTATCGCGTAAGGCGCAAGGCTTTGCGTCATACTGACGACGTTGAATCTGCTGAGAAAGTTGGGGTTCAAAGCGTAGAATATCAAAGCAAGCACTATGAGCGCGGCAATAATTATGATATTCTGCTTGCCCTTGGTTACTGCGGCGTCTTTTACTTTTATCGCCGCCTTGCGCATTTTGCGGTTGAACGGCAAGCTCAATTTTTTGTTTTCCATATCATTTTCCTCCGTAAAAATTCGGTTGTTTCCCTTAGCTACGCCTTGTCACGCCGATTGACGCATCGTGGCGTATTTCATAATTTCTTCCTGCGTGAGACCTTCTATCGGCAAATCCGCCGTAATTCTGCCCTCGCACATAACGATTACTCTGTCGCTGAGCCTCTGAATTTCCGCAAGCTCGGAAGAAATCATTATTATCGATTTCCCCTGCGCCGCAAGCTCCGACATAAGATCGTACATTTCGCTTTTCGCGCCTATGTCTATTCCCCTCGTGGGTTCGTCGAAAATAAACACGTCGCAGTCTTTCAAAAGCCACCTCGCGACGATTACTTTCTGCTGATTTCCGCCCGAAAGGTTTTTAAGGAGCTGATCCATGGAAGGAGTTTTCGTTCTGAGCTGTTTGTTTTTCTCCTCCGCGGCGGCTTTTGCCGCGGCGTCGTTTATCCAGCCGAAACGGATATAATCGTCCAGAGAAGCTATCACGGTATTTTCCGTAACCGATTTTCCGAGCATAAGCCCGAATTGCTTGCGGTCTTCCGAAAGATAACAGATTCCGTGTTTAACCGCCGCCTCGGGGGTTTTTATCTCCGTTCTCTTTCCGTTTACATAAATTTCGCCGCTGTCGAACGAATCCGCGCCGTAAACGGCTCTCGCAAGTTCCGTTCTCCCCGCGCCCATAAGCCCCGCAAATCCGAGTATCTCGCCTTTTCTCAATTTAAAGCTTACGTCTTTGAGCGTTTTGCCGCTGACGATATTTCTCGCTTCTAAAACTACGGGAGCGTCGTCCGCGACAAGGCTTTTTTCTTTCTGCTCGCCGTAAATAACCCTGCCGACCATCATTTTTACGATATCGTCTTTGGTTAAGTTTTTCGTGTATTCCGTTCCGACGTATTCGCCGTCTCTCATAACGGTTACTCTGTCCGATATGCGGTTTATCTCGTCCATTCGGTGAGAAATGTATATCATTCCGATACCCTTATGCTGCAAATCGTGCATTATGCGGAACAGATCCTCGACTTCGGGTTGAGTTAAAGCCGCGGTCGGCTCGTCGAGAATAAGGAGTTTCGAATCTCTCGAAACCGCTTTCGCAATCTCTACCATCTGTTGTCTGCCGACGGTGAGCGAGCCGAGCTTGACCGACGGATCGATGCGAACGCCTATGCGTTTGAAAAGTTCTCTCGCGTCCGCTTCCATTTTTCTGTCGTCGATAAACCCGCCTTTCATCGGTTCTCTGCCGATGTAAATGTTCTGCGCGACCGTGAGATGATTCATCATATTGAGTTCCTGATGAATTATGCTTATGCCCGCCGCCTGCGATTCGGCTATCGACGCGAATTTAACTTTTTTCCCGAAGTATTCGATACTTCCCGAGTCGTAAGCGTGTATTCCGCAAAGCACTTTCATCAGCGTTGACTTACCCGCTCCGTTCTCGCCCATAAGAGCGTGAACTTCTCCGGCGTAAAGGTCGAAATCGACGCCTTTCAGAGCGTGAACGCCCGAAAAACGCTTGTCTATACCTGTCATTTTCAAAATCAATTCGCCCATATTTCCTGCGCCCTACCATAAATTTACGCGTTCGGGAAAGGTGTTTCGAACGGTCTTAAAACAGTATTCGATCGGTCTTCAAACCACCCCCGAAAGGGTCTCTTTCCCCGTCGCCGTTTTCATTATCGCACCCTTTTTTGCGAATTTCAAGACATTTACTTGCCGAATTCCGAGAGCAACAAAATCCTGTTTTTCGGGTTTTCCGCGGCGGAACGGAAAAAAGAAAATTTAAAATTTTTACGGGAAATTTTTGTGATAAGTATTGATTTTCTTTTTAAATAATGTTATTATATCCGCGAAATATATGAAAACGCAAAAAACGCGGGGAGCGAATTTTGCGGCAAGGGAAAATATGGTAATAACGCACAGATACGACAGCGACGAACGGCAGCACCACCTGCTCGAAAACCACTATTCTTTCAAGTTAAAGCCCCGCCTTTTATACGTCGGCTCGCTCGACAAGCACGGCGGCTGGGCGGAAGAACCTCATTCTCACGAGTTTCTCGAAATCATTTTCGTCACGGACGGCAAGGGGAAAATAACCGTCGACAACAAAAGCTATTCCGTTAAAAAAGGCGATCTGCTTATTTACAACAACGGCGTTACGCATTACGAGAAAAGCAACGAAAAAGACCCTATGGAAATCCTTTTCATCGCTTACGACAAGCTCGAAATAACAAATCTTCCGCCGAACAGTCTTCTGCCCGAGTCTTACGGACCGATTTTCCACACCGAGGAAATGTACGACGTTTTCCACCGTTATTTCACCGCGCTTATCACCGAGTTCGAACTTAAAGAACGTTTTTATATGGAGATTTGCCAGAACATTTCGAGAACGCTCATTATGTACATTTTCAGGCTGATAAACCGTACCGAAAACGCCTCGGCTCTGCTCGACAAAAGCATGACGATAGAAACCGTCCTCGCTTACATAGACGAAAATTTCAAGCGCAAACTCACCCTGGACGAGGTTGCCGAAAAATGCTACACGAGCAAATATTACCTCTCTCATCTTTTCACGAGGTTTCAGGGCGTGAGCATAGGCAAATATATTCTCGACAAAAAACTCGACGAGTCCAAAAAAATGCTTCTATCGACCGACCTTTCCGTTGCCGCTATCGCCGAAAGTCTCGGCTTCGACGATCCGAGTTATTACAGCCGCATTTTCAAAAAAACCGTCGGAACAACCCCTCTTCAATTCAGAAAAACCGCTTCTTCAAGCCAATAAACCCGCCTATAAGTCGATTAACGCGACTTTTTGACATCAAACAGCCGAATTGAGCATGTTCGTTCGGCTGTTTTTTCTTTGATAATTTTAACCGTCATTTCGGTTGACAACGGAATTTCAATGTGATAGAATATATCGGACGATAGGGAGTAGTAAGCGTCGTCGTTCGGTTTTTCGGATAAAAAACGAAAACGGCGCAGCAAGTCAACACACCGCTCGGACGGGTTTCAACTTCGTTCGACCTGGCTTGCTTTAATTTACGAGACTAAAGTGCAGATAAAACGCTTACGCGAATTCGCGTCCGACAGATAAAGATCTATCGGAAACTTCGGGTTCAAAAGCGTTTATTATTGTGTGCGAAGGTCTCTCCCGTATATTTTAAGGCAAAGACCCTCGCGACGAAAGCGAGGTTTTTTTATGGACTTTTTGTTTTTCTTCAACAGCGCGCTTTTAGGCGTGGGGCTTGCGATGGACGCGTTTTCGGTGTCTCTCGCCAACGGACTTGCCGAACCCGAAATGAAACGCGGCAAAAGAATACTCGTCTCGGGGACGTTCGCGTTTTTCCAGTTCTTAATGCCGATGATAGGCTGGCTGTGCGTACATTTCGCGGCGGAAAAATTCAAAACGTTCGAAAAAGCGATACCTTATATCGCGCTTATTCTCCTCTTGTTTATCGGCGGTAAAATGCTTATCGACGGAATAAAGCATAAAAACGACGACGAACCCGCGATAAAAGTAACGCTCTGGCAACTTTTCGTTCAGGGCGTGGCGACTTCCATAGACGCGCTTTCCGTCGGCTTCACCATCGCCGAATACGCCGTGACCGAAGCTCTCGTGGCTTCCGCGGTTATCGCCGCGGTCACGCTTGCGATATGTCTTACCGGGCTTTTCCTCGGCAGAAAATTCGGCACGAAACTTGCGGGAAAAGCGGGCATTTTAGGCGGCGTTATTCTTATCGTTATAGGTCTCGAAATCTTCCTTAAAGGCATATTGTAACCTTTTTACGACCGAAATCCTTTATATTAAAGTCAACCTAGCCGAGAGAAATTCGAACCCCATCAAGCCTTAAAGCCGTCTTTTTTGCCTGTTGCGGCAAATCTTTGCTTGAAGTACGCCCGGTACGTCTACGCAAATCTTCGTCACAACCGCCTAAAAAATACTGCTTTAAGGTGCGTAGCATTTAGCCACAGGTGATTGCCTTTTAACTCGCCCAAACGGCACTATTTTCGCGCTTTGAGGCAAATTCTCTCTTGTAGTACGAAAGTACACCTGCGTTCGCCTTTTCCCCAAATCATCGAAAATATTGCCGTTTGGGTTGGGGCAAGTCTCACGGCGTGTTTTTAGACTAAGACAAGGCACGCGAGCGCGTTAATACTTAACGTATAACACACGAGCGGAACGACGTATTAGTCAAAAACACGCCGTGAGACCGGGTTTAAATGCAATCACCTGTGGCTGCCGGCGATAAATTTAGAAAAATCAAGGCAAACGAACGCAATCATACTTACCGTATTATAAGTGAGTTTAACGCCGATTTTGCAAATTTTGCGCCGTTAAAACTTAATGTGGTTCAAATCTCTCTCGGCAATCGGTTGACTTTTTTTTATTGCAAGTGGTATAATTCAGGCGGAAAACAAAACCGTAATACCACGGTTCGTGTTATTATTGTTTTTGCGTCGAGGAGAATTTATGCTCGAATTGAAAAACGTTTGTTACTCCGCGGAAAACAACGGAGTTAAAAAAGAAATCATAAAAGACGTGAGCCTTGATTTAAGCGAAAAATTCATCGCTTTCACGGGTCCGAACGGCGGTGGCAAATCCACGCTCGCGAAGCTTATCATGGGCATTCTGAAACCCACGAGCGGCAAGATCATATTCGACGGAAAAGACGTGACCGATCTTTCCGTTACCGACCGCGCGCGGGCGGGAATAGCGTTCGCGTTTCAGCAGCCCGTTAAATTCAAAGGCATCACCGTTACCGATCTGATCGAAATCGCGAGCGGCAAAAAACTTTCGGTTTCGGAAATTTGTTCTTATCTTTCCGAAGTGGGACTTTGCGCGAGAGAATATGTGAACAGAGAAATCAATTCCAGCCTTTCGGGCGGAGAACTCAAACGTATCGAAATCGCCGTAACGCTTGCGAGAAAAAGCAAGTTCACGATATTCGACGAACCCGAAGCGGGAATAGACTTATGGAGTTTCAACAGCCTCATCAAGGTTTTCGAAAATCTTGCGGCAAAAACTTCGGAGTCTCTTCTCATTATCTCGCACCAGGAGAGAATTTTATCGATCGCGGACAGAATAGTGGTTATTTCCGACGGAAAAATCGCGAAAGACGGCAAGGGCGAAGACGTTTTGCCCGAACTTCTGAACGTAAATTCCGCCTGCAACGTTTTACAGAACAAATCCAAGGAGGCGTTATGATGGAACTCGGCGGAATAGAAAGAAATCTTCTCAAAGAAGTCGCGGGGCTCGAAGATATCCCTACGGGAGCTTATAACGTCCGCGAAAACGGAAAGCTCGCGGGGCGTAAGACAACGGCGCATATCGATATCGTGACCAAGACCGACAAACCCGGCATAGATATATACATTAAGTCCGAAACCAAAGGCGAAAGGGTCGATATTCCCGTAATTCTTACCGAAACGGGCTTGAACGACCTCGTTTACAACGATTTTTACGTTGCGGACGGCGCGGACGTGACTATCGTCGCGGGGTGCGGAATTCATAACGGCGGAAAAGACAAAAGCGAACACGACGGAATTCACTCCTTCCATATCGGTAAAAACGCCAAAGTTTTATATATCGAAAAGCATTACGGCGAGGGAGACGGCTCGGGCGAAAGAATTTTGAACCCCACCACTCTCGTCGAGATAGACGAAGGCGGTTCGATGACTATGGAAACGGCTCAGATAAAGGGCGTGGACTCCGCGATAAGAAAAACCGAAGCCGTTCTGAAAGACAACGCCACGCTTATCATTCACGAAAAGATAATGACCCACGGCAAGCAGTATGCCGAAACAAACTTCCGCGTCGCGTTAAACGGCAAAAACTCGGGCGCGCACGTCATTTCGAGGTCTATCGCCAAAGACGACTCGCATCAGAAATACGTTTCGTGTATGGACGGCAACAACAAATGCTCCGGACATACCGAATGCGACGCGATAATCATGGATAACGGAACCGTTACGGCAAAACCCGAACTTAACGCAAACAATATCGACGCAAGCCTTATCCACGAAGCGGCGATAGGCAAAATCGCGGGCGAACAGCTCATAAAGCTCACCTCGCTGGGACTCACGGAAAAAGAAGCCGAAGAAAAAATAGTCGAAGGCTTTTTGAAATAAAAAATCTTAAAAAAAATATTTGCTTGTTTCCGCGTTCGGATATTTTTGCGCGGAAAAAGGCGAAAAGGAGAAACACAATGGCAAAAAACGAAAAAACAAAAGTTAAAAGAGTACGTTCCTCGGAAGATAAGAACCTTCTTATTTCCTCGCTTATCTACATCGTACTCGGCGCAATGCTCTGCATTTTCAGAACGGAGCTTCTTAAATACGCAATGCTCGTAGTCGGCATCATCGCAATCGTAATCGGCGTCCTCGCGATTTTGAAGGGCGATCTTGTTTACGGCGTGGTAACCGCGGCGATCGGCGCGCTCATTATCTTAGGCGGATTTTTATTCCTCGAAATAATCCTTCTCGTGATCGGCATAATCCTTGCCGCGAAAGGCGTTATCGAACTTATCGCCTGTCTCAGATTTTCGAAAATCAACGTGATTGCCCTCCTTGCGGCTGTATTCACCATAGTCATCGGCGTTTTACTCATCGTTTCCAAATGGCAGATGGTGGACACGTTCCTTATCGTTATCGGCGTTCTGATGATAATCGACGGCGTGTTTATGTTCTTCGGTAAAAAACTCGTTTAATTTAAAACAAATGAAAAAGCTTCTTCGCGAAACCTGCGAGGAAGCTTTTATTTTGGCAAAAAATCAGGCTATAAGTCGATTATCGGCGTATTTTATCTTTAATCGCAACGTTTTGAAAGCCGCGATTTTTCTTCCCGCGTTTACTCGCGGGGTTCGCCGACAAGGTATTTTTGTTTTATCTCGTCAAGCTCGGCGTATCTTCTCGCGCCCTCGTTAAAAGCGAGATAAAGCGCGGCGGTATCGTATCTCGCGTCGTGTCCGCCGACGGAATTTATCGAAAAGAGTTCGTCCGTTTTTCTCGTGACGTCGTAAGGATAAAGGTCGAGGAATTCCACAAGTTCGGAAAGCTTGGGATATTTGTAGCCTTTATGGTTTTCGCGGGGAAGCTTCATTATTTCGGTGAAAAACTTCATCGTATCGAATTCCTGTCTGTAACGGAAACGCCTGTCCTGATAACAGAATTCCGCGATCATAAAGCCGATATCGAACTTCACGTTATGCGCGACGATAAGATCGGCGGACGAAAAATCGTCGTAAATTTCTTCCGTATCGGTCGAAAAAGTATGCCCGTTCGACAAAACGGCGAGTTTTTCGGGCGTAAAGCCGTGAACGGCGACCGCCGACGGCTCGATATAAGAAACTGCGAAAAAGAAATTTTTGGCAATCGTTTCCGTTTCGCTCTGCATTATATAAGAAAGTTGTATTATCCGCCCGGGGATAAGCCCCGTTGTTTCGGTATCGAAAAAAAGTATCATAAATATCACCGCGTTGCGGGGACTCCCGTCGTCCCTTACGTTTTGTCCTTATATTGTAACATATTTCTTAAATTTCGGCAACAAAATCGGGCTTGCGGCAATAATCTTGACAGCAAAGAAAAATAGTTGTATAATAAGCACGAAACGGGTGAAAAATAGCCCGAAACGAAAGGTCGCCTTACAAAAAACGCGACGTATCTATATTTAAAGGAGTATTTGTGGAAGCACTATTAAAATTTCTGGCGGACAACATTATCATCGTATGCGTTGCCGCCGCCGCGATAATCGCAATCGTTATCGTTTTCGTTTCGATATCGGCGAAAAACGCGCGGATCAAGCGGGACGCCGAGTACGCCAAAATGCTCGAAGAAGTTCCCATCGAAAACGACGACCGCGAGGACGTCAGTTTCGGAGACGGACAACGCCCCGAGTTCGAAAAAACCGAAATGGACTGGCTCAAAGGCGAAAAAGGCTACTTCGGGGTTTTAAGGACGGAACTTCCGCCGCTTAAAAACGAAGCGAAAGAAGTTAAAGAAGAAGTCAAAGAAAACAAGGAAGTTAAGGAGCCGACGCCCGAAGAAGCGGCGACGGAAACGAACTCCAAGCGCGCGCAAAAGGACGAAAAACCGAAAAAAGCGGATAAATCGCGGAAAAACAATGCGAAAGACCGTAAGATTTTCGTCGGCGAAAGAGGCGAAAGGATCGAAAGAAGCGAAAGGGACGTAAGCGAACAAAAATCGGCGGACAAAAAAGCCGAAAGCGAACAACAATCCGCAAACGAAATACTTGAAAACAAACAGCAATCCGCAAACGAAAAACCCGAAAGCGAGCAGAAAAACGAACTTGCCCGAACCGAAATCCGTCAACTTAAAATTGACGATATCGCGGACGAAAACGCCGCAAAAATCACGGAAAACGAGGAGGAAAACGAAATGGCAGTAAAAAAAGCCGAAAGCAAACCCGAAAAAAAAGCGAGCAAATCAAGCGTGAAATTCGCGGAGAAATTTGCGGAAAAAGCTCTCGAAAAAGCACCCGCGCCCGCTAATGCGCCTTTGAAAAAAGCGGTAGGCAAATGGGTGATCAAGGAAAAAGGCGAGGGCGAATTCGTCGCTTATCTTTACGCCAACAACAAAGAGCTTATGCTCACGAGCGAGACCTACTCCACCCCCGACGGCGCGAAAAAAGGCATCGGAACGATACAGAAAAACGCCGCTATAAGCGAGAATTTCACTTATTACCGCGACAAAAAGAAAAATTACTATTTCAAACTTAAAACGAGTCAGAACAGATTTTTATGTGTAGGCGAAACGTACCCGAACAAATCGGCGTGCCTGAAATCGATCGAGTCGGTTAAAAAATTCGTCGACTCGCCCGTTTCGGACGTTGTGGAAAAAGATATCACGATAATAAACTACGTTCCCGCCCCCGAAAAAGACTCGCAAACCAAGAAATACAGCGGCAAATGGGTTATCACGCCTATCGACGACGAATTTATGGCTCAGCTCCGCGCTTCCAACGGCGAACTTCTTTTAAGCAGCGAGTCCTACACCTCTTACGCTTCGGCAAAAGAAGCTATCGACAATATCACTAAAAACGCAGAAGCGGGCAACTTTATTATCGACAGCGATAAAAAGGGCAGATATTTCTTCAAGCTCAGAAACGACCATAAGCTTACGCTTTGCATCGGCGAAACTTACTCTCAACTTTCCGCGTGCCAGAGCGCGATCGAAAGCGTAAGAAGTTTCTTAAAGACCGCAAAGCTTGCCGAAAATCAATAAACATTAAATTACGCGCGGAAAATCAAGGGGTTTTCCGCGTTTTTTAAATTTCGATTAAGGTTGGCAAGATATAATTAAGGCGCTTTATATAAAAGAGCGAAATTAAAAGGAGAAAAAATGAAACTGCTTTTATGCGAAGACGAAAAGCCGCTTTCCAACGCGCTTACGGCGATTTTAAAACGAAATAACTACTCCGTGGACGCCGTTTACAACGGCGAAGACGCGCTCGATTATATTCTTTCGGACGAAGCCGCATACGACGCGGTTATTCTCGACATAATGATGCCGAAAAAGGACGGGCTTACCGTACTTAAAGAATTAAGGGAGAAAGGTAAATCCGTTCCCGTGCTTATTTTAACGGCAAAAACCGAAATCGACGACAAAGTGAAAGGACTCGACCTCGGCGCGGACGATTATCTCACCAAACCTTTCGCGAGCGAAGAACTGCTTGCGAGAATTCGTTCGATAACGAGAAGATCGGGCGAAGTTAAGGACAACACCCTGCGTTTTCACGATCTGTCGCTTGACAGAGACCGCTTCGAGTTGTCGACCCCGAAAGGCTCTTTGCCGCTCACTTCCAAGGAATTTCAGATTATGGAAGCGTTTATGCTCAGCCCGTCCACTGTTTTTTCGCCCGAAAAACTTATGGATCGGATATGGGGGTTCGACAGCGAGACCGAAATAAACGTCGTGTGGACGTACATTTCGTATTTGAGAAAAAAGCTCAAAAAACTCGACTCGAAAGTAAACATAAAGGTAGTCAGAAACGTCGGCTATATGTTGGAGGACGAAAATGCTTAAAAAACTCAGAATAAAGTTCATCGTTTCCGCAATGGTCGCGACGACTCTCGTTTTGTCTGCGATAATCGGATTTATAAACATAAAAAACTATTCCGACATAACGAATTCCGCGAAAGCCAAAATCGAGCTTATCGCAGAAAATAACGGCAGATTTCCGCAAAACAAACCGAACGGCGGCATTGACGATCCGTCCAAAGATCCTTCGAAAGAACCGCCGGACGGCGATCCGAACAATGACCCGAACGGCGACAATTCAGCCGCCGACGTCACCACTCCCGCCGACGTCACCACTCCCGCCGACGCCACTCCGCCCGCGGACGTAAACGCGCCGACAGACAAACCCGCCGCACCCGACGATAAACTTCACTCCCCCGAAGCTCCTTTCGAAACGAGATATTTCACGGCGATTTTAAGCGATTCGGGAACGGAAATCGAACTTGTCGACACCGAAAATATCGCCGCGATAGACGACGACACGGCAAAATCTTACGCCGAAAATCTGCTCGAAAAATCGAAAACCGAAGGGAAAATTTCCGTTTATCGCTACAAGCTCGTAAGCTTTACCAACGGAAGAAAAGCCTACGTTTTCCTCGATTGTTCGAGAGATCTTTCCACTTTTAAGGATTTTTTACAAGCGAGCGTACTCATAAGCGTTGCAGGGCTTGTCGTCGTTTTCGTTCTTATAATAATTCTTTCGGGCGCGGTTATGAAACCTATCGCCGAAAGCTATAAAAAGCAGAAACGCTTTATCACCGACGCGAGCCACGAACTGAAAACTCCTCTCACCGTTATCGGCGCGAGTTGCGACGTTTTAGAGTTCGATTCGGGCGAAAACGAATGGACGAAAACGATAAAAGAACAGGTAAAAGAGCTTACTTCGCTCACAAACAAGCTCGTTTTCCTCTCGAAAATCGACGAAGAGGACAAAAAACTCGGTTTTTCCGAATTCTCGCTTTCGGAAGTCTGCGAAGAAAAGTTGAAAGGATATTTCGTTCTCGCAAAAGCCGAAAACAAGCAGCTTACCGCGGAAATTACGCCCGATTTGTCCTTAAACGGCGACATGGGAATGATAAAAGAAATGATTTCCTTGCTTATGGACAATGCAGTCAAGTACTCCGACGAAAACGGAAAAATCTCTTTCTCGCTTAAAAAAGCAGGCAAATACAAAAAAATCACCGTTGAAAATACTACGGAAAATCTTCCCGACGGCGATCTCGATTTACTTTTCGAAAGGTTCTATCGTCCCGATTCTTCGAGAAACAGCGCGACGGGCGGACACGGAATAGGTCTTTCCGTCGTCAAAGCCGTTGCCGAACTGCACAAAGGCAATGTTACGGCGACGAAAAAGGACGGCAACGTTATCTCTTTCTGCGTAACGCTCTGATTAAACTTAATTCCCGACAATCACTCGATTGCTTCTTAAAAAACGGGCGAACATTGTTCGCCCGTTTTTTTAAGCGTTTTTCCTATCGTTATCCCCGTCTTCTCCCTTTGGAGAAGGCGTCGGCAACCGCCGACGGAAAAGGACAAAAAACAGAGATAGAATAACAAAAGTCAGCCTATAAGTCGATTAACAACAAAAAAGCCTTCCCCCATAGTAGCGACTAAACAGAGCGAAACACTTAAAATCGGGGGAAGGTGGCGCGAAGCGACGGATGAGGGGCTGAGCGAAAAACCATTGCATAAGCCGCGAATCTTTCTTGCCTTCTCCCTTTGGAGAAGGCGTCGGCAGCCGCCGACGGAAAAGGACAAAAAAGCAAAAGACAAATGGCGGAAGAGATCAAAAAAGCAAACTAAAATACGAAATAAAATAATAAAAAGGCTGCATTTCTATTCTCATCGGATAGATTTGCAACCTTTTATTTTAATATTTTATATTATTTAATAAAAAATTTCCTTTATTCGTCTTTCATTTCGACCCGAATTATCTCGTCGTCTTTTGCTTTCGATATTCTGTCTAATTTTTCAACGATTTTATCGGAATTTTCAATCAGTTGCCCCAACCCGTATAACATTAAACACGACAACCAGGAGAAAACCGAACCACCGATTATCAGAAGTGCCCAAATCGGCGATCTTTCTATATACGCCATAATTCCGCCGCCGATAACGGAAGCCGCTATCCCCAAAAAAGAAATAAACCCCGCCAACGTTTTTATTTTACTGCCTATATTACTAAACATCTTAAACCCTCCTTACTTCTCGTCCCGCATACAGCTTTCAAAATAATCAATGTATGAAATCAAACATTTATACACACATTTTAATAAAAGCTGTTTTTGCGCGGTTATCAAGAAGTTTTCTTCTGTTATTTACGATTATATCAGAAGAATTCTTCTTTGTAAAGTGTTTTAAGAAGTTTTCTGCTAAAATACATATCGATGATAGGCGAAAGGATAAAAACTTTAAGAAATGAAAAGAATATGTCTCAGCAGGCGCTTGCCGAGAAAATCGGAGTGAGCCAAAAGGCGATAGACTACTGGGAACGAGGCGTGAACGAGCCGAAAGCGAGCTATATAATCAAGCTTGCCGCGTTTTTTAACGTAACTTCCGACTATCTGCTCGGCATAAGCGATTTATAATCCGAACGCCGCAACTATGCAAATAAAAATTCAACAGCATTTCCCGAAAACGAAAATTTTTCGATTTTGGGAAGCAGAAATCCGACGAAAGACAATAAAACAAACAATAGAACTAAAAAAATAAAGCGGAAGCGCACGGCATTTAAACCGAACGTTTCCGCTTTTGTTTTTTATTTAAGGTTTTTCATTCCGCAAATAACTTGCCAAGGAAAAAATTACTTCTTATCGCGAAGATCGAATTTATCCTGCTCGTCGATAAGTTTGAGCGGGCTTTCTTCCAAATCGCTTATCTGAGACGTACTCGTTGCGTTTCTTACGATCGAGCCGTCGTCATAATAGTAATCCACTTTGGAAAGAGATACGCTGAGTTTTTTGCCGTCTTCGCCGATAAATACGATTTCGTTGAAATCAAATCTTCCCTTAACGGTAAGCATAACGTATCTGGTGTTTTTGACTTCTTTATCTTTCCAGTTGCTGTTAAAATCGAGTTTTATCCAGCTGTTAAGGTTCTTTTTAGCGTCCGTTACCTCGTCTTTCGATATCTTGCGGGTAAACGTGGGGTAAACGGGCGAAGTTCTGCGAACGAGCTTATCGCTCGAAGACGAATAAACGTCGAAAGTAAGTTCGACGCTGTCGTCCTTGGTTTTGGGGATATTTACCCAGATTTCGGAAATGACTTTCGTTCCGTCGCCGACGTTGAAGCCGAGTTTGTGGAGATATTCCTCGCCGCTTACGACGCTTTCGTCCGAATTGTCGGACTCGACGACGTATCTCTGAACGTTCCAACCCGTTTCGGGCGCGTTTTCGTTTTTACACGAAGCGAGCGAGCAAACCGCCGTTACGGTAAGCATAAATGCAAGCAATGCAGTAATAATTTTTCTCATTTTCAATTCCTCTTTTTCTCTTAATTCAAGCTGCGCCGTCCTTTAATCCGGCATCGGCATATTTTTACCGCTTAATTCAGGCGTTTTCTTCGCCGTCGGGATCGGTTTTCGAGTCTTTTTCGTCCTTGTTGTCTTTTTGAAGCTTTTTAAGCTCTTTCATAAACGTGGAAATATCCTTGAACTGGCGATAAACGGACGCAAATCTGACGTAAGCGACCTCGTCGATCTGTTTTAAGCCGTCCATAACCATTTCGCCGAGAGCTTTGGTCGTCACTTCCTGTTCGAGCGAATTATAAACGGTTTTCTGAATATCCTCGACAAGTTTATCTATTTTCCACATCGGAACGGGGCGTTTTTCGCACGCCCTGATAATTCCGTTTTTAAGCTTGTTCGGGTCGAACGACTGCCTGTTTCCGTTGTTTTTGATGACGAGAACGGGGGTCGTTTCGATGGTCTCGTAAGTGGTGAAACGCTTGCCGCAGTTCATGCACTCTCTTCTGCGGCGAATAGCCGTTCCGTCCTCCGTCTGTCTGGAATCCACAACCTTGCTGTCAAGATGACCGCAATACATACATCTCATACGGTTTCCTCCATAATAAAGCCGAGCCGCGGGGGCTACCCGAATATCGGACAAGGATATTTTAACATATTTTTTCGATTTTGCAAAGGGTTTAGCCGTTTTTTTAGCCCGATCGGTTATTTTTTTTGAATTTATTTGCTCCGATAAGGCATACTTTTTATATGCTTGTACTTATACAAATTCTCGTCGCGGTGTATTATATAGCGATAAACGTATATTCTTTTCTGCTGCTTCGGGCGCAAAAAAACTCCGAAGAGGACGGCGAATGTTCCAAAGTACGCGACGGAAGCATTTTCATCGCGGCTATCTTAGGCGGCGCGGCAGGGATTTACCTTGCGATGTTTATTTTAAAATACCGTTTAAGAAGCCTTATGCTGATGGTTTTTATGCCCGTTCTTATCGTTTTAAACATTTACCTTATCGTCGTGGGGTTCGTAAACAACTTCTGGGTCATCACGAACGTAACGTAAATCCCGTCTGCGACAAAACAACTTATCCCGAACGGAAAGTGCGGCGTAACAGGCATTAAAAACAGCCGTTTATCGACTTATAGCCCGACTTTTGCGACTTGTTCGCTTTTTGGCGGCGCAAGACCGCAAAAACTATTTAAGCTCGACTCTTGCTTTCGCGTTTAGCGTGAGATCGGCAAACTCGCCGTTTAAATATCTCAGATACCCTTCCGCGCCGATCATGGCGGCGTTATCCGTACAGAGTATTTTTTCGGGCAGAACGAGTTTAAGCCCTTCTTTTTCACACGCTTTTTTAAGCCCCTCTCTTAAATACCCGTTCGCGGCGACTCCGCCGCCTACGGTTATCGTATTCAAAGAGTATTCCTTAGCCGCCCGAACGGCTTTTTCTATAAGAATATCGAGCGCGGCGGACTGGAACGAACAGGCGATATCCGCCCGAGGAATTTCCTCGCCGAGCTGTTCTTTATTGTGCGCGTAATTTATAACCGCGGTTTTAAGTCCGCTGTAAGAAAAATTGTATCCGCCCTCGCCTTTAAGCATTTTGGGAAATTTAATGCAATTTTTGCCTTCCCTCGCAAGCTTTTCGACGTTCGGTCCTCCGGGATAATTTAAACCTATGACCCTCGCGACCTTATCGAAAGCTTCGCCGACGGCATCGTCAAGGGTAGACCCCAAAATCTTGAAATCGTTATAGGAATTTACAACTATGACCGCGGTATGTCCGCCGCTCGCAAGCAGCGAAACGAAAGGCGGTTCGAGCGTTTTGTCCGAAAGATACGCCGCCGCGAGATGCCCTCTTATATGGCTGACGGCGATAAGCGGTTTATCGAGCGCATAAGCAAGCGATTTCGCATAAGAAACGCCGACAAGAAGCGCGCCTAAAAGTCCCGCCCCGTAAGTTACGGCGACAGCGTCGAGATCGTTTAGTTCTATCCCCGCCGCCTCTACGGCTTCTTTTACGACAAGCGAAACGGCGGAAGTGTGCGCTCTCGAAGCGATTTCGGGAACGACTCCGCCGAAACGAACGTGTTCGGTTGCCGAACTCATAATTTTCGAGGACAGGATCTCCCTGCCCCCTTTGATAACAGCCGCCGCCGTCTCGTCGCACGAAGATTCTATCGCGAGAATGATCGCGTCCTTTTTAACGGCGAACGTCTTTTTAATATCGGCGTACATTTTAACTCTTTTTAAGATAATCTATGATGAACTGGTCTATATCGCCGTCCATAACCGCCTGAACGTTGCCCGTTTCCGAGCCTGTTCTGTGGTCTTTAACGAGAGTATACGGGCAGAAAATATAGCTTCTTATCTGACTGCCCCACTCGATTTTCTTAACCTCGCCCTTGATCGCGCTGGCTTCCTGCATTCTCTCTTCCTCGCGTTTTTCGAGGAGCTTGTTCATAAGCATACGCATAGCCTGTTCCTTGTTCTGAACCTGGCTTCGTTCGTTCTGACAAGCGACGATAATACCCGTGGGAATATGCGTGATTCTTACGGCGGATTCGGTTTTATTGACGTGCTGACCGCCCGCGCCCGACGAACGATAGGTATCGACCTTGATTTCGTCCGGGCGGATTTCTATATCGCCCTCGTCCTGAATATCGGGCATAACGTCCACGGACGAGAAAGAAGTCTGCCTTCTCGCGTTGGCGTCGAACGGGGAAATACGCACGAGTCTGTGAATACCTTTTTCGGCTTTGAGATAGCCGTAAGCGTTTTCGCCCTCGACCTTAAAACATACCGATTTAAGCCCCGCGCCGTCGCCGTCTAAGCGATCGTACTCGGTGATCTTATAACCGTGTTTTTCGGCGTAGCAGATATACATTCTGTAAAGCATTTCCGTCCAGTCGCACGCTTCCGTGCCGCCCGCGCCCGCGTGAAGGGTCAAAATGGCGTCGCAGTTGTCGTACTTACCCCTTAAAAGAGTTCTGAGACGTATGTCTTCTATTTCCTTTTCGGCTTCGCTTAAATCTTTGTCGACCTCTTCGAGAACGCTTTCGTCGTCCTCTTCTTCGGCAAGAGCTATCATAATTTCGGCGTCCGAAACGGCTTTCCGGGCTTTATCGTAAACGTCGAGCTTGTTTCTTATGCTCTGCGCTTCTCTCGAAATATGTTTGGATTTTTCTATATCCGACCAAACCTCGGGTTTTTCAAGCTCGGCTTCGAGTTCTTTTAATTTTATTCTGAGATTGTCGACGTCAAAGAGAGTATCCTGCCTCTTCCAAAGTCTTGTAAAGTCCTCTCACTTTTTCTTCGTAAACGTCGTATCTGACCATAATTAACTCCTTTTTTCGGGACGATTTCTTTATTTTTCAGGCAATTTTTCCTTTTTTGTTTTTTCGACCCGTCTGTTATTATTGTATATTTAATATATATTATACCCGCGAATTTGTCAAGCATAATGCCTTAATGTATCTTTTTTATTGCGGACCGCATTTGTCCGATTTAAACAAAAACGCGCGATAATCGACTTATAGCCTGCTTTCCGACGTTTATTCCACCGTTTTTAAACTCGCGTTCATATCGGTCGAAACAATACGTTTTTTAAGCATAAGCGTGACCGCGAACGTGAAAAGCAGAACAAGCGCGGGAGACAAAAGCCACACATACCACGAAACTTCGCCGAGCGAACCGAACCCCATGACCGCAAAAATAACGCTCATTAAAACCGCGCCCGCGCCGTAACCGAAAATAAGGCCTACCGCCGCGTCGATATAAATTTCGCGGTAAATATACCCCGAAACCTCGTAGTCGTAATACCCCAAAACCATAAGCGTCGCTATCTCGCGGTTTCTCTCGCTCACGGAAATATCGGTTATCGTGTAGATCGCCGTGAACGTTAAAAGCGCGGCGAAAATGACGACGACCACGGCAAGCCAGGCGATCGAGGCGTTACCGAAATTCCTAAAAAGACACATATCCAGAAGCGCAAGCCCCGCCATAACGAGACCCATAGACCCCGCGACCGCCGCGACCGTCATTATAAATCTGTTGCGATAACGCAGAACGTTTCTCGCGGTGGACTTGTATTTAAAGGACAATTTGTTCCATATGAACGGGATTTTTTCGAGAAAAACCTTTCTCCCGGGGACGGGCGATTTTGGTTTTAAAAGTTCCGCGGGCGTTTCGTTCGCGTTTTTTATCCCTGCGCGAAGAGTCGCGAGGATTGCAGAAACCACGATGAAAACGAGCGTTATCACATAAAACGTTATGCCGAAAACCGAAGATTCGGGCGGCATCGCATAGCTGTAACCGAACGTGAGATAAATGAACGAACAAAGCCCCGTTCCGATAAAGTACGCCGCCGCGCCGCCTATCGCCGTCGCCGTGAACGCGAAAAGAAGATACTTCCCGACTATTTTCCCGAACGAATAACCGAGCGTGGCAAGACATGCCGACTGCGCCCGTTCCTCGTCCATAAGTCTCGTCATATTCGACAAAACGACGAGAGCCGTTATAAACATAAACGCCGCCATAAGCACGACCGCAAGCGCGGTAATCTTTTTCGCGTAAGACGAGACCGATTTGAAGCTGTAATTATCGTCGAGAGTTATAAACGCCGTATTTTCTCTCACGACGGAAATATCTTCGCCCGAAGAATAGGCTAAAATATCGAGAATGTTTTCTTTTTCGCTTTTTACGAACGAAGCGTATTCGTTCGTGTAAAATTTCAGCTTGGTTTTATCCGCAAACGATATGTAAATATCGCTCGTCGCGGAAGACATCGGCATGGCTTCCGAGGGGAGATACAAAACGTCGTCCAGAGAAATAAGATCGCCGAAATTTATCGTGTCGGGGATTTCCGCGTCGCCGTTGAGATAACTCGGCTCGCCGTCCCTCGCGAACAAAAGCGGACTTTCAACCGTTTTCGTAACCGCCACCTCGACGGGACGAAGATTTTCGAACATCTTTTTCTGAAAATCGCTTATTTCTCTCCCGTCCTGCTCGGCAAGCTGAGTGAAAATATCCTTGAAATCGAGCGAGATCACGTCGCCCGCGTTATAGCCTTTTATAACGTTGTCCGCTTTTTCGGCGTAAGCGACGTACGCCCCTTCGGGAACAACCGCGCCGATGTCGATGCCGTCGTAAACAGAAGAAAATTTATTGACCGTAAACGCGCCGAAATTATCCAGAAAAACAAGCCTCGTAAGCCGCCGTTCGCCGTTACGGTCGATATACACGTCGAAAGAAGAGCCTGTCGCCACGTTTTCTTCGCCGTATTCCTGTCTGAGCGCGGAGATCTGAGATTTATCGAACCCCGTCTGAGATTTGCTTTTTATCGTAACGTCGCTCACGTTCTGCGCGCGTTTGAAATTTTCCACGGAATTGTTTATCTTTCCCGAGGACGACCCCACGCCCGAGGCGAGACTTATGCTTATCGCCACGATGAAAATTATCGAAATAAACCGCGAAAAGTTCTTTTTGAACATTCGCCCTACCGATTTGTAATACACTTTCATAGGCTCACCACTCTATCTCGTCGACCGTCTTTTTAACGGAATTTACCACCGTTTTTTCGATTATTCCGTTTTTGATATAGAAAACCTTGTCCGCGATATCCTTTATCGCCTGATTGTGCGTAACGACGACGACCGTTTTTCCGTTGTTTTTCGAAACGTCGTAAAGGCATTTGAGAATTTTTTTGCCGGTGACGTAATCGAGCGCGCCCGTCGGCTCGTCGCATAAAAGCAGTTTCGGATTTTTGGCTATCGCCCTCGCGATAGAAACCCTTTGCTGTTCCCCGCCCGAAAGCTGCGAGGGGAAATTCATAAGCCTGTTTTCAAGCCCCACCTGACGGAGAACGTCCTCGGGCGCAAGGTGATTTTTACAGATTTCCACGGCGATTTCCACATTTTCGAGCGCGGTTAAGTTGGGCATTAAATTGTAAAACTGAAACACGAACCCGACGTCGTTTCTGCGATATTCGCACAAGCCTTTTTTATCGAGCGAAGTGACCGTTTTGCCGCCGAGAACTATGCTCCCGCCCGTTGCGGAGTCCATTCCGCCGAGAAGGTTCAAAAGCGTGGTTTTGCCCGCGCCCGAACTTCCTAAAATAACGGCGAAATCGCCCTCGTCGAGCGCAAGCGAAACGCCCCCGAGAGCGGGAACCTCTATCTCTCCGCTTTTATAAATTTTAGTTACGTTTTCAAGGGTCAAAAAGCTCATAACGCTCCTCCTCGGTTTAAAATCCGTTCCGGGCAGTCGGTCTGCCCGTTCTCCGATTATGATTTTGTATTTTTATTCTATATCCGTTTTGTGAATAACACGCTTTCTTTTGTTAAAAAAACGATAAATCTTTTCGTCGGGATTTTAAACGACTGCGTTTCGCAATAAAAAAACCGAAGCCTATAAAAGCTTCGGTAAAAATTTTCCGTTTTTTGATTTTAATCTCTTCTGCGATTTCTCGACATCGCGATAATGGCGATAAATCTGAGAAGATACAAAAACGACGTGATAAGCGAGGCGATATACGTCATTGCCGCCGCCGAAAGAACTTTTTTGGTCTTTTTAAGTTCGTCGCTCGTCATAACGCCCGACTCGCCGAGCATTTTCAGAGCGCGTCTCGACGCGTCTATTTCGACGGGAACGGTAACGAGCGCGAAAAGAGTCGACAAAGAATACAGCGCGACGCCGATAGCTATGATAACGTCTCCCGTCTGCGACGCGCTCGCCCAGAACGTTAAAAACACGCCTATTATCGCCACGGGAACGGCAAGCCGCGAACCGATATTCGTTACGGGAACGAGAATCGATCTGAGCGTAAGCAAAAACGAACCGCTATGCTTTTGAACGGCGTGTCCGCATTCGTGCGCGGCAACTCCCAAAGAAGCGATATCCGTTCCGTCGTAAACCTTTTCGGACAAACTCAGAACGTCGTTCGATGGGTTGTAGTTATCGGTGAGCGAACCTCTTATTCTTCGTATCTCGACCGACCTTATCCCCTGTCTTTCCAAAAGCATATCGCTCATTTCGTGGGCGTTCCAGCAGGACTCGGACTGAACTTTGGAATATTTGTTGAAGCGGATCGTTACCATAAGCTGACATATCAGCGACAGGACGATTCCCGGAACAACGATTATTAAACTTGCATAATAAATAAAATACAACATAATTTACCTTGAAAGTATTATATCATAACTTTGCCTAAAACATTATAAAAATTGTGTAAAATTTTTAAAAACCCCTCTATAAGCCGATTATCGAAGATTTTTTCGTTAATCACCTTGTAAATAATTGACTTTACGCAAAAAATAATGTATCATTTACCGCGAAGTAAAACATTCGTTATAGAAAAAGTGTTTACTGCGAAATAAAACACTTGCATAAAAAGGATCTTAAAAAAATGAAAAACAAATCGAGATTTGCCGTCGCAAGGAAAATTCTCATTTTCTGGACGCTTTTTATAGGTATCGGCGCGGTCGCGGGAGCCGTCGGCATGCTTGTCGATCCGAGCGGAAAAGCGATGGGAATGGACGCGATGCTCCCGTATTTTCAGAAACTCCCGTTTGCGGACGTGCTTTTTCGGGATTTACTGTTTTCGGGCATTATGCTTCTGATCGTGAACGGACTTACCAATCTTACCGCCGCAACCCTTCTGTTTATGAAGAAAAAAGCGGGAGTTATAACGGGCGGAATATTCGGCGTTACGTTAATGCTGTGGATATGTATTCAGTTTTATATGTTCCCGTTAAACTTTATGTCGACCATTTATTTTATCTTCGGATTTTTACAGGCGGCAACGGGTTACGCGGCGTGCGTGTTCAAAAAACAGGAAGATTTCAAGGTCGATATCAACGATTACCCGAACATAGGAACGAATTCCAAGCTTCTCGTCGTTTATTTTTCGAGGCTCGGTTACGTTAAGAAAAAGGCTTTCGAGGAAGCGAACAGAACGGGCGCGCTCGTTTACGAAGTTAAATCGACCGAAAAAACGGACGGAACCGCGGGATTCTGGTGGTGCGGCAGATACGGTATGCACAGGTGGGGAATGCCGATCGAACCGATAAGCGTCGATCTGACGAAATTCGAAAAAGTCACGATATGTTCGCCGATCTGGGTTTTCGCGCTCTCCGCCCCGATAAGAGAGTTTTGCAAAAAGGCTTCGGGGAAAATCAAAAACGCCGATTATATTTTCGTTCACCACACCAAAGGCAATTACGAAAACGCCGCGGACGAAATGGACGAACTTTTAAAAATCCGCCGTTCCTCTTTCCGCACGATAACCTGTCGGAAAGGTAAGTACATAAAAGAAAAAACGCTTTGATCTTTTACGCAAACGCGACGCAAAAGCTAAGTAAAACGCCCGCGCGGAAACGGCAAAATCGTTTCCGCGCGGGCGAATTTTATTATTTAAGATTTTTAATTACTCTTCCGCCGCGTCGTCCTTTTCGTCGGCAGTCGCTTTCGGGCAATCGGTACAATTCACATAATTCGCGTAATTGCTTTCGGCTATGTTTTTATCGGCGATTTCCTTGACGTCCGCGCCGTAACGGCAGATAATCCAGCACAAAACGAACATTATTCCCGTTCCGAATCCGCTGTAATTGCTTCCTTCGTACGAAACGCCGAAGCAGGCGTACACAATAGCGGTAACCACGACCGAAACGACGGAAAGCGACAAATACAAAATGCCCTCTTTGAGCATTTTTTTACATATCGTTCTGTCGAAAGGAGTACCCGCGGCAATTTCGTCGGCATAAAATCTCTTGGCAAAACCCATAATGATCGCCGAAATCGAGCAGGTTACGACAGCCCCGACCAAATTACATCTCATATAATTAAGATCCGGAGGCGTTTCGGTGAAGTGTTTAATCGCCTCCTGCCATAAAGCCGAGTCTTCCCTTATACAGAAAAGAATGATCGCGCCGACAAAGCTCGTCGCCGCGCCGATTATGCAGCAAACAAAAGCGATCATAGTCAGAATTTTTAAAATTTTACATATCGTTTGTATTACGTCTAATGATTTCATTCGTAACGCCTCGTTTTATTTGTGTTTTTTTGCAAGAATTCTGCTCACCGCAACGTACGCGCCCACGCACACTACCGCGGCAAGCGCGAGAACGAGATACATAACCCATATTTCGACTTTATTTCCGAAAAAGTAAATGTTGCAGTCTATCCCGTCTCTCATTTTCGTGATTACGAAATTTCTCTGCTCTTCGGGAAGAATATTCGCCATTTCGTTAAGCGAACCCGACAGCGAATGGTTCCTTATAAGCGCGGTTCCGTAAGTTCCCGGCAGAAACATCAATATCCCTTTCAAATAATCGGGGAAGGACTCGATCGGCATATATGCGCCGCATAAAAAGCCGTAACCTGCGGAAACGATAGTTCCGACAGCCGAAGCCTGCCCGTTCGTCGACAAAAACACGTTTACAAGCGACGAAAGCGCGGTTCCGAAAAGCGTGAGAAGAATTACGTCGAACAAAAGCAGCAAAACGTCGGTAAACGTCAGGTACCACCCCTGGACGGCTATATAACCGAACCCGACGGCGACAGCCGCGAGGTTTACGATAATCGTCGATAAAAACGTCGCCGCAAAATAGGAAAGCGAGATCGTCCGAGGTTTGACGGGCGAAACGAGAAGATCCTTCCTTGCGCCCGTGACCTTATCCTGTATCATCAGAAGATTGGAGCAGAACGCGACCGTTATGCACGTTACCGCAAGCAACGACGAAACGAGTTGCCCCGCGACTATTCCGTTGATGATTTTCTCGGGAACGACGAAATCGCCCGCGCTCTGAACAAACGCGTCTCTGTAAACTTTTGCCAGAAACGTCGCGTATAAAACGAGAAGAATAATCGGCGTGATGAGCGACGAGAAAAACATTCCCTTGTCCTTAAAAAACAGCTTTACGTTTCTTTTCGTGAGCGTTAAAAATGTTTTCATTTCAATTTTCCCCCGCAAGTTTTTTACCCGTTACGGCAAGGAAAACGTCGTCCATCTTGCCTTTCGTTATCTCGAAATCGGAAAACAAATCGGGGTTTTTGATTATGAGGTCTCTCGCTTCCGCGGTATCCTTAACCGAAATTCTGCAAGCGTCCCTTATAACTTCGTATTTTTTTCCGAGCGCGGCGATCGCCTTTTCGTCGGCGTTATAAACGGTAATATAATCGCCCGTGTATTTGTTTTTCAGTTCGAGCGGCGTGCCTTCCGCCGAAATTTTTCCCGAATCGAGAATAACCACATAATCCGCGTCCGCAACCTCTTCCATATAATGCGTGGTGAGGAAAACGGTCATTTTATCCCGTTTTCTGAGCGCGTCGATAACTCCCCACAGCGTTTTCCTCGTCTGCGGGTCGAGTCCCGTGGTCGGTTCGTCCAAAATGAGCAGTTCGGGCTTATGCAAAATCGCGCGCGCGACGTCGATTTTACGTCTCTGTCCGCCCGAAAGCTTGCCCACGTCTCTCGAAAGCAATTCCTTGAAATCGAGAATTTCCGCAAGCTCGTTTATGCGTTTCATCGCTTCTTTGCCGTAAATCCCGTAAAGACTCGCCCTCGAAACGAGGTTGTCTTTAACCGAAAGCACTCCGTCGAGCGCGGAATTCTGAAACACGACGCCTATTCTGCCCGAAATCTCCTCGATATCCGTCTCCGCGTTTTTGCCGCAGATCTCAACGTTCCCGCCGTCCTTTTTCGTAAGACCGCACATTATGGATATCGTCGTCGATTTTCCCGCGCCGTTCACGCCCAGGAATGCAAAAAATTCGCCCTTTTTGACTTTAAAGGACAAATCGTTTACGGCTTTAACTTCTCCGAAGCTTTTTTTAAGCCCCGTAATATTGATTACGTTCTCCATATCTCTCCCCGTAAATCGTTCTATAACAAGCGTTTTAATTATAGTACTTTAAAAAGCGTTTGTCAACGATATGGGGCGACTGCGAATACATATTTTTGCTCTTTTTGCCCATTCTTTTTTTATGAAAAACATCACAGGGCGGATAACCCGCGCCGCGGCGGGCTTTATATTGTGTTTATGCGCGTATGCGGCGGTTCTTTCGCCTTTATCTTTCGGGCGCGGGGTCTTTTCCGCGCGGGCGGAGATCCTGCGAAAAAACGAAATAAATCTTACGATAGAAGCAAACGGAAAAACTTTTAATTATTACTACCCCGAAATCGATATTTCGGGCGGAAAATATTATCTTAAAAACGCCGAAGAAGTTGTCGACGATATTTATTTTTCGTCGCTCGTTTTCCCCGTGAACGCCTCGTATGTTTTACACCCCGAAAGGGAACAGCCGTTCGAGTTCAAAAAAGAAAAAGTCGGGCTCGGAGTCGATAAACAAGCTCTTTTGAAGTCAATCGATAAAATTTTAAACAGCGGCGGAGGGGTGATAAAAGCCGACAAATTCGTGACGGTAAAGCCCGATATCACACTGTCCGAACTCAAAAAAAATCTTTGCAAAAGAGGAGAATTTTCGACGGTTTATTCCGCTTCCGCCGCGGCGAGGAAAAGCAATATCCTGCTTGCCTGCAAACTTTTAAGCGGCACGGAAATCGGCACAGGCGAAGAATTTTCGTTTAACGAGACCGTCGGCGAGAGAACGGAAGAAAGAGGTTTTTCCTCGGCAAAAGTGATTGAAAACGGTAAATTTACCGAGGGCGTGGGCGGCGGCGTGTGTCAGGTTTCTTCCACCGTTTATAACTGCGCGCTCCTCTCGGGAATGACGATCGCCGAAAGGCATCGCCATAGCTTGGCGGTTTCTTACGTCGAGCCTTCTTTCGACGCTATGGTAAGTTTTTCTTATGCCGATCTGCGCTTTGTAAACGAAAGCGGATCTCCCGTTTTGATCGTCGCCGACGCGGACGGAAACCGCGTTCGGATACGCGTTTACGGCGAGAAAAATTGTTACCGATACAAGCGAATTTCGCTCGTTAACGAACTTATAGACCCGCTTCCCGAAGAAATTGTTTACACGAGCGAACTTTCTTCCGGCGAAACGAGACAGATGGTTTACCCCAAAAAAGGGATAAAAAGCGCGGGCGTTATCGAAAAATATCTCGGCGAAAAACTGATCGAAAGAAAGCTCCTCGTAACCGACGAATACTCCCCTCTCCGCGGAATAACGCTCGTCGGCAACAAAGAAGAATAACTTTTCGTTTTCCCGTAAAAAAACAAAATCCCGTTCGAAATCTCCTCGGATCACCCGAATGAAACTTTGAACGAGATTTTTTTCCACAGTTGATTGCGATCGAACGCAATCATACTTGCCGTATTATAAATGAGTTTAACTCAGATTTTGCTGATTTTGCGCCGTTAAAACTTAATGTGGTTCAAATCCATCTCGGCTACCCGTTATGATTTTTTCGACCCTGCTTAAAGAGTCCGCCGTTTCCAGACAGAAAGACTGCATGTTGCTTTTTAAAATGTTTCCGTCCGAAAGACCTATCGTCGCATATCCCGCGAGCCTTGCGGCGAGAACGCCCGAGGACGAGTCCTCCAACGCAACTATTCTGCTTTTATCGTTTCCGCCGAGCATAATGCCGATCTCGCTGTAAATCCACGGGTGCGGCTTGGACGAAAGCTCGCCCAAAGTGCCGTACTGTCCTTTGATTTTGCGTTTTCCGCCGGTTATTATCGCGTCGTAAAACTCAGTCGGGTCGCCCATACCGAGCAGGCGGAACACGGAGACTATTTCGGGCGCGGCTTTATAATCGAGTCCGCTCGTGACAAGTCCTATTTTTATCCCCTCGGCTTTGACCGACAAAAGAAAATCTTTAAGTCCCTCGCGAGGTCTGAACGCCGAAACGTTGCCTCTGCCCTCTAAAATTTCGTTAAGTTCTCTTTCCGCGATAGCGTGGTAAGCCGCGTTTGCGGTTGCCGCATCGCATAAAATATTATACTTATTTATCGCATAAGTAAGATGCTCCACGGTCGAAAAACCCGAAACGTGAGGGATATCCTCTTCCGAAAAAGTAAAATCGGGATTTTTCGAAATCGTACGGATCGTTTTCTGTATAAGATAAATCCAGAATTCCTCGGATTTAACCGTCGTTCCGTCGAGATCCATAAGCAAAACCTTTGCTTTCGGCTCGAAAACGGCTTCGGTCAACGGGTACGTCGCGCAGACCCCCGTCTGATCGACGGTACAAGTCACTCCGTTTTCGGTTTCGTTGAAATATATGTTGTTAAGCTTGCAGTTTTTATAGTCTTCTTTCATTTTTTCCTGCCGAGGTCCGTGACGACGACGTTTTTGATGTCGATTTTCTCTTCTGACGAAATTATTATCGTTTTTTCCTCGCCCGCTTCCACGTCGAAGTAGTTATCCGAATAAGTCCGTTTATAGTTATCGGGCATATTCGCGAAAACAGACTTCGCGAATTTATTCGCCTTAACGGTAACCGCTATTTTATTGTCGGAAAGCTGTTCTTTTTTCACTTCGTAATCGCTTTCGAATTTCGCTCCCGACCAGAAATCCGGAGAATAAAGCGTAGTCTGTTTTTTATCGTCGTAAACGTAAGTAACGTACAGATAAGTATCGTTATCCCCTGTTTCGCCGTCGATTTCGGCATAATAAGCTCCTTCGGCGGACAAAACCGTTTCGCCGCTTTTTTTCCACGAAATTTTGCCGTCCGAAATGCGTTTAAGCCCGTATTCGAACGAAACTTTTTTATCTTTCAAAGTATCGTTCACGCCGAATAATACCGTTTTCCCGTCCTTCCGATAGAAAAACGACAATAAAACGGGCGCATAGGAGCGTTTCATCTGATAATACGCGGCTTTCGGCTCGGTGTAATAATCGATTACCGACCACGTTCCCGACGGCCACACTTCGGAATACATCCAGTTTAAAAATCCCGCCGTAACGCCTTTTCCCGCTCTCTGATACTCGCATTCGCATTGAAGCGCCTGCGCGTGCATAAGCATTCCTTTGGCGATGAAATCGTCAAGATTTTCGGGCGTACTGTACAGCTCGGAAGCGAATTTATATTCGAGATCGGCAAACGAAAGGCGGATCGCGGCGTAAGGATTTTCCATGAGCCTGTCTCTCCACAGATCGTTTATCGGCCAGAGCATATCCTCGGGGAATATTTTTTCGAAAGTCTGCCTGCTATGCGGACCCATAAGCGCGGATTCGGAGATAAACGGCACCGTGTTTTGCGCCACGTTTTCCCGATATTTTCCGAAACCGTCCTTTATTGTGAGTTCGAAGGAATTTTTATGGCTTTCGCCCGACGAAAGGTCGTTCGCAACGTCCGTAAGCGAACAGGGGCTTTGTTTGGCAAAAGGACGAGTGCTGTCGAAATTGCCGACGATACCGCGCAGAATAACGTTCACGAACCAATCCCCGCGGACGATTTTCGCGCCCGTGGATCCCGTTTTTTCGTTTCCGCCGCACCAATAGACAAGCGACGGGTGGTTGCGCAGGCGTTTTACCTGGTATTCGATCTCCTCGCTTGCGTTTTTAACCCATTTTTCGTTATCCTCGGGGATATCGGCGCACGCGAACATAAGATCCTGCCATACCATTATTCCGTTTTCGTCGCACAGATCGTAAAATACGTCTTTTTCGTAAATTCCGCCGCCCCACACGCGGAGAGTGTTTATATTCGCTTCCGCCGCCTGCAAAATGAGCCTTTTATACTTTTCGTCCTTAATGCAACCCGTAAAACAGTCTGCGGGTACCCAGTTCGAGCCTTTCATATAAACGGGTTCGCCGTTTATTTTAAGCCGATAACTTAAAACCTCGTCCTTTACGGGGCGTTGTTCCAAAGTCACTTCGCGGTAAGCCATTCTTCCCGATTTTTCGGAAATAACCCGCCCGTCGCGGACGAGTTCGACTTTATAACCGTAAAGCGGATGCTCGCCGTAACCTATCGGCCACCAGAGCTTCGCGTCGTTATTGAAAAAACCGATAAAACTTTTGCTTCCGCTCACGGGAACCTGTTTTACTTCGGCGTTTTCAAAGTCGTTCCCCGGGGTTTTTGTCAACGAAACGCGGATATAATCGTCGTGTTCCTTTTTGACTTCTATGAAATTTCCGTCGTTGTCGTAGTAAGAGCGCACGGAATAATTTATTTCGACGAAAAACACAGCTTCGCCCTTGGCGTTCGCCGTGTAATTAACGTCGGTTATTCTGCATTTGTTTTCGGTGAAAACGCGGACGTTCTGCCAAATCCCGTAACCGGGAATATTCGGCGACCAGTCCCAACCGAAACAACACTGTTCTTTGCGGATTAAAATTCTCTGAACGTTGAACACGCCGAAATAGTCCTTCGTGTCGAGGTTTTCCATAAATTTCGTCGTGGAATGCATAAAGACCTTTACGACGTTTTTACCCTCGCGGATTATTTCCCTGATATCGTAAACGTATTTTTTAAACATATTCTCGGTTTTGCCGAGAAGAACCCCGTTAAGGTACACGTCCGCGAACAGGTCCACTCCGTCAAAAGAAATAAAAACGTCCTCGTCGCAAAGCGGTTTTTCGGCGAAAAACTCGGTTTCGTATATGTAGTCTTTATAGAGCCGCTCCTTTAACGAAAGGTGATTAAACCCGAAAAACGGGTCGGCAATAACGCCCGCTTTATGTAAATCGTTCGTTATGTCGCCCGGTACGGTTACGGGTACAGACAAAGATCCGCCCGCCTCTTTTAACGTCCATTGTGAAAGTAATATATCCATTTATCGTTTCCTGTAATCATCCGAGCGGGCGAAAATCGATTTTTCAGCGATTTTCGCCCGCAAAGAAGTGAGTTTTTACTTCTGAGTAAATCTTATGTTATCGTGACCCGAACCGTAAACAAACATATCGAAAACATATTTGCCCGTCGTCTCGTCGAACTTATAAGTTCCCTCGAAATGCTTGTATCCGCAGTACGCCTTTTCGATATCGAAAGTTATCGTACCCGATTTCTTGTCGCCCGTAAGGCTGTAAGTTCCGACCGTCGCGATTTCGCTGTAATAGTAAACGTCGAAATACATCGTTCCGTCCGTTCCGAAATAAAGCGTACACCAGCTGTTGCTTTGTCCGTTCGCGGAAGTTCCGAGCGAGGAATACCCGCCGCCGAATGCCGCCATGACCGCGTTGCCCGTCGAGACTTCGCCGTTTTGCGTGAAGTAATAGCTCTTTCCGTTCACTTTGATACCGAAAGAATACTTCTTGCCGTCCGTCGAATATTTGCCCTCGAAAGAGGTTACGCCCATGATCGCGTTTTTAAACGACATAACGATCGTTCCGCCGTCAAGCCCCGAAGGCGTGAGAACGTAAGTTCCCGTCTGATTGAGTCCGACTTTGTTTCCTACGTCGAATTCGCAGGTTTTATCGGCGTTAAGCCTGATATTTACGAGCCAGTTGTTGCAGGAATATGCGTCCGCAACCTTTTCGTAAGGACCTGCCGCAAGCGAATAAGCGTCGTTATATTTGCCGTTGTAGCTCAAAGACAATCTCATCGGTTCGCGGTTCATATAAACGCCGTAAATCGTCCTTTCGCCGTTGAACGAAGAATTGAGTTTAAGCTCTATTCTGCCGCTGTTCTTGCTGTCGTCGCGGACTTCGAAAGTTCCGTCCGCAATGAGACTGCCTGCTTCGGCATTATAAACCGCAACTTTCCGCTCGTCGTTTTCGTTCGTTAAAACGTATCTGTAATTATCGTCCGCGGAAATATACTCGCCGACGAGGAATTTGAACTTGTCGTACTCGCTTACGTTTATCCCGACGATATACGAATATTTTTCGCACTGAATTTCCCAGAGTCTGTCGCCGACTATGCCGCCCGCGATGAACGAAGACATATCCGCAACGTTGTTTTCCACGGGGATTTTGATGCCGTATGCGCCGGTTACGTCGGTTATCCGAATTACGGAAAGCCCCGCGAGCTGACCGCTCGTCAGATCCGCGAACACCTTGTTTATATCGATCGCAAGCGAGCCTTCGTCGATATAAGCCTTGCCGAGGTTTATCGAAGAGGATTTATCCTCGGTGTAAAGATCGACTTCCACTTCCACCGCGGAAGCTACGGTGTTGCCCGTCACTTTGGATTTATAAACGATTTCAAGCTCGGTTTTGCCTTTCGAAAGACCGGTTACGACAAGCGTATCTTTATCGAAGCTTATTATCTTTTCGTCGTAATCGACTCCGTAAACCTCGAATTCGCCGTCCGCAAGCTCCTTGCCGTTTTCGATTAACCGCGGAGCAAGTTCCGCCGTCTTTGCGCCCGCTCTCGGATCGTTGTAAATTTTTACATACGAACCGTTTTCGTAATCCGCGATAATGTTGTGCACAACGCCGAGATCGATAACGTCCACGGCTTTCATACCGTTCCATTCCGCCTCTAAAACTATCTGCGTGACGCCCGCTTTTTTGCCGACTATTCTGCCGCCCTCTATCGAAGCGATTTCGCCGTTTAAAACGGTTGCCGAAATCTTCGCGTCGACGGATTTGTTGTTATATCTCGCAATGTAAGTAAGATCGAACGCGTCGCCGACGAGAATATTGAGTTTTTCGTTGCCGACGTTGGTAACGATATTCAAAACCAAACCGTTATCGGTGACTTTCACCTGACATCTTGCGGTTTTGTCCTTGACTTTCGCCGTAACGACGGTACTGCCCTCTTTTAAAGCCGTAACTTTGCCTTTTTCGATTTTCGCTACCGCGTCGTCGGTAATCGCCCACTCGACCTCGTCCGTCGTTCCGCTCACGGTAACGTCGAAAGTATAAGACTCGTTCTTTTCGAGCGTGACGATCTTTTTATCGAGCGTTATCGAAACCGCGAGGCTTTGCGCCGCCAGGGAATAAATTCCTATCCCCGCAAAACAAAGAACGATCGCGGCAAGTACCGACAGCGATAACAGTTTCCCCTTTTTGATCGTAAGATTTTTCATATTCTTTTCTCCTGTTATAACGAGTTGATAAAGTCGCTCATCGAGCCGCCCTCGCGGGGAGTGTTGATATTGTTCATATAAACGGCTTCGATAAAGTTTGCTTTAATTACGTCTCTGCGGTTGCCGAGTTCGGAAGAATAAAGCGACAAATACAAATAATCTATCGAAGCTCTTTCGCAGACGATATGCTTGTAAAGCGTGTTGTATTTATCGAGATCGGTCGTTTTGTAGACCTCTATTTTTTCGAGCGCGGCGTCAGCCTTATCGTACCATCCGTCGAGAACGCTCTTCGGCCAGTATTTTTTGTTAAGCGCCTCGAAGTAAATGGAACTCGCAGTCGTATACGCGCCGAGAACGTTCTGCTGATAAAGCGAAAATCTTCTCCAACTGTAATAGAACTCCTTCATATCGTCCGCCGCAACGTCGAAATATGCGTCGAAGAAATTGTCGGTAAGCGCGTTCATATCGAGACTCGCGTCGTAAGACAATTTGGAGGAAAGATACGCCTTCAAGATATGCCAGCCCGACATACCGCCGTAGTTTCCGTTCTGAGTCTGATCGTTAAAGGAAAGCGCGCCCGCGTCTTTTAAAACTTCTCTGTATTCGATCATATTGTTGAACGAATCGTAAGGAAGCATATAATATTTGAAGTTCGTGCAGTAAAGCCAGAAGTCCATATTTCCCGACGAAACGGCTTTCCAACCCTCGATGACTCTGTAATAAGAAATGTTATTTTCGGTGTAAATGGACTGAACGAAGTTGGTGTAAATAGGCGCGATCATAACCGTTACATGATCGCCTAAAACGACCTCGTCGCTTATCGGCTTATAAGCCTTTTTCGCTTCGTCGTAAACGACGGGAGCGGCTTCGAACTTGTGATAAGCCATTATTTTGATTTTGAAATCTTCGTCGTAGTATTTCTGACCTTCGGGATCGTTCTTCATCCAGTCGAAAACCATTTCGCTCGCTTTGTTGGCGAAAATGACGTAAGCTCCCGCGTTGGATTTGTATTTTTCGAGCGCGGCGAGACAGTCTTTACAAGAACAGGTCGTCGGGGTATCCATATTAGACAGATCGTATTCGTGAATATCTCTGCCGTAAACGTTCTTTATAAGCTGTTTAAGTCTCTCGGTGAGAGCCGTGAGCATCGCCTGCATTTCCGCTTCGTTTCCGTGAGCCGTGTAGCAAAGCTGAGTTTTGTCATCGCTGTACCAGGACGGATGCTCGTCGTAATACTTTTCGAGCGGAAGATATAAAAGCGAAGAGTGTGCGAACGGGATTTCGTCGTCGGTCGCGTAAACGTCCGTGTAATTATACGGCGAACGCATTCTCGTTGCTATCGTTTTGTTGGACGCCATAAATCCCGCCGTACCCATGGTACGCAGAATGTCGGGTTTGCAAACGAGCTTGTAATCTTTAAGTTCGATATCGATAACCGAGGTTTCGAGAGTGTAACAATCGGTGTAATACTGCTCGAAATTAACGACGTCGCTTAAAAATTCGTATACCGAATAAACCACGCCGTATTCCTTTCCGCCGATGAGGAAAAGAGATTTGCCCGCTCTCGAAATCTGGAAAGCGTTGATGCCTTTCGCGTCCTCGCTTATTTCTATTCCCGATCCCGAAAGAAGCGAGGTGTTACCGACCGAAATATATTCGGAGTCTTTCGTGTAAGATTTGCCGTCGTCGGTGACGATTTCCATTTTAACGCCCGTAGCCTCGGCGAGAAGCCCCGTAAGCTCGGTGGAAGCAAATCTTTCCTTTTCGGTGCTGTTTTTCGGAATAACGATTTTATAATTCGTCTTTCCGTCTTTGAAAATATAATTGCCCGTCCCCGCGAAATCGGGTTTTACCGAAGTGCTTTCGGACGGTTTGTCGCTGCCGGTGCTTTCTTTGTCTCCGCTGCCTTTGCCGCAGGATGCGAGCGCGGCAAATAACATAACGGCGCATATAATCAACGATAATATCTTTTTCATATTGTCTCCTTTACGATACCGTTACGGTGTAAGATTTCTCCGCGAGGTTGTTGTTTTTATCCACGACGGAAACGGTGACCGTATACACGCCTTTCTTTGTCGGCGTGAAGCTCGTCTGTTCGCCGTAATAGGTAATCGTACCCGTCGGATCCAGAACCGTTATAAACGTCGTGTGCGAGCCTTTGTCGTTTTCGACGCCGTATTTCGCGAATTTTATCGCGGAGTTCACTCTGCCCGTCGTAACCGTATCGCTGAGCTTGATGATCGGCGGGGTGTAATCGTTTACGATTATTCTGTACGAAATGGTAAGATCGTTGTTGTTCTGATCTTTCGCCGTTATCGTAACGAAATAATTTCCGTAACTTGTGAGAACGAAGGTGTTTATCTTGTCGCCGCTTACCTCGTTAAGCTCCGTTCCCTCTCTCGAAGTCACGAACTTTCCGTCCGGTCCTTTAACCGAATAAACTATGCGGGTATACGGCGATATAACGTCGCTCGCGAAGAAATCGCCTACGGAAACAAGCGAATTTATATCCTTTTCGCCGAAACAATCGGCTCTCGTCGTGTCTATCTGCGGCGGGATATAATCGTACTTGTTGTCGGTAAGGTTCTGATTGTTAAGTTCGTAGAAAGAAATGCCTTCGCAGTTTCCCACGCCGATTATTTCGCCCCTGAGCGTCAAGCCCTTATCGAAAGTCGCCTTTTCGGAACTTCCGAAATAGGTTCCCGCGGTTAAGGAATTACCCGCCGCGGCGAGTTTTCCGCCCGATATATCGTAATCTATCGTAACAAGATCCGCCGACGAACCCCAGCTTCCCGCGATTTTGATCGTTTTTTCGCCGTTCACGCTCAGATACCAGCCGTCGTCCTTTTTAAAGAAAGAAAGCTTGACTTTCTTATCCGCGTTGCGATAATCGCAAAGATAAAGGTTGAACGCCTCGAACGGACTGTACGTTCCCTCGCCCGCGAAAGGCGCGAACGAGAATTTGAAGGAGTGTCTCGCAAGCGTGTTCGCGAAAACGAAACCTACGTTTTCTTCCGTTCCGTCGAACAGGCAGTCTATGGTTTTGCTCGTTCCGCCGAACGAAATTCCGCCCGTCGTCGGGATAAACAACATCGATTTGTCGAGTTTTCCGCCGAGACCGATATCTTTAACGGGTCTTTCGACGGTTAAGGAGTCCGCCGCGAAATTAACGTCCGCTTTAAAGATAAGCGCGACATCCGAGCTTGCCGAAACGGTATATTCTCCGCTTATCTCCGTTTCGTTTGCCGCTCCGTCGTTTTTAACGAAGACTTTTACGGGTACTTCGACGGGTTTTCCGGAAGCCGCCGAATAAGCTTTTACGAAATCGAGATCGTATTTGCCGTTTTTGATAAGATACTGCGGCAATTCCGCTCCCGCTTCGTAATAAACGACGTTCGCTTTGTTTACGGTGAGTTTTTTCTCGATATAATCGCTCGTCGCGAAATCGGAGAAAGTGTATCTTACGGTGTACACGCCCGCGTAATAAGGAACGAACGAATTGTTTTCGTCGATGGTGTACACAACGTCTCCGCCGTCGAGCTTGCATTCGACTTTAAGTTCGGGATTGCCGAGGTAATTTTTAATTTCGTAATCGTCGAAAAGTTTTACGGTATCGCCCGCGTTCACCGCATTGTAACCGTGTTCGCCCGTAAGCGAAAGGCTTATTTTGTCATTCAGATCGACGCAGTTTACTCTTACCGCCACGACGGACTTGTTGCCCATCGAGTTGACCGCCGAGTATTCTATCGTATATTCGCCCGTATAATCGGTTTTAAACGCGCCGTTTGTAACGTTTATACGGATTTTATCGCGGTTGGAATAGCCGTAATAAACTTTTACGTCGTAATCTATCCGACCGTCGAGAAGATCGTAAGCTTTGGCGTCGAAAATCCTGTAAGAAGTACCTTTTCTCGAAGCGGGAACGTTGTCCGCGGTATATTCGCCCGTGTCCACGCTTATCAAAGGCGCGTTCTCGGTTTCGAGTTTGTTCCAGTTATCCGCGCCTATGCCGTTTCCGCCGACTTCCGCAAAGAAGAACATACAGTCGTTTTTAAGGAATTTCGTAGGCGTTATCGTAAGTTTTACCTTACCGTCGGTGAAGCCTTCGAATCTCTCGCCGTAAATGTTTTCGTTATGAAGATCGGAAGTGAGAACGGGATAATAAGGCGCGCCGCCGTAATCGCAGAGCTTGACGTAAGTAAGCCCCGTGAGCATATCGTAAGTTACGCCGAACATTCTATCGCCGTTGAACGGATTTTCCGCCGTGCCGCCCGTCATGCTGATCGAGCTGTGCGCGCCGTATTTTTCGGTGTTGATATGAGCTTTGAAGCGTTTGACTTTTCCGTCGACGTCGGTGTAAGTGAACTGCCCCACGCCCGATTCTTCGAGACCTGCGAAAACCGTGCAGAAACCTACGTCGTAATAAGAAACTATCGTTTCGTACTGTCCGCCGTCCTTGAATTTCTTAAATCTGTAAGTTATATATCTCGATTCGTCGTAAATATCGGTAAGCGTGACTTCGAAACCCTCGATATCGGCTTCGCCGGGAGCGGAAGCGGGTATGCCCATTTTGAAAAGCATCTGCCCGTCCTGAAATTTATTCAGATCGATTATGTCGTTGTAAACAAGCGAGTCGCCCTTTTCGAGATATGCGTAAAGTCCGCCGACTCTGTCGTTGATTTTTTTATAATCCGTGTAACCGTTGCCGTTTACGGAAAACATCTGACTGTAAACCGAGAACGAAAGAGTTTCCTTTATATATTCGTTCGAGTCGACTTTTTTTGCGATGTAATCGACGGTATAAACGCCCGTTTTCGTAAGTTTTACGGACGAACGGTTCGTCGAGGTCCCGTCCGGAAGATTTACCGTGAAATCCACCGTTTTGCCGTTGTAAGTCGCCGTCGGAATTTCCACCGTCTCGCCGTACTTGTATTTCGGCTCCAACGTCCCCGAAAAGACGAATTTGTCGTCCGCGGCGGCGTAAGTGTTGATCGCGAGCGCGGTTACGAGGCTTAAAAGCATACATACTGCCGCGATTATTATAAGCGATCTTTTTCTGACCCTTGTCATTCTTTAACTCCTCCCATAGAAAGATTTTGCATAAGTCTGTCCTTGAAAATAAGGAACACTATAAGTATCGGCGTGAACAGAATGAAGCTTCCCGCCATTCTCATAGGCGTTGTTCTGATTGCGTTTTCGCCGTTCTGGAACACGAGGTAGAATATACCGTAAGCAAGCGTCGGATAAGACGTTAAGTATATCAAGGGATAAGTGTAATCGTTCCAGAGGTTGATAAACTCTATAAGACACAAAGTCGTGAATATTTTCGATACCATCGGGAAAACTATACGGAACATTATCGTGTAATTCCCCGCGCCCTCTATCTGAGCGGCTTCCGAAAAGGCTTTCGAAACCGATCTGAACGCCGCTTTCATTATAAGGTAGTACGTCGTCAGAAAATGGGCTTTCTGTATATAAAAGCCTATCATGGTATCGTAAAGATTGAGCGTTTTTAAAACCTGAACGTTCGAAGGCTGGTTTCCTACGATCGGGATCGCCATACACGCCAGACATATCGCGTCTAAAACGGCGTTGAACTTATACTCCGTTTTGCTCGAAGCGTAAGCGACTATCGTAGGCACGAAAACGGCTACCAACGCGCCGCCGACCGCATAAAAAACGGAATTTATCGACATCGCAAGCATTCCTATACGATAAGGTATGCCGTTTTTCGTTATGTCGACGTAAATATAATCCTTAATGACTATATAGTTTTTCCATTCCCATTGCCACGGCCAGCCCTCGGGCAACCCGACTTTGTTGTTTCTGAACAAATTCGTCGCTCCGAGATCGGCTTTGACAGAGGTGAAGAAGCCCCATATAATGAGTATCAGCAAAAATATCGAATAAGCCGCTAAGCAAACCCCCGTAACGAAGAAGAATACATCGAATTTTCGTCTTTTTCTTTTCATTTCCATATTCTTGTTCCTCCTTCGTTCAGATTTCCTTGGGACCGTATTTTTCGAGCAAATGTCTCGATACGAAAATTACGGGAATAGCGACCGCGGTTATAATAAGTCCGAATGCTGAGAGATAGGAATATCTCGCGTAATCGTTCAGATTTTTGGCTATTTCGATATACATATAGTAACCGAAAGTGTAAAATTCGGGTCCGTCCGGTTTTAAACCGAAGAAGTTGAACATATTCGCCTGCCCCGAGAACAAAACGAGAAGCCCCGTTACGACGAACAGCGAAAAAGTCTGATATATCTGAGGAATAACGATATACCAGAACTGCTGAATCGAATTGACTCCGTCCACTTCGGAAGCTTCGATAACGGACTCGGAAATACCCGCCATTGTACCCGTGTAAACAAGCATATTTCCGCCGCACGAAATGAAAAAGTTGAAAAGGACGATGAGCGCGTATTTCGCGCCCGAAAATCCCTGAACGGTTTTATGCGTGAGCTTTTCCGCTATCGCGGGATAACAATCCTCGCAGAAATATCTGTAAAGAACGGAAATTACCATTACCGACACAATAGACGGCATATAAAGGAGCGTTTTGAACGTTCCCGAAAACAGTCTCTTTTTAAATATGTAATAAGAGAAAACAAGCGAAACGACCGTCCCCGACGCAAACGTCACGAGATAGAACACGACCGAGTTTCTGAGGCAGTATTTGAGTTGTTCCGACGTGAACAGGTCTTTTAAAACCTGCGCGAAATTCTCGAAATACGCGTTGGTAACTACATATTGTCCGCCTTTATATTCGTAATGTTTGAAAGCGAGCGCGATAGAGTTCGCGTTTACGACGACGTAAAATATGACGAATTGTATTAACGGCAGCACTATAAGCGACAGATAAAACAATAAGTCCGTTATCTCTTTTTTCTTCTTCTCCGATGTCATTTTTTTCTCCGTGTGTCAGCCGAGCGGGATTTGAACCCCATCAAGCCTAAAAGTCGTCTTTTTTGCCTGTTTTGGCAAATCTTTGCTTGAAGTACGTACAGTACGTCTGCACAAACCTTCACCAAAACCGCCTAAAAAATACGACTTTAAGGTGCTTTGCATTTTAACGGCGATAAATTTAGAAAAATCAAGGCAAACGAACGCAATCATACTTGCTGTATTATAAGTGAGTTTAACGCAGATTTTGCAAATTTTGCACCGTTAAAACTTAATGTGGTTCAAATCTCGCTCGGCTAGCCACAGGTGATTGCGTTCGAACCCGCCAAAAAGCAATCACCTGTGGTTTGCCGGGCAAAACCCGAACTTCATAAAAAAACGATGAAGTCGGGATTTCGCCCGGATAGCCGAAAACAACTCAATTTCAAATAAGATCTGTTTTATTCAAAATCGGGTTGTATTCCGGATAAAGTATTATTTTCTGTTCATATATTCCGAGAAATAAGCTTCCGCCGTTCCCGAACCTTTGCAGTAAGAATAAACGTTTTTACCGCTTACCGACCAGAAGTCGTTGGCGATGTGCATAGACTGCTGAACTCTGTTGTTAAGATACAAAGAATTGCTCGAATACGGCAACAAAAGGTCGGAAGCTTTGGTATAATTCCACAAAGCTTTGCCCCAATCGTCGAGTTTGCTCGCGTCTACGTCGTATTTTAAACTTCTCGTAACGCGGGTCGTTTCGGTGAATTCTTTCAAAGATTCGTCGGTGTAGCAGTAAGCGAGGAAAGTCTTCGCAAGATTGACAAGATCCGCGTCGCCCGCGATATTCGCGTTGATAACCGCAACGCTGTCCGCCTGATCTGCGTAAACCGCTTTGCCCACGTCTTTACCGACTACGTCCGCGTAAGTTCCTTCGTAAACTCTCGGAAGAGGAAGGATCTGATAATCGTTCTTCTCGTCGTAATCGGGGAAACGGTTTCTCGTATCGGTAATATAATTCGAATTGTCGGCTTCGTTATACCAGTACGAACCTTCCACGATCATCGCGACGGGCGTTCCGTTGTTGTAACTTTCCACATAACTCTGCTGAGTGGAAAGCATCGTGGAAGTGGACGAAGAACAATCTCCCGACTGCCACAAAGCGTTGTCTACGATCTTATCGACTATTTTGATCGCCTGATATTTCGCGAGTTCGGCGTTGAGCGATTTATAGTTGTCCGCGGTGATCTTCTCTTCTTTGGTTACGGCTGCGCCGCCCTCGAATTTTTCGACGATCGTTATCGTTTTGTCTCCGCTGTCGAACGTGTAATTGAGTCTCGCCTGATCTTTGCCCGCCAGACTTAAATAAACGTCGTTCAGAAGGTAGTTGATATATCCGCCTGAAACGATTTCGCCGCCCGCCCAGGTCAACGGGGTAACGCTTCTGTTTTTCATCATATCGAACAGGTCGTAAAGCTCGGTGTAAGTTGCGGGAAGTCCGTCGTCGTCCGTACCGTAAACTCCGTCGGGTCCGCAGGATTTCGCTTCGTCTTTGCCGTGAATAAACTTATCGTCGAGATCGGCGTTCACGTCGTATTCTTTCGCGAAATACAAGTTCTTGTCGATAAGAAGCTGCTTGTTATAAGTTATCGTCGAGAAGAACGAATAGTGAGGAAGCGCGTAGATTTTTCCTTCGCTGAACGAATAAAAATCTATCGTTTCGTCGTACATTTTGCTCTTTAACGTCTTCGTGTCCGAAGTTTTGGTAAGCTCGTTAAGCGGCTTATCCATAATATCGGATATGTCGAGAATGGACTTCTGAGTTACGAGCTGAGAATAGTTCGCGACTTCCGAGAAAATAACGTTGTTCGTGCTTGCGCTTATAGTTCCGAAAGCGTCGGATTTGGTCGGGTTGGGGATTATCTGAACGCCTACCTGACCGTCTCTGAACGAAACGTCTTTATAATCCGCTTCGAATCTCTCGATCACTTTATCAAGCCATACCGAACCTACGCCGCCGTTATAGCTGAAAACTTTGAGCTGGGTTTTGGTGTCGTCGACGCTCTCGATAACGCTTCCGCCGATCGGAGTTCCGCCGCACGCAACCATAGAAACGGGCAATAATGCCGCCAAAGCGGCGCAAGCCAATTTTTTGAATTTGAATTTCATATTGTACCTCTTTTAAAATTTTTTCTTTTTTATAATTTCTTTACCGCCTTGCACGAAAATACAAGGCGGCAATGATTTTTTGTTTTATTTCATCGCAACGAAATCAAGACCGTTTTTAGTATAGGTTATCTTAATTCTTCCGTCCTCGATAAAAAAGCTTGCGGTTATTCCGTTTTCGGAGATCGTACCCTCGGTTATAGACGAGAACGAAACTTCCGCCGCGCTCGTGAATTCGATATTCTCCGCGCCGAAATAAGTTCCTCTGACCTGATTATAAACGCCGTCCAAGCTTCCCACGCTCATCATATAGGTTTTGGAAAGGTTAGCCGTGTTTATCGTGAACACGAGAACGTAATTTTCGCCGACGAGCTTGTAATCGCCGATTATATATCTGCTCGCTTCGGGTTCGGTCGTTATATCCATAAACAACTTGCCCGCGCCGTGAGATACGGGAACAAGGTCGTAGTTGCCGCTTATCGTAACGTCGCCGTCGGTAAGGGTGAATTTCGCGCCTGTATAATCTTCTTTGCTTTCGTCCGGTTTAGCTCCTAATTTATTAAGCGTAAGCGTTGCGTTTCCGTCGGTGTAAGAAGTTCCTTCGCCGACAAGCTCGTCAAACACGCTCCAAGTCGTGAATGTGCAACCTGCGGGGGCAAAATCCCAGAACGCCCATTTAGCGCAGTTCATCGCGCAGTTGGTAAGACGTAAAACGTACTGACCGTCTATAAGCGCGTAGTAACCGGTATGAATAACTCCGTCTCTCGCAACGATAGGATACGGGCAATCGATAATGATTTCTCCGAACGTATCGGTGATTTCTCTTATCTCGTAAGTACCCGTCTGAGACGCGTCGTGAGTCATAACCATCGTACCGTCCGCGTTAAGCGTTAAGCCTATGCCCCACCACCAGTTATCGGTTTCGTTGTAGTAAGAACCCGTTTTATAAGTTCCCGCGATTTTCTCGTAAACCGTTCTCGTGTCTACGGGAGCCGAAGTAGTCGCGCCCGCGTTCACGAACGTTTTGTTGGCGGTCGTTATCGCGTATTCGATTGCGGCTATATCGCGCGCGGCGTTTTCCGAAACGGCTACTTTAACGTTATCGAATCCGTCGTAACCGGCAAGAGAATTAACTCTCATATCGATGAACTTATTGCCGTTTACGATACCTATCGTATATTCCCATCTTGCGCCGTCCGCACGCCCGATTGTGAGCTTGCCTACGTTTTTAACCGTGTCGAAATCGAGTTTATAAGCTATCGTGGTGTTTTCGAAGCCCGGCTGAATCCAACCCGTGGTGTTCGCCCAGAATTCGCACATATACCATTCGCTTTCCATACCCGAAATAGCGGTGTGATAGTTATAAAGAACAAATCCGCCCGTGCTTGCCGTCGCGCCCGCAACTTTGTAATCGGTGGGGAAATAATGCGTTCCGAATCTGCTTCCGAAAACCTCGTACATATTCGTGTATGTGTTGCCGAAATCCGCGTCGGTGCCGATATCCGCGTACAAGACCTGAAATTGAGTTGCCTGTCCCGTTCCGTTCGGATCGTAATCGGTCATGTCGATACTCATCTTACCGTCTTTCACTTCGTATTTGACAAGTTTCTGATCGGCTTCGGGATAAGCGTTTCTTCTGAAATGGATAAGTCCGCCCGTGGGAGAAGTCTGTTCCGCGAAATAAGACAAGCCTTCCGGGAAGAAATATCCCCAACCCGTACTTCCGTACTGAGCGTGTTTCCATTTAGACGTTCCGTCAGGCAATTTTACCGTTGCGAGAGTTTCCTGAATACTCGTTTCGGTAGTGAGCCTTACTCTCGGCTTGCCGACGCCGTCGCCCGCTTCCGAACCTTCGAAAATAAGTTCGGTGTTTCCGAACAAATTATTAACTTTTTCGGTAAGTTCGGAATAGTTCGCAAGCGAGTCGCATTTAAGGGTCAACGCTCCGTTATTTCCGCTTAAAGCAATCGTTTTAACGGTCGCTCCGTTCACGTTCGAGCTTGTAAGGGTCGCCGAGTAAACGTTTCCGCCGATATTCGCGCTTATCGTTCCGTTATCGAGAAGAACGAACGCTCCGACTTCCGCTCCGTTTTCGACAATCGAGCCGTCGACGTTCAGTCTGTAAATCTTGTTGAGATTGTCGCCGTCGGTTGTGCAGAGATAATAATCCGCAAGGTTGTTGTAATCGGCTTCGCTTCCGAGTTTAACCGCCGTGAAATCGGCGATTTCGGCGGTCTCGCCGAGCGTAAGCGTTTTAACGAGCGAGTTCTTAAAAGCCGCAACGTATCTGCCGTTTAATTCGTCGTAAGTAAGCAAATATTTAATATTCGCGCCATCGCCGAGCAAATCGTAAACGCCCGTGCCGTCGGCGTTAAGTTTGACTATCTTGCCGTCGTGTAAATAATAACCGCCGACCTTAGCGTAAATTTCTTCGTCGAGTTCGAGAACCTGAGACAAAGTTTTTCCGCCCATAACGAACTTCTTCGCGCCGAAGTCCACTTTGCCCAGAATTTCCTTGCCGTTTGCGCCGTCTATAACGACGGTGCCGTCGCGGAAAAGCGAATAAGCGACGTTTTCGTGACCTTTACAGCTAAGCGCGTTTTCTTTGATCTCGACGCTGTCCTCGCCCGCAAGATACATACCTATCGCCGCCGCGGAAGACTCGGCTTTCTTCGGGCTGAACGCAAACGATATCTTATTGTTTACGCCCGCATAGACTTTCTGCGAAGTAAATTCGGTCGTCATATCGTAAGCCGAGGGATCGACGCCCGTAAGTTTTGCGAGAACGTCGTCTTTCGTTATGGTGGATCCAACCGCGAAATCGTATTCGTTGCTGACCGCAGAAGGATCCGCTCCGTCGTAAGAAGTGACGTATTCTACGGTTATTTTCTGATATTTTCCGTTTATATAAGCCGAAACAAGGTCTTCGTTATACGAACTTACTTTGCCCGCTTCGATCGCTTTCTGAACGGCATAAACGGGGTTTATTTCCTTTTCGTCGTCCTTAAAAGCATATTCGGCGGCGGAAATCATTCCGTATTCGCCTATCGTGTACTTAACGGTGTAAGCCTTTGCGGTGTAACCGCGCATAACGGCTTCGTCGCCCAAATCGCTTAAAACGCAGTACAGATAGTACCCGTCTTCGCCCTCCGTAAGTTCGGATTCTTCGGCGCATTCGATCCTCTTAGTCGGTCTGTTGTTTTCCCTGTCTTCGGCTTCTTCCGCCGCGCTCGTCGCGTAAACTCTGTTTTCGCCGAAAACGTTTTCCGCGGTTAACGCGTTTTCCGTCACATACTCCGTCGGAGCGACTAAAATTCCGTATTTGATAACGGTCGTTTCGTTTGTCAGCTTGTTAAGCTCCGCATAATCTTCCGCGGAAATCTTCGCTTTTGCTCGCAGTCCGTTGTTCGCGACGTTAAGCTGCCCTTCTCCGTTATAGGAAAGGCGCACGTCGAAAGCTTCCGACAACGAATAATCGTTATCGCCGAGCGTAACTTCGTTCGAAGCGTTCGCAACGCCTACGCCGAGCGCCACGCTCAGAATCATTGCCGCCGACATAGCGGCAACCAAAATCTTCCTTTTTGACATATCAATTTGCCTCCTTATTTTTGTTTCCCCGCCGTTTTCGCCCCGTTTTCGGGTGCGTTTTTTAACGATTCGGGTCGTTTTTCCCTGTTAAGAGTGCTTTTTTGCTTATGGAATAAGCAAAAAAGAGGTACCTCTTCGATTTTTTTTACGCTTATCTTATATCGTAAACGGTTTTGATTTTTAAACCCTCGGGCTTGCCCGAAAGTATCTTCACTTTTCGTTCGCCCTTGTCCATATCGAAATAATTATCCGACAAAACAAGGTCTTCGTTTTCGTTGTAAATATAAACGTATTTCGCCATGCTTTCGGTCGTCACCGTTATTTCGTCGCCATCGACCTTGATTTTCGGTTTCGGATCGGAAAAATCGAAATGCTTGGGCTTTGTGAACAACGTTATTCCGCCCGATATGATTTTTCCGTTTACTTCGAGCGAGAACGAAAAGTAATTGTTTCCGACGTCCGTTTTATGAAAATCGAGTTCGTCGAGAGATAAAACCGACAACGGTTCGACGGTCACCGATTGCTTTCCGCTTTCGAGAACGTTTCCGTCCTTTTCCATAAGCCGCCATTTAACCTCGCCTTCTACGCGCTTTAACGTGTCGTTGGTTATATAAATCTTGGCTTTTGTCTCGTAACCGAAACAGCGTTCGTCCGAAATTTCCTTTCTCGTCGTGTATTCGCCCGTATCGAGACAGGAAATATGCACAGGTTCGTAAAATCTTCTCGCTTCGTAATGCAGAGCTTTGAGTCTTCCGCTTCCGTCGATACTCGACCAGCTAGCGACGGGCCAGCAATCGTTAAGCTGCCAGTATAAAGACCCCATACACACCCCGCGGTTTCTTCTCATATGCTCCACGCCGTATTTGATAGCCTCGGCTTGAAGAAGCTGGGAAGCGTAAATCATATTTTCGAAATCGAACGGATAAAGGTACGTTTGCGAAAGATAGCTTAAAATCTTTCCGTTTGCAAACGGACTTCTCTGATGAAGTTCCATTATACGGCTGAAAGGATTTCTGTCCGCGGGAACGGTGAATTCCTCTATCGTCTTGTTGCACGGGAAGGACTGGAAACCGAATTCGCTCAAAAATCTGAAATAATGATTTCTGTATTCGGTAAACGGCAGATTTCCGTGCCATACAGCCCAGTAATGATTGTCTCCGCCCTTTTCGCTCTGCGGCTCGACAAATCCGCCGTGAGTCGACGGCGAAGAGGTCACGAAAGATATACCCGGGCATTCTCTTTTTACTATTTTCGGGACAAAATCCTCGAAAAATTTAAGATAACCCTCTTTATCTTCGTCCGTCCACCAGACACACTCCTCTTCTATCTCGTTGTTGCCCGAGATAACGCCTATACATGCGTGGTGACGGATCCGCCTTAAATTATCCGCAATTTCGTGTTCCGTGTTGTCGTAAAATTCCTTGTCGTAAGGATAGGACGCGCACGCGAACATCAGATCCATAAACACTATAATGCCCGCTTCGTCGCAAAGGTCGAAGAAATAATCGAACGGATAAAATCCGCCGCCCCACACTCTTATCGAGTTGAAGTTCGCGAATTTGCATTTTTCGATAAGTTCTCTCGTTCTCTCTTTATTAAGCCTTGAAAGAATATTGTCCTCGGGGATATAATCCGCGCCCATAGCGAATATCTTTATCCCGTTGACTTTATAGCAGAATTCTTCGCCGTGATCGTCCTTGTCTCTGCTTATAAAAAGAGTTCTTAAACCGACTTTGACCGTCTTTTCGTTCACGACTTTTCCGTTTTCCGAAACCGACATTTTAACGGTGTATAAATTCTGGTCTCCGTAACCTCTCGGCCACCAGAGAAGCGGATTTTTTACTTCCGTTTCTTTACCGCTTTGAATAACGGCGGTCTCTCCGCGCGGCGAAGTAAGTTCGATTTTAAGTTCGGCTTTAACGTTCGTATCGGCATCGACCGTGATAAACACTTTTCCGTCAGTATGTCTTTGCGAGATTTTGAAATCGGTTATTCTCGGCACGGCGTTGTCTATAATACAGATATCTTTCCATATTCCCGCGTCGGGGAGCATAGGACCCCAGTCCCAACCGCTCATATAGCTTGCTTTTCTTACATACGAGAAGCCGAGCAGCGTTGCGCCCGTGCCGACCGATATCGGTTTTTCGGCGTGTTTTTTCTTTATGAATTTGTCGTAAGAAGGAAAAACGATTTTGATTTCGTTCTCCCCGTTTTTAAGAAAATCTTTTACGTCGAAACGGTAAGTTCTGTGCATATCGTTCGTTTTCGCGAGAAGTTTTCCGTTTATGAAAATCTCCGAAATCGTGTCTATGCCCTCGCAGACAAGCTGCGGAAAAACCAGATCGCCGCCGTAATCGAATTTTCTTTCGAACGTGAAATCCTCGTCGGTTATCCGAAGCGTTTTCGCTTCGTTGTCCCGATAATAAGGATTTTCTATCAGATTGTTGTTTAAAAGCGCGGAGTAAACCGACCCGGGAACGTCTCCCGTAACGTCGTATGAGTTACTTTTTATGCGCCATTTTCCGTTTAAATCGTACATTTAGATAATAATTTGTCGTATATATCGCTTAAACCTCGACGAAAACGTCCTTCTCGGTGTAAACGATCTTAACGGTTATGTTCTTGTCGATAGTATATTTCCCTGCTGTGAGTTCTTCGTTCGTATCGGCGATTATAAAGGAAACGCCTTTAAGGATAACCGAAGTCGATTTATTTACGGGAAGTTCGAATTCTTCGTCGTAAGTTACCGTCATCGTTGCGGGTCCCTCGAAGCCCGATTCTCCGTAATCGAAAGTAATCGTGTAGGTATTGGCTGTCGCAACGGCGTTTACGACAGTGTCCTCGCCGACCGCGTTAAAGCTTTCTTTATCCCACTTTACGGTGTAGCCTTTAACGGGAGCGGGGGTCGGAACGTCCGTAAGCGCGGCGCCTTTTTCCACCTTTTTCACAACGTCGCTTTGCCCTTCCTGCTTAAACGTTACCGTGACGTAAACCTTATCGTCGGGCGATTCCGTCGGAGTTTCCGATGTCGAAGTCGGGGGAACGGACGTCGAGTCCTTATCGCCCGAACCGCCGCCGCAGCCGACGATGAATGCCGCCGATAACATAACGACAAGCAATGCAATCAATAGTTTTCTCATATTTACCTCCTGTACACTTTTTTTAATCGTGTATTTTTATTTTTATCGTTTCGAAATCGGTGATTTTAACCGATATCTTACCGTTTTTGCCCTTTATCCTCTTGTTATCCGAAAGCTTTTTAGCCGTTAAACCGTCGGGAACGGAAATTTCGACCGTTCTCTCGATTTTTTCAAAATTCGGGTCGAGATTTACTAAACTTATATAAGCGGCGTCCTTATCCTCGAAAATAACGCTTTCGATAAGTTTGCTCGCGGTTATTTTGTACTTCGGCTTAACGTTTCCGAGAACGATTTTCCTGAAAATCTCCTTGAAATTCGCCCTTTCGTCGTTTTCGATCAAGGCGGCTGCCCATATGACCTTGCCTTTTCCGTAATTCGTTTCCGCAATCGCGGGGATATCCGTTATCTTCGCGGGCGGATTGGAATGGATCGAAGCGAACTTTGTGTTGTCGTCCGGGTCGGTGTAAGGAAGAACGATTTTCGCTTTTACCCCGCCTGTAAGTTCGTAAATCGGCAATTTGTAGGTTATCGGTAAGGGATATTTCTCGTTGAATTCTCCGAAAATCTCCTTATACTCTCCCTCGGGCGCGATATACGCCTGAACTTCGTTATAACCTTTATAAATATGCTTAAATTTGCTTTCCCCGAAAGTGTAACCGAGAAATTTTGCCCCGAAAAATTCTTTCATAAGCCGCGAATCGCTTTTTCCCGAAAGATAAAGCGTTCCGCCGCCCTTGACGTAATCGATAAGTTTAAGAGGTTCGTCGTTGTCGAAATCCTGCAAACACGGCGCGATTATCATCTTATACTTATCGGGATTTTTCAAGCTGCCGTTTGCGATGACCGCCGTTGCGATATGGTTTTCCACAAGCGTTTTGTGGGTGCTTACCGCGCAGAGCTTGTTATACGTTTTCGCCTGCGGCTCTTCGAACATCGTTTTGCTGTCGAAATACACCGCGACGTCCGCGTAAAGCTCGCCTTTATCCATATATTTCTCGAACGGCATCTGTTTTTCGAACGCTTTGCCGACTTTTTCGTACACTCTCTCGTCGAGCGTGCCGTCGGGGTTTATTGCGTCGATATCGAGCGTTGCGCCGTGGTGAGCGCAGGTGAGCATTATTTCCGCGTTCAGCATTTCCTGCGGCTTTGTTATCGTATGCTCCCTTAAATTCCTGTTGCATCGGCACGTCATATATTCGAACGGTTGATTTTTCGTTATACCGTAATAATATTTCGCGGTAAACGAATGGCTGTAAAGGTCGCCGTATAAATCCCCGCCCGTAAACTCGCATTCGGCGTTTATGCCCTCGGTCGAGCCGCCGAGCCAGTCGCAACCGATAACCGCGGCGAAATTGAATTCGACCGTCGTTTTCGGCATTAAACTTTTCGAAAGCCGCTTTACGAACCTTACGAAATCGACCATCCAATCCTGACGTTTTTTAACGTAAAGAAGCTGATTTTCGTCGTTAAAATCTTCTTTTTCGGGAATATCTCTGCCCGTTTCCTTTCTATACCTTTTTTTGCAAGCCTCGCATCTGCACGGAACTTCCCAGTACGGCATATCGTAAAAAATACCGTCTAAACCGCCGAAATAATCGGCAAGTTCCTTAACGTTTTCCTTTACGAATTTTCTGTATTCCTCGTTGTTCGGGCAACACAGTCCGTATCTCTGCCCTTTATCCCGCCAGGTCGAACCGTCGGCGTACCGCATTTCCCACTCGGGGTGCATATCCGCCGCAACGTTGTTGAAAATAAGGCTGTAATACCCGACGACTTTAAGTCCGTCGTTTTTACAAAGTCCGATAAGCCGTTTTATGCCGTTGTTTTTGCCCGTCATTTTAGCGTGCGTTGCGGCGACTTTCGTCGGATAATTGCAAAGCCCCGTGTGCGATTGAAGGTAAATCATCGGGCTTTGTATATGCGCTTTTTTCAGACAGTCGAAATATTTTTCCGCGTCGAACTTCGAGAGATATTCCTCGTTGTCGTCCGCGATGTGCATATCGGTGAGCTGTCTTCTGTAAATTCCTTTATACCACTTCATTATCTGTGAATTCCGGCTTTAAACGCCGATAAACTTCGGCTTTAAATATCGCCGAACGTGTATTTTATTTCGTATTTTTTCTCTTCGCCCGCTTCAAGCGTCTGCATTTTAAAATCGTCGAAGCGGGTAAGCGACGGCTCTATCCCGAGCGCGTAGTCTCCGCTTATCATGCTTTTCCACTGCAACAAAACGGGAAAATCTTTTGCGTCGTAAATTACTTTTATACGGGTTTTCGACTCGTCGTTTGTAAGCGTCACTTCGCCTTTTTCAAGCGTGTTATAGAAAACTTCTTCGTCTCCGCCGTCTACGGGAGCGGTTATTTCGAGCTGTTTGTCCGCTCTTTGTTTCGCGAAATCGGTGAGTCCTTCGCTTTTTTCGAAAGGAATATCGAGTTTCAGCTTTTCCGTTAAAAACGGATAACCGAAATTGGTGTGATACAATAAAACGTATTTCGCCTTGACGTAAGCGAGATTTTTAACGGTGTCGGAAACGGTAATTCCGTTTTTCGTAACCGTGAAACGCCTTTCGAGCGCGAGGTTTTCTCCGAAAAGACCCGTTTGTTTTACCGTTCCGCAAACCTCGACCGTTTCGCCCGCGATTTTAACGGAAACGTTCCCGGCGGGGATATAATGCAAGCTCCCGTGAACGGGTTTTTCTTCAACGCAGGAACTCACGTTGTCCATACCGCAGGTGTATAAAAACCCGCCCTCGAATTTGTTCGCAAACCCGCCGTTGTTCGAATTTAATCCGTTTTTGGATAAAAACGAAACGTTTTCGCCCTTATATTTAACCCACGCGATATCGAGCGCATTGGTTTTGTTGAAAAGGACTTCGAGCTTTCCCGCCGTTACGAGTACCCCTTGTTTGCCCTTTTCTCTGCCGCTTTCAAAGACTATGTCATAAGCGGAAACTACCTGTCTTCCCGTGTCTCTTTTATCCATTTTCAGAATTTAAGGTCGGGATTTTCCGCAAAATGTTTGAGCATTACGATATTTTCGGTTTTGCTCTCGTTGGTTATAGTTATGCCCTTTTTCGCCGCTTTTTCGGTCACGAAGAATTCGTCGTTCGTAAGTTCGCCGTACCTTATGAGAGTCGGCGTTTCGATATCCCATTTTCCGAACTTGCCGTGACCTTCGATAAGGATAAATCCGTAAGCCGCGCCGTCCTTGACCGTAACCGTCTGACCGGGATAAACGGTAAGTCTTTTCGCGCAGGCGAGTTTCGATTTATAACAAATCCACTCTTCTTTGTGTTTTTCGTCCTCTTTATCGACGATCGGACGCATAAAACGATGCTCTTTGAACTTCGGATCGACGTTTGCTTCCCAGTCGATAACGTCCATAAGATAATCGAAATTGCCCTTTTCCTCGGGCGGGCAGTTCTTCCAGAGCAAATCCTCGGGAACGCAATGTCCGCCGAGAAGAACCGACTGATACATCGCGTAAACGTCCGAAGCGAACTGCGGTTCGTATGTACACAGGCTTGCGGGCGCATGCAGAACTCCCGGGGGTACGTCCCAGCCCGTGTCGAGTTCTATGTTATACGCCTGGGAATAATCGAGCAGGTGATTGTCGCCCTTGGTGAAATTCTCCAAGCACTTTTTTATGTCTTCTTTCTTACAGTCGGGGTTAAGACCGAAAAAGGTGTAAGGAAACTCCGCGCCGTAATTATTCATCTGCGCGGGGAAGAAATACATTTCGGGCTTTCCGTCGCTCCCCACTCTTTTCGCGTGTTGATCCCTATGGTGAATGTGATGCGGAAGCGGTCCCGCGTTGTCGAAAAACTTGGAGAACATAGGCCATTTACGGTACTTGTTCCAAAGATTTTCGCCGATTATCTCCCCTTTAAGCTCGTCCACCATATCGCGAAGCAGAACCTTTTCTTTTCCGTCCGTCGAAACGACGTAAGAAAGTCCTTCGTCTTCGGGCGTTCCCGGTCCGTTTTCCGCCCATGTGGTGGAAGCGAACCATCTTTCGTCTATTCCGCCCTTTTCGAGACCTAAAATGTAGTAATCGTCGGGGTGTAATTTAATTCTCTTGCCGGGGCGGCAGAAACTTCTCGGAACCCACGTCGGTTTAAGTCTTAAAACGCCCTCGCCCTCAATCAAAAAATCCTCTTTTTTCATATATCAAATCCTCTTTTTCCCGTTGTTCGTTTCGGCTGAATTTTCTAAAAAAATCAGTCTCTACTCAATTATACAGTTTAAAAAGCTCAATTCAACAACTTTTATGTTTAATTCTTGCCTTATTCTGCTATATTTTTTATAAACTTTACCTTTTAAGACAAATTATTTTGCAGAAACTGCCGAAGCCGCCGTTTCGGAGATTGACAAAAACGCCGTTCTCTGTTAAACTTTTTCTTATGAAACAGCCGCAGACGATAAACACAAGCTTCATTAAAAAACCCGAGGGCAGATTATGCAAATATTCGTTATGCTCTCCACACCCCGAAGAAGAGGTTTCGTTCAACTATCTGAACATTTCGTTCCCCTATCTTCACTCTCACGATTATTGGGAAATCCTCGTCGTTACGGACGGTTCGCTTATCCACACGGTGAACGGCTTCACCTTTTCGATGAAAATGGGCGACGCCTGCTTTATCCGCCCGACGGACGAGCATTATTTCACGTTCGACAGCGCGCAAAAAGTCAAAACGATAACTTTTCTTGTGAAAAACGAATATATGCGGAAAATCTGCGCGCTTTACGGTGATAAATTGTACGACGAATTGTCCTCGTCGCGCAATCTCATCAAAGAGAGACTGCCCGCGGAATTTATAACGAGCATCACGCCGACAATTCTTTCCGTTCAGTCCAACGCGCTCGACTCTTCTTCCCGCCTGTTTCAGACGAAAATAATTCTCAATCGGATAATCGACAGGTTTATTTTTTCGGCATATAACTTAAAAGAGCAAAATCCCAACTGGTTAAACGGCTTTTTAACGATGCTGAACACCCCTCATCTGTATTTCGGGGACGTTACCGAACTCGCGAAAAACACGCCGTATTCTTACTCGCGTTTATCCCGGATTTTCAAAAAACACACGGGATATACGATAGTGGAATACATTTCGTCCGTCAAAATCAACATGGCGAAAGAATCGTTTTTATACACCGACAAAACCATCGCCGAAATAGCCCGTGAAACGGGTTTTTCGAGCATAAGCCACTTCAACCGCACTTTCAAAAGGTTTATAGGTATGTCTCCGAGGGAATTTCGGAAAACAAACAAATCGTAAGCCGAAAAACGAACTTAATTTACACCGACAGTATTTACGCCGAAAATCTGCCGGAACTTATATCTTTTCGGCTTTTCGCACCAAAATCCGCCGCACCTAAAATCCGCCGCAACGAGGATTTTTTTATCGCTTATTTTTTCCCGCCGTAGTAATCGACGTACAATTTGTTGAGGTTTCTCGCCGACGGGAAAATCGACTGCGGACTTAAAAAGTGCGAAAACTCAAACGTAATGCTCTTCTCGACGTAAGGCTTCAAGATTTCGAGCTTTGTTCTCAAAAGTTCGAAGGGTATGGGGAAATATAAAAATCTCACGTCGCGCTCGAAGGTTTCCGCGTTCGCCCAAAGGCTGATTTTATACTTGTCGCAAAGCGTTTTCGCCGCTTTGAAATAACTCTGAACGTTTTTAAGCGAAGCCGAACCGTCCTGATAAGCGCAGATATCCACGTCTCCGCCGAAGGACGCGAAAATATCGTCCCACTCGTCGTAAAAACGCTCGGGCGTAAACGGCTGATTGTTGCTCGTCGTCTCTTTGAAAAACGGACTTAAAAGCACCTTTTTATCGGGAGTTTTGTCCTTGCACATAGCGGCGAGATTTTTCGTGAGCCTGCCGATATTGTAAATATCGGTCGCAACCTCGTGCGGAACGTACCACCCCGCGAACGATTTATATCCGCCGTATTTCTTCACGACCTCGGGAATAAACTTTGTGTTAGCCTCGATTTCTCCTTTCACGTCGCCGTCGTTCCAGGTGAGATTGGATATGTAAAGCCCGATAAACACTTTCATATCCCGCTTTTCGGCTTCTTGCAAGATAAAATCGACTAAATCGTCCTCTCTTAAACAGAAAAAATTTTTCGAGGGGAAAATAGTCCGCCCCTCATATCCGCCGCGGATAAACACGAGCGTGTCCATTCCCACGGCTTTCATATTGTCGAGATCGTCCGCCCACTGTTTCAAAGTCCAGTTGGAAGACGGTATGTCGTAAGTTATTTCGTCTATAAACGTTCCCGTTATCGGGAATTTGCTTTTGTTTTCCGTCATAAAACTCCTTGCCGAAAAAATTTTATATTTTCGATTGTTTTTATTTTAACATTTTCTCGCGGGCATTACAATGTCCTGTTTATACCAAAAATTTATCCTGTTTTTGTTTTTTTGCTTTTCTCTCGTTTTTTCGCCGATTTTCGGTTTCGACTTAGAAAACGCCCTAAAAAACGGCGATCGCAACGTAAAAACCCGCCTATAAGTCGATTATCGACGTATTTCGTTTTATCTCGGTTTATTTTTAAGCATAAAAAACCCCGACTCGAAAGTCGGGGTCGATTGAAGATTTTAAGGTATATATTATTTTATTAAACACTCGATCACGTCGGAGATATCCTCCGAAAAGCAAAGCGAGCGGGATTTTATTTCCTCGGGAGCATATGCCATATCTTTGTTTACGCACACATAACTCGCGTTTTTGTTTTGCGCGGTCAGTCGCCAAAAGGGATATTTTATTATAACGGGGGTGTTCATACCGACCCCGAGTTCTAAAAACAATACTTTTTTATTTTTGTTTTCCGATAAAAACCTTTCGTAAGCCTTGCAAGCCGTATGCCAGCCGTCGTCCTCGACGAATTTATCGTCCGCGCGCAAATTCATAGTCATAGGCTTACCGCAAACGGGGCATTTCGGCACAAGCTCGGAGAGAACACGCATATTTTTCTGCTCCGAGTACATTTTTCGGATTATCTCCTCGTTGTCGTAAGTTTTGTCGCGGCAGGGAACGCTGCATTGAAAAAGCCCGTAGTCGCCCTGTGTATAAAATAATCTTTGCTTGTCGAACCCCGCTTTCCGAAAGCAATGGTCGACGTTCGTCGTTATGACGAAATAGTTTTTGCCCTTGACGATGTCGAATAATTTGTCATAAACGGGTTTCGGGGCGGGCGTATAGCGGTTTATGAAAATATATCTCGACCAGTACGCCCAATATTCCTCGGGCGTTTCGTAAGGATAAAATCCGCCCGTATACATGTCGTGAAAGTTATATTTCGCCTCGAAATCGTGAAAATTTTCGTGAAAACGTTTACCGGAATAAGTAAACCCCGCGGCTGTCGACAACCCCGCGCCCGCACCGATCACTATCGCATCGGCGTTTCCGATAAGACTTTTTAGTTTGTCGCACTTATCTGAGAATTCGCTTGTAAATTGCATAATCTTCCTCCGTGAACACGTCGAAAATCACTTTTATTCCGCTTTTCGTCCGCGATATATAATCCTTGACCGTTTCCGCCGCCGCGAAAGCCGCCCGATCTTTGGGATAACCGAAAACGCCCGTGGAAATACAGCAAAACGCAATGCTTTTAAGTTTCATCTCATCGGCTTTTTCAAGGCAGTTTTCGTAACATTTTTTAAGATCTGCCCGATTTTGTCCGTTAACTCTGCCCGAAACGATCGGTCCTGCGGTGTGAAAGATAAATCTGCTCGGCAGATTGTAGGCTTTTGTTACGATAACTTCGCCGTTTTCGGCTTCTCTGCCCTTCATAATATCGTTACAATCGAGCCTCACCCGAACTCCCGCCGCCGAGTGAATAACGTTGTCTATACAGTTATGCAAAGGGTGAAAGCAGCCGAGCATAGCCGAGTTCGCGGCGTTTACGATCGCGTCCGCGTTAAGCGTGATTATATCGCCTTTAAAAAGCGAAATTCCGCCCGCGTACGCGAAATCGTTCACGTCGGTTATCCCGCGTTCGTTTTTCCGTTCCGTCAGATATTCGTCCTGCAAAGCAAGAAATTTTGCCGAAACGGGCATAGGCGGGCGGACGTTGCATAAAGCCCGAAAATAATCGGGCTTCTGCTTCTCGGCGAGCTTCGGAACGTCCTCTCCCCGCTCGTCGCATAAAATTTTTATAAGTTCGTCAAGTGTGTTCATAAAATTATTCGAAAAACATATTCGCGGTCATCGCGAGATAATTTTCCCCGCCGTAATCGGGATATTTCTCGTTTACTATTCTTTTGAATTCGTCCGCGGTTTTACTTTCCTTCGCGATTTTCTTTAAGTCCTCGATATATGCGATTTTCGTTTCCGCGTCCTTTAAATTCTCTGGTGTATGCCGGACAAGAATAATACCTCAAAAAAATTTGTCAATCTCGTCGATTGCAACCCGATTGTAACATATCCGAAAAAATATTTCCCGAACGTTACTTTTCTATTATCGGATAATAGATTTGTTACTTGGTTTCTTTTTTGAACTATTGACATTTTTCTTGCGTTTTGATATAATATCGACAGAAAAAACAAGGAGGGAAACTTATGCTGACAAAGGACGAACTGCCGGAATGCCCCGTAGCTACCACCGTTCAGCTTATCGGCAACAAGTGGAAGCTTCTGATACTCAGAAATATGTTTTACGGCGGCAAACAGCGTTTTACGGTTTTTATGAAAACAATTCCGGGATTAAGCAAAAAAGTTTTGACGGATAATCTGCGGGCTTTGGAAAGCGACGGACTTATCGAACGCGAAGTCTTTGCCGAAGTTCCGCCGCGGGTGGAATATTCCTTATCCGAGTTGGGCAAGACCTTAAAACCCGTTCTCGACGCAATGCTTGCATGGGGCGAGGATTACAAAGCGAATTTGTAAGGTATTGCAGAAAAAAAACAGAAGCAACTATCCCCGCATAGCGGAGGATTTTTCTCACGTCGACGAAAAGACCGCGTAAAACCCGATTGAGGTTAAACACGGTCTCTTTTTTTATAAGTTTTATGTTTCGGCTCGGATTTCGGATTTCAAATTTCGGATTTCAGATTTCAGGTTTCAGATTTCAAGCTCGAAAAATCTCGCCTGATAATCTTCCGTAAATTCGACGGTTAAAACGCCGTTTTCAAGCGAAAAAGCAAGTTCGTTCGCCTTCGGATAAGCGCAAACGGCTTTTTTGTATTCCTTTCCGACGTCAACGGAAAATCTGCCCGATTTCCCTGAACTATACACCGAAAGATATGCTTTCCCTTTTGTTTTAAGCCCCGCCGCGATATGTTCGTCGCCTAAGCGGGCGAAACCGCACGGCAAAAACGGAAACGCGGTTTTTTTGGCGGGCGTTAAAGAATTATAATATTCGACGCCCTCTTTTATAAGCTCGCGCTTATCCTCGCTTAAAAGATCGATATGGCTCGCAAGGTGCATTCTGCCTAAGAATGTGTTTACCATATTCATAATGACCGTTTCGCGGCTCGTGCTTTCGTTTGCTTTTTCGCTCGTCGCGGGGGCGGAAGCAAATTGAAATCCGTCCACGGGATAACTCCACACCGCGCCCTGCTCGGGCAGTACCGCCGCCGAAAAATTCGCGACGATATACGGATATTTTTTATAATCCGTCTGATCGGAAGTGGAGATAAGCGAAAAATGCGAAAGAGTCGCGTAATCCATTCTCATTCCGCCCGAACTGCAAGTTTCGAAAATTACGTTCGGGAAGGCTTTTTGTATATCGTCTATCCATTTAAAATACGCCGCGGATTGCTTTTCATGCCCCTCGCCGAAACTTTCGGTCGTTCCGTCCGCGCCGACGCCGAGATCCTGATTGTAATCGAGCTTAATATAATCCGCGCCGTAGTCTTCGACCATTCTGCGGATAGTTTCAAACATATAATTGTATACTTTCGGGTTGGAATAATCGAGAAAATACCTGCCCATAACGCCGATCTTTTTGCCGTGTCTTCTTAAAAAACAATCTTCGTCGTAAAAATCGAGCATTTCCTCGCATTTCTGCCCTATGATTTCGGGTTCTATCCAAAGTCCCGCTTTCATTCCGAGCGAACGGATAAAATCCGTAGTCTTTCTGATTCCGTGCGGAAACCTCGCTTTGCTTTCTTTCCACTGCCCGACGTAAGGATATATTTCGTTCCCCGGTTCTTCGTTATGCCAACCGCAGTCGATAACATAATATTTTACGCCTGTTTCCGCGGCAGATCTCGCGTAAACTTTCGTTCTTTCCTCGTCGGGACTATCCCAGTCGAGATGCATATACGCGTTGAAAATCGCGGGGAGATTTTCGTCCGCAACGCTTTTACCTGCGATCTTTCTTCTGTAAACGGTCATATCGTCAATAACGCCGGAGACAGTCGATGCCTTTGAAATTACCGCGTTAATCGACTTATAGGCGGCTTTCGGTTCAAGAGTTTTGAACCACGAACAATGTTCGGTCGTAGCTCCGCCGAGCCACAGATAATAGTTTTCTCCGATATCGCTAAGCTCGTAGTACCAGGAGTTGTTGCTCTCGATCTGGAACATAAACACACTGCCGTTGCCGCATTCGATCAGACCTTGCGGCAACGCTTCTTTTGTCGACCACGACCCGATATTCGCGAAAGATATCTTCTTTTGCGAGGCGGGCGCCGTTCCCGTGAAGCCGTAATCGAAAAACGAACGGCGGGCGGGCTGACACTCATAGTGATGACTTTGGTTAAAAACGGTAAAATACGAATTTTTCGCGTTTTCTTCGCTTCTTTTGCAAATATACGGCAGACAGAAAGCCGAAACGCTTTCCAGAACGATATCTTCGTCCGAAATATTCGTGACGGTAGAATTAAAACGGAGCGCGGACGTTTCGTCATAAGATTTTATTTCGGTCACGACTTCGATTTTATCGCTTCTCTGAGTTATAAAAAGCGTATCGTCTTTAATTTCATGTGAAACGTATTTCATCGCGAAACCTTCCGACGACGGCGAAAGTTTAACGCCCATATGCGTGGGTTTGTTATCCCCGGCAACGTTCACCTCGGCAAAATTGCCATTTTCCGCGCCGCCGCAATTCCCGAATTCGTCCGCCACCTCTATTTTATCGCCGCGAACGACGAATTCCAGCCATTTGAATTTTATCTTTCCGATTTGTTCGTTTAAATCCATAATTCTTTTTCTTTAAAGTTTTTCCCGTCGAAAACAACGGTTTTTACCTCGTAATTTCCGAACGAGAACTCCGCCGACGCGTTTTTGCAGGCAATTTTCGCCTTGCGCCCGTCCGAATTGTTGTTAAAAAGCCGCAAAACATATTCACCCGCTTCGAAATAACACGCCGAAAGCGAAACGGACCTGTCGTCGATCTCGAATTTGAGCGGCGTTTCTCCCTTTCCGTGCGGGAAGCAGTTAAGCCCTTCTCTTCTCGCAACGAACTCCTGCGCGACGTTTTCGATTTCCGAAAGCTTACAATAACCCACACGGAAATCGAATTTATGTTTACCCGTCTCGACGAAAGGTATAAACCTGTCTTTTTCCAAAAGCGGACGATCTCCTATCGGGTGCGCGCAATACGCCACGCCGCGAAGAAGAGTTATGTACATATCGTCGCCGTCCATGGAAAAGCCGTAAACGCAATCGTTTGCGATATACATAGCGTTTTCGCCGTCGGTAACGCCGATAAATCTCTGCGCGGTTATCTCCTCGCCGTTTTTAGCGAATTCGTCGCTCGCGTAAGCTATCTGCCCTATGAATTTGCCTTTTAGCGCGCACGGTATTTTAAGTTTTAAAGCTTTGTCGTTCTCGTTCCAGAGGACATCGACGGTTACGTCGAAATAGGGCAAGCCTTTATACAATTTATAGTCCAATCTTACGAAACTGCTCTCTTTTTCGAAAAGCGTTTCGACTTCGGTCAGCACCTCGCCATCCTCGATGACGTTCACGGATTTTAAGCCTTTGAACGCTCCCTTTTCGCAGGAAGACAACCCGAAAGGCTCGGGATTTTTCCCGATTTTTTTCATGCCCCAACCCCACGGATCGGGATAATCGTCGAACATCACAGGTTCGAACGCGCGGCTTGCAATAAGTTCATCACCGACGAAAAGTCCGTCTATAAGTCCGTTATCGGCACTTATCCGTATTTTTTTAAGCCCGTCGGCAAAGCTCACGTTTCCGCCGTGCGGAACAAATTTATCCTTAGGCGTGACCGTAACGGAAATATCGAAACGGTTCATTTCGCCGGCTTTGAGTTCGCCGATAAAAGCTACTCTTTTTCTTCTGTCGTAATTTATGTTTACTTTTTCCTTGACGACCTGCGATTTTATCGCATTGCCGTTTTGCTTAACGGTCACCGTGTACTGCTCCGTATCGGAAATGATCGATTCGGGCATCAGGTATTCCGTTTCGATAACCGCGGTTCTGTCATAAGGCTGAGAATTGAAAACGAAAATCGGGAATTCGCCCTCGCCCGCTTTCGGGCTTTTGGAAACATACGCGAAAAAGGCTTTGTCGTATTGTCTTTTCAATATTTCGAGCGCGTGATCCGCCATTTTTAAAGACGATTTTTCCGCCTGTTCGCAAACCGTACCCGCCAGAAGATCGTGGAACTGAAATTTCGCGAGCGCCTTTTCCGCTTCGGTAAACGCCGCCTCGTCGTAGCTGTCGATATACCCGTTGAGATATGCGAGCGAGCATATTTTCTCTGTTTCGAAAAGCGCGGTTTCAAGCTCGACGTTCTTTTTCTTTATGTCGCTTATCGCCGCATAGCAACCTATCAAACACGGCTGAAAAGAGCCGTTAAACGACTTATAAGGGGTTATTTCGTTAAAGAAGTCCTCGGGACAGGCATGGATTATCTCCGCTTTTTCGCCGGCGATCTCGCGCCTTGAAATCATCTCGGAAACGTCTTTGAGATCCTTTCTCGAAGGGTTTCCGCCGTGGTTTCCCACGCCCCACAAAATAAGACCTTTGTCCTTATCCTTGAAAACGCCCGCCTTTCTCTCGATATCGGATTTAGCCATACCGAAACCCGAGCAATAAAGGGTGATATCGTCCACCCTGGCGGCTTTAACTTCGCTCCCGTCCTTACCGATCCATATAAATTCGGTGTCGGGAAGTTCAACCATATCTTTATCCCAACTCATCGGGCGGCAGCACAGATAGCCGTCGTAACCCGTCTTTTTAAGGATCTGAACAAGTCCTACGGAATGTCCGAAGCTGTCGAAATTAAGCGCGACGGAAGGTCTTGCGCCGAACTTTTCGGCAAAATATTTGCGCCCGAGCGCGATTTGTCTTACCAGAGCTTCGCCCGAAGGAAGATTGCAATCGGGTTGAAGATACCACCCGCCGATAATCTTCCATTTGCCTTGTTTTACGAGGTCGCGTATTTTTCCGAACAATTCGGGATCGTATTCCTCGATATATTCGTATAAAAGAGCTTCGTTGTGGCAGAACACGAAATCGTATTCGTCCAGAAGCTCGGCTGCCTGATAAAAGGTGGAAAGCGCGGTCGCCGCCCCCTCTTCCCAGTCCCACATCCACACGGGATCGATATGCGAATTACATACCAGAAAATATTTTTTCATAGATTTTTCTTTTACGCAAAAAACTTTTTACGGTTATTTACAGCGCGAATTCGTTCTTTCTCGTTATCCACTTTCCGTCGGTGAAATCGGGGAAACTTACGGGAAGTCCGCTCGCGATCGATTGTTCCGAAAGAACGGAAACAGCCATCCAGGAAGCCATATCGTAAACGTCTATTGGCATCGAAGTTCCGTTTTTGACCGCGTCGAAAAATTCGTCCATAACCATTTTGTCTATATCCGAATGCTCGCCGATCTCGTTCACGCCGCCGACCCAGAGTCTGTGGTCGTATTGTTTGTAATATTCCTCGATATTTCCGAAATGAGAACGCCAGTCGAAATATTCGCCCGGGAAATCCTTATCGAGAAATACCGACTGATTTTCTTCGCAGACAAGCCCTTTCGTTCCTTCCGCAAGAAACGACCTCGAATAATACCTTGCAAGCGTCGTCACGAGATTGAGAGTGATCGTTTCGCCGTTACGGCATTTTATAACGGTCGTGACCGCGTCGCTCTGAGCGAACTTTTCGCCTTTCAGCTTCTCTATGTTTTTCTCTCTGACAAACGATTCGAGTCCGACGCTTTTCGAAGCGACCGAATAAAGCGAATCGAATTTATTTCCGCAGTTGATATCGATTATTTTCGCTATCGGACCGAGTTCGTGCGTGGGATAATTTTCGCAGTTCCTTTTAAGGTACTGCATAAGTCTGTAATGGTGCTTTTCCTCGCCCGTGACGACTTCTTCTCTGAGGTCGTGTCTGTACGCGCCCTCCAAATGAACGATTTCGCCGAGAAGCCCCTTTCTTTTAAGGTTGAGGGTTAAAAGTTCGAGCCTGCCGTAACAGCAGTTTTCGAGCATCATGATCGGCGTTTTCGTCCGCTCGTAGCATCTGACGAGTTCCCAAAGACTCTCTAAGCTATACGCGCCGCCGACCTCGCACCCTACGGCTATTTTTCTTTCCATTGCGTACATCGAGATTTCGATATGCGCGCTCCACGCGGTGGAAACGACAACGCAGTCGCACCCGCTTTTATCGATACATTCCCTGTAATCGGTGTAGATTTGTCTTTTTATTCCGTCTTCTTTTTCGAGCATTTCGGCAAATTCGACGAGTCTTTTTTCGTAAGTATCGCAAACGGCTACGATCTCTACGTCGTTTCTTTGTTTTATCGCCGCGTTATACAATCTTACGCCTCTTTGACCGAGACCTATAAGAGCCAGTTTAATTTTATCCGTGTTCATTTTTTTCATCGTCCTTTTTACGTCCTTATTCGTTATTTAATCGGATCGCGATTTACATTATATCACACTCAAAAAGCTATGTGTTAGCCTTATTTTATTAAGTTTTTTATACAATCTTATCATTACGCTTGACTTCCGCCTTGCGGTTTCGTAAAATACGGGTATGAAGAAATACATGTACGAATTCCTCGACGGAAGACAAAACCATTGCGTCGAACCGATAATTTTCGAAAACGAATTTACGATAGATAATCTTATCGTCGTTTATTACAACAGATTTTCCCCGAGATTCAGATTTGCGGGCGAAAGACATAATTTTTACGAATTTTATTACGTTGCAGAAAACGAAATGACCGTCACCATAGACAACGAAAAACATCTTTTGAAAGAAGGCGAATACATTCTCGTTCCGCCGATGCGCTGGCACTCGATGGAACCGCACGAAACTTACGCGACCGGCATCGCCGTATCTTTCGACGCGACGGGTTATCCCGAAGATATATTCGGCGGAAAGCTTTCGCCGCTCGGAAAACAGGCGCTTTCAAATCTCGTGAACGTTTACGCGAAAAACTGCAACGAATCGGATTTCCGCCTTAAAATGCTTTCGGATAAATCAGCGGACGAAGAAAAGGATTTCGCCTATAAACAATCCCTCAGAGTATCCGCGGAATGGCTTATGCTGGACATTCTTCAAAGCCGCGTACAAGCCGAAAAACAAAAATCGCGCGCAGAAAAACAATACAATCCGCTCGCCGAAAACACGCTTTCCTATCTCGAACGGCATTTCAGAGAAAATCCCTCTCTGGCAAGAATAGCTTCCGATTTAAATTACAGCGTTCCGCACATTTGCAGGGTGTTCAAGCAAAATTACAACGAATCGATAGTCAACTATCTGACAAAACTCAAAATCGACGAAGCTTTGAAACTGATCGAACTTAACAATCGCTCTTTCAGGGAAATATCGGACTCGCTCGGTTTCGATAACGTGGCGTATTTCACGCGGATTTTCAAAAAACAAACGGGAACGACTCCTTCCGCATACCGTAAATTCGCCGTCTGGGCGCATCTTTTAAACTCGCAGTATCTTCCCGAAAACTTCAAGCTATGATCCGCAGGCGATTTCGAAAAAATCCCGGGAATAACAAAAAACAGACTTCGCAAAAGAAGTCTGCTTTTTTCATATTAAAATTACAATTCGGTTTACGGCTAAATCGCCGCAAAACATTTTGGGCGGAATTCCCGCCCGCTTTAAAATGCCTATAAATTGCTTGCTCTTCGTCGAGTTTTGCACGCCGAGGTTTCGGCGCCGTAATTTACGCGACGAATTTCATGTTCCGATGTTTCGGTGCCGTTTCCCCGTTCTCACGTCCGAATTCGGCGCCGTCCTTTCGCCCACGCCCGAATTCAGCGCCGATAATTCAGACAACGCAGACAACGCAGATAAAACGCCCAGTCCTCGCGGCTGAAAAAATGCACGCCGTCGCGAACGAAAAACGCGATCTCCCCGCCGACGTTCGTTTCGCCGACTTCAAGAAGCCTCTCCGCGGGTTTTAAACCCGTCAGACCGAGTTCTTTATACGCTTCGCTCGCCGCTTCCGCGCATAAATACTGCGCGTCGGTATCCGCCCAATCGTCCTCGCTCGCCGCAACGACGAAAACCTTTCTCGGCGCGACCGAAGCCATTAAATAATGCTGATCGAACGGCATTTCATATTCTTTTTCGGCGTATTTTTTGTAATTCGGCGTGAACCAATACGGGAATACGTCCGTTATGACCTTAATCGTTTCGCCGCGTTTATCGCGCGAGATCGCCGCGCCCGAGCAACCCGAACAGTTTACCATACAGCCTGCGAAAATATCGTACTTCGCCGCAGCAAGCAGCGCGGTTTTCCCGAGCCTCGAATGCCCCGCGACATACAATTTTTCTTTAACCGTGAAGCCTTCGCTTATAAGATACTCCCCGACGATTTTCGCGGCATACGCCCAAAGCGACAATTTTCCCGGAGCGTAATTATCCGAGCGGTCGCAAAAAAGCGGAGCTATGCCCGAAGAAAAATCTCCGTCGTCCGTCGATATTTCCTTATAATAAAGGTGCGCCACGGCAATTCCGCCGTCCATAAGCTCTTCGACGGGACAATACTTCGTCGGAAGATATTTCATAAAGTCGATATGAACGACGAAATCGTAAGATTTAACTTTCGTCGGAACGAACACGTCGGCAACGAAAGTCGCGGTTTTTCCGTTCTTTTCGAGCGAAAACTCCAACGCGGTATGTTTTGCTTTTCCGCAGAAAAAATACCCGTAATCGCCGTCGAACTTCACGTCCGTAACGTCTTTTACTCTTAATTTAACGCCGTTTTCGTCGATTTCGCCGTATTCTTCCCTTACTATTTTGTTCAAAGTTTTTTCACGGGAAAACTTTCCGTTCTCCCGTAAATAATCGGGCAGAACAAAATCTTCCGCATACCTTCCGCCCGTTAAAACCGATTTGAATTTCAGGTTTTCCATATTAAACAATCTTATCGAAAGTAAGCTTCACGCCGTTCGGCATTTTCCCGAGCGAAATATCGTCCAGGTGCGCGAGTATGTCGCTGTTTCCGAGTTCGGCAAACGTTATATCGCATTTTGTAATATTCTCTTCGTCTTTAACTTTGCCGCTTGTTTTTTCGGCATTGCAAACGGAATATTTAATTCCGCCGACAAGAATCCTTACGTTCGAAACGAAAATCGAATCCTCGCCGAAACTCTCCAAAACGACGTATTCGACGGGTTTGTTTTTCATCGCAAAACGAATCGTAGCCGTTCCGCCGAGATCGAACGTGACCGCTTCGGGCTTAACGCTCCCGAAATACAGCTCGCTTTCGGCGGCTTCGCCCGAATATTTAACGAGTATCTTCATTTTCGGAGTTCCGAAACCGTCGGGCGTTACCGTGTCGAGATACAAAACGCCGCAACCCTTGTTTTCCTCTATCGATTGCTTTAAGTTCTGAGCGAGCGATTTTCTGCGCGTCTTTTCATCGTCCGCAAGTCCGCCCGAACTTTTTATTTCCCCGCGGTACTTTTTCCACAGATAATCGACGTTACGGTTGATTTCTTCAAAGCCTCTCTCCGCCTCGCCGAGCGCGGCGAAAACGTCCGCAAAATCTGCGGGGGCAAGCCCGAAATTTTCTTTTTCGTATTCGTCGAAAACCTTTTGTCCGAGAGAATTTATCATACAGGTAAGGTACTTTTCAAACGAAAAATCATAAATATCGAGCAAAATATCGCGTTTTTCTCCGCCGATAATGTTCTCATCCGCCAGAAAGCTCCGCAATTTATCCGTAAAACCCTTTAAAAAGTTTCTGTAAAGTTGTTTTACGAAATTATCGTCTTCGGCTTTTACGTCTATGTTCGTTCCGATAAGGCAGGACGTTAAAACCTGATTTTCAAGCAGAAGTTCTGCGATCTCCCTGTCGCCCGTCACCTCTTCGTAAACCTTGACTCTGTCGTCGAAGCTTTTTATTTGTCCGTTCCAGAGTTTTCCGCAAAGAGCGATAAGGGGATAAATACCGTTATAAAAGCTCGCCGCGCGTTCCCAGATCGTCAAAATCGCGCCGATCGGCTTATGTTTTGAAGCGTAAGCCGTCAATGTGTCGACATTAAAGGTCGAAGAAGCTTCGCTCCCGTATGCGCAGAAAATATATTCGAAACCAAGACGGTCGTAAATCGAAAGCCAGTCTTTTCTTACTCTGCCGGTCCAGTGTCCTTTGGTTTCCGAACCGACAAAATTGTAATTCCAGTGGCACAAAATTATATCTTTCGGCAAATCCTCGACTATGTCGTAATATTCGAAAAAATCGTCCCACATGAGCATGGTTTTGCCCATGCCTTTCACGAGTTCGTAGTCATGCATGACCTGCGAGAAAAATATATCCTTTTTGGTCACGCCCGTTTTACGGCGCGCTTTGCACTTCGGGCATTCGGCAAACTCGAAAATCTCGTCCAATCCCATATGAACGTATTCCCCATGAAATACCGAACACACCTCCGTAATGTACGCGTCGAAAAATTTATTGAAATCGGGGTTCGACGTGCAACCGACCGCTCCGCGTTTAAAACGTTCAGAAGCCCAGCCTCTGCCATCCGTTCTTTCGTCGGTAAACTCGGAAAATCCCGCCGCTTCTTTATATTGCAACAATTTTTCGATATGATAAAAGTTTTCGAACGCGGGAATCGCGGTAAGACCTTTCGACTCGATATAGTTCGCAATCTCCCCGATTTCGTCCATGGAATAAGTGTCGTCCTCGTCTGAAAACGGGGTTACTTTTGTTCTTATTGAACACTCGATATAGAGGATAATCGTGTTATAGCCCCACTTTTTGGCGTTATCCACGAAACTTTTTATAAATTCGAGTTTCTCTTTTTGTCTTCCGAGATCGAGTTGTACGGCAACGATTTTCATTGTGTTTTCCTTTATTTAATTTCGTTCCAGACAGCCATATTGCAGTTTTCGCTGTCGTAATTTTTGCCTGCCGACGAATAATCGCAAAGCGTTATTTCGCCGTCTTTCGTTTTTACTTTCACCGTTTCGTTTGTGTAAAAGTCTGTATTTTTGACGAGTTTCGAAACCGTTCCGCCGGGCTTTTTCGGCACGGAAACGGGTTTGGCAAGGTCTTCGCCGAACCTTTCGTCCCTCGCAAGCACTATCGGTCCTCTTTCGAATTCCGCCTTGCCGTTCAAAATTTTTCTGTTCACTCCGATCGGCATGGAAACGGTTATTTTATCGTCGTTTTTCGCATTTATGGCGGCATATCCGTTTTTCGGGTCAAAACAAACTTTTCCGCCGTTTATCGAAACCTTGAAATCTTTCGTCCACTCGGGAATTCTGAGATAAAGAGTCGTTTCGCCGACTGCTTTAATCGCGATTTTCGCTTCGCCTTTTTTATAAAGGTTTGCTTTTACCGTGATCTTAACGCCCGCCGCTTTATCGGTATAAACCCCGTCGTTATAGAGGTTTATAAAATATCCGTTTTCGCCTTCCGCTATGGCGACCAAGCCGAAAAGCGCGGTTCCCGCGCCGCCTATCGCCGCGCAGCACCCGTAAGACCTGCCGTTTTCCATAACTCTGAATCCGCCGATTTTTCTTGCCCTCTGCCCTAAGCAAAGCGGACTGTAACTGTCGAACGGAAACGCTTCGTGCGGGACGGGTACGGCTTCTTTGCCTTTCCAGACGATCCCCGATGTGCGTTTCATAGTCTGATTTTCGCTGTTGACCGCGCCGAAAAGCGCGTTGTAACCCGATCTCTCGATAACGTCGGCATATTTTGAGTTTCCCGTTATGGCAAGAAGTCTCGCGCAGAGTTTCATAAACGTTACGGTAACGCAGGTTTCCTGCATAACGCCTTCGGAATATTCCGTCTGCTTAACCGAAGAGTTGTCGAAAAGCTCGTGCGTGCAACCCGAGCAACCTATAACAGTATAATCGCTTTCGAGTACCATGTCAACGAAATTTACAACCGTTTTCAGGTCTTTTTCGTTGCCTTTTACTGTGTAATATTCCAAAAGCCCCTCGAAACAGCTCATCATTTCGTAGGCTTTGGTGTGGTTGAACTCGAACGGGTATTTTTCTTTGGTTCCGCAAAGGCTTATTATGTCCTGATCTTTGGAAAAACCCGTGCTTATGATGTACGCGGAGAAATCGAGATATCTCTGTTCGCCCGTGAGTTTATAAAGCTTCACGAACGGCTCTAAAATCGAACAGGAATTCATTCCGCCGTAAATATTCGTCGTGTCGTAAATTTCGACTTTACCTTTGCCGCTACCCACTTTTTTCAGAATGTAATCGGCATGTTTTTTAAGAGCTTTCGTTATTTTTTTGACGAGAGCTTTATTTTTGCATATTTCGATATAATACAAAAAGCCGAGCATCGCGTATTTTCTCGACCACATATCCCAGGCGTTGAATTCATACTGCAAAGCATAAGTGGAAAACCTGCCGTTTTTCTCTTGGGTAGTAAGCATATCCTTTATGCTTTCGGTTATTTCGGCATAAAGCTTTATGTTGCCCGTAGCCTTGTATGTAAGACAAGCCGCCCGCATAAGTTTTCCCCAGAACTCGCCGCGCCAGCCGCCGTCCTCGCCGTCGGGTTTTGTTCTGAACTGATTGACGGTGAGTTTCCATAAGTTTTTATCCGAAAACTGCTTGTCTATGGTGTATTTTATCATTTCGCCGGGATAACCCTTTGTTGTCGATTGCCCCGCCGCGGGGAACTTCATAAAATCTTTCATAATCGCTATTTTTTTACGTTTAAATTATTTACTTTCAGTCTGTATGCGTATCTTTCTTTTTCAAGCTTGCCCGCAGGATCCAAAGTCGTCGCAGCGCCGTTTCCTCTGCCTTTTTTATCCGCGCCCGACAAAAGAAGTTTATAGGTAAGCCTTGCCTTGTTTTTCTCGGAAAAATCGCCGTCGGTAAACTCGCCTTTGCGGGATTTCCCTAAAAACGTATACCCCGTTTCGCTGCCGACCGCCCGAAAAACGTCGTACTCGTTTCCGTCGTTTTCCCATTCGAGCTTAACGCCGTTTTTCTGCCATTTTGCGGTGAAATCCCTCGCTATAAGTCGATTAACGCGTTTTTTGAACCCGGAAAGACAATATTTTTCGCCTGCCGAAGTAGCAAACGAAACCTTACCGTCGAAGCGTTTTACGGGTACTTCGCGACCGTTATTATAAACGGTTATTTCATCCGTTTCCCCGCCGTAATAAACGGTTATCGGCTCGCCTTTAACGGAAACTATTTCGCATTGGGTTATAATTCCGCCGACGTAATCGAGAGAAACTTCGAAATTTCCTCTCGCTTTCAATCCTTTAAAACTCAGTTTATTCCATTCTTTCGGCACGGACGGAAGAAGCGAAACATATCCGCCGTGGCTTTGCAGGAGCATTTCGGTCATTCCCGCAGTCGCGCCGAAATTACCGTCTATCTGAAACGGCGGATGAACGTCCCATAAATTGGGGTGAGTCCTCGTTTTCAGAAGATTTTGAAGTAAAACGTACGCATGATCGCCCTCGCCCGTTCTCGCCCTCGAACACAATCTGTGCGCGAGCGCCCAGCCCGTCGAGTCGTCGCCGCGGAAATCGAGCGTTATTTTAGCCGCGTCCAAGGTTGCGGGCGTGTCGCCCGTTATCTGTTCGCCCGGCATAAGCGCGACAAGTTCCGACAAATGTCTGTGCTTTGCTTCGCCTATCTCGCCGTAAAAATGCTCTTCGTCGTATTCTTTTATTTGTCCGCTGTATCCGACCCTTACGGGGTCGAGCGCGTTTATATTTTCCTTTTCGTAGCGGGTCACTTCGTCCGAAATCCCGAGGATTTCCGAAATTTTCAGATCGTCCCCGAACACTTCCTTAACCATTTGCTGATCGAAAGAACAGCCGACCGTGTGATAATACTGCTGATATTTATGCTCGTTCACCCACTCGCCCGACAAAATCTGCTCGGGCGAAGCCGAAAACGAACAAAGTTTTCTGCCGTCGTAATCCCTTAAAGTCTTTTTTAAGAACTTTGCCATTCCGTGAACGGCGGGATAAGCGTAATTTTTCAAAAAATCCGCGTCGCGGGTAAAATCGTAGGCGTCGAAAAACATTTTTGCGGTAAGACCGCCCGTCCCCGGTCCCGAATGGCTGTTCGGGTTTTTACCCTCGACCTCGTAACAGAACACGCCCGTTCCGACTATCCAGCCGCAGTCGCCGTCGGCATTTTCGGGGTTGGTTTCCTTTATCCACTCTTTTGCGTTTTTCTCCGCTTCGGGAAGATATGCTTTGAAAAAGTCCGCGTAAGCGTCGAACGCCTCGGCGATATTTGCCGAAAAAGCGTGCCAGTAATTCATCTGCACGTTGATATTGTGCCAGAAACCGCTTCCCCAGGGGGATTTATCGTGAACCGTCCACACGCCTTGAAGCGACGCGGGCGGAGTTCCTTTTCTCGACGAAGATATGAGCAGATATCTGCCGTACTGATAATATAATTCTTCCAGATACGGCTCGTTTTTGCCGTCCCGATAAGACTTTAAAAGCTCGTCCGTCGCCCTGCCGTCGTCCTTTCCGTCGAGGTCGAGTTCGACCCTGTTCATAAGCGACGAAAAATCCTCGATATGCCTTTTAAGCAGTTTGTCGCCGCCGAGCTTCAAGGCATTTTCAAGCCGCGAAAAAACCTTTTCGGTCGGATCGTCCCATACCGCTTTATGGGTGGAAAACGCTTCGGGGCAAAGCTTGTACGAAGTATCGAACACAACGTAAATGTCCGCGTATAAGGCGTTTATTACGGCAATTTCGCCGTTATCGCACTTTTTTTCGCCGTCGGTTACAACCGCAACGTTCGCGCAGTATTTCAAATCTCTCGAAGGGAGCGTACCGCGCGCGACGATCGTATCCGCGTCCGAAAAAAACTCGCCGGTTCTTCCGCCTTCCGATAAAGCTCTTTCGCCGAGATAGGGTATAACGACTTTCACCCGAAAATCTTTCGGCTTTCCGAATTCGGCGCGATAAACGAAAACGTTATCGGGATAACTGTAAAACGCCTTTCTTTTTATCAGACCGCAATCGGAAAGGTATTCGCAATACGCGACGCCCGTCCTCAGATCGAGTCCGCGCTCATAGCTCTCCGCCTTATCGCCGAAATCGACGCAAAGTTCGAGAAAGTTCGACACGCCGCCCATGCGGAAAGTATTTGCGAAAACGTTCGTCGTGAACTGAACGCGCTCTTCGTCCGCCCCACCGAAAACGCTTGCTCCGCCGTAGCCGTTGCCTGTCGGCAAAGAATATTTTTCCCAGCCTTCGTTCGTTCTTTCGGCGGGAGTTTTGTATCTTAATTTTAAATCTTTCAAAATTTTTCTCTTATTTCAGATATTCTTTTGCGGCGCGCCAGAATTCGGGACTTTCCACGGGCGCGTCGTCAAGCTCCCAGAACTGAGTCATCGTCCTCTCTTTCACGGGAGATTTGGCGCACTCCGACATATACGCCTTTAATTTTTCGGGCGTTATGTCGTTTTCGGGCTTGAAATCGCCGCTATTTATGTACTTTTTGATAAATTCCGCCATTGCGACCGCAGACGGTTCGTTCTCGTCAAGACCGGTAAGGTTAAGCCCGCACACGAGCAAACCGCCGCCTCCGACTTTTATTTCAAACAGATACGCAAAATCTCTGAGCGTTCTGTCGGGCATAAGCTCGGGGAGATTGTAAGCGTCTTTATACGCGTCGAAACGGTCGCGCGAGCTTTTATCTATCCCCGAAATCAATTTCTTTGCTTTTACGGGGAAATCGTCGAGATTGATTTTGTCGCAATCTTCGCTTATCGCTCCGAAATTGAAATCGTAATATTTTTCGCACGGAAAACCGTATTTGCCGAGCGTATTTTTATCGTTTACGCCGCCGAAATTCGTTCCCCTGTCCCATATAACGGGTTTAAATCTGTTCCAGCTCGCCTTAAACGCATATTTCGGGTTTTTCATATCGAAATCGCGGCGATGTCTCGTCCAGTCCGAGCGGTAAACAAGGCAAACCCTTCTGCCCTTTTCGAGAAGACAAAACGCCTTTTCGATATCGTCCGTTACAGCCGCGTTTCCGTTGTCGTAAGAAACGAATTCTTTATAAGTCTCTTTTTCCGCGGGATTATCGTATACCCACAACGTCCACTCGTTCTCGGAGTAAACGCCGTTTTCGGTCGCAAGCCTTATTTTCAGAGCGTATACGCCCGTTTCCTTCGGCAAAGTTATTTTCGCCTTGCAAAGCCTGTAAGAACCCTTTCTCGAAACGTCGACGTTTTTCATAAAGCAATCGACGTAAGTCTTTCCGTCCTTTCCGAGGGAAAGCGAAAGGTTTGCCCTCGTCTCCGTATCCTCGCCGAGGTTGGAAAAATATACGGGTACGGTAATTTCGTCCGCGCAGAAATAATTTCTCGTCTTTAAATCCGCGACAAGAACTCTGTCGCCGTTGAATTTAAGGAAATCCTCGGGTTTAACGCAGGTTTCGTCGTCGAAACAATCGACAACGCCGTTGGAATTCTCGTATGCGTCCGTGTCGGCGAATTGTAAAAAATGGAACCCGCCGAGAAGCGCGCTTTTGCGCATTTCTTCGTAAGCCGTTTTCCAGCAGATAAACTGAAAATGCTTGCTCGCCTTAAACATTTCGGCAAAAGCGGTTTTAAAGCCTTTCGCTTCTATAAGTTTGATTTCTTCGTCGACCCACCACGGCATCGGCACGCCGCTTTTCATAAACTTCTCTTTAAGCGAATAAAAATCCCTTAAAGCCGTGTAATGGCACACCTCGTGCGCGAGAAGCGGCACGTTGAAATACAAATCTCTTACGATTTCGCAGTTTTCCGCTTCGGCTTTCATCGGCTCGTTTTCGTCAACGTTCGCCGCGAGAAGGTTTTCGGTGTCGTCGTACATTCCCGCATGCTTGCCGTAAGGGAAATAATAGCTTAAATGCTGAACGTCCATATCGACGTTCGGGCGGTTGTTCTTTCCCCAGGCGCAGGTGTCGAGGAAAAGGCGAGTGCCGTCAAGCTCGTCGATTTTCTCTTTTATTTTGCGGATATCGTCCGCGCTCGCCCTCTTTATTTCGTTACCTATGCAGTAGACGGCAAAAGACGGGTGATTATAGCATTTGTCCACGGTTTCGCGCAGAAATTCCTCGGGAACTATCGCGCTGCCCGTCGTGACCATTTCCTCCAAGTTGTTGTAAATATCGTGCGGGGGGCGAAGCTCGACGTGAACGAGCATGCCCGCTTCGTCCGCCGCCTCGAACAACTCTTCTTCGGGTACGACCGAATGAAATCTGACGTAATTAAACCCGAATTTCTTGGCCTCTTTAAGGTTTTTAAGATAAAAATCTTTAAGCGAAAGACCGAGAAGGTTCGCGTGGTCGTGAGCTTTCGCGCCGCGGATATAACCTCTTATATAAACGGGCTTGCCGTTTATCGTGATGTTTTTACCGTTTTGTCCTATCGTTCTGAACCCGAATTTACCGTTTAAGGTCTCTCCGTCTCCGTCCGCGAAAAGAATTTCGGCATTATACTCGTAAAGCTCGGGCGAAGACACCGACCAGAGTTTCGGATCGTCGATATGGAATTTATCGGCATATTCCCCGATCGGGTTCAAGTTGTTTTCTTTGTAAAAAAGGACGTTTCCGTCCTTTTTTACCGAAAGCTTTATTTTGGTGAAAGCTTTTTTCGCATTTATTCCGACCGAAACGTTGCCGCCCGGGTCGGTATGAAACTTAATTATGTTTTTTCTTTCCATTTGCGTTTTTGCGTTTTATCCGACTATCCAGTCTCCGACTCTGTTTACGCCCGCGTTTTTGAGATCGTCTGTTGTATTATAACGATAAACGCCGCCGTTTTCCGCCTTTTTAAGACCGTAATAGAAAGTTATGCAGTTTAAATGAACATATCCGTCGGGCTGGGATTTGTCGACAGAGAACAACACGTCTCTGAGCCATTCCGAATGATTTTCCGTGTTCGTAGCAACGCAGTATCCGAAAGAATCGCGCGTCGCGGAATTTCTCGTAACGCCGCCGAACTCTTTTTCGTCGTTAAGGGCGAAATTGAGGAATTTCGAACCGTTCCAGATCGCACCGTTTGCCATGGGCAGGAATTTGTTTACGACGACGCGGACGTTATCGAAACCTTCCAGACCGGCATTAGCCATCATAAGTCCGTAATAGCCGATATCGACCTCGAAAAGAACGCCTATGTTGTCTCTGCCGTCGAAATCTGCGATATTTTCCGCGCCGTTCACCTCGACGAGTACGTCTTTCATTTTAAGAAGTTCGGCTTTGAAGTTGGATATCGCATGGTTCCTCTCGCCGAAGTTGGTCGTTACGATATGAACGTTTTCTATCGTCGCGCTCATCTTCGGGGTTTTCATCCATCTGCCTTTGTCGGAAGTAATTCCGCAGGCGGTCGCAGATTTGAACGTTATAACGAATTCCGCGTTTTTGATAATCGCGCCGTAGCCGTAGCCGCCGAAAATTCCGTTATCGTAAGTATCGGCGTAAACGGTATGTCCTCTTCCGTCGAAAGTTCCCGCAAAGTTGGATATATCCGTCGCGTTTTGCTGGTTTGCCATATCTATCGGAGACTCCTTCGAACCGACGTCTCCCGAAAGCGCGTAATATTTGTTTCTGATCGCCGAACCGAGAAGTAATTCGGAAGCGAAGTTATCGCTCGTAAGAACGACGTTGCACCCGTAAATATCTTCGAAGATATATCCGCCCTTGTCCGTCTGCACTTCTATCGGCTCGGTCATATCTCCGTTAAACACAACGCCGACAAGCATCCTTTTGGTGTGCTGCAAGGTTTTCGATCCCTGTTTCGCGGACAATATAGCGGTTGCGCCGTCGAAATAATCGAGAACGTTTTTAAGCGTATCGTCCGTCCATTCGACGTGTTCTTTATATACCGCGACGGGACATTCTACTTTAACATTTAAAATTTTGGTATACGATTTACCTTTTTCGTCTGTATATGCGGCGGTTATCGACGCTTCGCCGATACTTTTCGCGGTTATTTCGTTTCCGCTGAGGGAGATCACGTTCTGACCGCTCGTTAAAGAAAGCTCCCCTTGTTTTTCTACCCCGTTTTCTTTAACGACGAATTTCACCCTCGCGTCGCTCGTGTACGAAACGCCCTCGAAAGAGTCCGTTACGGAAAGAGTGATCTCGTCCGCCACTTCTTCCTCTCCGTTTCTTTCGACCGACATATACATTGTTATATCGTTCTCTGTGACCCTGAGTAAAAACGTCTTTTGCATAAGCGGAGTGTCGAAGTTGTTCCAGATCCCTTTCACGGTCACTTCGGTCTCTCCCGCTTTCAACGCTTTTATCTTTCCGTTTTCGTAAGCCGCGATCTCCTCGTCGCTTATCTCGGCGGTCAGACCGCAATCGTAAACTTTGCCGTTGAACGTAACGTGAGCCGTAAGATCGTATGCGTCGCCTCTTAAAAGATCGAGTTCTTCGTCAAGGCGTTCCACCGTAAGAACAGGCTGATAATCTCCGTAAGACACGGAAACGGAACATTCCGCCGTCTGACTTCCGTAAGTTGCGGTAATCGTCGCTTCGCCGAGTCCGACGGAAGAAATAACGCCGCCGACAACCGTCGCCACGGTCTCGTCGGACGATTTCCATTCGAGCGTTACGCCGTCTTCGTCCTTATACTTTGCCACAACGACAGCCGACTCTCCGTAAACGAGACGAACGGCGGTTCTTGTCAGGGTAAGCGGATTGACGATTTCGGAAGACGACTGTTTTCCCGAATCGTCGTCGACGCTTCCGTTTCCTTTATCTCCGCATCCCGTCAACATTATCGCCGACATGCAAAGGATCATAAAAACGGACAATATTACTAAAAATCTGTTTTTGTTTTTCATTTTCACTCCTTAAAACGTATCGAGGAAAGTCTCTATACCTATATTTTCGGCAACCTTGGTGATACCGAGCGAGTTGCAAAGCGATTTGAATTTCGGCTTGATTTCGCTCACGTCGTATTTATCGGAATAAAGACCGATCGCGCATTTCGCGGGGAAAAGCCATTCTATATCGATATGCTCTTTAAGCTTCGAATAAGTCGCTTCGTCCTTGCCGTATTTTTCGATCGCCGCATATGCCTTATCGAGTTTTTCGAAAAGAGTGTTTATAAATCCGAGCGAAATAAGGTTTGCGTTGTTCGTGGGTTGAAGCTGATTGGAACTCCATCCCCAGCCTTCTTTTTCGTGCGCTTCGGCAAACCAGATCCTGCATTCGTAGAATACGTCTTTCATCGCGTCGGCGGCGTCGGAATACATAGCGTCGAAGTAATCGTCTATAAGTTCCGCGGTGTTGAGCGAGCTGTTCCAGGTAAGCTTGCAGGTCAGATAATTCGCGAGAGTGTAAAACCCTGTGTCCGCACCGCGCTGACGGCTGTGGAACTGAGCGAACGTGAACTGATATTTCTGCTCGTAAAGCCATTTATAGTAATCTTCGTAGAAGGTATACGGATCGTAGAAACAGAAATAATCGTTGAAGAAGCAACCGTACGTCCACGACCAGCCGTCCGAAACGTACTGCGCCCACTGCGTCGCGTATTCGATCTGCTCCAAATTCGTGGGGTCGTCCATACGAATACCGAAATCGAACGAGCTGAACGCGTTGAACGGCTTGATTTTAAGGTCGCTGTCGGGAACGATATCGTCCGCGATTATGATTTTGCCGTCTTTTATTTCGAACGGCGGTTTTAAAGTCCACTGATACGCAAAGAACGTAAACTGCAAATCGTCGCGTTTATACTCCGCGTTCTCGGGAAGATTCATCCAGTCCACGACTTTTCTCGCCATATCCTGAACGAATTTATAAACCGCGGCGGATTCCGCTCCGTTATGCGAACTCGCAAAAGCCTTGCACGCTTCGCATTCGCAGCTCTGCCAGTTATCCATTATGCCGATATGAATAGTATACAAAGACGGATACCATTTGATAGACTGCTCGGCTTTCCGGGCGCAGATATCCACCATTTTTTCGTATTTTTCCTTATTTCCGCGAGCCGTGTAACAAAGCTGTTCGCCTTTCGTCGAATAAAACTCGGGATCGGACGCAAGATACTGATCTTTCGGCAGATAGTACAAACTGTTGTGAAGTTTGTCGGCTTTCGAACCCGGATTGCCGAGTTCTTCGTGAATGGGGAATATTATCTCTTCGAGATTATCGGTCGTTCTCATACGATATGCGAACATATAATCGTCCATATCCTGAGATTCGCACTGCAAAATACCGACTCTCGCTTTAAGCGGAATATCCGGGATATCCGTTACGTTATAATCGCGAAGTTTAACTTCTTTGACTCCCGTATCTATATCGTAGCAATCCTTATAATAAACTTCGAACCCGAAATTCATTTTAAGGAAATCGTAAACGCCGTATAAAACGCCTCTGTCCGTACCGCCCGTAATATAAACGGTTTTGTCTTTCGTGAGAATACGCGTTCCGTCGCGACCGAGCGCCGATTTGTCGACGGAAAGTCCGCTCGTTTTAAAAGCGTTGGTATCGCCGAGGGAAATATATTTTCCGTCCGCCGTGTGCGAAATCGTTTCGTCCTGAACGACTTCGGGCGTAACGCCCGTCGCCTCGTTGAAAAATCTTATCAGTTCGTCGCGGGCGAAGGTCGTAAACGTCGAGAGTTCGGGAACGAGAATTTTATATTCGCATTTTCCGTCTTTAACGATGTATTCGTCCTTTTCCGTACTTTCGAACCGATGAGTTTCCGTCCATTTTTCAGGGTCTTCGTTATATCTGTTGCTCGTTTTCGTCGCGGGTTCGGGAACAACGACGCTGTCATCGCCGCTATCCTGCTTGCCGCACGCGCTCAACGAAACAAAAAGTGTCAGAACCAATAAAATACCGATTATTTTTTTCATATTTTTTACCCCGCGTATACTTCGTATTTAACGCTCGACGAGTTGCCGCTTTCGTCTTTGCAATGAATGTAAACGGTATATCTGCCCGCTTCTTTCAGCACAAACGTTCCTCTTGTGGCGGCGATAAATCTTCCTCTCGCGTCGTATACGACCGTCCAGAACGTAAGATTTTCGGTTTTCGACAAATTGTCTTCCGCAACCACTTCCGGCGGCGTTATTTCTTTGCCTACGCTTACGGCTACCGTCGATTTCGGTTCCGTTTTGAATTTTATCGTCGGCGCGACGAGATCGTAAACATATACCAGTTGTTGCAACTGTCCCGTTTTGCCCGCTCCGTCCGTATACGAGTAAGTAAACGTATAACAGCCGAATTCGGTAAACTTGACCGCATAGCTTTCCGCGGCGGACAATTTATTCATGGGTTTACCCGTTGCGTCGTTAAACACCTTAACGTCGGAACTTCCCGACGCGGTGAGATTTACCGTTAAAACGCATTTATTCGCCGAAGGCGACAAAACGTCCGCATACTTCGGAATATCCGTGACGTATTCGCCGTTTACGGGCATTACGATCGCGGGAAGAGAGGCGGAGATCATCGGTCTCACATCGTCCGTAACCTGTTTGCCGAACGGCTGATTGCAAAGCGCGGAAAGATTGAATGCAAATCCTTTCGCTACCGAACGGAAACGAACGGCGAGCAAGCATTTATCCGAAGAAAATCCGAAATCCGCAGGCGATGCCGAGCCGTCGAAATAAACGGACGAACCGTTGCACGAAACGACGAAATTTCTGCCCTTCCAGCTCGACGCGAGAGCGGAAGCCGCTCCGTTTACGGCTACGGAAGAAGCGCTGCCTTCGCCGTCGTTAAGCGAAATAACCGCAGTCTTCGTTCTGTCGTAATAATCGGTAAGGATCAGATCCATACCGCCGAGCGCGGAGTCCGCGTCCACCGCGAACGAGAACGAAAATCTCGAAACAAGCAGCGGATTTATAAATTTCATAGAAGCGTCGCCGTTTTTAGCGGAGGTAAACGTCGTGTAATCGTTTTTCGCTTCGCCCGAAAAATCGCCGACGAAATATTTTGCGACGTCGAGTCTTATCGTGCCGTAACCGACGTTTATTATCTTCGCTTCATCGCTTTCGATATAAACGCTTTCGTCGTTTTCGACCGCAAGTTTCAACTTTAAGGAAGAAGCCGTTTCTACGTTAAAACCGTCAGCGGGTATTTCTCTGTACGCGCCGCCGTCGTAGCTCGCATAAGCTTTAAGCCCGACCGCCTCTTTACCGCTGTTCGTGAAGCGGTATGCTCTGACGTCTTCTACGGAATAATTTGCGCCTTCGATGAAATATTCCGGAACGGGTATGCTCTTCTTTTCGAAAACGGCTTTATCGCTTGCAAAAGAAGTGAACGAATACTCGTATTCCCCGTCGTAATAAGCGTCGGAATATACATATTTTACGGTATACGTTCCGACTTCGCCGACGGCATAGGACGCCGCGTCCGAAGTAACTTCGGAAGTTTTACCGCTCGGATCGGTCACGAAAACGTCCGTTTTGTATTTTCCGCACAAAGAACTTACGGTATAACCCGAAAGATTTACCGACGAGCCGACTTCGGCTTCGGTGATTTTTTCTTTTAACGAGAACGATATCCCCTCGCTTCCCGCTTTGAACGCGACAAGATCGAACAATTTCGTCGCACGGTTACCGTAAACGTCTTCCGCGCGATATTCCACGGTGTAAGTTCCGAGATCTTTCGGCAAAAATCTTCCGTTTTTGACCGATAACGCTTTTCTCGAATTGGAATCGGAATAGTTGTACCATACGGTATAATCGACATCGCCCTTAACACCGCTCGCGTCGTAAGCGACGGCTTCGGGAATTTTCGTTTCCGCCCCCGCGACTATTCTTTTGTCGCTCTCCGCGGCGGTGAGTTTTATATCGGGAACGACCGTTTCGTCGTAAACGCCGAAAGTATCGAGTTCTTCGTTGGTTCTTCCCTGTATGCTTCCCAGTTCCACTCTCGCGGTTTTAACGTTGTTAAAGCCCGTTGCGGTGATCGATAAAATAACTTCGCCCGTCGTAAAACCCGGGAATACGTCGTTATAAAGCTTGTCGTTGTTTATCTCCGTTATAAGTCTGAAATCCCCGTCGGGATTGCTTTCGTGTTCGGGAGTGTTCGACCAAATTCTGATCTTTCCGTCGTCGGTATGTTCGAACGAGATCGTAATATTGTTGTAATTGCCGTTCTGCGTTCTGTTACCTCTCGTATTGGAACCGAAAATACCTCTCGAATAGGTGTTTCCGCCGATCGAATACTGCCCGTTGTCGTCGGCTACCAAACCTATAAGTCCGCTTCCTTTGGGACCCGCTTTAAGATATGTTTCCTGGTTAACTCTCTTCCAGTACTGTATATCGATTTCTATTTCGGGATCGTAACAATCGGTAAGACGTATGCTGAGGTAATTAACGTCGCAATCCATTCTTACGAGGTTGAACGAGAACAGATCCGTTCTTTTTGCCGCATACACGTTAAGAGGTTCCGCCACGGTAAGAGTCGCGCCTTCGGTAAGTTCGGCAACGACTCCGTTATTCATACCTTTCTTTTTATACGATCCGTTGAGTTCTCCGTAAGACACGGTCGAAGACTCGTTGCTCACGGTGTAATATTCTTTAAGAACTTTGAAATCTTTCGACGACGATATTTTTTTACCGTCCGCCGTAGCTTCGAGCGTTAAAGTATATCTGCCTACCGTATCGAGCGAAAAACTCCTGCCGGACAAAGCTCCGCCGTCCGGGCGAACGAGATAACAATTTTCGGCTTCATACAAAACGTCGTTGTATTTTATAGCGGCGTTGTCCGGAATTTCCAGTTTTTCGCCGAGCGAATAAACGGTCTGAAATTCCGCAAACGCGAACGTCGCGTCGTAAGCAAGGACGGATCCGATCGCCGTAAATCCCGCGCCCAGAAAGGCGAAAACGGCGACGAGTCCCGCCATAACGCATATAAGTAATTTTTTATTCTTTATAGATTTTTCCATTATTACCTCTGATGATTATTCTTTGATTCCGCCGAGAGATATATCTCCCATAAGTTTGTTTTTCGTAAGAATAAAGAGTAAAAGTATCGGCAGCGCAAGAACCATGCTTGCAGCCATTTTAGCGGGAGCTTCCGCAAATATTCTGGACTCTTTCGTTCCGTTGGCAAGGTTTGTCATATAGTATACCGCCGTTGCCAGAGTCGGCTGAGTGGGAAGGAATATAAGCGGGTTCTGATAATCGTTCCAGAGCGAAACGAACATGATCAGAAATACCGTCAGTATCATTTTGATCGCGAGAGGGAAATAAACGGAAAACATTATCCTTATTTCTCCCGCGCCGTCTATGCTCGCCGCCTCGCGGTAAGTTTCGGGTACGCCTTTAAAGTATGCGTAGTACACGAAATAATACATTCCCGCGCCGCTCGCCCATTGCAGAATTATTCCGAGCATAGTGTCGTATAATCCCGTACTTTTGAAAAACGCAAGTTGCGACGGCTGATTGCCTACTATCGGCATACACATCATAAGCGTGTACAAAATAAATATTATGCCGCTTAATTTAAAATCGTATTTTGCCGTCAGATACGCCGTCAATGCGGGTACGAACGAAGATACCAGAGCGCATCCGCCGACGTAAACAAGAGTGTTGATAAGCAAATCCGGGAAATATTCGAACCTTAAATCTGCGGCGGTCTGCGCGCCCATCATCACGCCGAACATGGTTTTCGTCGAACGCGAAACGGACACGGATCCCCGATAATAATTGACGAGTTTCTGATATTTGAAATTTTCGATAACGAGTTTATAGTTGCTTAAATGCAAGAACTCTTCCCTGCTGTTACCGAACCCGTCGCCTAAAAACGGCAAACCGAGATAATTGTGCCGATTGCTGTAATCCATATCGCTTTTCAAAGAGGTGTTAAGCCCCCATAAAAGCATAAAAATCATGATCAGAGAATAGATAATAAGCACCGTGCCGAGAATTATGAACAACGGACTTACGGACTTTTTACCTCTATTCTTCTTTTGTTTGATTTTCGTCATAAAATCACCTCAATCCGCTTTGGGTCCGTATTTGTTGAGCGCCCAGCGCATAATAAGCGTAAGCGGCAGAACTATCGCGGTCAGAATAAGCCCTATCGCCGACAAAACGGCATAAGACAAATTGTTCGTTTGCCCCGCGGGTATCACGAAATCTCCGTCCAGAGCGCGGGTATACAGGAAATATCCCAGATTTTCCGCGTTTAACGGATTTCTCTTTAAAAGAGTAAGCACCTGCCATTGTTCGGTGAACACCCTCGAAAACGAAACGATCATAAGCGTTACGACGGTTGGCCATATCATAGGAATTACGATATTTATAAATTCCTTCAAAGGACTCGCCCCGTCAAGCTCGGCGGACTCGATAAGCGAGATGTTTATTCCGCTCATCGTTCCCGAATAAGTGAGAACGCTCACGCCGAAACCCATAAACACGTTGAACAAAATAACAGCCCACATTCTCGTTTTTACGTCGGTAAGAAAGTAACTTGCTTCCTCCGCGTGGAAAACGTTGGTTTGTATCCACCCGAAAACGTCGTCGGAGATATACTGATACAAAAGTCCGAAAACGACGGCGGACAAAACGGACGGAAGAAAGAGCATTACTCTGAAAACTTCCGTTCCCGGTTTCTTTTTGTAAATATAAAACGAGAACAAAAGAGCGAGCGGAGTTATGAAAAACAACTGCACCGCCAGCATAAGCAAAGAATTGCCGATAATTTTAAAATTGTCGGCAAGCACTTTCCACCCCGCCGCGAAATTCGCGAATCCCGCTCCGCCGAAAGTCAACGTTTTCGTAACGTCGTCGACGTAATAATTTCTGAACGCGAGAATAAACGAGTTGAAATTTATATAAACGTAAAAAACAAGATAATGAATCACCGGAAAGGCGATAAAAGCCAGGTAAAACCCCAACTTTTTTCGCCTTGCCTGCGTCATTTTAAATGAAATTCTTTCGGAATTCGTATTTTTCTCCATTGTTTATACCAAAGATTCCCAATCTGCGACTTTCGATCTTCTTGTGGTCTCGAAAATTTCGGCAGCGGTCTTTCCGTCCATCAAAGCGGCGTAAGAACCGTTGTGATAGCTTCCGAAATAGTTAAGCTTTCCACCCCATATAAGCGAGAAGGACGAACGGTTTTTAGCGTATCTGGGATTATCGGAAGCGGCGTAGACCTTGTCTCCCGCAGCCGTTTCCACTTCGTTTACGCCCGCATAGAATTTACCGAGTTTGCTTACGTCGTAAGTATAATCCATATTTATCGTAAGTTTACTCGTTTCGGTGAACGCTTTAAGTTCGGCGTCGCTGTACAAAAATTCGATAAATTCCTTAACGGCTCTGAATAATCCGTCGTTTTTCTCTACGCGTTTATTTACGAAAAGAGTCGCGCTCTGATCGATAACGGTCGGTTTTTTGCCGTTATGCTCGGTAACCTGACCCGTGAGCTGAACGGGCATAGGCATAATGCTTACGTCCGCTTCCTGTCCGCCGGACAAAGATTTATAACGATCGAGAATACCCGTGCTTGTAGCTTCGCCGTACCAGTACGTCGAATCGACGAGCATTGCGCATCTGTCGTTGTCGTTACCGTTGGAATTGCCGAGTACGAAATATTCCTGAGCCTTGGTGTTAGTCATATTCTCTTTCTTGAACCAACCCTTGTTTTTAGCGAGTTCGAGGAAAGAAAGCGCATAGTAACGAGCGGACATATCGTACATTTTATATCCGTTGTCGTCGTTTATAACAATGGTTTCGGTCTGCGGCATTTTGATACCCGTATTAAGGAAATTACCGTCGTAAGAAAGCGCGCCATCCTTAACGACTTCTACTGCCGCGTCGGTAAAGTTACAGGTGACGGCTTTCATAGCGTCCGTTCCGACAAGTCCCGACCACAAAGACTCGATAAGCATGAACGCATAGTTCGCGCCGCCCGACAAATCGCTCATTGCGAACGGATTTATATTCTTTTTGTTTCTGATATAATCGCAAAGAACGATAAATTCTTCCAGAGAAGACGGAAGTCCGTCGTCGTAAGTATTATATTCGCCGTCGGGTCCGCACGATTTTTTGGTTTCGCCGTTAAACACGAAGTTCACGCCATCGGAAGACTCGGGAAGAAGCGAACTCTTGTAATTTACGACATTTTCTTCTCCCGGTGCGGCGATATAGAGCTTCTCGCTTTCGAAAATATCCTTATTGTAAGAAATACTTACGTCGTAAGAATAGTGCGGAAGTCCGTAATATTTGCCGTCCGCGCCTTTAAGTCGCGGCAAAAGCTGCGGCTCGATTTTGCTTTCCAGTCCCTTTACGAGATCGCTGATATCGGCAAGATAACCGCGCGTTTGCATATCGTAGATATTGGCGTTGTTTTCGTCGAGAAGGATATCGTAATCGGGAATACTGCTCGTGTAATCCGAGTCCTTGTTTGTCGAAGACTCGATTTTAACTCCCTTTTTGCCGTCCTCATACGATTCGTTTTCTTTAAGCTTGGTAAAACGGTCTATCGCGTTTTGAAGCCAGTCCGTGGAAGAAGCCGTTCCGCCCCACTGACGGAAAGAAATCTGCGTTACCTTCGAGCTGTCGCCGCCGTTTCCGCCGTTGCTTTCTTTGCCGATATCGCCGTTTCCGCATCCTGCGGCAACGCCCAGAGTAAGGGCGGCGGCAAGACCGAGTGCCAAAAATTTCGATTTGTTTTTCTTCATTGATTTTACTTCCTTTTTGTTTGAATTTTTATTTTGTAAGTTACCTTCGGGCGGAAGCGGCTGCCGCTTCCGCCCGTAAATTCAGATCGTTTTATTCCGCTATGGTAACGGTAAGTCCCGAAACTCCGTCGTTTGCGAGAAGCGAGCTGTCGTTGGAATTTGCGGCGAGCGCGCCGAGCGATTTAACCTTTATTTCGACGTTTTCGCATTTATAATTGCTTGCGCCCGCATTGCCCCAGCCTTTTCCGAATATCCAGGGAAGCGTGGAACCCGTCATATCTATGGTCACGTCTTTCATCGTTACGTTTACGGCTCTGTGGCTCGAAATAACTCCGAAGTAAGATCCGGGATCGGAAATTTCGACTTTATAGGTCTTTATCTCGATATTTTCAAGCGTTGCGTTATATATGGACCCCGCGATAAGCGTTCTGTTCGCACCGACGGGATTAACGCCCGAGAATTTGAGATTCTTTATCGTTCCGCCGTCGATAGAACCGAACAATCCGCCGCCGTAGAAATTACCGCCGATAAGCGAATGTCCTCTTCCGTCCAACGTTCCGGCAAAGCCGTTGCCGATACCCGTCTGAGTTATGTTTCCGCTGTAAGACGAGGTATGAGTTATATCGCCTGCAAGAATATAATATTTACCCTCGCAGGTTTTACCCGTCGTTCCGTCCTTATAACCGACTACTTCCTTCAATCTGTCGATTGCGGAAATGCTTTCGGTTACGATGGTAACGGGAGCGGTGATATTGTAGTTCGTATTGCCTTTCGCAGCGAAAACGGTTAAAACGTGTTCGCCGTGAACGCCGTTTATCATCGAATCGGAGAAGGTGATCGCTCCGTCCGTTACGGTAAGCGATTCTTCGTTGAAGAGCGCGCCGGTTACCGTTGCGTCCGCAAGATCTTCGCCGAGATCAAGGGTAAACGTGGTATATTCGCCCGCAGCGTCTTTCATTATAACGTCCTGACGGGTTGTAAGTTCAACCTTTTCGTTTCTGTCAAGCACGCTTAAATTCAAAGCGACTTTAACGCTGTTGTTTTCACCCGCGTCGAACTCTACTACGAAAGTAACGGTTTTGTTGAACACATCTTCCGTAATATAATCGGTAAGATCACCGAACGCAAGGGTGTTTTCGAGAAGATCGACAACGTCCGTTACATCCGTTTCTCCCAACATTACGGACTTCAACGTCGTATATCTCGCCCACACGCCTTCGAACGTGTAAATATACTCGAACGAGCTTCCGAACTGCTTGGGATCGATAGGATCCGCGGTCTCGGTCGCGTCGATATTGCCGCCGAGTTTAAAGCTTACGCCTTCGACCTCGTCGAGATAAAGCTTGCCTGCGTTTCCCGAAGAGAAACAATCGACCGAGTCTGCTATGATTTCCACGTTCGTGCAATGATATCTCGCGGGGTCTGCGTTGTTGCTGTGATGACCAACAATCCAGGGAAGCGACGAACCCGTCGCGTCGATTTTAACGTTTGTAAGAGTTACGTTGTTTACGGGGTGCGTAGCAAGTACGCCCCAGAAAGAACCTACGGTTACGGACAATTTATCGGTTATATAAATCTCGACGTTTTCGAGCGTAGCGTTGAACAAAGTACCCGCGATAAGCGTTCTGTTCGCTCCCACGGCGTTGACTTTCTCGAACTTTATGTTCTTTACCGTTCCGCTTTCGATAGATCCGAACAATCCGCCGCCGTACATATTTCCGCCGATAAGGCTGTGACCTCTTCCGTCAAGCGTTCCCGCAAAGCCTCTGCCCGCGTTAGCCCACTGAATTCCGGACGCGCTGTACGAACCCGTAACTGTTATATCGTTTGCAAGTATGAAGTATTTGCCTTCGTTGTATTTATCTTCGCCCTCTGCGGTAGTTCCTCTTTCCGCCTTGTAAGTTACGCAAGCTGTAAGCTCGTCGAACGTGGTAACGCTCTTCGTTACGAGAACTACGGGTACGCTTATCGTGTGATCGAGATCGTAATTATCGGTAACGACAACCGTAAGAGTCTGCGCGCCGTGAGCGGCTTCGTTCATTCCCTCGGGGATTACGAGATCCGAGATATCGTTTCCTAAATCGAGTTCGCCGTATTTAACGCTCTTAACCGCTTTATATCCGGATATTCCGCCGAGCGTTATGGTCTTCGTTTCGGCAGAAAGTATAACGTCCTGCGCGCCGCCCGAAACGACCTTTCCGAAAGTAACGTCGGGAAGTTCCGCGCCGCACACGCAGACGCCGATATCCGCGTCTTCGCCGTCGGTATTCCAGCTCGCAACGGCGTGTTTTACGACAAAACTCTTCGGAGCGGAAACGGTTTCCTTGTAATTTTCCGTTTCTGCCGCAACAGCTTTAACATAATAAGTTCCCGCAACGAAGCCGCCTTCGGGTTTTGCGCCGTATTCACCGTTCTCTTCGCTTGCGTAAACATATGTTATCGTCGCGTTTTCCTTAGCCGTCGCGTCGACAATCGGCTCGCCGTGACATTTTATTTCGGAGATGATTTCGGGCATTATGATTTCGTTAGCCGTTTTCGTGATTTTGAATTTAACGGTAGCGACCTCGCCGTCAACGCCTTCGAAAGCGTAGTTTACGGCATCGGTAAGGGTAAGTTTAACGTCGTATTCGCCGATATCCGTTCCGCCGTTGTTTTCGGTAACGGTGTAAAGCGCGCTTTCGGGAACAACCGCGGTCAAAACCGCGCCCGTGTACTCTTTACTTTCGATAACGGGTAATTTCACGACTATTTTGTTTACGGTTACGGAAAGTTCGGTTTCGAAGTTCGCCGCTTTGATAACGACTTTCGTCATATCCGCGGTAAGGTTTGTCGCGCCGTCTTTTTCGTAATCGAACGCGACTTCGCCCGAAGCGACTTCTTCGCCGTCGCACCCCGCCACGGAACAAGTTTTAACGACCTCGATTCCCGTAAGATCGAATTGTTCGAAAGCCGTATAAACGATTTTCGTCGGATTTGTCTTTACGGTTATTCCGTTAAACGAGTGAGCCGCAAGCGGCAAAGCGAGATCGGCTTGCGTCGTTTCGACGTACTCATCCCCGTCTTTAACGAATAACTTGCCGCAGTCGCATTTGTAATGACTTTTTACCCCCGCTTTAACGCATGTAGAAGAAACTTCTTCCACCGCTTTGTAAACGTGTTCGTGCGCGACGAGAGATTCGCTTACGCTTTCGCTCCCCGTCGATGTTCCGCTCTGATCGTTGCCCGGGTCGTCAAAGCACGCCGTCATAAAAAACGCCGATACCAGGCACAAAATCATCGCGAATACGATTGATTTGATTTTCATAATTTTTCCTCCATATTTTTTCATCGTCTTTTATTTCAAAACCGTTAAGAGTTTCTTTTCGTCGGAGACGAAAAGAAGGGTGCGCCCTTAACGAATTTTTCGGTTTTTCAAACCCGATTTACTTGCATTATAAATCAGGTTACGATATAATTATTGTATAATAATCTCTATTTTTTGTAAAATACTATCAACTATCGAATATGATAACAAATTATCCGAAACACCTCGAACGACATACCAATCCGTTTTACACGCTGGACGACGCGTCCGCTTTTTCGCAGGGATTTGCGTATTATCATAACCGCTCATACCCCATTTTAATGCACGCGCACAGCTTTTACGAGCTTAACGTCGTGACAAAAGGAGAGTGTCGGCATTATTTCAACAACAGAAGTCACCCGGCAAAAGCGGGAGACGTTTTTATGATTCCGCCGTACACCGAACACGGCTACTGGGCGGACAACGGCGCTCCGAAACTTTTCCATTTGATTATAAGCAACGATATATTAACCAAATATAAAGATCAGTTAAGCAAATACCCCGGAATAAAGATCCTGTTCGAAGTCGAACCGCAAATTCGTCAGGCGTTTAACAACCTGTCTCTCGATATGAACATTCCGAACGAGCTTTCGGACGGGTTCGTAAAAGATTTCGAGGAGCTTATCGCGATAGACAAGGAAAGAAGCGAGGACGACGGCGTTATGTTCGAATTGAAAACGGTTTGCCTTTTATGCAAACTCGCGAAAGTCATATCCGAAAAATACACAACGACGGACGACGAACGCAGCAACACCGCGGATTACATTATCTTAAAAACCACGCAATATATGGAAGAGAATTACTTTTCCAAAATCACCGTTGACGATTTATCCGGAATAGTCAACATGTCCACGCCGAACTTTTTCAGATATTTCAAGAAGGTTTTCAACACTTCGCCTATGGAATATCTCAAAAAAATACGCATTTCGCACGCGACGGCTATGCTTTCTTCCACCGATAAGTCGATATCGTTCATAGCTCAGGAATGCGGCTTTTTCGACGCCTCGCATTTCACTCACACCTTCGAACAGTCGACGAATATGAAGCCGAAAGAATTCCGTCTGAGATGCGGATCGGCAAACAAAAAATAATCGGCTTTTATCCTTTCCCCGAAAGTTTTCCCGACGATTTTCCCGACGATAATTTACATTTTCCGTCGGTTCGCGGATTTATCCGTTCTTTATCTGTTGTACTTGTCCACGAATTCGAGAAGTTTATCCACCGTCGTAAACGCGATAGCCATATTCGTGTCGGCAACGCCGTAATAAATCGTTACCTGCCCTTTCGAATTGCAAAGCGCGGAACACGGGAAGCAAACGTTCGGCGTGAAACCGCATCTCTCGTAATCTTTTTCGGAAGTAAGCAAATATCTGTCGGCACGCTTTAAAACTTTCGAAGGATCTTTCAGATCGAGAAGCGCAACGCCCACGCTGTAACTTAATCCGTTGCAGGTCGATTGAACTCCGTGATAAATGAGCAACCACCCCTCTTTTGTTTTAATGGGAATGGGACCTGCGCCTATTTTTACTTTTTCCCAGTAATTATCTCCGAGATAAAAGTTTTTCATTACAAGCTTATGGTTTCCCCAGTGAATAAGATCGTCGCTTTCGCTTATCCAGATATTGCCGTAAGACGTTCCGCACGGATGCGGACGGGACAACATATAATATTTTCCGTCGATTTTTTCGGGGAACAACGCGCCGTTTCTGTTAAAAGGCAAAAATCCCGTCGGCACCATTCCGAAACTTTCGAAATCCGTCGTCTTTGCAATATAAATGCTCGGTCCCTGAATATCCGCGCAGAAAATTATGTAATAAACTCCGTCGATATCCACAACTCTCGGATCGTAAGCATAAGGATAAGTAAATATGCTTCCGTCGGGATTTTTAAAAACGATGTGATCGGTTTCGATATCCCAATTTATGCCGTCTTTACTGTATCCCATAAAAAGATCGGGTCTGCCGCTTTTGTCCTCGCAACGGAACACTCCGATATATTTTCCGTCTTTGATAACGACCGCGCTGTTGAAAACATGCCAGAATTCGCTGTTTTCGATATCGATAAGCGGATTGTTTTCATATCTCCATATATATTTGCTTTTATCTGACGTATCCTGCCAGAACATTTTGTCGTTTACGCTGTAATCAACCATTTCTTCCTCTTTGCCGACTCGTCGTTCGGTCTTCGTTTCTCATTTTTATCGCATTTATTATACTACCGCAAAAACGCCGTTTCAAGGCGTATTTTACGATTTTCTTTGCATATCTTACGATTTTGTTTTAACAAATGCAGTTTTTCGGGCGAAACGCTTTTATTTTTTTTCGCGCGGTGATATAATCGGTTTATGAAAACCAAACAAAGATTTTTACAAAAGAAATTTATTCCGTCGAAAGAGATATGCGTGACGTATAAATACGAAAAAACCATTTATCGCATGCATTATCACAATTTTTACGAACTCGATATAATAACCGACGGTTCCGGAATATCCAACCTGAACGGAAAAGATATAAACTTCCGAAAAAACACGGCGTTTTTCCTCTCGCCGAAAGACTTTCACGATATTGTTCCCGAAACGGCTCTGCACATAACGAATTTGCAGATTTCCAACGACACGATGAAACGTTGTTTTCCGAACTGCTCGTCCATGAAAGGTTCTTATTCGTTTTTCGACGACGACACGGCGAAAGACGTAAACGAGATCTGCACTCTTCTGACAAAAGAAAACCGAAAATCCGATTATCTCAACTCGCTTTTAACCGCCCTTATAAGACTGCTGTTTTCTCAGCCGGAAAGCCCCGTAACGCCCGACTCGGGCAAAAACATAATGCGAAGCGTTATAAATTACGTCAACGAACATTACAGAGAAAATCCATCTCTGGAAACTCTTTCGAAGCTTTTCGACAGAACTCCCAATTACATTTCGTCCCGTTTTACGGCTATTACGGGCGAAAATTACAAAACGTATTTAAAACAACTGAAACTCGACGCCGCGCTCAAACTGCTCGTTTCGACCGAACTTTCCGTCACCGACGTTTGCTATGAAAGCGGCTACGAAACGATATCACATTTCAATCGCGAATTCAAAAATTATTTCGGGCGTTCCCCCAAACAGGTGAGAAAGTCTCCCGATCACTACGGCGATATAACGCCCCGCGGATCGGCAGACGAGTAACGGTTTTGGCAGGGTATTATGTTTTCGCAGTGTACTAACAAAACAATCTTCAATTTTAAATATAAATATAAAGCAAAAAAGGAAAAAACAAATGAACAAAACAAACGATCCGGTATTTACCGCATACAAAAATTGGCTTGAAGCCGTAAAAAACGACAAAAAGACTTTCGACGAACTCAAAAGCATCGAAACCGACGAAAAAGAAATAACCGACAGGTTTTATTGCGAACTTAAATTCGGCACGGGCGGACTGAGAGGCAAGCTCGGCGCGGGAACAAACCGTATGAACGTTTACACCGTAGGGCGCGCCACGCGGGGGCTTGCGGCGTATATAAACAAAACGGCAGGCGGAAACAAGAGCGTCGTTATCGCTTACGACAGCAGAAACATGTCGCGCGAATTCGCTTTTCTCGCGGCGGATATTTTAAGCGGCGCGGGAGTTAAGGCTTACGTTTTCGACACTCTTATGCCTACGCCCGTTCTGTCGTTTGCCGTGAGATATCTTAAAACTTCGGCGGGAATCGTTATAACCGCGAGCCATAACCCCAAAGAATATAACGGCTACAAAGTGTACAACGAAAAGGGTTGCCAAATAACGGACAAAGCCGCAAAAGACATTTTGACCGAAATCGAAAATTGCGGTTATTTTGACGAAATATGCCCCTATAAGCCGATTATCGAGGTTTTGGACGATACAATACCGAGTGAATTCTTAAAGGAAATTCAAAAATATTCGCTGTTTTCTTTAAGCGGAGTTACAACGCCGAAAATCGTTTACACGCCGCTTAACGGCACGGGAAACGTTCCCGTAAGAGGAATTTTAAAAAATATCGGAATAAAAGACGTGATCGTTGTTCCCGAGCAGGAAAACCCCGACGGAAATTTCCCGACCTGCCCTTATCCGAACCCCGAAGAGAAAGCCGCGCTGAAACTTGCGGTCGAGCTTGCGAAAAAAGAAAACGCCGACCTGGTTCTTGCGACCGATCCCGACGCGGACAGGGTGGGCATAGCCGTGAAGACAAAAGACGGAGAGTTCAAACTTCTCAACGGCAACGAAACAGGCGTTCTGATGGAAGATTATATCTTTTCGCTCCGCAAAAAGACGGATAAAACCCCCATGGTCGTAAAAACGATAGTAACGTCGGATATGTCGGAAGGCATAGCAAAAACTTACGGCGCGGAAGTAAAAGAAGTGCTTACGGGGTTCAAATACATAGGCGAAACGATAGATAATCTCACTCCCGACGAAGAATACGTTTTCGGAATGGAAGAAAGTTACGGTTATCTCGTAGGCACCCACGCCCGCGACAAGGACGCGGTTTCGGCGGCTATGATAATCGTCGAAATGACGGCATATTACGCGTTGCAAGGAAAAACTCTCGCAGACAAACTCGAAGAACTTTACAAAAAATACGGGTACTATAAAACGGCTCTTACTTCCGTCGCTTTCCCGGGGATGGACGGCAAAGCCGAAATGGACGAAATCGTTGCAAAACTCCGCGAAAATCCGTGGCAGACGCTTTGCGGGGAAAAGGTTTCCGCAAAAGATTATCTGAACGGATTAAACGGGCTTCCGAAAAGCAATGTTCTTGCCTTTGCGGGCGATAACATAAAAGTTACGATACGCCCGAGCGGCACCGAACCTAAACTCAAAATTTACTATCAGGTCAAAGCCGAAACCGAGCAGAATTCCGACGAGCTTTTGCAAAAACTGAAAAATCAAGCGGAAACCCTTATCAAAAAATAAGCAAAAAGACCGACATCGATATAAAATGCGCCCCGAAAGTTTTCTCCTCTGTCCGGCTTTCGGGGCGCATTTATATTTCCGTATATCGTTTCCTTTGCGGCTTTCGCACCGTCGATACGATAAGAGATTTTTTAAATGTTCAATGACGTGTTCTTATCTTATTTCGACGGGTTTATTTTCTTTTACCGATTTATCCGCGGCAAAAACGACCTCGTGTCCGTTTATGCTGTCGGATATGTCCGTGCAGGAAACGGAAGGCTTTCTGCCCTCTATGTAATCGACGAAATCCGCGACAAGCCCTCTGTCTCCCCCGTAATGCCCGCCCGTTTCGCCGAATTTATCGTTGAAAGAAATCTTTTCTTCGGTGAAAAAGTCGGTGTTTTTATCGAACTTTCTCAAAATCAGTTCGCCGCTCGGATCGCCCTCGATTTCGCCTTTCGTTCCCGAAACGAAAATCGTTCTCGTAGGTTTCATCGCGCCGAGAACAAGGCTGTGATTTGCCGTGCTTCCGTTTTTAAACCTTATAAGCACATTCTGATGATCGAGAAGATCTCCGCCGCATTTGAAAATACATCTGCCGTGAGGATTGTTCGTTTTAAGCGACTCGTATTTTTCTTCGACCGTCACGTCGCGATAGTCTTTCCCCGTACACTGCCACGGATACCACGGCAGAACGGTGTTTTTGATATACATCGCCTCGGCGTCGTAAATACACTTTTCCCTTATTTCCGCGGGGCAATCGACAAGACATCTGCTTCCGCTTTTTTCGGGTGCGTTCTTTTCGAGATAAAACGTTCTGTCTCCGTTACTGAAAACTTCGGCGGGAACGGTGGAATTGTTGAGCCAGCACAAAAGGTCGGTATCGTGGCAACATTTCGCAAGCAGAAGCGACGAACCGCAATTTTTCTCCGAGTTCCATTTGCCTCTCACATAGCTTACCGAAGAATGGTACGCCCCTACCCTTTCCGAGGTGGAAATATTCAAAATTTCGCCTGTTTCGCCGTTTAAAATCAGTTCTTTTATCGTTTTGTAAAAGGGCGCGTAACGAAGAACGTGGCAGGTCATAAGTTTGACGTTGTTTTCTTCCGCCGTTCTTTTTAAAAGCAACAGATCCTCTTTGTTGTTCACGAGCGGCTTTTCGAGAAGCATATGATACCCCTGTTTCAGAAACGGCAAAGCCGTTTTCAAATGCAGCTTATCCATCGTTCCGTTGATCACCGCGTCCGCGATCTTGCCGAGTTTTAACACGTCGTCGATATCCGAAAAGCACATATTTTCGGGTACGGCGAAATTTTCGCGCATATATCTGAGCCTTTCGGGATCGGGGTCGACGCAGGCGACTATCTCGATCTTTTTCAGATTGTCGTACCCTTCGTGACAATACACCGTCGCCCTGTCTCCGCAGCCCACGACTACGATTTTCACTTTCATATAACTTATTTTATCCCCCCGAGTTGAATTCCTTCGATAAGCTGTTTCTGGAACACGCAGAACACGACAGCCATCGGTATCATCAGTATAACGCCGTAAGCCATCTGCATGTTGGGCGCGGATTCGTACACGTCTTTCGTGACGAGATATTTCTCGTACAAAAACAGATTTACCGTGTAATTTTCTTCGCTCTGAACGTATAAAAGCGGACGCATAAAATCGTTCCACTGCCCGAAAAACGCCGTGACGGCAACGTAAATTATAACCGTTTTAATAAGCGGAAGCGTGAGATAAAACATTTTGACGAAGGTGGATGCGCCGTCGATCTCGCCCGCCTCGAACATTTCTTTGGGTATGCCCCTTATAAACATCATTATAAGGAAAATGTTCATAATTCCGCCGCCGAAAAACGACGGGATCGTAAGCGGCAGCATAGTGTCGTACCAACCGATATCGACGAAAATTTTAAACACCGGGAGCATAAGCAAGATCCCCGGAATCATTATCGTGCAAAGCCCCAACGTGAACCAGAATTTTCTGCCGAAGAAGTTCACCTTGGTGAACGCGTAAGCGGTCATAAATCCGGTAAGCGGAACGCCTATAACGCCGCAGACGCACATTAAAATCGTGTTTTTCAAGCCCGAAAGGAAAGTCGTATCGGCAAAAGCTTCGGGATAGTTCGAAAAAACGAATTTCTTCGGGAAAATACCCGCGCCGACGGACGTGATTTCGGAAGTCGTGAAAAAGCTCCTCGAAACCATGATGAATATCGGACATATCGCCAGAAACGCAAAGAATACGAGGACGAAATAAATTATTATTTTTTTCGTTAAATTTAATTTGAAAGTATCCATTTTTTCAGTCCTCGTAATAAACGTTTTTGTTCGCCCTGAAAGTTATCAGAGACAACAACCCCACGACCAGGAACAAAATATACGAAAGCGCGCTCGCAAGTCCGTAGTTATACCCGCCCGCGCCCTGCGTCTGATTGTAAATGAGCAGTCCGTAAAAATTCAGGTTACAGTTATAACCTCCGCTCGGCGATAATTGAAGCACCGATTCGCCTATCTGAAACGCGCCGATGAGCGAGCCTAAAAGCTGGAAGAAAATAAACCTTCCCATAAGCGGAACGGTGATTTTAAAGAACGCTTTTCCTTGCGTACAGCCGTCAAGCGAGGCGGCTTCGTAAACGTCTTTGGATATCGAATTGAAACCCGCTATCCACATGGGCGTGCCGCAACCGAACGAAAATATACCCGTGAGCATAAACGAAACAAACGCTTCCACCTGATTTTTAGACTCCAAAAGTCTTGTGGGCGACGCGCCGAAAGCTATTCTTATCGTGTTGATAAGTCCGTAATCGTTTTCGGAAAAAATGTACTTATGGATAGACGCGCCGACTATCCCCGGGATTATCGCGGGGAGATAAACCAGCACTCTGAAAGTTTCCGCGCCGCGCATTTTCAAAGAAAGAAGATACGCGAGAACGAAAGATACGGTTAAGTTTATCGGAATATTTATCGCGGCGTAAGCGAGCGTTAAAAGCATCGACTTATGAATACCCGGGTCGGTGAATATCCTTTTATAGTTTTCAAGCCCGAAATCCGCCCAAAAAAAGCCGCGCATAGGGCTGTAATCCTTGAAAAAGCTCTGCGCGAGAGCAAGAAGCAGCGGATAAACGGTGAAAAACAGCATACCGACCAGAAACGGAATAAGAAGAACGTAACCGGTGATATTGTTTTTGATTATTTTTTTAGTTCTGTCTGTCATATGCGGTAATATGTAACGGGCTGCCACGGGCAGCCCGTTTTAAGTTCGTTTGATTTTATTTGAGAAGTTTCTCTATATCGGATTTAAACTGCGCGTAATAAGCGTCTCTGTCGTCGGTTTCGTAAAAAGCTTTGAGAAGTTTATTTTGAAGTTCGGTATAAAGTCCGAGCTGTTTGCTTACCTTAAATCCTTTGTAATAATTCATCGCGAGATCGCGTTCGGGATATTTAACGAACGCTTCGTGATTAAGATCTTTGGAAATAAACGTTCTCCACGCCGCGTTTTCGTCGCTCGCGAGCGATTTCAGAACGGGAACGCCGCTGCCGAGCGCGCCGAGAACTTCCTGCCCGTCCTCGGAAACGATATATTTAAGGAAATCCCAGGCAAGTTCGAGCTTATCGTCCGCGCAGGTCTTGGTTATCGCGTAACCCGTACAACCCATTCCGACGTAAGACTGCTCCGTTTCTCTGTCCTCGATTATCGGCATACTCACGAAATCGATATTGTTATCGAGGTTCGCCGCGTATCGCTGAATGTTCGGGCGGGACGTGAATATCATCGCCGCCTGCTTGTTCGCGAACGCGAGCTTGTCGTCGTCCGGCGGGAAAGAATAACCCGTTCCCCGGTAAGGCTCGTCGGTGGGTTCGTCGGCGTATTCGAGAAGAACGTTGAACGCTTTCTTAACTTTGTCGAGATTTTTGAAAACCGTTTCGTTTTCGAAATCGAAGAGATCCCCGCCGTAAGATTTAACGAAAGGATAATAGGTCGCCGCCCAGTTGAGCTGCATTTCGACAGGCCAGAATTTACTCTGATCGTATTCCGCTTTTATCTTGTCCGCGTTTTCGGCAAGGAGCGCGCAAGCGGCTTTGAAATCGGACATAGTCCAGTCGTCCTGCGGTTTTTCCACGCCAGCGATCTCAAACATTCTTGTGTTATAGCAAACGACTACTTTGTTATAATCTCTCGGAAGCCAGTAGTAATTATCGTCGCCCGCCTGTCCGCTTTTAGCCATAGACATAGGGCTTTCGAAATAATCGGCTTCGTTTATCCCGTCTCTCGTCATAAGATCGGTAATCGGGCGGTAAAGGTTCTGATAAGTCCAGTATTCGCTCGAATAATCGTAAACGGAGATCATATCGGGAAGGGTGTTCGTATAGATTTTGTTAGGCACCCACGCGTCGTAAGACGTGTTGATTTTGATAAGCTTGATCTTCTTATCCGCGTTGCCCTCTTTTGCTTTATACCCCTCTATAAGCGCGTTTAAAATGTTCTGTTCTACGGTGTCGTTCACGACGGCGACCGTAATTTCCTTGGCGTCGTTGTTTCCGCTTCCGCCGTTATCTCCGCACCCCGTGAAACAAGCCGCAAGCATAACGCAGGCGAAAACCGCCGCAAGAACGTGTCTGAATTTTTTCATATGGTTACCTCTTTTATTTTACTTTAACGTTTACGATTTTCATGTTCACCGTTACGACGACAAATCCGTTTTCCGCGACGTAATCGGTCGTTTCCTTTCCGTCGATATAAACTTTATAGTCGCCCGTCGGTTCTCTGAATCTGAATTCGACTTTTGTTTTCTTACTTACCGCGCCCTTTATGGAAGTTATCCCCATACCGTCTTCGGTCATCTGCACGTTATATACCGCGTCGCCGAATTTAAGGTTGCTGAGCATAACGTCTTTAAGTCCGCCGATGCCGTGCGTGAACGAAAGAACGTCGTAATCTTTGATTTTAAGACCGAACAATCCGTCCGAAACGGCTTTGACCATCATTACGTTTTCCAAAAATTCGCTGTCGATGCCGATCGCGCCCGCGCCGTTGGTTTCGGCTGCCTGAATTTTATAAATTCCGTCCTGCTTTTCGGCGTCGATACTCATATAATAATCGTGGAAGAAAGTCGTTCCCGAGCCTGTTGTTCCCGCTTTGACTTTTTCGTACCACTTCCGGATTTCTTTAAGACGATTATAAGCGTTATCCGCGCCGAGTACCATACTTCTCGCAACGATATCGTAATAACTCCAACACAGAACCGCGCCGCCCGACTGCACCTGACGGGAGAATACCGTTCCGTAATTATTCATCACGCAATCCTCGCCCGCATAGTACTGATTGGAAACGTACCACCCGAACTGTTCGCTCGCGTCGCAAGTGGAAAATCTCGGCGCGAACTCGTAAAAATAAATATCTTTTCCCATAGAGAGATCGCCCTCTACCGTTCTGTCGCCGTTTATCCATTGCATTACGGACAAACGCTGTTCGTCCGTTCCGAGCCCCGCGACGATCGCTTCTTCGTTAAAGTAAACGTAGCCGTGATCGACGATTTCGCCCGTATCTTCTCTTATGCCGAGCGCAAATCTTCCCGTTGCGGGGTTCCAGAGTCCGCCATTGTTCGTCCACCTGCCGTTTTCAAGTTTAACAGGCTGAATATCTTTCTGAATATTGCTCTTAACCGTTTCCGCCAAGGCAAGAAGCGAAGAAGACTCGTAAGCGTATTCTACCTTTTCGCCGCCTATCGCGCGGTTTTTGATCGAGGCGGCTTCGGTCGCGATATTTTCGGTTTCGCAAATCCTTTCGAGAACAGCCATTTCCTGCAAGCATTTATAAAAATAGGTGTTGGACTCGATGTTTATTTCGGGTTCGGCGATTATATCCCAGTAACTGCTGCCTATGCCGTTTCCGACGTTCATAGCCTTTATTTCGCCGTTTTCTATCGTCATGCCTATTCCGTTATGCCCGTACATATATCCTACGTTCACAAGTCCGTTTTCGCCTTGCAGGCAGTGCGTTAAAAAGAGCGTCGCCCGTCTTGCTCTCGGCATAAGTTCTTTGAGAACGGAAAGGTCTTTCGTGTAGTTCACATAATAATAAAGCGACTCGATATAATGGAAATTGAATTGCGGCTGACGGGTGTCGTAACCGGGGCGGATATAATTTATCTGCCCGTCCGTGAGCGAAAGGGTTTTGCCTTCTTCTGCCGCAAACTCCAATCCGATAGCCGTTATGAGCTGACCCTGCCAGTTTTCGTTCAGGTACATAGGCCAGTAAGTTCTCGCGCCGTACGTTTCGTAATCGTCGTTATAAATCGTAACGTAATCTTTCGCCGCGGCTTTGAACCACTCGTCTCCGCCAGCTTCGGTTTTCCATATGAGATACACGTCGTCGAGATTTTCCGACTTAAAGTCCATATCTATCTCTATAAACGCCGCGTGATCTCCGTGAATTCCGCCTTTTCTCGGGAGAATATCGGAAAGCCCGTCTCTGTACACCTTAAAACTCTCGCCCGCGGCTATGCTTTCGTCCGTTCCGACGAGCGCGACGCCCGCGTTTCTCACGGCAAACGTTCCGTTTTCCGCCGTCCAGTTTTTGCTCGTATCGTCGTTTCTTTTGTTGAACTCGAACGTTCTGAAATAAGCGTCCGTTTCGGGATCTCCGTCGACAAGGTCTTCCATAGCGTGTTGCCACGTCGGGAAAGGCCAACCCTGCGGTATTCCCGCCTGAACGGTTTTTGAGTCGGTTCTGTGCATATCCATATCGTACACATACCCGTAATCGTCGAGCGTGCGATGACTTAAAAATCTGTCGTATACCGCCTTGATTTTTTCGCTTCCGTCCAGAGCGTCGGCATTGTGCCACACAAGACCCATCGTCTGCCAGCCCATATTGAACGAAACGCCTTCGGGAAGGAAAATGTTACCGACCGACATATCGTCGTAACGAAGAAGTCTGTGATTAAGCTCGTTGAAAGCGTCGTCGAAATCATAATCGTTCGAGGAAATATGCAGAATATCCCCGTCGTAATCCTTTCTCGGCGTATCGACGACTTCCGAAGAACAGGAGGCAAAAGTCAGAGTCGTAACCAAAGCCAGAACCGCCGCCCCCGTTTTTATGAATTTTTTCATCTTTCTTTCCTCCCGTATTTTCTTACGGCAATAACAGCCATAGCCGCAAGAATCATCGCCGCGGCGGCTACGCAGGCGTTATACCCCGCGGAAGCCGAACATCCGTCTCCACCCGTCGTGTCTGTCGGTTTTTCGGGTTCGACGTATTCCTTATAAGTTAAGGTAATATTCAGCTCGCCGACGTCGGGTACTATTATATAATCGTAAAAATCGTAGTTATCGTCGCTTGCGGTAACGGTGTAACCCTCTTTTGCAAAATCTTTAAGATCTATCTTTCCGCCGATCGCGACGTAAGAGGTTTTAAACTCTACGCCCTCCATACCGACGACGGTATAGGAAACTTTCGATGCTCTGTTCCAGTTTATCGCCCAGTTTTCATAGGTGCGCGGACGAAGAAGTTCGTCCGTTTCGCCGGGTATCTCGCCGCTTCTGCCGAAATTCGCGTTGATGAACGCAACGTCGTTTCCGACCGTCTTTTTGAAATATCCGTCCTTTGTCAGAAACGGGATTTCGCAACCACTCAGGATTTTCACCATATAAAGGTTTTTGCCGTTGATAACTTCGGTATTGTTCACGGTGAAACCTATTGCGTTGAGCGTTCCGAACTGGCGCAGAGTAACGCCGCCTTTGAACACGCTGCGAAGGGTTATCGGATCGACGTCCGCCCCGCCCGAATAAAGCAGAATGTTATCGAGAACGTTGGCTAAGTTTCTGTTTACATAAACCGTGACGTCGGAAAACAACGGGAACTGCTCTTCGAGCCTTAAAATTATCCATCTGTTTTCGCCGCTTTCGTCCGCCTGATCGGTAACGTATTCTATCTTCGCTTCGCCGAGATTTTCAGCCGTTTTCGGCACGGGTTGAGTGTCCCAATCGAAAGACTCGTCCGCGTAAGCCGCGTCGCCGTAGTTAAGGTTGTAATAAGTATAATCTTTATCGACGACGAGAACGTCGAGCGCGCCGCCCGCTATCGCGGGTATTCTGCAACCCTGCTCTATCGTCACTTTGTAAATTGCCGAGCCGTTATATGCCGCGTAATCGGATATGCTTACGAACAATCCCTTAGCCGTCCAGATATTCTGCTCGACATAGCCGCCCCATATCTCCGCGAAAGATATTCCTTCGCCGTCTTTGCTTAAATATATTTTAACCTTTTCGGGTGTGAACAACGCCCCGAGCATACTTTCGGAAAATACGTTGTCGTCCTCATCGGCGTGCGCCGCGGCGGAAAGGACGAGATACTGAAATCTTCCGTAAGTTTCTCCGTCGCCTTTACGAACCTGAACGCCCGAAATCGAAGTGTTCTTTATCGTGGCGTATTTCATCTCCGCCGTTTTGTTTTCTTCGTAAGAATAAACCGTTTCGGAGGTAATGATATTTCCGCCCAACGTCCAGTACCCTTCCTTGCCTTCGACTGCGGGGATAGCGGGCAATTCGCCTATCGCGTAACCTTTGAACACGTCTTTTTCCGACGCTTCGCCAAACGAAAGAGTGTAAGCCGTTCCCCAATCGAACGCGTTTTCCGCCTTTCCGTAATTGACGTTGGTAAGTTCCGCCGTTTCCTTAACGATACAGGCTTTGAATTCGCCGTTTGCGACCGCGGGAATTACGCAACCCTGTTCTATAACTACTTTATATATCGTCTTTCCGTTATACGTTCCGTAATCGGCTATCGTCGCGAACAAGCCCTTTGCCGCCCAGATATTCTGCTCGACGTAACCGCCCCAGATATCCGCAAAGGAAACGCTTTCGCCGCCCTTCGCCGTATAAATTTTTATTTTGTCGGGCGTGAACAACGATCCGAGCATATTTTCGGAGAATACGTTGTCGTCTTCTTCGGCGTGCGCCGCGGCGGATATCACGAGATACTGAAATCTTCCGTGAGTCTCCCCGTCGTTTTTACGCACCTGTACGCCCGTAACAGTCGTTTCGATAAGGTCGATATAAGCCGCCGTTGCGGTCTTATCCGTCTCGTAAGCGAAAGCCGTTTCTTCGGAAATAGTCTGTCCGTCGATCGTCCAGTAGCCGACCTTGCCGATAACTTCGGGAACGGCGGGTAATTTGCCTATTTTTTTGCCTTTGCTCAGATCTTTCGCGACTTCCGTTCCCCCGAAAGTGAGCGTGTGAGCCTGCGACCACAAAAACGCGCCGTCTTCGGCGGTCTCGTCACCGTAACCGTCGTTGAGATAAATAACTTTTTCTTTAACGGTAAACGTATAAAGTTCGCCGCCTATAACCGCGGGGATTTTACACCCCTCTTCTATAACGATTTTATAAACCGTCGCGCCGTTATACTTCGAATAATCCGCAATATTTATAAACGCGCCCGGCTGACCCCATATATACTGCTCGATATGCTCGCCTTTTATCGCGGAAAGAGGCGTTCCCTCGTCGTTCTCGCTTAAATAAACCTTGATTTTATCGGCGGTAAACGCGCTTTTGTCTATATTTTCCGAAAAAACGCTCGCGTCCGCGCCCGTATGCCCGTCGGTTACAACGACGAGGTACTGAAAACGCCCCGACGTATCTTCGGGTGAACGGCGAACCTGAACGCCCGTCACGGTAACGTCTTTCTTTTCCGTCTCGATCGTCTTGACGAAAGCGCCGTCTACATATGAAAACGTAACGTTTTTGGAAAGAGTTAAAATATCTCCGTCGGAGTTGACGAGTTTGAAACCTTTTCTGAACGTAAGAGTAAACGTTCCTCTTTCGGCGAATTCTCTTAAAATATTTATCTGTATTCTGCCGTCGAACCCGTCGCCCGTTTCGGCAATCGCAAGCACGGTCACGGGAGTGTAAACCCCGCCGAGACTATGCGGGAAAGTCGTCCCCTTATACGAAGTAACTCCGTTCGCGTTATCGTTTACGAGCTGTCTTGCCGAAACGCCGTTCACGAGAATATATTCCATTATATCGCAACCGTCGTTTGCCGCCGCGCATGTCGTTCCGTTATCGTTCCAGTACGTTCCGCCAGTCGATTTCGTTTTAAAATTAACGTCGCCGCAGGTAATGTGTACCCACGTTAAATCCGCGCCCGAGTCTTCGCCCCAATCCGCAGCGGTAAGATCGTTCGTTATATCCTTTTCAAACGATTCAACCGTCTTTGTGAAAACTCCGTTTATATAAGAAAACGTGACGTCTCTCGAAACGGTAAGTATGTTATCGTCGGAGTTGACGAGCTTGAAACCTTTTCTGAACGTGAGAGTAAACGTTCCTCTTTCGGCGAATTCTCTTAAAATATTTATCTGTATTCTGCCGTCGAACCCGTCGCCCGTTTCGGCAATCGCAAGCACGGTCACGGGAGTGTAAACCCCGCCAAGACTATGCGGGAAACTCGTCCCCTTATACGAGGTAACGCCGTTCGCGTTGTCGTTTACAAGTTGTCTCGCCGAAACGCCGTTCACGAGAATATATTCCATTATATCGCAACCGTCGTTTGCCGCCGCGCAGGTTGTTCCGTTATCGTTCCAGTACGTTCCGCCCGTCGATTTCGTTTTAAAATTAACGTCGCCGCAGGTAACGTGTACCCACGTTAAATCCGCGCCCGCGCTTTCGCCCCAATCCGCGGCGGTAAGATCGCCCGTTATATCCGTCGTTTCCGCCGCGAAAGCCTTTTCCGCGCTTCCGATTGCGTTAAAACCCGCAATGCCGAAAAAAACAGACGTTAAAAGCAACGCCAGAAACGCCGCGAACCGTTTTTTCATAAATTCGGTCATCATAAAACCTCCCGTTAGCTTTATGTTTACATTATACTACCGCCGAAAATCAATGTAAATGGATTTTTTTATATCAATATGGAAATTTTTAATATGTATATTTGACAAATCGCCCCGCGGATGCTATTATGTTTCCGTCAGCGGAGAAAAAAATGAGTAAAAATATTTATTATCATATAAACAACAGTATTTTAAAGGACATATACCCCATAGACGTGGGATACGAAGAACATTCTTTGAACGTAAAGCCTTTTCGGAACAATTATCCTTATTATCTGTTGCATTACGTCGTAGGCGGGGAAGGTTCTATCGAAATAGACGAAATCACGCACACTTTCAACAGATATTCCGTTTTTATTCTTCCGCCCAATAAAGAAATAACGTACGCTCCGGGCAATAAAAAGCCCTGGAAGTATTACTGGATAAATTTTAACGGGATAGAGACTAAAAAAATATTGAATACGTTGGGCATAACGCCCGAAAATTACTATTTTAAGTTTAAAGACAAAACGCTTACGCCCTATTTCGAAAAAGCGCTCAATCTGCCCGAAAACGATATCGAGAGAATTTACACGGTAACGGCGAGTTTATTGAATATTTTCGCGCGGCTTAAACCTAATCTTACGGGCGAAATCCGTAAAGACACCTTGAAGTCGTTCGAAACGGTTTTCGCCTATATTCAGGACAATCTTTACAGTCGGGAGTTGTCCGCGGGGTCGGTCGCAAATCATTTTTTCATCAGCGAAGGCTATTTTTCTCTGATGTTCAAGAAAAATCTTAACACGTCGTTTACGAAATACGTCAATTACGAAAGGATAAAAAAAGCCACTTCTCTGCTTTTAACGACCGATTTTTCAGTCAAGGCGATCGCAAACACCGTCGGTTATAACGACCCGTTGTATTTCAGCAAGGTTTTTAAAAAATACCGTTTATCTTCGCCGCAGAATTACCGTTCAACGCACAAAAAGCAGACATAATTTTAAACAACCTTAACAAAAAACCTGCCTATAAGTCGATTAAACGGGCATTCTATTGTTCATCGGAGCGTTTTGATTTACGCAAAAAAATTTATCCGATTGTCTATTGTTTTATGATCGCGTATTAAAAACATCAATATAATTTTGCGGCAACAAACTCGTCGTCCGGTTTTATAATCTTCCGTTCCGGAAAATAATTTCCGTTACTCGTCGGTTTTTGTCCGCAAATTTTTATAAAGCCGACTTCGTCGTTATCCGAAGTCGGCTTTATTCCGCATTTTAATTTACGATTGTTTTATTCAAATATCCGCTTTTTAAGCTATTATTTTACGCCCCATGTGATAAAATTTAAATTTCGCTTACCGAGATAAGCCGACGATAAATGTTAAAATACAGCGTCGATTTTTCTCTGTATGGAAGTATTTCTTTGTCAAGCTCGTCTATACGGTCGATTTTTCCGTTTATGTAATCTTCGAGCCACTCTTTGCAGGACGCGAGCCTGAGTTTAAGTCCGCCGATACGAGCTTCCTGAACCTCGAACCCGAACGGCTTGTTTTCGCACAGCCATAACTCGCGGAAGTTTTTATAAAATAAGTCCAATCTTCCGATCGTTATATCTATTTCATTGCAAATTTGCCCGATAATCGACTTATTGCCCGACTTATACGCTTTTCTCACGCGCACGCCGAGATCGTATTTATACTCTAAAACACCGCACAGCGAAGACAACGCGTCGAAAATATATTTATATCCGCCCGCTCTTTCGCCCGCTTTCGCCAATTTTAAAGCGTATTCCGCGTAAGGAATTTCGCCTTCCTCTTCGACGAGATCGTCCAGAATGCCTAAAAACGGGTCGCAATAAAGCAAAGCTTTGCAAGGCGTTTCGAGTTCCTCGTGCTTTACGGGAAGTAAATTCGGGATATCGAGAAGCATAAAATCATTAAAATCGACGCCGAAATTTTCCTTAAATCCCTCGGCGATAACTTTTTCGTCAAAAATCCCGAGCGAATACTGTTTTATAGCGTAAAGAGACGGCAAAAGCGAGAAAAAGGAACATTCCTTTCCGTCGTCGCCCCACATCGTAACGAATATTTTTTTAACTTCGTACTTATCCGCCGCGGCAATCGCCGCTTTCATAGCTTTTAAAGTATAGCCGTTGAAAGGCGCGAATCCGCCCCAGCTCCAAGCCCCGCCCGCGAACCAAAAATCGCCGTTAATCGACTTATGGGCGGACATCATCGTTTCATAGTCCTCGGTTTTGACGTGATAATAATCCCAGTAAACAAGCTCGACGTTGGAAGGTATCCTTTCCGATAAATCTTCCGAAACACGCAGATCCTCGCCGTAATATTTCCCCTGATTGCCGATACGGAAAAACATATCGCTCCACATATGAAGGGTCAAACCGTACTTATCCGCTATCGCCGCAACCCTTCCGAGATGCCTGAAAAGAAGTTCGTAGCGGTCGGTATATCCGTTTAAATCGAGATACTTGCCGAGACCTATCATATGAGCTTCGTCCATACCGATATTTACGAGCCGCGAAGAAAACGTTTCGCTAAGCGTTTTAAACATTTTTTCGATAAGCGCGTAAGTTTTTTCGCTTCCGACAAGCAAAATGTCGTTTATATCGATAATATCCTCGTAGTTCGGCAGTTTCGCGAGATTGTTGAAATGCGCGAGCGTCTGAACGGCGGGAATCACCTCCACGCCTTTTTCCGCCGCGTAAGCGTCGATATCTTTAAGCTCGGAAGAGGTATACCCACCCCTTAAATAACCGAAATACGGCTCGCCCGGGATCTCGTATGTATCTTCCATATAAAGCTCTAAGGTATTGTAGCCGATTTTTGCGAGTATGTCGATAAATTCTTTAATTTTTTCGGGTTTCATAACGGCGTTGCGCGAACAATCGAGCATAACGCCGAGCCTTTCCAACTTTTCCATAAATCACATAAAATCCGACGGCGACAGAAAAAGCCGCCGCCGGAAAAGAAATCTGAATTTTAATCTTTTTTCTCTGAATTTTAATCTTTTTTCCTGGTTCCGATAATTACCGCGCCTGCAAGGAGCAAAACCGAAACCAAAGGAAGTCCGCTTGCAACCGAACCGAAACAACCGCTCTTCGTTTCCGAACCGCTTGTCGTTCCGTCGGAACTGCCCGATCCGGAACCACCTGCCGTTTCGCTTTCGGAACTGCCGCCCGAAGTACTTTCGGGTTCTTTTCTTACGGCTTCGAACTTCGCGGTGAGCGTTACGTCTTCGTAAACGACATAATTTTCGAACTGCCACTCGGTTTCGCCGTTATACCAACCGATAAATCTGTAAGTATATTCTTCGTCTTCCGCCTTTACGGGGTCTGCGGGGATAGATTATCATATGAAGTGCAACACCTAAAATAAAAAGTAGACAACATAGCAATTTTTGTATAAAATGAATTTA
>CAKQMB010000005.1 GCA_934254825.1 uncultured Clostridia bacterium | reverse complement strand
AAGGTCCTTTCTTAACACTTCTGCTCATACTGTTCTAACCTCCTCAGTTAACTCTCTTAAGAATAAACTTGTCAGTCTTATTCTTCTTCTTTCTCGTCTTGTAGCCGAGAGCCGGTTTACCCCACGGAGTAAGCGGACCTGCATGTCCGACGGGAGCTCTGCCTTCACCACCGCCGTGCGGGTGATCGCACGGGTTCATTACGGAACCTCTGACGGTCGGTCTGATACCCATATGTCTCGTCTTACCTGCTTTACCTACTCTGATGATTTCGTGGTCGAGATTGCCTACCTGTCCGATAGTTGCTTTGCACTTAACGGAAACGTATCTCATTTCTCCGCTCGGCATTTTAAGAGTAGCCATTCCGCCCTCTCTTGCCATGAGCTGAGCCGCCATACCGGCGCTTCTCGCAATCTGACCGCCCTTTCCGGGTTGAAGTTCGATGTTGTGTATCATCGTACCTACGGGGATGTTCTCGATAGGAAGGGCGTTGCCGACCTTGATATCAGCGTCCGCGCCCGAAACGAGCTTATCGCCTACGTTCAATCCCAAGGGAGCGAGAATGTATCTCTTTTCTCCGTCCTTGTAAACGAGAAGGGCGATGTTTGCCGTTCTGTTGGGATCGTACTCGATAGTCTTTACGACCGCTTCGATTCCGTCTTTATTTCTCTTGAAATCGATGATACGATATTTTCTCTTGTTTCCGCCGCCGTGATGACGTACGGTAATTCTTCCCTGAGCATTTCTGCCTGCGGTGTGTCTCTGATCTTCAAGCAAAGATCTTTCGGGCTTCGTGCAGGTGATTTCTTCAAACGTCGAAACCGTCATAAAACGACGAGCCGGGGAAGTCGGTTTATATCTCTTAATTCCCATAATTCAGATCCTCCGTATTATTGTAACGACTCAAAGAACTTAATGCCCTTGCTGTCTTTTTTAAGAGTTACTATCGCCTTTTTGTAATCGGGCGTGTAACCCTGAGTTCTGCCCATTCTTTTAAGTTTGCCGTGGCAGTTTACAGTGTTTACTTTTTCGACGCTTACGTCGAACTTTCTTTCGACTTCGAGTTTGATTTCCGTTTTATTGGCGTCTTTCGCTACCATAAAAGTGTATTTCTTATCTTTTATGGTCTCGTAACTCTTCTCGGAAAGAATAGGTTTTATAATGATATCTCTTTCCATAAATTATTCGTCGACCTCCTGATTTGCGAAATTGTTGTCGAACATCGCTCCGTAAAGCTCCTGAACGGAGTCTACCGCGTCGCTGGACATTACGAGTACGCTGTTTTTAACGATATCGTAAGTATTGAGTTCGTTTACGGGAAGAGTCTGCAAAGCTTTGATGTTTCTCGCCGCTCTGATAACCAACGCGTCGTTGTCGCTCATTACGACAAGTACGCTCTTCTCGAATTTGAACGCCTTCATGAATTCGACCATTTCTTTGGTCTTGCCGTCCTTAACGGCGATATTGTCGATTACGAAGAAATCGTTATCGGCAACTCTCTTGGAGAGCGCGGACAAAAGCGCGCCGCGACGAGCGAATTTGTTCATCTTCTTGCTGAAATCTCTCGACTTCGGAGCGAAGACGACGCCGCCCTTAATCCACTGCGGAGCTCTGATAGATCCCTGTCTCGCGTTACCCGTTCCCTTCTGTCTCCAAGGCTTCTTACCGCCTCCGCGGACTTCCGTTCTCGTAAGAGTGCCTTTCGTACCCTGACGCATATTGGCAAGTCTCGTTACCACCGCCTGATGTACGAGCGGCTCGTTGTATTCCGCTTCGAACAAGTTGCTAAGCTCTTTCGTGCCTACTTCCTGTCCTTTCATATTATAAACTTTAACGTTTGGCATAGTTTTTCACGCTCCTTATTTACCCGACTTTACGGTGTTGGAAACCGTAATGATTCCGCCCTTCGGTCCGGGGATCGCTCCCTTTATGAGAAGTACGTTACGAGCGGTATCGACCTTGACTACTTCAAGATTCTGAATGGTTACTCTTTCGTTACCGTACTGTCCGGGCATGTGCTTGTTCTTGAATACTCTCGACGGCGAGCTGTTTGCTCCCATAGAACCTACTTCTCTGTGAACCGGTCCTACGCCGTGAGTCATTTTAAGTCTGTGCTGGTTCCATCTCTTGATGACGCCCGAGAAACCGTGACCTTTCGTAAGTCCCACAACGTCGACCTTATCGCCTGCGGCGAAGGCATCAACAGTGATGACCTGTCCTACGGTATACGCGCTTACGTCGTCGAATCTGAACTCTTTCAGAACTTTAAGGGGCGCAACGCCTGCTTTCTTGAACTGACCCGCGTCGGGCTTGTTCACTCTCTTCTCGTCTACGTTTCCGAAGCCGACTTTAACCGCTTCGTAGCCGTCGTTACCCTTCGTCTTGATCTGAACGACCGGGCAAGGACCTGCTTCGACGACTGTGACCGGGATTACTTTTCCGTCTGCGGAAAAGATCTGAGTCATACCCAATTTCTTTCCAATGATTGCTTTATTCATAGATAAAGTTCACCTCCGAATATATTAAAAAATTCTTTTAACCTGAATTTATCAGAGCTTGATTTTTACGTCTACGCCCGCGGGAAGATGGATGCTGTCCAAAATCTTTGCGTTGGTCGAGTAAATATCGATAAGTCTCTTATGAGTTCTGATCTCGAACTGTTCTCTGCTGTCCTTGTACTTGTGGGGCGAACGAAGAATAGTTACTACCTCTTTCTCTGTGGGAAGGGGGATAGGACCGCTTATCTTTGCTCCTGCTTTTTTCATTGTCTCAACAATCTTCTCGGTTGCCTGATCTACCATTTTGTGATCGTAAGCCGCCAATTTGATTCTGATTTTCTGACCTGCCATTTTGTTACCTCCGTTTTATACTAACATACTGTCAACTTTGCCGTGTGTGTCGCGCTTTAACCAATAAAAAAATCACTCGCCGCTGTGTGTTTGCAAGTGACCTCTATCGCGTTATACTTCGCGCAGTTAGTCGCAAGGGTTAAACCCTCACAATTGTCAACAGAAATTATCTTCCTACTTTCCGTATAACGGGTCCGGTTCCCGTTAAAAAGCGTGGATTAAGTAACTTTCTGTCTCAACCCATATTTAACACAGCCTACATATCATACACTATGTAAAACTTTTTGTCAAACGTTTTTCACGACTTTTTTAAAAAAATTATAAAAAATAAAATTCTTCCGAAAAACCTTTTTTAACCTGATTTAAACCGAAAAACAAAACCCGATTTTACGCTGTTTTCCATATATCGTTTCCGATTTCGTTTTGTCTGAAACATATATATTATATATTGTTATAACGCAAAAGCCGCGAGCGGCACCGACTCCGCCGAAAAAAAAAGAGTATACCGGTAAATTTAAACCCGTATACTCTCTTGATATCATTTAAAAAACTTTCGGATTTATTGCCTTATCCACGTTCCGGAAGAAAGGGTTGCGTCCGAAAAATAAGAACCGATTTCGTTATGGTTTGTGCAATCGTAAATTTGTGCCCATTGACGAGTACTTCTGTAAGTCTTCTCCGCACTGTTTCTGTTTATCTCGGCATATAAATAATACGTCGTGTTTTTATAACCGTAATGGTAAGAAGCGTCATACGTCGCCGAAGAATACACAAACCCCGTCCACTTATAAGCGATTTTCCATTTTGTCGTTTCGTCGGAATTCCAGATAATGTACGCCCCGGAACCGATCGCTCTTTCTCCTATACTTTTCAACGAAGCGGGATTTACGGTAATCGTCGCGCCCGCCGACATTCCGTTAAAACAATATTCGCCTATTTTCTCGCAAACGTCCGGAACCGTTATCGCAACGATTTTATCGTTACGGAAAGCCGACTCCCCGAAAGAAACAACGCCTTTACAGCCGGTTACAGTCGCAAGACTGCCGCAATTAAGGAAAGCGTTTGAGTCTATCGTCGTTACGCTTTCGGGAATATCGACAGTCGTCAAACCTCCGCACTCGCTCAGCGCATATTCGCCGATAGTTTTAAGTTTTGACGGAAGCGTAATACTTTTAAGACCGCCGCAACCCGACAACACGGATTTGCTTAATTTTTCGAGACCCGACGGCAGGGTTATATCGCCGAGGGCGGAACAACGATAAAACGCGCTTTCGCCTATAACCGTTACGCCGTCGGGGATTTCGATACCGATAAGATTTGCACAATCGTAAAACGCGCTTGCGCCTATTCTCGTCACGCCGCTCGGAATAACGACTTTCATTTGAAGATCTTTACAATCCGCAAAGGCATTATCCACGACCGCCGTAACCTTTTTACCGTTATGACTCTCGGGTATTCTTATTCCTTTCGGCAGTAACGACGCATAATCTTTATTAACCGCAACCGAATATGTATCGTCGCCGAGAAGCGTAAAGACAAAAAAATTATCGTCGGTAACGCGAATATCGTCGCAAATTTTACAAATTCCGCTGTCGTAATTATGCCCCGTCGCAGAGATTTCGCTGTATGTGGAATAATCGCAACGGGTACACTCGACATATTCCGCCCAACCGACATTCTCACATGTTGCGTTTTGCGCTTCGTGAGTGATTAAATTATGTCCTGCGGCTTTTACTTCTTCGTAGGTAGTATAATCGCAACGGGTACAGGTTTCATAAGCTTTATACCCCGCCTCCGTACACGTCGGCTCTTTCGCGTCGTGCTTTACGATATCGTGTCCGAGCGCGGGAATATTCTCGCTCGCTTTAATCACGGTGCCGCAAACCGAGCACTTCTCGCCGTCCGTCATACCGTTTTCGGTACATGTCGCCGGTTTCCCGTCGATTTTGATAAAGTTATGATCGGCAAGCTCCCCGCTTTCGAACGTGTACTGCCCCTTTTCGCCGCACTCGCAAGAAAAATAATATTTGGCAAAATTTTCGCATGTCGCTCTTGCCGCCAGATACGGCTCGGTTACGACTTGTTTATCGAAAATGTGGGTATGAATGCTATCCGCTTTGCCGTCTGATTGATTTTCAGCGCTCTCCGACTCTTCGATTCGGGATTCGCTCGCAACGCTGTCGTTATTCTTACCGCGACAAGACGTAAACGCAAACACGACCAACACTGCAACAATAACCGAAATGGAAAACATTATAGATTTTTTCATTTTCGTTATCTCCTTTGATATTTATTTCCTTTTAAACAATCAACGTTCCGTCATTTAATAATTATAACATTATGAATTTGTAAGTCAAGCATTTCCAAACAAACCAAAAAACTCCATTTAAAAATACGCTCGATTTCTCTTTTGATATTTGTTTTAAGGTTTGTTTGATTTCCATTATCCATTATAATAGCAAGATATTGCTATGTCAAGTATTTTAAGCAATATTTTGCTAATATTAAATCGTGAACAAGCGAGGTAATAAGATGTACGGAAAAGAAATAAGAAACGCGAGACTCGCTTTCGGAGCTTCTCAGACGCAGGTTTCCAAAGCCACGGGACTGCCGCAAAACACGATAAGCTGGATCGAACTTGACAAAGGAATTCCGAACGTGTGGCAATGCGTTCTGCTCGCCGATTACTACGGGATTACGATTGAAGAACTTATAGGACACGAAAAAGACGCAGATTAAAAGGCGGATCGATCGAACTTCGATTCGCCTTAAATTTTACCGGATTTCACACTTTATCGAAAACAAATGAGAAATATTTTCTCATTTTGATAAATAGTAATGAGAAATATTTTCTCAAAAACGTGTTTTTATATGTGAAATTTTAATAAGTTTAATTCACAAAAAAAAACGACGAGGAAGCTCGTCGTTTTTTTTTGTGAATATTTGATTTTTTAGATTTCTTATTATTAACGTATTCTTTCGACTTTGATTTTGTCGTAAATTTCTATGAATTTGTCTCTGTAAAAAAGATTTGTTCCCGGGGTCATAACCGAAGCCGTTCCCGCAGCTACCGCGCACCTTAAAACTTCTTCGTAAGGGGCGTTCTGCTCTGTCATTACCGCCGCCGCGGCGACCATTCCGTCGCCCGCGCCTACCGTACTGTTTACGGCGACCGTCGCGCTTTTGCAAAAATAAGCCTTGTCGCCGTCGGTTAAAATCGCGCCCTTTCTGCCGAGAGAAAGCATAACGTTTTCCGCGCCCGCTTCGACGAGCCTTTCGCAACCCGTAACCATTTCGTCTATCGAATCGTAATGCTCGCCCGTCATTTCGCGAAGTTCTTCGAGATTGGGTTTTACGAGATACGCGCCGTTTCTCAAACCCGCGATCATTTTGTTTCCGCCCGTGTCGAGGATAATTTTAGCCGTTTTGGGGATTACGGACGAAAGTTTCAGATAATAATCGTCTTCTACCCCGCCCGGGAGCGAACCGCTCATAACAACAACGCTCGCGGATTTGGAAAGTTCGCCGACAAGCGAGATAAGTTCCGCCTGATTTTCAAGCGAAACGTTCTCTCCTTTATCGTTGATTTCGGTCATCATCGACTTTTTATCTACTATTTTATAATTTGTTCTCGCCGAGCCTTTGTTCCACACGAAAGTGTTTTTCACACCCTCGTCGTCGAGAGTGTGGACGAACATTTTCCCGTTGTCGTCGAACATAAACCCCGTTGCGAAACTGTCGCCGCCGAGCCTCGAAACGCCTATCGCGACGTTCAAAGCCTTGCCCGAATATGTAATTATTTTATTTTCGATTCTGTTAAGTCCGCCGAGTTTGAGCGTATCGAGTTCGATCGTGCAATCCACGCAAGGGTTGGGACATACCGAAAGTATCATTAAAAAACTCCTGTTTTTCAGCCGCGAAAAATCGCGCCGAATTTATTTTTCCGCTCACATAAAACCTGAACCGCGAACGATTCAGGTTTTTGTGATTTCTTATGTTCAGCCGCAGGCGATTGCGTTTGAACGCAATCGCCTGCGGCTATCCGAGATCGGTTCAGACCACCGCTCAGTCAAGCTTCTTTCTTCCTTTCGGCGATTACTTTCTCCTGAATGTTCGGAGGAAGCTCTTCGTAGCGTTCGAAGGAGGTTGTATAACTACCTCTGCCCTGCGTCATACTTCTCAGTTCGGTCGCGTATTTAAGAATTTCGGCTTGCGGAGCTTCCGCCACGATAACGGCTTTGCCGTCCACGGAGTCCGTTCCGAGAATACGCCCTCTGCGCTTGTTCATATCGCCCATAATGTCGCCCATATAGTTATCGGGAACGGTGATTTCCATTCTCATAACGGGTTCGAGTATGCACGGCGAAGCTTTCTTCATACCGTCCTGATAAGCAAGCTTTGCGGCGGACACGAACGCGACTTCCTTACTGTCTACGGGGTGCGAACTTCCGTCGAAAAGCGTGCATTTGAGATTAACCACGGGATAACCCGCCAGAACGCCCTCTCTGACGGCTTCTCTGAGACCTTTATCTACCGCGGGGATAAACTGTTTGGGAACGACGCCGCCTACGACCGCGTCGACAAACTCGTATTCGCCGTCCTGCGCGCCGGGTTCGAAACGGACTTTACAATGTCCGTACTGCCCCGCTCCGCCCGACTGTTTTTTATGTTTTCCTTCGCCTTCGGCGGATTTTCTTACCGTTTCCCTGTAAGCGACCTTAGGTTCGGACAAAACGGCGTCCGCGCCGAATTTCGTTTTCAATTTCTTGCAAATAACGGCAAGATGAGTATCGCCGACGCCTATAAGAAGCATTTCGCCCGTGTCGGGGTTCTTTTCCACTTTAAAGGACGTGTCTTCTTCTTGAAGTCTGCGAAGCCCCGCGAAAACCTTGTCTTCGTCGCCTTTCTTCGCCGCGCCCACGCACATTGCGTATTCCGCCGCGGGCATTTCTACGGGCGGAAGGGTTATCTTCTCGCCGACGTAAAGGGTATCGCCCGTCTGAACGTCGTTAAGTTTCGCGAACGCGCCGATATCGCCCGCGGGCATTTCGTCCGCGGCAAGCTGTTTTTTACCCATAACGTGATAAATCGCGCTTACTTTTTCGGTCGCGCCCGTTCTCGAATCGGTGAGCGAGTCGCCGGGTTTTATCGTACCTCTTAAAACTCTGAAAATATTCATTTTGCCGACGAACGGATCGACAATCGTCTTAAACACTCTTACAAGCGTTTTGCCTTTCGGATCGGCGGTGATCTCAACCTGTTTTCCGTTCTCTTCGCCGACAAACGGAATTCTGTCCTGCGGGCTGACGAACGTGGAAACCATTTTATCCATAAGGTTGAATATACCCTGATTTTTAAGCGCGCTTCCGCCGAGTACGGTTATCGTCGTGCAGGCTTTAACGCCGAGCTTAACGCCCCTTTCGATTTCTTCGCCCGTAAGATCGCCCTCGGCGAAGAATTTATCAAGAAGCTCCTCGTCGTTTTCAGCCGCCGCTTCGCAAAGGTCCTGACGAGCCTCTTCGTAAGCCGCTTTCAGGTTATCGGGAATGGGGTGTTCGTTGCGTTCCCAGTCGCGAAGAACGCCGTAAGCGACCTTGACGAAACCTTTCATTTTTTCATCGACCATATTCGGAATAATCATCGGCGCGATTTTATTGCCGTATTTTTCCTTGATCGCGGCAACCGTTTTAATGAAATTGCCGTTGTCTTTATCGAGACCGTTTATAAACAGAAGGGACGGTATTTTATGTAAGAGACAATATTCTATCGCTTTTTCCGTTCCGACCGTGAGCGTTCCGCTCGCGCCCGTTACGATAATCGCGTTGTCGACCGCCGAAAGAGCCTGATTGAATTCGCCTTCGTAATCGAAAAATCCGGGTACGTCTATAAGATTAAACGCAACGTGCCGATTTTTTCTGTCGGTGTATTCGCACCTCGAAACGGATAAACTTATCGAGGTTTTTCTGGCTATTTCCTCGGCGTCGAAATCGCTGACGGTGTTACCGTCGTCGACCCTGCCCTGTCTGTCGATTGCCCCCGCGTTGAAAAGTATTGCTTCGACGAGGGTCGTTTTACCCTCGCCGCTGTGACCGATGACAGCCACGTTTCTGATCGTTCCTTCCATAAAATTTTTCCTACCTTATCTATAATATGCTCCGAAAAGCCAAATGGATTTTACACCTTTCGACAGCCCCTAAGGCTTCCTTTTCGGAACTCCCGTATATTATACAACACATTTCTCGCGATTTCAATAGGAAATCGAAAATTTTTACCGTTTTTTTACAAAACGAACGTTTCGTCTGTTTATACCGCCGAAAATCAGTTGAAAATATCCGCGGCGTTAAGCTTCGGGTGCAGAGCGATATTGAGCGCGGCGGATATGACCGAGGCGCATTCGCTCAAAACCGCGTCCACGTCGCGATAAGTCACGAACATATCCTCTTCGGGCGAGACTGGATCGAAACCGCCTTTTCCTCCCGAAACGTCGTACATAAGCCGCCGAGCCGAAACGACGAACGGAACGCCGACGGCGACGACGGGAACGCCGAGAGACTCCTTGTCCAGCCTGTTTTCGTTGGGTTTGCCCGCGCCGCTCCCCGCCCTTATCCCGCAGGAAGTGACCTGATAACACCTGCCTATCCTGTCCGTTCTGAACGCGCAGAGCGAGTCCACGGGAATGACGAGATCGGGGCGGACTTCGTTTACAAGCCCTTTCGCGACCTCGAAACTGTCTATCCCCGTAACGCCCGCAACGCCGACCGAGTACGCGCTCACCTCTCTCGTTTTCTCGGTTTTAAGGGATTTTCTTGTTGTTAAAACACCTTCCGTAACGCGTTTTCCGAGCGCGTCCGCCGTCATATAGCCGTTTCCGAGACCCAACACGAGGACGGAAAAATCATCGCCCGGTTCGGTGAAACTTATCGCGTCAGAAATAGCCTTGGCAAGGCATCTCTCGAAATAAATCTTTTCGTCGTCGCTCTCGGGATAGACGTTTTTCCTTGTCAAAGTAACGTATTTCCCGCATTTTAAACCCGTTTTTTCCTCTTCGGCTTTGCTCCGCACGACAAAAGACTCCCTTTTCACGCCGTACTTTCCGCTCATGTTTTCGGTTTCGATCCTGCCCGATAAACCCTCGAATTCCGCCATATCAACGGCAAGATCGCATCTTATCTTTTTTCTGTCGACCATTTTTTACCCCGAAATAAGATTTTTTTAAAGATTATTTCCAAAATGTGTCGAAATATTCTTGTCAAACGGTTTTTTTTGTGATAGAATAGGAGTACTGTAAAATTGAAACGTATCAAAGGAGAAAATAAAGTGCCTAACATTAAGTCCGCTAAAAAGCGTGTTCTTGTAAACGCAAAGAAGAATGCTATAAATAAGGATAACAAGTCCGAGGTTAAGTCGGCTATCAAGAAGCTTAACGCCGTTATCGAAGCAGGCAATTACGACGAAGCTATGAAGCTTTATCCCGAAACCGCTTCCATTATCGACGCTTCCGTTTCCAAGGGAGTTTACCACAAAAACACCGCGGCGAACAAGAAATCCGGTCTCAGAAAGAGAATCAACGCTCTCAAAGCGTAAAAATTTCGCTTAACCGATGATTTTATTCACCCACGCAGTTTATGCGTGGGGATTTTTTGTACACAGAATTATTGCCGAAGAATAAATTTTAAACCGCGCGGAAAATATATCGGCAGACAATATATTACATAAAAAAAGACGATTACCGTATACTTTTCGTATATGGTAATTATTTTTATACGCTCTGCGCTGACGTTTATAATACTTCTCGTCGTCATGCGGCTTATGGGCAAACGGCAGATAGGCGAAATGCAACCGTTCGAGCTTGTGATAACCCTGCTTATCGCCGAGCTTGCGTGCATACCGATGTCCGACATTTCCGTTCCGCTGATATACGGAATTTCGGCGATTTTAGCCGTGTTCATTATTCATCAGATATTATCTCTCCTCGACCGCTCGGGAAGGCTTTTAAAAAGGACGATAAGCGGAAAGCCGTCGATAGTCCTCAACAAGGACGGCGTGGATTTCGAGGAGCTGAGAAAAAACAATATGGACGTGGAAGACCTTATCGAATCGATGCGTTCCGCGGGATATTATTCTCTTGACGATCTCGATTACGCCATTTTCGAGTCAAACGGAAAGCTTTCGGCAAAAGAAAAGGCGAAAGCGGACGGCGAAAGCTCTTCGCTCCCCGTTCTTCTCGTCTGCGAGGGCAAAGCCATTCACAACAACCTCGCGCTTATCGGGTGGGATTTAAAAACGCTCGGCGAAGCAATAAAAAGCTACGGCGCGAAAGATATAAAGGAAGTGGGCGTTCTCACGGTGGACGGAAACGGAAAGATTTATTTTCAGAAAGAAAACGAAAAATACAAGACTTTTAAAATTAAAATCAAGGAGGGATTGTCGTGGTAAAATCGATCGTAACCGTAATCGTTTCCCTGCTCGTTTTAACAGGCGGAGCGATTTACGAGCAAATTTACGTCGCGAACGCTTTCGAAAGGCTTTCTGCCCGCGTGGAAATCATGCAGGAAAAAGAACTTGACGGCACGGCTACCGTTACCGACGCGAAAGCCGTTCAGGATTTCTGGATAAAGGAAAAGGAAAAAATGCACGCGTTTGTTTCTCATAACGATATAAAAGAGCTTGATTTGTGGCTTTCGGAAGGAGTTGCGTTCACGAAAAACGGAAAGTTCGACGAAGCGTTCACGAAATACGCCGTCGTCGCCGATTTGTGCAGAAGCATTCCTAAGGGATATCTTATTCGTTTCGAAAACGTGTTTTAACTAAATTTCAGCCGCCCCATATAATACAGTTGCCTGCTTATAATACAGCCGCCCGCCCCGAAAATTTCGGGGCGGGCGGCTTCGGTTTTAATTTTCCGTCGGTTTCGGAAACAATTTGTTGTTGAATTTCGTTACGCCTTTCGCGGCGAAATATATAGCAACCGTTCCGAGCGCGTAGTAAACCAGAAAACACAAAAAGAACGGAACATACGGCTCGGGTCTTTTGAAAACAAGGTTTAAAAGCGGATAAATGACTTTTACATAGCCTATATGGTAATAATCGACGTTGAGTTCGGGCGCGTAAAAATTAGCGACGTTGTTGGAAACCGCCGCAACCACGGCGAAAACGAACCATACCGCATACGAGCCGACAAGCATTCCGACCGTACCTTTTTTAAGGAGATCGAACGAAACTATCACGAACGTTCCCGTCGCGATCATTATCCAATGCCATAAAAAACTGTGGATAGACATGAGAACGTAAGGAGTGTTGAACGCCGCGGAGGGATTGAAAAAATAAAAAATCGCGCCGGCTAAACTGCAAAACCCGACAAACCCGAGCGCGGAATTTTTAACGACTCCCCTTTTCGCGATTATAGCGACGGGCAAAACGAAAATAATTACCGAACAGATCTGCATCGGGAACATATCCCAGCGATAACTGCCGCTTTCAAGCGTGTAAAATATCTGTTTTATAACTTCCAGCAGAACAAGCGCGGCTTCCGCAACCGATAAAATAAGAATTGCTTTGCCTTTATCGCTTGTTTCTTTGAATTTTCTCCCGAGCAGAACTCCGCCGTAACCGAAACCGACGGCGAGAACCATTCCGAGAATATGAAACCACCCGAAAAGTTTCGGCTGTAAATCCGCTCCCCACATAATAAACCTCTTTGGTGAAATAATAGAAATAATAGAAATTATAACATATAATCAAAATAGAAAACAATCGTTTTGACAATAAATTTTCGCATACACCCAAAAATCACAAAATCGCCGACGGACGGTCGGCGATTTCGGTTGACTTTGATTTTTATATTATTTTTCGAGCGATTTGAACTCGTAACCCGCGGCTTCGACAGCCGATTTGATTTCGGCTTCGTTTATATCCCCGCCGTAGACCACGGCGCGCTTGTTTTCAAGTTCGACTTCCGCGTCCAGACCGAGGTTTTTCAAAACGCCCTCGACCCTTTTTTTGCAGTGTTCGCACATCATACCGTCTATATAAACAGTCGCTTTAACTTCTTTCATTTTCTTTTCTCCTTCTTTTTCGGATATTTTAGCCGCCGCTTCCGCTTTTATTTCGCTTTCGGAGCGGGCGGACGGCGTTTTTTCGGGATAATCCTTCCCGTCTTCCGTCGATTTTTTAAACTTGACAAGGCGTAATCTCAAAGCGTTTCCGACAACGCAGACGCTCGAAAGGCTCATCGCCAGCGAAGCGAACATCGGGTTTAACGTTACGCCGACGGCAGTGAACGCGCCGCAAGCTATCGGGATAAGCACGGCGTTATAGAAAAACGCCCAGAAAAGGTTTTCCTTTATGTTAAGCATAACTTTCGAACCGAGCTTTAAGCATTTCACGACGTCGGTTAAATCGTTCTTTATAAGAACGACGTCCGCGCTGTCGATCGCGATATCCGTCCCCGCGCCGATCGCCGCGCCCACATCCGCTTTTGTTAAAGCGGGAGCGTCGTTCACGCCGTCGCCGACCATCATAACCTTTTTGCCTTGACTTTGAAGTTCGGACACGACCTCGTATTTAGTATTCGGCAAAACCTCGGCTTTATACTCTATTCCGAGTTCGTCCGCAACCGATTTCGCCGCCGATTCGTTATCGCCCGTGAGCATAACGACCTGTTTGCCCATAGCTTTAAGTTCGCTTACCGCTTCTCTGCTCGAAGGCTTGATTTGGTCTTTAATCGACATATAGCCCGCTATTTGCGAGTCGATCGAAAGATAAAGCACCGTTGCGCCGACCTCTTTTTCGGAGCGTTTCACGATTTCGTTTTGTTCACTGCCGGAGCTTTCCCCGCTTACGAAACGAAGGTTTCCGAGAAGCAATTTTTTGCCGCCGACTTCGCCTTTTATGCCGAGACCTTTAACCGCCTCGAAATTCTCGACGGGTTTAAATTCTACCCCTTCTTTTTCGGCAAGCTCGATAACGGGTTTACCGAGAACGTGCGAACTCATTTTTTCGAGCGAAGCGCACATGGAAAGGAAATAATTTCTCTCGATGCCGTCCGCGGTTTCGATACCGCTTATTTCGGGTTTTCCGTAAGTTATCGTACCCGTTTTGTCAAGCACGACTGCGTTTATGGACTCGGTTTTCTGCAAAGCTTCGCCGCTTTTGATAAGTATTCCGTACTCCGCGGCTTTGCCCGTACCCGCCATAAGCGCGGCGGGAGTCGCTAAGCCCAGCGCGCAGGGGCAGGAAACGACAAGCACGCTGACGGCGTTATTCAAAGCCTTATCCGCGCCCGCGCCGATAATAAGCCACACGATAAAGGTCACGACGGCTATTCCTATAACCGACGGAACGAAAATCCCCGCGACTTTATCGGCAAGTTTTGCGATAGGCACTTTCGTGGAGTTCGCGTCCTCGACGAGTTTTACTATCTTATATAACGTGGTGTCTTCGCCGACCGAAACGGCTTCCGCAGTCGCGTAGCCGCCCGAAAAAACAGTACCCGTTACGAGTTTTTCGCCGACGTCTTTATAAACGGGAACGCTTTCGCCCGTTATCGCGGACTGATCCGCCCAGCCGCCGCCGCTTACGATAACGCAGTCGCACGGGATATGCGAGCCGTCCTTCAAAACCACGATATCGCCTTTTTTAAGCTCGGCGATTTTGATTTCTTTTTCCTCTCCGTCAACCAGCACGACAGCCGTGTCGGGAGCAAGCCCCAGAAGCTTTTCTACCGAACCCATCGTTTTGTTTTTGGATTTCTCTTCGAGGTATTTACCTACGGTTATCAGCGTTAAAATGGTAGCCGCGCCCTCGAAATAGAGGTTGTCCATATACTTCATCATAAGCTCGTGGTTTTCGGTGAAATGCCCTATTGCTATCATAATTATAGTATAAATACCGTATAAAAACGATGCGGTTGCGCCTAACGCTACGAGCGAGTCCATATTCGGATGCAGTCCGAAAAGCTTTTTGAAACCGACTTTGAAATAGTCGAAATTGACTATTATGACGGCGAGCGTCAATATCGCCTGCGCCAAAGACGCGTACAGCTGATATTTCATTTCCATTGCGTTGAATATCGGCGGAACGGGAATGCCTATCATCGGTCCCATCGATATATACATAAGGAAAATCATAAGCGGAACGGAAATTAAAAGCCGCTTTTTCAAAGCGTGTTCTCTTTCTCTTCCGCGTTTGAGCGAAACGCCCTCTTTGATTTTGTAGCCCTCGTTCACGACGGCGGACATGATTTTTGCGGAGACGTCCTCGCTCATTTCAACCGAAAGCGCGCCCGTTATGAGGTTCACCGTGCAATCGGTTACTCCCTCCACCGCTTTGACGCATCTTTCGACCCTTGCCGAACAGGCGGAACAAGTCATTCCGCTTACGGAAAACTGTTTTTTCATCCTTAAACTCCTTTTCAGCCCCGAAAATCACGACATTAAGCTCAAAAAGTGAGCCTATAAGTCGATTATCGGCGTATTTTGTCTATTTTTTAAAACCGCTTGTTACGGTCTTATTTTTTCGAAAATGTAATTGTCGGCGAATTTTTCCGCCTTTTTTCTATCCTCGTCGCTGCGGATCGTCCAGGTTATGACCCGCCTGTTTTTACTCATTCGTTTTGAAACGGGGATATACTCTACGTTCATATTCATAAAATCGGGCTTGACGGTGAAATTGAAAAACGCCATACCGAGAAGCTTATCCGCAAAATAGGAAAGCTGTTTATGTCTGCCCTTGTCGATAAGCTGACCTCTTATGAAATCGGGGCGTTTTTTGCGGAACTCCCGCATAATGAAAGGGTCGAAGGACTGAACGACGAATTCGCCCGTATATCCGTCGAGCAATTTTATAACTTCGTCCGCGATAACGCCTTTCGTTCTCTGCGATTTCAGCTCGATAACGATCGGCGTTCTTCCGTTCACGAATTTCAGAAAATCGCCGAAAAGAGGGATTTTCTCCGCCGTTCCCGCAAGCGAAAGGCTCTCGACTTCTTCGAGAGTTTTATCCCATATCAGCGAGTCGACGCCCGTCATACGCTTCAAATTGTCGTCGTGAAAACAGACGAGGGCGTTATCCGAAGTGAGCTGAATATCCATCTCTATCGGGTAGCCGTTTTCTATCGCCGCTTCGTAAGCTTTGAAGCTGTTTTCGGGTATACCGCGTTCGATATCGTGCAAGCCGCGGTGCGCCACGGGCGTTTTCAAAAGCCAGTGATTTTCATCTATTCTTTGTTTCATTTCCCTTCTCTCCGCCGAGATTATAAACCCGAACCCGAAGTTTGTCAAATCTTTTCGGGGTCGGGCTTAAAAAACTTGATTTTTTCTCCCGTTATGTATATAATATACTCTGAGTAATTTTATAGCAAATTAAACCGCCCGACGAAAAAGCGATAAAAAGCGGCGGGAAATCATAAGTTTAACTCAACCGAACTTACTTTTTAAAAGCGAGGACGATAAATGGCGATAACAACCAAGGACAATATCAGAAACTTTTGCATAATAGCGCATATCGACCACGGCAAATCCACTCTTGCCGACAGAATTATGGAGCTTACGGGTCAGGTTGCCGAAAGAGATATGGAAGATCAGCTTCTCGACTCTATGGATCTCGAAAGGGAAAGGGGCATAACCATAAAGCTCACGCCCGTGAGAATGGCGTATAAAGCCAAAGACGGACAGGATTATATTTTCAATCTTATCGACACCCCGGGACACGTCGACTTCACTTACGAAGTTTCCCGTTCTCTCGCCGCGTGCGAGGGGGCGATACTTATCGTGGACGCAACGCAGGGAATAGAGGCGCAGACCCTCGCCAACTGCTATCTCGCGCTCGATAACAATCTCGAAATCGTTCCGGTAATCAATAAAATCGACCTCGCTTCCGCCGACCCCGATGAGACGGCGAAAGAAATCGAGGACGTGATCGGTCTCGACGGCTCCAACGCACCGAGGATTTCCGCCAAAAACGGAATAAATATCGATCAGGTTTTAGAACAGATAGTAACCCTTATTCCGCCGCCGAAAGGAGACGACGAAGCCCCGCTCAAAGCGCTTATTTTCGACAGCTATTACGACAATTTCAAAGGCGTTATCTGCTTTGTCAGAATTATGGACGGAACAGTCGGCGCGGGTACGAGGATAAAAACTTTCGCGGGAAGCAAGCAGTTCGACGTCACCGAGGTAGGAACGTTCAACCCCGGTCTCAAACCGAAAAAGACTCTTTCCGCGGGCGAGGTCGGCTATATCGCCGCGAGTATCAAAAGTATCGAAGACATCGCGGTCGGCGATACGATCACGGACGCGAACAATCCCGCGCCCGCTCCTCTTCACGGCTACAAAAAAGTTCAACCCGTCGTGTTCTCGGGTATTTACCCGCTCGACGGCTCGAAATTCAACGACTTGAAAGAAGCCCTTTTAAAACTCAAATTAAACGACGCTTCGCTCACTTTCGAACCCGACAATTCCGACGCTTTGGGTTTCGGTTTCAGATGCGGATTTTTAGGGCTTCTGCATATGGAAATCATACAGGAGAGAATAGAAAGAGAATTCGATATCGACATAATCACGACCGCACCGTCCGTTTCCTACCACATTTACAAGACGGACGGCGAAATGCTTATCGTCGATAACCCGAGCAAGTTCCCCGACGTTTCGTATATCGATTACGCCGAAGAACCGATTATAACCGCGAATATTTTCACCCCGCCCGATTACGTCGGCGCGATAATGGAGCTTTGCCAGGACAAGCGCGGCGTTTTCACCGATATGACTTATCTCGACGCGAAGCGAGTGAGACTTAACTACACTCTCCCCTTAAACGAAATCATTTTCGACTTTTTCGACGGTTTGAAAAGCCGCACGAGGGGTTACGCTTCTTTCGACTACGAACTTTCGGGATATCAGAAAAGCGAACTCGTCAAACTCGATATGCTCTTAAACGGCGAGGTGTGCGACGCGCTTTCGATTATCGTCCACAAAGACAAAGCGTACGCCCGCGGGCGCGCGCTTGCGGAAAGACTTAAAGACGTTATTCCCCGTCAGCTTTTCGAGATACCCATTCAGGCGGCTATCGGCGGAAAGGTCATCGCGAGAGAGACCGTCAAAGCTCTTAGGAAAGACGTTCTCGCCAAGTGCTACGGCGGCGATATAACGAGAAAGAAAAAGCTTCTCGAAAAACAGAAAGAGGGCAAAAAGAAAATGCGTCAGCTCGGCAGCGTTGAAGTTCCGAGCGAGGCGTTTATGTCGATACTTAAAATCGACAGCAGCGACAATAAATAAACACGCCTTTCCTAAAATCAGCCGCATAAACAATCCGATAACACGCAAAAAGCACAGTTAATCGACTTATAGGCGAGCTTTTCAGAGTTTGCAGGCAAGTTTTTAAAATATAAAGAGGATAAAAATGCCCGGGATTTACGTTCACGTTCCCTTTTGCAAGAGCAAATGCACATACTGCGATTTCGCCTCTTACCCGAAGGAACTTTCAAAATTCGATTTATATTTCGCCTGCCTTTACAAGGAGATAAAGGGCAGGAGCGAACTTTTAAAAGACTACGTTTTCGACACCGTTTATTTCGGCGGCGGAACGCCTTCTTTCGTCGACCCGAAATATATTGAAGGGGCGATGCGGCAGATACGAAACTACTATAAAATCGCGGACGGAGCGGAAATCACGATAGAAATGAACCCGGGAACGGTCACCGAAGAAAAGGTACGCCGTTACGAAAAAATAGGTTTCAACCGTTTCAGCGTGGGACTTCAAACTTCGAACGACGATCTTTTGCGGGATATAGGAAGAATACACACAAGGCAGGATTTTATCGACGCGGCAAAACTTTTAAAAGGCAAGAATTTCAGCGTCGACATAATGATCGGGCTTGAAAATCAGACCAAAGAGGACATAAAACAGGCTATCGACCTTGCCGCAAGCTCGGGCGCGAAACATATTTCGTCTTACGCTTTGAAAGCAGAAGAAGGAACGCCTATGTACGGCAGATACTTAAACGGGGATTTGCCGAGCGAGGACGAAGTTGCCGATCAGTACGATTTCGCCGTTAATTATCTCGCCGAAAAAGGTTATAAACGCTACGAAGTATCGAATTTCTGCCTTGACGGCTATCGTTCGCGGCATAATCTCAACTACTGGAAACGCGGCGAATACATAGGTTTCGGCGTTGCGGCTTCCTCGTTTATCGGAGAAAGACGGTTCACTAACACCGAAAAAATCGACGAATACGTCGCCTGCATTATGCGAAACAAAGTCGCGGAGATTTTCAGCGAAAACATAGAAGGCGACGAACGCGAATTCGAATACATTATGCTCGCGCTTCGCACCGCCGACGGAATTTCGTTCGACGACTACACCGCCCGTTTCGAAAACGTTTTCACCGAAAAATACGCCAAAAAGATATCCGACGTAAGAAAATACCTCGACGAGAACGAAAAGGGATTGAAAATCAAGCCGGAATATCTGTTCGTTCAGAACGAGATCATAATTCGTTTTATGGACTGAAATTTGCAATCTTACCCCCGAACACACAAACACATACAAGCACCGGAAAGGATAAAATGGGAAACTTCGTACACTTACACGTTCATACGGAATACAGTATACTCGACGGCGCGACGAAAATAGCCGTCGCGGCGAAAAAAGCCAAAGCCCTCGGTATGCCCGCGCTCGCCATAACCGACCACGGGAATATGTACGGCGCGGTAAACTTTTTCGACGCCTGCGAAAAGGAAGGCATAAAGGCTATTATCGGAACGGAATTTTACGTTTGCGACGACCTTACCTACAAAAGCGGCAAAACCAAGCTCAACCACCTCGTTCTGCTTTGCAAAAACGAAGAGGGTTACAAAAACATATCGCTTTTAAACGCGATCGCTTTCCGCGACGGGTTTTATTATAAGCCGAGAATAGATTTGAAAACGCTCGAAGCGCACCACGAGGGACTTATCTGCCTTTCGGCGTGCCTTGCGGGCGATATTCCGCAAGCCATTTTAAACAGAGATTTCGAGGAAGCCGAAAGGCTCGTGGTATGGTTCAAAAACCTTTTCGGGGAAGATTTTTACCTCGAAATGCAGAACCACCTTCTCGAAGAACAGCTCGAAGTAAACAAATATCTGCGTATTTATGCGCAAAAATACAATATCAAGCTCGTAGTTACCAACGACGTGCATTATCTCGAACGTTCCGACGCCGAGTCGCAGGACGTTTTAATGTGCGTTCAGATGGGCGCGGACTACGACGACCCGAAAAGACTTCGCTTCCCCAACGACGAGTTTTATCTTAAAAGCTACGACGAAATGGCGAGCCTTTTCCCGAACGACCTCGACGCCTTGGAAACCACGCTCGAAATTGCCGACAAATGCAACTTCGGGTTCGTTTACGGGCATTATATGTTCCCGCACTACTACCCCGACACGGGCGAAGACCCCAAAACTTATATTCGTAATCTTATCGACAACGGAATAAAGAAAAAATACGGCAAGGAAACGCCCGAGATACGCGAAAGAATAGAAAGCGAACTCGCCGTTATCGAAAAGCAAGGCTTTATCGAGTACTTCCTTATCGTATGGGACTACATAAACGCGGCGAGAAATATGGGCATCTCGGTAGGACCGGGCAGAGGCTCGGGCGCAGGCTCGATAGTAGCTTACCTTATCGGCATAACCAACATAGACCCGCTTAAATACGACCTTTATTTCGAACGTTTCTTAAACCCCGAACGTGTTTCCGCGCCCGATTTCGACGTAGACTTCGAAGATAGCCGCCGCCAGGAGGTTATTGAGTACGTCCGCAGAAAATACGGCGAAAACAGAGTTTGTAAAATAGTAACTTTCGGAACGATGGCGGCTAAAAACGCCATAAAGGACGTTGCGAGAGTACTTAAAGTTTCCTATTCCGAAGCCGACAGAGTTACAAAGGCGATGCCGAACAAACTCGTCCGCAAAAACGCCAACGGCGACGAATTCGACCTTAAACGTCCCAACATTATTTTAAAAGTATTCGGGAAATACCACCCGAAAGAGGGCGCGAAGGATTACGGAGTAGATTTCTCCGTTCCCGAGCTTGTCAATATGTACAACGAGTCGCCCGAGATAAAAAGGGTCGTCGATATCGCCGCCAAGCTCGAAGACTCGCCGAGACAGGCAAGCACGCACGCCTGCGGCGTAATTATCGGCGCGGACATTCTCGATCAGCATATGCCGCTCGGCAGGAACGGCGAAGATATCACCAGCCAGTATACCGGAGTCGAACTCGAACACCTCGGGTTCCTTAAAATGGACTTCCTGGGTCTACGAAACCTTTCCGATATTAAAATGGCGATTGATTATATAAAGCAGAACCACGGCGTCGAAATCGATTTCGATAAATCGACTTACGACGACCCGAAGGTTTTCGAGCTTCTTTCGACGGGTAACACCAAAGCCATATTCCAGATAGAATCGGCGGGCTTCCAGAAGTTCATGAAAGAACTCCGCCCCACTTCCATCGAAGATATAGTCGCCGCGGTGTCGCTTTACCGCCCCGGACCTATGGACTCCATTCCGAAGTTCGTAAAATGTAAGCACAACCCCGAACTCGTCACTTTCGCCCACCCCCTTCTCGAACCAATTTTAAAGCAGACGTACGGCTGTATCGTGTACCAGGAGCAGGTTATGAAAATCGTTCAGGCTCTCGCGGGGTACACGCTCGGACAGGCAGATATGGTTCGCCGAATGATGGGTAAAAAGAAAGTGGACGATATGATAAAGGAAGAAGTCATATTCATTCACGGCAAAGGCGAATCGGTCGATAAACACGGAAAAGTCTCCACGGCAATAGACGGCTGTCTGAAACGCGGAGTTCCCGAGGACGTGGCGCACGCCGTATGGAACGAAATGAAGGACTTCGCGAAGTATGCGTTCAACAAGTCGCACGCGGCGGCGTATTCGCTCGTAACTTATCAGACGGCGTTCCTCAAATGCTACTACGAAGCCGAGTTTCTGACGGCGGTTTTAAACAACCGTATCACGAATATCGACGAAATCAAGAACTATATTTCGTACGCCAAAGAGGAAGGCATAAAAGTTCTTCCGCCCGACATAAATGAGAGCGTAGGCTATTTCAGCGTTAAAAACAACTCTATCCGTTACGGTCTCGCGGCTATAAAAGGCATAGGCATCGCGGCGATAGAATCGATTACCGCCGAACGCGAAAAGAACGGCAATTACCTTTCTTTCGAGAATTTCGTTTCGAGATGCGAAAGCAAGGTTTTAAACAAACGACTTGTAGAAAACCTTATTTATGCGGGCGCGTTCGACAGTTTCGGGAAAAACCGCGCTCAGCTCATCGCCATTTACGACGAGCTTATCGACAGGGTTATGATTATCGCCAAGCAACGCGAAAGCGATCAGCTGAGCCTTTTCGGAGACCTGCTCGCCGAGGACGACAGCTTCACGGTAACTTATCCCGATATTCCCGAATACGATAACAAGACAAAACTTTCGCTCGAAAAGAACGTGACGGGCGTTTACGTTTCCGGGCATCCGCTCGACGGGTTCAAATCCAAATTCGCGGACTGCACTTTCACGACCGAAATGCTCGCCAACGTCGAAGAGGACGAAGACGGAAACAAGATTTTCACCGACGTTAAAAACGATATGCCCGTTTACATCGGCGGAATTATCACCGCGGCGGACAAAATCACCACGAAATCGGGTTCGAATATGGCGTTCGTCACCGTCGAAGACTCGTACGGGGCGATCGAATGCGTGTTCTTCCCCAAGACGTACGCGAAATTCAAGGACGATCTGAACGTCGAGCAAGTCGTTAAGCTTCGCGGAAAGTTGCAGATAAAGGACGAACGGGCAAGCATACTCGCAGACTCCGTCGTTAAAGTAAACGAGAACGAACCGCAGGAAAAAGTACCCGTCAAAAAGAAAAAGGATTACCTCGGAATTATACTTCGCGACGACACGAAAACCTTTAAAAACGAACTTATAGACATACTTTCCACCTATCCCGGCGACATAACCGTATGTTTTAAGATAGACGGGAAAAACTATATAATGACGCAGACCGTAAGGAACTGCAAGGGTCTTATAAACGAACTGCTCTCCATTGTGGACGAACAGGACATAAAATTCTTCTCGAACTGATAACGGAAAAATCGGAAACATAAAATTGTAGGGGCGATCACCGATCGCCCGAAAAAAACAACGATTACACGGGCAAACATTATTCGCCCGCAAAAAAAGAAAAATTTTTTAACCTGCTCCGCCAAAACAAATCATCGTTTCGGTCGGAACATTCAAGGAGGTAAACATATGAAAAAAATAGCAATACTCACAAGCGGCGGCGACGCCCCGGGAATGAACGCCTGCATAAGGGCGTGCGTAAGAAGCGCGATCAACAGCGGACTCGAAGTCTACGGCGTAGAAAGAGGTTATTTCGGTCTTGTAAACAACTGCATCAACCCGATGACCACTCACTCCGTCTGCGATATCGTTCAGAGAGGCGGCACGATTTTGAAAACCGCGAGATGTCTCGATTTCAAGCTTCCCGAAACGAGAAAGAAAGCCGCGGATAACCTTAAAGCTCTCGGCATCGAGGGTCTTGTCGTAATCGGCGGCGACGGTTCGTTCACGGGCGCAAGACTTTTGTCCGACGAAAACGGAATCAACGTCGTAGGAATCCCCGGCACGATCGATAACGATCTTGCTTACACCGACTACACTCTCGGCTTCGACACCGCGGTAAACACCGTTCTTTGGGCAATCAACAACCTCAGAGACACTATGACTTCTCACGACAGAGTTTCGCTCATCAAAGTTATGGGCAGACGTTGCGGCGATATCGCGCTTTACTCGGGTATCTGCGGCGGCGCGGAATATATTCTCGTCCCCGAAATTCCTTACGACATTCAGGCTATCGCCGAAGATATCAAAAAGAGTAAGGAAAGGGGCAAAACGTCGAACATAATCGTTCTTGCGGAAGGCGCGGGCAACGAACAGGAAATCAAGACGATCGTTTCGGTTATCAGCGGCGCGGACGTCAAAGTAACTACTCTTGGTCATATTCAGAGAGGCGGCACGCCCACTATGGCGGACAGAATGCTTGCCGCGAGATTCGGCACGAGAGCTACCGAGCTTTTGTTGGAGGGCAAAACCAACAGAGTTATCGGTATCAAAAACAACAAGATCGTCGATCTCGATATAAACGAAGCTCTTTCCCAGACTAAGAAAATCGACAAGAAGCTTTACGATATGGCGGCTAAACTCTGCTAAAAATTTATTAAAAACACGAAAAAACTTATGAGAAATCTTAAAGGAAGATGCGTTTTCGCTCAATCGGGCGGACCTACCACGGTTATAAACGCGAGCATCGCGGGCGGACTTATCGAAGCTCTCGACAGCGAAAACATTACGGGCGTTTTATGCGCTCATCACGGAATAAAGGGCGTTTTGGACGAGGACTTTTTCGATATTTCGGCGGAAGACAGAGCCGAGATAGAAGCTTTGAAATACACGCCCGCTTCGGCGTTCGGTTCGGTAAGATACAAGCTTAAAAACCCCGCCGAAGACGATTCCGATTACCGCAGAATTTTAGAGGTTTTCAAAAAATACGACGTTCGTTATTTTTTCTATAACGGCGGCAACGACAGTATGGACACCTGCGACAAAATCTCTAAATATATGCAGAAATCGGGGTACGATATGAACGTGATCGGTATTCCGAAGACTATCGACAACGACCTTTGCGGCACGGATCACTGCCCCGGTTACGGAAGCGCGGCGAAATACATAGCCAATTCCGTTATGGAAGTAAACAGAGACGCGGAGATATACTATTCTCCCCTCGTCGTTATCGTGGAAATTATGGGCAGAAACGCGGGCTGGCTCACCGCGGCAAGCAGACTTGCTTCCGTGAACGGGAGCGGCGCGGATCTCATTTATCTCCCCGAAATCCCCTTTTCTTACGAGAAATTTTTGAGCGACGTTAAAAAGGTCGTGGACGAAAAACATCACTGCGTTGTCGCGGTTTCGGAAGGGATTCGTTTCGCGGACGGCAAATACGTCGGCGAAGACCAAAGCTCCACCGACGTTTTCGGACACTCACAGCTCGGCGGCGTTTGCTCGGCTTTGAAAGCGCAGGTCAAAACGCTCGGCATAAAATGCAAGGCGATCGAACTTAACATTCTGCAACGTTGCGCGGCGCACTGCGCTTCGGAAACGGATATAGAAGAGTCGTTCTCCGCGGGGCGTTACGCGGTTAAAAAAGCCATAGAGGGCGAGACCGACAAGATGATAGGTTTCAAAAGAAAGGGCGGCGACGTTTACGAGATAGAATACGTTGCCGAACCGCTTTCCTCCGCGGCGAACGCAGAAAAGAGAATTCCCGCCGAATGGATAACGGAAGACGGGACAAATCTTACCGAAGATTTCGTTTCTTACGCTCTCCCTCTTATTTCGGGCGAACCCAAACGCAGACTTAAAAACGGACTTCCCGAATACGCGAAGCTTAAATTCGTAAAGATTAAGCTTTAAAAGTCCGTCTATAAGTCGATTATCGACACTTTTATAGAAAATATAAAATTTGCAAATCGTTCTTTCGGTGTAAAATTACGCCGCGCCGAAGGAACGATTTTTATATAAAATCGATTTTAATCGAGGTTTTATGTTAAGCAAGTTATCCACATTGAAAATTCCCGTTTCGGAAAATTTAACCCAAAACCCACACAAATTTTCCCGTTTCGGAAAATTCATCGTAAAATCTATACAAATCTTCCCATTTCGGAAAACACGCCTTATGCCGATAAGCCTTGGTAAAATACGCTTATTTTTAAAGCAGTAAAAAAAAGTTGCAAATCTACCCGAAAAGTTAGAAATGCAACTTTTTAATTGTCATCTTCCATCGCAAAAGCTATTGCAAATGCAACAAAATTTCGTAGGGGCGATTATCAATCGCCCGCCTGCATCAGACTTATTTCTCAGAAAAAAAATTTACCACTTATACAAGCCTTTTCGCTGAGCCCCTCATCCGTCGGCTACGCCGCCACCTTCCCCCGATTTTAAGCCTTTCACTCTATCTTGCAACTTTTATGTGGGAAGGTATTTATTCGTAAAAATCAAAAGCGCAATCAAAACAAACAAAAGGCTTCTCCAAAGAGACATATTTTTTCAAGGCGATATACTGTTTCGGGGAGAAGCAGAATGCCAAGCAGAAATTTGATTTGTTTACCTACAATTTTATTTTTATAATTAAATTCTTCGTTTAATCGATAAGTTCGAAATAGACTTTTAAACAATCTTCGGAATTTCCGCCGACGAAAAGCTCGAATTCGCCCGCTTCCGCCGCGAAATCTCCGCTATCGGTGTAAAATTTCAAAGTTTCTTCCGTAATTTCGAAAGTTAAGAGCTTTGCTTCGCCCGCTTTCAGAAAGACCTTTTCAAAGCCTTTCAACTCTTTCACGGGGCGTACGACGGAAGCGAACAAATCGTGAAGATACCACTGCGCCGTTTCGTAGCCGTCCGTTTTCCCGACGTTTTTAAGCTTCACGCTCGCCGTGATTTTTCCGCCGCGAGACATTTTACTTTCCGATAACTTAAATTCGGAATACTCGAAATTCGCGTAAGAAAGACCGTAACCGAACGGATAAAGCGGAGAATTATATTCGTCGTCGTAACCCGTGCGGCAAATCTCGTCGCTATAAACGGACGGAACGTCCTTGCGTTTCGGTCTGCCCGTCGAAAAATGATTGTAATAAATCGGACACTGCCCCGTCGAACGCGGGAAGCTCATAACCGTTTTTCCGCATGGACTTACTTTGCCGTAAAGCAAATTCGCGATTGCGTTGCCGCCCTCCGTTCCCGGTTGCCAGACGTATAAAATCGCGTCGGCATACTTCTCTACGTCGCCGAGGACAAGCGGTCTGCCGCCGAACACGACAAGCGCGAGCGGTTTATTTAACATAGAAAGCCGAGCGATAAATTTGCGTTGAACCTCGGGGATACGGATATCCGCGCGGGAATGTCCCTCGCCAGTATGCAGCATATGTTCGCCCACGCACGCCACGATAATATCGGCGTCGGCGCATACTTTTTCAGCTTCTTCAAATCCGCTTTCGTCGGTTTCGAAAAGTTTCCACGAACAGCCGCGCGCATACGGAACGACGCGTTTCAAAAGCTTTTCGACGCCCTCTTTCACGCTCACACTGTCCTTTGCGCGACCTCTGTCCGCCCAGTTGCCCATTATTTCGCGTTCGTCCGCAAAAGGACCGACAAACGTAACCTTAGCGTTTTCTTTTAACGGCAACACACCGTTATTTTTCAGTAAAACGCAACTTTCTTCCGCGGCTTTACGAGCCAAAGCCCTCGCGTTTTCCGAAAGCGTGACTTCGTCTCGTTTCTTAATATCTGTATACCTATCGGGATTTTCATACATTCCGAGCTTGTTTTTAAGTTCGAGAACGCGCAAAACAGCCTCGTCTATTTTTTCTTCCGATATAACGCCCGATCCGACGAGTTCCGGCAGGTAGCTCGAAAAAACGGACGAACCCATTTCGATATCTACGCCGCCTTCGATCGCAACGCGGGCGCAATCCGCTCCCGTGGCAGCGTAGCCGTGTTCGTGAAGTTCTTCAACCGCGCCGTAATCGGAAATAACAACGCCGTCGAACCCCCATTCGTCGCGAAGCATATCGATCATAATTTCCTTATGCCCCAAAATCGGCTTACCGTTCAAAAGATTAAAAGAACTCATGAACATTTCGGGGTTTTCCTTAACGCACTCGCGATAGGCTTTGAGATAATATTCACGCAAATTCCGCTCGGAAATATCGGTCGTGTTATATTCTCTGCCCGCTTCCGCCGCGCCGTAACCCGCAAAATGCTTTACGCAACAGCCGATGCCGCCTTTATGATAACCGCGGATCATAGCCTTTCCGACCTCGCCGCCGAGATAGGGATCTTCGCCCGCGCCTTCCATAACTCTGCCCCAACGCGCGTCGCGGGATAAATCGACCATAGGCGAAAAAGTAACGTCTATGCCGTCGTATTTCGCTTCTGTTGCGGCAAGCTCCGAACAATCCTCGATAAGCGAAAGGTCGAAACTGCAAGCCATAGCTATCGGCACGGGGTAAACCGTTCTATAACCGTGGATTACGTCGAGCATTATCGGGAGGGGGTCGGAGATTCCCTTTTCGAGACGGGCTTTACGAATAGACTGCGCCGCTTCTGCGCTCGGAGCGTTTAAAACCGTACCAGCGAGCCATAACGATTCGCGGTCGATCTCGCCGAGATTGCAATAACCCGTTACGATTTTTTCCACGCCGTGATCAAGCTCATAGGCGGGAAACTGCGTTAATTGCAACGCTTTTTCCTCCAAACTCATCGCCGATACAAGTTCTTTTAATTCTTTTTTGCTTTTACTCATTTTTCCTCTTTTAAATTTATTCCGAAAATCCTTAAATTCCGAAAAATTCCCTTTTAAAACAAAACCCCGCAAAGCGGAGTTTCGAATTTGGTTTTTATTATCAGTCTTTTTTAACTTCGATATAAAGTTCGTCAAGCTGTTTCTGCTCTACCGGCGCGGGCGCGCTGCTCATAAGGCACGAAGCCGTCTGAACCTTCGGGAATGCTATAACGTCTCTTATCGAATCGTCTTTCGATAAAAGCATCGTGAGACGATCCAAGCCGAAAGCAAGTCCGCCGTGCGGGGGCGCGCCGTAATTGAACGCGTCCACGAAGAAGCCGAACTTCTTTTCGATATCTTCCTCGGAGAAACCGAGAATATTGAACATCTTTTTCTGAATATCTCTCGAATGAATACGGATAGATCCGCCGCCCGATTCCTGACCGTTGATAACAAGGTCGTACGCTTTCGCTCTCGCTTTGGAAGGATCGGTTTCGCAAAGTTCGAGATCTTCGTTCATAGGAGCGGTGAACGGATGGTGAACAGCCATATAACGATTTTCCTCTTCCGACCATTCGAACATCGGGAATTCGGTTATCCACAAAATATCGTAAACGTCCTTATTTATAAGTCCGTGCTTGTCCGCTATCATAAGACGAATTCCGCCGAGCGTGTTGAACACAACGTAATCTTTATCCGCCGCGAAGAACAAAACGTCGCCCTCTTCGAAATCCATTCTCGCTTTGATATTTTCGATATCTTCCGCCGTGACGAATTTCGCGAACGAAGACTTTATTTCTCCGCCCTTAGTCCAGGTCATCCAGCAGAGACCTTTCGCGCCGAGCGTTTTTGCGTACTCGACGGTCGCGTCAAGCTCTTTTCTCGAAAACTTATCGGCTAAGCCTTTGGCGTTGATAGCTCTCACGCTGCCTCTGATAGGTCCGATTTCGATTTTCAAAGCGTCCGCGAAAACCTTGAATTCCGATTTCGCGAACAAATCCGAACAATTAACGATTTTCAAACCGAATCTCGTGTCGGGCTTGTCCGATCCGTAATTTTCCATAGCTTCGCGGTAAGTCATCGTTCTGAAATGTCCATCGCCGAGATCCAGACCTATCGCGTTTTTGAAAATATTTTTGATAAGACCCTCGATCGGGTACATAACGTCTTCGATTTCCTCCACGAAACTCATCTCGACGTCTATCTGAGTGAATTCCGGCTGACGGTTGGCTCTCAAATCCTCGTCGCGGAAACATTTTGTGATCTGATAATATCTGTCGAACCCCGCGATCATCAGAAGCTGTTTATAAAGCTGGGGAGACTGCGGCAACGCGTAAAAACAACCCTCATGAACTCTGGACGGAACGAGATAGTCTCTCGCGCCCTCGGGAGTCGATCTGCCGAGCATAGGCGTTTCCACTTCCACAAATCCGTTGTCGTCGAAAAATCTTCTTGCGGCTTTGGTTATCTCGTTTCTTAAAAACAGGTTTTTCTGCAAAGAAGGTCTTCTTAAATCGAGATATCTGTATTTTAAACGAAGGGTTTCGTTGACGTTGGAGTCATCGAGAATTTCGAACGGCGTGGTGTCTGCTTCCGAGAGAATTTTAAGCTCGTCGGCAAGAATTTCGATCTCGCCCGTGGCTATTTTGTTGGTTTTGCTCTCTCTTTCTCTTACCTTTCCTTTAACCGCGAGAACGTATTCCGAACGGATATTCTGCGCTTTTTCGAAAACCGCTTTATCCGTGGTATCGTCGAAAACGACCTGAACGAGACCCGTTTTATCGCGAAGATCGACGAAAATAAGCGAGCCGAGATTTCTTCTTCTCTGCGTCCAACCCATAACCGTAACTTCTTTTCCCGCGTCCTCGCGCCGAAGCGTCCCGCACATCGAGGTACGCCTTAAATCACCCATAAATTCTGACATATGTATTTCTCCGTTTTAAGGCTGCCGAATTTAACGCGGCAGACCTTGCGTATACGTTTATTCTAAACTTTTAGGAGAAAAATGTCAACGAATATTCGGCGCGCGAAAGCCGTTTCGAGATATTTTTATGTTCTTTATCGCTTTTTGCCCTTTGCACCCGTTATTCGTATACTTTTTCGAAGCGTTTAAGCCCCGTAAGTATCTCGTACGATATCGTATCGCACGTTTTCGCCATATCCTCGGCGGTAAGCGTTTTTCCGCCCTGACTGCCGATAAAAACGACCTCGTCGCCCGCTTTTACGCTTCCGTCAACCGGAGCGAAACAGTAATCCATACAAACGTTTCCGACGATTTTCCGCCTTTTCCCGCCGATAAGAACACTTCCGCCCGTAAACTTTCTCAAAATCCCGTCGCCGTAACCTGCGGAAATCGTAGCTATATAACAATCCTTTTCGGCGATAAATTTTCCGCCGTAACCTACGGTCTCGCCCTTTTTGACCTTCGCAACCCTCGAAACGTAGCTTTTGAGCGAAAGGCAAGGTTTAACGCCCGCCTCGCCGTAGCCGTAGATCCCGATACCGAAGCGAACCATATCGAAACAATATTTCTTTTCGATAAATTCCGCCGTAGAAGAAATGTGCTTTATCGCGCCCGAGAAAGTTTTATCGCCGAGCTTTAAAAACGATATGAATTTCTCGTACTGTTTTTCGTTTCTCTCGCGGCTATCCCCGTCGAAAAAATGCGAATAAACGCCCTTTATCGTCACCGTTCGACATAATTTTACGGCGTTAATCGACTTATAGACGGCTTTTTCTGTTTTAATCCCCATTCTGTTCATACCCGTGTCGAGACAAATATGAACGTATGCCGAAACGTTCATATCTGCACTTACGCAAATGATTTCTTTTAAATCTTCGACGGACGAAACGCTTATTTCGATCCTTTTTAAAATACATCTCCCGATTTCTTTTCCCGTAACTCTCGCAAGGCACAAAATCGGCTTAGCCGTTATTTCTCTCGCCCGTTCCGCTTCCTCAATCGTCGCCGTAACGAAATAATCGGCGGAATTTTCCAAAGCTTTTATAACTTCTCTTTCGCCGTGACCGTAAGCGTCGGCTTTAACGACGGCGGCAGACAAAACCCCCGCGGGAAGTCTCGATTTCAACAAATCGAAATTATAAACGAGGTTTTTTAAATTTACGCGAATAACTCCTCTCATATTCTCTCCGAAAATTCCGATAAAATGCCGAAACAAATCGTTTTTACGCGTTTACATCTCGTTTTACGCTTTACATCGGCAAAAAAATGCTATATAATATGTTTAATTACAAGAGAGGTGAATTATGAATTTACTTACGGAATTTCTCGATAAATCGAAAACAGCCTTTCACGCCGCGAAACTCAGCGCGGAAAAGCTTATAAAAGAAGGCTTTACGGAGCTTAAAGAAAACGAAAAATGGAACGTTAAAAAAAGCGGGAAATATTTCGTCACGAGGAACGGTTCCGCGCTTATCGCTTTTACCGTCGGCGGAGAAGACTCGTTTAACATAGTCGCTTCGCACGGGGATTCGCCGTGCTTCAAAATCAAAGCGAACCCCGAGATGAAAAGCGACAATTACGAAAAACTCAACGTGGAAAGATACGGCGGCGGGATATTTTATTCCTGGCTCGACAAGCCTTTGACCATTGCGGGAAGAGTTATAATTTCGCGCGATAACGAACTTATAGCGCGGGTTTTCACTTCCGATCATAAGTTTGTCATCCCTTCCGTCGCGATACATTTCAACCGCTCCGTGAACGACGGATTAAAGCTCAATCCTCAGACGGACATGTCGCCCGTGACCGATATTTTAAACGAAACGGTAAGCGGAAAAGAACTTCAAAAAGAGCTTGAAAAATTCGCGGGAGACGGAAAAGTAGTCGATTACGACCTGTACGTCGTTTCCGCCGAAAAACCGTTCTTCGCGGGATTTAAGGACGAATTTTTGTGCAGTCCGAGAATAGACAACCTCACGAGCGCGTATTCTTCCCTTGAAGCTATCTGCAAAGCCGATCCGAAAGAAATCGCCGTGTGCTATATTGCGGACAACGAGGAAGTGGGAAGCGGCACGAAGCAGGGCGCGGCTTCGAAATTTTTGTTCGACGTTCTGAAAAGAATTGCGGCTTGTCTCGGCAAAGAAAACGATCTCGACGAAATGCTTGCGAATTCCTTTATCGTTTCCGACGACAACGCGCACGCCGTTCACCCCAACCACCCCGAATATTCCGACCCGACGAACAGAGTCAAGCTCGGCGAAGGGATAGTTGTCAAACACCACGCAAATCAGAATTACACGACGGACGCTTATTCTTCCTCGATAATAAAACGCATTTTCGATAATGCGAACGTTAAATACCAGGATTTTTACACCCGTTCGGATATGCCTTGCGGCGGAACGCTCGGCGCGATAAGTTCATCTCAGGTTTCGATAAAGAGCGTTGATATAGGTATCGCTCAGCTTGCAATGCACTCTTCCTTGGAGACTATGGCTGCCGCAGACTATGAAACCGCCGTCCGCGGATTGACGGCATTTTATAACGCGAAAATAGTTTCCGACGGCGACTCTTTCGTTAAAATAACTTATTAAACCCCATAATTATTAAAAATACGCGCCCGACTCTTTTCGGATCTTGCCGAAAAAAGTCGGGCGCATTTTGTTGCTTTTTGTCGTCGGATTGCGTCTTATTTTATTGTCGTTATTTGTCGTTTTTTATTGTCGGATTTTGCAATATTTTGCCGTCGATATCCGTCGCAATCCGCCGTCGTATTTTATCGTTTTACGCCGTCGCTTCTTGTCATTTTCCGCCGCCCTTTTTTGACGGATTATGCCGCCCTTTTTGTCTTTTCCCGCTGTCGCTTTTTGACGGATTATGCCGCCCTTTTTGTCTTTTCCCGCTGTCGCTTTTTGTCGGAAATTGCCGCCGTTTTTTGTCGGATTTTACTTCCCTTCGTTTTGTCTTCCGGACATTTTGTTCCAGCTTGCAAAGCCGTACAAGTCGTTTGCAAGAAACACGACAAAGCAAATCACAACCGAAAGATAGGAAATATCGCTTATCGTCGCAAGGACCCACAATACGATAAGAACGACATCGTTCAAAGCGTACGCCACCGCGTAAAACGGGCTTCTTCTGAACGTTAAATACACCGCCGCAAAACTCGTCGCAACAGATAACGTACTCGGGATAATATTCGCCGTATTAAAATAATCGAGAATAAAGTAAAAGCCGAAAGTTACCAAAGCCGTCAAAGCGAACATAAAAACGTACTCCGCGGGTTTCAGTTTATTGACCTTAACTTCGGCTTTGTTGCCGTTATACGGATTTTTAAGCCAGCTCACAAGCGCGAAAGCCGCCATAGGCACGGACATTCCGAGATAGGTTATCATCTCGCCGTAATATTTAAAAGAATAGGAAATAATTCCGTACATTACGCCGAAAATTATCATCAAAACCTGCCCTATGGGATTACCTTTCGCGTTGAATACGAGAGCCGTCGCTCCGATAAGCGAAGCCGCAAGCTTAAAATAGTCCTTTTCGCCGAAAACGAAAAAGGAAATTACTATCGTGAGAACGGAAACAGACCACAACACACGCTCGGAAACGCTGAAATAATTAAAAATTTTCTTCATTTGTACCTCAGAAAACACCGCAAACAACACCGCAAAAAAATAAAAGCACCCGCCAAACGTAACTTCAAAGACCTAACGCTACGTTGCGAATGCTTTTGCCGAGCGAAAATTGAACCACATCAAGTTTTAACGGCGCAAAATTTGTAAAATCGGCGTTAAACTCACTTATAATACGGCAAGTATGATTGCGTTCGTTTGCCTTGATTTTCCTAAATTTATCGTCGTTAAAATGCAAAGCACCTTAAAGCCGTATTTTTTAGGCGGTTGTGACGAAGATTTGCGCAGACGTACTCATCGTACTTCAAGCAAAGATTTGCCGCAACAGGCAAAAAAGACGGTTTTAAGGCTTAATGCGGTTCAATTCTCGCTCGGCTAACCCGGTGGCAACTTTTTATTTATTTTTTGTCGTCATTATATCAAAAAAACAGTATGCCGTCAACCGTTTCGCGGTCTGCGGTTCGTATCGGTAAGTTCAAAACTTATATCGACGAGCATTTTAAGCTTATTTTCGTCCGCCTTGTCGATATAAACTGACAACCAGTGGGTTTTGTTCATATGATATGCCCTGAAAATCGATTTATTGTCTACGATATCGTCAATCATAAGCGGTTCGCATTTCAGGTTTATAATTTCGATATCCTTATCGATATCGAGTCCGAGCCTGCCCGCAAAAACAGGCATAATGACGGCGAACCACTTTTTATTCGACGGATGCCGAAAAACCGAAAATTCGGGCGAATCGAGCCACGGTTTTTCTTCCGTCGTGATATAATTATTTAAAATATACTCCGTGAGCTTTTTTCTGTTCATAGCTTTAAGTATTAACGCGAACGCAACGACGTATTAGTCAAAAACACAATGTAAGACCGAGTTCGAACGCAATCACCTGTGGCTCGACGGGTAATCCGCTAAAACCGTCGCCTTTTCCGTCCGACCAAAGCGAACCGAACTGAACCCACGAAACCGTCATGGAATTATATCCGTTTTCGTTACCCGCGGAAAGCGCGAACCAGTCTTTCGCCGTCATTTCGTAAAGATTTTCGGTTAATTCTTCGAATTTTATTTCTTTATATCCTTTCATAAAAACTCCTTATGTAACCACATTATACATTTTGCCTTAATTCAGCGTTACGTCTTTAAGTTTTTCGTATTTTTCCATTGCGGCTTTTCTTAATTCCGCTAAATCCTCGGGGTGAGAAAACGCCTCGTCGCACAGCTTTTTCGCCGAGAAAATGACTGTCGGAGAATACACGAGGTCGCCTAAATCGCTTAAAAACTTGCCGCTCTGCCTCGTTCCCATAAAATCGCCGCTGCCGCGCATTTCGAAGTCCTTTTCGGCGATTTTGAAACCGTCCGCAGACGAACAAAGGACTTTAAGCCGTTCGAGAGCTTTTTCGTCGTCCGAACGGGTGAAAAGAAAACAATAACTCTTGTCCGCCCCTCTGCCGACCCTGCCTCTTAACTGATGAAGCTGGGAAAGTCCGAAGCGTTCGGCGTTGTAAATTACCATAACCGTCGCGTCCGGCACGTCTATGCCGACTTCGACGACCGTCGTTGAAACAAGCACGTCGATATTTTTGCCCTTGAACTCTTCCATGATCCGCGTTTTTTCCGCGTCCTTCATTTTTCCGTGCAGAAGTCCGACCCGAACGCCTTTCAAAGCCGAAGTAAATTCTTCGAAAAGCTCGGTTACGCTCATAAGCGTGCCTTCTTCGTCCTCATCGATCTTCGGGCAAACGCAAAACGCCTGCTTACCGCCTTTAACGGTGTCGCGGATAAAGCCGAGCATGCCTTCGTATTTTCGTTCCGGAACAAGAAAAGTCGACACGGGAAGCCTATTTTTCGGCTTGTCCTTAATCTCCGTTATGTCGAGATCCCCGTAAAAAATAAGCGAAACCGTTCTGGGGATAGGCGTCGCGCTCATTACGAGTACGTCGGGAATAACGCCTTTCGCCACGAGCGCGCTTCTCTGCCCGACGCCGAAACGGTGCTGTTCGTCGCACACGCACATCGAGAGATTGTAAAATTCCACGTCGCTCTGAATGACCGCGTGCGTACCGACTACGATTTTCGCCTCGCCCGATTTTATCTTCGCCTTTATAGCCTTTTTCTCGGCAAGTTTAGTAGAACCACTGAGAAAAACTACTTCATAATCGGGAAATAATCTTGAAATTATCCTATAATTTTGTTCGGCGAGAATTTCCGTAGGCGCAAGCATTGCCGCCTGATAGCCGCTTTTCACGGCGAAAAACAACGCGCACAGCGCAACCGCCGTTTTTCCGCTTCCGACGTCGCCTTGTAAAAGTCGGTTCATCGAACGGGGGCTTGTCAGGTCTTTATAAATTTCGTTCACGGCGTTTTTCTGTCCGTCGGTAAATTCGAAACCGAAACGCGAAATAAATTCCCTTAAATCCGCCGCCGAACAGGAATATTGATTTATTCTCACCTGCTGACGGTCGCCTTTTATAAATCTGAACGCAGAAACAAGCGTGAAATATTCCTCTAAGGCTATCCTTTCCGCCGCGCCGCGCATTGTCTGCTCGTCCGAGGGGGCGTGAACGTCTATATACGCCGTTTTTAAGTTTTCAAGATCGTATTTTTTAACGAGTTTCTGCGGAATTACGCTGTTTATTTCGAGAGAAAAAATCGCGCTTTTTATTGCGTCTCTCATAACTTTCTGCGACAGATTGCCCTTAACAGTGTAAACGGGAACGATGCCTTTCAGCCGAACGTTGTTGTCGAGCGGCTCGAACGAGGGGTTTATAATCGACACCCCGCCGAAATCGGTTTTGACCCTCCCGTAAAAAAGGTATTCTTCGCCTATTTTCAAATGGCTCATAACGTAAGGCTGATTGAACCACACGGCGGTAAAACCCCGCATTCCCTGTTCCACGGCAACCCTCACGCACTTTATTTTCCTTGCCGAAGTGAACATTTTCGGAACGCTCAAAAGTCTGCCGCAAGTAAGCACGATATCGTTGTTATAGCATTTTTCGAGCGGAGTTATCCTCCTTAAATCGAGATAATTGCGCGGAAAATGCTTGATCAGATCCTCGGGCGTTAAAATATTAAGTTTTTTAAGGTCTTCGGCGCGCTTGTCGCTTATGCCTTTTATGTCCGTAACTTTCATTTCCGTCCTTTAAACGTTTTATCGGTTTTGCCGACAAAAAACAAAAAGCTTTCCTCGCCGAACACGGAGAAAGCCTTTATTAAACCGTAACTTAACGGCAAAATTTTCGATGATAAATTGTAAGCTCGTCTGAGCCGGAATAAGTCAGACGGCGTTTTTTCGATATTTTATTCGAGCGAAACGATATAATAATATATCGGCTGACCGCCGTAGAACAATTCGACGTCCATTTCGGGATATCTTTCGGCAAGTCTGGATTGCATTTCGCCCGCTTCTTCGGCGGTAACGTCGCTTCCGTAATAAAGATTTACGAGGCTGTGTCCGTTATAATGAAGTTTATCGATGAGATCGCCCGTAACCTTAACGAGATCCTTGCCTTTCGCAAGCACTTTCTTGTTATCGAGCGCGATTATATCGCCTTTCGTGAGCGAGAACCCGTCGACTTTGGCGTTTCTCACGGCGTAAGTCACCATTCCCGAAGAGACGTTATCGATCGCGTGAATCATTTCGATAAAGTTTTCGTCCGCGCTTATCTCGGGATTCATAGCGAGCGCGGCGGAAATGCCCTGCGGTATGCTCTTTGTGGGAACGACGTAAACTTTCTTGCCCTCGACGAGCGACTTGGACTGCTCCGCGGCAAGAATTATATTTTTATTGTTGGGGAAAACGAAAATATTTTCGGCGTTGATTTTGATGATAGCGTCCGCTATATCCTGAGCGGAAGGGTTCATCGTCTGTCCGCCCTCGATAACTCTGTCCACATTGATATCTTTGAAAATCGCCGCGATACCCTCGCCCGAACAAATGGAAAGCATTCCGATCTCTTTCTTCTCGGCTTCGTACTTTTTGATAAGTTCTCTGTTTTCTTCGAGCATGTTCTCGATTTTGACCTTATCGATTTCGCCGAGCTGCAAAGCTTTGGAAAGAGCCTGACCGGGGTTATTCGTGTGGACGTGAACCTTGACGAATTCAAGGTCGCCTATAACGAGTACGCAGTCGCCGATAGTCATAAGGTATTCTTTAAGTCTGTCTATATCGGCAAGCGTAGTCTTCTTTTTTAAATTTATAATGAAAAATTCGGTACAATATCCGAACTCGATGGTACCCAAATTGAGAATATCGGCATGTTCCATCGAACTGTCGACCTTAACTTCGGGTTCTTCGACGGGCGCGCCCTCGATCTCCTCGCCGATAAGACCTTTATACATTCCTTTATATATTGTTAAAAGTCCCGTTCCGCCGGAGTCTACAACGCCCGCTTTTTTAAGTACGGGCAAAAGCGTGGGAGTTAAATTCACAGCCTCCTCGCCTTTCGCTATTATTTCCTGGAAAAGGGTTTCGAAATCTTTGGTTTTTCCGCAAATGGACGAAACGTGTTCGGAAATCATCCTGCAAACGGTGAGAATCGTTCCTTCCTTGGGCTTGGAAACCGCGCTGTAAGCAACGTCCGTCGCGCTTTTTAAAGCCTTTGCGAAAATTCTGGTGTCAACTTCGTTGTAGTCTTTTAAAACCGAGCATATACCTCTGAATATCTGCGAGGTTATAACGCCCGAGTTTCCTCTCGCTCCGCGGAGCGCGCCTCTCGACACGCTGTCTGCCATATCCGATAAATTGTTGCTTTTACAAGCTTTTAACTCCTTTATGGCGGATTGCATCGTTAAGCTCATATTTGTTCCCGTATCGCCGTCCGGCACGGGGAAGACGTTCAGACTATCTATATAGTCTCTCGAAACGTCCAAAAGTCTGGACGCGGACGTTACCATTTTCGAAAACGTCGCGCCCTTTATTGTTTTTTGCATTTAAAAAAATTCCTCCGAAACAAAAAAACAGAACAAAACACCCGGTCGTCAGAGTTTCACGCCGAGGATATTAACGTTGACCGTATCCACGATCATACCCGTAAACTGTTCTACTTTGTATTTAACGGCTTTTTTAAGCGAATCCGCAACCGCGGAAATCGACACGCCGAATTTTATTATAACGAATACGTCTATATAAATTCTGTCGCCGGAAGTAGAGACCTTAACGCCCATTCCTCCCGTCTCTTTTTTCAGGAGCCTGGAAAAACTGTCCATAAGCGTTCTCGGAACCATCTCTACTATACCGTAACATTCGAGCGCGGCGTGCGCCGCAACCCTGGCTATAGCTTCGTCCGATATTGAAATTTTTCCGTAAGTATTTGACGTTGTTACCGGCATAAGACACTCCTTTATATCGGTATTATACTATATTTAGTTTTTTTTTACAAGGGTTTTTTAAGCTCATTTGCAACTTTTACGGTTTTTTTATCTTTTTTTTCGATAATCGGCGTTATTTTGTTGCAATTTATTTTTTATTGTGATATAGTATCTATGCTTTAATTTTAAACAATTCTCATTTGGAGGTGCAATATGTCGAGAGTTTGCAGCGTTTGCGGAAAAGCGAAATTATCCGGCAATAAGGTAAGCCACAGTAACCGTAAGACCCCGCGTTCTTACAATGCAAACGTTCAGAAAGTTAGGGTTGTAAACGACGGCGTCGTTACTTCTGAATATGTTTGCGCTCGTTGCCTTAAAGGCAATAAAGTTGACAGAGCGTAATTAGTTTTGTAAAACTTATTTGAACTTGGCGGCGTCCTTTTTTAAGGACGCCGTTTTGTCGTTGTTTCGTTTTTATATAAAAAACGAAAATATACGAACACTCAGCGCAGCTCGCCGTAACAAGCTTGCCGATTTAATAAATATTATGAATATTTCAGATAATCTTATAACCGAAGACTATAAAACCGACGTTCTGATAACGGATATTTCCGCCGCAGACGAAAAAGCCTGCGCCGAAATTTATAACTATTATATAAATAACACCGTAGTCACCTTAGAGGAAACCCCTTTAAGCCCTGCCGAATTTTCCGACCGCGTGAAACGTATAAAAGCCGCCTACCCTTATATCGTCGCAAAGCGCGGCGATGAGGTTTTAGGCTACGCATATCTTGATAAATTCAACCCGAGGAGCGCGTACCGCATAACCGCCGATTTATCGATTTACGTCGATAAGGATCACAGGGGCGAACACATCGGAAGTATGCTCTACGCCGAGATCGAAAAGCGGGCGAGGGAAATGAAAACGGAAAACATAGTTTCGCTCGTTACGGGCGAAAACGAAAGCTCGATAGCGTTTCATTTAAGCCACGGTTTTCTTATTTCGGGAAAGCTTGAAAAAGCGGCTTTCAAATTCGGCGGATATCGGGATCTTGTTTATCTTATAAAACATTTATAATCACTCCTCCGAAAGTTTTATAATTCCCCTTCAAAACGATCATCTGCACTAAAATAAAACCCGCCTTTAAATCCGATCGACCGCAAAAACCGCGTTTAATCGACTTATAGCCGGGTTTTTGTCTTTCTATTTTAAAATATGCGGCGGTTTGCGCTCACGCAAACCGCCGCATAAAAATTAAGCCTACATATAAAAATTATAAAACTTAAAGTAAATTATAAAGCTTGAAAAACTATAAGCTTATAAATACTTCTTTAAATCGTCTACCCTGTCAAGGCGTTCCCACGGAAATTCGGGTCTGCCGAAATGCCCGTAAGCCGCGGTGGCTTTGTAAATGGGGCGTCTTAAATCGAGCGTTTTAATAATCGACGCGGGACGAAGATCGAACTCTTTTGCGATTATATCGGCGATTTTTTCGTCCGCGAGTTTACCCGTACCTTTGGTGTTTACGAAAAGCGAAACGGGTTTCGCAACGCCTATCGCGTAAGCCACTTCGAGCGTGCATTCGTCCGCTAAGCCTGCCGCAACGACGTTTTTGCAGATATATCTCGCCATATAAGCCGCGCTTCTGTCCACCTTCGTGGGATCCTTTCCCGAGAACGCGCCGCCGCCGTGCGGGCAACTTCCGCCGTAAGTGTCGACGATGATCTTTCTGCCCGTAAGTCCGCTGTCGCCGTGAGGTCCGCCGATCTCGAATCTGCCCGTGGGGTTAATGTAAAACTTGGTGTTTTCGTCTAAAAGATCTGCGGGAATACTCGTTTCGATAACGTATTTTTTAATATCCTTTCTGAGCTGTTCGGTTGAAACTTTCTCGCTGTGCTGCGTGGAAACGACGACCGCCTCCACTCTTTTCACCTTGCCGTTTTCGTACTCTACCGTAACCTGACTTTTGCCGTCCGGGCGAAGGTAAGGAAGCAGTCCCGATTTTCTCACTTCCGTGAGCTTTCTCGTGAGCTTGTGGGCGAGAGTCAAAGCCGCGGGCATATATTCCTCGGTTTCGTTGGTCGCGTAGCCGAACATCATACCCTGATCCCCCGCGCCGAATCTGTCGGCTTCGTCGCCGCTTTGGCGATGTTCGAGAGAATTATCCACGCCGAGAGCGATATCCGCGCTCTGATCGTGAATTGCTGTCAAAACGGCGCAGGTGTCGCAATCGAACCCGTACTTTGCCCTGTCGTAACCGATTTCGCGGATCGTGTCTCTCGCGAGTTGCTGAATATCCACATAGCAATGCGTGGAAATTTCGCCCATAACAAGCACGAGACCCGTGGTTACGGAAGTTTCGCAAGCCACTCTCGCCATAGGGTCTTTCGCAAGGATCGCGTCCAGAACCGCGTCCGAGATCTGATCGCAGATTTTGTCGGGATGACCTTCGGTAACGCTTTCGCTGGTGAAGAATTTGTTCATAAGTATAAAACCTCTTTCAATGTATTTGTGGTCATTGACTGTGGTCGAAAATACTATATCACCTTTTAAATCGTTTGTCAAATTTAATCGTATATGTTACAATATTTCAAGAAAAACTCACGGTAACCGAGCGATTTATCCGGAACCCGTAAAACCCGAAAAACCATGAACGACACGGAAAAAACAAAACACTGCGGCTTATGCCCCAAAAACTGCCGCGTAAACAGAAACGAAACATACGGCGCGTGCGGCGAAAAAAACGTTATGCGTATCGCGAAATTTTACCCGCATATGTTCGAAGAACCGCCGATAAGCGGCAAAAACGGCTCGGGAACGATTTTCTTCACGGGCTGTTCTCTGCGCTGCGTTTTTTGTCAGAATTATTCTCTTTCCCGCTCGGAAAGGGGCAAGGAAATCTCACCGAAAGAGCTTGCGGATATTTTCGTAAAGCTCGAAACCTCGGGCGTTCACAACATAAATCTCGTTACTCCGACCCATTTCGTTCCCGAAATCGCCGAAGCCTTTTCGATATACCGCCCGAAAATCCCCGTCGTTTACAACACTCATTCTTACGAAACGATAAAAACGCTCGAAATTATCGACCCGTTTGTGGATATCTATCTTCCCGACCTGAAATTTTTCTCGCCCGAGCTTTCTTTGCGTTACACGGGCAGAAAGGATTATTTCGAAACGGCTTCGAACGCGATAAAATTTATGTTTAATTCCAAAAAGGCGAGCTTTGCGGAAGACGGTATGATGAAAAGCGGAGTTATCGTAAGACATATGATAATGCCGCTCGGCGTTTCCGACAGCAAAAAAATACTTAAATGGTTTGCGGAAAACAAGCGTGGCGGCGCGTATATTTCCTTAATGGCGCAGTACACGCCTTTCGGGAACGTCGAAAAATACCCCGAACTTAAACGCCCCATAACCGCGGGCGAATACGAACGTGTTTACGAGGAGCTTTTAAATCTCGGAATAACCGATTATTTCGCGCAGGAACTCCGTTCTTCGAGCGAGAGTTTTATCCCCGACTGGGATTTTTAGCCACAGGCGATTGTGTTTTGGTTGTCAACAAGTCCTGCTTTGCGTTTTTAGGCTAAAACAAGGCGCGTGAGCGCGTTAATACTATATGTATAACACGCGAACGCAACGACGTGTTAGCCAAAAACACAATGCAAGACCGAGTTCAAACGCAATCGACTGTGGCTAACCGCAAGCGATCGCGTTTGAACGCAATCGCCGACCGCCCGAAAATTTTCACCCCGAAAAACGGAAAATTTTGCTGTTTTACTTGAAATTTCGTTCAAAAAAGGGTACAATATCAATATATACTTTTTTCAGGAAAACTTATGAATATTTTATACTTGAAATACGCCGTAGCCGTTGCGAAAGCAGGCTCGCTCAATAAAGCCGCGGAAGAGCTTTTCATCGCTCAGCCCAACTTATCGAGAGCCGTTAAAGAACTCGAAAAAGAACTGGGCATCGTGATTTTCGACAGAAATTCGAAAGGGATCACGCTCACTATGGACGGGGAACGGCTTATTTCCTACGGAAAAAATCTGCTTCACCAGATCGACGAGATAGAAACGGAATTCAGAGAAAAAAAGCACAAGACGGTTTTCTCTATTTCCGCGCCGAGAGCGAGCTACATTTCGAGCGCGTTCGCGGAGTTTACCAAAGGGCTTTCCGAAAAGGAACGTTGCGACGCGTATTATAAAGAAACTAACAATCTCCGCGCGATAACCAACATTCTCGAAAAGGACTACAACCTCGGTATCGTGAGATACGCTTCGGGTTACGACAAGTATTTCAAACAGACTCTCGAAGAGAAAAACTTAAAACACGAACTTATCGCGGAATTCGGGTTTTCACTTCTTATGAACAAGAACTGCCCGCTTGCCGAAAAAGACGAAATACGTTTTTCCGATTTAAAGAACTATATTCAGATAGCTCACGCCGATCCTTACGTTCCGTCCGTTTCGCTATCCGAAATCAAAAAGGAAGAACTCCCCGACGACGTGGACAAACGCATCTTCGTTTTCGAAAGAGCAAGTCAGTTCGACGTTCTCGCCGAAAACGATAAAACTTACGCCTGGGTTTCGCCCGTTCCCGAAGCCGCTTTGAAGCGTTACGGTTTAACGATGAAAAAATGCGCCGATAACGACAAAATTTACAAAGACGTGCTTATTTACAAAAAAGATTACGCGCTTTCCGCGATCGACAAGGAATTTATCACCGAGCTTTGCGACGCCAAAAGAAAATATTTCGGCTGACGCCGCCGTTTTCAAGCTCCCTTTCATAAAAAATACTTCGGCTTTTATGCCGATATATTTTTTAAGTTCGATATATACGTTTTCATATATCGATATAAAAAATAAGTATTTTACATATGTTTTTTAAATTGATATAATGATATCGATAAAAACGTAACTATTTGAAAAACCGAAGAACCGAGCGTAAGATACGCCTGAAAATTTGGTTCTGTCGGGATTTTAAATAGCTGACGATTTGTTTTTCGGGAGAAACGCCGAAAAAGCAAGGAGGCTGTATGAATTTCGATTACAAAATAACCGACAGCGTTGAAACGCTCGAACAGACCATCGCGAGAGTGAGAAAAGCTCAGGAAGAATTTTCCTCTTTTACGCAGGAACAAGTCGACAAAATCTTTTTCGCGGCGGCAATAGCCGCAAACAAAGCGCGCATTCCGCTTGCCAAAAAAGCGGCTGACGAAACGGGAATGGGCGTTGTGGAAGACAAGGTGATAAAAAACCATTACGCTTCCGAATATATTTACAACGCGTACAGAGACGTTAAAACGTGCGGCGTTATAGAAGAAGACAAAGCTTACGGTATAAAGAAGATCGCCGAACCGATAGGACTTATAGCGGCGGTTATCCCCACCACAAACCCGACTTCGACCGCGATTTTCAAAACGCTCCTCGCTTTGAAAACAAGAAACGGAATTATCATAAGTCCGCACCCGAGAGCCAAAAACTCCACTATCGCGGCGGCAAAAACCGTTTTGGAGGCGGCGGTTTTAGCGGGCGCGCCCAAAGACATAATAGGCTGGATCGACGTTCCGTCGCTCGAAATGACTAACCTTTTAATGAAAGAGGCGGACATCATCCTCGCGACGGGCGGTCCCGGAATGGTCAAAGCCGCGTATTCGAGCGGGAAACCCGCACTCGGCGTAGGAGCGGGCAACACCCCCGCCGTTATAGACGATTCTGCGGACATAACGCTCGCGGTGAATTCGATTATTCACTCCAAAACGTTCGACAACGGAATGATCTGCGCATCCGAACAATCGGTTATCGTTCTCGATAAGATTTACGATAAAGTAAAAGCCGAATTCGCGGCGCGCGGGTGCTATTTCTTAAACGAAAACGAAACCGAAAAAGTAAGAAAAACAATAATCATAAACGGCGCGCTGAACGCTAAGATCGTAGGACAGAAAGCCGCTACGATAGCAAAGCTCGCGAACGTGAACGTTCCCGAGGGGACGAAAATACTTATAGGCGAAGTGGAAAGCGTCGAACTCTCCGAAGAATTCGCCCACGAAAAACTCTCCCCGGTACTCGCCATGTACCGCGCGAAGGACATCGAAGACGCGTTTTCCAAAGCCGAAAGGCTTATCGCGGACGGCGGATTCGGGCATACTTCGTCCATTTATCTCGACGTGACGTCGCAAAAAGCCAAGCTCGACGAATTCGCCGAGAGAATGAAAACTTGCAGAATACTCGTGAACACCCCCTCTTCTCAGGGCGGTATCGGAGACTTATACAACTTTAAACTCACGCCGTCTTTAACGCTCGGCTGCGGAAGCTGGGGCGGAAACAGCGTTTCGGAAAACGTAGGCGTAAAGCATCTTCTCAATATAAAAACCGTTGCGGAAAGGAGAGAAAATATGTTGTGGTTTAAAGCTCCCGAGAAAATTTATATCAAAAAAGGCTGTCTGCCCGTCGCTCTTTCCGAGCTTAAAGCCATGGGCAAAAAACGTTGTTTCGTGGTTACGGACAGTTTCCTTTATCATAACGGTTACACCCGCCCGATAACCGATAAACTCGACGAAACGGGCATATCCCACGCCACGTTCTTCGACGTTGCGCCCGACCCCACTCTCGCCTGCGCGAAAGAGGGAACTAAGCAGATGGCGGACTTCAAGCCCGACTGCATAATCGCGCTCGGCGGAGGTTCCGCCATGGACGCGGCGAAAATCATGTGGGTCATGTACGAACACCCCGAAGTCGATTTCCTCGATATGGCGATGAGATTTATGGATATCAGAAAGAGGGTGTACACTTTCCCGAAAATGGGCGAAAAAGCTTATTTCATCGCTATCCCGACTTCCGCGGGAACGGGTTCGGAAGTTACGCCTTTCGCGGTCATAACCGACGAATCGACGGGCGTTAAATATCCGCTTGCGGACTACGAACTGCTCCCGAAAATGGCTATAATCGACACCGATTTTCATATGAGCGCGCCGAAAGGTCTTACGGCGGCTTCGGGAATAGACGCAGTTTCGCACGCGCTCGAAGCTTACGCTTCCATGATGGCGACCGACTACACGGACGGACTTGCGATAAAAGCTTTGCAGACGATATTCGAATATCTCCCGAGAGCTTACGAAAACGGACAAACCGACGCTTTCGCCCGCGAGAAAATGGCTAACGCCGCGACTATGGCGGGTATGGCTTTCGCGAACGCGTTTTTGGGAGTGTGCCACTCCATGGCGCACAAACTCGGAGCTTTTCATCATATTCCGCACGGCGTTGCGAACGCGCTTATGCTCGACGAAGTTATAAGATTCAATTCCGCAGACGTACCCGCAAAAATGGGAACGTTCCCGCAATACGACCACCCGCACACGCTCGGAAGATACGCGGAAGTTGCCGACGCGCTTAAAATCAAAGGCAAGACGGACGAAGAAAAAGTCGCAAATCTTATAAAGGCTCTGGACGAACTCAAAGCGACCGTCGGAATAAAGCCGACGATAAAAGATTACGTTCCCGACGAAAAAGCGTTCCTCTCCTCTCTGGACGAGATGACGGAACAGGCTTTCGACGATCAATGCACGGGCGCAAACCCGAGATATCCGCTTATGAGCGAGATAAAACAAATGTATCTGAACGCATATTACGGCAAGAAATTTACCGAAGCGGAAACTCCCGCAAAAGCTGTTTCGAAGCCGAAAGCAAAAAAAGGTTAAGGAGGAAAAAATATGGATCTTGACAGAGTTATAGCCGTTCGGAACAACAAGACCGTTTATCGCGACGGCGACGATTGCATAAAAGTTTTCGAAAGCGTTTACGAAAAAGACGACGTTTTGTCGGAAGCTTTAAATCAGGCGCGCGTCGAAAAAACAGGACTCAACATTCCGAAAATCAAAGCCGTTACGATGATCGACGGCAAATGGGCGATAATTTCCGATTATATCAAAGGAAAAACGCTCGACAGGCTGATGAAGGAAAATCCGGAAAAGAAAAAGGAGTATATCGAGAAACTCGTCGACCTTCAAACGGAAGTTCAATCGAAAACCTGCCCCAAGCTCAACAAGCTGAAAGACAAAATGAACGCCAAAATCACGCAAGCCGAGCTTGACGAGTCCGTTAAATACGAACTTCACACAAGGCTCGAAAGCATGCCGAAACACGTTAAACTGTGCCACGGGGATTTCAATCCGTCAAACATTATCGTCGGCGACGACGGGAAAGATTATATTCTCGACTGGTCTCACGCGACGATCGGAAACGCCTCGGCGGACGTTGCGAGAACTTACCTTTTGTTCTGGCTTGCGGGAGACATAAGCGGCGCGGAATATTATCTCGACGCGTTCTGCCTTAAAAGCGGCACGAAAAAGGAATACGTTCAGAAATGGATGCCGATCGTCGCGGCTTCGCAGTCGGTCAAAGGCAACAAAGAACAACGCGAATTCCTGCTTTCGTGGGTAAACGTAGTGGACTATCAGTAAGTCGGGATTAAACGACCCGCGATCAAGTAACTCGTAATTATGCAATCCGCGATCACTCGATCCGTAATTATGCGATACGCGATCAAGCGGTCCGGGGAGCGAACAAATCCGAAACAGGAGAATAAAAATGATAAAAGTTACCGTATGTATAGGCAGTTCGTGTCACATAAAAGGTTCGAGACAGATCGTCGAAGAACTTCAATACCTTGTCGCGAAAAACAATCTCAACGAAAAGGTCGAACTCGGCGGCACGTTCTGTATGGGAAGGTGTAAGGAAGGAGTCTGCGTGACGGTGGACGAGGATTTCTTCTCGGTAAGCCCGGAAAACGTGGACGAATTTTTCGAAAAAGAAATACTCGGAAGAGTTTGAAACATAACCGATCCGAACAATAAGGAAAAAATATTATGATAATTAAAGTATGCGTCGGCAGCTCGTGCCACATTAAAGGAGCGCCGCAGATAGTCGAACTTCTTCAAGAATACATAGCGCAGGAAGGACTCGAAGACGATATATTCCTCGTCGGAAGTTTCTGCGCGGGAAAATGCAATCGCGTGGGCGTAACCGTCTCGGTGGACGACGAAATTTATACGGGGATAAACCCGCAAAATCTCCCGGGGCTTTGGAACGACAAAATAATGCCGCAGATCAAAAAAGAAAAAGAGGGTTAAAAAATGGCGGATTTTCTCACGTTAAAAAAATCGAATTGTAAAAACTGTTATAAATGTATACGTCACTGCCCCGTTAAATCGATAAGATTTTCGGCAAACCAGGCGCATATCATAGGAAACGAATGTATTCTCTGCGGACAATGTTTCGTCGTATGCCCGCAGAACGCAAAAGAAATCAAGAGCGAAACGGAAATCGCGAAAGTGCTTATTCAGTCGGGCGATCCCGTGTACGTTTCTCTCGCGCCGTCGTTTATCGCGAATTACGAGAATATCGGCATTAACGGCATGCGCGAAGCTTTGAAAAAACTCGGTTTTGCCGAAGTCGAAGAAACGGCGATAGGAGCTACGATCGTCAAAAAGGAATACGAGAAAATGCTGTCCGATGAAAAGCGCGATATAGTTATTTCTTCGTGCTGTCATTCGATAAATCTTCTCATTCAGAAATATTTCCCCGACTCGCTTAAATATCTCGCGAATATTCTGTCGCCCATGCAGGCGCATGCGAGGGATATAAAAGAAAGAGTTCCGAACGCCAAGGTCGTGTTTATCGGACCTTGCGTTGCGAAAAAGGACGAAGCGACTTATTACGACGGACTCGTCGACGCCGTTTTAACTTACGAAGAACTCGCCGAATGGCTCAAAGCCGAAAGGATCGAGCTTAAAAGCGATATGGACGGCATCGAAAAGAGCCGTGCGAGATTTTTCCCGACGACTGGCGGAATTCTCAAAACAATGGAGCAGATACCCGAATACACTTACCTTGCGATAGACGGCGTGGAAAACTGCATCGCCGCGTTAAAAGATATCGAAAGCGGAAAACTCCACAAATGCTTTGTAGAAATGTCGTCGTGCATAGGAAGCTGCATCGGCGGTCCCGTTATGGAAAAATATCACCGTCTGCCCGTGAGAGACTATGCGGCTGTCGCCAGATACGCCGGCAAAGAGGATTTCGACGTTAATATGCCCGACAGCGTGTCTCTTCTCAAAAACATGACGGCTATCGGCAGAAAAACCGTTCCCCCGACGGAACAGGAGATCGAAGAAATACTCAAAAAAATGGGTAAATTCAAAAAGGAAGACGAGCTTAACTGCGGTTCCTGCGGATACGATACCTGCCGCGAAAAGGCGGCGGCTATCTTCGAGGGAAAAGCCGAAATTTCAATGTGTCTCCCCTTCCTTAAAGACAAAGCCGAAAGCTTTTCGGACTGCATCGTAAACAACACTCCGAACGGACTTATCGTTCTGAACGAAAGCCTCGAAGTTCAGCAGATCAACGCTTCGGCAAGAAAAATAATGAATATCCGCTCCGCAAGCGACGTTCTGGGCGAAGGCGTTATCAGAATTCTCGACGTGGATATCTTTTCGAGAGTTTTAAGGACGAAACGCAGCGTCAGAAACGAAAGAACTTATCTTGCGGAATATAAAAAGTACGTCGAACAGTCGGTTATTTACGACGAAAACTATCATCTTCTCGTATGTATTATGAGAGATATAACCGACGAAGAAACAGAGCGCGACAAAAAGGAAAGTATTTCCCGTCAGACCATCGAAGTTGCGGACAAAGTCGTCGATAAACAGATGCGTATCGTTCAGGAGATCGCGTCTCTCCTCGGCGAAACCGCGGCGGAAACAAAAATCGCGCTTACGAAATTGAAGGAGTCTATCGAAGATGAATGATCTTTGCGTGGATATCGGCTACAAAAGCATAAACCACGTCGGCGAACAACTTTGCGGCGACCATGTCGACGTTGTGGAACAAGGCGAAAATTCGCAGGTCGTGGTTCTGGCGGACGGACTGGGGAGCGGCGTTAAAGCAAGCATACTTTCGACGCTCACCTCCAAAATCATTTCTACGATGATGGCGGAAGGACTTTCCCTCGAAGACTGCGTTTCTACGATCGCCGCAACTCTTCCCATCTGCTCGGTGAGAGGGGTTGCCTACTCCACTTTCACGATAGTCCATATCGTCAACAACGAGACCGCGGAAATTATGGAATTCGACAATCCGCAGGTCATCGTTTTAAGAGACGGAGCCAATTATCTCTACCACAGAACGGAGATGAACATCGGCGGAAAACGCATCTATAAGTCGATTATCCCGCTGAAAGACAACGACGTGTTTATTCTGATGAGCGACGGTTGCCCGCATGCGGGACTCGGAACTCAGTTCAATTTCGGTTGGAAAAGAGACGAGATAATCAATTTCCTTCTCCCCAACGTTTACGTCGGTTACACGGCAAAAACGCTTTCGACGATCCTCGTCGACGAATGCAATCGTCTTTACGGAAACAAACCCGGCGACGACACGACGGCTGTTGTTTTAAAGGTCAGAAGACGCGAACCCATGAACCTTTTGTTCGGTCCGCCGTCCAACCCCGACGACGCAAACCGAATGATGTCTTTATTCTTCTCCAAAGAAGGAAAACATATCGTTTGCGGAGGAACTACCTCGTCTATCGCCGCGAAATATCTCGGGAAAACCGTTAAACCGACTTTGAATTTCGTCCGAAGCGACGTTCCGCCGATTGCGGAAATTGAAGGCGTGGATCTGGTTACGGAAGGCGTTATAACCGTAAATAAAGTCGTGGAATACGCGAAAGATTGTCTGAACGAAAACAAACTTTACGAAAAATGGAGTTTCGGACAGGACGGTGCGTCGCTTATATGCAGACTTTTATTCGAAGAAGCGACCGATATAAACTTTTTCGTAGGCAGAGCCGTCAATCCCGCGCACCAGAACCCCGATCTTCCGATAAACTTCAACATAAAAATGAACCTTGTGGAAGAACTTTCGAAATGCCTTAAACAAATGGGCAAAAGAATAAAAGTTAGTTATTTTTAATCGGATTTCATATAAAAAAGCGTCCCGAGGGACGCTTTTTTTGATCGGTTTTGAATTTTAAACATTATATTTCGACGTCGTTCAAAAGCTGTTCATCGTTTTCGCGAAGCTCTTTCGGAACGATTATGTTGTCGTAATCGATGAAGTATTTCTTGACGTTTATCGTGTAATAATCCACCAGGCGCATACACACTATCATAAGCGTGAAAAACGCCGCGATAAGAACGGAACCCGCGCCGAGCGTGAACACGCCCATCGATATAAACAGATATACATATATGAGATTTACCGATAAATACGCGGAGAACATTCTCCAAAAATATTTTTTCCCGGGGTTAAGCCCTTTGATAAACGCCTGCTTTACGCCAAGCCCTCCGACGATCATATTCGCCATTACCTGACTTAAACAGGACGAATAAACGCCTATCGAAAACGCCAGAATACACACGCCCACAAATACCACGACAACCGTTAAATAAGGCGTTAAAAATCTGAATAAAAGATACTCGACGGCAAAGACCAAAGCATAGTAAACGATAGCAAGAACCGCGTCTATAAGTTGATAAACAACGATTTTCTTCAAATTTTCGAACATAACTCCGAGGTATCCTCTGTGCGATAAACTCGACATATGTCCGTCGACCAGAATCATTAAAGTACAGTCGCTTATACCTGCGAAAAATCTGTAAAGATAAACGATCAGAACGCAAATAAGCGCGGCTGCGACAATGCTTCCGACGTTAGCCGAAATGTAAGAAAGAAACTCGTTGAAATGAGCGGTGAGGTTGGAAGAATTTGTTGCCGAAACTCCGCTCTGCCCTTTTAAAAGAGCTTTTATGATTTCCGCGATATCCTGCAAAACGGGTTTAAGTTGCTCGATAAACGGAGTTAAGCTTATGTTGAGCGTAAACCACACAGCCGTTGCGAAAACCGCAAAAATAATGATTTTATAAAGAATATTTTTAAATACAAGCCCGAAATTTCCTATGGCTATTTTAAACGCGTTGATTACCCGCAAAACTTCTCTCCTCCGCCGCTTTGTTTCTTATCGATACCCGAAAATTTTTTCGGCTTTCGTTATAAACGGCTCGTTATAACCCTATATAACCGATTATATAATATTTTTATTTTTTTTGCAAGAAATTTATAACGATTTATTTTTTCGGGGTAAATTATGCGCCGCGTTTAAAAAAAACGCGGCGCATAAAAAGTTTAAAATAAACGCGGGGTTCGGAAATTTTTCCGAACCCCGCGTATAATAATCGGATAAATCGATTAAATTATTTGTTCATCGCCTTTTCGACTGCAACCGCAACCGCAACGGTAGCTCCTACCATCGGGTTGTTACCCATACCGATAAGACCCATCATTTCTACATGCGCGGGAACGGAAGAAGAACCTGCGAACTGAGCGTCGGAGTGCATTCTTCCCATAGTGTCGGTCATACCGTAAGAGGAAGGACCTGCCGCCATATTGTCGGGGTGAAGCGTTCTGCCCGTGCCGCCGCCCGATGCAACGGAGAAATATTTTTTGCCGTTTTCAACGCACCACTTTTTGTAAGTGCCTGCAACGGGGTGCTGGAATCTCGTGGGATTCGTGGAGTTACCAGTGATGGAAACCATAACGTTTTCGAGCTTCATTATAGCAACGCCTTCGGGAACGTTATCCGCGCCGTAGCATTTAACTTTTGCTCTCGGTCCGTCCGAATAAGGTTTCTCGTAAACTACGGTTACCTTTTCGGTGTAAGGATCGAACGTGGTTTCGACGTAAGTGAAGCCGTTGATTCTCGAAATGATCATAGCCGCGTCTTTTCCGAGACCGTTAAGAATAACTCTCAAAGGTTTGGTTCTTACGGTGTTGGCGTTAAGAGCGATTTTGATCGCGCCTTCCGCCGCCGCGAAAGATTCGTGACCTGCTAAGAAGCAGAAGCAATCGGTGTCGTCCGAAAGGAGCATCGCGCCGAGGTTTCCGTGACCTAAACCGACCTTTCTGTTATCCGCAACGGAGCCGGGAATACAGAACGATTGAAGACCGATACCGATTTTGGCGGCTGCGTCCGCAGCTTTTTTAGCTCCGCTCTTTATAGCGATAGCCGCGCCGACGGTGTAAGCCCAGACGGCGTTTTCGAAGCAAATAGGCTGAGTGCTTCTTACGATATCGTCGCAATCAACCCCTTTTGCAAGACAGATTTCCTTGCATTCTTCAACCGAAGAAATGCCGTATTCTTTCAAAGTAGCATTGATTTTGTCAATTCTTCTTTCATATCCTTCAAATAAAGCCATTTCTTCTTCTCCTTATTCCTTTCTCGGATCGATATATTTGTAAGCGTTCTCGAATCTGCCGTAGTGACCCTTGGCTTTCTCGTACGCTTCGTTGGGAGTGAGACCTTTTTTGATGAAATCGGTCATTTTGCCGAGCGAAACGAACTCGTAACCGATAACCTGCATATCTTCGTCGAGAGCCATTCTCGTAACGTAGCCCTCTGCCATTTCAAGATATCTCGTACCCTTTTCCTTTGTTCCGTACATAGTTCCGACCTGCGAACGAAGTCCCTTTCCGAGGTCTTCGAGTCCCGCGCCGATAACGAGTCCGTCGTCGGAGTAAGCCGACTGAGTACGTCCGTAAACTATCTGTAAGAAAAGCTCTCTCATAGCGGTGTTGATAGCGTCGCAGACAAGGTCGGTATTAAGAGCTTCGAGAATGGTTTTTCCGGGAAGTATCTCGGAAGCCATTGCCGCGGAGTGAGTCATACCCGAGCAGCCGATGGTCTCAATCAAAGCTTCTTCGATAACGCCTTTTTTAACGTTGAGCGAAAGCTTGCAGGCTCCCTGCTGAGGAGCGCACCAACCGACGCCGTGAGTAAATCCGCTGATGTCGGTTATCTGCTTAGCTTCAACCCAAAGCCCCTCTTCGGGGATAGGCGCGGGTCCGTGCTTGGGACCTTTCGCTACGCAGACCATATCCTTTACTTCGTTTGAATATTGCATAAATATTCCTCCAAATTTTTTTTCGCATAAACAGCGCCGAACCCCGTTCGGCTCGTCTTCCGTTAAATTATAGCATATCCCGAAAATTTTTTCAATTATTATTTAACCGTTATTTTAAGTTTTTTTGCTTGCTTTTATAATGTTTTAATGTTAGAATAGAAAAAGACGGATCGAAAATTGTCCGGGCGAATATTGCGCATTGCAAAAATTTCGTAAGGGCGGACGCCGTTCGCCCGAAAAATCGCGCGGGAGAGCTTATTCGCCCGAAAAAAATAAAATAACGACAAAAATCATTTTGCTTTAAGAGGTACAATTCAATGAAAAACGTAATGGACGTTCTCGAAGAACGCGGATTTATAAAACAAACCGTTTACGGCGAAGACCTGAGAAAGAAACTCGAAACCGAAAGCGTTACATTTTACGTCGGTTTCGACCCGACGGCAGACAGCCTCCATATCGGACATTATATTCCCATTATGGCAATGGCGTGGATGCAGAGATACGGTCACCGCCCCATCGCGCTTTTCGGCGGCGGTACGGGTATGATAGGCGACCCCTCGGGAAGATCGGATATGCGTCAGATGATGACGAGAGAAACTATCGATCATAATATCGACTGTTTCAAAAAGCAAATGTCGCGTTTTATTAACTTCGACGGCGAAAACGGCGCGATAATCGCCAACAACGCGGACTGGCTTTTAGACCTTAATTATATAGAATTCCTCCGCGATATCGGCGTTTACTTCTCCGTAAACAAAATGCTTACGGCGGAATGCTTCAAACAGAGAATGGAAAAAGGTCTCACCTTCTTCGAATTTAACTATATGTTAATGCAGGGTTACGACTTTTTGCATCTTAATCGGGAATACGGTTGCTCGCTCGAAGTGGGCGGCGACGATCAGTGGTCGAATATGCTCGCGGGCGTGGACCTTATCCGCAGAAAGGAACAGAAGGACGCTTACTGCTTAACCTGCACTCTTCTTCTGAACAGCGAAGGCAAAAAAATGGGCAAAACCCAGAAAGGCGCGCTCTGGCTCGACGAAAACAAATGCCCCGTTTACGATTTCTATCAGTATTTCAGAAACGTGGAAGACTGCAAAGTCGCGGAGTGTATGCGTCTTTTAACCTTTATGGATATGGACGAAATCGCCGAACTCACCAAATATAACGACGAGAGAATGAACGCGGCGAAAGAAAGACTTGCTTACGAAGTAACAAAGCTCGTTCACGGCGAAGAAAAAGCCGAACAGGCAAGAAAACAGGCGAAAGCGGCATTCGGCGGCAATGCGGAAGATATGCCCTCTTACAATGCAGGCGGCGCGGATAATATTCTCGACATAATGGTCGGCGCGGGCGTTGCGAAATCCAAAGGCGAAGCGAGAAGACTTATCGAAGGCGGCGGCGTTTCCGTTGACGACGTTAAACTCACCGTAAACGACCTTACGCTCTCCCCCGAAATCAAAGCAAAAGGAAGCTTTGTTCTCCACAAGGGCAAAAAAGTTCATATAAACGTAATTTTATAATCGAAAATAAATTTCGAAATACCGATTTTTCATATTTTATTTATTTCGATAAAGCGGCGTTCGGCAAGGAAACTTGCCGAACGCCGTTTTGTTTTTATATTTTTTGTTTGTTTCCGATATATTCGCGTTTTAATTCGCTTCGACTTATCGACGATTTTCGACTTGTTTCCCGGCTTATTTTACTCTCCCCCGTATCACTCCGATTTCGTATCGACGATTTTCGACGCTTATCGACGTTTTTCGACGGAATAGCCTTTGCCGTTAGGCGTTCAATCGATTTACTTCACCTAACATTCGTGATAAAATATTTATATAAATCGTAATCGATTTTAAATTATCGTTTGAGCGAAAATATAATGCGATTTTAAATTGCCGTCTGCATAGAAAATATAATACGTTTAAATCGCCCTTTGCACGAAAAAAAATACGGCGACTTTAAGTCGTCGGTTTGATAAAAAAACACACCGCGATTTTATATCGTCTGTTCCGCGAAAAAAGAACTACGATATTTTTCCGAAAAATATTCGCGGCGAATGCGGTTTTTTTACAGCCGCATTCGCCGCGGCGGTAAACATAAATTCCGCAATACGGCAAAAAAAAATGCCGCGAGCCGCAAGCATTATATAGAACTGCATATATAGAATTACACTAATCGTTGTATAGAATTACATTCTGAAATCGGAACGTCCGAGAAGGTAGTCGGGCGAAACGCCGAAATAATCGGATAAAATTTCCAGAGTGTCTATCGTCGGAATAAATTTTTGTTTGAGCCAATGCAAAATCAGACTGTCGTCGATACCGCAATCATGCCCGACCTTGTAAAACGAAAGCTTCTTTTCGGCGCATAAATCGACAAAACGCTCGTGAAACGTAGCGTCGGAGTCGTCAGACTTGATAAAATCGTCCTCGGAGGTTTTACCGAGCAGATAATTTATCGACACGTCGAAATAATCCGCGATTTTAACAAGCGTTTTTGTCGTCGGGATTATCCCGTATGCGGTTGCCGAAAAGAACGACGAATTGCTGACGCCGATTTTCAGTCTCAATTCGGTTTTCGTCAGGTAAGTCTCGTCCGCTAAATAGTTTATTCTCTTTTTAAAGGCTTCGGAAACAGGCATACGTCCTCCATTATCGACAAACTGTATAATTCTTAATCTTCACCTATAAATAATATAATTTTGTTTGCGGTTTTACTATGAACGATACGTTTAATTTACCTAACGTAAAAAGGAAAATTTAATGTCGGAATTGTCAAAAAACGAGCATTTTTATAAGCCGCGCTACTCCGAACGGAATACGGATTATTTATAACGATAAAATCGGTGTTTTGACGTTTTGCCGATCGGAAAACGGAACGCCGTCAAAGAGAAACCAAGGAGGAAATCATTATGTATATCGATCCCGAAAAATTGGATTTCGTAAGCGAAACAAAACCCGTCTGCGGTTCTTTTTCAGAGAAACGCTATGAAAAAATGTACCGCGACACACTGAAAAGATTTTTAAATTCTTCAAAAAAGTATTACGCGTCTTCGGACGATTTCGACGAAAAACACGAAACCGAAATTTTCGAATACCGACTGAGACGCAGATGCGCCGTTTTATCGACTTTTCCCGAAGAAATTCTCCGCGAACTCAAAAACTTCAATTTTCTCGTACTCGGATACTGTCATCGCGACGAAAAAGCCGTACTCGTTTCGTATTGTCTTCAAACGTGGAAAAAACGACCGGACTTGCCGAAATGAAAAAAATTTCATAAAAATGCGAATGAAAATACAAATAAATTTTTTTTCGAAAAAGGGGTCATAAACGCTTGACTGCAAAATCCGCATACCGCCTTTTGCCGTTTCCGTCGATTTGACCGCAGATTTTCGACTTTTTTCGAATCCACACAAACATACGTTTTTGTGGATAACTGTGGATAACTTTTGTCAAAATACGGGGGTTATCCACATTGCAGAAAAAGTTATCAACAAAATTCACTTGTTTGAGAAGTTTTACAGCCGAAAATGTCTATGTGAAAATTTGTATTAAATTTCGCATTTTTCGGCTTTTAGGACGGAAAGCGTCCGGAACAAATCCGGGCTGTTAAAAGAGCTTTTAAAGGGCAAAAAAATATCGGCGGCAAAGCTGCGGGCGAACGCATGTAAACCCGCGGCTTTGCCGCCGACCTGTTTCGTTTTATCTTGTTTTGCCTTCGAAAAATACGGCTATCGTACCTTTGCCGCAATGGCATCCCATTACGGGACCTATTTCCGTGACAACGCACTTTCCTTTAAGCTTAGGGAAAGTTTTCTCTATCTCCGTGACGACCGCCGCCGCGTCGCCGGTGCAATCGGCGTTCCCGACGTAGCAACGCCCGTCGTAATCGCTTCCGCTTAAAGTATCTTTCGCCATTTCCGAAATAAGCTCGGCGATCGCTCTTCTCTTGCCTATAAGTTTCTTTTTTACTTCGAGTTTGCCCTCTTTCGTAACGCCGAGAAGCGGCACGATTTTCAGTATGTTGCCGATAAAACCCGCCGCCGCGGAAAGTCTTCCGCCTTTTATAAACGCGGTAAGGTCGGACGTGAAATACAGCGCGCGTATGTTCAATCTTTTGTTTTCGATAATTTCCGCCGTTTCCGCCGCGCTTTTTCCCATATCTCTCAGATCCGCCGCGTCCTCGACGAGCATTCCGTAACCCATAGACCCGCAAAGGGAGTCTATAACGTAAATTTTTCTTTCGGGGTACTTTTCTTCGAGTTCTTTTTTAGCCGAAAGGCAGTAATCGTACGAACCCGACAGCCCCGACGACAGCGTTATGTGAATAACGTCGATACCGTTTTTGAGATACGGTTCGAAAAAACCGACGTATTCTCCGATATTCACGCTGCTCGTTTTGACGTTCGCGCCTTTTGAAAGTTTATCGTAAAAATCTTTGTTCGATATGCTTTTGCCGAAATCGTCGATATAATCTTCTTCGCCGATACGAAATCCGAACGGCAAAACGGCGATTTCTCTTTTACTTGCGTATTCTTCCGTCAGATCGGCGGTAGAACCGCAGGTTACCGCAAATTTATTCATCAGTAAGTCCTTTTTTATTTATTATTTTTAGTTTTTAAGCTCGTTTCTCGGCGTTCCGAGGAAGAACACCGCGACGGTACCCGTTCCCGTGTGGCAGCCTATCGTCGCGCCGATATCGAAAATCCTGCATTTCCCTTTGAGTTTGGGGAAAGCTTTTTCAATCTCCGAAACGGTATAATCCGCGTCGCTTATACACTCGGAATTGCACAGATAGCATGGTCCGTTATAATTTTCGCCGTTGTCCGCGTTTTTGAGCATTTCGTTGATAAGCTCGGCAACGGCTCTTTTTTTGCCGATAAGCTTCTTCTTTATAACGAGTTTACCCTCGGGACTGACGTGAAGAAGGGGGCAGATTTTTAAAAGCGACCCCAGAATTCCCGCCGCCGCGGAAACCCTTCCTCCGCGCACATACGCGGAAAGATCCATAGAATAAAACAGGTGATGAACTCTGTATTTGGTCTTTTCGATATATTCCGCAAGTTCCGCCGCCGTTTTACCCTCGTCGCGGTAATCCGCCGCGAGATCCATAAGCATACCGTAGCCCGACGAAGCGCAAAGCGAATCCACGACGTAAACTTTTCTGCCGGGGAACTTTTCTTCGAGCGTTTTCTTTGCTATAAGGCAGGACTCGTAAGAACCCGAAATTCCCGAGGACAACGTAACGTGAACGACGTCGAGTCCCTTTTCGAGAAAAGGCGTGAACGCCTCTTCGTATTCGCCCGCGGTTGTCTGGCTTGTTTTCACGGGTACGCCCTTCGCCATTTCGGCATACAAAGTTTTGTAAGCCAGGCTTTTTCCGAAATCGTCGTTGTAATCTTTCTCGCCCAATCTGAAATGAAAAGGCAGAACTTCGATGTTTCTTTCTTTAAGGTGACTTTCGTTAAGATCGACGGTCGAACCGCAACCTAAAATATAATCCGACATTTCTCTCTCCTTTTACTATCATAAAATATTTACGCGTTTTAATAATTATTTCCGAACCGAACGCCTGAACGCAGATGAACCACCCGTCGGTTTCGTCTGATAATATATTACCACCGATCGCACCCGATGTATGTCTATTATTGTCTTTTTTCGCTATACGATATGTTATCGGGCGGTAGAAAGCCCGTTTTTTGTCTCTACCCGCAGTAGAATACGGCGATTTTAAACAAAAAACAATACAAAAAATACTAAAACCGTCAAAAAGGTTGCAGTTTTCGGCTGTAAATGGTAAAATAAAACTATGTTATCGGAAATGCAGGCGAAAGCCGTAAACGAATTTAAAAGGAACGTTTTAATGCTCGCAAGAGCGGGTACGGGCAAGACTTATACCGTGGCGCAGAAAATCGTCGAGGCGGACAGACTCGGCATTGAAGCCGACAAAATCCTTTGCCTTACGTTCACCGTAAAAGCCGCCGACGAGCTTAAAGACGATATCCTGAAATACTGCGGCGATTTTCGCCCAGAAGTTTACACCATTCACGGATTTTGCTATAAGCTTATGCGCGAATACGGCAGGAAAACGGGGAAATTTTCGGACAAACAGATTGCGGACGAAATCGACGAGGGCGAAATTCTGAAAGCGATTTTAAACGATTACATAGCTTCCGGGCAATATAAAACGGCGGACGGATCGGTTCCCGTTCAGACGAAAAACCTCGTGAAAGCCGTTTCTATGATAAAACACCGCCGCGCGGAAGCGGGATATAACTATTTTTCGCCGAGCGGTTACGGTGCGGCGATAAACTCGCTTGCGGACAATAATAAGGAATTCAGAGATTGTTTCGTCGTCAAAAAAGGCGCGGCGAGATACACCGACGAAAACCTTATCGGATTTTTAAAAGCCAAAGGCTCGGAGTTTATGGAGAAATATCGCTTTGTTTTAAACTCCTCCGCCCTTTGCGATTTCGACGATTTAATCTTCTCCGCGCGCGAGATAATTTCGGACATCAACTATCAAAAACCCGCCTATAAGTTGATTATCGTGGATGAAATGCAGGACACGAGCTTTTACGAATACGGCATAATGAAGTCCTTTTTCAAGGGCGCGAACATACTGATGTGCGGCGACGAATATCAGACAATCTACGGCTGGCGCGGTTCGAAACCGTTTGAAATAATCGAGGACTTCAAAAAGGAATACGACCCGCTCGTTATAAATCTCGACAAAAACAGACGCTCCGCGCCCGTTCTTTCTTACGCCGCCGCATATTATCTGAAATCGGCTTTCGGAGACAAAGCCGAACTTCCGCCCGCGGGCGAAATAAAGGACGAGGACAAAATCGAGATCGTCGGCTGTAAGGACGCGAAAGACGAAGCGAAATTTGTATTCGAAAAAGTCGCCGCGTTCAACGGCGAAGCTTCGGAAATCTGCGTTATGGCTCGTTCCAACAGATACATAGCGGATTTATACAGAGAACTTGCGGAGATAAACTCCTCTCTTCCCGCCGAAAACCGACTTGCGTTTTTCACGGCGGACACTCATTTTCAGTTTTATAAAAAGCCCGTCGTAAAGGACGCGCTCGCTTTTTTAAGGCTTATTTTAAACCCGGACGACGAAGCTTCGTTTTTAAGGATCGCGCCGAAATGCGTTAAAAACGTGACCTGCGAAATGATAGCCGCTTTGAACGATTATTCCTCTCTCGGGCTTTCCGCGGGTCAGTTTCTGTCTGGCGAGGTCTATCGCTTTTCGGATTATTACGAACCGCTTTTGCAAGCTTTCGACAGCGACGAAATAATCGTTTACGACCTCGAAACGACGGGGCTCGATCTCGACAACGACGAAGCCGTTCAGATTTCCGCCGTTAAAACAGGCAAAAACGGAATAAAAGAAACGTTCAACGAGTTTATTCTCCCCGAAATCGAAATTAAAAGCTCCGCGGTTTCCGTTCACGGTTACGACAAAAAATATATAAAAGCTCACGGCGGAAGACGCGCCGAAGAAGTTCTGAAAGATTTCTGCGAATTCGCAAACGGTTGCGTCATCATAGGACACAACAGCTCATCTTTCGACGATATCATTTTAGAAAGAGAACTGAAAAAGTACTCTTTGCCCCACGCTTTCCCTTATCGCTACGACACGCTTAAAATCGCCGCGCTTTTAAAGCCGCAGACGGGCGACTATAAGCTCGAAACGCTCTGCAAGGCGTTCGATATCGAAAACGTCCGCGCTCACGACGCTTTTTCGGACGTTTCGGCAACCGAACAGGTGCTTAAAGTTTTCATCGAAAAATACCTTTACCCCACAAAAAAAGCGAGAAAGACCATTACCGAAAGATACGCCGACGTTTTCAAAGGTTTTTACGACCTTATATATACAATGAAGGGTTTGCTTTTGAAAAACGATACTTTAACGCTTATAAAATCGATAGGCGAAACGCTCGGGCTTGACGTCCGGAAAACAACCGCCGCCGCGGAAAAAGAGTCGCTCAACGATTTATACCGCGCGCTCAAAGGTTATATAGGCGACAACGAACCTCAAAGTTTTCTCAAATCCTTTTTGCAGGACGTTTCCCTTTCGGGAAGTCAGATGGACGTTATCGTCAAAAAGTTTAACAAAGTTCCGCTCGTCACCGTTCATCAGTCGAAAGGTTGCGAGTTTAAAGAAGTAATACTCGTCGGCATGGGCGAAAACGAATTCCCGTCCTATAAAGCCGTGGAAACGCACAACGAGGAGGAAGAAAAACGGGTATTTTACGTTGCGATAACCCGCGCGAAAGAAAAACTCGTCATCACTTACCCAAGATACAAAACGTTTTACGACGTAAGTTATCGTCGCGCTCCCTCGCCGTTTTTATCCCTTCTTCCCGCCGACGCCGTAACCGAAACAGAGCGATAAAACGCCGACTTTACGCTCCGAAAAAAAATTGTAATTTTTTTGTTTTATACGCTTGACATTTACCGCGAACCGTAGTAATATAAAATGCGTTTTTTGAATATAGCTTTTCGGGGCGTTTTTTTAGGAACCATGTTTCGGGTTTCTAAAAAAAAACGCCCTTTTTCATTTTTAAAGACCTCGAAAGGTATATTTACACCCGTTTTTAAGGCAAAACGGAAGAAAAAATTCCTAAAATCGCAAAGGGCAAATTCAAAGGCGGTAAGGAAAAGAGGTGTTATGACTAAATACATATTCGTTACGGGCGGCGTTGTTTCGGGACTCGGCAAAGGCATAGTCGCGGCTTCGCTCGGCAGACTTTTGAAACTGAGAGGCTATAAGGTCGCGGCGCAGAAGCTCGACCCCTACATGAACGTGGACCCCGGGACGATGAACCCGATCCAGCACGGCGAAGTTTACGTTACCGAAGACGGCGCGGAAACAGATCTCGACCTCGGTCACTACGAAAGATTTATCGACGAGGATCTTAACAAATACTCCAACTTAACTTCGGGAAAAGTTTTTTCCAAAGTCCTCGAAAAGGAAAGAAAGGGCGAATATCTCGGGCAGACCGTTCAGATAATCCCCCACGTCACCAACGAAACCAAACACTTTATTAAAAAGAACGCCGAAGTTACCAAAGCGGACGTGGTTATCACGGAAATCGGCGGAACGATAGGCGATATCGAAAGCGCGCATTTCCTCGAAGCGATAAGACAGTACGCTTCCGACGTAGGCAGAGAAAACTGCCTGTTTATTCACGTCTGCCTCGTTCCTTACGTTTCGGGTTCGGACGAATATAAAACCAAACCGACCCAGCACAGCGTTAAGGAACTTCAATCGCTCGGTATTCACCCCGACGTTATCGTCACCCGATCCGACTCCGATATCGGCGACGATCTGAGAAAGAAAATCGCGCTTTTCTGCAACGTTAAGCCCGACTGCGTAATTTCGGACGTAACGCTCGACTGCTTATACAAAACGCCCGTTATGCTCCACAAAAACGGACTCGACAAAGTCGTTTGCAGAGAGCTTAAACTCAGAGGCAAACTCGATTTAACGCCCTGGAAAGAACTTATCAAACGTATCGGAAACAGAAGAAAACACGTTACGGTCGCGCTCGTCGGAAAATACGTCAAGCTTCACGACTCTTACCTTTCGGTTGTCGAAGCTCTTTACTCGGCGGGTTTTGAAAACGGATGCTACGTCGATATCGATTGGGTTGACAGCGAAGAGGTTTTCCCCGATACCGCGGAAGAAATTTTCAAAGGCGTGGACGGAATAATCGTTCCCGGCGGCTTCGGTTCGAGAGGTATCGAAGGAATGATAGAAACCTGCCGCTACGCAAGAACGCATAATCTGCCCTATTTCGGAATTTGTCTCGGAATGCAGGTTATGGTTATGGAGTTCGCGAGAAACGTTTGCGGACTCGAAAAAGCGACTTCGGGCGAGTTCGACGAAAACGCGAAATATAAGGTTATCGACCTTATGCCCGATCAGCAGGGAAATATTCCCAAAGGCGGCACGATGAGACTCGGCGCATATCCTTGCGACATAAAAGAAGGCACGAAGCTTGCCGAATGTTACAACGCAAAAGCGATAACCGAACGCCACCGCCACAGATACGAATTCAATAACGAATATCGTCAGACTCTCGAAAACGGCGGACTCGTTTTATCGGGTACTTCGCCCGACGGCAGGATCGTCGAGACGGTCGAGATCGACGGAGACAGATTTTTCTTAGGCGCGCAGTTCCACCCCGAATTCAAATCGAGACCGAACAGAGCGCATCCCCTTTTCAAAGGATTTATAGCAAGTTGCGTTAAAACGCATGACGAAAACAAATAATACGGAGGACAAAAATGAAAGACACCAAGGTTGAAAAGCTTTTTGCGGAAAACGTCTTTACGGACGTTGAAATGGAAAAGAGAATTTCCAAAGAAGCATACGACAGTTACAGAAAAACAGTCGACGAAAACGTGCCGCTTGTAAGAACCGCCGCCGACGAGATCGCCAAAGCGATGATGGCGTGGGCAATGGAAAAAGGCGCGACGCACTACACTCACTGGTTTCAGCCTATGACGGGCGTTACCGCCGAAAAACACGAAGCTTTCATCGAACCCGACGGAAAAGGCGGCGTCGTTACCAAATTTTCGGGCAAAATGCTCGTTAAAGGCGAACCCGACGCTTCGAGCTTCCCCAGCGGCGGACTCCGTTCCACTTTCGAAGCGAGAGGTTACACGGCGTGGGATCCTTCTTCCAAAGCGTTCGTGAGAGACGGTTCTTTGTATATCCCCACGGTTTTCTGCTCTTACGGCGGCGAGTCGCTCGATAAAAAGACTCCGCTTTTAAAAAGTATCGAGGCTTTAAACAAACAGGTTCTCAGAATTATGCGCCTTTTCGGCGATAAAGACACCAAAAAAATCATTTCCACGGTCGGCGCGGAACAGGAATATTTCCTCGTTGACAAGGAAGTTTACGAAAAAAGGCTCGATCTTTCCACCTGCGGAAGAACGCTTTTCGGAGCGCATCCCCCGAAAGGTCAGGAACTTGAAGACCATTATTTCGGAAAAATCAAACAACGCGTCTGGGATTATATGCGAGATCTCGACGACGAGCTTTGGAAGCTCGGAGTTTACGCGAAAACCAAGCACAACGAAGTCGCGCCCGCTCAGCACGAGCTTGCCTGCGTTTACACGCCCTCCAACGACGCGGTCGATCATAACCAGATAGTCATGTCGGTTATGAAATCGGTTGCAAACCGCCACGGAATGGTTTGTCTGCTCCACGAAAAACCGTTCGACGGCATCAACGGAAGCGGCAAACACAACAACTGGTCGATGGCGACCGATCGCGGCGAAAATCTTCTCGACCCGACCGATCACCCCGAAAACAACCCGAGATTTCTTCTTTTCCTCGCCGCGGTTATAACGGCGGTAGATAAATATCAGGATTTGCTCCGTATTTCGGTAGCGTCCGCGGGTAACGACCACAGACTCGGAGCAAACGAAGCTCCCCCGGCGATCGTTTCTATGTTTATCGGCGAAGAACTCGAAAATATTCTCTCCTCTATCGAACGCGGAGCGAAATACAGCGAGATAAAAGCCGAAGTTCTGAAAATCACGAGCGGACTTATCCCCAAGTTCGACAAGGACAAAACGGACAGAAACAGAACTTCGCCGTTTGCGTTCACGGGTAATAAATTCGAGTTCCGTATGGTTGGTTCGGACATGTCGGTTTCGGCGGCAAACGTTGTTATTAACACGATCGTTTCCGACGTTTTAAGCGATTTTGCCGACGAACTTTCTTCCGCAAAAGATTTCAACGCGGCGGTAATCGATATCATCAGAAAGAGCTATACCGAACATAAACGTATTGTTTTCAACGGAAACAACTACTCCGACGAATGGGTTAAAGAAGCCGAAAAACGCGGACTTTTAAATCTTAAAACCACCGTCGACGCGCTTCCTTACTATCTCAAAAAGAAGAACATCGATTTGTTCGTCCGCCACGGCGTTTTAACGGAAACGGAAGTTAAATCGAGATACGAAATTCAGCTCGACACTTACGTTAAGATAATCGAAGTCGAAGCGAAAACCATGCTCACGATGGCAAGAAGAGAGGTTCTTCCCGCCGCGATAGGATATTCGAACGAACTCGCAAACGGACTCGCGGCAAAGGCTTCTATCGGTTTGGATATCGAAAAAATTGCCGATAAACGACTTATAGACAGACTTATGAAACTTAATGACAAACTTTTGAAAGCGATCGAAAAGCTCGAAAAAGACGTTAAAGCTTCCGCCGACAAAAAGGACAGTCTGGAAATCGCGGAATATCACAGAGACGTAATTATCCCCGATATGGAGAAACTCAGAGCCGTTTCGGACGAACTCGAAACGATTGTGGACAAAGCTTACTGGAATTTCCCGACGTACACCGAAATCCTTTCGAGCGTTATGTATTAAACTTAATTTAAAAATAAAACAACAAGCCGCCGAAAACATAGTTTTCGGCGGCTTGTTTTAAAATGAAAAACCAAATACAATCTGTTGTGTTTTAAGCTTTTTTGTATTTTTCGATAAACAGACGGACTCCCGTTTCGAGAACTTCCATCTGACTTTTAAGATAATACTCGTCCTCGAACATTGCATAATGAACGCACGCGCGAACAAAAATGAAAATGAGAGGAACTATCGTCGTGTAAGGAATACCGATCTTCGGTTCAAGCTCTTTGGCATAATCGGTGTAACGTTTGTTTACGCCCTCGAAAAATTTCTTGCCGTACTCGATATACTTCGGATGCGTGTACACCTGATACATAAGACGATACTTTTTACCGTGTTTTTCTTTCGTCCAATAAGGAACTTCTTTCAAAAATCTTTCGACGTCCTGCGGATCGGTCGGAGCCTTTTCCATGAAGTCGTTCTCGACCTTTTCCATACAATACTCGACAGACTGAATCAGAAGCTCGTCGACATCGTTAAAATAATTATAAAAAGCCGCTTTGGAAATACCGCATGCTTTTGCAAGGGCGGCAATACCCGTCCCGTGCAAACCGTTGTCGGCATAACAATTAAAGCAGGCTTCCATAATCTGCTCTTTTTTCTCTCTGTAAACTTCTTCGTTTCGTATTCTCATATTGCTACTCCTATTTTCGGCTTCTATACGATTATACGTCTTTTTTGAATAAAAATCAAATAAAAAACGACATATTTCGACTTTATTTGCAAAGTTTTATAATATTTTGCCTGTTTTCGGCATTAAACGCCCGAAATTTTGCCGATCTCCGAATACAATTTAAGCCGAAAAATAACTTTTCGGCTTAAATACGGTTTAAAATTTATATCAATCTTTTCTGTTTATGACGGAAATATCCAGTTCCATACCGAGCTTTCCGTCGTTACCCTTTTCAACGGTAACTTTTCCGCTCGTTTCGTCCTTTATAACCTTTCTGTATTTTCCGCCGGTTATAAGTCCGCATATATCGAAACTGTATTTTTCTCTGTCCGTAAGGTAAGGCATAAGCTCGTCCACGTTTTCTTTTGCGACGTAACCGACGTGATGCAAAGCTTTCATATCCCAATCGTAAATGTAAACTTTGATTTTATCGCCGTCGACGACAAGTCCCGTACGCTTGAATTCCTGTTCGGCGTACTCGTAAACGATATCGTTTTCATACTCTTCTTTGATCTCGCTCATTTTAAGTCCGTCGTACTTATCGATATATCCGAGCTTGACGCCCTGCTTGATCTCTTCGTCGAGTATGTTTTTAACTTTTATTCCCTCTTCGTTGTCCTTATCCGTTCCTACCACGTTTGCCGTGCAGTTGAAAAGAATTTCGTTAGGTCTGTAAATAAGCTTTCTGCCGCGTTTGACGCAGATGTTCGCAAGAATTTCTTCGAGATTTGCGGGCGCGGTAAGCTTGAAACCTTCTTTTTCGGGTTTTGCCTGCGGTTCGGGCTGTTCCTCGGTCTCGTTTCCGACAGTTTCTTCGGTCTCTTCCGCCGTTCCTTCATCCGTTGCGGGTTCGGATCCGACGACTTCCGTCTCAACGGTTTCCGCGGTTTCTTCCGTTTCCGTTACGGGTTCTTCTTTTTCCTCTTCGGCGGGAACTTCTTCGACTACCTCTTCCACCGTCTCGGGAGCTTCTATCGCCTGTTCGATAACTTCCTCGGCTTCCGCTTCTTCTTCGGCTTCGGTCGTTTCTTCGGCGACTTCCTCCGCGCTCTCGGCTTCATCGATAGCGTTTTCGACCGTTTCCACGGCTTCTTCCGCTTCCGTTACAGGTTCTTCCTTTTCCGCTTCGGCGGGAGCTTCTTCGACTACCTCTTCCACCGTTTCGGGAGCTTCTATCGCCTGTTCGATAACTTCCTCGGCTTCCGCTTCTTCTTCGGCTTCGGTCGTTTCTTTGGCGACTTCTTCCGCGGTTTCGGCTTCATCGATGGCGTTTTCGACCGTTTCTACGGCTTCTTCCGCTTCCGTTTCTTCGATTACGTCCTCTGCGGGGACTTCCTCGGCGTCTTCCGCAGCCAAAGCCTCTACTTCGTCTGCCGAGCCGTCGAGACTTCCTTCCTCTTCGAGTATTTCGTCGCACTCTTCTTCGGTTGCTTCCAAGGGCGTTTCGTCAGCGGGTTCATCGGTTTCCGTTTCTTCCTCCGCGGGTTCTTCGACCGCCGTCTCTTCTGCGGGTATTTCATCGGCAGGTTCTTCGACTGCCGTCTCTTCTACCGGTATTTCCTCCGCGGGTTCTTCGACCGCCGCGTCCTCGACGGGCGTTGTTTCCTCGACGGGTGCTTCTTCATTGTTTACCGCTTCTTCCGCAACCTCTTCGACTTCCGTTTCGGCACTCTCCCGTACAGGTTCGTTTATAAGCTCAACATTTTCCTTTTCGATAATCGCTTCGTCCGTTACGACGGTCTCGTCCGTCACGAGTTCCTCTGCGATCTCTTTTTCTTTGCGTTCGTTGTTCGCGGCGCGATTTGTTATCGTCGCCGACGGTTTTCTTTTCATTCTACGCATATATTTTCTCCGTTAACCGAAATTTTTCGTTTCGGCTGAAAAGCCGAACAAGGATTTAAACCCGTTTTTTTAAATCGGCTGTATTCCAAGTATAAAGAATAGAAGCGAGGATGTCAACCGATTTTTAACCGAAATAAAAGGATTTCACATTGTTTTTTTTGCCCGATTTTTCCGATAAAATCGGAAAAATCGGGCATCAGACAACGGAAACCCTCGTATAAGTCGATTATCGGGCGCAAGTTAAAAACGCAGGCTCACACCGAATACTTTTCTTTCTGAACTCTTATAAGCTCTTCGTCCGAAAAATAATTTATCTTCATTGCGGACTTCACTTCCGTCAAAGTCGCCGCGGCGGCTTTTTCGGCTTTTTCGCTGCCGCGCTTCAAGATTTCGTACACGGCGGGAATGTCCTTTTCGAACTCCTTTCTTCTTACTCTTATCGGTTCCAGAATAGACTGAACGACTTCGTTAAGGAATTTTTTAACTTTCATATCGCCCAAGCCCCCTCTCGTGTAATGAGCTTTAAGCTCGTCGAGATTTGCGTAATCGGGAAGGAAAGCCTTAAAATGCTCGTCGGTCGCGAACGCGTCGAGATATGTGAACACGGCGTTACCTTCGAGCTTACCCGGATCCGTGACCTTGATATGATCGGGATCGGTGTACATACTCATTATCTTTTTCTTCACGTCGTCGGCGGTGTCCGCAAGATAAATGCAGTTGCCGAGCGACTTACTCATTTTCGCCTTACCGTCCGTCCCGGGGAGTCTCAGACAAGCCTTTCTCTTAGGAAGCATAGCTTCGGGTTCGACCAAAGTTTCGCCGTAAACGGAATTGAATTTCCTTACGATTTCTTTCGTCTGCTCGATCATCGGGAGTTGATCCTCGCCGACGGGAACGATCGTCGCTTTGAACGCGGTTATATCCGCCGCCTGGCTTATCGGGTAAGTGAAAAATCCTACCGGTATGCTCGTTTCGAAATTACGCATCTGAATTTCGCTTTTTACCGTGGGATTTCTCTGCAAACGCGAAACGGTGACGAGATTCATATAGTAAAACGAAAGCTCGGTAAGCTCGGGAACCTGCGACTGTATAAAGAAATTCACCTTCTCGGGAGAAAGTCCGCAGGAGAGATAGTCGAGCGCGACTTCTATTATGTTTTGTCTTACTTTTTCGGGATTTTCGGCATTGTCGGTGAGAGCCTGAGCGTCGGCAATCATAACGTACATATCGTCGTAGCCGCCCTCGTTCTGAATTCTCACTCTTTCCGCAAGGGAACCGACGTAATGTCCGACGTGAAGTCTTCCCGTCGGGCGGTCGCCCGTCAAAATTATTTTTTTCATATTAAAATTCCTCGTAAAATCATTTGTTTCGTAAATTTTGCAGCGCCGTAAAGTCTCGTCGTTTCAAAGATTTTCGGCTATTTCCACTATTTTTCTCAGCCTGTGATTAAGACAGCTTTTCGAAATTCCGAGAAGCTCGGCAAGTTCGTTGAGCGTGCTTTTCTTGTTTTCGAGCCGCGCTTTCGCGACTTGTTTTAACGGAAGCGGCAAAGAGTCCAGCCCCTTTGTTTCGCTTATGCGGTTTATCGCCCTGATCTGCTTCACGGAAGCGTCCATCTGCTTTACCATATTCGACATTTCGCAGTTTATTTTTCTGTTCATATCGTTGTTCACGTCTTTTTCGACGGCGATTTCCGAAATCTCCATAACCGCCTTAGCCGCGCCCATAAGAGCCATAAGATCGGAAATTTCGTCTATCGTTTTGAAATAAACGACGTAAGTTTCCTTTCTGTCGGTAAGTCTCGGCATAAGGTAAGCTTCGGAAAGAATTTCGCACAGATCGGTTGCCGTCTGATAGTTCGCGAACACGAATTCCAGATGATACCCCGTGGTGCTTGTCCGTTCGGCTTTGGGAACGGTTACGCTTCCCGAACCTAAAAACAGACCCCTCACATACGCGCCGCGCGTTTTGTCGGTGGCGAGTTTTTCGTCTATTCCGAGTTTAACCGCAAGCCCTTCTTCGTCCCTCTCGATTATCCCGAGTTCGCAAAGAATTTCCGCGCTTTTTTCGTTCACGACTTTAAGCGTCGTTTTGCCTCTTTTGACGGAAGCGATCGTCTGCGGTTCAACGGAAAAAAGCGATTTTATGAGCGAAACGAGAAAAATCCGCTCGTCCTCTCCCGAGGGAGAAAGCTCGAAGCCGACAAGTCCCTTTTCCGAACAAATCGTTCCCGCCGACCTGACAAATCCCGAAAGGCAAGCTTTTTTCTCGCTTTCGCCACGGAATTTAACGCCTAAAAGCTCGGTTTTCAGTCTTTCGGAAAAATTCTTTTTTTCGTCTTTCATAATATTTTTCGGCGGCTTTCTTTTCCGCCGTTCCTTTATCGTCTTTAACTCTTTTTAACGCCCCTCTATGCCGTGTTCTTTTTTAAACGTCTGAAAACGAAGTTCGGGGATTTTGCCGTCGATATTCATTATCCTGTCGAGCGGAAAATCGACTCTTTTCGCCGTTTCGAGAAAAAGCTTGTTGTCGCCTATGCGGTCGACCGAGTGCGCGTCGCTGTCGACGACGAATTTAACGCCCGTTTCGATGACTTTACGCCACTGCTCGTCCGAAAGGTGAGTTTTTTTGGTGTTTATCTCGATGTACGTTCCGTAATCCGCCGCGGCTTTCGCAACTTCCACGGGATCGCAGAAACACAGGTATCCGACGTGCGTTATAACGTCTATCGGGTTGTTTTTTATGGCGTTCACATAACAATTCGTGTTGAAACGGATAAGCCTGTCCGACGGGGCTTTATGAAACACGCTGTCGAAAATATTCGCCCAGAGCAGCCACGCCAAGTCCTTGAAACTGTTGTATTTTATAAATCTATGCACGCCGGCGAGAATTACGTCCAGCTTTTCGTAGTCGGTCGGCTTGACGTCGATCGTTCCTTTCTCCCCGCGCAGGTTCGACTCTATCCCGAGAAGCACTTTAACGCCGTACTTTTCTTCGGCTTCTATGCACTCGCGTTTCATCCGATCGAGGTATTTTCTCCTCATTCCGAAAGCGGGGTGCGAAAAACCGTGATCGGTTATCGCTATTCCGTAAAGCCCTTTTTCCGCCGCGCTCGCCGCGTTATCGAAAATACTGCCCTTTCCATGACTGTACGTCGTGTGGGTGTGCAAATCAAAATTGATTTTCAGTTGTTCTTCATTGTTGTTCATCAAATTCGCCTATGTATTCCAATTCTTCAAAAAGCTCTATACCCGTCTTTTCTTTCACGACGGTTTTAATGTGCGTTATCAGTTTTTTTATATCCCCGCTCGTCGCGTTTTTGTCGGCTATAATGAAATTCGCGTGCTTTTCGGAAACCCTCGCTCCGCCTTCCGCCGCGCCTTTGAGTCCCGCCTGTTCGATAACTTTCCCCGCAAAATACCCGTCGTTTTTAAACACGCTTCCGCACGATCTGCCTTTCGGGTTTTTCTTTTGCCGAAGCTTCAAAAATTTGTCGCATTTTTCGCGCGATTCGTCGAATTCCACGTTTTCGAGCGTAAAACAAGCCGAAACCACGAACTCGCGATTTTTCTTGAAAACGCTGTCTCTGTACTCGAACCCGCACGCTTTCCGCGGATAAATCCCGCCCGCCGTTACCACATACGAAACGTAGTCGCCGATATTTTTGCCGTAACAGCCCGCATTCTGCGCGATCGCGCCGCCGACCGACGCGGGAATTCCGCTTAAAAACTCCAACCCGCCGAGCGACGAATAAAGCGCGGTTTTTAAAAAATCGGCAAGATTGACGCCCGCCCCCGCGACTATCGTTCTTCCGCTTACGGAAATGTCTTTAAGCCTTTCGGAATAAATTACCGCGCCCGAAAAACCCTTGTCCGAAACGAGGACGTTCGAGCCTTCGCCGAGAAAAACATACGGAACGCCGAATTCTTTGAGCTTTTCCGTCACAAAAGCCGCTTTTTCCGCGTTTTCGGGATAAAAAGCTCCGTCGGCATTTCCGCCCGTACCGTAAGTGGTTTTACGCCCCGCGGGGCAATTTTCCTTATAAAAAACGCCGCTTTCTTCCGCGATTTCTCTCATCGCCGCACAATATGACATTTTTACGTCTCCTATTCTACTATATTTCACTCATTATTTCAAGCGTTTTAAACCGCTTTTGACGTTTTCGGAAATTTTAACGTCCGTTATCGCTTTGTTTATTTCGCTTTTCGCGTCCGAGATAAGTCGTTTGCTTAAAAACGGACTTAACGTATACTCGTTTTTCGAAAAATCGTACTCGTAAAAATCCGCTCCGTCGTTATTTTTCCCGTCCGTTCGCATCATTCCGATTTTGTAAAGTTTTCCCTGCACGTCCTCGGACAAAAGCCGCTCGACGGCAAGTTTGCAATAGCGATATTTTTCGTCGCTTTTCGTCGTCACGGCAATATACTGAACGAGATCGGAATACCCTTGAACGGGGCGAACGACGTACTCGTCCTTTTTCTTCTCTATTCTTTTTATGTCCCTTTGCGTACCGAGAAGAACGGCGTTTTTCTCGGACAGAAAGCGGGAATAAGCGTCCTTTGGCGAAAGATATGCGGCGTTTGCCGTTATCCCGAGAAATTTGAGCGATAAAACGGGCAGAATATTTTCCCCGTCCGAAACGATAAGTTTTTCCGCCGTTTTAGCCGCATTACTATTGAAAAGCTCGTCTATAAGTCGATTATCGCCACTTTTCGCAATTAAATAATACCCGCCGAAGCACCACGGAACGGCAAGATATCTGCCGTTTAACTCCCCGCCCGGAAAACTTTTGAAAGGAATCTCGCGCGCATAATTCACAATCTCTCCGCACCCGACGCCGAAAGAGATCATGTCGGGTATTTCGCCGTTTTTAAGCGCGTTTTCCATGCTTTCCGCCGTCTGAGTTTTAACAAGCGCGATAATGCCGTCGGCGTTCAGCGATTTCAACGCAGAAGAAAGAAAATCGGCTCTCGAACCCGTTCCGCCCTCGAACGTGTCGATATTCCACACCGTAATAACCGTTTTATATTGTCCCGAAGAAAACGGTTCGTCTTTTCCGCTTGTTTTTCCCGCGGCAAAAAACATAACGAAAATCGCCGTGAAAACGCACAGGGCGAACGAAACCGCTCTTATTACTGTTTTCATAGTTTAATATATGATTTTTTTTCGCAAATAAAAACGGAAAAACAAAAATTTTCCGAACAAAAAACGATCTGCCGCCGAAAAACAAAAAAAATCCGAAGCGGAAAAATTTCCGCTTCGGAGAAAAACAAAAAAAATCCGAAGCGGAAAAATTTCCGCTTCGGAGAAAAACAAAAAAATTCCGAAGCGGAAAAATTTCCGCTTCGGAGAAAAACAAAAAAAATTCCGAAGCGGAAAAATTTCCGCTTCGGAGAACAAATTCAGGCTCTTTTTATATTTCAGTTTTCAATCGTTCCGTCGGTGCATTTAACGACGAATTTCGCGTTTTTGTCGATCCATCTGTCGCCTTTTTCGATCATGTTCCACTGCTGTTTCGTCCCTTTGAAAACAATCGTTTCTATCTTCGGGCAGCCGTCGAAAGCGCGTTTTCCGATAAACGTAACGCCCGAACCGATAGTGACCGAACGCAATTCCTTGCACATTATAAAGGCATAACGGTCGATTTTCGCGACGGTTTCCGGCAAACTTACGCTGATAAGATTTCTGCAAGCTTTAAAAGAGAACCGACTTACGGAAGTAACTTCAACGTCTCCGATTTTGCTCGGAATAACGAGATTTCCGCACATTTTATCGTTATCGACGATAATAACGCATTCGCCGTCCGCCCCGACGTCAGCTTCGATGATCGAGGGATCTATATCGACGTCGATATAAGGATTTTCGCTTTCGGTTTCCGAGTCGCTTTCCGTTCCGCTTTCGCTTTCGGTTATCGAGTCGCTCACGCTTTCGAAGCCGCCCGCGCTTCCCGTGCTTTCGCCGCTTTTCCTCGGCAAAACGAGCGCGAGCGTAACGCCGACGGCTATAACGACCGCCGCGGCGATGATAATGATTACAATCTTTTTAGTTTTGTTTTCCGTTTTCAAATTACGCCACCGTTTTTGTTTATATTGTACACTAAAACCGTTTCATAGTCAAGCTTATACAAAGCCCCGGGCGTTTCCGCCCGGGGGCTTTGACCGAATACCACGCGTTAATTGTAAATTTTATCGTGTAAACGGGTTAAATAGTTCCATTTGATCTCGTCGAAACCGCAGGCGGCAACGACTTCGTTTCCGTTACCCGTTCCGACTTCGGTTATAACGTCGCAATTTGTCTGCGTTCCGTTATTAACGCTCGTAAACTCGCCGAACAGCATCGAATTTTTAAGACCCATGATCTTTTCGTAAAGATCGGGGTACGCACGTTTAAATTCCGAAGGCGTGTATTCGTCGTATTCCGTCGAACCCGTCTTCACGGCGTTTTCGTCGAGATAAAGCACGAATTTCGTCGTGTGGGTTATACCCTGATTATCTCTTCCGACCTCGTAAGCGATATATTTCGGGATTTCGTCGTAAGGATAATAAGTTAAACCCATTCCGCTTTGCGTTAACGTTACGTTGCTTATTCCATACTCGTGAATACCGTAAGAAGTTACGGAACTATTGATTTCGCCCTCGTTTCTGCCCGCAAAGCCGCCGATCTCTATCGAGTTTTTATAGTAAACGTTATCGCCCTGCGCAAGGTTTATGTTAATCGCTCTGTCAGTGAAACTGCTTTCGATAAGCCCCGTGTTCAAACCCGCCAAAGCTCCGAGATAACATCTGAGGCTCTTTGTGAGCGAGACGTAAATCGCTCCGCCCATACCCGTCTGAGCGATATTTCTCATTGTTCCGTAGTTCGCGCCGACGACCGCTCCGACGAAAAGTTCGTTGTTACCGTCTACGGACACCTGTCCGCGGGCGGAAGAATGAAGTCCGTCGATAAGTCCGCGGTTTATGCCTACCGCGCCCGAAACATAGAGATTGTTTTTGGCTTTGACGGAAACTTCGATACCCGTCATAACGGCGCAATCGATAATTCTGCCCGTCTCCGTGACTTCGCCGCAAATCGCGCCGAGAGAGGTTGCGTCCGTTTCGCCCGAAATCGCGAACGAAGCATGAACGACTAAGTTATACACCGTTCCGCTTACTTTCGAGAACAATCCGAAACTGTCCTTATTTCCGCCGTTCGCCGCGAACGAGATTTTATATCCGTTGCCGTTGAACGTTCCCGAGAAGCCTTTTTCTTCTCCGCTGCCGATAGCCGTCCAATCGGTTCCCCGAGACATTAAATCAAGTATGTCGCTAAGTACGATATTGTTTGTGAGAACGTAATTTTCTTTCGGGAAGTTTACCGCCGCGCGCAAATCTTCTTCCGTGGAAATCGCTTTCGCATATTTCGCACTCAACGTAACGCCCTTTTCTATAACCGAAACGGGATAACCGTTTTCGTCTTCGTAATGGCTGAATACAAGTCCTTTGACGGTCGAAGTCGGCTTTTGAAGCTTAGCCGTTTCCTGTCCGAACGGAACGGAAACCGTTACGGTATCTTTTCCGCCGAACGAGCCTTTGCCCGCTTTAAGCGTTACCGTGAAGCTTTCCGCGTCGTCTTCGTAAACCGCATAATAGGTTTCTCTCGAAGAATAGGTCGTTTCTTTGAGCTGTTCCGCCGTTACGATATTCTGTCCGTCCGTCGTCCAGCCGACGAATTTTTTACCCGTGCTGTGCGGAATTTCGTCGAAAGTTATATTCTCGCCGACTTTTCCGTAATTCGTAAGCTCAACGCTTCCGCCCTCGAAAATTTCGAGACCTCTTAAATCTTCTTCGGGTACCTTATCGAACGGATAAGACTCCGATCTGAACGTTAAAGCCACGTCCGCAGACGTATCGTGAACGTAAACGGCGGTAAACACCGTGTCATTCTCGACCGTTATCTTATCGCCCGCCTTCACGGTGAACATCACGACTGTTCCGTCGGCGTTTTCCGTTTTGCCTTCCCAACAATCGAAAACGTAATAATTATCGCTGTAAAAATCCACAAGCGGAGCCGAAATAACCGTTCCGTAAACCTCGTTGAAGGTTAAAACGTGTTTGAGTCCGCTCATAGAACCCTTGCAGATCACGCCGTCTATAATCGTGCCGTCCGGCTCGTAAACGTTACCGTCCGAAACGAAAACAACGTTGACGATTTTTTCTACGGCGGGTTTGAACACTATCTCGACGGTCGCGTTATGATCGAACGGAATATTCGCCATATATCCGTCGTTATAGAACGCGCTGACGTATTCTTTTCCGTCGACCGTCCATTTAAGATAGTCGGGGACGAACGTTTTGGACTTACTGTCCACCGCGAACAGATTTGCCGTAAGGTAATAACTCGACCCGTAAAGTCCTTCGACTACAAACTCGGTCTGTTTTTTGTTTCCGTTAAAGTACACGTTTCCGCTGCCGTCCTCGGCTTCGGTGGAAACTTTACCTTTGAACGTAAGCGTTATCGTTGCGGGAGATAACGAATACAACGCGTAATAAGTGACATCCGCCGCCCCGATCGTAAGATCGGACTTGTCGACGAGCGTAGTTCTGTCGTAAGGAACGGCAGTCCAGCCGATGAACGCGAATTTTCCGCTTTCGTTTTCATAGTCCGCCGCCTTAACGTAAGAAATATCCTCGCCGTATTCGCCCGTGACTTTAAGCGTGTTTTCTCCGTTATCGAATTTTCCGCTTCCCGCCGAGAAAGTGACGGTATGCTTCATATTCTTTTCTTTGAAGTTCGCCCTGAGCAAAATATAAGTCTGAACGTTTCCGTCCGCATCTTTTTCGCTTCCGATAACGTATTTCTCGGCGTTTACGCCCCAGTTTTCGAACTCGTATTCCTTAATTCCGTTTACGTCCGCGCGCTTCGGCGAAGTTACTTTTTCCGTCGAAAGAACTTCGGAAAGCGTTTTTCCGAAATAGTCGCCTTCTAAAATCTTATAATAATATTCGTAACCGTAATCGTCGTAAGTTTTGAGCGCGATCGTGGCAAGAACTTGTTTTTCTTCGAAAACCGGCGTATACGTTTCGTTGCCGACGAACGCTATGCCTATTCCGTACGGCATTTCGTTGCCGCTTGTATCTTTCCAACCGTAGAACGAATAATATTTCTTCGCCGTTTCGTCGAAATAATCGTTAAGCTTCGGCAGGAAATAGAACAAATCGTCGTCCGTGCCGCCGAACGTCCAGGTTCTGCCCGTCGCGGTGTAAACCCTTTCGCCGTTTTCTCTCGTTTCGTAATATATTCCCGAGGCGAAACTTTGAAGCGGCTCGGAGATAACGAATTCCGCTTTTAAAGCCGTAAACGTGTACGTCGCCGTAAGCTCTATCGTTATGTCGCGTTCGGGCATTTCGGAAGGAATTCCCGTTTCGTTCCAGACGACTTCGTAACTGTCGGTAACGTCGTCGACGAGGTTTCTCGGATAGCCTATAAGCCCCGAAATTACCCTTTTATCGTCGAAATTGACCTTAATCAGAGCAAGATCTATCTTTTCGCCCTGCTTTACGCCGTAGCTTCCGATCGATTTGCCGTTCGCGTTGATATTGACGTAATAAACGGGAAGGTTGTCATAACCTTTGCGCTCGAACAAAACATAGTAAATTCTGTTTTTCGTGACGTCGGGCATAGAGTCAGCCGAATAGTAACGGCTTTCCGCGTCGTTTGCAGCGTTGATATCTCTATAACCTTTGATTATATAAGTCTTTCCGTTCTCCTCAAACTCCGCGCCTATATTGAATTCGGCGGGAGGTATCGGGCGCATCGTTTTGCCCTGATAATCGAACGGTTTATACTCTACTTTCACCCGTTTAAGCGACTCGGTCTCCAAAACGTAAGTTTCGGTGAACACCGACTCGTCGGAATAACTCGCGTAGAAATCCGCGCCGTTCGATATGCCCTCGAAGTTTTCGAGGAACAACGCGGAGCTTTTATCCACTCTTATTATCGGGCGATAACCCGCGGTTACGGGAAGTCCGACGAACGCGTCGGCTTCGGGATCTACGAGGAAATAATCGCTGAAAAAGCTGAGTCCGCTCGAACTTACGAAAGACTCGTATTTCTTGCCGCTTATTTCGGGCGCTTCTATCTTCGCGTCCTTTGCTTCCTCTAAAATGAACGCCGACCAGACAGGCACATAAACCATTTTATAACTTCCGATAAGCGTGTAACCGGAAATCATATCCGCGCTGACGTATTCGGGCGCGTAGAAATTCGCCGTGTAGCTGTCAAGTTTCCATTTTAATCTGTAATATGTGTTCGTTATGTCTTCGTATCTGACTTTTCCGAACGTTCCGTCCCAATTTTCGTCGACTTTCTTTCCCATATGGGGATAATATTTTTCCCACAGGTCGGTCATATCGAGGTAATAACCCTGTCTTATCGGAAGGGTTTCGGCGGTATACTGCGGAGGAATTACATATTCGCCCTCGGTGAACGTAAGGCGGGCGAGATCTTCGACGAAATCCGAGCCGCCGCCCGCATAATAATCGTTTCGGAAAATACTGTTTTTCTTTACCAGGTCTCTTCCGTCGGGGTTGCGGTATTCGACGTAAACTATCGTTTCCAGTCCGCTCGAAATAATGCCCGTCTTTTTGAGCATTTTTAATTTCACCGCGAATTTCAGACTTTTAAGCTGATATTTTTTGCTTACATAAAGACCGTCGCCGCCCGTAAACCTTATGAAATCCTGATAATTTTCCGTCTGGTAATCGGGCGCGTCGTAAAATTCGAGTTCGTAATCGAACGTCGCGCCGTAGCGGTTATAGTTTGCTTTATCTATGACTTTTTCGCCCGTTACGATATCGAGATAAACCATATCGAGCGCGCTCGCCCTTACGCCCGCGTAATTTCTCGTTATAACGTAAGGATCGTCGGGAGAATTGATCTTGTCTTTAAAACCGAGAGGGATAAGCCTGTCGCCCATTCCGTAAAGCTTTATTTTCTTATCGAAAATATCCACGTTCACGTCGTAAACGAGGAACTTCGCCCCGAGCTTCGCGTTGACGAAAAGCCCCACTTCGAGATACATTCCGCCCATTAAGGTGGTCGTGGACGTTCTGTTCACCGCGTCGTAAGCGTATCTGAAACTTACGAGTCCGCTGAGTTCTATATAAGGTCCGAATCTGAACGAAACGTAAACCGCCGCCACGCTGTTGAGTTTCAATACGGAAAGCGAAAGCTTGGCTTCGAGTCCGCATCTGAAACCGACCTGACCTTTTAAGGTTATGGCTATTTCTATTTCGTTCGCAGTCGTCGCTCTCGAAAATTTAAATTCGTTGTACATAACGGGCTTACCTTTCGGTCCCTTATCCGTTTCGCCGTTGGCAAGCGTCGTGGTTTCGACGTAATGGTGCGAGAATTCGACGAAAAGTCCCGCTCTCGCGCCGAGCGAACCTACTATATTAAAGTCTATCTGCAAAGATACTACCGGCACGAAAAGAGGAATTTGCCCGAGCGGAATATTGAAAATATCCACATATTCGAGATCGGAGTCCTCTTCGTCCCAAAGGGGACTGCCCGCAATCGCTTCGGCTAATTTATCCTGTCCGTCCTTGTTGGCGTCCAGAATTTGCTGAACTTCGTCCGAAATGTCTATTCTGCCGACGATATCTTCCGCGTCGTCCGCGTCCGCGAACTCGACGGTCACCTGCAATCCTATCGAAAAGTCGTTCGCAAGCTCAACCGTGATGTTGGTGTAAAACCAAAGAAGGGGATTGAGCGTTACGAGCCTCGATTTGCAGATCGTATAGCTGTACTCTATCGAAGTGGAGTTGGCTATAACCACGTTTACGGAGAGTTTGAAGCTCTTTATCTGTATTTCTCCGCCGAGTTCTATCTCGAAAGAAAGCTCCGTTCCGCTTATGTCCACTTTAACTTTCGGTTTCTGGAAAGAAAACGCCATAAGCGTTGCCATAAGTTCGTCTTTGTCTTTTTCCGAAAGTCCCTCGGCGTATTTAAGCACGGTGGGAGAATTCGTCACCGCTTCCCTTACGGAATTTTTGAGTTTGACGACGCCCTCGTTGGCTTCGAGGTTCGCCGCGACCGTTTCGGGCGAAAGCTCGACGTAACCTTCGAGTTCGGCTTGCTTGGTTCCGAAAACGTCGACATCTCCGTAAATATCGTCGATATTCGGGGTCACGACGTCTAAAATAAGGAATTCGTCTTCCAAAATTTCGTTGCCTACGACGTACTGCATTCTTTCGCGGCGAACGGAAATTACTTTACAAATATAATCGTCGTCGCTTTCCGTTTCGGTTTCGCCTATCGTAAGAACGCTGCCTTCGGCAATCTGCTCGTCCGTTCTTACCACGACTCTGTTTACGTCTTTTTCAAGACCCGCGTCCGAATAAACGTAAACGTTTTCTTCCCACTTGGCAAGATTTGCCGCCGAAAGATGAACGGTGGGCTTTTTCTCGATGACTTCCCTTTGTTCCTTTTCGGTCGTAATGGAAACTTCGTCCGCGCTTTCGGTGTCTCGTCCGTCAACAAGTCCGAATTTAACGGCTTTGGAAAGAGAGACGGCGGAATACGTTATGCCTTCGTCGAGTCTGACGTTCGGTTCTACGACGTATCGACCTTCGCCGGAAGGTCTTACATAAAGTCCGACGTTTTCGCCGCTCGAAGAAGTAAGCGTTATGTAATCGGAAAGGTTTTCGTTATGTAAAACAACGTCGGTTATTATCTCGATTTCGGGAGTAACGGACGCGTTTTTAACGCTTTTGATTTTTTTGAACGAATCGGCGACTTCCGTAAACAACGCGTAAACGGTTACGGGAGAACTTAAAACGTCGGTTTCGCTTACCTTTTTCGTGAAATCCGAATCGTAATACCAACCCGAGAAAGTGTACCCGTTTTTATACGAAGCGGGAAGCAAGCCTATCTCTTCGCCCTCGTAACAGTCCTTCGGCTCGATTTCCGTGCCGCCCGAACTTACGAACGTGAGCGTTATGCTCCACCGCGCGTAAACCGTAAGGTTTTTCGTCGGAGTTATGTTTTCCGGGCATTCTTCCGCAAAATCCTTATCGTAATACCAGCCCGAAAAAACCCTTTCGGTTTTCTTTGGGGTGGGCAAAAGATATTTTTCGCCCGATTTTACGGTTACGGGAGATATGCTATCTCCGCCGTTTGTTTCGAAAGTAATCGTAACGTTACTTTCCGCGGGGGTTTTGGGTTTACAGCAAGTAACAACGAGAGCCGTCGTCGCAAGCGCCGCCAAAGCGAGAACCACGATGAGAATTTTCAGAATTTTGCTACGTTGTTTTGTCATCTGACACCTCCGTTTTTTGTTTTTGTGACTATATATTTTATTCGCATCGGACGAACGGCGTTCGCCCGTTTTTTTTGATTTGTTTCCGTTTTTATTCGTTTTTCGGAAAACTCCGTTTTAACCGCGACCGACCGCAACAGACCGCGCCCGAAAACTTTTTGAATTATTTCTACCGAACATTTATTTAGAAAAAACAATTATATTTTGATTATAACATACTATATAAACTTTTGCAACCCATTTTCTGAAAAAATGTTCGATAAAAAATAAAAATCCGAATTAAAGAAAAAAATGTCGCCGAAGTCGGGTTTAACGGCTCCGACGGCAAAGAAATTTAATTGTTCACAAGAGTGGAAAGGTAGTAAACGGGAATTGCCGACCAGCCGTGACACATACTGCCCGCGCCGCCGAAATCCTCGCCGCCGAGTTCCGTTTCCCAGAACGTGGTGGCTCCTTTTTCGAGCATTTCTCCGTATTTTTTCTTAATATCGTCTACTATGTATTTTTTGTATTTATCGCCGAAAAGAAGCAAGGCGTCGTATCGGAAAGCGTTCATCGAAAGGGTTATGGGAATCATACCTTTCTGACTTACGAGTCTTTCGGCGGTTTCCTCTCCTCCGACGCCCGCAAGCACGGCAAGAGAATTGCCGAGAACGGAAAGCTTGTCGCTTAACGTACTCAGTTTAAACGCCTTTTCTTCGGGAACGTAAAAAGTCTGTTTTATAGCCTTGACCATATCTTCGGTATCGATTTTTCCGTTTCTCATCTCGCAGTACATTTTCGAAACGTACACGAACATACAGTTTAAAATAAGGCTGTAATTTTCGGGATATTTTTCCCCGGCTTTTCTGCCGATCTGATCGTCGTTCGCTGAGTCTTCCGCCCACTCGTAAAAGTTCCAATAAGGCGCGGGAAACTCGGCTATAAGTCGATTATCGGCTATTTTCGACGTGAACGTCTCCATAATTTTATCGAGCGTTCCGCCCGTTTCTTCGAGAACGGAAACGTCTCCCGTATACTTTATATACTCGTAAGTCTGCATAATGTAAACAAGCGAGAATAACGGTATCGGAAAGTCGTTACCCGCAGGGAAACACAGGCTTAAAAGCCCGTCGGGTCTTAACCCTTTGCTCATAAGAACGAGGTTTTCGCGCTGATAAACCGTCTTGTCGAACATATAATAGTTGCAAAGCATCTGATTGCGGCTGTCCATTGCGTAAAGAGCCTGTTCTCTCCACGGGCAGTCCTCGTAATGCTCGTGCATGCAACAACGGATCGTGTAAACGGAAACGTCGTAAATTTTCTGCAAAAGCTTGTCCTTAAACTTGCGGGGTTTTATTCTCACGGGATATTCCACGGGGCGCAGACCGATATATTTTATGTCTATCTCCTTTTCGCACTCCACGAACAGATATCTGCCCGCGAGCCTGCGGAAAGTATTTATATAAGAATTCTCGCCTTTTTTCGCGATATACTCGACGCTGAAATCCCTGTCTGCCATAAGTCTCGGGATCTCGCCGTTCTTTTCGAGCCTTTCGCCGTAAGAAATCGTGAGTTTCTGAACGATATCGCTTTTAAAATCAAGCGAAACAAATCCGACCGTTTCCCTTCCGAGATCGACGAGATATCCGCCCTTTTCCCTTGTTATTACGGCTTTCGCGTTCGAAGGGCGCATTCTGCATATTCCGCGTTTTCTTTCGACCGCTTCGCCGCAACCCGTAGCGTCGCTTTTACCGAATTTTCCGTCTTCTCCGTTCGCGTCGTATAAAAAGCTCAAACCGAGTTGCGAAGAAATCTGTTTCAGATAGCCGTTTTTATACTTCCCGTTTATCGCCGAAAGCACGTTTTCGTCGCTTTCGAGCAAAGTTCTGCCGCTTTGAATAATATCGAAAAGAAGAAAAGCGTCCGCGTTTATATAGGTCTGACTGTCGACCCCGTAATGCCAGACGGTGATTTTCAGTTCGTTCGTCTTGCCTTTTTCGCAAAAACGCGTAATGTCGAGCTTATCAAAATTTCTGTAATGCGGATAATCGGCGCACTGGGCAGCCCCGGCGATTTTTCCGTTTACATACGCGGTGTAATTGCTGTCGCAGGAAATCCTGAGGTACACCCTGCCCTTTTCTTCCGCATTGAATTTTGAGACGAAATCGACGTAAACATCCTTTGCCTTAACGTCTCCTTTCCATATTTTTTTACCTTTAAGTATTTCGTTTTTGTTCATAGTTCTTAAATAAAGGGTAATATTCCCTCTCCGTTTTATTTCTTTTCGTTTAAAATTCTGTTGAGCCTTTCGGTAGTTTCGCGAGCCGTTGAGTCGTCATAATAGGCGTTAATCGGCTTATAGACCACCTTTTTGCCGTCGATCTCCAACAAGCCGAACCTTGCCGTATCCTTTTGAAGAAAGTTCCCGAGCGTTCCGAAGTTAAGAAAATATCTGCCATTCACTTCGTTTAAAGAACCCGTATGTTCGTGACCGAAAAGGAAAATATCGCCTTTTTCGTCGCCGAAAAGATATTCGAGATCCTGTTTCGACGGCAAATATTTCATATTTTTAAATCTGCCGCCGTGATTTGTCGGATAATGATATGCGGTTATGTCGAAATCTCCGTCTTTGAATTTAAGTACTGGCGGGAGAGCCGACAGAAATTTTTTCGAAGCCGAAGAGAGAACTTTTTGTTGCCAGGTAAACACCTTTACCCTCGGGTCTTCCTTTGAAAAATTCCTCAGATCCATCGTGACGAACATATCGTGATTACCTTTAACGCAAACGATATCTTCCCGTTCGCGGATAAGCGAAACGGTCTCTTCGGGATAAAATCCGTTTCCGACGATATCGCCGAGGCATATTATTTTGTCGGGACGAAGTTTATCTATCTCGCAAAGCGCCGCTTTTAACGCGAACACGTTGGAGTGAACGTCCGAAAATACCGCATATTTCATAGGAAAATTATACACTTTTTTAGCTTTTATGTCAACGATACCCGTAAGGTATAAAAAAGATATTTAAAGGGAAAAATTACGGAAGAAAAATTTTTAAAGGAGATTTTCATTGAACCCGTTTAAAGAAAAAGCAAAAAAACCCGAAGAATATCTTTCGTCGTTAGAAAAGCTTTACCCGAAGCAATACGACAAAAATGCCACCGACCCGTACACGAAAACGAGAATTATTCTCGCCTGCGGCGCGGAATACGAAGCAAACTGGCACTCGCATCAGATGCAGAGGCACTTCGACGATATGGATTTAAGAAGAAGTCTCGCGCTTGTCAGATTTGTGGAAAAACAACAACAGCAATATCTTGCTCAGCTTAAACCCGCGGACGAATCGATACTCGAAACGACGATAGCTTACGAACAACTTGCCGTCGATTTAACCGCCGAAATGGCTATGCGCGAGAAAAATTCGAGCGTTAAAAAGGCTCTCGACTTTGCGCTTTTGGAAGATTTCGACCATTTGTACCGCTACGCAGATCTTCTCGACGACGATTACGGAATACACGCCGAAAAACTCGTCGGGAAATACACCGAAATAATGCCCGGAAGACCGACTATCGCGCACCACCGCCACCCGATAGATAATGTCAAGGGGTGCATTTCTTCAAAGAAAAACGATATTCAGTCCGTTCTCGACACAATGATAATCACCGCCGCCGAACAGCAGACGATGAATTTTTATATGAACGTCGGCGCGCATTACAAAACCGAAGGCGGCAAAAGACTTTATCAGGAGATTTGTCTTGTGGAAGAGGAACACGTCACACAGTACGGCTCGCTTATAGACGCGTCCTGCGATCCGTTCGAATGCACTCTCGTTCACGAGTATACGGAATGTTACGTTTACTGGTCGAATTATATGACGGAAACGGACGAAAGAATGAAGCAGATCTGGGAATATATGTTCGAAACGGAGCTTTCGCACCTGCACGCCGCAGTTAAGCTTCTTAAAAAATACGACAAAAAGGACTACGATGACGTGATTTTAACGCCCGAGTTCCCGAAGCCTCTGGAACTTAAAGAGCATATAGACTACGTTCGCTCGATACTCGCGAACACCGTCGAAAACACGGGCAAGCTCGGCGATTACAAAAAAATAAGCTCGCTCCCCGAAGACGACAGATTTTTCGAATATAACGCGAAATTCAATTACCCCGTGAAAGACAATCCGTCGCATAAGGTGATTACGGATTATATCGGAAAACACGGCAAAGATTATCGTTTTCAGATTGCGGAACATCCGATTCCCGCGCTTGTCTCCCGCACGATAGATAACGTAGAGGTCGGCGTAGTCCCCGGCGCGGATAAAAAGTAAACAAACGGCTTTCAATATAACGGCATTACTGCCGATAAAAAAATAATCACAACAAAAAATCCGGTATTTCGCTAAAACAAACGAGATATCGGATTTTAATATTCATTTTCTATTTTCCGTTTCATTGTCGGGATCTGGGTATGCCCGCCTTTCGACATACGCCATCATACGGTTATAAAGTACAACATAGAACAGCACTGCAAGTAAACTGCCAACCGCGCCCAAAAACAGAAACTTATCGTCACCTTGCGTTTCCAGCATCAGCCATACCATAATGCCCATCCACGCTATAACGCATAAAACAATCGTTGCGATATGTTCGCGCAACCACTTTTTCTTAAAAAACGTGATTTTCTCTTTCAATGTAAATACGCTATTGTTTAGCCACAGGTGATTGCGTTAGAACCCGCCAAAACGCCGTTATTTTCGCGCCTTTTGTCAAAATCTCGCTTGAAGTACATATAGTACATCTGCGTTCGCTTTCGCCAAAATTCATCGAAAATATCGGCGTTTTGGTTGCCAACAAGTCTTGCCTTGCGTTTTTAGGCTAAGACAAGGCGCGTGAGCGCGTTAATACTCTGCGTATAACACGCGAACGCAACGATGTATTAGCCAAAAACACAACGCAAGACCGAGTTCGAACGCAATCACCTGTGGCTATCGCGGTAACAAGATTATCGTCGGCGGTTTTCTTGAAATCTTCCGTCCCGATCCGTTCTCCGATTATAAGTTCGTTGATCGTTACGCCGAATTCTTGTGAAAGCAGCGACAGCATTTCAACGTCGGGCATATAGTTACCGTTTTCCCAACGCGAAATCGTTTTGTTTGTTACGCCGAGTTTTTCTCCGAGTTGCTCCTGCGTAAAACCTTTTTCCTTCCTTAGAGCGGCGATAAATTTTCCTATTTTTATTTGATCCATTTATTTCACCTCGTAGAAAATTATAGCATATTTCCCGCAAAAATGCTTGCTTGTTTGCTCAAATGGACAAAGAATTTTCAGATTCGCAATTTTTGCCTAAAAGTTTATAATAGATATGAACTTCGCGCGCGCCAGTTTTATCTCCCGGAGTAGCGCCGATGGTGATACCCTCGATAAGTTGTACGCACATTTCGCGCGTTAATTCCCGAACGTCGATATACTGTTTGATTCTTCGTATAAATTCGTCCACGTCGGTTTCGTTTTTTACAGACGCGGATAATTTATCTTCAAGTTCTTCGATGTCGGTTTTTAGCGCGTTTTGTTCTTCTGTGTAGTTTGAAAGAAGTTTTACACAGAGTTCTTCGGGAATCTTTTGAGAAACTTTATCTTCATAAACGGATAAAATCAACTTTTCGAGTTCTGAGTAGCGGCGTTGTTTCGTTTTCAATGCCTTTTTAGTAGCATTGACTTCGGCAATGCCCGCTTGTTCTTTTCTTTTCAGAAAATCTTCGCGCGCTTGTTTTTCGTTTCGCATTACTAAATCTGCTTTCGACCGAATATCGCTTAAAACAAGTTCCTCGATCACTTCGCGGCGTATGTAATGATTGAAACAATAGTACTTTCCGAACCGAGAGTGATTGCCGCAAATGTAGTGATAAAGAATACGTCTTTCCGGATGATTTTTGGTCGGTCGCAGATCTTCTTGTCCGAGTTTCATTTTTCCGCCGCAGTCGGCGCAATACATAAGTCCCGACAGAACGTGCATTGTTCCTCTTGCCGTGTGTTTGCCGTGTCCGATTGCAGATTCGTCAAGTTCGCGACACTTATCCCAAAGTTCCTGCGTTACAAGCGGTTCAAACGCATTCGGGAACACAATCGGTTCACGGTCTGCACGCCGTTTGTTTTTATACGAAACGGTGGTATAGCGCAAACGAACGAGATGACCGAGATACGTCGGATTTTTAAGAATGCTTCGCAAAATACTGTCCGCCCATAAGTTTTTATTCGGTCTTCTGTATGGTATTCCGAATTTTTCATGCAGATATACGGCGGGGATAGGCACTTTTTCGTCGTTCAGAACGGTATAAATTTCCTTATACGTCTTACAACTCGCTCTCATCTCGAAAATGCGACGGACAATCGTTGCCGCAGGCTCGTCGCGAACGGGAAGGGCTTTATCTCCGGGACCTTTTACATATCCATAGGGGGCATGAGTTGCACGATATTTTCCGGCTTTCGCATTTGCTTCGGTTACGGCGCGTATTTTTTTAGATGTGTTTGCCGAGTGCCATTCGTTAAAAACGTTCATAATCGGCATCATATCCATTCCCGCGCTGTTTGCGTTTGCAGTGTCAACGTTATCGGATATTGCAATAAACCTAACGTTATACATCGGAAAAATATAATCGACGTATTGTCCGACAAAAATATAATTCCTGCCGAAACGCGATAAATCTTTTACGATAATCGTATCGATTACGCCGTTTTTTGCGTCTTCCAACAGTCTTTGGACTTCCGGTCTGTCGAAATTGGTTCCCGAATAGCCGTCGTCAACGTATTCGTCGATTAGTTCCATACCGTTATCCGAAACATATTTCCGTAAAATATATCTCTGATTTTCGATGGAAAGAGAATCTCCGGCTTTTTCGTCGTCTTTGGATAGTCTTAAATAGATTCCTGCTTTTTTATTCAGTTGTAGCTTTGATTTCATTTGTTTTACTCCTTTGAATCAAAGCCGTCAAATTCAATGTGCCGATATTATATCATATTTCATTGAATTTGACAAGCTTTAATTGTATTGAAAGGGCAACCCTTATTTAGTGTGAGTTGCCCGTTAAAAAATTAATATTTCAGACCGATTTCGCGATATGCGCGATTTTCGGCAATTTTTTGTAACACGGTATTCAAATCTTTTTGCCCCGCGTAATGGCTTATTACTATAAATTTTTTCCCTTGAATCATATATTCTTGCCGCGTAACGGGGGCGGCAGAAAATTCCTCCTTCAATTGCGCTAACGTTTTGCTCGTATTTTACCCCTCCGAAAATTTAATCTGATTTATTTTTATTTTTCATTTTTATGGCTCCTTTTCTGAATTTTTTCTCAGCCTCGCATGAATGCGAATTTACGAAACAGGTCGGACTTACTTCGTCTTATTTCATTACTTTTGGCTTTTAATCTCGCTCTTATATAATGCCGACGCTTGCGTTTCGTTTGGTAAATTTTATCGGTTACTTACCGTTAAAATTGTTGTTTGCGTGGTTTCTTTTGCGATTCCGTTCTTGTTCCTGTCTTGCGTTTGCGGCTTGTTTTGCGGCGGCGAGTTCTTCTGGCGCGTATTCGAGTAATTTCTCCAAAAGTTTTACCGCACCTTCGTTCACGGTCGCCGTTTTTTCTTTCTTTTTCAGTTCGTCATACAAATCGCCGTTATCTTTGACAAGAATACCGTTTTTCTTTTCGAGTTCGCTGTTTTTCATCCGTAACGCGATAATTTCTGTTTCTTTCTTCTTACCCGAAAAGGGTATTTTATCCGACCGCGCAGATTCGTAACTTTCAAGCAATTCTCTTACAGGTTTTGCCGCGGTTTGCGCCTCTTCGGCTTCGCGGATTTTTTCTTCGGCGGCTTCCGTCATCTTTTTCGCCTTGAAAGCGACTGTGTCTAAATGCTTCGCCGTGCTGCCTTCCTTGCCGCGCTTTAAGCCGTATTTTTTGCCGACGATCTCGTAAAAATCCGTTTGCAATCCTCTTAGAGCGGCGCGGTCGAAAAGTTCTTTCGCGCATAATCTTCCGCTCGTTACAGGCATCAGATTGAAATGCAAATGCGGCGTGCTTTCGTCTAAGTGAACGACGGCTGATACTACGTTTTCTTTTCCGTAGCGTTCCGCGAAAAATTCCGTGCAATCGTCAAAAAATTGTTTTTGCGTTTCGGGTGAGATACCGTCGAAAAATTCTTTATCCGAACCTAAAATAAAAGAAGTTATAAGCACCGCGTCGTCTTTGATTTTTCGTTTCGGGGCGAGTTCTTTTATTCGCTCGTCGATGAATGCAAGATACCTTTTCTCATACGGCAAAGTATGATAATTCAGGTACGTTCTCGATTTGTCGATTTGCGGGTTTCTTGTGGATTTATAGTTTTCGTCGCGCTCGTTTTCTCGTTCGATTCCGACGATATCGCCGCGCTTATATTTTTCCATATGACATACTAAATAAGACGTAATTCATCACCTCCGTAAAAATTGTTTTTGCCACCTTTTTCAAAAAGGTATAACTCACTATACCAAATCGCTTCGCGTTTGGTGCCGTTCGCCCTTGCAGGGGGCAAGTGTCCGTAGATATAACGACGGCGTTGCCGTAATAAAACGGACGAAATTTTCTGCATTCTAATACGTTTTCTATAATGATTTTCTCCTTATAAATTTATTTTTTGCTTGTGATTTTTATCGCTCAGGGCGGGCGATACCGATGATAATTTTGCATATATTCCTCCTGATTTTTAACATGAAAAAGGTCGCTGATTTTTTATCACCGACCTGAAATGCTCCGCAATATAACTTGCGGAAAGATATTTAATTGTCTGTTTTTGTTACATATATTTGCCTCTCGATTTGTTTTAAGAATAAAAAAATCCGTGCGGTTTCGGTTGCCTTTTAGGCTCGTTCTTCGCACGGATTTCAATCCGAATTATTTAATTTCAGGCGATTTTATTTAAAAAATCGTACAACAATAAAACCCACGCCGAAACCTCTAATTTTTTCGGTTTCAACGCCCGTCGCGGTAGTTGCTGTATCTTTTAGCAACCCTATGGCAAACGACGGTAATTCTTCTCTCGGACAAACGCGAGTAAAAACGCCTATCCGCGTTCGTTCCTACGGCATAGGGAACGAACATTCGGGCAACATCTTCACACCCGACAACACACTCGAACATATGTTCGCATTTTAATTATAGCATGATTTTATTTGTTTGTCAATACCTGATACTCGAAATTTTAAAATTTCATTTGAAATTTTACTTCCGTTATTCTTGCAATATATAAATCGAACGGCAATAATATTTCAAACATAACGGCATCGGTTTTCAGACGTTCTTGCCGATCTCAAAGGCTTGACGCATTTGATTTGTATCTTTAATTTTGCCTTTTTCGTAAACGCCGGTTCCGTAAATAACGCCCGCTTCTTTCGCTCCGTCTACACAATCGGCATAGCCGCGCAAACACGCAAGCGTTGTTTCACAGGACTTTATATCATCGTCGGCACAGGTAATAATGTAATAAAACTCTTTGTTTTTAACTTCCGTCCATCTCGCAACCGTTCTGTCGATCACAGCTTTTAATTGCGCGTCGATCGAATAAAAATATACAGGAGTCGCGAGAACGATAACGTCGGCATCGATCATTTTTTGAAGAACTTCCGTCATATCGTCTTTTATAACGCATTGTCCGCCGCTCTTTTTGCAAAAATAGCACGCTTTGCAATAGCCGATATTTTTATCTGCGACGCGAATTTTTTCTACCGAATTACCGCTTGCGATCGCGCCGCGCCGCGCATAAATTCGTCGCAAAGTAAATCCGAATTGCCGCCCTTTCTCGGACTTCCTGAAAGAATTAAAACCTTTTTGTTCATATTTTTCTCCTGATATAATAAATTTGACCGAAAAAAGTGCGGTAATTGAAATAGCACTTTTCAAGTTCCGTTACCTAAGCTATAATGGAAGGGTAATAAAGGTCTGACCAAAAACTCCTTGTGTTTTCACGCACGAATTAAAGACTGTCAGCCGTCCTTCCGTTATAGCGTTCGGTTTATGCAGGTTGGGCTTCGCGTCCGTATAACGAATCAGATTGAATCGGTAATGGATAAGGTCGGTCGCCTTGTTTACAAATTCACTTCTCGGAGGTTGCACTCATGAATGCTGTCGGTATTGATGTCTCGAAAGGCAAATCTACCGTTGCCGTCCTGCGCCCGTTCGGAGAAATCATCGTTTCCCCGTTCGACGTATTGCACAATCCAAAGGAACTTTCGGAGCTTGTCACACTCCTTAAAACTTTGGACGGCGATACGAAGGTTGTTATGGAATACACAGGCAACTACTATCTCCCAATAGCCTTGTTTCTCCGTAACAACGGCTTATTTGTTTCCGTAGTCAATCCCATTTTGGTGAAAGACTACAGTACAAAATCGTTAACTGTCCGCAAGGTTAAAACGGATAAAAAAGATTCCGTTAAACTTGCTTCTTTTGCTATCGATCGTTGGAAAGAACTTTCGCCTTTCTCCGTTCAATCCGAAGCAAGACTTCTGCTCAAATCCTACAACCGACAATACAACCAATACATCAAACTCAAAGTTTCGTTGAAGAATAATCTTATCTCGCTCATAGATCAAACATTTCCCGGAGCTAACACTTTATTCTCTACGCCTACGAGAAAATCCGACGGTCACGAGAAATGGGTCGACTTCATTCTCAAATACCATCATGCGGCGTGCATTTCAAAGAAGTCTTTTTCCTCATTCGCTAAAAGTTATCTTGCTTGGTGCAGAAGGTTCGGTTACAATTTCTCTGAAAGTAAGGCTAAATCCGTTTACGATTTCGCTTGTAACTGTTCGCCGTCTTTATCCTTTACGGAAAGTACAGCCTTACTCGTTTCAAACGCGACCTCTCAACTCAACTGCATTAACGAAACGCTTGCTTCACTCGCTTCCGAGATGAATAAGCTCGCTTCTACGCTTCCCGAATACGATACCGTTATGTCCATGTTTGGCGTTGGCTCCGTCCTCGGTTCTCAGCTCATCGCGGAAATCGGCGACGTCTCTCGCTTCTCGAACAAAAAAGCTCTTGTGTGTTTCGCCGGATTAGACGCTTCGCCGTTTCAGTCCGGAAACTTTAACCCACAATCCCGCTCTATCTCAAAACGAGGTTCTTCCGCTTTGCGAAAAACGCTGTTTCAGATCATGTCGGTTATCTTGCAACAAGCCCCATTAGAGAACTCTGTATTTCAATTCATGGACAAGAAACGTTCCGAAGGCAAACATTTCTACGTTTACATGATCGCTGCCGCCAACAAGTTTTTGAGAATTTATTATGCTCGCGTGACAGAGCATTTGAACTCTCTCAAGCATACCGCTTAATCCTTATCCTGCTCGTCTCAAGTCTGCGCCTTTGACGGAGACTTTTTTCTGCTACTCTGTTTTTGACTTAAAAATTTTTACAAAATTATTCATTTTAACGCTTGACTTTTATTTGCAGGTCTTTAATGTGTTTTTATATATTGAATCGAGTAATTAAAAGCCGAATCGAAATCAGAACCGCCGAATCCGTGCCCTGCGCCTTCTATAACGTGAAGCGTAGCGGACGGATATTCTTTTGCCGCGCGTTCGGAATAAGAAAGAGGTACGATACCGTCTCTGTCGCCGTGCAGAATCAAAACGTCTTTCGTATAGCGTATAACATCAGCATAAGGATCGTAATCGAGTAAATTCTCAAAATACGTTCGCCCTACGGTCATCCACATAAAATACGTGCTGTCCGGGATTTCGCCTACGGTTTTATACATTGCTTTCGCATTGTCCGCCATAACGAAAGCGGGGTACAGCAAAACTGCGCCGCGTATTTCGTTTTGCAAGTCGGCTGCAATCATAGCGGAAACCAGACCGCCCTGACTTGTCCCGAAAAGGTAAATACGCTCTTTATCTATGTAACCGAGAGAACGAATTGTATTTACGACAGCTTTTAAGTCGTCTTCTTCGGTAAATACGGACATTTCGAGTGTAGAACCGTCGCTGCGACTTGACGGCGAACCGCCGCGAAAATCGAACGTATACGCAAAATAACCGCGACGGGCAAATTCTCTTGCGTATTCGGCATTCGTGTTGTAATTACCGCCGAAACCGTGAGAAAGTATCACTGCCGGCAACAAATTTTTCACTCCGACGGGAGTGTAGACAACTCCGTAAATACTTTGTCCTTTTATATTCGTTATCAGTTCGCCTGAAGAAATATCATATCGAGCGGTTGTTTTCACTCTTTCGATTGTAACGCTGCCGTCGTACGTTCTGAAAATTTCAACGCCGTCGTTGATTTTGCCGATCTGAACGACGTCTACAATAGTTTTATCGAAAAGGTCGTCGGTGTAAAAAATAGCAATATCGCCGCCCGGCCAATAGCCGATTTCGCCAAGCGTGTAATCTCTTGTAAGTTTATCGCTTTCGTATTCGATGTATTCGGGAAGATGAACGCCTTTCGCAAGGCCGCTTCGCTCGATAGTCGGCAATGTAAACGGAAGTGTTTGCATAAAGTTGCGCGCCGTTTCATTGTCGTACATAGTCGCATATAAAACGGCATCGCCGGCTGTTATTTTAATTTCGTTTTCGCTGAATATTACGTCGCCGCCCAAGTTATTTCCGTTATCGCCGTTATTTGTACCGCCGGAAGAACCGCCGACGTTGCATCCGCTTACGGCAAACAACATAACGAAAGCCATAAGAAAAATCAGTACTTTTTTCATTTTATTTTGCCTCCTTTTTCCGCCGAAGCGTTAAAAATATCTTTTTTACATAGTGGATTATACTTACGAATACCGCCGACAAAGCGATACTTTCCGCAAGGTAAACAAGCGGCAATTTTGAATAGTCATACTCTTTTTGATAGTCGATTAAAAGGAAAATCTCTTCCCAAAAACGGCGTTCGATAAACACGTGTACGCCATAAAGCACGATAACGCACAGAATAATTCTGAAAATCCATTTTAGTGCGGTTTTTAAGCCGTTTTGCAGCTCGATTTTACTTACCAAGCCGACAAAAATGCCCCAATGAAGCCCCAAATGCACCGACATAAGGATAAACGTCCAGGCAGAAGTTAGCAGGTGAATTTTTACGTTGATTTCGTATCCGATAAATACGTCGGGCAAAACTAAGACGCCGCTGACGATACAGATTATCAGGTTGAGCAGTAAAAGGAAATTTACCGCCGTTTGCACGATACGCATTGCACCGTATTTGCCCTTGAACAAGGCTTTGTACCACTTATAGTTAAGCGCGGTATGCAAAACGAAAAGCGTAGCGGCGGCGATTCCGAGCCATAAATGCGCTTCTTTCAGCAAAAATTCGCCCATTAAAAGCAAAAACAGCACAAACATTGCCGCATCGACGCAAATTTTTACAATCGTTTTTTTACTCATCGTTCGTCGCTCCTTTCGCTAAAAGTTTGTTACGTCGATTTTTTGTAACCGAGGCGCGTAAGCCAATCGACAATGGTTTGTTCGCCGCTACCGATGGAATTTCTCGAAATGGAAAGTCCCTCAGACATAGTTGCGTTCGGTTCTAAACGGGCAATCGTTTCTCTCGTGCCCGAAAATCCGCTTCCACCGTGCGTGTTGAACGGCACGATCGTTTTACCTGAAAAATCATAGGTATCGAAAAATGTGTACATAATGTTAGGCAAATCGGCGTTCCAGTTGGGATAACCGATAAAAACCACGTCATACTGCTCGAAATTTTCGACTGCATCCTTTATTTTCGGTCGTGCGTTGTTTCGTTTTTCTTCTTGCGCTACTTTCAAAAGTGCCGAGTGGTCGGTGGGGTAAGGAGTTTCGGGAAGAATACGGAAAATATTCGCTCCCGTATTTTCCTGAATGACGTAAGCCATATATTGCGTATTTCCGAGTTTTTCTCCGTCGATTTCCACATAACTGTTGCTTACGTTATCCGGAACGGAAAAATATACCACAAGAATATTTGCTCCTTCGTATGAAGGTCTGTCCGTATCGTCGCTCGGATTTTGCCATCCTCCGGGAGGAGGATTTACGGTTTTACCGCAAGCGGTAAAACCAAACGCTAAAATCAATGACATGGCGGCGATAACCGCGCTTAATATCGTCTTTTTCATATAGTAAGCCTCCGTAAATTATTTACATTCCATCAAAATATCGTAAATTTCGCCGTGAGTGAGTTTTTTGTAACTGCCCGGCATCAGGTTTGTGCTGTATGCCACTTCTTCAAGTATGCGGTCGGTAATCGGCGTTTTGGTTTTTAATTGCGTCAGCCTTGTGGGCAAACCGCATTCTTCGATGAACGCCGCAAGCGCGTCAATGCCCGAAAGCGCCCAATCGCAATTTGATTTTTTTCCTTTTTTCAGTTCCCATACGTTTTTTGCGAACTTTATAAATTTGGGCAAGCCGTCTTTGAAGATATGGCGGTAGTAGACGGGATGAATAACCGCAAGTCCTTGTCCGTGGTTACAATCGGTGTAGGCTCCGAGTTGGTGCTCTATCTGATGAACCTGAAAATCAGTCTTTTTGCCAAGTTTCAAAAGTCCGTTTTCTGCCATTGCCGAGTCCCACATAAGGTTGCTTCTCGCTTCGTAATTTTGCGGATCGGATAACAGCACGCGCATATTTGCAATCACGCTGCGCATCACGGCTTCGTTAATATCGTCCGACACGTTATCTTCGTTCGGATAGCCGAAATACGTTTCCATTGCGTGGGAAAGAGTGTCGAACGCGCCCGATATTACTTGCGAAAACGGAACGCTCATCGTATATTCGGGATCGAGAATGGAAAATCTCGGCGCGCGAGAAAAAATTCCCGTTTTTATTTTCTCTCCTTCGTTAGTGATTACCGCGCCGCCGTTCATTTCCGCGCCGGTACCGGAAGCCGTCACGATTGCACCGAGCGGAATAGGATTTCCTTCCGGTATTTTTCTTTTTACGATTTCGCTTTCCCAAACGTCCTCGCTCGTAACCGCTTGCAATGCTACGACTTTGCAACAATCGATTACCGAACCGCCGCCGACGGCAAGAATAAAATCTACGCCGTTTTCTCTTGCGATTTTTGCGCCTTCCAGCACTTTTGCATAAGTCGGATTGGGCATGATTCCCGTAAATTCAACGATCGTTTTGCCGTGTTCGCGTAAAATTTCGGTTATTTCAGTATAAACGCCGTTTTTCTTTATCGAACCGCCGCCGTAAGCAAGCATGACCGTTTTTCCGTAGCGTTCGAGTTCTTTGTCGAGATGTTCTTTTGCCGCGCCTTTGCCAAAATAAACTTTCGTTGGATATTCAAATACAAAATTTTCCATTTTTTAACCTCGTATAAAATTAGTAAGTACTTTTTTGTTTTCTGGATGAGAAATACCGTTCTTTTTTCCGATTTCGATACATTTTAGCAGCCACGCCATATTTTTGCCGATATTCTGCATGGTTGCCATGCCTTCTTCGTCTTTCAGAACTTCTTCGGGCTGCGTACCGTATACCTGATTCCAATAAGTGGATGACACTATCGGCATGGATAATATCGTAAAATATTTATTGATTACGTCCATAGAGGCGGTTGTTCCCGCGCGTCTTGCCGAAAGAACCGCAGCGGCAGGTTTAAACATAAAGTTTTTACCTGCGGAATAAAAAGCTCTGTCCATTACGGTTAAAAGTCGCGCGCTCGGGTGCGCGAAATATACGGGCGAACCGAATACGAATCCGTCGCAAGTCGCCGCCTTTTCGGCAAGTTCGTTCACGACGTCGTCAAAAACGCATTTTCCTGTTTCTCTGCATTTTCGGCAGGCGATGCAGTCAGGGATAGGCTTATTACCTATAAACAACGTTTCGGTTTCTATTCCGTTTTCGTTTAGCGTGCGGGCAACTTCGCTTAGAGCCGTTCCCGTACAGCCGCGTTCTCTCGAACTTCCGTTTACAAGCAATACTTTCATTTTGTACCTCACTTAATTAGTCCGTTTTGACTGAGATATTCGTTTATGCGACTTGTGTTAGACGAAGCGGTATATAATCCTTCATGCACGGTTGCGCCTTTTGCACACCTTCTGACAAACGCCATGGAATTGTCGTAATATTCGGCGTTTGAATTTGATGCTCCTTGGAAAAACGGATAAATATCGACGTCCGACGACCATTCGTAGCTTTCGAGGAACGTTCCGATAATCATCGGCGCGGTGTGCCACCAGATGGGGAAACCGATGAGAACGGTATCATACTGCGCCACGGTTTCGGCGGATAACGGATTTACAATCGGCGGACGAGCGTCTGCGTCTCTTTCGTCACGGGCGGAATAGCCCCATTCCGTGTAAGAAGTGGTAGGATACGGCGTTACGGGAACGATTTCCCAAATCGTACCGCCCGTTTGCCCGTAAATATAATTTGCCATTCGCTCGGTATTGTTGCTCCAAGTGAAATAAACGACAAGAATATTGCGCTCGCCCGCGCTCGGATTATCCGGCGTATCGGTCGAGCCAGGATTGTCCGGAGTTTCCGGAATGTTGGGCTTTTCGATTTCGCCGGGGGTATTCGGCGGAAGTTCGGAAGAGTTGCCGCTATTGCAAGCGACAAGCGAAAACAGACTGAATACGGCAATCAGAAAAGCCGCGCAAAGAGTTAAAAGGCGTTTTGTTTTCATAGTTAAAATCTCCTGTAAATATAATTTCTCGGAACGGCATTGCGCCCGATAAATAAAAATAAGCGCAACCTTTATCGGGTTACACCTATATTATAAAACTATTATCGTCAAAAGTGAAATGCTTATTTTTTAAGGCTCGCTATGCTCCGAAAGCATTGCAACTTCTTCCAAGAACCTTGAAACGGCTCTGTCGGAAGGTTGATATTTTTTCCATATGACCACGCAACCAAGATCGGGAGCGGATTTGAACGGACGGAAACAAAGTTCGGGATTTTTGTGATACTGCGTTGCGCCTTCTACGACGATAACACGCGCCGTGCCGTTTTCCGCAAGAAGCGTTGCGTTGTTTACCACGTTAAAACTTGCTAAAATATCATATTTATCGTAAACCGTTCCAAGAACGTTACGAGTGTTTTGTTTTAGTTCGCGCCGCATCGGCACGACAAGGGGGAAACCAAGCAAATCTTCGGGAACGATTTCTTCTTTTTTTGCGAGCGGATCGTCGATTCGCATAAGCGCGCCTAACCGTTCTTTTACGGGCAGACGAATGAAATCGTACTTGTCAACGTTTACGGGTTCGAGCAAAAAGCCGATATCCAGCGTACCACGGTCGATTCTGTCCTGCACCTGATCAGCCATTGCCGTAAACAATTCAAACTGCACGGAAGGATATTTTTTACTGAACTCTTTTATAATTTCGGCAACGATATTCGCGGACAACGATTCAGCCATTCCGATACCGATCGTTCCGCCGAGTTTTTCTTCTTTTCCGCCGAATTCCGATTTGATTTTTTCTTCGAGAGCAAGCATTTCTTCCACTCTGCGACGGAATAAAATACCCGCGTCGGTTAAAGTTACGTTGCGGTTGCTTCTTATAAAAAGCGCCGTGCCGACTTCGTCCTCAAGCTCCGCAATCTGACGGCTGAGCGTCGGCTGCGTAATATACAATACGTCGGCGGCTTTTGTAATGCTTTCTTCCCGAGCCACTGTCAAAAAGTACTTCAGTACCCGTAATTCCATGATTTCCTCCCCGAAAAAACGTTTTATGCAATTATTATATCATATTTTTCATAAAAAGTAAATTCGGATTATCTCAGAGAGCTGAAAATTTAGTTTCTTGATATTTTTTAGCAACGCCGCAAGTAGCGGTTCAATCTTCGACAATTAAAAATACCGCTTCGCAAATTTCGAAACGGTATTATAGAGTGTTACATTGATTTGACGGCTTAATTCGATACTTTAATTTTTCTTGTCCATTTGCGTAAATTACATTCCCCATAAACAGCGAATGTATTGCCCGCAAACAGCGAACCGCCTTTTTAATCGAATTTAATCTTTATTAACTCCTCTATTTTTTCCCGACGGCGTTGATAATCGCAACGACGGCGGAAAATATTACCGAAGCGACAACCCAAATTACCCAACTGCGCGACCAATCGTTCGAGAGAAAACTATATCCGAGGTATACCGCCGTAGCGAGCGCCCAATAAGCCGAATATATAGCCGATGCAAGAGATTTTTTCTCTTTGTTCTCGTTAGAATATTCTCCCTCTTGCAAAAGCTTTTCGTAAGCCGCCCATATAATGCCCGTTTTTACGAAACAAGTAACCCCTACGCCCGCGATAATAAAAAACAACGAAAGCATAATCATAAGAAGCAGGTCGTTATCGGCGTCGACTATCGTTCCTATAAAAACAGGAATTAAAGCCATAATGCACAAGCAAGCGCCGGCAACGTTATTCTTTTTATGTAAATCCTTGTATTGTTCTTTGCGTTCTTTAACCATTCCGTTCACGCCGTACTCGGTTTCGAACTTTTCTTTGTCGAGATATTCGAACGGAGCCGATTTGCTGCCGCTTGATATAAACATTCCGACAGCTATCGCCACAAGGACGATAAGAACGATCATTCCCGCGCCGACGGCAACGGCTTCGTTTAAAGCTCCCGCAAAGCTTTCGCTTATCGCGCTCAGAATTAAAAGAACTATCGGCGACAATATACACAAAAGAACGGCGTAAGCTACCGTTTTTGCCGTTTTGAATTTCACTGAAAGGAAGTTGTTCGCTTCTTCCATAGTTACACGCCGAAGCGGCGGCGTATCGTCGGACGATTTTGTATGTTCGGTTGTATGTTCGGTTTCTTCGATTTCGTCTTTGAGCAAATAATCGAGGCTTACCCCGAACAGTTCGGAAAGCCGTATCATTTTATCGAGGTCGGGAATCGATTGCGCCCCTTCCCATTTCGAAACGGATTGTCTCGTTACGTCCATTTTAAAAGCCAGCTCTTCCTGCGACCAGCCCGCCTTTTTTCTCAGCTTAATCAGTTTATCCGCAAAAATCATATTCATTCTCCTGTCAAAAGATTTTATGCTCCCATTTTAGCATTTTTTTAAGCGACACGCCACCAACCGCCGACGGTCAATATGTCAACCGACGGTTGCTTTTTCGAAAAACGCCTCTGAAATAAACATTAAAATAAGCTGTTTTGCCGATTTTTTGTTATAATCGTCGTCTCCAAGCCACCCCGCCCGCCGACCCCCGGACGAGATTTCATAAAACCTATTGCAATAAAATTTTTCTTATCGAGGATATCTCCTCGTCCGTCACGCCGAGGGATTTTACAAGAAATTCGATTTTTTCTTTAAAAGACTTGTTTTTGAGTTCTTCTCCGCCGAGTCCGTCCAAAAAATCGTAAAACACGGCTACTCTTTGCGGCATCCCCCTGTTGTTATCGAACGAACCGCCGACTGAAAGGAGCGAAAGCTCGTATTCTCTTAAAAGACTTTCCTTTTCCACTCCGCAAAGCGCCTGCAAAATAAGCGCGAGCGTTCCCGTTCTGTCGCGCCCTATCGCGCAATGGAAAATCATCGGATAGTTATCGGGATCTGCGCACACTTTAAGTTCGTCGCGAAAATTGTTCCGATATTCCTCCGAGCCGTTCACCCCGGGACCGTCCGGCACGCTGTCGTAATACGCGCCGCTTATTTTTATAAGTTTCACGTTGTCGCCGAAAGGCGAAACTTCCGCGCCCTCGCCCCTTAAATCGAGGTCGGTTTTTATTCCGAGTTTTTCAATCGTTTTCCTGCCCGCTTCGGTTATGGAGTCGCCGTTCGCAGAACGGAACAAAACGCCGTATTTTATCTTTTTTCCGTCGCTTGCGACCGCGCCGCCGAGATCGCGGACGTTGGAAACGCCGTCTATCGGAACGCTTCTCACATACCCTTTCGTTTCAAACAACCGCGCGTCCGAAACGATTTTCTCGCCGCTTTCGCCTTTTAACGAAACTCTCCAAAAATATTTTTTATTCGGGATAAGTCCGTTAAGTTCGAGAAAGCTCCCGATCGTAAAATACTTTTCGGCGTTCGCGAAATTTTCGTTATCCGAAATCTCGATCACAAAGCCATCGGCGGCTTCGGCATTTCCCGCTTCCCATTCTATCCTCACGCTTTTCATGGGAAGGTTTTCGCCTTGACCGTAATATTTCATTCCGTAACCGGGAACGTAATTCTCAAAACAGTCCTTAACGGCGGGGCTGTCCGTATCGATGACCGAGCCGTCCGCAGGACTTTTCAATTTAATCATAACACCCTCTCAAAACCGCTTAACGCACACCATATAAGTCATAAAAACCTGCGTATAAGTCGATTAACAAGCTTTTTTCGGTTTAATCAATCGAATTTTAAGTTTTAAAAAGAGCCGTTTTTCACGCGACTTTTTTTATTTTCAATCGCGTTTTTATGCGGCTCTTTTTTTGTTTCGCCAACGTTTTACGCGGCGATTTTTCTATTAAAAATAAGTTTTACTGTTGATGTCTTCCGCAGCAGTTCTTGAATTTCAGACCGCTTCCGCAAGGACACGGATCGTTTCTGCCGACAGTTTTTGCTCTTACGACGGGTTCGTTGGAAGTCGTACCCTGGCTTCCGCCGTTCTCTACGAGATCTTTCTTCTCTTCTTTTTGCGGAACTTTTCTGATTTCGGATTTCAACAAAAGCGCGACGACTTCTTCCTGAATGCTCGCCGTCATTTCCTCGAACATTTCGAGACCCTCTTTCTTATACGCTATAACGGGATCTTCGTTTGCGTAACCTCTGAGCGAAATTCCGCGTTTCAATCTGTCCATAGCGTCGATATGGTCTATCCACTTGTTGTCGACGACTTTAAGGAATACGAATCTCTCGAATTCGTTGTAATCGATGCCCTCTTCGCGGTAAGCCGCGATCTTCTCCTCGTAACAATCGATAACTTTCTGAATTATCTGTTTAACGAGATAGTCGTAATCCCATTTTTCGAGCATTTCGTCGGTGACGTAAGCGGTATCTCTCGGCAAAGCTCTGTCTTCCAAAGCCTTGTTGAGTTTATCCTTATCCCATGTGGAGGGAGCCTGGTTTTTGTTTACGTTCTGCGTAATGATTTCCGTAACGAAATCGGGAATGAGGTTCAAAACGTCCTGATGAACGTCCTCGCCTTTAAGCACTTTCATTCTTTCGCCGTACATAACCGTTCTCTGAATGTTCATAACGTCGTCGTACTGAATGATATGCTTTCTGATACCGAAGTTTCTGCCCTCGATCGTTCTCTGCGCGTTTTCTATCGAATGAGACAACATTTTCGATTGAAGAGGCGTGTCCTCCTCGACCTTGAACGCGTTGTAAATGCCTTTGAGTCTCTCGCCGCCGAAACGCTTTGCGAGATCGTCTTCGAGAGAAATGAAGAAAAGCGAGCAACCGGGATCGCCTTGACGACCGCTTCGACCGCGGAGCTGGTTGTCGATACGTCTCGACTCGTGTCTTTCCGTACCGAGAATGAAGAGTCCGCCGAGCGCGATGACTTCTTCTTTTTCCTTGTCGGTTTCCTTCTTGAAATCTTCGTAAAGTTCGTTATATTTTTCTCTTACCGCCTTAACTTCGTCCGAAACGTTCTGAACGTAAGAAGTTGCGAGTTCGATCACGTCGTCGGTAATTCCCTCTTTTAAAAGCGCTTGCTTTGCAAGGAATTCGGGGTTACCGCCGAGAAGAATATCCGTACCACGGCCAGCCATGTTCGTCGCGATCGTGACCGCGCCTTTCTTGCCCGCCTGAGCGATGATCTCCGCTTCTTTCTTATGGTTTTTGGCGTTAAGAATGTTATGTTTGACTTTGTTTTTCAAAAGCCATCTCGAAATCTCTTCCGATTTTTCGACCGTTACGGTACCCACGAGGACGGGCTGACCCTTTTCGTGGCACTCCATAATGGTGTTGACGATAGCTTTTATCTTGCCCTTTTCCGTGGAATAAATAACGTCGGGCATATCGACCCTTTGAACGGGTTTGTTGGTGGGAATTTCGAGAACGTCGAGACCGTAAATGGTTCTGAACTCCTCTTCCTCGGTCTTCGCGGTACCCGTCATACCCGAAAGTTTGTGGTAAAGACGGAAATAGTTCTGGAAAGTAATCGTCGCGTAAGTTTTGTTTTCGTTTCTGATCGTAACGTTTTCTTTCGCTTCGATCGCCTGGTGCAGACCTTCGGAATATCTTCTGCCGATCATAAGACGACCCGTGAATTCGTCGACGATAATGATCTCGCCGTCCGAAACGAGGTAGTCGGAGTCTCTTTTGAAAATGAAATGAGCCTTTAAAGCCTGCTGGATATGGTGGTTGAGATCGCCGTTTTCGATATCCGCAAGGTTTTCGATACCGAAGAAGCTTTCGGCTTTCTTCGCGCCCTGCTCGGTTATCTGAACGGATTTGTCTTCGAGATCGACGACGTAATCCTCGTCCGCTTTAAGAGTTTTTACGAAACGATTGCATTCGACGTACAGATCGGAGGACTTTTCGCCTTTACCCGAAATGATGAGCGGCGTTCTCGCTTCGTCGATCAAAATGGAGTCGACCTCGTCGACGATCGCAAAGTTAAGCTCTCTCTGAACCATGTCGGAAAGCCTTACTTTAAGGTTATCTCTCAGATAATCGAAACCGAACTCGTTGTTCGTTCCGTAAGTTATGTCGCAGTTATATGCGGCGCGTTTCTGATCGTCCGTCATATCGTGAACGTTCACGCCGACGGTAAGACCCAAAAATCTGTAAACTTTACCCATCCACTCGGCGTCACGCTTGGCAAGGTAATCGTTTACCGTGACGATATGAACGCCTTTGCCGCCGAGCGCGTTAAGGTACGCGGGAAGGGTTGCCATAAGCGTTTTACCTTCGCCCGTTTTAAGTTCGGCTACTCTTCCCTGATGAACGCAGATACCGCCCATGAGCTGAACTTTGTAATGGCGCATATGCAAAACTCTGTATGCCGCTTCTCTGACGACCGCGAACGCGTCGTACATGATCTGATCGAGAGTTTCGCCGTTTTTCAGACGATCTTTCAAAACGTTCGTCTGCGAGATAAGCTCCTCGTCCGTCATACCCTCGTATTTCGGTGCAAGCGAAAGAATTTTGTCCGCCTGCGAATTGATCTTTTTCAAACTCCTTCTGGAGTCGGTGTTAAGAATGTAACTGATAAGTCCCATATATCCTTAATGCTCTCCGTACACATCGCCGCAAAAACGCGCGCTTTTGCACCCGTCGTTTGCGGACAGCCGCTTTTGCGGCTTACAAATCTTCTTATTTATTTTACTATATTTGAATAAAATTTTCAATACATTATGTGCCGTTTCGCCAAAAAACCATTATTTTTCATATTTTTACCACATTTAAAATTTCCGTTCGGTTTAACATACGGCTTAAATCACCCGCAAAATTTCGAAAAACCCGCCTATAAGTCGATTATCGGGGATTTTCTCCCGTCATCGACAAATCGGTGTTTTCGTTTTCTTCGTGTTTTTCCTCTTTGCTTTCCGCATTATTCGCCTTCGAAACAGAGGCGTAAGTCAGAACGAAAACCTCTTCCGCGCCCGCATGCTTCAAAGCCGCCGCAAGAACTTCCGCGGTAGAACCCGTGGTTGTAACGTCGTCGACGATAACAAGCCGCTTTCCTTTCACCTCGGATTTGTTTTTAACGCCGAAACTGCCTTCGAGATTTTTACGTCTTTCGCCGTAATTCTTTCCGACCTGAGACTCGGTTTCCTTTTTCTTGACAGTCACGTCCAGAAACGGCACGGAAGAGAGTTCGGACAAAGCCTCGGCGATAAGTCTGCTTTGATTGTAACCCCTGCTTTTCTCTCTTTTCTCGCTCATCGGAACGCAGACTATCCCGTCCGCGTGACTCACGCTCACGACGAAAAGGCGATATAATTCTTTCGCAAACTCCTCCGCGAGATATTTTTCGCCGCCGTATTTGAGCTTTTGTACGAGAACGCTCGTAACGTCGCCGTATACGAACGCGCTTCTCGCCATATCGAAAGAGGTCAGTTTGTTCTTGCACCGCGGACAGTAAGCCTCGCCCGCGGCGGTCTTCACTCCGCAGTGATCGCAGATGAAACCGTCGTTCCTTTCGGCTTTTTCAAGACACTTTTCGCATAAAATCCCGCCCGTAAAACTTTCTCTTCCGCAACAGGAACAAGTCAGAGTTCTCGGGAAAAATATATTTTTGAAACACTCTTTTATCTTCATAAACGTTATAAATATTCGGCTACGATGATTGTCGGTCGTCTTCGGATATTAAAAAACCTTTCCGACAGGCGGAAAGGTTAAAAAGCTGAACGGCTTAGTCGTCGGGATAACCGTCGGGGTTTTTCATTTGCCAGTTCAAAGCGTCTCTGCTCATATCTTCGAGCGTTTTTTCGGCTTTGAAACCGATCATCTTATAAGCAAGCGACGGATCGGCATAGCATTCCGCGATATCGCCCGGTCTTCTCGGGTCGATAACGTAAGGAATTTCTTTTCCGAGAGCTTTTGAGAAAGCGTTTATCATTTCGAGAACGCTGTAACCGTGACCCGTTCCGAGGTTTACGATAAACAAGCCCGATTTCTGCAAAAGTTTTTTAACCGCGAGAACGTGTCCTTTTGCAAGGTCGACGACGTGAATAAAGTCTCTTACGCCCGTTCCGTCCTTCGTGGGATAATCGTTACCGAAAACGTGAACTTCTTTGAGTTTGCCCACCGCGACTTTGGTTATATACGGGCAAAGGTTGTTGGGAATTCCGTTGGGATCTTCTCCGATAAGTCCCGACGGATGCGCTCCGATCGGGTTGAAATAACGAAGAATAGCAACGTTGAATTCGGGATCGGCTTTGGCGATATCCTTTAAAATATACTCGATGAAGAGTTTCGTCGAACCGTAAGGATTGGTCGTAGAAAGCGGGAAATCCTCGGTGATAGGAACGGTTTTAGGACAACCGTAAACCGTTGCCGACGAAGAAAATACAAGATTTTTGACGTTGAATTCTCTCATTACATCGTAAAGCGCGAGCATTCCTCCGATATTGTTTTCGTAATACTCGGCGGGTTTCTGAACGGACTCGCCGACCGCTTTGTACCCCGCGAAATTTATAACCGCGGAAATCTCGTTTTCCTTGAAGATTTTGCGCATCGCGTCCTTATCGCAAACGTCGGCTTTATAAAACTTAATCTTTCTGCCGACGATTTTTTCTACTCTTCTTACCGCTTCTACCTTACTGTTGTAAAGGTTGTCGACTACGACTACGTCGTAACCGTTTTCGATAAGTTCTATGGTGGTATGGGTACCTATATACCCTGCGCCGCCCGCAACCAGAATTGTTTCCATTTTATATTCTCCTTTTGCGTTACAAGTTCGTGTGTAAGGCTTTATTTTTGCCCGTTAATCGACTTATAGCGTAATATTTACTTATTATTCGAAATAACTCTCTCTTCGAGATAAGTATCGTAATCGACGGGTCTGTCATAAGTCTTCGTGCCGTCGATTTCTATGATACGATTACATACGGTGTTCATAAGCTCTCTGTCCTGACTGGTCATAAGAAGACAGCCTTTGAAGTTTTCGAGACCGTCGTTCAAAGAGGTTATCGATTCGAGGTCGAGATGGTTTGTCGGCTCGTCCATAATCATGAAGTTTCCGCCTTCGAGCATCATTTTGGCAAGCATACATCTTACCTTTTCGCCGCCCGAGATGACCGAAGCCTTCTTCTGAGACTCCTCGCCCGAGAAAAGCATTCTGCCGAGCCAGCCGCGCACGAATTCCTCGTAATGGTCGTAAGAAAATCTCGAAAGCCATTCCACGAGGTTAAGGTCGCAACCGACGAAATAACTGTCGTTGTTTTGCGGAAGATAGGTCGGGATTATCGTTTTGCCCCATTTGAAATAACCGCTCGTCGCCGTTTCGTTGCCCGTTAAAATATCGTAAAGCATAGTTATCGCCTTGCTGTTTTTGCCGACGATACCTATCTTTTCGTCTCTGTTGACGGTGAACGTAAGGTTTTCGAAATAACCTTCTTTCGTGAGATTTTCGACGAATAAAATGTCGTTTCCTATCTCTCTGTCGAACTTGAAGTTAATATACGGATATTTTCTCGAAGATACCTTGATATCGTTGATTGTAAGGCTTTCAAGCTCTTTCTTTCTCGCCGTGGCCTGTTTGGATTTGGATGCGTTAGCGGAAAATCTCGCGATGAATTCTTTGAGTTCTTTCGCTCTCTGTTCGGCTTTTTTGTTCTGCTCTCTCTGCTGACGCTGAATGAGCTGACTCGTTTTATACCAGAAATCGTAGTTACCGAAGTATACGTTTATTTTACCGAAGTCCACGTCGCAGATATATGTGCATACCTTGTTAAGGAAATATCTGTTATGCGATACTATAATTATAGTATTCTCGAAGTCTATCAGAAAGTTTTCGAGCCACTCGGTGGTTTTGATATCGAGGTTGTTCGTCGGCTCGTCCAGGATAAGAACGTCGGGATTTCCGAAAAGCGCCTGCGCGAGAAGAATTTTGACTTTTTCCTTACCGTCAAGCTCGCCCATTTTCGTCTGAAAATGTTCTTCGGGAATTTCAAGCGCGTTGAGAAGTTTTTCCGCGTCGCTTTCCGCGTCCCATCCGCCGAGTTCGGCGAATTCCGTTTCGAGTTCGCCCGCCTTTATTCCGTCCTCGTCGGTGAAATCGGCTTTTGCGTAAAGCGCGTCTTTTTCGTCCATCACCTCTACGAGTCTTTTATGTCCGAGCATTACCGTTCTTAAAACGGTTTCGTCGTTATAAGCGTTCTGATCCTGTTTCAAAACGGACATACGCTCGTTTTTATCGAGAATGACTTCACCTTTCTGCGTGTCGAGTTCCCCCGAAAGTATTTTTAAAAAAGTGGATTTGCCCGCGCCGTTCGCGCCGATAATTCCGTAACAGTTTCCTTTGGTGAACTTGATGTTCACGTCTTCAAATAATTTCCTGCTGCCGAATTGCAGACTTACTCCGCTTACCTGTAACATTTATCTCCTTTTACTTTCCCGCGATTGCCATAAAGTCATAAAGTCTTAAAGTCATAAAGCCATAAAAACCAAAAGCCGTTAAAGCCCGTAAAACCTTAAACGATCGCGTTTTATGTTTTTGCCGTTTCTTATATTTATGTTATATATAATTACGGGGTTGCCGTCTGGCAACCCCGCCGTTTGTTTTATTTGGAAGTCGTGCTGTCCGTCGGTTTGTCCGCCTCGCTGTAAACGCCGAGTTTCTGTCCGAGTTTGACCGCGTCTTCTTCTTTCTTACTGTCGTAAGAATAATAATCGGTTTCCGCGAAATCGTCGCCCTTCTCTTCTTTAACCGCCTTAACGCCGTCGGCGACTGCGTTCATATCGATTGCGTAAACGTAAGATTTATAATCAGAATCCGAGTAAACGCAGATAAAATAGAACTTACCGTCGATTTCGACGACTTCGGGAGTATACCACGAAGTGTTGAGCGAAAGGGTGTTGATTCTGAGAGCTTCGGGTTTTTCGCCTTTCAGAAGCGCACTGAGATTTACCTTATAATAATTATTGTTGCTGTCCGCATAGTAAAGGTAATCGTCCGAACCTTCTTTATTCACGAATTTGATCGTAGCCGTTTTCAAAGCTTCTTCGTCCGAAACGGAGTAAACGCCGTAATCGGATTCGGAGCTGACGTCGTGAGCTTTCGTGTAATCGAATTTAACGAGACCCAAAGACGAATCGACGTAAAGAGTTACGAGCTTTCCGTTTTCGTTATAGAACAATACGGAGTCCGCAAAAGCGGCGGTCGTCTTGGTGGTCGCGTAAGTCAGAAGATCGCCTTCGGTCTTGCCGTCGTCCAAAGCGTAATATTTGGTGGAACCGACGTTGGTGTTAAGCGAAGTCTGCGAATAATAAAGCTTTCCGTCCTTATGTCTCAGAAGATCGTAAGTAAGACCGATAAGCTCGCCGCTCTGATCGTCCTTGACTTTGCCTACGCCCGACATAACGCGGGTATCGGAAGCGTTACCGTTTGCAAGGTCTACTCTGTAAAGATCGTAATAGCTTTCTTCGGTAGCGTTATCTCTGTCCTGCCACTGATCGGTGTCTACGGGAGTGTAGGTGTAATAAATGCAGGAAGCGGCGTTGTCCTCGTCGAACATAACCTCTTTAACCGTTCCCTGTCTTGCGGCGGACGGATTTTTCGCGTCGTACGCAACGTCTTCGGTAGTCATTACTTCTTTACCCGCAACAGCGTCGTAAACATAAAGATCGGTGCTGTAAACGGCAAGGTAAACGTTGCTGCCGGAAGCTATAAATCTGAACGTAGCTCCGTGCGGGAAATCCTTATCCGCGATTTTGTTCGAGGTCTCGGACGCGTCGAGCTTGGTTCTGAAAAAGAGAAGCTGATCGTTCTTGGTTTCGCCCTTCTTGTTGTTTTCGTCGGACGGAACCGCATAATAAACGTAATCGCCGTTAATATAGAAGCCTGCCGTTTTATCGTCGGAAACGATGAGTTTGGATACTACGGTTTCGTAATCCGCTTCCGTCGCGCTCGCGAATTTGCTCTTGGCTACTCTCATAAGCGCGCCTTTGGTTACCTTACCGGTCTTATAAGTCGTCGAATAACTTTCTACGCCGTTGATAAAGTAAACGTATCCGTTAGTTTCCGCAACGAAGCCGCCTTTCATGTCGACGCCGTTATCTCCGTTCGCGAGAGTATTGCCCGAGCAAGCCGCGAAGCCTAACGCCATACATACGACCGCTATCAAGCAAATGATTTTTTTGCCCATAAATTTTCTCCTTTGCCGTCCGGACTTTTCGCCGCGTTAAAAGGCAACGCCCGAGGCATATCTTTGTTTTGTGAAGCATAGGATATTGTAAGCGACCCGACCGCTTCTTTGAAAAACGGCGGCGCGAACACCCTCGTGCTTATATACGCTTTCTAATTATATACTATTTTTAATAATTAAGCAATTATTTATCCGAAGTTTTTTAACATAAAATTAAAAAAAGGAGTGAGAAAATGGAAAAAATAGGTCTTTTCGATCTGATCGATAAGTTCACAACCCCCGAAAGAACGGAAAAAAGCTTCCGCGCCGAGCCTAACCCCCGACCCGAAACGCCGCAACCGAAAACGACCGAGACTTTGAAAGATCCCGATTTCGGCGCGCAACCGCAATACCTTATGAACGCAAAAATGCAGGCGTTTTTAAAACGTCACGAAAATTTAAAAGCCGAAATACCCGTCGTCCCCAAGAAAAAAAGACAGGTCGGACAGGTAAAACACGTTAAAACCGATCGTACCGCGCCTTCCGCAGCCAAAGAAAAAAAGAAATAAATTTGCTCAAAACGCGGATTTATTCCGATTATTTCCGATCGATTTTGCTTTATTTCGATTTACAGAACAAATCTATTTGGATTTATAGAACAAACCGCAATGGCAGTACCCCTCGAAAGAGGGGTCTTTTATCTGCGCGCGGAATTCCTCGCACATACATTTATATTCGGGGCGTTTTCCCACGCGGCAAGGACAATATCCGCCTTTGGCGATAAGTCCCTCGCGTATCGTTTCCACAACTTTTTTATCTTCGTTAAGTCTCAGTTTCAAAGACAATATCTCATTATCGTTTCCGCAACTCCGCCGTGATCGTTGTCCGCGTCCGTAACCTTGTCGGCTATGGCTTTGAGTTCTTCTCTGCCGTTTTTCATCGCAACGCCGAGACCCGCGGCTTTAAGCATCGGAGCGTCGTTATTTTCGTCTCCTATCGCAACGCATTCCTCGGGTTTTATGCCCCAGATTTCCGAAAGAGCCTTTACGGCAAGTCCTTTATCGCAGCCTTTCGGCATAAAATCGAGCATTCCGTTGTACGACTCGGCTATTTCGCAGTCTTTTCCGAACAATTCTTCCGATTTTCTTCTCGCGTCTTCTATCTGCTCGGGGTAACCGATAAGCATAACTTTGGGCGAAACGAGCGATTTTTCATCAGCGAATTTTTTAACGTCGCCGATCGCGACGACGTTCACTTTGCACGTTTTCGCGTAAAATTCCGAAAAGGGCGTTTTGTCGTCAGTAAAAACCTCGCTTCCCGAGTAAACGAAAGGAAGCAGTTTTTCGCTTCTCCCGAAGTCTATTATTTTACGCGTGACGTCAAGAGGAACGCCCTTCGAAAACAGCAGTTTTTTATTTACGTTATCCCACACTTCACAACCGTTATATGCGGCTATAAGTTGATTAAACGGGAATTTTTCGAGCATTATGATTGCCGAAGCCGTCATTCTGCCCGTGCAGAGAGCGAACTTTCCGCCGCGTTTAACGAACTCCGAGATCGCCTCGATATTCTCCTCGGGTATTTTCCCGTCCGACGAAAAAAGCGTTCCGTCGAAATCGCTTATGAAAGCTTTATATTTCATTTTTTAACCTCAGACAGGAACATACTCCCACCGAAACGGCGCAAACCGCCGCCGAAATTATCATTCCCGCAAGATCGGGCGAAACTATCGTGGCAACGCCCGCAAAACAAGCGGAAAAAAGGAGAGCGTTCCCGCCGATTTTTTTATACTTTTCGTTTTTGCCGAAAATCGAATACGCTCCGCCGAGAAGACAGGCGACGACAACCGCGAAATAAACTGCGGCGACGAAAACTTTCGGCATAACTTCCGATATATCCGTACAGCCGAGAACCATTGCAAGATACGTCCCAACGAAACAGGAAACGGGTTTAACGAGTTTTGTCCCCGATTTCGCGTTTTTTCTGAGCGAAAATCTGAGAACGAACATCGCGACCGAATATACGGCGAAAAATATCGGCAAAACAATTCTTTTATCCGTCGAAACGACGGCAAATCTCACGCCCGTTACTATCGCCAGTCCGAACGCCGTCAGACCGAAACCGTCCGCCGCCGAAGAAGTTTCTTCGTTTTTCGCCGCAAAAAGCGAAAACACGACAAGCCCGATCGCGCCGATCAGAAACAACGGCATGAACTTTGCGCCCGGTTCGGTTCCGATAACGCCCGAAGCCGCCGCCAGGGCGAACATAACGACGAGCGCGACGAAAAATACCGCCGTTTTATAAAGCAAAGTCTTTTTGTATGTGTCCTTTACAAACCTTAAAAGCTCGGACTCCTTCTTTCTTTTCAGTTCGGCTTTGAACGAATCGTCTTCGGTTCTGAATTCCCCTTCGGGTTTGGTTCTGTCGTAATCCCAAACGACTATTTCGGGATAGGAAATAATTCTGCCCGCCTGGTTTTTCTCGCCCGCGCGGACAAATTCCTGCACGGAAGTTTTTTTCGTTTTGTCGTGAGTGACCATCGCGCCCACGATTTTCGCGTCGCCGAAAATCCCGCCGACGTCGTTCAGACCGACAAGATAGCTCCTCTCGCCGAAAACGTGTTTATAAGCGAGCCTGACCCTTTTGAGGAAATCGGCGTCGTCCGCTTTGGCGTAACACTCTCTCAGCCCTTCCGAAATCACGCCTTTTAAAGACTTCATTTCGATTTTGCATTTATCTATCGATTTTTCGATATCGGAAATCTTCGCGTTGAGCTGAAAAATGGCTATGTCGTACTCGTTGTTTACGACGCGTCCGTTTTTCTTTCGCAAAACGGCGACTTCATCCGAAATCTTGCTTTTTTCGGCAGTTTTTCTCCGAACGAAATCATTCAGAAAATCAAGCCTTTTCATTTTTTTCACCGTTTCGGTAAAAAGTTGTCTTTCGTCCATACGTCGCCTCCCCGACAATTTCTTATTTCCCGCTTATTTTAACATTTTTTATCGCGTTTGTAAAGAACGACACCGTGCAAAAATAATGAAAAAAGCTCTTTTTGCGTTTTTTCACAAAAAAAGCTTTTTATGACAGAATTTTATGTAATTTCGCGCCGCGCGTCGGCACACAGAATTTTATGTAATTTCGCGCCGCGCGTCGGCACATTGTCGGCACATTACTTCAATTCGTTTACATAATCGGCAATGATAGCCGCCGCCTTGGTCGTTCCTATGCGGGTGTTTACGACGAGATCGTAATTATCGACGTCGCCCCACTTTAACGACGCGTATTTTTTATAATACGCCGCGCGGGCTTTGTCGTTCTTCTTTATGAGTTTTTCGGCTTCCGTCGGCGATATGCCGTAGCCCTCGGAAACCCTTGCGATCCTTTGAGTCATCGGCGCGCACACGAAAACCCTTATGACGTTCTCGTAATCTTTCAGAACGGCTTGCGCGCAGCGCCCAACGAACACACACGAACCTTTGTCGGCAAGTTTTTTGATAACGTCGGACTGACCTATGAAAACTTTATCGTAAAGCGAAAGCGACTCGCCGCCTAAAAAGCTCGAATACCAGAAAGCGTTGGTCGCCTTGTCCTCTGCGGACAAGATGACGTGCTTATCGAACCCCGTTACGACCGAAGTCATCTCGGCGAGCGTTTTATCGTAACATTTAACGCCGAGCCGACTTGCGAGTTTGGAAGCGGTTTCCGCGCCGCCCGAACCGAACTGTCTGCTTAACGCAACGTAAAATTTCTTATTCTCTTCCATACGAATTTCCTCCTTGTCGGTAAAATCGTTTCTTACATATATATTTTAACCCGAAAACGTTGTTTTGTCAATCCGAAAAAACGAATTTTTCGTCCGATCGTTAAATTTTACGCTTCCGACCGAAAAAAATATTATGCGCGGCGGTAAAACGCCGATAAAAATCGCTTGTGTTTTTCGCCGATTTATAATATCATATTCCCGTACTACTATATGAAAACCGGAGCGGATATGGAACTTCAAAAACTTCTTTCCAAGGCGAGACGAGCCGTGGAAGATTACGGTATGATAGAAGAAGGCGATAAAATCGCCGTCGGGCTTTCGGGCGGAAAGGACAGCATAACCCTGCTTTACATCCTCGCGACCATGCGGCGGTTTTATCCGAAAAAATACGAGGTCATGGCAATTTCCGTCGATATGGGGCTCGGTCTCGACGAAAAAGAGGTGCAGGCGGTCAAAGACCTTTGCGCCGCTTTGAACGTGGAATACGTCATCGAACCCACTCACATAGGCGAGATCGTTTTCGACGTGAGAAAAGAACCCAATCCGTGCAGTCTTTGCGCGAACATGCGCAGGGGCGCGCTCAACAACACCGCCGTCAAATGCGGTTGCAACAAAGTCGCGCTCGGTCACCATGCGGACGATCTTATCGAAACGCTGTTTTTATCGCTTTTCTACGAAAGCAGACTTTCGACTTTTTCGCCCGTAACCATGCTCGAAAGAAAAAATCTCAAAGTTATCCGTCCGATGATTTATATAAGGGAAAAGGAGATCGCGTCGTTCGCAAAGGACAAGCCGATAATCCGCAACCCCTGCCCCGCGGACAAACACACGAAAAGACAATATATAAAAGACCTTTTGAAAACGCTTGAAAAGGACAACAAGAAAATCAAAGAGAACGTACTCGGGGCGATAACCCACCCCGAAAGAAACGGGCTTTTCGGAAAGAAAATCACGTTCGAAGATAAGGAAACGGAAGAAAACGCCGATTGATTTTCGGTCTACCGATACAAAAAATGGAAAAATCTAAGTTAAAAACGCTCGTTACGCTGTTTTTCACGTCGCTTAAAATCGGACTTTTCTCGTTCGGCGGCGGGTACGCGATGATAGCTTTAACGGAAAACGAGTTTGCGGAAAAAAGAAAATGGATAAAAAAGGAAGAGTTTGCCGATATCGTAGCCATCGCGGAGTCGACCCCGGGACCTATCGCCATAAACTCTTCCACTTTCGTCGGTTATACGATCGGCGGCGTTTGGGGAGCGATCCTCGCGACGATCGCCGTATGTATTCCCGCGTTTACGATCATTTTTCTTATCTCGCTTTTCTTCGATCGATTTCTTGCTTTCAAATACGTCGCGCTCGCGTTTAAAGGAATACGCGTCGGCGTAACTTTTCTTATCGTTTCGGCGGGATTTAAAATGCTTCTCGAAGTGGAAAAATCGCCGTTCAATATCGTTATTTTTGCGATCACCGTGGCTTGCGTTATACTGTTTTCCCTTTTCGGCGTTGATTTTTCGTCGATTTTTTATATTCTTATCAGCGCGCTGGCGGGTATTATCGCTTATTCGGTCAAAGCCGCCGCGGCAAAAAGAAAAGGAGCAAAAACAAGCGAAACGACAGACCCGTTACCCGAAAAAACGCCTGCCCGAAAGGAGGATAAGCAATGATTTATCTGAGCCTTTTCCTCAATTTCCTTAAAATCGGCGCGGTTTCGTTCGGCGGGGGCTTGGGAATGATCGCGCTCATAAAAGAAACCGTAATAACGAACGGCTGGCTTACCGAAGCGGCGTTTCTCGATTTCGTCGCCGTGGCGGAGTCCACCCCCGGACCTCTCGCCGTGAACGTGGCGACTTTCGTAGGTTCGTCCGTCGGAGGATTTTTCGGCGCGCTCGTCGCGACGATCGGCGTTATTCTGCCATCGTTTTTCGTGATACTTTTCATTGCCGCGATTTTCAAAAATCTTTTGAAATTAAAGGTTGTAAACGCCGCGCTTTCGGCTCTTCGCCCCGCGATAACCGCTCTTATTTTAGCGACGGGCGTTACGATGATTTTAAGCGTCGTGTTCGGATTTTCGAAAATCGGAGACGAATTTTCGCCCGACTTAAAAGGCATAATTTTATTCGTTTTGCTTGCGGTTCTTTCGATTATTTATAAAAAAACAGCGAAAAAAAGCCTTTCACCGATACTTCTTATCGTTATTTCGGCGGTTTACGGCTTGATAGTTTACTCTTGATTTTGCTCGCTTGCGCTATTTTTCAACGCTCGGTTAAAAGCTTCGTTCTCGATTTTTAACCCGGCGTTTTCTTTTTCGAGCCTTTTTATCTCCGCCTTTAAAACGGCGTTTTCTTTTCTCAACCGATTTGCGATTTTGTCGTAAAACAAATTTATTTCGGCTTTTAATTGTTCTAAAATCAAGTCTTTTTTGTCGGCTTTTGCGGCTTTTCTTCCGTCCGCGAAACTTTTGAAATCTATTTCCATATTCCGATTATTGACATATTTTTTATCCGCGATACATATATACGAAAATTTTTGAATATTTTGTAGTATGTATTTATATTTTCTATCGACATTGCCATGCGCGGTCAAATATAACGGAGAATACGTCGGGCGGGCGAGCGAAAACTATTCCGTTTTCCCGAACAAAAAGGGATTTTACGAGTTTATCCCGCTTACCCCCTCTTACGACGAAACGTGTTTTTTATGGGACGAAAAACTGCTCGATGACAACAAAAATATCAAGATAATCGACTTATACGGCGGCTTTTTGATTATTCCGTCGTTTTGCAAGCGCGCTTTCGCGGACTTCAAAGAACTGTTTTTCAAAGTCGAACAAGCAGGCGATTTTCAAGCCGAAATTCGGGTTTACATAGAAAACGGCGTTAAGATATCTTTGAAATGCGGAAAAGAAAAAATTACCGAAGGCGTACCGTTTTTGCCGTCGGCTTTAAATCTCGAAAAGGCTTATTTTAACGGAAAAGCATATATCCTCGCCTTTTTATCCGACAAAAAAACGGCGGCATACGGTTTCGAGCTTTCCGACGACGGAATAAAAACGATTTTCAAACGCCCGTGCGACGGCTACGACGCCCATAGCGACAAAGTGGTTTTAACCGAAACCAAAAACGATATTTTAAAGCACACCGTTACCACATACTGGAATTTTTCGGACGGCGTAAAAATAGAAAAAGCCGAAATCCGCAGAAAAAGAGAACCCTATTCTCTCCCCGAAAAACTTTTGCCTTACGCATTCTTCGAGGAACTGAAACTCGGCAGAACTCCGACCGACTTCCTTGCTCCGAGGCTCCGCCCGAGGGCGGAAGATCTGAAAGCCTTTGCGGGCAATTTCGTTTCCGTTCTTCCGCCGCCGCATTTCAAGCCGAGCGATTACGTCACGCTTCTATACGAAGACAAGGCGGAATACGCCCGTCTCAACGTCACGGGAAGGCTCATAGACAACATAACCGTCACTTCGGACGGAATTTAAACGATCCGGTGCAAAAAAATCACCCCGCCCGGACACGGAAAAATTTCCGTGTCCGGGCGGGGTTTTATGCCGAATAATACAAACCTTGCCCGGCATACTTACCGCAACGAATAATTATTCTTCGCCCGCGCCGAAAACGCTTTGCATAAGGTCGGAAGCAGGGTCGTAACCTTCCTGTTTGAGCCTGAATTTACGCGCGGCGGTTTCCAAAACTATCGGGATATTACGCCCGGGCGTTACGGGGATAACGACTTTCTGAATATTTATCCCGAGAATTTCCTCGTACTGCTCGTTTATGCCGATACGGTCGTAATTTTTGCCTTGTTCCCAAGGGGAAAGCTCGGCGATTATGTCCACGCCTTTATCGGGTCTTACCGCGCCCGGACCGAACATTCTCTGAATATTGATTATTCCGATACCCCTTATTTCCATATAATAACGGATTTTTTCGGGAGACTTTCCGATAAGCTGGTCGTTTATGTTTTTGATGATTACGGAGTCGTCCGCGATGAGACGATGCCCGCGGTTGACGAGTTCGAGCGCGATCTCGCTCTTTCCTACGCCGGATTTACCCGTTATTAGTATTCCCACGCCGAAAACGTCAACCAAAACGCCGTGCATAACCTCCGTGGGCGCTAAAATTTCGCTTTGATAAATCGTGATGTCGTTTATTAAAACCGTCGTGATTTTCGGCGAACCGAACAGCGGGCAATTATATTTTTTCGCGCCCTCGATTATTTCTTCCGAAAATTCGAGTCCTCTCGCGATTATAAGGCACGGAATGTTTCTCTCGAACAACGCCTCTATCATAGAAAGGCGTTTTTCCTTGCCGAGTTCTCTTAAATATTCCTTTTCGGCATGCCCGAGAACCTGAATTCTCGTTGCGTCGAAATGTTTTAAATAGCCCGAAAGTTGCAACCCCGGGCGGGAAACGCTTATCGATTGAAGCGGGACTTCTCCTCTTCCCTCGAACACGACTTCGAGATCGAGCGCGCGCGCGAATTCCGCAACGCTTACCGTAACTATATCGTTTGCGACTTTTGTAGGTTTCATTGATCGTTTTCTCCTTTTTGTTCGTGAAAATATGCTATAACGGCTTCGGCTTGTTTGTCGCCTATGCCCTCGGTTTCTTTGAGTTCTTCTTTGCTCGCCCGTTTTATGTTTTCAAGGCTTCCGAATTTTTCGATGAGAGCTTTTCTCTTCTTCTCGCCTATGCCCTCGATTTTGGTAAGTTCGGATTGAAGATTTGTCTTCTCGTGCGTGTGGCGGTGATAGGTTATCGCAAATCTGTGCGCTTCGTCTCTGAGCCTTTGAAGGAGCCTGAGACAATAATCTCTCCTCGGCAAAACTATCGGTTCGGGCGAGGAAAGAGTGAAAATTTCCTCTTCTTTTTTCGCGAGCGAAATAAGATCGATATCGGTTATCCCTTTTTCGAGAAAAACCTCTTCCACGGACGAAAGCTGTCCTTTGCCGCCGTCGATAACGATAAGGTCGGGCTTTTTGAACTTCTCTTCTTCCTCGGTGCCGAGCTTTGAAATCCTTCTCGACAAAACCTCTTTTAAACACGCGAAATCGTCCGACCCCTCAACGGTTTTTATGCGGAAACGCCTGTATTCCGTTTTATCGGCTTCGCCGTCCGTAAACACGACCATCGAGCCGACTTTATCCACGCCGCTTATATGCGAAATATCGTAACACTCGATTCTTTTCGGAACGTTTTTCAAAGACAAAAGCTTTTTCATTTTCAGGCACGCCGCCGTCGTCATATCGTCCTTGTGCTTTATCCTGTCGACTTCCTTTTCGAGATAATCCTCGGCGTTTTCGGTCGCCATTTCTACGAGTTTCCTCTTGTCGCCCCTCTCGGGAACGTAAATTCCGACGGACTTCGAAAATTCCTTTTTGAAATACCCCGAAAGGGCTTCGGCGTCCTGCACGGGGGCGGAAATCATGATCTCGTCGGGAAGTTCCACGCCCGAAGCGTAATACTGCGTTATAAACGAGGACAGTCTCTCGCCGTTATCCTCTTCCGCGTCCGATACGGCGAAGTTTTTTCCGCCCTGCATTCTTCCGCTGCGGATAAACAGCATATTTACCGCCGCGTAAACCCCGTTCGTCGCGACGGCTATAACGTCTGCGTTTACGAAGCGGTTAAGCGCGGTAATTCTTCTGAGCTTGATTTTATCGAGCATTTTCAGCTTGTCTCTATACGAAAGCGCAAGCTCGAATTCCTCTATCTCGGAGCATCTTTCCATTCGCTCCCTTAAAATCTCTTCGACTCTGTCGTCGTCTCCGCCCAAAAAATCGAGAGCTAAACGAACTCTTTCGTCGTACTCTTTTTCCGTACATTTCCCCGCGCATGGGGCGAGACATTTCCCGATATGGTAATTAAGGCATTCCCTTTTCGGTTTTTCGGGATCGATAACAGTACGACAGGGTCTTATCATAAACGCCGTGTTGATGATTTCGAGCGTGTCTTTAACGTTCACCCCGCCCATAAACGGACCGAAATATCTCGCGCCGTCGCGTTTTATTTTTCTCGTTACCGTAAACGTCGGAAATTTCGCTTTCAGATCGACCTTTATGTAGGGGTACGTTTTATCGTCTTTAAGAAGAATATTGTATCTCGGCTTATGCTTTTTGATAAGGTTGTTTTCAAGCGACAAAGCGTCGATTTCGGACTCGGTTATTATATAGTAAAAGTCGGCGATGTTTGAAACCATTGCCGCGACTTTCTCGGGTTTTTGAGTGGAGTAAAAATATTGCTTTACTCTGTTTTTCAAAACCTTGGCTTTGCCGACGTATATTATCTGCCCGTTTTTGTCAAGCATAACGTAGACCCCCGGAGAGGTCGGCAGCATTTTTATTTTGCTTTCAAGCACTTCGTTCATCTTAAAAAACCCTTGTTAACGGACTTATAGGCTCACTTTTCAAATCTGTTTCAATTTTTCTTTCTGAGTTTTGCTAAATCTTTTTCGGCAGCGGCTTTCAATTTTTCTTTGTCGTTTCCGAGCCTGTTTTCCATGCAGGCGTTTAAAAGCCTTTCCGCTTCTTCGCCTATTTCTTTACCCGAAAATCCGACTTCGATAAGGTCTTCGCCGCCTATTTTCAGTTGTTTTATATTGTAAACTTCGCCCCTGTCGATGATTTTGCGGGCGATAATTCTTATTTTTTCGATATTTTCCCCTTCTTTTTTTGCAAGAAGAGTTCCTTGCGCCGCATTGTCGGCTTCTTTTACGTCCAGAAGGCGGAAAAATCGTTCTTCACCTGTTTTATTAAGCGTTTTTTTGATTTTTATCTCCGACTCCGAAATGCGGATATCGTGATTTTTAACGAGAAAAACGACTTCTTCCCTCAGCGCCGTCGAAGCTTTCAGCCTCCTTAAAATTTTGTCCGTTTTTTGGGCGGAAATTTCGGCGTGACCGTAAAAATGCCCTTCGCCGTCTCTCGTGAAAAAGCAATCCGGCTTTCCGATATCGTGGAAAAACATAGCCGCGCGAAGCTCGGGCAAAGGCTTTATATGCTCGACGGAACGGACGATATGCTCGTAAACGTCGTACAAATGCCACTTGCTATGTTGCTCGAACCCTACGCACGGTTTCATCTCGGGGATAATTTCGGTTATTATCTCGCGATAATTCAAAAGCGCATTTTTAACGTTTTTCCCGCAAAGGGTTTTCATGAACTCCGAAAAAATCCTTTCCGCAGACACGTTTTTAAGATTTTCTTTAAGTTCTTTCGCCGCCGAGTAAGTTTTTTCTTCGATCGAAAATCCGAGTTTGGAAGAAAACCGAACGGCTCTTAAAATTCTCAAAGCGTCCTCGGAAAACCTCTCGCAAGGGTCTCCCACGGTACGGATAATTCCGCTGTTTAAGTCGGATAAGCCGCCGTATAAGTCGATTAAACCCTCTTTTTCGTTGTAAGCAAGCGAATTTACGGTAAAGTCTCTGCGCTTTAAATCCTCGGCGAGATCGCTCACGAATTCCACTTTGTCGGGGTGACGATTGTCCGTGTAGCCGCTTTCTTTCCGAAAAGTCGTTATCTCGACGGGCAGATCTTTCACGATGACGGTTATCGTTCCGTGCTTTATTCCCGTCCGAACGACTTTAAAATCCGAAAAAACTTTTTCGGTCTCTTCGGGAAGCGCGGCGGTAGTCACGTCCCAGTCGTTTACGGGATTTCCGAGAATGTAATCTCTCACCGCCCCGCCGACCGCATAAGCCGAAAACCCATTTTCTTCGAGTTTGTCGAGAACGAATTTTATCGTTTCGGGAAGTTTTATCGGCGGATCTTCCGCTGTTTTATCGCTTATGCTTAAATTATTCGGCATCGGTTTCCCGTCTTTCGGCGCAAACGGCGTTTTCCAAAAAGTCGCCTATTTTTTTGTATGCGTCCGCCTTGGAAACGTCGTTTAAAAGTTCGTGTCTCACGCCGTCGTAAAGCACTTTTTCGACCTTTTCCACGCCGACTTTATGCTTGTAAAAATCGTAGAGCTTATCCACGAGTTTGCCGTAGCCGCCGACGGGGTCGTCTTTTCCCGAAATAATCAGCATCGGCATATCCGTCCGCACGTTTTTATAGTATTTTTTCTTGTAATTCTTAGCGAGATTTTTAAAAAACGATTTATAAAACGCGTAAGACAGAATAAAATTACAGTCGGGGTGAGCGTCGTATTTTTCGCACTCCTCGATAAGCGACGAAATGAAAGTTCCCTCTTTGCATCTTTTATTGTACACGCCGAAAGAGTTTTTCGCGATGAAATTCGCGGGCTTTTTGCTGTTTCCGAACGCGCAGCTCATCGAAGCGACTATTTTACCGAAAAACGACGAGGCGTTATGAAGATACGCGCTTCCGCACAAAACCGCCGCGCAGGCGTTTTCGGGGTAACGCTCGATATAAGCCTGCGTTAAAAACGAGCCGTAACTATGCCCGAAAATAACGAACGGCAGATCGGGATAATTTTCCCTGTACATTCTCGTGAGCGTCGCCATATCTTTAAGCGTATCCTCGAACATTTCCCCGTCCGAATACCCTTTTCTCCCGGGATCGGTAAGTCCGTGACCTCTGTGATCGTCTCCGAAAACCAAAAAACCGCGGTTTTTGAGATATTCGGCAAACTCCTCGTATCTCGCCGTGCTTTCAGCCATTCCGTGAGCGATCTGCACAAGCCCCTTAGGCTCGGTCGGCATCCATTCTCTGTAACCGACTTTTTTTCCGTCGTAAGAAACAAAAGATTTCTCAGTCATATAAACACCTCTTTACGGCTTTTTTCCAGCCATCGTATAATTTTTTGTATTTTTCTTTTTCTTCGCTATCGTTTTTCGGCGTGAAAAGCTTCTCGCAAATCCGAAGCGACGATATGTCTTCGGGTTTTATAAGTCCTAACCCGACCGCGCAAAGATACGCCGCGCCGAGCGCCGTGCTTTCCTTTTCCTCGGGTCTGTTCACGTTCACACCGATAAGATTTGCCTGAAAATCCATCAGAAAATCGTTCGAGGACGCGCCGCCGTCGCATTTAAGCTCGGAAAGTTTTCCGCCGCTTTCCTCTTCCATAACGCAGACGAGGTCTTTTGCGGAATAAGCTATCGCCTCCAAAGTCGCGCGCGTTATGTGCGCTTTTGCGGACGAACGGGTCAGACCCGTAATCATTCCTCTCGCTTCGGGATTCCAGTACGGCGCGCCGAGACCCGTAAACGCGGGAACGACGTACACCCCCTCGGATGATTTTACGCTCGTTGCCAGGCTTTCGCTCTCGTCCGAGCGGCGGAAAAATCCGAGATTGTCTCTCAGCCACTGCACCGCGCTTCCCGCATTGAAAACGCTCCCTTCAAAGGCGTAAGACACCTTTCCGCCGATGCCGTAACCGACTGTCGTTACAAGCCCTTTTTGCGAGATAATCGACTTATAGCCCGTGTTATACAACATAAACAGTCCCGTGCCGTAAGTAATTTTGCTGTCGCCTTCGCTTAAACACCCCTGCCCCACAAGCGCGGCTTGCTGGTCTCCCGCGACGCCGCATACGGGGATTTTCACGCCCTTATATTCGAACTCTCCGACCGTTTCGTCGGACATAATAATCTTCGGCAACGAGTTTTTCGATATGCCGAAAATTTCCGAAAGTTCGTCGTCCCACGAAAGCGTTCCGAGGTTAAAAAGCATAGTTCTCGAAGCGTTGGTAACGTCGGTAACGAAAGCTTTTCCGTTCGTAAGCTTATAACAAAGGTAGCTGTCCACCGTGCCGAAACACAGTTCGCCCTTTTCGTTTTTGGCTTTGATTTCGGGAACGTTGTCTATAAGCCATTTCATTTTGCTCGCCGAAAAATACGCGTCGCACACAAGCCCCGTTTTGCGGTGGATAAGTTCGCCGTACTTTTCGTTTATCCGCTCCATAAATTCCGCCGTCCGCCTGCACTGCCACACGATCGCGTTATAAAGCGGCTTACCCGTCTTTTTATCCCAGGCGATGACCGTTTCTCTCTGGTTGGTTATGCCTATGCCTTTAACTTCGCTTATATCGTCTAAACTTTCCAGAATTTCGATAAGCGAAGCGAGCGTTTCGGCGTAAATTTCGGACGCGCTTTCTTCAACGTACCCGAGTTCGGGATAAATCTGCTTTATCCCCGACGATTTCTGCGCGACTATTTTGTTTTTTTCGAGATCGTACAATACGGCGCGGGTACTCGTCGTTCCCTCGTCTATCGCCACAATATATGCCATTTGTCTCCCCTTTCGCAAAGAAAATTTAAACTGAGGAATTTCCTTTTTATATTGTATAACAAAAACCGAAGTTTTTCAAGCCGTTTATAAAGATTTTTGTCAAAATCAAGCAAATTTACTCTGAAATTATCTTTTATCTTTTACGGCTCATACTATGAATAAGGAAAGATACCGATGAAAGTTATAGTTTTGACGGGCGGAGGCACCGCGGGGCATTGTATGCCGTGTTTTTCGCTCCTGCCCGATTTAAGAAAGAAATTCGACGAAATTTATTATATCGGCGGGAAAGACAAAATCGAAAGCAAGCTTGCAAAAAAGCACAATGTGACTTTTTTTTACGTTCCGACCGTGAAACTCGAAAGAAAACTCACCTTAAAAAACACGCTTATTCCGTTCAGACTTTTAAACGCCGTTTCCGCGGCGAAAAAACTGCTTAAAAACCTTAAACCGACCGTTGTTTTTTCAAAAGGCGGTTATGTGGCTCTGCCCGTGGTTATCGCGGCGCACAAACTCGGAATACCCGTCATTTCGCACGAATCGGATCTGACGCTCGGGCTTGCGAACAAAATTTCGCTCCGTTATTCCGCAAGGCTTTTAACGGGTTTTCCCGAAACCGCCGAGGGGATAAAAAAAGCAGAATTTACGGGTATTCCGCTCGATAAATCGCTGTTTGTTCCCCGCGAAAAGCAAAAGCTTTACAACAAATACAAGTTCGATTGCCGCAAGAAAACTCTTCTCGTTACGGGCGGAAGCCAGGGAAGCGCGGCGATCAACGAAACGGTTTCGGAAGTTTTGCCCGAACTCGCGGCGAAATACAACGTCTTCTGGCTCACGGGCAAAGGCAAAGCCGAAACGCCCGTGACTCGAAACCCGCCCGAAAACGTTCATATTTCGGAATTTGCGGAGAATATGGGCGAGGTTTACGCGGTTGCCGACGTCTGTATTTCGAGGGCGGGCGCGAACACCCTTTTCGAACTTATCGCCTTGACGATCCCGACTCTCGCGATACCCCTGCCGAAAGGAAATTCGAGAGGAGATCAAGTGGAAAACGCCGAATATTTCCGCAAAAAAGGAGTAATTTCCGTTCTGAAAGAGGAAAAACTCAACGCCGACTCTCTTCTTTACTCGATAGAAAGGCTTTTCGGCAAAGCGGCAAGCTATTCCTCGGCGTGCAAAAAACTCGATTTCCGTTCCGCGAACGAGAAAGTAATTTCTTTTCTCGATTTTTAGCTCGGGAAACGGTTCCGGAACGGCTGAACAAAAAAAGTACCGCCCGAGGTTTGCGAACAGGCGCAAACCTCGGGCGGCTTAATATTATCGCAATTTAAAACTTGCAAACGACTTTATGCACGCTCCCCTTACCCGTGAGAGGAAGAATTTCAACAGGCTTTCCGTCGCACATAACCTCTTTTTTACCCTCTTGTTTGTCCGATTTTTCAAAAACGATCTCGTAAATTTCGCCTCTGAAAACCCTTTTAACGATCGTTTTGTCGAAGCCGTCGGGCAGACAGGGATTTATAAGAAGTCCTTTCGCGGAAGGCTTTATTCCGCACATAAATTCGGTAACGCACCTGTATAGCCAGCCCGCAGTTCCCGTTATCCAGCTCATCGGCGCATACCCCGCGATATACGGGTTTTCGGGACCCATATACATATTGCTCACGGCATAAGGCTCGACCCCGTTGTCGGGATTTTTCGGGTTGTCGTAAGAAATCATTTTAAGCGTTTTATAGGCTGTATCGGCGCGCCCCAAAATACAATCGGCGGCGATTTTGAACGCGACTCCGTGGTTATACACCGCTCCGTTTTCGACAAGCCCCGGCTGGAAAAAGGACACTCTGCCTATGCCGTCGTCGCCTTTTGTAAAGCTCGGGCGGCACTGAACGTAGCCGTAATCGCATTTCAGCTCGTTTTCCACGATATCCATAATTTTCCCCTGCTCTTTTTCGTCGCCTATACCTGCGAGAACAGACCATGTCTGCGGATTTAAAAAGATACGCTCTTTTCCGCCGATCGTTAAGCCGTTATCGTTAAAACCGTAAACATAACGCCCGCACTCGCACCCGTGAGCTTTTATCGCGGCGATAAGTTCCCGTTTTTTATCTTCGTAATACCCCGAAAGCGAGTTATTTCCCGAAATTACGAGAATTTCCTCGAACTCGTTTATCGCTTTTACCGTTGCGATACTGAGCCACACGCTTTCGCCGATATTCTTCCTGCCGACGTTGTTCATACTGTCGTTCCAGTCTCCGCCGCGCCAAAGCACGAGATCGCGTTCCCCTCTGCAACCGAGAAGGTAGTCTATCGCGGCGCGGATATGACCGAAAACGTCGTCTTTCCGCTCTCCCGCAACGTATTCCTCGGTGACGTAAGAGTCGGCAAAGCTCGCGTTTTCGTAACTGTCTCCTTTAAGATAGGGCAACTCCTCTTTTAAAATCGACATATCGCCGCTTTCGTTAAGATAGGAAAGTATCGCGCCCGTTATCCACACGCCGCCGTCGTTATAAGGATATTTGAAGCTCGGCTCGAACATTCTTATGGGATTGCCGTCCTCGTACTGATATTTAAGGGCGTGCAGAATTTGCTTTCTCGCCGAAACGGCGTCCATCGAAACAAACGCCGTTATGTCCTGCATAACGTCTCTGAAACCCTTTCCGTAAAGTCTGCCCCAGCTTTTACCGAGCGACAGTTGCCTTTTAAGCCATATATTCACTTGCGAATTAAGATATTCGTCGGGCGAATTAAGGATAAAAGTATCGAAAACGCCGTCGTTTGCGGCTTTTATTTTTTCAATTTCTGCCGAAAACGTCGTTTCGTCGAGATATTTGGTTTTAAGCTCGCGGCATTCGTCTTCCGTTCTCGCCGCAAAAGAGCAGAAAGTCGCGTCAAAATTCTCGTTTTTTCCGAGCGAAGTTTTGAATTGAAACGCCGCGACGTACTCGCTTTCGAAAGTCGCGCCCTTGCAGGAAAGCTTGTCCGCTTTCAAGCCTAAGGGGTTCGAATAATCGTTATATTCGCCGCGAAAAGCCGAGTGCGAAAGGTCGTAAGCGATATATTTTCGGTTACAACCGACAAACACATCGGAATAATCGTTCGGCATCGCGAAACCGTCGTGACGATACAAAAGTCCGTTTAATTTTTCGTCGTTATCGGCATAGCCGTAAGCGTCGTGCCAGGTAAGTTCGGGGCGGGGTTGAATACAAAAATAAACGTCGAGATTTCTCTTTTCCCCGCTTTCGTTACAAACTTTAACGTTATATAAAGCGACGGCGTCTCCGTAAGGAACGCAGATCGATAAAACGACTTTTACGCCTTTATATTCGCTCACGACTTCGTGATAATTTATTCCGACGTGCGTTTCGTGGGTTTTAAAAGGCAAATCGCCGTAATTACGGTTTGCCGAGTAAATTTCGCCCGTATCTCTGTCCTTTATGTAAACGTTGCGGACTCCCCTTTCTATCTCTCTGCGCTGAACGCCGACTTCCCTTCTCGAAAATCCGTTTCCGAACTGATCGCTGCTCAAAACGAGCGTATCGTTCCAAAGGTAATTGAGCCATGGTCTTCTCGGCTTCATATCGGTTATTATATATTCTCTGTTTTTATCCTCGAAACGTCCTTGCATTTTGTCTCCTTTTTCCGGCGGGAAAGCGCCGTTCGGATATGCTCCCGAACAGCCGAAACCTCTCCCGTTCAATGAAAAGATTATATCGTAACGGCATGTTTTTGTCAATAATATCCGTCTGCGATTGTTAAAGTCAGCGCAAAAAAGCATAAAGCGAGCCGAGGCGAAATCGCCTCGGCTCGCATCGTTTTTGTCTGCAACGACAAATCAGTCGTGATTATGCGCAAGACGGACTTTTACGGCAATCGTCCATTTACAATCCTCACAGGTAAAACATCCTGCGCCTTCTTCTTCGCAAGAAAGTTCGGTATTGGCGAAAAGTTTCACTCCGCTTGATTTGAACGCGTCCGTATCCGCAAATATAATAACATTTCCGCTATCTATTTTTTTGCCGTTCAACTTATGCCCGTAATTATATATTACATCCGTACACCCGGATATTGCAACGGGAATAAAGTTAACCTTGGAATCGGCGTCGAGCAAGCTTATTTTTATTTTATATGTTTGCCCCGCTTCGACCTTAAACAATTTTAAGTATCTGCAACCCGACCTGCATGCATCGAAACCATCTTCGTTTACCGCTTCTCCGGAAATGTCGAAAACGTTTATCGAAAGATCATAATAGACAGTATATCTGCTCCAATAATTATCGACACACAATTCGGGAGCGGAAATAACCAGATCGCAGTTCTCGGTCGGCGTGAAAGAAATTTCCACGCCGTTTTCAAGCTCTTCCCTTTTGAAAACACATTCGGTCTTGCCGTTGCCGTTTATCTCGGAAGGATTTTCGATTTTCTCAAACGTTATGGCGTAATCGAGATTTTCTTTAAATCCGATGGGCGTGAACGAAAATCTTACGTTGTAATCGTTCATTTCCAAGCCGAGTTCGGCGAGTTTTGCCGAAGCAAGCCGCTCTGCAAGCGCTTTTTTGAAGCTTACGGAAACAACGCCATCGGTTGTAACGACGAAATCGGCGGCAGACATTTCGAGATAAATCTCGTCGTTTTCGTCGCCCGAAACGGTTTTTCTTACAAGAGAAACAACAAGATTGTATTTATCGATGCTGTTTTCTATGAAATAGTAACCGACGACATAATCTTCGCCGTTTTCGTAATCGGTGAGATCTTCCATAACGATGTTGCCCGAAACGCCGTTTACGTTTTCAAGTCCGCAAACAATACAGATATAACGGTTTTCAGCCGCTTTAACCCAGGCGTGATCGGGAGAAATTATATAAGTATCGGTAATCTCTCCGCAGTTTGCGCAGTAACTCTCTCTTTTTCCGTATTGCGAACAAGTCGCTTCTTTTATTTCCCGCTCGCACAACGCGCCGAGATGGTTGACGTCTTCCCAGTTTTTTTCACTCTCGCCGTTTTTATAAACAACGGTTCGTTTGCAATTATCGAAGTCGTATGTATAAGTCCATTCCTCGACTTGCTCGTTTTCCGTATCTTTATTTTCGATAGTCTTCCGATAAAGCCGAACTTCGACGACATTACCGTTTTTTATCTCGTGACAGGCATGAATAGTTTCGTAATAATAATTATCGGTTTCGACAATCGTTTTTATGCCGTCCGTAAATCCGCCTCCGACTTCATACGCCGATCTTGTACGCGTCGAAACGTGTTTTTCCCCGTCCGCGTCGATAACGGTACAGATTTCGGAACCGTACCTGTAATCGTTCTCGACGTCCAACTCGATAGTATGCGTATGTTTTTTAATTCCGCCGTTATCCGCAAGATTTTCGGAAACGATCTCTACTCTTTCGACTTCGTCTTTTGCGTTTCTGTACTCTTTGAAATTAAAGTAGCTGTCGCAATCCTTACACTTCAAATCGTATCCGATTACGCCGTCCTCGTTGATATCGGTTCTTTCGAAGTCGTGATATACCTGAACATCGTCGGTTGCGATGGTCTTTTCCCATTCGCAGGTGCCGTCTTCGTTATAACCGAACTGCCACGTTATATATCTCGTTGCCGTGCAGTTATCGGTTTTTACCCAATAATTAAAGAAACGAATGACATATCCGCACTGTTGGGGATTTGTAACCGCGCATTTGCGTATCGAACGATAATTCCACAAACGCATGGTATGCTCTAACAAGAAATTGCCACGATAATAAGTTCCGTCGTAATCTCTCAGATCGCCGACGTTGAAATAGAAGAACGTACCGCTCTCGATCGCTCCGTCGACTTCTCCCTCGTCGTTGTACTCATGGAATTCGCAATTACAGGAATATTCGACGTTCTTTTCTTTTTTGCACGGGCATTCCATATAATAAGCCGTTCCGCCGCAAGCAGAATTCAAAGTATGCGTTTCGACGATATTGTACAGATGTCCTTGATTTTCGTAACTGTCGGTATATCCGCAATCAACGCATTCCCTGTAAACTATAATTCCGTCGTCGCAAGTTTTCGACCCTTCTTTAAGCTTGTAAGTCTTTTTAAACGTATGTCTGCTCGTATCGACGTTGTTTACTTCGATATTCGCAACACCCGTTTCGCCGATCGCAACGTTTCCGGTCGTCGTGTAATAAATATTGCAGGTGTGAGCGTCCTTATCCGAAACTTTTTTACCGATTCTTTCTTCTTCGATTTTAAGCCCGCATTTCTCGCAGGATAAAGTCCTTCTCGTATGGACATATTCGTCGTCCGCAGGCTTGATTTCGAAATCTTCCGCCTTCATATCCTCGCAGAAGCCTGCCATGAAATTCTGATACATTCCGCAAGCGCAGCTGTATTTACCGACGTAAGAGTCTTCGCATGCGCCAAGTATTGCAAGATCGTAATACGCCACGGTAAATTCGTCGTGATTATTGCCGGACGTCGCCGCCTCTTTTTCGCACAACAAGCATTTGCCGGTTGCCTTCCAGCCGTCCTCGCAGGAAGTTCCGTTCAACTCGAACGTATAAACATATTGATGTCTTTCCGAGTTGTAAAACTCCACATAGCTGTAATTTATCGTTTTATCCTCGGAAGCTATCGTTTTTGCTATGTAAACGACGAATTCGCAGGGACTTCCGTCCTTGGGAACGCTGTATGTGTCTTCACTGCGTTCAAGCCCGCATTTCTCACATCTGTAAAGATAATAACTGTGTCCGATACCGTTTTCCGTATAAGTTTTTTGATCGACGCAACCGAACGTGTGGTTGTTAAGATCGTAATAATCGAAATACACTACTTCTTCGCAGACAACACAACGGGTCACTCTCAGAGTGCCGCCGCATTCCCCGGGAAGTTCGATCGTATCCCACGCGGTATAATGTCCGCTATGGTCATTGTAGTAAATCTCGGAATAACCGCAGTCTACGCAAGTTCTGTAAATGATATTTCCCTCATCGCAGGACGAAGCGCCGTCTTTAAGTTCGCCCGTGAATTTAAAGGTATGTTCGGAGCCGACGCGTTTTATAAGGAAATCCGCAACAACCTTATCGCCGACTGTTACATGCCACGTCACGTCGGTATAAATATTGCAGGTCTGAGCGTTTTTATCCGAAACCTTTTTGCTTATTTTTTCTCCTTCGATTTTAAATTCGCAGTTTTTACAGGTGTAAAGCGTTTTCGTGTGCGCATATTCGCCCTCTCCGAGCGGCACTTCGAAGTCTTCTTTAATGTAATCGGGGTGCGTCATTGCAACGCTGACATCCTCTCCGCAAGCGCAGACTTCTTTGAAAATAAAGCCGTCGCATCCGCCGTAATCGGTGAAGTCGTAATATTCCACCCAGAAACGTTCGTGTCCGTAACCGGATCTCTCGTTTTCTTTACCGCATATGACGCATTTACCTTTCACCGTCCAGCCGTCGTCGCAAGTTGTCCCTTCGAGTTCGAAAGTATCGTAAACAAATCTATGCGTGTCGGCGCCGTAAGAGTCGGAACAGGTTAAAATTACCGTCTTGTCTTTGGCAATTAACGTTCTTGTTCTGTAAACGGTATATTCGCAAGGATTGTCGTCATGAGCGAGCGTTATTGTATCTTCACTGCGTTCAAGTCCGCAGCGTGCGCATATTTCGGTATATACCTGATGTTCGTGATTGTTTTCGTCCGTATACCATTCGACTTCTCCGTCTCCGAACGAGTGATTATACAGATCGTAGAAGCCTCCGACGTCAACTATTTCTTTGCAGGCGACACAACGATATACTCCGACGGTTCCGCCGCAGGTGCCTTCCGGAAGCGTGAGAATTTCATATACGGTGTAATGCCCTTCGTAATCTCCTTCTTCGTACGATTTACCGCAGACTTTACAGGTTCTTTCCAGGATAATGCCGTCTTCGCAAGTCTTCGATCCCTCTTTGAGCCTTGCGGTGTATTCGAACTGGTGTATATCCTGACCGTAAACTTCGGTATAAGTGCAAATTACTTTTCCTTCAAAGGAAATGGTTTCGTCCGTGTAAACGAACAATTCGCACTGATTGTTCTCGCGAGGAACTTTGTATTTGTCGCTGACGCTTTCAAGTCCGCATACATAACATTTATAATGCGTAACGGTGTGTTCGATTTTGTTTTCATCCGTTATTTTTTCTTCATTGACGACGTTGAACGTGTGATATTCGTAAACGCGCTCGACAACGTTAAACGTCTCGCCGCAGTAATCGCAACGGGATTGTTCGATATATCCGCCGCAAGTATTTTCGGGCATATCTATTCTTTCCAAAGTACTCGATCTGTGTCCGTGATAAACATTAATTTCGATCGCGCCGCATTTTTTACATGTACTTATGAATTTAACGCCGTCCTCGCAGGTTTTTCCCAACATTTCATATGTTTCTTCATATTCGTGCTGTCGGAGAATACGTTCTCCCATAACGAATTCGAAAATAACTTCTTCGTTTACGATTACCTTGTAAGATAATTTCCCGTATGCAAGACAGCTGTTTAACGAAACGTATGTTTCGTCTTCGACGAGTTTAAGTCCGCATTCGTCGCATGCGACATACATTCCGGCATGAACCACGCCGTTCTTATCGATATATTCGAATTCGGCAGGCTCTTTTCCGAAAATACTCGTACAAGCCAGATCTTCGGCGCTGAAACCGTTTGCGTATTCGCCGCATTCGACGCATTTGCCGACCGTTATATAGCCGCCGCATACTTTTTCGTTTGTCAGATCGGAAACTTTTATTTGCTCGATCTCGATTTTCGACGCATGATGCTCGATACTTTCCGCGATCGCGTTAAGCGTCACTACGTTATTTTTGGTTATTTTTATATAACCCGTGTATCCGTACATGCAATCCCTGTCCGGATCTTGCATATATTCTTCGAAAATCGCGCCGCATTTTTTACAGGGTACGGTGAATTTTTCGTAATATTTTCCGTCTGCCGTTTTGCCCGATTCGGAACTGCCGCTCGTCTCGTCGTCGATATCGCACTGCAAACGGACGGACTCCATATCGATTTTCTTGACCTTACCGCAAGCGCAGGTTAAAACGATAAACGTCGACCCCTCGCATATGCCGAGATCTTCGCTCGTCAGAAGCTTCGGAGTAAGAGTTTTATGGTCGCAGGCGGTGTATTCCGCTCCGCAGTAAGCGCAGGCGCCGTTTATATAATAATGTTCGCCCGTTGCGGGAATAACGTCTTTTCTGACATATCCGCAGGTTTCGCAGACGTAAACCTTTTCGCCGTAAGACGAGCAGGTCGCGCTCTTTATGATTTCGCCGTCGCTAAGCTCGTGTTCGGCTTCTTCCGCGATATATCCGCAAAGAATACACTCTCTGTAATGATTTTCGTCGTCGTAAGCGTAACCCTCGGCAAATTTGTGTTCGAGAGTTTCTTCGCCAGTTACGACGTCCTTTTTGTCGGCATAAAGCTCGCCGTTGAATTCCGCCCTCGCGCCGTAAGCGATTTTTGCGGGAGACGTGCAGGTAGCCTTTGTTTCGACGGACGTAACAACCGCCGCGATTTCGAAAATGTGCGTCGGATCGTTTTCGCAAGTCATGCAAAGAGTCGCGCTCAGATTGTCGTCGCTCCAACGCCACGAAGCTTTATAGTTATGTCCGATTGCCTGAACGTAATTTTCTTTATAAGAATAATTACACTCTGTACAGGTCTTTTCGGTGTAACCCGCGGTTTCGCAGGTGGGCGCAACGGTCTTTTCTTCAAACGTATGCGCTTTCTGAGCTTCGGTCACGGTGTAAGAGTCCTTACAATTACCGCAGGTGTAAACGGTGTAACCCGAATGTTCGCACGACGCGATAACGTTTTCGGCTATGTTCCAATCATGTCCCGTCGCCTTGATTATCTGACTGTAAGTCGAATTACAATCGGCGCATTTGTATTCGATTCTACCGTCGTTAAGACAGGTAGCCTCGGTTGTTTTCTGCGAATAATTATGCCCTACGGCTTCCTTTTCGTCCGTTTTGCGCTCGTTTCCGCAACGGAGACAAACGTGAAGGGTGTAACCGCCGTCCGTACAGGTAGGTACGATCACGAAATCGTGTTCCGCGTGTCCGTAAAGACGGCAACGCTCCTCGGGAGTAAGTCTCGTAACGGTGTAATAAGAGAAATGCTCCGCGTCGAACGTTACATAGCCTTTGCCTTCCGCTTCGTAATAAGTAGCTTCGATATTTGTCGTTTTTCCGTCGTCGCCGATATACCAGATAACGATATTATCCACGTCTTCGCCTTCCGAAAGAGTGTACGGAAGGACTACTTTAACTTTTCCGCCGTCGAAATTTACGTTCTCGCCGTCGTTTTTAAGCGTGAAATCGTAAATCGGGCTGTTTCCGATCTTTAATTTGTCTTCTTCGGAAAGGCGCGTGTCGTCGGGATCGATTATTCCCGCGCCGACGGTTACGTCACCCGTTAATTTATCCTTAACCTCGCCGAGATCCATAGACGCGCCGTCGAGGTGAATTTCGCTTGTGTCCTCGGTTATATCGTTCGCGCTTACGACGGCTTCCTTTGTTTCGGTTGCGTCGATAACCGTTTTGGTCGCGCCGCAATTTCCTACCGTACAGGTAAACGTCTTCTTGCCGTTGCCGTCCGACACGCCGTCATTCCAGACGTGTCCGTTTACGGTATCGACGGGAATTTCTTCGGTTTTTACGACCTCGTTACAATATTCGCAAATATATTCTTTTTCGCCGACGGTCTTGCATGTAGCCGAAGTCTTTATGGAAGCAACGCATTTGTGCTTTGCGATCTCCTCTTTTTTATCCTGCGAGACATCCGCAAGGCAGACAGAACATCTGTACCCTTTTATATAATAACAACTGCCTGCGCCTACCTGAATGTCTTTATCGGGATCGGCAACGGGCGTATGTCCGTTGGGGCTGCCGGTAATAACGGTTTGTTCGTCGTTACAATTAGTACATTTATGAATTTCGCTTACAGCCTCGGTACAAGTCGCTTCCTGTCCTATTCTGTCAAATATGTAATTATGACCAGATGCGGGTTCGGTAGCGTCGCAGTTACGGCACGCTCTGCCTTCCGTACAAGTTACCGCGTTTTTATCCCATTCGTGTCCTTTCGGCTCTGTTTCGCTATCGGTATATGTATCGCCGCAAGTGCCGCAAACGTGTCGGGTATAACCTTTGGTTACACAGCCGGGATCTACGACGGTGTCCGCATAAATATGACCGTTACTTTCTATAACTTCCGTCTTGGTTTCGCCGCATGCCGAGCAGGTAAACGTTTTAACTCCGTTTGCTTCGCAGGTCGCGGCGGTCGTGATTTCGCCGTCGTTCCAGGTATGACCAGCAGGCGTCGCGCCGTACTCTTCGCGGCAGATCGCGCAAACCGCTTTTGCGGTACAGGTGGCTTCGCCGCCCGCGCAATCGGCTTCTTCCTCGGTATAATCGCAATTCGCGCATACCTTGGCGTGCTTGCCGTTTCCGAGCGAAACGAAATCTTCGGATAAGCTGTGTCCCGAAGCTTCGCCGACTTCAAACGTTTCTTCGCCCGTTTCGCCGCAGAATTCGCAAAGTTTATAGTATTTTGCCGCGCTTACGCAAGTCGCCGCTTCGGCAAGATATTTTGCTTCGGCTACTTCTTTCGTGTAAGAATGTTCTGCGGTTTTGCCGTATTTTCCGCCGCAGGCAGAACAAACGGCAAGTTCCTTGCAGGTAGCTTCGCCGCCCGAACAAGCCGCCGTCGCGCTTTTCGCTTTACAGCGCGAGCATATCTTATAGTGTCCGCCCTTTCCGTCGGATATGTATTTGCTCCTGCTGTAATCGTGTCCGTATGCGGAAGTAAACTTCTTCTCGCTTGAAATTATCTTATTACAAACCGAGCATTTGACAACGATATCGTAGCTTCCCGCAGACGCGCACGTTGCAGGAATAACGTTCTCCTGAGTTGCCTGAGCGGGTTTATGCCCCAAAGCTTCGCCGTTTTCGAAAGTTTCTTCGCCCTTTTCTCCGCAAACCGCGCAGGAAACATAGTATTCCGCCGCTTTTTCGCAGGTCGCGGCATTTGCAAGATACTTCTCTTCCGCCGTTTCGACCGAGAAATCGTGAGGAGCTTTTTCGCCGTATTCCTCTCCGCACACTTCGCAGACGGCTTTCTTCGTACAAGTAGCCTCGCCTCCGCTGTGAGTATGCTCTTCGGACTTGCTTTCTTCCTCCGATTTACTCTCTTCCTCGGACTCGCTCTCTTCCTCGCTTTCCGAGTCTTTTTCGGAATTCGTTTCGGACTCCGTTTCCGAAGCCGTTTCGCTCGGCGTTTCGCTTTCCGATACGGAAACGCTTTCGCTTGTCTGTTCGCTTGCAGATACCGTTTCCGACGAGCCGCCGCAATTTTTGCCGAGCGTTACGCAAAGCGTTACAATGCCCGCAAGGACGCACGCGGCAACGATGATCGCAATGATTTTTGCCTTTAACTTCATAAAATCCTCCTCTTAAAATGTTTTGCCGAAAATAAAAAACTCTCCGTTTTATTTTTTTGCATTATCTTTATTTTTTCGGCATTATTCCGGAATTTTTTTTCGCCGTGAAAGGTATTTCTTTGCTTACAGGGTAAGCAAAGAAGAGGTACCTCTTCTTAATTCTCGCGCGTTTAGCCGCAAGTAATTGTGTTTGAACGCAATCGCCTGCGGCTATCCGAGAGACGGCTTTGAATTTCCGGAGTTTAAACTCAGGATAGTTTACAACCGTTTATAATTATAGTCCTTACTGTAATAATATGTCAAGTATTTTTGAGCGAAGAGAAAAATTATATTATATTTATGCGCTTTTCACAAAACGCGCATTATGCCCTGCTCTCTTTTTCCGAATTTTCGACAATAAACGCCGAAAAAAAACAAATATATCCTATTTATCTTACAAAAACGACAAAGCCGACGAAAACAGACAAAAAACGGCAAAAAAACAAACGCCGAAACATGCTTTAACAATAAAAAACAGCCGATAATCGACTTATAGGCTCACTTTTGCTTATCGATGAAGCTTTAAACCGCGCATATAAAACACGCCCGACCGCTTTTAAAAAAGCGGTCGGGCGCAATTTAAAATCATATTGAAAATTGTCCGAAATTCAGATCATAACCGAAATCGTAGCCACAGGCGATACGTTCAAACGCAATCACCTAGCCGATCGTCAGTCCTTAAATCTCTCTTTTGCGGAATATTCCGTGTGAAGAAGCTCGTGAGCTTTGTGCGAGTTGGGTTCGCCGAGGAACTTCTCGTAAAGCTCGATGATCTGCGGGTTCTTATGGGAAACTCTGAGCGGTCTGCCTTCGTCTTCCATATACAAAGCGTTCGATCTCTTCTCTTTGTAAGTATCGAGAATGTTATCGTCCTCGTTCGGAAGGAAACAAGGCTTAACGAACGGCTGACCGCCGCCCGCAACGCATCCGCCGGGGCAACCCATGATCTCTATGAAGTGATACGGACTCTTGCCCGCTCTGATTTCGTCGAGAAGGACTTTCGCGTTCTTCATACCCGAAGCGACGGCGATTTTAACTTCTATTCCGCCGAGCTTATAGGCTGCTTCCTTGATACCTTCTAAACCTCTTACGTCTTTAAGTTCGACGTTTTCGAGTTCTTTTCCGTTGAGTTTATACGCAGCCGTACGAAGCGCGGCTTCCATAACGCCGCCCGTAGCTCCGAAAATTACGCCCGCGCCGGTGTAATCGCCGACGATATCGTAATCGAAGTCTTCGTCGGGAAGTCTGTTGAAGATAATACCCGAACGCTTGATAAGTTTTGCGAGTTCTCTCGTCGTTAAAACGGCGTCTACGTCTTTAAGACCGCCCGTTACAAGCTCGGGTCTTTCTTTTTCGTACTTTTTCGCAACGCAGGGCATTATCGAAACGACGTAAATATCCTCGGGCTTCAATCCTTTCTGCTCGGCGTAATAAGTTTTCAAGATCGCGCCGAACATCTCGTGAGGAGACTTGCAGGAAGAAAGGTGCGGGAGAAGATCTCCGTAGTAATACTCCGCATAATTAACCCAGCCGGGCGAGCAGGAAGTTATCATCGGGAGAACGCCGTTATCCGAAACTCTGTGTAAAAGCTCGGTGGCTTCTTCCATTATCGTTAAATCCGCGCCGAAATTGGTGTCGAAAACTTTCTTGAATCCGAGACGGCGAAGCGCGGCGACCATTTTACCCGTAACGGGCGTTCCGATTTTATAACCGAATTCCTCGCCGAGAGCCGCTCTTACGGCAGGTGCGGTCTGAACGACGACGTACTTGCCGGCTTTCATTGCGGCGTCAACCTTTTCGATTTCGCTCACTTCCATAAGCGCGCCGGTAGGACATACGGTTACGCACTGTCCGCAAAGAATACACGGCGAGTTTGCGAAACTTCTGTTACCCGCGGGAGCGACTATCGTTTTGAAACCTCTCTTTTCGAAGCCCAGAACGGAAAGACCGTGAGCGTTTTTGCATCTTTCGATACATCTTCCGCAAAGAATACATTTTGAAGTGTCTCTTTTAACCGACGGAGTGAGATTATCGATCGTAACGGGGGTCATTTCGCCCTGATACATATCGTCTCTCGCGCCGACGAGCTGAGCGACGTGAAGAAGTTCGCACTTCCCGTTCTTGTCGCACTGCTGACAATTTTTATTGTGGTTGGAAAGGAGAAGCTCGACCGAGCATCTTCTCGCCTCTACCGCCTTGGGCGAAGAAATGGTTATTTCCATTCCCTCGTTGACGGGATAAACGCACGAAGCTACGAGACCTCTCGCGCCCGTCGCCTCGACGAGACAGACTCTGCAAGAACCTCTCGAACATTCGCCGTGATTGAACGCGCAAAGCGAGGGGATTTCATAGCCGCAGGCTTTTGCCGCTTCGAGTATGGTCATACCGGCTTCTACTTCGTACGGTACGCCTTCGATTTTAATATTTATTTTAGCCATAGTTCATCGTCCTCCGCTTACTTTTTCACTACGGCGCCGCACTTGCACGACGCGATACACATTCCGCACTTGATACACTTCTTGGTGTCGATAACGTACGGCTCTTTGCCGAGAACGCCGTGAATAGCGTCGACCGGGCATTTCTTCGAGCAAAGACTGCACTTCTTGCACTTATCGGGATCGATCGAGTAAACCATAAGGTGTTTACAGACGTGCGCGGGGCAACGTTTATCCACGATATGCGCGACGTATTCGTCTCTGAAATGAGCGAGAGTTGACAAAATGGGGTTTGGAGCCGTCTGTCCGAGCGCGCAAAGCGAATTGCTTCTTACGTTCGCGGCAAGCTTTTCGAGATCGTCGAGGTCGGACATTTCGGCTTTTCCGTCTACGATTTTGGTGAGAAGTTCGAGCATTCTCTTGGTGCCGATACGGCAGGGCGAACATTTTCCGCAGGACTCGTCGTAAATGAATTCCATATAGAATTTAGCGACGTCGACCATACAGTTGTCTTCGTCCATAACGATAGCTCCGCCCGAACCCATCATCGAGCCTTTCGCGACAAGGTTATCGAAATCGATTTCCGCGTCGAGGTCGGCTTCGGTAAGACATCCGCCCGAAGGACCGCCCGTCTGAATGGCTTTGAATTTTTTACCGTGCGGTATTCCGCCGCCGATATCGTAAATAAGCTCGCGGAGAGTCGTTCCCATGGGAACTTCCACAAGACCTACGTTATTGATTTTTCCGCCGAGAGCGAAAACTTTCGTTCCCTTGGATTTTTCCGTTCCGTGTTTCGCGAACGCCTGAACGCCTTCTCTCATAATGTAAGGAACGCAGGCGAGCGTTTCGACGTTGTTTACGATCGTGGGGCATTGCCACAAACCCTTGACTGCCGGGAACGGCGGACGGGGACGGGGCATACCGCGCTGACCTTCGATAGAATTTAAAAGCGCGGTTTCTTCGCCGCAGACGAACGCGCCCGCGCCGAGACGGATATGTACATGGAAATTAAAGCCCGTACCCAATATATTATCGCCGATAAGTCCTAAGCTTTCGGCTTGTTTTATAGCTATTTTAAGTCTGTTTACGGCGATAGGATACTCCGCTCTTACATAGAAGTAACCGTTCTGCGCGCCGATAGCGTAACCCGCGATCATCATACCCTCGATAACCGCCAGGGGGTTACCTTCGAGAATGGATCTGTCCATGAACGCGCCCGGATCGCCCTCGTCGCCGTTACAAACGACGTATTTGTCGCCGTCGGGCTGAGCGTAAGCAAACTGCCACTTTCTGCCTGTGGGGAATCCGCCGCCGCCGCGACCTCTGAGTCCCGAATCGAGAATATCCTTGATAACGTCCGCTCTGTCCATTTGAAGAGCTTTGGAAAGACCCTGGAACGCGCCCGCGCCCAAAGCTTCGTCGATATCTTCGGGGTTGATGCTTCCGCAACCGTGCAACGCGATACGAACCTGCTTTTTATAGAAAGTGATTTCGTCCTGCTTGGTGATTTTCTGTTCGGTAACTGGGTCGACGTATAAAAGTCTGTCGACGATTTCGCCGCCCTCTATATCTTTTTCGACTATTTCGGCAACGTCGTCGAGCTTGACCATTCTGTAAAGAGTATCTTCGGGATAAATCTTTACGAAAGGACCCTGCGAACAGAAGCCGAAGCAACCTACCTGATTTACGGTAACTTTGTCGCCGAGGTTTTTCTCGGCGATAAGTCTTTCGAACTCGGCTTTAATCTCCGCCGAATGCGAGGAAAGACAGCCCGTACCTCCGCAAAGAACTATATGTCTCTTACCGTCGGATCCCGTGAACTTTGCGTCCATACATTTCGAACATCTCGACGTTGCGGCTTTCAAATCTTCAAAATTTCTGATCTTCATTACAGTCCGCCTCCCATTGCTCTGTATTCTGCGATAACCTGCGGAACGGCGTCAACCGTAAGTTTGGGGTAAACCTTTCCGTTGATGGAAACGGCGGGAGCGATACCGCATGCGCCTATGCAACGAAGCGCGTCGAGAGTGAACAATCCGTCCTCGCTCGTTTCGCCGGGTTTGATTTTGAGCAGCTCGGAAAACTTGTCGATAACCTGCTGCGCGCCTTTAACGTAGCACGCCGTTCCGAGACAACATCCGATAACGTATTTCCCCTTCGGCATAAGCGAGAAGAAAGAATAGAACGTTACCACGCCGTAAATCTCCGCGACGGAAATACCCGTCTTTTCGGAAACGATCTCCTGAACTTCGAGAGGAATATATCCGTATTCCTTCTGAATATCGCTCAGGATCATCATAAGCGGCGTCTTTTCGTCCTTATATCTGTCGCAAATCTCGTTGATCTGCCTGACTGCCGCCTCCTGTAAATGAGCCATTGTAAGCCCTCCTTTAAGTGAAAAATAGAGTTTCCTTTAATAGCAGTTAAAGGATTTTTAAAGATTTGTCGAACAAAAAAACACTTATATCGACATTCATAAGTCATTATACTAAATTTATATAACGGTGTCAATCGATTGAGTAAATTTTTATATGAAATAAATGATTTTTATGGTTTTTCGGGCTAAACTCCCCGCCGGACGGTCTTTTTGCCGACCGACGAAAGGAATTTCACAAAAAAACGGCGTTTTTTCGCTTGCGAATTTTAAAGGAAAGTTGTATAATTCGCGCGTGTAACGCGCGGTCGGGTTTTAGCCGTAAAACTCACCCCGACCGGCAAGGAAAATTATGGCAAACGAAAAGTCATTTTTCAGAAATTTAACGAAGCCCGTAGATCTCACGAAAGGAAGCCCGTGGAAAGTGCTTTTGTTATACGGCGCGCCCATAATGTTATCTTATTTCCTGCAACAGATTTACGTTCTGACCGACGCGATAATCTGCGGACAGACTTTGACCGCGGGGCAGGTCGCGGGGGTAAACGACACATTCCCTCTGACGTTTATTTTCCTGCAATTCGCATTCGGTTGCACCTCGGGTTTCAGCGTTATAACCGCCAAGCGCGTGGGGCTTAAAGACGAAAAATCGGTAAGGCGTTCGTTCGCCGCGCAGATTTATCTGACGATCGCGGTTTCGATAGTTCTCACCGTTTTGTCGATACTTCTTCTGCCGTGGCTTTTAAACGTCATAAACGTAACCCCGACCAACAAGGAAGTTTACGACGCGGCGTACTCCTACTGCTTCGTGATTTTCCTCGGAATTGTAACTCAAATGGGTTATAATTTCGTCTGCGGAATTTTAAGAGCTTACGGCGACTCGCTTACGCCGCTTATTTTCCTCGTTATTTCCACGGCTATAAACGTCGCACTCGACGTATTTTTCCTCGCCGTTTTGAAATCGGGACCCGCGGGCGCGGCGGCGGCAACCGTCATAACTCAGTTTTTAAGTATGGCGGGGTGTTTTGTATATACAATGATAAAATACAAGTCGTTAAGGCTTAAAAAGGAAGATTTCGGATGCTCGGCAAAAGAGCTTATAGCTCATTTGAAACAAGGTTTGCCGCTCGGTCTTCAATTTTCCATCCTCGCGATAGGCATTATCGTTATGCAAGGCGGCGTGGTTAAATTCGATATAGATAAAAACGGGATCATGCTCCCGCTCACCCCCGCTCAGAACGGTTTCGGCGCGGCTAACAAACTCATAAATTTCCTTATGTCTTTTTATAACGGACTCGGCGCGGCGATCCTCGGCTTCAACGCCCAGAACTATGGCAAAGGCAATTACGAAGCTATCAGAAAAGGTACTTTGCAATCGCTTATAATAACGCTCGCGATTTATATTTTATGCCTCGGCGCGGGACTTGCGTTATCTGTCGGCGGTGCGTATCAGTATATCTTTATGAGCGCGGAAAAAATAACAGCCGACTCGATAAAGTTCGGCAATATTTACGTTTACATCGATTTCGCGATGTATTTTATGCTCGGCGTTCTTATCGTCGTCAGAAGCGCGGTTCAGGGGATTTGCAAATCGGGTTTCGTTCTCGGCGCGGGAATTATGGAACTTACGGCGAGAATACTCATTTGCGTTTTTCTCCCCGCAATGATAAACGGCGGAGCGATTACGTCCACGGCTTCGTCCGCGGCGTTTGTCGGGCTTTGTTTCGCGGATCCGGGAGCGTGGACGCTCGCATCCCTGTTACTTCTTATTCCTTTATTTAAAAATATAATAGGAAAGAAATATTAAGTTTTGCACTTTTTACGCCGCTTACGCCGCTCTGTTTTTACGCTGCTCTGTTTTTACGCTGCTCTATGCCGGCGGGCGATCGGTGATCACCCCTACCCCCTTACGATTTATGTAATATGCAACATAAATAAAAGCCTTCTCCCTTAGACAGAAGCTTGAATAAGAAACTCGGCATAACAGCGGGAGAAGGTGACAACAAAGTTGACGGATGAGGAGCTGGCACAAACTATTGTATAAGCCGCAAATAAAAAGCCTTCTCCATTAGATAAAAACTTGAATAAGAAACTCGGCATAACAGCGGGAGAAGGTGACAACAAAGTTGACGGATGAGGGGCTGGCACAAACTATTGTATAAGCCGCAAATAAAAAGCCTTCTCCCTTAGACAAAAGCTTGAATAAAAAACTCGGCATAATAGCGGGAGAAGGTGGCAACGAAGTTGACGGATGAGGGGCTGGCACAAACTATTGTATAAGCCGCAAATAAAAAGCCTTCTCCCTTAGATAAAAGCTTGAATAAAAAACTCGGCATAATAGCGGGAGAAGGTGTCAACGAAGTTGACGGATGAGGGGCAAGCAACTCACTTTTTTATTTCTGCTCAATCGGATATTTTCACTAAACCCCTCATCAGCCGCTTCGCGTCAGCTTCCCCCAAAATTTGATTTTTACCTTGAATTTTCTTTTCTTGTTTGGGGAAGCCTTTCTATTTCCGAAAAAGCTAAATTAAAAAGCCTTCTCCCTTAGGCAAAAGCTTGAATAAGAAACTCGGCATAATAACGGGAGAAGGTGGCGGCACAGCCGACGGATGAGGGGCAAGCAGACATAACAAATAAAAAGCCTTCTCCCTTAGATAAAAGCTTGAATAAAAAACTCGGCATAACAGCGGGAGAAGGTGGATAGATTATCATATGAAGTGCAACACCTAAAATAAAAAGTAGACAACATAGCAATTTTTGTATAAAATGAATTTA
>CAKQMB010000004.1 GCA_934254825.1 uncultured Clostridia bacterium | reverse complement strand
CGTCCGCAAAAAACGCCGTTTTTGCCGTTTTTCAATTTTTAGTTGTTTTTGCGGAACTTACCTTTACTTTTGAGCAGTTTTTTTCCGATTCGAATCATTTTTACTTTTATTCTCCCGTTCGCTTGATCCGTTTGCTCTTGTTGGTGGTGTTTTTACGATTTGTGAAACTGCTTTTTATATTTACGCTTATGTATCGTCAATAATATTTTAAGTTGTATTTTAATCAAGAAATATATTTTCGATTTGGTTTATCTGCTTTAAAATTCCTTGATAAAACTCGAATTTTGTGATAAAATGAGCGTATCAAATTTGCGTTTGCGTCGAATGATAAGCTTTAAAAAGCTTTTTAAGATTATAACGCTTTGGAGTGTATGCGTGTCAAAAAAACTTCTGCTCGTAACCTCGCCGCCCGCTTGCGGCAAAACGAGACTTTCAAGGAGAATAGCAACCGAGCTTTACGGTTCGGTTTATCTCGATAAGGATAGCCTTATTCCGCTTTCAAAGCGTATCTTTTCGGTTGCGAGAAAGCCGTACAACAGAAGTTCGGAGTTTTTTAAACGCGAAATACGGGATTATGAATACGAAGCCATTCTCGATATCGCTTCCGAAGCTTTGAAGTATAACGACACGGTTATTTTAAACGCGCCGTTCACTTCGGAACTTCGTGACGAAGAATATATGGGGCGGCTCAGAAAGAAAATAAATTACGCGGGCGCAAAGCTTGTGATAATATGGATCGATTCCGACGAAGACACTTGTTTTCACAATATGAAGCGGAGAAATTCGGACAGAGACAGGTGGAAGCTTGCGCACTGGAAGGATTATATCAAAAACGTTAATTTTTCCGCTCCCGAAAATCTCGGCGACGCGCTTCTCTGTTATAACGGCAAGAGAAACGGCGGAGGGGCGGAGGAGTTCGAAACCCTCGTAAACGATATAAAACAAATTTAACAAAAACGGCTGTAAAAAACGGCAAAAAAAGAAGACTGCAAATCTGTTCGAAAAAAATAGAGTGCAGTCTTTTCTATTGTAAAAAAGCTCCGAAAAAGGCTTCCCCTGACAGAAAAACGGTTTTTCAAAGCGTTAAAAGTTCGTTCGGGGAGAAGGTGGATTATGCCCGTATAAACCGGCAAAAGACGGATGAGGACGATACGGCAAATAAAAACAGTACGACGGAAGAGTAAAAATACCTTTGTTTATGTCGGATTTAAGCAATTTAAAAGCGAACGGCTTGAAATTAACCGTTCGCTTTTTCGTTATTGTCGAATTTCAAATTCGTAAAGTTTTTTATTCGGAAACGACTGCTGTTTCGGCAAAGCGTTTAGCCGACTCCAAAGCCTTTTCGCACTGGAATTTCGCGCCGTACTGATCGCTCGTTACGATCGTTCTGCCCGAGGGGGTAGAGATCTTGAATACGAACTTTCCGTTCTTGTTTGCGGTGATATTAACGTTATCCGCCGCAAGGCACTTCTTTATGGAAGCTATGCCGTTTTTAAGTCCGATTTCGGAAGTGTAAACGGGGGTAGTGAGAAGTATTCCACCGTTCGAAGCTCTGAGCTTTGCGAATATCTTTCCGTCATCCGTCTTTTCGACTTTCCATTTTCCGAGGTACGCGCTCTTTCTCGGCTCCTCTTTTTGCGGAGCGGCGGTTTCGCGATTTTCGGTAGTTGCAGGTTTTTTGACGAGAAGTCTCGTAACAGGTTTGGAATATTTGCTCTTTTTATGAATGGGCGTTGCAGGTATACCGTCGTTGTAGTAAACTTTCGGCATGCGAATGATTTTTTCTTCTTTGGCTTCAGGTTCGACCGTTTCGGGTTCGCTTTCGGCTTTATCGACCGTTTCGAGCGTTTCGGGAACGGGTTCTTCAATCGCTTCAACCGTTTCGACAGGTTCAATCGCTTCGGGTGCAACCTCTTCGGGTTCTGCCGTCGTCGCGGTTGTTTCTTCTGCGGCGATCGCGGCGACTGCGGGTTCTTCGGCGTTTGCCGTATCGTCCGTTTCTTCGGTTATAACTTCCGCGGTTTCCGTAGCCGCGGTTTCTTCCGTGACCGCTTCTTCGCTGTCCGTAGCGGTTTCTTCCGTAGCCGCTTCTTCGCTGTCCGTTGCTGTTTGTTTCGTTGTTTCCGCCGTATCGGGCGTTTCCGCCGTTTCCGCCGTTTCTTCCGCGTCTTCGGGTATTTCGCTTTCCGCGTCGGCTATTTCTTCGTCGATTTCGTCTTCAACGCCCGTAACGCCAATTTCTGCGATTTCGTTTTCGAATTCGTCTATGGAGCTTTCGGTAAGCGGTTCTTCCGCGTTTTCGGAAATCTCTTCGTCGGTAATGGTTTCGGTATCGTCCGCCGCTTCGTTGTCGGTTTCGTTGTCGGTTTCGACGGCAACCGCGTTTTCGGCGGGTTCTTCCGCAGCCGTCTCGTCCGCTGTTGCTTCCTCGGAAGTTGTCTCTTCTTCGGAAACCGTTTCTTCGGTTACATTCTCGGTTGCATCCTCGGTTGCATCCTCGGATATTCCCTCGGCGGGTTCTTCCGCAGCCGTAGTCGTTTCGGCGGTCTCTTCCTCGGCTTTGCTTTCGCCGTCGAGTTTTTCGGCTTCCGCGGCTTCTTCCTCAACTTCGGAAATAACTTCTTCCTGGGCGTTTTTATCAACGCCTTCCATGGTGTTTTCGAGGTTTTCGAGAGCTGCGAGAGCTTCTTCGTCTATCGGTTCTATCGGTTCGTCGCTTTCGTCCGAGGTTTCGGTTTTGTTGTTTTCCTGTTCGGTAGCGGCGATTTCGGAGGCTTCCGAAGCTTCCGTAACTTCTTTTGCTTCTTCTTCGGCGATAGCGGCGGCTGCCGTTTCGTCCTCGGCGGAAGCGTTCGCGGCGTTTTGGAATTCCTCTATGGTCTTATGAGCTTCCGCGGTGTTTATCGCCTCGGTAACTTCATCCGTTTCTTCCTTGCTTGCAAGCGCGGCGTTCGGAGAAGAGTAGCCGACCTTCGCTTCCGTTTCCGTCTGAGCTATCTCCAAAGTGCGTTTGCGTTTCGCGTCTTCCTTGGCGGAAGCCACGGCGTCCGTGCGTTCGCGCTCGTAACGGGAGCGAAGCTCCTGCGCGCCGAGATATTCGTTTTTGGCTTTTTCGACGTCTTCCTGCGCTTGTTTCAAGCGTACTTCTTTTTCGGCTTCGTCGCTTGCGCGGAATTCTTCCAGGATCGCCTCCGCGTCCTTGACGCTTATCTTGACCTGAGAAGCGGCGAGTTTGTCGAGTTCGTCGGTAATTCGTTTTCTTTCTCTTTCTTTTTCGGAAAGTTTGGAGGTGTAATCGTTCTTTTTGAGCGTTCTTTCGGCTTCGGCTTTGTCGAGTTTTTCTTTAAGCTCTTTGTCCCTTTCGTTTTTCGCTTCGCGCATTTTCGCGACGTCTTCCGAAAGATCTTCGTGTTCGGCTTCTATTTTCCCGAACTCTTTTTTAAGCGCGTCCGACTCGTCCTGCTTAATCCCTTTCTTTTTAAGGCGCAAAGAAATATCCCTAAGCTTTTCGTTGAGTTTAAGGAGTTTATCGCAGGAAATGTAATATTCGCTGTCGACTCTGCCGTATTCGTTGCGATAGTCGGAATTTATCTTGACTATCGAAGCGTCCGCGGCGGCTTTTTCGTGACGATATTCGAAATTTATCGCGGCGATTTCGCTGTCTACGACGCGAAGTTGCTTTCTGAGAAGTATCGCTTTTTCTTCGTTTTCGATATACTTTCTTATGCGAACTTTGCGTTTTTTACCCGATCTTATCGCGGCGATAACGATGCAGACGACAAGCGCGACGAGGAGAATTCCCACGACGGCGATCTGCCAGATTTCCACATCGAACCCTAAAAGGGTTACCAAAGAATTTTTCAGTGATTGCATCGAAAAAGTTGTTCCCGGCATAATTTGTGACCTCTGAGTAAATTTCGACTGAAAGAGCAGTTATTTTCGCTTTGCACGCACCGTGCGCGCTTACTTTAAATAACTACTACTATATTTTAAAGTAAAAACGGATTATTGTCAACCGAAAACAGTAATTTATGTCAAAACATATCAAAATATTTTGAAAAAAATGGCGAATGTGGTATAATTCGGGTGTAATGACAGCGTCGGCGGAGGGCAAATGGAAAAATTCAAGGTCGCAATCATAGGCGGAGGCTTCTCGGGGCTTGTATCCGCAATCGTTTTGTCGGAGCGTTTCGGCGGCGAAAATATCGCCGTTTTCGAAAGGAACGACAGAGTCGGAAAGAAAATTCTCGCCACGGGAAACGGCAGGGGAAATATTTCGAACATAAATCTCACCGCGGAGCATTACCATTCGGAAAGCGGAAAGACGAGCGCGGCGAACGCAATCGAAAAGTACGGATATAAGTCGATTATCGGCTTCTTTTGCAAATTGGGAATACCCGTAATTTACGAGGGTGACAGAATTTATCCTTCGAGCTTGCAGGCTTCTTCCGTTCTCGATATGATGCGCGTTAAACTCGACTTTTTAAAAACGGATATAAAAACGAATTCGGAAGTCGTCGAAATAAAAAGAGTTTCGGGCGGATTTTGCGTTCTGACGTCGGGCGGCGGGTATTTCGCCGAAAAATTGGTTTTCGCCGCGGGCGGAAAAGCGGGCAAACAGTACGGCACGGACGGAAAGGCGTTCGGGGTTCTCGCTAAGCTCGGCGTAAAAATCACCCCGCTTTATCCCGCGATAGTTCAGCTCAAAACCGAAACGACTTATCTTAAAGGTTTGAAAGGACTTAAAGAAAAAGCTACGGTCAAAGCTTTCGACGGCGATAGATTTTTAAGCGAATTTTACGGCGACGTGCTTTTCACCGATTACGGCGTGAGCGGAAACGCGGTTTTCTATCTTTCGTCCTATCTCGTCGGCACGAAAAATCCCGAAATTTCCGTTTCGTTTACGGGCAAAACAGAAAACGAATTATTTGAGTTTCTCGTTCAAAAGGTAAAGACGATGCCGTATATCTCGTCCGACGATATTTTAACGGGCGTTATCAACAAGCAGATAGGCAGGGCGATAGCGAAAAGGTGCGGGGCGAACGATTCAAGCGAGCGTTCGGCAAGAAAAATCGCCGCATGCGCCAAAGATTTCAGGCTTAAAGTCACGGGGACTCTCGGGTTCGATTACGCCCAGGTTACGAGAGGGGGCGTTGAGCTTGGCGAAGTTACGGACGATCTCGAACTGAAAAAATTCAAAGGGCTTTTCGTTACGGGCGAGGCTCTCGATATAGACGGCGATTGCGGCGGTTACAATCTTCAATGGGCGTACTCGTCGGCGATGACCGTTGCCGAAAAAATAATAAACGACGAACGGGGATAAACGGATCGTCGATCGGCGGGAGCGGATAAACCGAAAAGGACAAACAAAAAAATGAAAATCGACAATATAAAAATGCCCGTCACGGCGACGATCGGGGAAGTAAAGCGCGCGGCGCAGAAAAAATCGGGTATAAAAAACGCCGCCTATTTCCGGGTTTTAAAAAAATCTCTGGACGCGCGTGATAAGAATAATATATATTATGTATATAGCGCGGAGATATCGGCAAAGCCTTTCGAAGAGCTTGTTCCGCCGCTCGTAAAGCGGGCTGAAAAGCCTTGCGAAATAGTTATCGCGGGGTTCGGTCCCGCGGGCGTTTTCTGCGCGTTATACCTCGCGAGGGCGGGTTATAAGCCGACTGTTTTAGAGCGCGGAAAATGCGTTGACGAAAGGCAAAAGTCGGTCTATATGTTCGTTAACGACGGTTTTTTGGATCCGAACAGCAACATTCAGTTCGGCGAAGGCGGGGCGGGAACGTTCTCGGACGGTAAGCTCAACACGGGGATCGGGAGTCCGCTTATAAAAACGATTTTGCACGATTTCGTTTCTCACGGCGCGCCCGAGGATATAGAATACCTCGCGAAACCTCACGTCGGAAGCGACAAACTTCCGTCCACGATAAAAAGTATGCGCGAAGAGATAGAGCGGCTCGGCGGAAAGGTGTTGTTTTCGCATAAACTCGAAAAAATCAACGTTGAAAACGGCAAGGTCGTATCTGTTGTCGTAAACGGCGGCGAAATGAAAGCGGACGCGGTCGTTCTCGCGATAGGTCACAGCGCGCGGGATACTTTTGCGGAGCTGTTAAGCGAAGGCGTGCCTATGGAAAGAAAAGCGTTTGCAATGGGCGTGAGAATAGAGCATAAACGCCGCGACATAGATATCGCTCAGTACGGCGCGAAATTTGCATCTCTTCTTCCCGCGGCGGATTACAGACTTGCAAGTCATAAAGGCGACAGGGGCGTGTTCACGTTCTGTATGTGTCCGGGCGGCTACGTCATGCCGTCCGCGTCCGAAGAAAATATGGTCGTAACCAACGGGATGAGCCTTTACGCGCGAGACGGCGAAAACTCGAACAGCGCGGTTTTGTGCGAGATTTATCCCGCGGATTTTTCGGACGGAATTCTCGGCGGAGTGGAGCTTCAAAGAAAACTCGAAAAGGCGGCGTTTACTCTCGGCGGAGGGGATTACAAAGCCCCCGTGCAGACTTTGGGAGACTTCTTTTCCGGCAGGCGTTCGGACAGACTTTTTGCCGTTAAACCGACTTATAGCCGCGGATATGAGCTTTCCGACCTCAACGAAGGCTTGCCGGAATTTATATCCGAAAACCTAAAAATCGGCATAAAGGATATGGGCGGAAAACTTAAAGGTTTCGATAGTCCGGAAGCCGTTATCACAGGCTTCGAAACGAGATCTTCCTGTCCTTTGAGAATAACCCGCGGAGACAATCTGGAAAGCGTAGGCGTGGAAAACCTTTACCCTTGCGGAGAAGGGTGCGGCTATGCGGGCGGAATAATGAGCGCGGCGGCGGACGGAATAAAGGTCGCGATGAAAATCGGAGAAAAGTTTTCCTGAAAACGCTTCGGACAAAAAATAAAAAACAATTTGAAAATTAGCCGAAAAAACCGATTTCGGCTTTTTTTGTTTTACTTTTTTGACATTTTGCTATATAATGTATTGTACTAAGCTATATTTACGCCCGCGCACGCACACAAGGCGCGAAGCGTTAACGAGCGAAAAGCGCGTTAAACAAAAGGCGGATTGATTTTTTTATTTCATTTTTCGGGAGTTTTTATGAAAATCGAATATCTCGGACATTCATCGTTTTTTTTGCAGGGAAAAGATAAAAGCGTCGTGACCGATCCTTTCGAAGGAATAGGTTTCGATTTAAAGAGGGTGACTTGCGATTACTGTACGGTATCGCATAATCATTTCGATCATAATTTCACGGCGGGCGTAAACGCGAAGAAAATCATAACTTCGAGCGGGGACGGATTTCTCGCGATAGACTCCTATCACGATCCTCGTCTCGGCGCGCTCCGCGGCGAAAACCGTATTTTCGTTTTCGAAATCGACGGAATAAGATTTTGCCATATGGGCGATATCGGTGAGTATTTCACCGACAGACTCGTCGAAGAGATCGGCGAAATCGACGTTTTGTTTATCCCCGTCGGCGGGAATTACACGATCGGCGGAGCGGAAGCCGCGAAATACGCGCAGGCGATCAAAGCGAAAATCACCGTTCCTATGCACTATAAAACAAAAAGATCGGAAATCGACATTTCGGACGCGAGCGATTTTTTAAGGCGCATGCCGGGCGTTACGAAAGTTTCAAATCCGATCGAAATTACGAAAGAGACTTTGCCCGAATACGAAAGCGTTTACGTTTTCGCGGACGATAATTTTTAATCGGGAAATAATTTCAACAGATAATTCCGGAAATTTTAAAGAATAAAAGTTTAAAGAAATAAAAGATATTTTTGAGAGGTGACCGAATGGCTTCGAATACCACTATGACCAACTATACCGAAGAATACCTTAAAGCAAAAAGCATATTTGATCTCAGAAAAATTCTGAGAAGTCTGGGCGGAGTGCCCGGGGGAAAAGGAAAAGCCGACCTTATAGCGGCGGTTATGTCCATTCAGAAAAACGAAGTCGTGCCTAAACGCAGCGCGAGGGGAAGAAAACCGCTCGAAATGAAGGAGTATGCCGACAATTTCGAAAAGAACGCTCTGAGCGAAAGCGGGGAAGAGAGTCAAGGCGCAGCCGTAAGAACGGAAAGTTCCGAAAACGCGTTGTTGGAAAACGTCGGTCGCGCAAGTTTTTCGGACGTTGACAAAAGGGAAATTCCCGCTGCGAGCGACGAGAGAGCGGAAGGCGTTCTGGAACTTCATCCCGACGGCTACGGATTTTTAAGAGCCGCAAATTACGAGTGTACGACGAAAGACGTTTTCGTAGCGAGACCGGTCGTCAAGCAGTACGGACTTCGCCGCGGCGATTTCATTGTTGGAACGAGCGCGAAACTTCGCGAAACGGGCGCGGCGGCGCTCAGAAGCGTTTATTCGGTGAACGGACAGCTTCCCGAAAGACTTTTCCGCCGCCCGAATTTCGACGATCTCACCGCAAGATATCCGATGGAAAGATTTACGCTCGAAAAAAAGGACGCGGAAGACGATCTTTCGATAAGGAGTATGGATCTTTTCTGTCCGATAGGCAAGGGGCAGAGAGGACTTATCGTCGCGCCGCCGAAAGCGGGTAAAACAACGCTTCTGAAAAAAATAGCCAATTCGATAGGCGACAATTATCCCGACGCGCATTTAATAACCCTTCTTATCGACGAAAGACCGGAAGAAGTTACCGATATGCGCGAAAGCGTGAAAGGCGAAGTCGTTTATTCCACTTTCGACGAAACCGCCGAACACCATATCAAAGTTTCCGAGCTTGTAATGTGGAGAGCCAAAAGACTTGCCGAACTCGGTAAGGACGTCGTAATCCTTCTCGATTCGCTTACAAAGCTCGCAAGGGCTTACAATTCCACTGTTCCCTCCTCGGGTAAAATATTGTCGGGCGGTATCGACCCGATAGCTTTACAGCCGCCCAAGAAATTTTTCGGCGCGGCGAGAAATATCGACAGGGGCGGCAGCTTGACGATAATCGCGACCGTACTCGTCGAAACGGGTTCGAGAATGGACGACGTTATTTACGAGGAGTTCAAAGGCACGGGCAATATGGAACTCATGCTTTCCCGTCAGCTTTCCGAACGCAGAATTTTCCCCGCGATAGATTTGTACAAATCGGGAACGAGAAAGGACGAACTTCTTTTATCGAAAGCCGAACTCGATTGCGCTTATTCGTTAAGAAGACTTCTTGCGGAAGATAAAAACGCGAGCGAGAACGTTCTCGATATGATGATGAAATGTCCCGACAACGCGGAATTCGTAAAACGTGTTCCCGAGTGGATAAAGCTCGCAAGAAAATAATTTTCTTTCGGGGGATAAATTCTCTTTCGGGAGCGGAACAGGCTCGCAAGAAAATAATCGATATCCGCGAGCGGATAAAGCTCGCGAGAAAATAAGGGTTAACGATAATCGGAAATCGATCTTTTGAATTCTCCGAAAACTTTTTCCGTCGCAAAGCGGGAAAGTCTTTCGGGGTGGAACTGAACGCAGACGATATTATCCCCGTAAACGGCGGCTTCCGCCGTAAGATCGGGCGCGACGGATAAAACGGTCGCGTTTTCGGGAAGATCGCAGACAGCTTGTCGGTGACAGGAATTCACTTCTTCGAAATCGCCGAAAATTTTTCCCGCGGAAGAAACGGGGTGAAAAATATCGCGTTTGCCCATATGTCCGCTCACGCATTTAAGCGTTCCGCCGAAAAATACGTTCACGAGCTGAAAACCACGGCAAATCGCCAAAACGGGCTTGTTTTTACGGGCAAACCGATATAAAAGATTGAATTCGAGCTTGTCTTTGACGAAATTTACGTTAAAGCACCCGATATTTCCGCCGTAATAAGCGGGGAGAATATCTCCGCCGCCGATAAGAAGCAAACCGCCGTAATCGTCGATATTATCTGCCGAAAGCGAAAAATCGTAACCGAGACCGACCGACGATAAAGCGTCGGTATAAGTTTTCGGGGGATTTTCGCTCGCGATAAGAACCTTTTTCGGCGCGTCGGCGGAACTATCTCTGTTAAAACGCGCGGCGACGGGTGGAGTAATTAAACGATTTTTCATACGATATAATATATAAAATTTTCAAAAAAGGTGACAGATGAAAAAGATAGGAATGGTCATAGCGATGGAGGAAGAGCTTGCTTCTTTTCTGAAAAAGCAGACCGTAGACATAAAAGAAAAGCATGTCGGAGCGTTCAAGGTTCTCGAATTCAGACTCGGGAACTGCGAAGTGACGTGCGTTAAATCGGGCGTGGGCGAAATTTTCGCGGCGGCGGCGACTCAGTATATTATAACGACGGTAAAGCCCGACGCGATAATAAACTTCGGCGTTTGCGGAAGCCTTACGACCGACCTTAAAGTAGAAAAAGTCGCGCTCGTCAAAGGCGTGGTACATTACGGCTTCGATACTTCCGCGATAGATAACGTGGAAGTCGGCAGATACGAGCAGTTCGACAGCACGGTTATCCCGTGCGACGAGGGGCTTTTGGAAAAAGCGCGCAAGGCTTCGGACGAAAAACTTCCCGAGGTTATTTGCGCTTCCGCGGATAAATTCGTCGCGGACAATGCGGAAAAGAGAAGCCTTCACGATAAATACGGCGCCTCGATTTGCGAAATGGAAAGCGCGGGCGTGCTTATAACCTGCAAAAACGCGGGTGTTCCCTGCCTTATCGTAAAAGCCGTGTCGGACGGCGAAGGCGGAGCGGAAGAGTTCAACGAACTTGTTCATACGGCTTCCGAAAAGTACGTCAACCTTATCTGCAAACTTTGCGACGGCGAACTGTAATAAAAAACGCGCAAAAAACGATACTTAAAGTATGAGAAACAAAAACAAACGAAAACTCGGTCTCGCGCTCGGCAGCGGCGGGGCGAGAGGTATGGCTCTTTTAGGCGCGCTCAAAGCTCTGGAAGAGGAGAATATAGAATTCGATATCGTCGCGGGGACGAGCATAGGGAGCGTCATCGGCGCGCTTTACGCAAAAGGTTACACCGTCGGGGATATGTTAAGGCTCAAAGAGTCTCTGGGCGTAAGCGATCCGCAGAACATCCTGCTGTTTTATCTCGGCGGAACGGGACTTGTGGGCATAATGCGCCGCGTAACGGGCGGAGCATATTTCGACGATCTCGTTAAGCCGTTCAGAGCGATAGCGACCGACCTTATAAGCGGCGAAGAAGTCGTAATGGGCGCGGGCGAAGTGTCCACGGCGATAGCGGCTTCGAGCGCGATCCCTCCTGCGTTCAGACCCGTTTTGAGAGACGGGCGGCGGCTTGTGGACGGGGCGTATGTAAACAGCGTTCCGGCAGACGTCGTGAAATCTCTCGGCGCGGAGAGAATACTCGGTATAGACCTCGGAAAAGAGACCGATACCAATCAGAACATCAAAAAAGCACTCGACGAGCTTTATCCCGAAAACGGCGTTAAACTCGGAAAAAAGAGCGTGCAGGGCTACGCTTGTTCCGATTTTGTTTTAGCCCCCGATCTTAAAGACATTTCGGGAGCGGATATAACGAAACTTGACAAAATATATGAAATCGGTTATGCGGAAGCGGTAAAAAATATGAGCTATATAAAAGCCGCGCTCGAAATCGAATAACCGACGGACAATAGCGAACGACAGTTTATGAGAATAAATTCAAAAGACAACATTTTCGGGCAGTACAGCGTTTCGCCCGACCCGTCCGTAACGCACAGAGCATTGATTCTCGGTTGCGTCGCAAAGGGTAAAACATATGTAATAAATCCGTGTCTGAACGACGATTCGTACACGGCGATTTCCTGTATAAAAAAACTCGGCGCAAAGGTCAGAGTGAAGAATAACGTAGTGGAGATAAAACCGCCGAAATACATTTCGGGCGGGGCGAGAATAGACTGCGAGCGAAGCGAAACGGTCATGCGTTTTCTTTGCGGAATAGCCGCGGGCAGCGGACTTCGCCTCGAACTCACGGGCGACAAATGGCTTTGCCAGAGATCGATGAGAAACGTCAAAGAACCCCTCGAAGCGATGGGGGCGACGGTCGCGCTCAAAAATTACAGCGTTCCGCCTATTCTGGTCGAGGGAGAAACGGTGAGACCTATCGATTATTTCCTTCCGATAGGCAGTTCGCAGGTCAAATCGTCCATTCTTCTTTGCGCGCTCACGGGCAGAGTAAAAGCCCGGATAAAGGAAGGAATACAATCCCGCAACCATATGGAGATACTTTTAAAGGAAATGGGCGCGGACATAGCGGTAAACGAAGCCGAGAACACGGTTGATATAAACGAAAGCGAAATAAAAGGCACCAGGCTTTACGTCTGCGGCGATTTCACGCAGGCGGTATATTTCCTCGCGCAGGGACTTTTAAGCGGCAGAGCGGAGTGCAAGAACGTCGGGGTAAACCCCACGAGAACGAGAGTTCTTAATCTTCTTAAACGAATGGGCGCAAGGATCAAAATCGTCAACAGGCGCACTCTTTGCGGCGAGCCTGTCGCCGATCTTATCGCGGAAAAGAGCGATCTTAAAGCAATTCTCGTTACCGACGAGGAAGCTTATTCGGTTTTCGACGAGCTTCCCGCGCTTGCGGTTGTTATGGGTATGGCGAAAGGCGAAAGCATAATTGCCGAACATAACGCCGTTAAGGAACTCGACAGAACGTTTTTCGACGAGATTTCGGAGACGATAAACGCCGTCGGCGGCAAATGCAGACGTTTTTCGGAAAAAGGCGTAGGCGGAATTGCCGTAACGGGCGTGGAAAGATACCTCGGCGGCGAAGTAAAAACGATGAATTCCGCAAAAATCGGAATGGCGGCGGCTATCGCCCTTTCCGTTTCGGAAAACGGCGGCGAAATCGTGGACGAAACCCTTTTGAACGCGGAATATCCCGATTTTTTGTCGACTCTTGCCGCAAATCATTACGCATACGTTTGCAGAACGAAGGATTATGCGCGTTATTCCGCGATGAACTCTTTCGTTCTGGAAAAACTCGGCGTAAAAAGCTACGTCTGCGAGGTGAAAGAAGCTCGCGGCGCGAAGAAAATGTTTTCCGAGACCAAGGATTCGGAAGGTTATGCGGCTTGCTTCGAGCTTGCCTCGGACGCGGCTAAAAAAGCCATAAAATATAAGGGAACGGCGAGAAATACAAAGGCTCCCGACGTGATTTTGGGAACGGAAGGCGTTTCAACCGATTCCACGGCGTTGGAGTTTGCTTTTTCGAGGCGTAAAACCGAAATAGAGAACAAAAAAGTTCTGCTTCTCGGGTCGGGCGTGGCGGCTAAAAACGTAGCTGACTTTCTGACGGCGAATAAAGCCGTTACGGACGTTTTCGACCCGTTAAAGAAAAACGCGTCGGACTCTTTGAAGAAAAAATTCACCGACGAGGTTTACGCGCTCGGCGAACTTTCCGAAAACGTCAAGTACGATATAATCGTAAACGCGACGCCTGTCGGCGGAGGCGGATTTACGGGCGAATCGCCGGTCGGCGAAAAGCTTGTCGCAAATGTGGGCGCGGTAGTCGATTTCGTCTGCAACGGAGAAGATACCGAGCTTATTTCGCTTGCGAAAAAGAACGGAACGGAATTTATCGACGGCAAAGAACTTGCCTTTTTCAAAGCGTACGCGGGGAGCTGTTTCTTTGCGGGGGTTGATCCTTCCGAAAGCGAAGCGATCGCGTTTTACGAAGAATATACAATATCGGAGAAAGTATCTTAAATGATAAAACTTGTCGGGATAAAAAAGACATACAGATTCGACGAGAGAAAAACCGAGGCGCTTAAAAGCGTTTCGCTCGAATTCCGCCCTGCGGAGTTCGTCTGCGTTCTCGGTCCGTCGGGTTGCGGAAAAACAACGCTCCTGAACATAATCGGGGGGCTGGACCGTTACGACGGCGGAAATATGTATATCTCCGGCAAGTCCACCAAAGAATTTTCGGAAGAGGACTGGGACACATACAGGTCGAGACAGGTCGGGTTCGTTTTTCAGAGTTACAATCTGATCTCTCATCAGACGGTACTCGAAAACGTTGAAACCGCGCTCACGATAAGCGGAATTTCGGGCGAGGAACGCAAAAAACGCGCGGTAGACGCATTGGTTAAGGTCGGACTTTCGGAGCATTTGCGTAAAAAACCGTCTCAGCTTTCGGGCGGAGAAATGCAGAGGGTCGCGATTGCGCGCGCGATCGTAAACGACCCGAAAATGATCCTCGCGGACGAGCCTACGGGCGCGCTCGACAGTAAAAACAGCGTGCTTATAATGAATCTTCTGAAAGAAATTTCGAAGGACAGGCTCGTAATAACCGTAACTCATAACGACGAACTCGCGAAAGCTTACGCCACGAGAACGATAAAAATGACGGACGGACAAGTCGTTTCGGACTCCGCGCCGTACGACGGAAAAAGCGAAGGCGGCAAACCGAGCGACGGCAGGGACGCGAAAAAAGAAAAAAAGAAAAGAGAAAAAGGTTCTTTTATGCCTTACGCCCTGGCGGCTAAGCTCAGCATGCAAAACCTTGCGGGCAAAAAGGTAAGAACGATTCTCACGTCGGTTGCGGCGGCGATATCCGTTCTCGGAATCGCGCTCGTCGTTGCCTGCACGAACGGACTCAACGCTTTTGTAAGCAAAGTTCAGAAAGACGCGATGAGTTCGATCCCCGTGACGGTGAGCAACAATCCCGTCAGCGATTACACGGCTTATTTAAACGATTTTCTCGACGCGTATTTTACCGATAAAACAGTGCCTTTCGATAAAAACGAAAGGACGATAGCGATAAGAAAAACGCTTTGGGAGGCGGCGGAAAGAGCAAACGCTTCCGGGAATTCGATAAACGAAGAATATCTCGGTTATCTCGATAAAAACATAGACAAATCAAAAGTTACTTACACGACGGAATATAAGGTAAAGAAGAACGTTTACAAAACGGTAATGGCGCCGATTTACTCCAACAATTCCGTTAAATACCCCATAAACGCTTTCGTCGCCACGGCGGACGACTGGACATGTCTGCCCGAAAACAGGAGCCTTGTCGACGAGCAGTACGAAATTCTTGCGGGCGAATATCCGACGAAAAGCAACGAGCTTATGCTCGTAACCGATAAAAACGGCAGGATTTCCGATTCTTATCTCGTCGCTTATTTTATCGACGTTTACGCCGCGCTTTACGGCAATTTGGCGGACGAGGACAAAATCGGTTATTCTTACGACGAAATTCTCGGTTCCGATATGGGGAAATTCTATATCGCGCTTAACGACGATATGTATTACCGCAACGCGAACGGCAATTATTCGGCAAACGAAATAACGCTCGAAAAATATATCAATAAGCTCGATCATATCGGAAACGGTACCGATAAAAGCAAAAAATGGGACGATCCGAACGCAAGCAACGGCACGCGCGGAAACGTGGTTCTGCTTTCGCTTAAAAAACAAATCGGATCGAACGCGGTCGAAAAACTCACGCAGATTTTAGGCGACGATATAAACAATCTCAAATGTTACGACAAAAACCCATACGACGACGAACTTCATCCGACGAACGCGGGCGCGTACGAACTCAAAATAACCTGTATCGCAAAGCTTAAAGACGACACGCAGTACGGAATGCTTTTCTCGCCTGTTTGCTACACGAAGGCTCTGAACGATTATATTATCGAAAATTCCGCTTTATCCGAGGTCGTGAAAGCGCAGAAAAGCTCGGCGACGGCAAGCGTGGTTACGGGTGCGGAGTTCAAAAATCTTACCGCCGCGCTCGAAAATCTCGGCTATGCCGAGTTGCCGACGAGAATAAATTTCTATCCCGACTCGATAAAGGATAAGGAAGAAATGCTTTCCGTTCTCGACGCATATAACGACGATAAATCCTCGGAAGAGAAAATGTACTACGTCGATAACGTAGGCTCGGTGATGGGGCTTGTGAGAACGATCGTGAACAGCGTCGTTTCCGTCCTCGTCGTTTTAACGTCCGTTTCGCTTATCGTTTCGGCGATAATGATCGCGATTATAACGTACGTCTCCGTTATCGAAAGAACAAAGGAAATAGGCGTGCTGAGAGCGGTCGGCGCAAGGAAAAAGGACGTCGTGCGGCTGTTTGTCACCGAAACGGGAATGATCGGCGCGATCGCGGGCGCGATGGGAATTATCGCGACGTTTATCGCCGAAATTCCGCTCAATATAATTATGAAAAATATTACGGGAATAAACTCTCTGGTCGTTCTTTCGCCGCTGCATACGGGCATTTTGTTCGTTGCTTCGATTGTCGTGACGATCGTCGCGGGGCTTATTCCGTCCTTGCTTGCGGGCAAAAAAGATCCCGTAAAAGCTCTCAGAAGCGAATAAAACGGAGCCGACTATGAATAACGACAGAAAAAAAACAAATGCAAAATTCACATCGGTCGGTTTCGGCGCGGCGTATTTTTCCGTTGCGATAATTTCCGTTCTGCTCGTTGCGGCAATGTTCGCGTTTATCGTCGCGGCGTTTACCGGCGGCGGCTCGGGCGAAAATTCTCCCGCGGGAAAGGATTGGTACAAACTGTTAAGCGCGTGCGTAACTCCGTTCGCGCTCGTCGTTTCGGGGCTTGTTTTTTGCAGGGCTTTCGGCGAAAACCCCAAAGAAGTTTGCAGAATTAAAAAAGCCGAACCTAAGTATTATTTGTATGCCGTTTTACTCGTTGCGGCGTGTTTTTTCGGTTTATCTTCCTTAAATGGCTTGTTTATAAACTTTTTAACCGAGTATTTCGGGTATAAACCCGCCGACTCTTCTTTGCCTTCGTTTTCGGCGACGAACTTTATTTTAACGGTGATAACCGTCTGCGTTCTGCCCGCTTTTTCGGAGGAGTTCTTTTTCAGGGGAATTCTTACGGGAAGTCTGAGCGGAGCGGGGAGACTTACCGCCGCGATAATCGCGGGCGTGTATTTTTCGATATTTCATATGAATCCCGCGCAAACGCCTTACCAGTTTGTCGCAGGTTTCTGTTTTTGCCTTCTCGCACTCGATTCGGGTTCGGTTTTTCCTGCGGTTCTGGCGCATTTTCTCAACAATTTCGTAATAGTTCTTTTAAATTATATCGTTCCGTCGTTCGACGGCTTCACGGGTATGTGGCTCGTAGTTTCGGTTATCGGCGGACTGTTGTGCCTTGCGGCGTTTCTGTTTTTAACGCTCAAAGGAAAAACCAAAGACGGGAAAACGGAATACGGGTACGATTATAAAACGTTTTTCCTTTATTCGGCGATAGGCGTTTCGGCGTGCCTTCTAATGTGGATCTCGGGGCTTTTCGTATGATAAAAATAAGAGTGGTAGCCGTAGGCAAAGTAAAAGAAAAATATTTTTCGGACGCGATAGCCGAGTATTCCAAAAGACTGTCGAGATTTTGCGAATTTTCCCTTATCGAGGTAAAGGAAGAAAATTACGACAAAGCAACGCCGTCCGCAATAGAAAAAATCCTTGCCGTCGAGGGCGAGAGGATAGAAAAAGCGGCGAAAGGGCTTATCGTCTGCCTTGCGATAGAGGGCAGAAAACTTTCGTCGGAAGAATTTGCGAAATTCATTAAAGACAAAACCGATTTCGGCGCAGGCGAAATAACTTTCGTGATCGGCGGAAGTTACGGGATAGATAAAAAGATAAAGGACGCCTGCAAGGACAAACTTTCCTTTTCGGCGATGACTTTTCCGCATACCCTCGCGAGGGTTATGCTCGTCGAGCAGATTTACAGGGCGTTTACGATAATTTCGGGCGCGGAATACCATAAATAAGCGAGGAATATCATAAATAGGCGCAAAATAACATTAAATAAGCGCGAAACACCATTAAATAAACGGAGAACGCGGCGTTTTCGCCCGAGAGATAAAAATGAAGACCGAAAAAGAAAAATTTATGACGCTCGCGCTTAAAGAAGCCGACAAAGCCGAAAAAAAAGAAGAAGTGCCGATAGGTTGCGTTATCGTGAAAGACGGAAAAGTCGTTGCGAGGGCGCATAATTTAAAGCAGACCAAAAGGCTCGCCACGGCTCACGCCGAAATCCTCGCGATAGACAAAGCCTGCAAAAAGCTGAAAGACTGGCGGCTCGAAGATTACGAGATTTACGTCACGTTGGAGCCTTGCGCCATGTGCGCGGGGGCGATCGCGAGCGCGAGAATGAAAAAAGCATACTTCGGCGCGTACGAACCGAAAGGCGGAGGGGTAACGAGCAAATTCGATATTCTGTCCGAAAGCGGACTTAATCACGTCACCGAGTACGAAGGCGGGGTTATGGAAAAGGAATGTTCGGAGAAGATAAAAGGTTTTTTCAAAGCGAGAAGGAAATAATAGACGGAAAAAGCAAAAATAATCGCCGCGAAAATTATGAAATTATTTTTTCACCCCGTTTTTACTTGCTAAAATTTTAAGTATTATATATAATTATAAAGAAAGGGAAAAAACGATAAGCGGGAAGAGACGGACGTTTCGGCAAAAACACGAGAACAGGCAATAACGCAGGGGAGACTTGCGTAAAAAACGCGTTTTACGCGTAATATTTTGGAGGAAGCAATGATTACACACAGCACGGAGATAAAACTTTTTGCAGGCAATTCCAACAGAGAGCTTGCCGAGGCAATCGCCAAAGAGCTTAAAATTCCTTTGAGCGACGTTGAGGTAGGGCATTTTTCGGACGGAGAAACGAGCGTTCACCTCGGCGAATCGGTAAGAGGCAGAGACGTATTCATAATCCAGTCCACCTGCACTCCGGTAAACGAAAACCTGATGGAGCTTCTCATTATGATCGACGCCGCGAGAAGAGCGTCGGCGGGAAGAATTACGGCGGTTATGCCTTATTTCGGCTATGCCCGTCAGGACAGAAAAGCAAAACCGAGAGATCCCATCACCGCAAAACTCGTTGCGGACATTATCACTTCCGCAGGCGCGGACAGAGTTCTTACGATGGATCTTCACGCAAACCAGATTCAGGGCTTCTTCGATATTCCCGTCGATCATCTTGTCGGCGGACCTATTCTTTACAAATATTTCCAGAAATACGTCGACGACGATTTCGTGGTAGTTTCTCCCGACGTAGGTTCGGTTTCGAGAGCGAGAAACGTTGCCGCAAAGCTTAATTGCCCCATGGCTATCGTCGATAAACGTCGTCCCAAGGCAAATCAGGTCGAGGTTATGAACATAATCGGAGACGTTAAAGGCAAGAGATGCCTTATGGTCGACGATATGATAGACACCGCCGGAACGATCTGCCAGGGTGCGGAAGCTCTTCACAAAAACGGAGCAAAAGAGATTTACGCCTGCTGTACGCACGCGGTACTCAGCGGACCCGCGATAGGAAGAATTCAGGACTCTTACATAAACAAACTTGTCGTTCTGAACACCATTCCGCTTCCCGAAGAAAAGAAAATCGACAAAATCGAAGTTCTTTCGGTCGCGAAAGTGTTCGCGCAGGCGATCAATATCGTATATAAAGACGCCAAGATGTCCGAAATTTACGAAAACTGAAATATATAGCCGATCGAGTCCCCTCGGGGTTTCGGGCTGAAAATATAAAACAAAAGAAAAAGGGTTGCCGTTAAATTCGACAACCCTTTTCGGACGATATAAGCGGAAACGAAATCGCGCAAAATTCGCCCGATAAAAGGATAAAAATGTACATTGTTGCAGGTCTCGGCAATCCCGGAGACAAGTATTTGAAAAATCTTCATAACTTAGGTTTTATGGCTGTCGAACTCCTTGCCGAAAAGAACGGCGTTTCTTTCGATAAAAAGGGTTTCAAAGGTCTTTTCGGAACAAAGACGATAGGCTCGGAGAAAGTTATTTTCTTAAAACCGCAGACCTTTATGAATTTGAGCGGGGAGTGCATAAGAGAAATCTCGGCGTACTTCAAAGTGCCGAGCGAGAACATTCTCGTTATTTACGACGATATCGATATCGACATCGGCGCGCTCCGAATTCGCAAAAACGGCTCGTCGGGTACTCATAACGGTATGAGAAATATCGTAAAAGAACTCGGCACGGAAAATTTCCCGAGGGTAAGGATAGGTACGAAACCCGTCGGCGAATACGATATTATGTCCTACGTTTTGTCGGACGTAAAAAAGGAAGACGAACCGAAATTCCGTTTTTCGGTGAACGAAGCCGTCGCCGCCGCGAACGAATTTATCCGCGGCAAAAAGATAGACGATATAATGTGCGCTCATAACGGAGCAAAACCGTCAAACGCGGCTAAACCGTCGCAGAATTAAAAAATATGCTTAAAGATTATTTAACGGCAGATAGTTCGGGCGAAGAAGTTTCGTCGATAGTAAAAGCAGTCCGCGGAGGGATTCCCTCCGCGGTTTTCGGCGTTACTTTTGCCGAGAAATGCCATATATCGTCCGCTTTCGACGCACCCGTTTTATACATCGCGAAAGACAGTTTATACGCGATGAAAGTCGTCGAGGAACTTAAAGGACTCACGGGCGAGGACGTTGTTTTTCTGCCCGCGAAAGACGACGTTCTTCTTTTTAAAACCGCGTTCGATAAATCGCGGTTTTACGAGAGATTGTCGGCGATTTACAAAATCGAAAGGGGAGCGAAATACGTCGTCGCCACGTTCGAAAGCTTATTACAGCTTTTCCCGAAAGAAATTCCTTTCGTCGAAGTAAAAAGAGGGCAGACCGTCGATCCGTACGAACTCGTTTCCGTTTTAACGAAAATGGGGTACAAAAGAGCCGAATTTGCGGAAGAAAAAGCCACTTTCGCGCTCCGCGGAGACATATTCGAAATTTATCCCGTAAACGGCGACAAAATTTACAGGGTGGATTTTTTCGGGGACGAAGCCGAAACCGTCACCGCTTACGAGAAAGACAATAAGGAAGAAAAGGTCAAAGTAAGCGGCTTAACGGCGATCGCCGCAACCGACGCGATCGTAAGAGAAGAGGACAAAGCGGCTATAAAAGCAAGGCTCAGGGAGTCCGTTTTAAAATTCAAAACGCTTGCCGTTAAGGACGACGCCAGAAGAATAAGCGCGGAAATTTCCGAAAAAATCGACGAAAACTCCTGTTCGGACGCTTTTCAGTTCATAATGCCCATCCTTCCTACGGTCACGGACGATATTTTATCGAAAATGCCGAAAGAGACCGTAGTCGTTTTCGACGAATGCAAAATGCTTTCGGACGGACTTTCCTCGCTCATAAAAGAACACACCGAAAGGGTTTTAACTCTTTCGAGAAACGGAAAAGCTATGGATTTTTCCGTCTTGCAGCTTTCCGACAGCAATAAACTCATATCGAGGCTCGGCGAATTCAGGCGGGTTGCGATGCAGAACATAACTACCGCCATAAACTTTTTCAATCCGCTGAAAACGTTCAACGTGAAATGTTCGCCGCTCGCGAGATATTCGGCAAAGCCCGACGATTTGTTCCGCGACGTTTCGAACTGGAAATTCTCCGGTTACAGGATTATCCTTTGTTGCGGAAACGAAACGCGCGCGCAGAAAATGGCGGACGAGCTTTTGGCTCACGGTTCGCCGTGCGTCAAATCGGACAACCCCGAGCTTCGCTACGGTATCGCCGCGGTAACGACATATTTTCTCCCGTCGGGATTTATTTATCATTCGGGAAAACTCGTCGTTATCGGAACGGGCGATATGTATCTCGATTCTTCCAAAGAAAAGAGAATAAAACGCAAAAGGGGCGATTTGTTTCAGGCTCCCGAAGTCGGCGATTTTGCCGTTCACGAAGTTCACGGCGTAGGTTACGTCACGGGCGTTCAGAGAATAACCACGCAGGACGGCAGTAAGGATTATGTCGCCGTGCGTTATCTCGGCGGCGATATGCTTTACGTCGGCGTCGATCAGATGGACAGGCTCACGAAATACGTCGGCGGCGACAAACCCACACTTAATAAAATAGGCGGCAAGGAGTTCGACCGCATAAAACAGCGCGTCAGAGCTTCTATCGCCGAAATGACGATAAATTTAAAGAAGCTTTACAAGTCCAGAAAGGAAAAGAAAGGTTTTGTCTTTTCCAAGGATAACGAGCTTACCGAGCAGTTCGACGAAAGTTTCGAGTTCGAGCCTACCGAAGATCAGCTTCAATCGATCGCCGAAATCAAAGCCGATATGGAAAGCGACAAAGTTATGGACAGGCTCCTTTGCGGAGACGTCGGTTTCGGGAAAACCGAAGTTGCGTTCAGAGCGGCTTTCAAAGCGATTATGGACGGCAAACAGGTTGCGCTCGTATGCCCGACGACGATACTTTGCGAACAGCATTACAGAGCCGCCGTAAAGAGGTTTTCGCCGTTCGGCGTAAGGGTCGCCGCGCTCAATCGTTTCAAGACTCCGAAACAGGCGGAAAACGTCGTTAAAGGACTTATAGGCGGGGATATCGATTTTGTTATCGGTACGCACGCCCTCTTTAACAAGGAGGTAAAATTCAAAGATCTGGGGCTTCTTATCCTCGACGAAGAGCAGCGTTTCGGCGTTGAGCATAAGGAGAAATTAAAGCTGTTGAAAGACAATGTGGACACTCTCACGATGACGGCTACGCCTATCCCGAGAACGCTTCATATGTCGCTCAGCGGCATAAGGGATATAAGCACCATTTCCACGCCGCCCAAGGTGAGAATACCCGTTCAGACTTACGTCACGGAAGAGAGCGACGCGCTCATCGCCGACGCGGTCAGAAGAGAACTTTCGAGAGAAGGACAGGTTCTTATCCTTTACAACAGAGTCGAGACCATTTACAAATTCGCCGAAAGGGTAACGGGAATTCTGCCCGAAGCGAAAATAATCGTCGCTCACGGGAGAATGGATAAAAGAACGCTCGAAGACAGCGTTATGAGCTTTTACGACGAAAAGTATAACGTTATGATTGCCACGACGATTATCGAAAACGGAATAGATCTTCCCAAAGCCAACACGCTTATCGTGATCGACGCCGATTACCTCGGGCTTTCCACTCTTTATCAGCTTAAAGGAAGAGTCGGAAGAAGCAACGTTATGGCGCACGCTTATTTCACGTTCAAGAACGAAAAAGTTATCTCCGACACGGCATATAAAAGACTTTCCGCGCTTATGGAGTTCACCGAAATGGGCAGCGGCTATAAAATCGCCCTCCGCGATCTCGAAATAAGGGGTGCGGGCAACGTCCTCGGCAAAGAACAGCACGGGCATATGGATAAGATCGGTTACGAGCTGTACAGCAAATTGTTAAAGGAAAGCCTCGGCGAAACGGTCAAGGATTTTGACACCGAACTCGATATAAATATGGACGCTTACATACCCGAGGGGTATGTTTCTTCGCCGCCGTCGAGAATGGATTCTTACAAACAGATAGCGGAAATCAGAACGGCGGAAGACGAGAAGAGAGTACGTTCTTCTCTCGAAGAAAACTACGGAAAAGTGCCCGTAGAAGTCGATAATCTCATACTTATCGCAAAATTGAAGGTCGCCGCGAGGAAGCACAACGCGACGAAAATCACTCTTTCGGGAAGAAAAGCCGAAGTCGAACTCAACGGACTCGACAGCTTAAAAGAAGAGGGCTTTCTCGATAAAATCAACTCGGAAAAAAATGCGGTTACGCTGTCGTTCAGGGAAAATCCTTTCCTCGAATTTTCTTTGAAAGAAACGCCGAGAGAAACGGCGGAAGCAATGCTCGGATTTTTCTCGTTTTAACCCCTCGTTTCAGCCTCTCGCGCGGCGCTAAAATACGCTCGGATTTTCCCGTTTTCATCGCGTTTTCGCGCTCGCGGAGAAACGCGTCGGCGGAAAAAGAGACAAAAACGCGGGAAGTGAAAAAAAATTTTTGTCATTTTCGCAAAAACGGCATAAAATGGCTTGCAATCATCGGCTGAATTTAGTATAATATTGTCATTATGTAAAGTAAATGGGATATACTGTAAATTTATCCCCGAGCTTGACAGGAGAACGTTATGAAAAAATTATTGTTTAAACTCATTGCGGTCATCTCGCTTGTCGCGGTTACTTTCGGAACGCTCGCAGGTTGCGCGCTTTTCGAAACCAATCAGGACAGAGATATGGCTCAAAAAGCGGTCACCGTCGACATTTCCGCCGGTGCGGAAAAGGGCGTTGCCACCGATATTTTAAAGCGTGATCTGATCGCCGGATATATGTCCTACGGTTATTATTACGTTCAGAATTACGGTTATACCACCGCAAAGGCTTATCAGCTTATTCTCGATAACCTCGTAAACAACGCGGTTATCGTTCAGCAGTCCAAGAAGGAACTTGCCGGCGACTATAAATCCAAAGTTTATGTCGATGACGTAAAAGTTCTCACCGCGAGCGACGTAGAAGCTCTCGAACACGGAACGGACATGCTTTCCCTTATCGCTTCGGATAACGATATCGCCGCATATACCGCAAAAAATGTAGGCGACACGGGTTATGCCGCAGGTCTTGCGGATTACGTCAAAGGCGTTTACGCTTCGGCGGATCTTAAAAGAACGGACGCTTCGTTCAGATTCGTAGGCGACGTAAACGAGGTTCTCAAAGCCGTTTCGGACGCGATCGATAATCTCAATTCGTTTATCGATTCGTTTATGGACAGTTCCGACGATCACGCTCACAATCACGACGAAATAACTTATTCGCCGAGAACGACCCCCACGATGGACGCCGCAGAAGATACGATCGACGTGGAAGCTTGCTACAAAGTTATCAAAAACGATCAGACCGGTCTTAACGCGGAAATCACGGGCGACAGACTCAAAGCTTTCAAGAAAGGCTATAAGAGACTGCAAGAACTCGGACTTATCGAAAGCGACGCCAACAACGACAAGTATTTCGAAGGTAAAGACGCTCCTACCGTGCTTTCGGCGCTTCAAATCGATTATTTCAAGAATTCCGTACAGTCCGCACTCGACAGCAAAGCGGTAGACAAGTACGAAAAAGCTTTGAGAGCGGACAGAGTTGCCACTCCCGACGAGCTTTGGAACGAATATAAGGAACTCGGCGAAAAGCAGTCTTCCGAATACGCGGGCAATGTTTCGGGTCTCGAAACCGCGCTCGGCGAGGTATCGGACAGCAACTTCGTCGTTTACAATTCGGGTATCGGTTACGGTTATGTTTCGCACCTCGTTGTAGAGTACACCGAAGCTCAGAAAGCTCTTATAACCGAAAAGAAAGCCGAAAAGGACATCACGAAAACCGAAATCGCAGACTACATTAAAACCCTTGCGGGCGATATCGTAGTTAAAGATCTCAGAGATTCGTGGGTTAAAGCGGGTTACGGCGATTACGACGCGGTAAACAACGAATTCGTTTTCTCCGATAAATACGTTTACAACACTTCCGATAAGGAGTGGAACCTTGCGAAATTCAACGGAACCGTAAGCGGAGTTACTTCTTATATCGAAGAAACCGACGACGGAGACGTTATCGAATTCCGTTTCGAAAACGTTACGGCAAACGAACTCGGTTATAGCGATTTTGTCGGTATAGTGGAAGGCGCGCTCGGCGTTGCTCCCGTTCTCGACGAAGCAGTGGCTATTCCCGATTTCGCCGCTAAAAAGTACGACGAAAGAAAAGAAATTCTCAACAGATTCGAAGATATCAAGTTTGCGTTCAGCACCGACACCGGTAACTTCAACAAATATCTCGGATATGTTTATTCGCCTTTAACGTCCAAAGACCAGTATGTAACCGAATTTGTCGACGCTTGCGCTAAGGCGCTTAAAGAAGGCGAGGGAAGCGTTGTAATGTTTATGTCCGAGTCTTACGGATTGCATATCCTTATCTGCACCGCGAAAGAAGGCAATTACGGTTATTACACCGATTTCGAGGCTTTCAAGAACGATATGGATATCAAGGGAACCGTTGCTTATAACTTCAAAGAGGCAAACGCTTCGCTTATCGAAAGCAACTATGTTTCCAAAGCCGCCGATCGCTTCATTAAGGAATACACCAACAAGAACAAAGACGGTAAGTACGATTACATTACTTACAACGAAAAGGCTTATAAAGACCTTGTTACCGAGTAATAATGAATTGAAACAATAATTAAGGCGGCGACCCGAAATCTTCGGGTCGCCGTTTTTACATTACTTTCGAAAATGAAGTCCGTTCGGGATTTTCTTTGCAAAGAAAATCCCGAACGGACTTAAATATAGAAAAATATATATCATTACAATGTAAACAATATACCGAAAGATCGTCTTGGAAATTGCTTTAAGCGGCTACGAAATAATGAATTTTATTTATAAAGCTTTAAAATAGAATTTGCGGCATAAGAAAGATCGTCTATCAGTCTTTTGGGGCGCAAAACGCGCACTTTTTCGCCGTATCCTAAAAGCTTTGAAATAAGCCAATCATCCAACGGCATTTCCGCCGAAGCATAGTATCTTCCGTTCACGCCTTTGTAAACGGCTTCCACGCCGAGCCATTCTTCGACGTCCGCCCGCGCGGGATCGGAAATTTCGAGTTCGATCGTTTCGCACGGCAGATTTACAAACCACCTGTCAAGTTGCAGATTGTTTTTCGCATCCGCTCTCGGAGTGTATGTTTTGTCGGTAAGGTTTGCGTAAATAATTCTCGAAGCTTTGAAGATTCTGAAATCGCTTCTGAGCAGACAGTATGCGTAAACATACCATAAGCCTTGCTTTAAAATTATTATCTGCGGTTCGATTTCCCTCAGCGTTTCGTCGCCGGACTTGTCGCAGTATTTTATTTCGATCGTAACGTGGTTTTCGATTGCTTTTTCAACGGTGTAAATAACGTTTTTAACATTGTCGTTTCCGTTCCAGCTCGAACCGTCGATAATAAAATGCGACGCGGGCATCTCGTCGCTTACAAAGTCCGACCGTTTGAGCGAGCAGAGCTTGTCGAGCGCGGATTCGAGATCTTTGCTTCCGAGTTGTTCGTTGCACGATTCAAGCGTTGAAACAACGGCGTTGAATTCCTTTTCGGTCATAACGCTCGCGGGGAGTTTGAAGGACTCCGCGATATAATATCCGCCGTTCCTTCCCGGTTCGGAAATGAGCGGAATGTTTGCAAGGCTTATCGCCGTAAGGTATCGGAAAGCCGTTCTTGTCGAAATTTCGAACCGTCTTGCGATGTATGCCGCGCTTACCTTTTTTTTCGATAAAAGCAAGAATAAAATTCTGAGCATCAATTCGTATTTCATAAAAAATTCCGAAAACTTTTTTCTCCATTATTTTACAATAGCGTATACTTTTTGTCAATAAATTTCGTCAATAAAAAAGTCCGCGTTTGAGCGCGGACTAATATTTTCGTGTGCGTGACGAAACAAATGATTTGTTTGTCAATCGTCTTTTTTCATCATTATTCCGAAAAAGACGATAGCCGAAATAACGGAAACGATAAGATAAAACGCCAGAACGATTACCGAGGTAATTCCCACGCCGTCGAAAGAATAGTAAACGGAAACGGGATTAACGTAATCTGTCGGAGTGTGCGTTGCTCCGGTAATAATTCTACCGAGATAAACGGACGGATAAAACGGCAGAAATCTGCAAAAGACTTCGAAACCGCCCATTGTATCGAGAGGCATCCACGCGCCGCCGAGTATGCCCGAAGCGGAAATAAACACCGAAGTTATCGCGGGCGCGGATTTTTCGTTAAGAAGACAGCCTATAACTATTCCGAGGAAAACGTTTATAAAAAGCGAGGGAAGCTGTTCGAGTATGAGCAAAACGCAACTGCCGAACTTTATAAATTCCGAGCCTATGATAAGCGAAATTATATACCCCGAAAGGAGAGTAACTATTGTCTGAGCAAACCCTACCGCCACGGACGGGAGAACATACCCCGAAACGAAATCCGTTCTTTTCATCGGGGAAGTGTAAAGTCTTTTGAGCAGCGAGCTTGTTTTGTCTTTCGAAACGAGAAGACAAACGGCAAGCATCAGAAACGAATACGAAAACGTCAGAATTCCCGGGATCAGCGACGGAAATTCGAATACGGGAGTGTGACCGTCCGCGAATTTATTTATAATAACGAAAAGCGCGAGCATCGCAACGGGAAACGCAATGCAGAAAATATAAATAACGGGATCTCTTGTCATTTCCTTAACGTTTCTGCCCGCAAAAATCAAGCCTTTGTTTTTCGTATTCTGTTTGTCCGTGATAATCGTTTTGTCTGTCATAAATCGCCCTCCGTAATTTTGATGAACGCGTCTTCGAAATTGTCTGTCCCCGCAGTCAGAACAAGTTCTTCGGGTTTATCAACGGCGCATACCCTGCCTTTTGCCATAATAGCGACTTTGTCGCATAACGCTTCGGCTTCTTCGAGATAGTGCGTTGTCAGAATGATCGTTATTTCGCCTTTGAGCTTTCTGATTATTTTCCAGAGTTCTCTTCTTGCGATAACGTCGAGACCGAGCGTCGGTTCGTCCAGAAACAGGATTTTGGGCTTGGAGATTATTCCGATCGCGATCGAAACGCGCCTTTTCCAACCGCCCGAGAGCGTTTTTGTTTTTCTGTTTAAAACTTCGTCCAGCGAAAACGCTTCGACGATAGAGGAGAGGTATTCTTTATCGTTCATACCGTAAAGCGAAGCGAAAAATTCGAGATTTTCCTTTACCGTAAGATTGGGTGCGACAGCCGTTTCCTGTGGCGAAACGTCCACGATTTTCTTTATTTCGTCGGGATTTTCGGTTACGGAAATGCCTTCGATTTCCGCCTTTCCGCTTTGCGGGAGAGATAGACAGGTGAGAATTTTTATGAGCGTGGTTTTGCCCGCGCCGTTTATGCCCAGAAGCCCGAAAAGCGAGTTTTTCTCTATTTCGAGCGATACGTCTTTAAGAGCGTGAAGTTTTCCGTAATACTTGTTTAAGTTTTCGATTTTAATTTCTGTCATTTTAGGTATTATTCCTTGTTTGTCTGCGCAAAAAACGCTTTGAATGCCGTCGAAAGTATGTCCGAAACGTCTTCTTCGGAAAGCGTGAGATATTCAGTTGCGATCTGCGTCGCTATGCCGTGAACGATAACCCACATTATAAGGTGGAATTTCTTCGCGTCTTCGAAAGATATGTTAAATCTCTCCGCAACGCCTTTCACCGTTTCGATAAAGTATTCGTCCTCTCGTTTTCCGTCCTCGTTTTTCCTCGAACGCATAAAAAGAGCCTTGAAAAGCTCGGGTTCACGTCTTGCGAAATTAACGTAACCCATTCCCGAAGCCTTGTATGCGGGGTATTTCCCCGAAGCCGCTTCTTTGTCGAGAAAATCGAGGTAAATATCGTTTATTTCCTTTAAAACCGAGTCTTTAAGGTCGTCGATATCCTTGAAATTGCAGTAAAGCGGTTGAGTGGAGACGTTCGCAAAGTCCGCCAAAGCGCGCATACCGAGGCTTTGAAAGCCCTTTTTTCTTATCATTTCAACGGCTTTTTCTATGAAGATTTGCTTAGTGTATTTCTTTACGTTCGGCATTTGTTCTCCAAAAAATAACATATGTTATTTTTTAATAATGATAACACCGATTTGTTTTCGTGTCAAGCGTTTTAAGGTTGATTTTATCAAAAAATAACCGACAAAATTTTATCAAAAATAACAAAACAGGCTCTTTTTTAGCATTTAAAAAAATTTATAATGGAAATATGGAAGTGTACATAGAATATGTTGCGATAAACAATTTTATTATCGATTACATGCTCGTTTCGCTGACGAGAAAATCGATGAAATTACCGTATAAAAGAGTGTATGTGTGCCTTGCGGCGCTGATCGGCGCGTTGTTCGCGATAGTAACTCCGCTTTTAAAAATGAACGCCGCGTTTACGTTCATAACGAAGTTTTTCGAGGGCGCGCTGATAATTCTGATATCGGGAAAATTCACGAATTTCCGTGCGTATGTAAGGAGTTTTTATTTGTTTTTGTTCTTTACTTTTGCGTTCGGCGGGGCGGTTTTCGGCGCGTTTTATTTAAGCGGCGCGTCTTACGACGTCTTCATGCGAACCTCTCCCGAAGAATTAACGCTCACGGTGATTTTGCTGATCGTTTTCGCATTGTATTTTATAACGGGGAAGGTCGTCGGTAAGCTTTACAAAAAGAGCGAAATAACGAATTTCATAAGGAAATGCGAGTTCACCGTCGGCGGGAAAACGTATATCGCGAACGGTTTTTTAGACAGCGGAAACAGACTGCGTTATAAAAACGAGCCGATAATAATCGTATCGCAGAAACTGTCCGAAAAGCTTTTGAAAGACGGAGCGTTTTCGGGGGTAATTCCAAGGTTTGCGGGCATTTCGACGATAGCCGGGGAAAGACTGATAAAAGTTTATAAGATAAGCAGAATTAAGATATATAACGGGAAAACCGAGAATATAATAGATAACGTAATGCTGGGAATGACGGAAAGAGGCGTCAGATGCGGCGGGGAGTACGATCTCATTCTCGGAACGGTATTCGCATAACCTGAATTTCGTGTGCTTGGAGGAAAATATAATGTTGTCGGAAATTATTGCTTTTATAAAACGGATTTTTGAAGAGGAGGGCGGAAGCATTCACTATCTTTCGGGCGCCGAAGCTCTTCCGAAGCCTTACACGCCCGACGAGGAGCAGGAACTTGTGTCCAGGCTCGGCGGCGACGACGAGAACGTCCGGCAAGGACTTATCGAACATAATTTAAGGCTTGTAGTTTACATAGCGAGAAAATTCGATAACACGGGCGTGGAGACCGACGATCTGATTTCCGTCGGAACGATAGGGCTTATAAAAGCAGTTAATACTTTCAACGCGGGCAAAAATATCAAACTTGCCACATACGCTTCAAGGTGCATCGAAAACGAGATACTAATGTATTTAAGGCGGGTAGTCAAGCTTAAAGGCGAGGTGTCTTTGGACGAACCTCTTAACGTCGACTGGGAGGGGAACGAACTTCTTTTGTCCGACGTACTCGGAACTGACAGCGACGTGGTATACAAAGATATCGAACTCGGCGTCGAAAAAGAAATGCTTATGGAAGCGATAGGTAAGCTTTCTGCGAGAGAAAAGGAAATAATGAATATGCGTTTCGGGCTTAACGGTTGCAAGGAAAGAACGCAGAAAGAAGTCGCGGACATGCTCGGGATTTCGCAAAGTTACATATCGAGACTTGAAAAGAAGATAGTTTTAAGGCTGAAAAAAGAACTTGCCAAAATGAGTTGATTAAAATAAAAATCGCGCGATAATCGACTTATAGGCGGATATTTTCGACTTTATATTATTTAAAACGTCAAAGTCCGCTTATCTTTTCGTTGTTTATTAAGCTAAAATATCCGTACGGCTGCCGAAAGCGGGGAAAGACGCTCTTTGTTTTTCGCACAGCTTAAAAAGGAGGCTTAATGAAGCAAAAAGTTGTAATTTGCGGCGTGGATACGTCAAGGCTAAAAAGGCTTTCCGTTAAAGAAAGCGAGGAATTGCTCGGAAAAATCAAAGAGGGCGATAAAACCGCCCGCGACGAATTTATCCTTGCGAATATCAGGCTCGTGTTGTCCATAATAAGAAGATTCGATAAATCCAAGGTCAGCGCGGACGATATGTTTCAGGCGGGAATGATAGGTCTTATCAAATCTGTCGATAATTTCGACTTGTCCGTAGGCGTGCGTTTTTCAACGTATGCCGTACCGATGAATTTCGTCTGTCGAAACGTCGCAACAAAACAATTTACTTACTTTGATAAAAACCTCTCGGAAGCTGCTTTTCCGAGAGGTTTTGTTTTGCATTTAAAAGCAAATAATCGATATTCGTAGAGGAGATCGACGATCTCCCGCTGTTACTAAGATATTTAAAATGGCGAGGTGTTTAAAATATTACCAACTCTGACACCAGTCCGCAAAATCGCCTGCGAGATCCTCGCCGTTAGCTTCGATATTTTGCTCGGCGATTTCGTCGTAATATTCAAGTTCGTGGATCAAAATCGGCAATTCTTTTCCGAATTTTGCGGTTAAAATTCCTTTTTTATGAATGTCTTTTACGATATCGATAAGAACAGCGACGAACGCTTTCGTTATTTCCGAAGTTTCCTCGTTGTCGTAATTTTCCTCGTCATCGTAATTTTCGTTATCTTCGCAATCGTCGTTATTGTCGTTTTCCGAATATTCGAAGCCGCTTTCGATAACCCATTTTTTCACGGCGTCGGCGGTTTCGCCCGTACCGAAAACAAAAAATTCGTTTTGAAGCCAGCACGCGTAATTCCACCTCGCTTCATCTTCGTCCGAGGCAAGTCCGTCGCCCGAAGCTTCCGAGTCGTATTGTCGTTCGGTGTTGTATCCGAGGGTGACCGTCGGTTTGCACGGGTTTCCGTCTTCATCGGAAACATAAAGCGAAACGGCGTAAATATCCTTGTCCGTCCAGCTGTTTATGCTGTCGATGATCATTTTTTCGAGCAACTCTTTCATCTGATTTTCCTCCCTGTTTTTTACGGCTGTCGAAGCCCTGCGGACGGGCGACTGAAATTTCAGTCTCTGTCGTCGATTTTATAAGTCGGAACGATTTTTTTGACGAGAGCTTTCATATCTCCCGTTTCGGCGTAAGCCGCTTCGTAAAGCTCATTTAAGTTGTTCCATAAAGAAGCTTCGTCGAATTTTATCGGCTGAGCGATATTGATAAGTCCGTTGGGGGTTTTCTGCATACCCTCTTCGTCCATAAGTCTTTCCTCGAAAAGCTTTTCGCCGGGGCGAAGTCCCGTGCATTTGATATCGATATCGACGTTCGGCTCGAATCCCGAAAGCTTGATAAGGTTGTATGCGAGGTCGTAAATTCTGACGGGTTCGCCCATATCGAGAACGAAAATCTGTCCGCCCCTCGCGTAAGCGCCCGCTTGCAGAACGAGCGAAACGGCTTCGGGGATAGTCATAAAGTATCTTATAATGTCTTTATGCGTAACGGTAACGGGACCGCCCTCTTTGATTTGTTTTTTGAAAAGAGGGATAACCGACCCGTTCGAGCCTAAAACGTTTCCGAACCTTACGGCAACGAATTTGGTTTTGCTGTGTCTGCCGAACGCCTGAACTATCATTTCGCAGATACGTTTCGTCGCGCCCATAACGTTGGTGGGGTTTACGGCTTTGTCTGTCGATATCTGAACGAAAGTTTCAACGCCGTAATCGTTTGCGCAACGCGCCGCGTTGAACGTGCCGAAAACGTTGTTTTTAACAGCTTCGTTCGGGCTTGTTTCCATCAAGGGAACATGTTTGTGTGCCGCGGCGTGGAAGACGATCTGCGGACGGTATTTTTCGAAAATATCTCTTATTTTGCCGAGATCTCTGACGCTCGCGATCAAGGTAACGAGGTTTAAAGAGGGGAGTTTGCGTTTGAGTTCCTGTTCGATATCGTACGCATTGTTTTCGTAAATGTCTACGATAATAAGTCTTTTGGGGTTATGCGTTGCGATCTGTCTGCAAAGCTCGCTTCCTATCGATCCGCCTCCGCCCGTAACGAGAACGGTTTTGCCCTCGATATATCCGATAATCTCGTTGATATCGACTTCCACCGCGTCACGTCCCAGAAGGTCCTGAATATCGACTTCGCGCATGTTCGAAACCGAAACCTGACCGTCCGCGAGCTGATAAAGCCCGGGGAGGATTTTGACGGGGCAACCCGCGTCGTTGCACCTCGCAATTATTTTGCTCAGTCTTTTTTTATCGACGGAAGGCATGGTAACGTGAATTTCGTTCACGCCGTATTTTTTAACGAATTTTTTTATTTCATAGGTCGACCCGACGACTCTCACGCCGTTTACCGACCTGCCTATTTTTTCGGGGTCGTCGTCGATAACGCACACGGGGTTAAAATCGGTTTTGTCCGAAGTTTGCATTTCCGTGATAAGCGCGGCGCCGGATTTTCCCGCGCCGACGATCATAACCCTTGTTTTTTTATGGTTGCCCAAGGTGAAATAATATCTTCCGACGTTGAACGCGCGCTTGAAAAATCTCGTCATTCCCGTAAAAACAAACAGGAAAGACGCGTAAATGCAGCATGTCGAATATCCGATCACGTCGCGTCCTACGATAGCGGCGTAAATAATATTCGCAACGACGATGCAAGCCATCGAAAAACACAGCTTCATCGCGTCGATAATGCTTGCCGAACTGAAAATTATCGAGTACAGTCCGAGTATTTTATAGACGGAAACGACCAGCAATATGTTACCGACGAACCATATCACGACCGACAGATAATTCGTGTCGGGAGTGGTGTTTTTCGTAATGATATACGAAAAGACGAGCGAAACCAATATGGAGATCACGTCGATAAAAAGTACGATTATTTTTTTGAACGTATCGTTTTTTCTATGCTTCATAAACACCGTAATGATAAAGCGACAGGAAAAATGTCCGTATCGCCTGATAAAAACCGCTGTCGGACAATAAATAGCGATAAAAGCTGTCCGCGGCTTACACGATTATATCACTTTAATGAAATTTCGTCAATGTTTTTAAGACGATTAACGGAAATGTTTGATTTTAAAAAGATTTAAAACTAAAATGCGGTCTAATATTTGACTTTTCGGCAAATAAAGTATATTATAATGACGTAAAAGCAAATTCTTGCAAAAAAAGGAGTTAAGACTATGAACAAAAAATCGATAAGAGACGTTGACGTAAGCGGAAAAAGATGTCTTGTCAGATGCGATTTCAACGTGCCTATGAAAGACGGGGTTATCACGGACGAAAACCGTATTCAGGGCGCGCTTCCCACTATCAGATACCTTATGGAACACGGAGCCAAGGTAATTCTTTGCTCGCACATGGGTAAACCTCATAATATATTCACCGAGGGATTCGGTCTTAATAAAAAAGAGAAAAAAGCCGTAGAGGCTCTTCCCGAAAACGAGAGAGCGGCGGCAAAAGCCGAATATATCGAAAAGGCGCTTAAAGGCGACCTCAAAAAGTTCACGCTTGCACCCGTTGCAAAAAGACTTAACGAGCTTCTGGACGGTAAGGTTGCGTTTGCGACCGATATCGTCGGCGACGACGCGAAAGCGAAAGTTGCCGCTCTTAAAGACGGCGAATGCGTACTTCTCGAAAACCTTCGTTTCGACGCGGGCGAAGAGGGCAGAGACGAAGAGTTCTGCAAAAAGCTCGCCGCGTTTTGCGATATCTATGTAAACGACGCTTTCGGAACGGCTCACCGTTCTCACGCTTCCACGGCGGCTATCGTCGAATACGGTTTCGTTAAAACGGCTGTATGCGGATTTTTGATCGAAAAAGAGCTTTCCGTTATGGCGGACGCTTTGGAACACCCCGTAAGACCGTTCGTGGCAATCCTCGGCGGAGCCAAGGTTGCGGATAAGCTCAACGTTATCTCCAACCTCCTCGAAAAATGCGACACGCTCATCATCGGCGGCGGAATGGCGTATACTTTCCTTAAAGCTCAGGGCTATGAAGTCGGCGCTTCGCTTGTGGACGACACCAAGATCGATTACTGCAAGGAAATGATGGCAAAAGCCAAAGCCGAAGGCAAGAAACTTCTTCTTCCTATCGACGGCGTTCAGATAAAGAGTTTCCCCGATCCTATCGACGCTCCCGTAGAAACTTTCGTAAGAAAGGTCGGCGAGTTCGATCCCGATATGGAATCGTGCGATATCGGTCCCGCAACCGCTAAGCTTTACGCGGACGCGCTTGTCGGAGCCAAGACGATTATCTGGAACGGACCTATGGGCGTATTCGAAAATCCCACGCTTGCGGCAGGAACCAACGCGATAGCGAAAGCAATGGCTTCATGCGAAGGCGCAACCACCATCATCGGCGGCGGAGACAGCGCGGCGGCGGTCGCTCAGCTCGGTTATGCGGATAAGATGACGCATATTTCCACGGGCGGCGGAGCTTCCCTCGAACTTTTCGAAGGCAAGAAACTTCCCGGTATCGAATGTCTTAACAACAAGGACTGATAAATTTACTGCAATTAAAAATTCGGAGACAAATCATATGAGAAAAGCAATTATCGCAGGAAACTGGAAAATGAATAAAACCATGGCGGAGACCAAGGAAATGATCACCGCTTTGAAACCCCTTGTCGAAAACGCGTCTTGCGACGTAGTTCTTTGCGTTCCGTTCACGGATATTCAGACAGCAAAGAAAGCGGCTAAGGGTTCCAACATCAAAATCGGAGCGGAGAACGTTCACTGGGCGGAAAAAGGAGCTTTCACGGGCGAAATTTCCGCGGATATGCTCAAAGAACTCAAAGTGGATTACGTTATCATCGGACACAGCGAAAGAAGACAGTACTTCGGCGAAACCGACGAAACGGTAAACAAGAGAGTTCAGGCTGCTTTGAACGCCAAGCTTAAACCTATCGTATGCGTAGGCGAAACCGAAGCGGAAAGAGAAGGCGGACTTACCGAAAAAGTACTCGAAAGACAGATCGTCGAAGGTCTTAAAGGCTTCAAGTCCAAGGATTTCGACAAGATCGTTATCGCTTACGAACCCGTCTGGGCTATCGGAACGGGCAAAACCGCCACGGCTACCGACGCTAACAACACGATCGGTTATATCAGACACATTCTTGCGAAGAAATTCCACAGATCGATTGCCGAAAAGACGAGAATTCAGTACGGCGGCTCGATGAACGTCAAGAACTGCAAAGAGCTTATGGCTCAGGAAGAAATCGACGGCGGACTCATCGGCGGCGCTTCTTTGAAAGCCGAGGACTTCTCGGTTATCGTAAACTACGATAAATAATTCACATCGGGCGGAAAACATTCTTTCCGCCCGTTTTTAAAGGAAACGGCGTCGGATAAAAGCGGAGAAAACCGCAACCGACGCATAAAGGAGTTTTAAAATTATGAAAATGAAAACGAGACCCGTATGTCTTTTCATTATGGACGGTTACGGGCTTAATCCCGATAAAAACGGCAACGCGATAGAGATCGCGAACGAAGGCGTTATTAAAAACCTTATGAACAAGTATCCTTCCGCAACGCTCGGCGCAAGCGGACTTTGCGTAGGGCTTCCCGACGGACAGATGGGCAACAGCGAAGTAGGTCACCTCAATATGGGCGCGGGCAGAATTGTTTATCAGGATCTTACGAGAATTACGAAATCCATTCAGGACGGAGACTTTTTTGAAAACGCCGAGCTTATCAAAGCTATGGACGGCGCGAAAAATAACGGAAAGAAACTCCATTTGTTCGGGCTTCTGTCCTCGGGCGGCGTTCACAGCCACATAACCCACCTTTTCGCCCTTCTCGAAATGGCGAAGAGAAGAGGTCTTACCGAAGTTTACGTTCACGCGTTTATGGACGGCAGAGACGTTCCCCCCACGAGCGGTATAGATTTCGTTAAAGAACTCGAAGCGGAAATCAAAAAAGTCGGCGTAGGCAAGATCGCCACGGTAAGCGGCAGATATTACGCTATGGACAGAGACAATCGTTGGGAAAGAGTGGTTAAAGCTTACGAAGCTTTGACTTTGGGTAACGGCGTTAAGGCAAACAGCGCGGAAGAAGCCGTCGAAAACAGCTATAAGAACGAAGTTACGGACGAATTCATCGTTCCCGCAAACGTATATGAAAACGGCGCGCCGATAGGTCTTGTAGAGAAAGGCGACTCGGTTATTTTCTTCAACTTCCGCCCCGACAGAGCGAGAGAGATCACGAGAGCTTTCACCGAAGAAGAGTTTAACGGTTTCGAAAGAAAGACGGGTTATCTCGGTCTGACTTACGTCGGTTTCACGAAGTACGACGAAACTTTCTCTCACGTTTCGATAGCGTTCAAAAAGCAGGAACTTCACAACACGCTCGGCAAATATCTTTCCGACAAGGGTTACACTCAGCTCAGAATAGCCGAAACCGAGAAGTACGCTCATGTAACGTTCTTCTTCAACGGCGGCGTGGAAGCCCCCGAAAAGAACGAGTACAGAGACCTTATTCCTTCGCCGAAGGTCGCAACCTACGATTTACAGCCCGAAATGAGCGCGTATATCGTAACCGACAAGGTTCTGGAAGAAATAGCTTCCGACAAGTTCGACGTAATTATTCTTAACTACGCGAACTGCGATATGGTCGGTCACACGGGCGTTTTAGACGCGGCGGTAAAAGCCGTTAAAACCGTTGAGGACTGCATTGCGAAGATTACGGACGCCGTTCTGAAAAAGGGCGGAAGCTGTATAGTAACGGCGGATCACGGCAATGCGGATAAGATGATCGACTCCGACGGCGAACCTTTCACCGCGCATACGACTAACCGCGTACCCGTGATTTTGGTCAGCGAACAGTATAAAAACGTTAAGCTCAGAGAGGACGGGGTTTTAGCCGATCTTGCTCCCACGCTACTCGAAATGATGGGCGAAACTATCCCCGAAGAGATGACGGGTAAGTCGTTAATTGTTAAATAAAACGGCTGTTAATCGACTTATAGGCGGACTTTTACGTTTTATTATACAGAAAAGCCGTATTTTTGAAATTTAAAATAAACCTGTAAATTTTTGTGTACGCCTTAACACGGCGTACATATTTTTTTGTCTCGGGGAAAGGTATATCGTCCAAGGACAGATTGCAGCCCCGTTCGCTTTTCCATATCCCGACGTTTCCTTCGCCCGCGTTATAGGCGGCGAGCGTTTCGGTTTCGCTTTGAAATTTTCCGCGCAGATAACTAAGATAAAAACACCCCGTTTCTATATTGTCTTTCGGCAAAGTCAGATCTATTTTTCTGCCGCCGAAAAATTCCCGTGAAACGTATTCCGCGGTTCCCGGCATGATCTGCATAAGTCCCGTCGCGCCCTTTTCGGAGAGCTTTTCGCTGTCGAACCCGCTTTCGGTTTTGATGACGGCAAAAATGAATTCCTTTTCGAAACCGTATTTTTCCGAATAAAGGCTTACCTCTTCCTTATATTTCAAAGGAAAACGAACAGCCGAAAAAACGACCGCGAAACAAGCGAAAAATCCGAATATGGCAGTAAAAAAGAAAAATCTTTTCATATAATTATTATATTTCATTTTATATCTGATATAAGAAATTCGAAAAAACTTTTATTTCAATACGATTGACAGTTTTTTCGCGCCCGACTATAATAGAATAGTTGTTTCGGTAAAAGCAGAGTAAGCAAGCTTTTTATCGGACGAAAGCCGAAAAATTTCGGCAAACGGAGGGTTATATGCAATTCGAGGGCGAAAACGGAACGAGAATTCCGTCCGGCTGTGCCGTTGCGGGGCTTTTTTCAGCCTCCGGCGAGAAGGTTTCGGGCGGGGTGATCACAAACGCTATGCGTACCATGCGGGAACGTTCCAACGGACTCGGCGGCGGTTTCGCGGGGTACGGAATTTATCCCGAGTATAAAGATTATTACGCTTTTCACGTTTTTTACGAGGATAAAGAGGCGAAAAAGGCTTGCGAAGAGTATCTCGACGAGAAATTCGAGATTATCAACCTTTCCAAAATCCCCGTGAGAAAAAATCCGAGAATAACGGACGAGCCGCTTATCTGGCGGTATTTCGTTATGCCCGATCATAACCTTTTAAGAGACAGTCAGCTCGACGAAAGAGAGTACGTTGCCCGCCGCGTTATAAAAATCAATAACGAAATCAAGGGCGCTTACGTCTTTTCGAGCGGTAAAAATATGGGTTGTTTCAAAGGCGTTGGTTATCCCGAGGATATAGGCGAGTATTATAAACTCGACGAATATTCGGGTTACGGCTGGACGGCTCACGGCAGATATCCCACGAACACGCCCGGTTGGTGGGGCGGCGCGCATCCGTTCTCCCTTCTCGATCTTACCGTCGTTCACAACGGCGAAATCTCTTCTTACGACGCGAACCGCAGATTTATCGAGATGTTCGGCTATAAATGCACGCTTTTAACGGACACCGAGGTTATAACTTACGCGCTCGATTTTCTCGTGAGAAAGAAAGGGCTTACGATGTCCGAAGCGGCGGCTGTAATCGCGGCGCCTTTTTGGACAACGATAGAGAAAATGCCCGAGGAAAGGCGCACGGTTTGTGATTATCTTCGCAGGGAATTCCCGGGGCTTTTAATGACAGGACCTTTTTCTATTCTCGTCGGCTGGAACGGCGGAATGATGGCGTTGAACGACAGATTGAAGCTTCGTTCCATGGTGACGGCGAAAAACGGAGATACGACATATTTTGCGAGCGAGGAGTGCGCGATAAGAAAAATGGACGAGAATATCGGCGAGATATTCGCGCCCCGCGGCGGCGAACCCGTTATCGTAACGCTAAACGGCGAGCAGTCCGATCCGCCGATAACAAATCTTAACTGTTTTGCGGAGGGGCATATATGAGCTACGTTTACGCCGATTACGAAATAAAAAGAGATACGGACAGATGTACGGGTTGCGGCGCATGCATAGCGCAGTGCTATAACGGCGTGCATTCTTTCGTCGAAACGCCAAAGGGAAAAATTCTCGTTTCGGACGAATCGAAATGCGTCGATTGCCACAGGTGCGTGAGCTTTTGCCCCACGCGCGCATTGAAAATCGTCAGAAGCGATTTGTGTTTCAGACAAAACGATAATTGGAGCGATTCGATTGTCAAGGAAATATACAAGCAGTCCGAAAGCGGCGGGGTTTTGCTTTCTTCTATGGGTTGCCCCGAAAAATACCCCGTGTATTTCGATAAAATCCTCATCAACGCTTCGCAGGTAACCAACCCTTCGATAGACCCTCTCAGAGAGCCTATGGAAACAAAGGTTTCTCTCGGCAAGCGCAATCACGAAATAGTAAGGGATAAAAACGGGCATATCGTCTGCAATCCCTCGCCGAGGATAGACCTCGAACTTCCGATAATGTTCTCGGCTATGAGTTACGGCTCGATAAGCTACAATGCCCATAAAAGCCTGGCTCTCGCGGCAACAAAGCTCGGAATTTGTTATAATACGGGCGAGGGCGGTTTAAACAAGGACTTTTTCGAGTACGGAAAAAACACGATAGTACAGGTCGCTTCGGGCAGATTCGGGGTGTATAAAGATTATCTCGAAGCGGGCGCGGCGATCGAAATCAAAATGGGACAGGGTGCGAAACCCGGCATAGGCGGACATCTCCCGGGCGCGAAAATCACCGAGGACGTTTCCATGACGCGTATGATTCCCGTCGGAACGGACGCGATCTCTCCCGCTCCTCATCACGATATTTATTCGATCGAAGATTTAAAACAGCTTGTTTTCGCTTTGAAAGAAGCTACGGAATATAAAAAGCCGATTATCGTCAAAGTCGCCGCCGTCCATAATATCGCGGCTGTCGCAAGCGGAATAGCGAGAAGCGGCGCGGATATTATCGCGATAGACGGTTTCAGAGGCGGTACCGGCGCGGCTCCCACAAGGATAAGAGACAACGTCGGTATTCCCGTGGAACTCGCTCTCGCGGCGGTCGATTCGCGGCTCAGAGAAGAGGGAATAAGAGAAAACGTCTCGCTTGTTGTCGGCGGCTCGATAAGAAGCAGTGCGGACGTCGTTAAGGCGATAGCTCTCGGCGCGGATGCGGTTTATATAGGCACCGCCGCGCTCATTGCGCTCGGTTGTCACCTTTGCAGAAATTGCCAGTCGGGCAAATGCAACTGGGGTATCGCAACGCAGGTTCCCGAACTCGTCGGCAGGCTCGATCCCGAAGTCGGCAGTAAAAGGCTTGTAAATCTTCTCACTGCGTGGGATCACGAAATCAAGGAGTTTATGGGCGGAATGGGCATCAACTCGATAGAAGCTTTAAAGGGTAACAGACTTATGCTTCGCGGGGTGGGGCTGAACGAAAAAGAACTTTCAATTCTCGGTATAAAACACGCGGGCGAGTAAGCGAAATAAAGGTGCGTTCGGGTGCGCCGAGGAGAAAAAAAGGAGCGACTGTTTATGAAAATCATCGATTGTTCGGGTAAAAATTACGAACAACTTAACGAGGAAATAAGAAAAGAAAAGGAAGTCGAACTTACAAACTGCGAAGGTCAGCGGTTTATCGGTTGCGGAACGGAAAATAAAACGATAATCGTAAACGGCGTTCCGGGGAACGGACTCGCTTCGTTTATGAGCGGCGGAAACGTGGTCGTCCGCGGCAACGCGCAGGATCAGATTTGCGACACTATGAACGACGGGAAAGTCGTTATTCACGGTTCCGTGGGCGACGCGGCGGGTTACGCCATGCGCGGCGGCGAAATTTATATTGAGGGCAAAGCTGGTTATCGCACGGGTATTCATATGAAGGAATACGGCGATAAAAAACCCGTAATAGTCATCGGTGAAACGGCGGGAAGCTTTCTCGGCGAATATCAGGCGGGCGGTCTTATAATCGTTCTCAACCTTTCGAACTCCCGCCCTACGGGATTTTTCACGGGTACGGGTATGCACGGCGGCAAAATGTTCATAAGAACGGACAAATCGCCCGAAAATCTTTCCCCGAAAATCGAAGCGAAAAAAGCCGATAAAAACGATTTAAAAGAAATACGGAAATATATAGAGGAGTTTTGCAAGCTGTTTTCGAAAGACAAAAACGAAATTTCGAAATCTTCGTTTTACGTTATAACTCCCGACTCCAACAACCCCTACAAAGAACTTTACGTTCAGAACTAACTAAGAAAACAAAAGCGTATGACCCGTTCGGACTCATACGCTTTTTTGTTTGCGGTAAGTTTTTAGCTTAAATCGGTTTCGGTTATCATTAAAGCCACTTCCATAGAAATGTCGTTTAGCGAGCAGTCGAGTTCGCCCGCGAGCCATTGTTTGTAAGCGTTCACGATTCCGCCCGTAAAATAGCTCACTCGAATGGCAAAACTGCTTTTTTCGCGGATATACTGCGGAATATCGGGATCGTTTTCCATAAATTCGGCAAAAATTCTTTTGAGCTTATCCAAAAATGCGTCCGAACTGTCGATATTTATAAGTTGTTTATAAAGCTCGACGTCGGCTTCGAGAAATCTGCTGATTTGCAAAAGCAGCGGAGCGGGGTTTTTGAAAAACGAAAAATAATGAAAATCCTTTAATATAATCATCATTTTGTCTATTACGTCGTTTTCGAGTTCTTCAACAACGCCGCGAACGTCGGGATAATGGGCGTAAAACGTCGTCCTGTTTATATCCGCTAAGTTCACTATGTCCGTAACCGTGATTTTGGTTTCGGGCTTCTTTTTTAATAATGTAAGGAAGGCTTCCCGTATCAATTTACGGGAGCGTTTCGCGCTTCTGTATTCGGCTTTTTGCTTGATTCCGGTCGTTTTTTCCATTTTTTACCTCTCAAAAACCATCAATTTTAATAAAGCTGTCGGATTTCATATATTATGAAAAATATTGACGGTTGACTTTTCGTATCGGGGGTATTATACTACAACCGAAATCAAAAGTCAACACATGTAGCCGATTGAAACCTCGATAGAACTCGCCTTGAAGCCGTCTTTTCTATGCTTTACGGCAAATCCACCCTCGACGTATTTGTATACGCCTTCGGTTGCCTTTACCATAAATCATTAGAAAATACGGCTTCAAGGTTGCCCTGTATATTAAACTGTCAATGTTTCCGCAAATTTTCAGGCGTAGCTTGCGTTTAAGTCGGGGCGTTTTCGTGGGGTAATATACACACCGATATAGATATGGAAAGAACGATGAATTAAGTGCAAGCTACGCCTGAAAATCGGGTTCTATCGGGGTTTCAATCGGCTATGAAATTAAATTAACGTTGACTTTGTGGAGGTTTAATATGAAGTTATACGATTTTCTTTATCATCCGAAAACGCCGAACGGAATCGAAAGCCGCAAGGCGTATATCGTCGGCGGAGGAATTGCGGGACTTGCGGCTGCGGCGTTTTTAGTAGACGACGCGAAAATGCCCGGCAAGAACATCACGATTTACGAAAAACGTAAAGACGTGGGCGGTTGTTGCGGCGTTATTTCCAACGAGGGCGCGTACGTTTGCCCCGGCGAACGCGAAATCGAAGCGTATATGGAATGTCTGTGGTATCTATGCAGTAAAATTCCTTCGCTCGACGATCCCTCGCGTACCGTTTTAGACGAAACGGTGGACGTAAACAGAGAACTTCCCATTCACTCGGAGTGCCGCGCCATTCAGAACCGCGGGCATATCTGGGAAGGTATTCACGATTACCGTATGGACGAAAAGACAACCGAAAAGTTGCAGAAGTTCATTACCGAGCCCGAAAAAGACCTTGAAAATATGACGATCGAAGAATATTTCGGCAAAGACAGCCCGTTTTTCGATTCGGCAATGTGGTGGTGTTTCCACCCGATGCTTGCGTTTAAGCATTATCACAGCGCGTTAGAGGCTAAACGTTATCTCACCCGTTTCGGGCTTGGTTGGCGTATCGACTATCTCGAAGGTATTTTGCACACCAAACGCAACGAATACGATTCTATTATAAAGCCGCTCACCCTTTGGCTTAAAGAAAAAGGAGTTACGATACAGGGCGGTACGGCGGTTTACGACGTTGAACTTACCGAGGATTGCAACACGGCGACGGCGATAAAAATGCGCGTCGACGGCAAAGAGGAAACCATTAAAGTAGAACCGAAAGATTACGTCTTCGTAACCAACGGTTCGCTTATGACAAATTCCACTTTCGGCGATAACGAACACGTTGCCGAAACCAACAGAAGAACGGATGATTTAGGGCTTTTCACTATCTGGCAGAACCTTGCGAAACGTCACGAAAAATTCGGCCATCCCGAAAAATTCCTGGGGAGAATAGACAAAACGAAATGGATGAGTTATTTCGTTACCGTAAAGGACTATCCCGAATTTTTTGAACGGCTCGAAAAGAATACGGGCAGTAAACCCGGTACGGGCGGTTGCATTACCGTAAAAGATTCGGGTTGGGAAATCAGCCTTATGCTTTATGACCGCGATTATTTCCCGAATCAGAGAGCTAACAACGAAGATTGCCTCTGGGGAGACGGCTTGTTCGGCGAAAGATGCGGAAATTATATCAAAAAGCCTATGGCGGAATGTACGGGTAACGAGATATTGCTTGAAATTCTTTATCATTTCGATATGCTCGACATTAAGGACGAAGTGCTTGCTCACGCGCATATTTCCACCTGCATGATGCCGTATATCACTTCGCAGTTTATGCCGAGAACGTGCAAAGACCGCCCGAAAGTTATTCCCGACGGCTGTACGAACCTTGCGTTCATCGGTCAGTTCGTAGAAGTTCCCGGCGACGTTGTGTTCACGGTGGAAACCTCGGTAAGGACTCCGCTCGAAGCTGTTTACGGACTTACGGGGCTTGACAAGGAGATTATCGAAGTTTACCCCGCGCAGTACGATATGCGTTATTTCAAACAGCAGATTATGAAGTTCAACGCGATAAAAGGCGATTTCACCGAAAAGGATTTGCCGAAAATCAATCCGCTTAAAATGAAGGAAATTCAGAAAGAACTTCTGTATAAAGTAAACAATATCCCGCCGTATTACGTTATGTATCCGGGCAGAGATAAATCTGTTGCAACGAAAGAAAGCATTTTAAGCCCCGCTTATCCGAAAGATAAAAACTAAAAAATAAACTTAAAGAGGTAAATAAATATGAGAAACTATGACAGAGTACATCCCCGTAAACCCGAGGGAATAGAAAACAAACACGCTTACATTATCGGCGGCGGCATCGCCGGACTTTCCGCGGCGGCGTTCTTAGTCCGCGACGCGCAGATGCCCGGCAAAAACATTACCGTATTCGATCAGCTTCCCGTATTCGGCGGTTCTATGGACGCTTGCGGCAACCCCGAAACAGGTTATATTTCCCGCGGGGAAAGAGAACTCGAACCGTATATGGAATGTCTGTGGGATTTGTTCGGCAGTATTCCTTCTATCTATGAAGAAGGTCGTACCGTCCTCGACGAAACCCGCGAATGTAACAAAGATTTTGAAATAGACAGCAAGCACAGACTTTGGGAAAAGAATTTCGTTCCGCACGACGAAACGACTTTCGGCATCACCGATAAAGTCAAAGATCAGATGATTAAAATGATGACCACGCCCGAAGAGCAGCTCGAAAATATTACGATCGAGCAGTGGTTCAGCCCCGAATTCTTCCAAAGCCAGCTTTGGTATTACTGGTGCGCAATGCTTGCTTTCCAGCCTTACCACTCGCTTATCGAAATGCAGAGATATGCGACGAGATTTATGCATCAGTTGCATTTGATCAGAAGTCTGCGCGGAATACTTCGTACAAAATACGATCAGTATCACAGCCTTATTCTGCCGCTGCAAAAATATCTCGTAGACGCGGGCGTGAATTTCGTCGCCGATACGACGGTTACGGATATGGATTTCAAGCTCGGCGGCGGCAAAAAGACGGTTACCGCGCTCGAAGTCAAAAAGAACGGTAAAATCGAAAAAATCGCCCTTTCGGACAATGATTTCGTTTATTTCACGAACGGCAGTATGACGCAGAATTCGACGCGCGGCAGTATGACCGAAGCTCCGAAGATGAATCGCGATACCGAAAGTCGCGGTTGCTTCACTCTTTGGGAAAAGATCGCGAAAAAGACGGACGGTTTCGGTCATCCCGAAAAATTCGTTTATTCGCCCGATAAGAGCAATTTCGTAAGCGTTACGCTCACGGTAAAGGATTATCCCGAATTCTTCGAGTATCTCGAAAAGAAAACTGGCAATCCTACGGGTAAAGGCGGCGCGACGACATTCGTTTCTTCTCCGTGGTTCATAACTTACGGCGCGGCTCTTCAACCGCTCGAACCCGATCAGCCCGAAAACGTTCAGGTTTTGTGGTTCTACGGTCTTCATTCCAACGAAAAGGGCGCGTACGTCAAAAAGCCTATGAACGAATGCACAGGTGAGGAAACGTTGAAAGAGTTCCTGTACTGGTGCGGTCTGGAAGATAAATTCGAGGAGATCAAAGCACACAGTATCGCCATCCCCACGATTATGCCGTATATCACCTCGCAGTTTATGCCGAGAACGATGACCGACCGTCCCGAAGTTATTCCCGCGGGGTCGACAAATCTCGCGTTTATCGGTCAGTTCGTAGAGCTTCCCGGAGACGTTGTGTTCACCGTAGAAACTTCTGTAAGAACCGCTATGATGGCGGTTTATAAGACGATGCACCTTGACAGACCTATCACGCCGCTTTTCGAGGGCAAATACGATATCCGTATGGTTGCGATCGCGCTTAAAACTTTGCTCGGCAAGGATAAACTCGAAGTTTCCGACCTGCCGAAGATCAACCCGCTTAAAATCAACCACGAGCTTCAAAAACTCGTAGACGCGTTCAACTCGATCCCGCCCGTTCCCGAATACTACGCGGAAAGAGAAGAGAACAAATAAATTTAAAATTTAATACTTTCGAGCCGGACAACCGTTTCGGGTTGGTCGGCTCGTATTTTTTATAATGAGTAACATGAAACAAACAATAGCTTACGGAAACTTTTCCGTCTACCGTTACCATGTTAAACAACTTGCGGTTCGCGCGGGTTTTGCAATACTTGAAAAAGCCGCGGCATTCATCGCTCTTGCAATCGCGCTTGTAATTGTAATAAAAGCAGATAAAAACAAGCAACCAAAGCCTATAAAACAAAAGGAGCGAATAAGAAATGCTGTTTGAAACACCGCAAAACACAAAGTTGCGCCATGAATGAAAACATCACATTACACCCGCGTGTTTAACGATACGGCGTTACGCCCAAGGCTTATATTTTAAGGGTTACCGCGTTTTTGTGCCTTGTCCGACAATGTTTTTGGATACGATCGAATATGCAATAAAACTGCATATTCGGATATTTTTTTAAAAAATTTTCAAATAACGGTGAAATTTTTAAAAAATTACTTGACAAATTTTGTACAATAATGTATAATATCGTCAAAATATTTCAAATTGTCGATAAAACAGAGAAAAAACTTATTTTTAACATTACTTTTTCAAAAAAAGAAAAATCGACAAAACGGGAGAAAAATGAAAGGAATTTTTATTAGCAATGACGATGAAACAGACAAACTGGCACAGAAACTTCAATTTTGTTGTGATTTCGACGCGTATAAAGTCGACGAGTCCGACATATTGAATTTATGTAACGTAATTTCGGGTAATTACGATCATATTCTGATCGACGAAAAGTTGTATAAATCGTCGTTTTACGAAATGTCGTTAAGGCTCGGCTGGTTCAATATGAGATCGGGAACGATAAACTTTGTCAAAGGGTTCTCGACTTATCGTTTGTATCACGTTTGCAGGGGAGACTGCGAAAGAATGTTTCCCATCGAACTTTACACGAAACGGCTCGACGAGGACAAAATTATCGATCTGTTCCGTCGCACGCTCGGCGGAGGGGTTCGCGGCGGCGCGCCTGTCAAAATCAATTCTTTCTTTAACAAAATCGGTTTATCGAGAACGCTCAAAGGTCACGATTATCTCGTCGAAGCCATTCGTCTCGTAAACTCGTCTCCCGAACTTATGAGTTCGTTGACGAAAGGTCTGTATCCCATGATCGGTCACAGATTCGGTGTCAGCGGAAGCGTGGTTGAAAGATGTATAAGAAACGCAATCGATTCGGTTGTCAGCAAAGGCAAGTTTTTCGAAGTCGCAAACTGTCTTTACGGCGGTAATTTCGGAAAGTACGAAAAGCCTACGAATGGCGAATTTATTTCGTTTATCAGTCTGATATAAGTTTTTTGCCTGAGAACAAAATAACGCAATTAAATTGTAAAAGCCTCGTTAATCGACTTATACGAGGCTTTTTCTTTACCGTTTTCTTTTTTTGAGGCGTCGGATTTATTGTTTGGCGGCGGAAACAATATGCTTTGCGTAAAGTTCGGCAACGTTTATTCCCGTCGTTTTTTCGAACTCTTTAAAGAACGCGTTGGAGTTGACTTCGCAAAGAACGAGACCGTTTTTTCCGAAAAGAAAATCTATCCCGCAATAATCGAGATCGAGTAACGTCGCTATTTTTTCGGACAAAGCGATCGTCTTTTCGTCGGCTTCGTATTTTTCGCCTTTACCGCCCGCGGCGACGTTGGAACGAAAATCGTTAAAGGACGTTCTTTTCATCGCGCCGACGTATTTTCCGCCGATAACGATAACCCGAAGATCGGTTCCGAAACTTTCCGAAACGAATTTCTGATAAACGTGCGGTTTCAATTTCAGTTCTTCCGAAAAAGCTTTCAGCTCGTCTTTGTTTTCCGCAAGTCTCACGCCTTTTCCGAGCGAACCGTAACATTCTTTAACGATCATCGGAAATCCGAGTTTTTTTTCGAGAAAATCGAAATATTCGTTCGGGATTTCGGCAGACGGCGTGTAGCAAAGCGGTGCGGAGTAGGTTTCGGGCATAGGTATATCCGCCCCCGAAAGCGCGATATAAGTGAGCATTTTATCGTCGCACAAAGTCATCGCGCGGTAGTTATTGAAACATTTTATCCCCGTATTTTCTATTTCGGAAAGCGCGTAGCGATCTTTATCGTAAAACACGCAGAAATCGTACCCGTCGAAACGCGAACGGATTTCGTCGCCGGAAATCCCCGTAAGCGACACGTCAAGCGGAACGATTTCCGTTTCCGCGCCGAATTTCAGAAGTTCTTCTTTGAGCCTTAGCGGTTGGTTAAGCATATTTTCGTTTTGGGAATATGCGTTTACGATTATAATTCCTTTCATTCGGTTTACCTCCCGAAAAAACTGGCGGATCACCGCAAAGCGATCCTCGCACGCAGATTTTAAGCCAAAACGGATAAAAAGTCAATCGTTCGCAAAGGAAAGGACGAATAAAGATATTTTTCAACTTGAAAAAATACGTGATATGTGCTATAATGGCAGTATGATTTATGAAATTGCCGATTTAAAAATAAAAATCGATAACCCCGATGTTTATACGGAAAGGGCGTTCCGCGATTATGTTTGTTCCGAAGAAAAATTCGATTTCGAAGTTTCGGTTACGGAAAAACAGATCGAGGCGGAACGAAAATCTCAGCTTGGTCGGCAAAACGATATGACCGATAATCGGGAGAACGGAAATGTACGGGAATATCTCAAAAGCGTGGCATTGTTCCGATCTCTTTGCGGGAAGCTCCCGTTTTTCGACAGATTTTTATTTCATTGCTCCGCGGTGGAATTAAACGGCAAATGTTATGCGTTTGCGGGCAGAAGCGGAGCGGGCAAAACCACGCATTCGCTTTTGTGGCTGAAATATCTCGCGGAAGCGAAAATTCTCAACGGCGATAAACCCGTTGTCGGATGCGAAAACGGGCGTTTTGTCGTTTACGGAACGCCTTGGAGAGGCAAAGAAAAATTAGGGGTAAAAGGCAAGGCGGAATTAAACGGAATATGCTTTATAGAGCAGTCGAAAAATAATTCAATAAGAAAATTGACGGCGACAGAGGTCGGCGAAAGGCTTTTTTCTCAGATTTATTTCCCGAACGACCCCGAAGCGGCGGCAAAAACGTTGGAATTTTGCGATAAAATCGCAAGCAAAGTGCCTGTATATCTTTTAAAATGCGATATTTCCGAAGAGGCGTTCCGCCTTTCGTATTCCGCGCTTACGGGGAAAGGAGAACGTTTATGAAAGGCGTTTCGGTCGATATGAAAACCGCGCTCGAAAAATACGGGCGGTATGTGGGAACGACTGTCGGCGTGAGTATGCGCCCGATGATAAAAAGCGGAAAAGATATCGTCGTTATCGCGGCGAAAAAGGGCAGGCTCGGAGTTTACGACGTTGCGCTTTATAAACGCGGCGAGGAAAACGTTTTGCATCGCGTGCTTGAAGTAAAAGAAGACGGCTACGTTACGAGAGGGGATAACTGCGCGCAGAACGAATTTGTCCCCGAGGAAAACGTCATCGGCGTACTCGAAACCTATTTCAAAGGCAGTAAACAGATCGATTTAAAAAGCAAAAAATACCTTAAATACGTCAAAAGAAGATTGAAATATTATCCCGTAAGGAAATTTTTCTTCACGGTCGGACAAAAAATAAAAGGATTATTCGGGATCGGCAAATGAGAAAGGACAAAACCGCCGAAAGGATTAAAAAAACGATAAAACCGTATTCGTCGGCTATAAATTTTATAGCCGCTTTTTCGGTTGCGACTGCGTTTTTGTCGGTGGGGTTTGCTTATCTTGCCAGATGTCTCGTCAACGGCATTGCCGATAAAAATTCGGATAAAATCTTGATTTTTGCCTGCTTTTTAGTCGCTTTTGCGAGTTTAAGAGTAGTGTTTTTGTCGTTGTCGAAATATTTGTCCGAAAAAACGAGAGCAAAGATGAGCGCGGAGCTGAGAAGCTATGCGTTTTCGAGGGTGATCGGCGCGGAGTATTCCGAAATAAAAAAACGCCACAGCGGCGAACTTGTTTCGGTAATGACCCGTGATTCGGGCGAAATCGCTTCGGATTCCGTCGCGCTTTTGCCTGCCGTATTGTCTATGGCGGTTCAGCTTACGGGCGCGCTTGCCGCGCTTTTCGTTATCGATTGGATTTTCGGGATTATAGTCGTCGTCGGCGGGATTTTCGTCCTCGCGCTCACCGCGTTGAGTAAAAAGAAGTATAAAGCGTTTCAGTCGAAAATTATGGAGGCGGACGCGAAAAACAATGCGTTTATGCAGGAAAGCGTTGCGTCTTCGATCACGATAAAAGCTTACGGCGCGGAAGAAAAATCGGTCGAAAAGTCGAAAAAAGTATTGAACGAGTATCTTGAAAACCGTATCGCGAGAGCAAAATTCAACGTCGGCGTAACCGCGGTTTATTCCGTCGTGGCAAATCTCGGGCTTGTTTTCGCGATAATCTGGTGTTCGGCGCGCGCGTTTTCTTCCTCGGCGGATTACGGCGCGATTTTGTCCGTAGTTTTGCTTATGGAGCAGCTTCAACGACCGTTCACGTCCTTTTCGTCGGTAATGCCCGTTTATTATTCGAGATACGCGAGCGCGGAAAGATATTTCGGCGTTTGCGATTTAAAGCAGGAACGTATCGAAAAGTTTGTCGGCGAGACGGATTTCCAAAGACTCGAAGTTAAAAACGTTTCGTTTTCGTACGGAGAAAAAGTTGCGTTCCGAAACGTGTCTTTCGATATCGAAAAAGGGCAGACCGTACTTATCGAGGGCGCGTCGGGCGTCGGCAAAACAACCCTTTTTATGCTTATTCTCGGGGTTTTAAACCCGCTTGGCGGAGAAATAACCGTTACGGCAGGCGGCAAAGAAAATATCGTAAACGAAAACACGAGGGAATTATTCGCTTACGTTCCGCAGAAAAGTTTTGCGTTTTCGGGAACGATTTACGAAAATCTTACGTTTTTCGGTAACGAAAAATCCGAGATAACGGAAAAACGCGTAAACGAAGCGATAAAAACCGCCTGCGCGGAATTTGTTTACGATTTGCCCGAGGGGTTAAACACTAAGCTCGGCGAACAGGGCGCGGGGCTTTCCGAAGGTCAGCTTCAACGACTTGCCGTCGCAAGAGCATTAACGAGCGGCAGACCCGTTCTTTTGCTGGACGAAGCCACTTCCGCGCTCGATATCGAAACCGAGAAAAAAATGCTCGAAAATATCAGAAATAAAAATATTACCTGCGTTGAGATTTCACATAGGGCAACAGCGGAAAACTTTGCGGATAAAACGATAGTTATTTCATAAAGCCTTTCAAAAGAAACTTTAAAATTCTGATAGTTTTTTTTCGTTACGGCGGTCGGCTTTTTAGCCGACCGCCGTAACGGGTTTTTATATATTTTAAATAATTGTATCGATCGGCATTAAGGTGTTTTTGTGTTTAATTAAATCGCAAAAGTCGCTCTATAAGTCGATTAAACGGCATGTTGATATTAAAAACATAAAGAAATGGTTTTTCTTTTTTGAGGAGCATCGGTAAAAGGCGAATGAGGTATGGGCGGATGCAAAGTCAAGAAAAAGTCGAGAAAAAAATTTCAATTTCGGTATTGACAAATAATGTATAGTAGTATATAATTAAATAAAAGTAAGTTATTAAAAATAATATGTATAATAAACACACTCAGACGAATAAACAGCGAGGTGTCCGCCAATGAATTGTGACGATTGAAAACGCAAACGAAAAAACGGTTTTTTTGTTTGCGTTTTTTTGTTTGGTAAATTGAAAAACAAATCGCCGGCAAAGAGCGAGAAATAAAGGAAAGCCTTCCCACATAGAAACGGATAGATAGAGCGTGAAATGCTTAAAATCGGGGGAAGGTGGCGGCGAAGCCGACGGATGAGGGGCTAAGTGAGTTGCTTTTTTTTAAAAACAGATATAAAAAGTTTGTTAAAAACCCCTCATCAGGCGCAGTACGCGCCAGCTTCTCCCCGAAATAGCGTGATGCCTTGAACTGCAATTTTGATAAGGAGAAGCCTTTTTAATTGTTATCTTTTGTCTTTTGCCTGCTTTGGTAAATAAAATCCGACTTTTCCAAAAGGAGAAGGCAAGGAAAATAAATTTGTAAGGAGAAAATTAAAAAATGAAAAGAATTTTAGCAATTTTTATGAGTCTTGTTTTGTTGCTCGGCGTTTGCGTTGTCGGGGCGGGGTGCGACCTGAATAAAGAAACCGAAGCCGAATACAAAGCAAGAATAAAAAAGGAACTCGACGAAATCCCCGTCGAAGCCACAGGCTACAAACTTATCGGGGTTGAAACATATGAAGAATCGATACCGGTTAAGTTTAATGTTCAAGTTGACGAAAAAAATTATTGTTTAAAAAGCTTAGACAAAAATTTAGGCGAGAGTAAATCTTATATTGAAGAGTTTGTTTTTTATTGTAATGATGAGAAAATCGGAGAATTTAATATAAATTACAATGAAAAATTTTCAGAGTTTGGGGAATTAAAAACTATGGTATATTTTGATAATAACTTTTTTATAATAAGATCTAAATTTGACAGAAGCTGGTCAAGTGTTTTTTATGAAAGTTGTTATCCCCCGACGCTCTTTTTATATGATACGACTTCAAATAAACTAATGTTTTTAGGATACAGTAGTCAGTGGTTTGATTACAATTTAACAAATAATAAATGCTATTATTATAAAATAGAAAAAGCATGATATGGAATTATAAAATAAATCGGAGAGAATGAATATGAAAAGAATTTTATCAATTTTTATGAGTCTTGTTTTGTTGCTCGGCGTTTGCGTTGTCGGGGCGGGGTGCGACCCGAATAAAGAAACCGAAGCCGAATACAAAGCAAGAATAAAAAAGGAACTCGACGAAATCCCCGTCGAAGCCACAGGCTACAAGCTTGTTGACCCGACCAAACAAGAGGTAACATATCCCGAAGGTGAAGAGCCGCAAAGAGCTTATCAAACCCTAATGATTGATGGGCATAGATATATAATGATTATAAAGAAAGATGGAATGGCAAATATAATACATTATATAAGAACATAAATGTATTAGCGGTAGGTACTTATTCTACTTTCCCGTTTTTAAGTGCAATGGTGCATGAAGACAAAACTATAAAACTTGATATAAAAACAGCATTGGTGATAGATGCTGTTCTAATGTTTATTAAAAACTGTAAAACACCTAATAAGTTTATTAGAAAGTTAGAGAGACTTATTCTCGAAAAAATTGCAAAGGCATGCGAAGATATATTACCGCAATTTATGATTGACAATGCGCAAGATATATTGGTGAATGAAGTGGAATATGTTTCTCCATTTGTTGTGTGGTACAGTGATGCAATTATACCGCTCAGATCGCAGTTAGGACTATCTTATACCGGAATCAAAAGAAGAAAAAAACTATTTGGTCTTCTTTTTAATTATGATTTTGACAAATTTGCACAATGGGCTCCGCCTGCCGCGCATAATCTTGAACCGTGGGATCAGGATATTATAAATGCAGTTATTGACGAACTGAAACCGTCGGTTACAGATAGCACGGAAAACTTTAAATATGAGGAAAATGCGAACGGTACAGTCAGCATAAGCGGTTTGAAATCGGCTGTGGAATCGGGCATAATTGATATTCCCGCGATGATAAACGGAAAAACCGTTACGGGAATAAGTTCGGGAGCGTTTGCCGGGGAGCCTGCGGTGATAAGCAAACTTAACGCAGAGACCACGACCAATGCAACAAACAGTAAATATAACATTCTTTCGAATATCACCACGATAAATATTCCGTCGAGCATTACGGAAATCGGTTCGGATGCGTTCAACGGGCTGAAAAGTCTTACGACGATTGGTTTTATTAACAATTCTCAGCTACAAACTATCGGAGCGAACGCTTTTGCGGACTGCATAAATCTTAGAAATATAAACTTGCCGAGCGGAATAACTGAAATCGGTTACAGTGCGTTTGAAAATTGCAAAGAACTCGAAAGCATAACGATACCGAACGGCGTTACGAAAATAGGCGCGCAGGCGTTTTGCGGAGCGGAAAAACTTTCGTTTGCGAGTTTGCCGACAAGCGTTACGGAAATAGGCGAGTTTGCGTTTTTCGGTTGCAAAGGCAGTTCTTATATCTATTTGCCAAGCGGAGTTACTTCGATAGGTGAAGGAGCGTTTGCGGGGATAGAGAATGTTACTGCATTTTCGATTTCGAGCGCGAACGCGAATTACTTAACGGAAAACGGCGTGTTATACAACAAAGCGAAAACCGAATTGTTGCAATATCCCAAAGCTAAAACGAACACTTCCTTTACAATAAGCGGCGAAGATTCTTCGAACACTGTCAGTACAATCAAATCATACGCTTTTTATAAATGTGAAAATCTTACTCATGTCAATATAAATAATGTTCGCGAAATCGAAGGATTTGCTTTTTCGAACTGTTCGGCGTTATCGCAAATAAACGCCTGGGGAGTAAACAAAGCTTCTATTGACGCTTTTACCAATACAAGTTGGCTGGAAGCGCAGACAAAAGATGAAAATTGCGATCAAATTGTTTTAGATCATATTTTACTTTTATATGTTCCGGAAGATAAAACGGTAATGGAGCTTTCCGACTGGGATAGCAACATCGGAACAATAGGTGAAAATGCGTTTGCTTTTTCAAATCTCGAAACAATTTATATTCCGAGCGAGGTTTCACGTTGGAGTGATAACGCGTTTGCAAATCTTTCGACACTTAAAGACGTATATATTGAGAAAATGGATGAAGATTTGCTTTATCAAATAGGGGTTCAGGAAAATTTGTTCGAGAATAATCACTCTGATTTAAAACTTCATGTTACGAGAAGCGATAACGCGGCGATTGCGGCGATGGGACAAAATGCGCTTACGGGTATTCCGCGGGAAATTATGTCCACAAGCGTAACCTGTGTAAATAACGGAGTAACGACAACGCGAACTCTTTATTATGACGAAGAATACTCTCTTGCCGAGAACGGAAGCGTTATTTGGGAAACCGAAACAGGCGAAAGGTTCCAGAATGCCGGTGAGTGGAAAAGTTTTGAAACCGATTTAACGTTGAATTCCTTACAGGTGAATAATAGTTGGCTTACTTATAACGGTACAAATAAATCGCCTGTTTCGCTCGTTGAGGGGGACGTTGTGTCGCTCTCTTACACAGAAAGCGGAGTTGTAACCGCTACGGTAAACGGAAAGGTTTATACAATTAAATTGAGTTTGTCAGGACAGAAAATATCCGGGTTTAAGATGTCGGGCGGACAAGTTGTGACATCGGTTAATGCCGTAACTTATTCAGGACAATTTACTTCGTTTAATATAGAAACCGTAGTAACAAGTTATGAATTGAGGTGCAATTATGTGTATTACTATAATAGCAGTCGAACTCGATTATATACGCAAAATATAAGTTATACGACGGACAATTTAGGAAAAGTAAATGAAGTTATGCGTTTGAAAAACACAATCGTATTATGTAAGGCGGCTGATTTTGATTTGAATAAAGAATATTATGTCGAAGCATTTTATTCGGATCACGCCTGCACAATTCAAGTAACGACTCCTCAGCTTTTTAGCGAGCCTTTAATAGATATTTATTTAAAGTGTACAAAAATAGTAACCAGAGTAGAGTTTGATTACAATGGGGCAAAAGAGATACTTCGATTAAAATATTATGAATTTGACGGATTCGGAAAATATAATTTAACATTTCCGTCTTATTCGAAAACTGGATTTACGGGTTCGTGGAAAGATGTTAACTCCCCGAATAATAAATATGCTTTCGGGTCGACAAAAGAAATCAATAGTAATAATAATTATAATTACAAAATCTTTTGGATTTGTACAGGTGAGCATAGCTTAACATTTAATTCCGTCAATGATACGAAACATACTGAAAAATGCAGTAAATGCGATTATATCACGGAATCGAGTCATAGCATTATTGTTAGCGGATCAACAGACAATTTGTTTACCCACACAAGACGGTGCAAGAAAATCTGCGGCTACGAAGTGAGCGAAGAGCATAACTGGCAGACGTATAACAAAATGTTTAAATGCACCATATGCAACATAAGAGCGGTGACAATTCCGTCGATATACGACTCGCTTAAATTCCTGATAATAGACGAACAGGGAAATATTAAGGAAATAAGCCGCGAAGAAGCAATGCTTGTTATGAAAAAGTATTACGAGACCGAAGAAGAGGGCGACGTAGCCGCATAACTTTGATTTCGTCATAACTTTGGTTTCGAAAAGGCGTTTTCGAAAATCGATTTCGGCAAGTGTTTTCGGCGGGCGGTTCCGACAGTCGGTTTCGGCGAAAAATTTCAGCGGAGAATTTCGGCGGTGAATTTCTGCGGAGAATTTTGACGAAAGATTTCGACAATCGGATCGCAAAAGCGGGGCTATAAGTCGATTATCGCAGTATTTTGAAGTAAAGTACAAATAAAAAACGGGCGGGGTTCGGGAATTTGGCAATAAAATTCCCGAACCCCGCCTTTTATGGTTTATCGGAACGGCGGAAATTCAATAATGAAAGAATTGTGTAAAAAACTCCTCGGGTGAAATATTATTGACAAAAACTACGGAATAATATATTATATTTCTATTATAACAGTCGGAGAAAATATAATGTTCGGTTACGTTAAACCCGACACACCGTATCTGTACATAAAGGACGATACGTTGTATAAGTCGCTTTATTGCGCGGTGTGCAAAAGTATCGGGAAAAAGTGCGGTCAGAGGGCAAGGCTCGGTCTGACGTACGATATAGCGTTTATGTCCGCGCTTATCCATAACGTAACGGGGATTGACGTAAAAATCGAGAAAAAGCGTTGCATAGCGCACCCCTTGATATCGCGCCTTATCGCTTCTGCGGACGAGATAACCGACATATGCGCCTGTATAAACGTCGCTTTGGCGTACTACAAAATCGAAGACGATATTATCGACGGCAACGGCGGAAGTATCAAAAAACTGTTTTTTAAAAAAGGCAATAAGAAAGTCGAAAAGAGATATCCCGAAATCGGAGAAATTATCCGAAAAAGATACTTTGAGCTTCGCGAAAAGGAAAAAGCGGAATGCGACGGGATAGACGAGGTTTCGGAACCGTTTGCTCTGATGATGGTAGAACTCGGACAATTCACGATCAAAAATCTTGCCGCAAAAAACCCGACCGTTAAAGATTTTGCGGATAAAAACGAAGAAAACGGTCTCGACTCGCTTTTATATTACCTCGGCAAGTGGATATATTTAATCGACGCGCTCGACGACTACGACAAGGATATAAAAGAGAAAAATTACAACCCGATTTATTATTCTTTCGGTAAAATAAGCGATTTCAAAACGCTTGTAAAAAAGCGCGGCGAGGATCTGACATTCCTGTTCAAGGATATTTTTTCGGGACTGAAAGAAGCGTTCGGGGAAACGGAATTTAAATTCGATTCCGCGCTTTTAGGCAACATAATTTTAAGAGGACTCCCAACGGTGACCTCGAAGATTTTCAATAAGATAAATAAGGAAGACAAAAAGAAAAATGGCAAATAATTTATACGAATTATTCGGACTCGACGAGGGTTGCACCGACGAACAGCTCGACGAAGCTTACGGCAGGATAAGATCCAAGTATGCGGAAGACAGATTTTTAGAGGGAGAAGCAGGCAACGAAGCCGCGAGAAAACTCACCGAAATCGATAACGCGTACAGAGATATTATCGCTTTGAGACGCGAAAACGCGCACGGCAACGCAAGCTCGGGCGAAGCTTTTAAATCCATCGAGGAAAAAATCAAAAACGGAGACCTTTCGGGCGCGCAGAGCGACCTCGATTCGTTCAACGAAAGAAACGCCGAGTGGCATTATCTTCAATCGGTTGTTTTCTATAAGAAAAAATGGTCGAACGAGAGCAAAAAACAGCTTGAAATCGCCATGCAGATGGATCCCGGTAACGAAAAATACAAAACGGCTTACAATAAGCTTACCGAAAAGATAAAATCCGACTCCGACAAGAATTTTACGAGTTATTCGGATAACAAAGGCTACGGAAAAAACACCTCGGGCGAGACCGGCGCGCCGCAGATGGGCGGAGATGCCTGCCTTGACTGGTGTTGTCAGATGGCTATCTGTAACCTTGCGCTTAATTGCTGTTGCAACAGCTGTCACTGATATCGGCTGAAAAATGAAAAATTCGAGACTTATAGCGCTGTCCGCGATCGCGGCGGCGTTTTCGATAATTTTTATGTCGCTCGGCGCGTTTATCCCCGCTCTCGATTATTCGGGGATTTTCATGGCGAGTTTATGCGTTATGCTTCCGCTTGCGAAGAAAAGCTATAAAGCGGGATTTATGACGTATGCGGCGACGTTGTGCCTTTCCGCGATTTTAATCGGCGCAACGACGGCGCGGTGGGAAATAATCGTCGTTTACGGTCTGTTTTTCGGACTGCACCCGACGATAAATTATATTTTCAGAGAGAAGAATTTTAATAAAATTCTCGCAACCGCGATAAAACTCGTGTGGTTTATCGGGGTAATGATACTCATATACAACGTTTTTACCGATTTTCTTTTCGACGCAAGCTTTTTGCAGAAAGAATGGGTTAAAAAGTATATTTATCTGATCATTATCGGCGGCGGAGGCGCGCTTTTTATCGTGTACGATCTGCTTATGATAAGGTTTCAGCGCGCGGTGGACGTTCTGACGGAAAGGATGAAGTTTTAATTATTCGTCCGGCTTAAAAATCGACTGCGAACTTTTACGGGCGAAATTACGGTCGGCGGTTCGACTTACGATTTACAGGGGAACAAAAGAAATGGAGAAAAACGAGGAATTTGTAGGCTTGGTAGAGAGGGTAGGCTCGAACGGCGAAGGGATTTTGAAAAACGGCGAATACACGGTGTTCGTGCCGTACGCTTTGCCTACCGAAAAAATAAGATATAAAGTTCTTAAAGTAAAAAAGAATATCGTTTACGGTAAAGTAACCGAACTTTACGTTCCCGCGGAAGTCAGAATTCGCCCGAAATGCGCCGTTTACGAAAAATGCGGCGGGTGCCAGCTTCAACATTTCAAATACAAGGATCAGTTGGTTTTAAAAAGAAAAATCGTAAAAGATTGTCTTTCTAAAATCGCTTTTATCGATCATAAAGTTTTGCCTACGATACCGAGCGATCTCGAATACGAGTACAGAAACAAGCTTCAACTCCCGATAAGAACGGAAAAGTACGGCATCGCTATCGGTTTTTTCGCGCAGAACAGCCACAGAATAGTTCCGATAAACGATTGCCCGATTCAGCCGTACTGGTGCAAAAAAATCATTAAAGCGATCCGAACTTACATTGCCGAGTGCGACGTCACGGCTTACAGCGAGGAGAGTAAAGCGGGACTTTTAAAGCATATCGTCGTAAGAGACGTGGACGGCAAACTGATCATTACGATTGTTATCAACGGAAAAGAATTGCCGGAACCCGGAAGACTTATAGAAATATTATCCGAGAGTTTTTCCGATTTCAGTTTATACGCTAATATCAACCGAGACGACACGAACGTGATTTTCGGCAAGAAATTTATTCTTCTTCACGGAAAGGACAAGCTCGTTTCGTCCGATATGGGGATAAAATACGAAATAGGTCCCGAGTCGTTTATGCAGGTGAACGACACCGTCAGAAGGAAGATTTACCGCGACGCCGTGAGAGCTGCGGACATCGATCCCGAAACGGTCGTTATCGACGCATACAGCGGCGCGGGGCTTTTAACGGCTATTTTTGCGAGCAGAGCAAAGAAAGCGATAGGTATCGAAATTGTCCGCGAGGCTGTCGATTGTGCCGACGAGCTTAAAATTTTGAACGGCTTGGGCGACAGAATGGAAAATATCTGCGCGCCTTGCGAAGAGGCTTTGCCGATCGTTATGAGACGGGAAAAGGCGACGGGAGCAAAATGCGTGCTTGTTCTCGATCCGCCGCGTCAGGGAGTGGACGAAAAACTTATTTCGGTTATAAAAGAAACCATGCCGGAGAGAATAGTTTACATATCTTGTTCGCCGCAGACCCTTTCGAGAGATCTCGGACTTTTGACCGGCACTTTGGTGCGCGAGGGCAACGAGCTTAAACGCGCGGGAAATTTTTCCGATAAAACGGCGGACAATACTTCGGAGAACGCTTCGGGCGACGTTTCGGGCGGAGAATCGGGGAAAATTTCGTCGGATGTTTGCGGGACGAAAAGTCTTTATAAAATCGAGAGTATTCGTCCGTACGATATGTTTCCGCAGACAAAACATGTGGAGACGTTGGTATTGATGTCGAGAAAAGATAAATAAGGGCTAAAAAGTGGCGTGTTTCCGGTCTTTTTCGAGTAGAAACAAACTTTCGGGAAAGCTCGGTTATTTTATGCGGAAAGCAAATCCGATTAAAAATCGGTCGCAGGGTGTTGATTGCGGGTCGTTGCGAGGTGTTGTGTCGGTATAGCTGTTTATGCCGCAAAATGACAGGTATTTGAAACGTTAGTCTACTTTTGCAATTTAATGAAAATAAGGATTTAATTTTATATGGGTTGGTTTAATTTCTACGGTTTGATTTTTATCTGCGTGATAATGATACCGAACGTTGTCTTTGCAATGAAAGTCAAGGACGGATTTGAAAATAAATACAAAAACAAAATAGCGAAAACTTTGGAACAAATCGGCAGGTTTGGTTGTTTTGCACTTATGATTTTCAATATTCCTTACACTTATTTCGGGTTCTATTTCGGCTCGGCGGAAATAGTCTACATAATCGTGAATTCCGTTTTAACGGCTTCGTATTGTTTGATATGGGCGATTTTATGGAATAAAAAAGGGCTTTTTAGATCGATTTTGCTGTCGGTTATTCCGTCCGCGATATTTGTTTTTTCCGGAATAATGATTTTAAGCGCGCCGCTCATGGTTTTGTCGTTGATTTTTGCGCCGACGCACATATTGATTTCCGTTAAAAACGCCGAATGATACGGGGGTAGTTTGTTCTGCTTTCATTTTCCTGTTTTTATTGCTTGAAGAGAGTGCGTGACAAAAATTTTTAAAAAATAATGAATTAACCCGTAAAACTGTTGACCGAAATCAAAAAATATGATAATATATACGAGCAATTGAGATTTTGGAAAGGATGATAGTGATTATTTTATCGCGCAAAACGGATTGAAATTGCAGAAAACAAATCGGATTGGAGAAGTACCCAAGAGGCCGAAGGGGCTCCCCTGCTAAGGGAGTAGTATGGCTTTAAACCGTAGCGAGGGTTCAAATCCCTCCTTCTCCGCCAAAAGAAAAAGACTATCGTTAAGCGGTAGTCTTTTTTCTTAGGTTTTATCTGCGATTTTGCAATTTTGGCTTGCTTGATTTAAAGTAATATAACTTTAATTTTAGCAACAATTATTAAAATTTAAAGTTTTTCAAGACCTCTTTTTCACGTTCTTTATACAGGTCTCCGTAGGTGTCGAGCGAGTGTTTAACCGAGTGTCCGAGACGGTGGGCTACGATATACGCGTCATCGGTTTTTTGAAACTCCCGAGGAAAAGATAATCGTCGCGTGCGTGTGCCTGAATTGGTGTGGAGTATACGTTTAACCCCGGCAAGCTCGATATACTAAAAAATAATAAAAAAATCGAAATATCCGTAAAGCCTTGCGATAGTGCCGTTCTCGGTACTTTTGCAGGGTTTTTTATCTTTTTGCAAAGCCGAATTGACAAAATAATTTCTTTTACCGATTGACGGAGATACCTGACGCAGTAAGCGGTCGGCACGCTCATGCAACCTGCGGTTGCTAAAATAGCAACGCAGAGTTGGTTGCAAATTATCGTATTTCGTTTTATAATACAAGCGAGAAAACTTGCTTGACCGGCATAATAAAATAAAGAAAAATTAAGGAGCTTTTACAGATGAGTATTTCTGAAAAAATTTATGCTTTGCGGACTAAAAGCGGCATTACGCAGGAAGCTTTTGCCGAAAAACTCGACGTTTCGCGCCAATCCGTACAAAAATGGGAAACGGGCGTAAATTTACCGACCATAGATAAACTTATTGCCATTGCGAAGATGTTCAACGTGTCTATGGATTATTTTTGCGACATGGCGGACGCCGAGCTTTTCGCGGGGAGAACCGATAAAGAATACGTTCCCGATTACGGGAAAATGTCTTCGTGGGAGTCTTACGCCAAAAGTCTTGACGTCGAATACAGACAACTCGTTGACGAGGGTAAGGACGTCGAGAATCTGAAAGACGTATTTTTAGCGGTTGAAAAAATGCCGCTCAGTAAATATAAAGACGATATTGCCGACACGCTTTTTAAATTGGCAGACTCGTTGCCGATAAGAAGCGATTACGGATTTGTCGAGCCGAACGATTACGACGCAATAAAAGCATTGAGCGACGGTTGTTCTAAAAGTGACGTTTCGACTATACCCGAAGGCGATATTTTGCTTGATAAAGTCAAGGGCGGTTGGTATGGCAGAATTTGCGGTTGTTATCTCGGAAAACCCTTGGAAGCTGTCAGAATGCCGGATATGAAAAAGATTTTAACCCGTACCGGCAATTATCCTTTGCATAGATATGTCGACCGCGAGGATGTGGAAAATATAGATTTAAGCGATGTAGGTCACGTTATAAAACAGCTTGCCTATCCGAGAGATTTTAACAGAATGCCGTCCGACGACGACACTAACTATATGCTTATCGCATATGAAGTTCTGAAACGTAACGGCAGAGATTTTACTTCGTCCGACGTTGCCGAAGTATGGCTTTCCACGCAGACGAAACATCCGTATTGTACAGCCGAAAGGGTTGCGTATATCAACCTGATTAACGGTTACGCTCCGCCTGAAAGCGGGGAATACAAAAACGCTTACCGCGAATGGATAGGCGCACAGATTCGTGCCGATTTTTACGGATATATCAATCCGGGCGATCCCGAAACCGCGGCTGAAATGGCTTACCGCGACGCGCGCGTTTCGCACGTTAAAAACGGCGTTTACGGTTCTATGTGGGTGGCAGCGATGATTGCCGAGGCTTACGTTACGGACGACGTGAAACGCATAATACAAACGGGTCTTTCTCAAATTCCGTCGTCTTCGAGATTGCATAAGGCTGTCACAAACATTATTGAAAAGCACGAAAAAGGCGTGTCGGCAGAAGATTGCATATCGGACATCAGAACGCGTTGGGACGAATTTACTGCCTATGATTGGTGTCATACGATTTCTAATGCCGAAATCGTTACCGCCGCGCTTTTGTACGGCAATAAAGATTACGGTAAATCTGTCTGCCTGGCTGTCGGGGCATGTTTCGATACCGATTGCAACGGTGCGACCGTAGGTTCGGTGGTAGGTACCGCTATCGGTTATAACGCTATTCCCGAATATTGGAAGAGCAGAGTTCATGATACGCTTGAAAGTATGCTTTTCGGTTACAGCAGCGTATCTATCGGCGATATGGCTGAAAAAACGCTTCAATTCATAAAGAAATAAATATTATTAAATAAGCCGTTTTCGGGTAAGTGTTACGTTTTATCGAACACCCGAAAGCGGCTTTAAATTTTAAATTGTTTTTCTTTTTGACGGCTCGGCGATAATTGCGTCATTTATTAAAATTCGATTTCAAGTCCGTCGTATGAAACGATAAAGCCGTATTTTCCGGCTACCGAATTCAATTCGTTGTATGTTGCGTAGCCGTTATGTGAAAAATGGTTCAGAACAATAATTGTCCGTTCGTCGATTATTTTTTGTTCCCGAAGAATTCTCACCATCTGAACGGCGGTTGAAAGTTTCATATGTCCGTTAATATATTCGTCTTCGGGATTTAGTCCTCCTGTGCAGTCAAGAGAGACCAAATCAAACGGGGCATATTTTGTTAAAGAATTCAAAGTTTCGGCAAGGAACATCCCCGTGTCGTTCGCATAAAGGATTTTTTTGCCGTTGCTTTCGATTGCATATATAACAGGCGATGAATTGACGTCGTGGTTGGCTCTTAACGGAAGTATATGATACTTTCCGTTCGAAATCGAAAATTCTTCTCCGACGTTGACTTTCGTGACGGAAACAGCGTTTTTTGTAATATCGACGTAAGGTAAAATTAAATTGTAGCCTTTCTCGTCGGAGAAAAAGTTGATAGGTCTATGTTCGTGCGAATAGCCCGCCGCCGCCATTTCAAGATCTGCGGGGTATAAGTGGTCGCTGTGAGAATGAGTGATAAGGCAGGCGTCTATTTTATTCCAATCGAAATTATATTTTTGATAATGGGCAACGGTGTCGGCGTTAAAATCGATCAAAACGGAGTCGTCGATCAATGCTTGTGAGCGTGTGCGTAAATTTTTACCGCCTTTTTCTCGGGAAAGTTTGCAAACTCTGCAATTACAAAAAAGCGAAGGAATTCCTTCGTAAACGGCTGTGCCGAAATATTTTATTTTCATTTTTCTTTTTTCCTTTTATTATATTTGTTTTCTGTATGCTTCCGGGGTATAGCCGGTGTAAGCTTTGAAATTTTTTATGAAATGACTTAACGAAAAATATCCCACTTTATTTGAAATTTCAAGTATGTTGTAATCGGTGTTAAGGAGCAGCATTTTTGCATAATCGATACGTTTTTCGGTGCGATATTCGACAATGGTTTTTCCGGTGCGCTGTTTGAACGCCGCTATCGTTGTCGGAACAGACGTCGGAGAATTGTTATATATGCTTTGAATGGGGCAGTCCATAAGTTCGTAATGGTCGAGTTTATTTTGTAAGTCCGCGACGTAAGCGTCGGGTTCCGACGATTGCTGAGACAGTACCTTACTGCGATCCCCCGATGAAAGCAAAACGGTTGTTAAAAGCAGTTTGATTATTTTAGAATAATCCGTATCTTTCGTTGCCTTATAGGTTATAAGTTTCGCAAGGTAACTGACGTAGGCGTATTCGTTTTTGTTCATATGAAAAACGATCATACTGTCTAAACTGTCTATTCCGAGAAGCGCATGGTTTTCAAAAAGGAAATTTTCGAAAAACATTTTCGATATACTCAAATTGAAATGCGCAAGCCCCGTAAAATCTTTTGCGTCTCCCGTAAATTTCAGTTGATGCGTTGATTTGGGCGGAAGCAGACAAAGCGTGTAAGCCGGTAAAATTACTTGTTTATCCTGATAAACATGCACGAAATTATTAGTCGTCGTAAAGAACAGCTCGTAAAAATCGACGTGCGTATGGTAACAAGTGTTTGCAAGTTTCCACCAATGAACGTCGAAAAACGACGACGGGTTTTTGAACTGATTTTCTATTGTGAAATAGTCGGGTTGAATTTTCTTCATAGTCGGATTATAAGCAAAATCAAAATTTTTGTCAATAGAAAAACAAACCCGTTTAAAAAAAGGGCAATGAATTATTAAAATTAACGCAAGACAGAAAAGACGAAAGATGATATAATGTGTTCACCAAAAGGAAAATACTAATTTTTTTTCAACGGAGAAACTATGGACAAAGTAAACATTGAGCAAAGGCTTTTTACGATGATTCCGATAATAAAGGAAAAATCAATCAATGTTCGGATAGCGATAGATAATTTCGGATTTATGCCTGCGGATTATAAAACGGGGAGCGAAATGCCCGTCTTTACGGAGGGTAATTCCGTACCGTTCGGACGAGAAGATTTCTGGGGCGGAAAAGTCGATACTCATGCTTGGTTCTATAAAAAAATAGCAATTCCCGAAAGAAAAATCGGCACTCGTTACGAATTAAGCATAAAAACGAATATCAGCGAAAAGGAATGGGACGCTTCAAATCCGCAGTTTATAGTATATTTTGACGGTTATCCCGTACAGGGGGCTGATCTTAATCATACGAACATCACGCTTCCCGACAAAAAGGAAGTCGAGGTTTACGTTTACGCATATACGGGGACGAATTTGAACGATCCCGCCCCCGTTAAGTTCTATGCGGATATCGTAGGAATAGACGAAACGGCGGAAAGATTGTATTATGATTTGAAAGTTCCGTATGACGTGCTTGGTTTTACCGACAGGAACACAAAAGAATACGTCGATATATTACGTTATCTGAATAATTCGTTAAGTTTAATCGATTGGCGCAGCGACGAAAAAATGCGCGCGTCTTTTGCCGAAGCCGCAAATTACGCGGAAAAAGAGTTTTATGGCAAATATTGTAAAAAGGGCAACGTAAAAGTCAAATGCGTGGGGCATACTCATATCGATATCGGTTGGCTCTGGACGGTAAGACAAACCCGCGAAAAGGCTCAAAGGTCGTTCTTTACCGTTCTCGAACTTATGAAACGATATCCCGAATATAAGTTTATGTCTTCGCAGGCTCCGCTGTACCTTGCGGTAAAAGAGGAAGCACCCGAAAAATACGAAGAAATAAAAGAACGCGTAAAGGAAGGCAGGTGGGAAGTCGAAGGGGCAATGTGGGTTGAAGCCGATTGCAACCTGACTTCGGGCGAATCGCTGGTAAGACAAGTTCTTTACGGAAAGCGTTTCTTTAAGGACGAATTCGGGGTAGACAGTAAAACTTTATGGCTTCCCGACGTGTTCGGATATTCCGCGGCGTTGCCGCAGATACTTAAAAAAAGCGGCGTCGACAGTTTTGTGACGAGTAAAATCAGTTGGAACGATACCAATATGTTGCCGAACGATACGTTTACATGGAAAGGTATCGACGGCAGCGAGATTTTTACTCATTTCATGACGGCGCAGGAAATGCACGGAAACGGAGAAATAGCAAACTTTACCACTTATCTGCCGCAGGGTAACGCAAGTTACGTCATGGGCGCATGGCGAAGAAACCACAACAAAGATGCCGACTGCGACGCGTTGCTCACGTTCGGTTTCGGCGACGGCGGAGGCGGACCAACGAGTAAAGATATCGAAATGCTCAAACGTATGGAATACGGTATTCCGGGATGTCCTACGACGGAGTTTTCGGATTCTACCGAATTTCTGAACGAAATAAAAAAGCAGTCGGAAGGGCAACTCGAAAAATGGGTCGGGGAATTGTATTTCGAGTATCACCGCGGGACGTATACGTCGCAATCCGAGATGAAGAAAAACAACAGAAAGTGCGAGTTCGCACTGCAAAACACCGAGTTGTTTTCCGTGATTGCGGGTTCTTTGTCGAATATCGATTATCCGCAGGAAAAACTCGAAAAAATGTGGAAAACGGTACTTACAAATCAGTTCCACGATATTCTTCCCGGTTCTGCCATAAAAGAAGTTTACGAAACGGCGAACGCCGAAGAGAAACAAGTCGGAGAAGAATGCGGAAAACTTCTCGAAAAGGCTTTTAAGTCCGTTGCGGACAATATCGCAAAAGCGGGAACGGTCGTATTTAACCCCACGTCGTTTACTTGCGGCGGAACGGTTAAAACGGGCGGGAAAACGCGTTATTTTGATAATATCCCCGCAAAAGGGTATGCGGTAACCGATTTTGTTCCGTTCGACGGAAGCGTTACGGTGGCGGACGGATCGATAGAAAATAAATACTTTATCGTCGAATTCGACGATTGTATGGAAATATCGCGGATTTACGATAAGCGAAACTCACGCGAAGTTATCCCGCAAGGAAAAACCGCAAACAGAATCGTTGCTTTTGAAGATTACCCGAACAATTTCGACGCGTGGGAAATCAGAGAGTATTATAAAGAAAAATTCTATCCGATAAACGATTTCGTTTCATGTGAGAAAGTTTCCGACGGGGAAAGAAGCGGAATAAAGATTGTTCGTAAGTTTGAAAAATCAACGATAGAACAAACGATCTGGCTTTACGAACATATCGACAGGATCGACTTCGATACGAAACTCGATTGGCATACCGAACATGTTCTGGTGAAGGCGTTCTTTCCTGTGGACGTAAATGCCGAAAAAGCTACTTTCGATACTCAATTCGGCAATCTCGAACGCCCCGCGCACGCAAACACAAGTTGGGATAAAGCGAAGTTTGAAGTGTGCGGACATAAATTTGCCGATTTGTCCGACGATAGTTTCGGACTGTCGGTTTTAAACGACTGCAAATACGGTTATTCGGTAAGAGACGGAGAGATCGGACTTTCTCTTTTAAGGTGTCCGACCTATCCCGATCCCGATTGCGATAAAGGCGAGCATAAATTTACATATTCGTTATATCCTCACGCGGGGACGGTAAGGAGCAGCGAAGTCTATAAACAGGCGTATTTGCTTAACAATCCGTTCGTTGCGGCAACAGCAAGCGGTAACGGTAAACTGCCCGAAAGATATTCGTTTGTGAGTGCGGATAAGCAGAATGTAATAATCGATACGGTCAAGCGCGCGGAAGATTCGGACGATATAATCGTAAGACTTTTCGAGAGCGGGAACAAAACCACGGACGTGAAATTAAGGTTCGCGGCGAAAGGTAAAAAGGTTTCTTTGTGCGACCTTATGGAAAACGAATTAAAAGACTTACCCGAAAAAGACGGCGTGATTTCGCTTCGGGTAAAACCTTTTGAGATAGTAACTTTAAAAATAAAAAATATATAACAAACGGAGGCAAATTATGAAAAAGATTAACAAAATTCTTTCTTGCGTATTAGCTTTGGGAATCGCTGCGTCGCTTACGGCTTGCGGACCGAAAATCGACGGCAGTTTCGACGACAAAGCCAACAATATCTACATTCAGGTTTATACCGGCGGCGTCGGAAGCGACTGGCTTAAAGACGTTGTGGATGAATTCAACAAAAATAACAATTCAACGGTATCGTCTGAAAAATGGGTTATGAACTTACTCGAAACCAACAATAAAGACGACGGCGCGAATTTCTACGACGCATTCAAATCGGGAACTTCGTCGGCTGATATTTATTTTACGTCCAACCCGACAATGTGGCCGGAAATGATTTCGAATAATTACCTGCTCGATTTGTCCGACGTGTATGCGTCCAAGCCGGACGGCGAAAGCGGAAAAACCGTATCGCAAAAACTTGCGAACGTCAATGACGGGTATAACAAGTTATACACGAACTACGGAACCGCGAGCGGAATTTACGGTCTGCCTTACGCCGAACTGGTTATGGGAATGATCGTAAACAAGGAAACGTTTGTTAAAAACGGCTGGTTTACCGCTGCGGACGTTTCCGAAAAAGAGGCGATAGAAGAGGCTCTCGGTTGCTCGCTCAAAACGGCGACTTATCAGATGAGAAACGTACTCGTTCGCTCGGACGTTAGCGGTGCGCCGGAATATTCGGACGTTATTCTCACAGCGGGTAAAGACGGTAAATACGGCACCGTTGACGACGGACAGCCCGTAAACGTAACGGAATGGAACGATATGATGGACGCCATTTCCAGCGCGAATTATAAAGCGTTTTTATGGTCGGGCAAATATCCCGGATATACAAACGCCGTTTTATCGGGAATTTTCGGTCAGTATATGGGCGAAGAAAATATGCGGAAGTGGCTTATGTTCGGCGATGAAGAATATTCGTTTACGGACGAAAGCGGAAAAGAAATCACGGTGAACAGTAGAAGCAGAGCCGAATCGTACAAAGTTCCCGAACTCAAAAAGGCTTTGGAATTTTTCTCTTCGCAAGTCGTTAAAAACGCGCATTCCAAGAGCTTGACGGGTAACGAAACTCATATCGAAACCCAAGGTTCGTTTATTTACGGCGAAACGTCTTCCACTATGGAAAAAGCCGCTATTTTGTGCGACGGATCGTGGTGGGAAAACGAAGCGAGACCTAAACTCGAAGCCGTGGGCGGATATAATAAGAACGAGTACACGTTCCTTTATGCTCCCGCTTTTGAAGGACAAAAAATGGCTGCAACCGATTCGTATATGCCTGTTACGGAAGCAGGTTCGGTTTTTGCGCGCAATACGAAAGACGAGGCGAAAGCTGCTAAGATCAAAGAGTTCCTTTCTATGACCTGTTCCGATAAATATCTCAAACATTTCACTTTGTCAAACGGTTGTATTCGTCCTTTCGAGTATTCGCTCTCCGATGAAGAGTTATCGAATTTGACTCCGTTCGCTCGTAATTGTTGGGAAATTTATCATTCCGAAAATATCCACATCGTAAATACCGCTCTTCTTCTGAACGTCGGTAAATCGAGCGTGAGTAAAGATTGCGAATATTACTTCTATGCGGACAGAAATATCTATCAGGATCCAGTTTCCGCGCTTATAAAGAACGTTTCTGCCGACAAAATATACAGCGGTATGTACGAATACGCAAAAAACAGCATGAAATAATCGCGAGGGTGGTATGATTCAACAAAAAAAACGCACTCACGGGGACATATCGCGTAACATATTTTTGATTTCGCATATGTTTTACCCGTTATTGCTGTTTTGCATATTCTGGATAGGCGTGAACGTTTCGTCCCTTACGCTGGCGTTTGAAAAAACCGTTGACGGAGTAAAGCAATTTGCCGGACTTCAAAATTTTGCGGATTTTCTCAAAAAACTTGCCGATCCGATGGACGAAGCGCATTTCAGTATTCTTAATACGATAAAATTCAATCTGATATCTTACGTTTGTACGATACCGCTGTACTTTATTTTCTCGTATTATTTGTTCAAGAAATTCATAGGCTCAAAGGCATACGGTTTGCTTGTAATGATTCCGCAGGCGTTTTCGAGCTTTATTATATCGGTTTTGTTCATGAAGTTCATAGGGGAACTTCCCACGCTCTTGTCGAACGCGGGTATGGTTAATCCTCCGAACTTTCTGCGCGACGACAAATATACGTTAGGCGTTCAGTTGTTTTATTGTATCTGGACGGGTTTTGCCGAAGGACTTATTATTTATCCGAACGCGATGAGAGCCATTCCGGGCGAGATAATCGAAGCCGCCGAAATCGACGGCGCGGGGATGTGGCATGAGTTTTTCAATATCGTAATGCCGCTTATATTTCCGACGTTTATAACCTGTTTCGTTATGGCGATTTCGGGTTTCTTCGGCGCGAGCGGTGCATTGGTTCTTTTCTACGAATGGAAAGCCCCGACGTCAGCTTCGCTTATCGGTTACTATATGTCGAAGGAAATTATGATGGCGGGTAACATTGACAAGGTGTACCCGCTGATGAGCGCGGGCGGAATGATATTCACGCTTATCGCGGCTCCCGCAACGTTCGGCGTAAAGGCTTTTCTCGAACATATCTGCCCTGCGGAGGAATACTGACGATGAAAAATAAAGTAAGAAAAAGTCCCGGGGCGATAATATTTATCGTTATAGTCGGCGTGACGTTGCTCGTTTATTGTTTATCGCTTTGCGTTCCGATTTTGTGGGCGTTTAACGCGTCCACCAAGACCGAAATGGCATATTTCGAGAATCCGTTTTCGCTCGGCGGCGAGCATACGTTACGCAACTATACCGCAATATGGAATAAACTCGAAATTTCGATTAAAGTCGTCGGACAACCGAGAAAGATATATAACGTCTGGACGATGCTTACTTACACTCTTCTTCTGAGTTTCGGTAAGCCTACGCTCGTTATATTTTTCACGACGGTAATGGCATATTGCTTGTCGAAATTTAAGTTTTTCGGCTCAAAATTTTTATATTCGCTCGGTATCGTGCTTATGATTTTGCCTATTTACGGCACGATGGGCGCGCAGATGAAAATATACAGGGCACTCGGAATTTACGATAACATCTTTATGAATATTATCATAAGCCCGACGGGGTGCTTCTGGGGAATGAACTTTTTAATGCTTTATGCGGCGTTCAAAAGAATTCCCACGGCATACTCGGAAGCCGCGAAAATAGACGGTGCGAACGATTTCGATATTTTTTATCGGATCATGTTCCCGATGGTATTCACGACGAGCGTGGTATTCTGGCTTCTTTCGTTTTTGGGAACGTGGAACGATTATAACACGTCGCTTATATGGTTGCCGAGTTACCCGACGCTTGCTTACGGAATGTGGGTGTTCAAGGATCAGATAACCGTTTACGGGTCTTCGACTCCCGAAGTTCTGGCGGGCTTTCTGATGATGAGTATTCCGCTTGCCGTTCTTATAACGATAAGCAAAAATCTTATTACGGAGAAAATGCAGGTCGGGGGCTTAAAAGGGTAAAAAAAGAACTTACTCGTTTTTACGGGAATAACGATTAAAGGAGACAATGATGACGAAATTTAAAAAGATTGCGTTAAGCGTTTTATCTGTTTTAACTGTTTTATCGGTCGTGGGTTTTGTCGGCTGTTCGTCGGGTAACGGCGGCGGCGAAAGCGATAAGATCGACAAAATCGGCAGGCAGGCAGATATAGGGCTTCCGGATAACGCCGCTTGTAACGTCGGGGAAGTATTCGTGTTACCTGTTCCGGTCACGCAGGAAAATGTTTTATCTTATAAGATAGAAGTAAAGAAAAACGACGATTTAGTCGCGGAGCTTACCGAAGACGACGGCGCGTATACGTTCGATACGTCGGGCGAATATTCTTTGGTTTATAACGCGGAAACCGAAAAGGAGATACTTGTCGATAACTTCACGTTAACCGTGAGCGGCGGCGGGGCGTTTGCCATAGACTGGCTGCCCGAAAGCGTCGGGCGTTTCGAAACCGTTAAGATTGTCGACGTATATAAAAATATCGACGGGCAATCGGTAAAAGCCGATTTAACGATTACGTCGCCGAGCGGACGCGCCGTTACGCCGAAGGACGGTATTGTCGAATTCACGGAAGAGGGGAATTGGACTTTTGAATTTTCGGCAGGCAGCGGAAGCGGAAAAATAACCGAAACGAAAACGGTTGCGGCGCGGCTTAATTCTTCGGATTTGTTCTCGTTTACCTCGGGCGGCGTGAAGAAAGCCGACGCGGTTTCCGTTCCCGCGGGAATGGGCGCGAGAGATAATCCCCTTAACGCGAAAGGCGTCGAATTGACCTTCAAGGGCGACGGCGTTATACGATTCAACAACATGATAAATCTTAACGATTTGTCGGCGGCGGACAGTTTAATAGAGTTGTATGCAATTCCCGCAAGCGTTCCCGATTACACGGGTTACACCGAAGAAGTTTTGCCGGGAGAACAATATGCGTCGGGCGGATATACGCACGGAACCGCCAATTTTACAAAATTCGAAATAAAACTTACAGACGCGTACGATCCGGGCAACGTGATTATAATCACGTTCGATAATATGCCCACGCTTTCATACTGGAACTGGAATGAAGGGTATATAAACGTCGGTAACAAAAAAGTCGTGTACGCAATCAATGACGGAAAGTTGGTTTCGGGATTATACGGCGATAACGACACGGGAACGGTAGGTTCGTATTCTTTTTACGGCGAAGGCAATTTCCCGTTTAACGTTCAACTCGATTACGCAAGCAAGAGGTTTTATTCGAAAACGAGAGGAAAAGATCAGGTACTCGTTCTTGACTATTCCGACGCGTCCAAACTCGGCGCGGCAAACGTGTGGAACGGATTTACAACGGGCGAATGTTATATGGAACTTTCGTTCCCCACGGTTGCGAAAGAAAGTTCGATTCTTATAACGAAAATTCTCGGAGTTTCGCTTGACGGCGAAAAACCCGCAGATACGAAAGCACCGAAGATAGAGATCGATTGCTCCGATTTCGAAAACGAAAACGCTCCGACGGCAAAAGTCGGCGCGGCATATAAAGTTCCGTCGGCAACGGCTTTTGACGAACTGGGCGGAAAATTCGATTTATCCGTTATCGTCGAAGATCCGAACGGTGAAAGCGTGGACGTAACAAGCGGGAAGTTTGTTCCGTCGGTTATCGGAAACTATTCGATCGTGTATTCGAGTAAAGATTTTTACGGCAATTCCGCGACGAAAACTTTAACGGTTTCGGCGGTTGAAGCGCTTGAAGATATTGTTGTTTCGCCTGTTTCCGAATATGAGTTTTATGCGGGAGAGGACGCTCCCGAACCCAAATTCACGATATCGGGCGGAAGCGGCAGAAAACAATATACCGTCGGATATTATCTGAACGGAAAAGAATTGAAACCGACGGACGGCTGGTTGTCGTTTAACGAAACGGGAACGTTAGAAATTAAATTCACCGTTACCGATTACTTCGGATCGTATGAAAAAACCGAGACTTACGAAGTCAACGCGCCGGATAAGCCCGTTTTAAGCGACGTTGTTCTGCCGTACGCGTTGTACGTCGGAAAAGAATATCAGTTCCCCAAAGCGAACGCTTACGATTATAAAAACGAAAGTTTTGCGGACGTGGATATATTCGTAAACGGCGCGATACTCGGAAAAGACAGAAAGTATACGCCGCAGGAAAGCGACGGCAAGCAGTTGACGGTAACTTATTCGGCGGCGGCAAACGGAGCTTTGGAAACAAAATCGTATAACGTAAAAGTTATAGATTACAATATTTCGTCGCATATGGCTTTCGAAGGCGACGTAACGACGGAAGTCGGCAGCAGATACACTACGATTTCGGCAGAAAAGGATTACGCGATTTCGTTTGCTTATCCGATCGTAGCCGACGGATTGAAATTTTCCATAGGCGGCGTGCAGGGCAAAGATAAATTCGCTTCGATTAAATTTACGGTGAAAGACGCGGGCGACGCGCGGAAAACGGTAAGTTTTTCTCTTGAAAAGATTTCGTCGCGTAAATTTAACGTCGTGATCGGCGAAGAAACGTATCCGCTCGACTTCGAATGGGTGAACACCGTTAACGAAAACCGCGAATCGGTCGTAGTTATCGTATCCGGCGGAAATGTAGAGTTCAGAGACGGTAACCTTGTTCTTCTGGGCAGTTGTCCGATTAAAAATTGGGATAACGAAACGGAATTCAGCGGCTTTACTTCGGGCGGAGCATATCTCACCGTGAAAGTAAACGGAATTTACGCTCCGACTTCTGTAAAATTGTTCGGATTCGGTAATCAGACGTATGCAAAATCGTCTATGCTTTCGGCTCCGTCGGTTGCTCTTCTCGGCGAGTTGAAGAGCGGGGTAGTCGCGTTGAAAGACAAAGTTTCTCTTCCGAAAGCGGTCGGTTTCAGCGCCATATCTTATAGCGTTTCGGTGACTTACGAAGTTACGGATCCGAACGGTAATGTGGTCAGATCGGGAAAAGGAACCGATACGGGTAGTTTTGTATGTAACAAATACGGCAGATATATTTGCGTCTATACGATTTATGACGAAGTAAACGGCGTGTCGGCGCAACAGACGTTCTATTTCGATGTGAGAGATACCGTCGAGCCTGCCGTAACCGCGGACGAAAATCTCGGTACGGCAAAAGTCGGCAGTTCCTTTACGATAAAGAAAGCGGCGGTAAGCGATAATTCGGGCAGCGATAAATGCGTCGTCAGGGTGTTCGTCGTCGATACTTACTACAATTCGACCGATATTACGGCAAGTATGAAATATACTCCGACCAAATCCGGAAGATATAAAGTCGTTTATATGGCGATGGACGAAGCGGGAAATATCGGCGTTGCCGTAAGTTACTTTACCGCGCAGTGATAGGGAGATAAACGTATGAAATTATTAAAAAAATCAATATCGGCTCTGCTTATTGCCATAATGCTTTGTTCTGTTTTCGTTCTTTCTTCGTGCGGAAAACAAAACGACGGCGTAGATAGCGGAGATGATACGAAATACGAAACCATCAGCATAGTAAAATCGGGATTATCCGGTTATAAAATCGTAATACCGGAGAACGCGACCGAATGTGAAAAATTCTCATCGGAAGAATTACGCGATTTTGTAAAACAATCGACGGGCGCGGTTTTGTCGATAATCACCGACAATAACGCGGTTTACAATCCGCTCGACAAAGTTATATCTATCGGCGAAACTTCGCTTAAAACGGAAGCGGGGGTAAAGATGAACGACGGACTTCGCATAGACGCCTTCGCTTTGACTTCCGTCCGCCGTATGATTTTTATCTACGGTAATTCGGACAGAGCTAATCTTTACGGCGTTTATGAGTTTCTCGAACAATACGTCGGCGTCAGGTTTTTAACGGCTGATTGCACTTACGTTCCCGAAAAGAAAAACGTCGAAGTTAAAATTCCCTTGAACGTCGTAAAAAATCCTGCGTTCGATCAACGCCAGTATTGGAGTAACGATATTCAGAACAATGCGTTATATGCCGCGAGAAAGCGTCTGATGACGTACTTTAACTGGTCCGAGCCTCAGTACGGCTACGGTCTCTATCGCGACTTCGACGCGGGCGGACATAACGTGATCAGGTTAATGAAGTCGGGCGCCGAAAGTTTCGGACTCGACGCTATTCCCGACACAGCCTACGCAAGGGATATAGACGGAAACAGACTGAGCGAAAACATAAACGGCGAATGGGTTTACGACATTTGCTGGACGGACGGCATAAACGATGACGGAACTTTTGTAAAAGAAGTAAAAACAGCCGCCGACGGAACAAAGCAACCTACTGCCGCGCAACTTCTTTTCGAAGGCATTAAAAAGGTGTTAAAAACAAATACGACGGCGACCATGTTCTGCATAATGCAGGAAGATACGAAGTATGTATTGTGCGATTGTCCCGATTGCCACGAAAAAAAGGAAAGATACGGCGCGGTAAGCGGCAATATCGTCCGAATGATAAACGCCATCGCAAACGAAATCAACGTTTACAACAAAAGCGAGCAGGGAGACGGCAGAGATATAAAAATCGTAACTTATTCTTACAGTTATTCGCAGGAAGCCCCCGTATTTATAAAGAACGGTAAATATGCTATTTACGATAATACCGTTATTCCCAACGAACATGTTATAGTCGAATATTGTACGATGGACGGTTGCAACCATACGCTCGCCATAAACGACGAAAAACAGGGCGCGTTCCATAAAGACTGCATTTCCAAATGGGAATGGCTGTGCGCGCAGAATAAAAACCTTGCCATTTATACTTATACTTCGAATTTTAGTTGCGCGATAACGTATAACCCGAATCTGAAAACATTGAAAGAGAACGTCGTGTATATTTACGAAAATCTCAACAGAGATATGGTCACGTTCGAAAACTCCGTTTTTGCGGGCGATTGGCAGCAGGCTTTAAGAACTTACGTCGCTTCGGTTTTGTATTGGGATCCTTACGCCGAGGTTCAGCCGCTTATCGACGAATTTATAACGCTTACTTACGGCAGGAGCGCGAAAGTCGTTAAGGATTACGTCGAGAGAATGGAAGCGCTTTGCGATTATAACAGAAGCACATACGGTTCCGAATACTACCTTGCCGTGGCGGATAATACCGATTACGGTATTCATCAGGCTAAATTCTGGCAACTCGGCGCTCTGGAAACGAGCGTGAGAGAACTCAAAGCCGAAATGCAAGCCGTGGCGAACGACGCCGCGCTTACGACAAGCGAAAAAGAAAGGTTAACCACCGAGCTTAAAAAGATTTTGATTTCGACTATGATGACGATGAAGTTCAACTACGAAACCTATTACGGCTTAGCAGGCGACAGAGACGCTTTCGTTGAGGAACTCAAAGGACTTATTTCCGAATTTCCGAGTATGAGTCAGCACGCGAATAAATACGGGCTTATTTAACCGTTATTTATATTAAAAATTATTTTCAGGAGGCAAAAAGATGAAAAAGACATTGTCGGCAATATTATTGTTCATTATGGCTATCGTAATGGCTGTTGTCGCGACAGGATGCTTCGGGGGAGACGACTCATCGTCTCAATCTGAGAAACCGAGCCAGAGTATGGAAAGTCCGAGAGAGAGTCAAAGCGCGGGGGACGATTCTTCGAGCGACAGCGAAGAGGAGAAAAAGGACGCCGCGGCGGTTACGGACCTTTCGGTTTCCACAAAAGCCGTTGCAACGTTTACGGCTCTCGACGGGTTCGAATATCAATTCGTAATCGACGGAGCCGAAGTCGCAGTCGAAGAGGTGAGCGGCAGATACGACGTTTCGGAATTCGTTTCGAGCGCGGGAAAAACTCATACCGTAGCCGTTTACAGCAAGGAAAACGACGAGTATAAGAAAAGCGGATTAAGTAACGTAGTCAACGTTAAGGCAGTCGATACCGACAGCGTGAATTTTGCCGTTACGGCAGATAAGAAAGTTACGTTCAATGCCGTTGACGGATACAAGTATTTCCTGTCGGTAAACGGAACAGAAACGGAAGTTATTTCCGGTCAGGACGTTTCGGCGTTGCTTGCCGGCGGCGAAAACGCTTCGATGATCGTTAAACTCGTTATAAAGGGCAGCGTTTCGGGCGATACGGTTACGCTTGATACCGTCGCAAAGGAAATCATTACCGTAACGTGGCATAAAGCAATAACAAACTTTGCTTACGAAAACGGCATAGTCACGTTTGCAAGCGAACTTAATTATACTTACGATTTGTACGCAAATAACGAAGTTATTAAAGAAAACGTTGTAACCGGAGACGATATATCCGATTTAATCGCAAATAACACCGAAAAAGAACTGACTCTTTTCGTTAAAGTGAAAGAAAACGCGGCAAAAAGCGCGTTCGTTTCCGCCGATAACGAAAAATCGAACAAAGTCGTTCTCAAATTCCTTTCCGCTCCCGAAGCTTCGGCAACGGTTAACAACGGAGTTATCGCTTTGACGATTACCGATACCGAAAATGCGGGTATAGAAGGGCTTGTTTACGAACTTTTAATCGACGGAGAAACGATCGGAACCGTTACAAACGGACAAGACATTTCTACGTTGTTTACTAAAAAGGGCGAGGCGAAACTTGCATTGAAAGTAACCGCGGAGGGATACGTTCCTTCGAAAATCGGTACGGAAGCAACCGTTTCGGTTCCCGATTATAATCGTTTCCATTTCACTGCGGATAACAAAGAAAATGCCGAAATAGGCGGCGTTTACGGCGAAAAAGTTACGGTCAAAGCGTTGCGGGAAGGCGTTAAAGTTTCTTCCGACATAAGCGTTGACCTTACGCAGGCGAACAAAAAGAGTGCGATTATCGCGATCAACAACCCGTCCGATCATCCTGCGGGTATAGAAGCAATATTTATCGATATAGTTTCGGCTGCGGACGCAGACAAATTCATAAGAATAGTCGCAACCGGCGGTAATAACGGTTACAACGCGCATATTTACGGCGGTTTCGGTTCTTCGTTTGAAGGATCGCTCCGCGAAGACCACGGTTTAGTCGACGCGCCCTATGGTCAGGTAGTAGATTACAATATACTTTGGGCAGGTTTAGGTTTAGGTAAACTCGAAGGCGATCAAGGCGCAAACGGCGGTTGGGCATACAATCAGAAGAGCCAACTCACGCTCGTTTACGACGACGGTAAGATCGGTTATTTTTCGCCGGCTCACAAATTCGTTACCATAATGGATTTAAGCAGCGTAGAAGAATTTAACGAGGCGGATTTTGCGGACGCAAAGCTTAACTTCACGTTCGATAAGTTGATATCAAAAGACAAAACGGGTTATGCGAACGCAACGCATACTCTTGAAATTTACGGCAACGGCGTTGATTATACCGACGAGTTCAGAATCGATGAAGTCGGTTTCTATGTTACCGGAACAGGTTCGAACGCTCACGTCGGTATATACTGGTTTGTTACGGCTGTCGGGCAGGACGGATTCGTTGCGGATGGCAGTTGGCCCGCTTTGGACGGTACTTATAAGGACACTGTTTTGGTGAACGGCGAGCATCATGACGGTATCGTTATGAAGTTGACGGACAATAGTTCTCGTCCGTATATGGATATATACAGCGTTAATTCGCTTATCGAAAATGCCGTATTCTTCAAATCCGATATTTGTATCGAAATACCTGCGGGTTCGACTTTCACCTACGGCGAAAAAACCTGGTTAACTCAATTCGCTATGAAAATTTGCAGCAAATATGAGGAAGACGGAACGCTTTCGTGGCAGATATGCGACCATGACTCGCACGATTACGCCACGGGTACTGCCGTAACGATCGAAACCGAAGTCGACAGAAGTCAATCGTGGTGTCTGGAAATGCACCTTAAAGACGCAGACGGCAACGACGTTGCTCTTCCTGCGGAAAAGGTAGCGACTGTAAACGGCACGATATTGGTCAACGGCTCGGTCGTAAGCAACCCCGTCATAAAAACAAGCGACTGGGACGGCAATTCAGGCGGAAAATATCTGCTTCAAATCATTACTGTCGACGGCGTCGTATTTGCCGATATCGACGGATTCAATGCGGCAAAAGAGGCAGGAACCGAATATACCTTGACCGTCAAAAAGGGAACGATTATCACTATCGAAGGCGTTGTTTATGGCGTAACCGCGGATATAACCTTCAAACTTTCCGGCTCGGGAGAGGATTATAAATGGCGCGTTGCTCCCGATTGCGCCGTTGCGAGAATCAGCTCAAATCAGGATAAGGGCGACGACGTGGCGTTCGAGTTTGTCGGCGAAGCGACCGATTTTATAAAGGAAAGTTGGGAAGTCGCCATAACCGTTCCTTCCGGCACGGTATTCTATGACAGCACGACGCAAACCGAAAGCGCACTGGAAATTAAACGCGCAGGTAACGGCAACAGAACGGCGTTCTTCGTCGGTAACAAATATGCCGACGGTAGTCATAATCTTGTGGCGGGCGACAGAATCACTTTCAAAGCGGGCGACTATTATAACGCTCGGACGAAACTCGGAATCACCCTCGAAAAAGATTACGTTATCGAATGGAACGGAAGCGCGTGGGTGCTTAGCGAATAAAAAGGGTTAGCGAGAATTTAAAGTTCTTTATCTGCAATATACGAAGTTTGCGGTTCTTCGGTAAAAAACCGCAATTTTTTTAAGGAGCATAATTTATGCGCATTACATCGGAAAATACGGTAGTAATTTTTTATGATAAGTCACATTCCGAAACGATAAGTACGGCTATAAGCGAATTATCCCGCTTTTTATATGAGAGTGCGGGCGCCGTGTCGGTATCGGAAAACGATATAAGACCGCTTAATAAAAACGAAATCGGGTTCGCGATCGGCTTGACGGGAGAAACTGCCGTTTCTTTCGAAAAAAAGAACGACGACGCGTTCGTTTCGTTTGTCGATAGCGGCATAATTTACATATGCGGAAAAACCGACAGAGCAACGCTTTACGGCGTTTACGAATTTCTCGAAAGCGTCGCAGGCGTTCGGTTTTTGTCGATTACGGCAACGTACGTTCCCGATCTGAAAGAGAAAGGTATCGTCGTTCCCGAATCATATAAAAAAGACGAAAATCCTGTTTTCGATATCCGCTCGTACTGGACGCATGACGGCGAAGTCAGCGCGGAATATTCCGCAAGAATGCGTATTATGACTTTATGGTACGACGAGAAAAACGCTCCGAAATACGGCGGCGGAATGCGCGATATTTTCTATAACGGCGGGCATAACGTAAACAAACTTTATCAGGAAGGCTATTTTGCCGCGTTCGGCAATCAACCCGACGGAACGGTTATATACGAAGGCGGCGCGGATAACGACGGAAAACCGTTTACTTTGCGTTCGACGACCATTTCCGATCCGTCGTTTTCGGGTAGCGTATGCCTTTCCGACGATAAGGTTGTAAGCCTTGTTACGAAAGGCGTTATAGAAAGAATAAAAGCCCACCCGTCGTGCGATTATTTCGGCGTTATGCAGGAAGATACGAAATTCTTCTGTTCTTGTCCGAAATGCAAAGCCGAGCCTACTAAGACGAACGTTGTTATAGGTTTTTGTAACAAGATAGCAAGAGAAGTTAAACGTTGGTGCGAAAACGAGGGAAAATCGTTTACGGGCGGCAGGAAAAAGTATATCGTGACTTACGCTTACAGTTATACGGAAATTCCGCCCACGATTTCCGTTGAAGATAACATAATAGTGTCGCTCGCCCTGATGGATTGCACAAATTTCGCGTATTCCGTCGGCGATAAAGAGAATCAGAACGACTCGTGTATAAAAGCGATAGAAGGGTGGCGAAAACTTGTTTCCGACAACAGGATTGTGTTTTACAGCTACGAAACCAATTTCAACAACTATCATTGGTATATATCGAATTTAGTAAATTTGTTGCCCGATCTGCAATATATGGCGAATTTCGGAAAGCTCATCGTAACGTTCGAAGCGGGCGAAGCGTTCTGCGATTGCTGGCAAGCTCTTATCCGCACTTACGTTTGCTCGAAACTTATGTGGGATCCGTCGAAATATGATCAGACCGACGTTATGGATATGGTCAAAGAATTTTGCGATTTATATTACGGGAATTACGGCGATATTGTTTTCGGATATATATCGGAAATGGAAAAAGCTTATGCGGAGATAAAACGGAAATACGACAAAAAGTCGGCTCGTCCGTATTACGTCGGCGTGGCGGATCATATTTTGCTTCATCATAACGATACGGAGTCGTTTGTCGACGCTATGGGCGTAAAACATCTGCCTACCGCCAACGAACCCGAATATTTTACCAAAGAATTTCTGCTTGCCCGCGCAGACGAATTGAGAAAAGCGTATAAAGCGGCAACGAACGTCGAGATGAAAAAACGGCTTGCGAACGTTCTTCTGACGGCTGATATTATGTATTTTACTCAATGGAAGTATTATAACGATATTCCGGACGAGATTTCCTATACGGATATGATGGTTCAAAAAGAAAAATATCCCGAATTCGCCGTTTTTGCAGCTGAAATAAAGGAAATAGTTTCGCTTATAGAAACGCCCGATAACGAAATTAAAAAATCGCTTCAACCTATTCTCGGGGCGGACGATTATGCGGGAATGGACGGTTCGCGTAAATTCGATTTCTGGAAAGAGTAAGATCGATTTTCGGATTTCGCGTTATCGAATGCTTGTAAAAACCCGTAATATGTGCTACAATAAATAAAAACGAAAGCGTTATCGGCAAAATATCCGATATATTATTTGTGTTTATTTGGACGATAACGGCAATTATGGGAATTCAATTCGAGTACATAAATCGGTTCGAAACGGCAGGAGGAAGAAAAATGATTTATATTGCGGGAAGTCTTAATGCGGATATGTGTATCGAAAGTCCGTATATGCCCAAAGCGGGCGAAACCGTAACGGGCGGCGGATTTTTGGTGAACGGCGGCGGAAAAGGCGCAAACCAAGCTGTCGCCGCGGGTAAACTCGGGGGAAAAGTTAAAATGTGCGGCGTTGTCGGAGACGACGCGTTCGGAGAGATGCTCCTCGGCAATCTTAAAAACGTCGGCGTTGACGTAAGTAATATCGAAAGGAAACGGGGAGTTTCCACGGGCGTTGCCGTAATAGTTTTAAGCGAAGGGGACAACAGAATTATCCTTGACAAGGGCGCGAACGCGTGTCTTACGAAAGACAATATCGACAAATTTCTTGCAGAAGCGAAAAAAGGCGATATTTACCTTACGCAACTCGAAAATCCCGTCGAAACGGTCGGTTACGGGCTTAAAAAAGCCAAGGAAAAGGGTTTGACGACGGTTTTAAATCCCGCACCCGCAAATAAAGAAATAATGCCGTATTTCAAATATGTGGATATAATCACGCCCAACGAGACCGAATGCGAAATTTTCGGCGGGAAAGAAGCTTTGTTTGCCGCGGGGATAAAAACCCTCGTTGTTACGCTCGGTAAGGACGGTTATGAAATCGCCGATACGAACGGAAGCAAAAAATATCCGTGTATGAAAGTCGACGCGGTCGATACCACGGCGGCGGGCGATACTTTTTGCGGCGGACTCGTCGCAATGCTGTCCGAAAACAAAACGCTCGAAGAAGCGTGCGAATTCGGCAGTAAAGCGGCTTCGATAGCATGCACGAGAAAAGGCGCGCAGCAGTCCGTTCCTTCGCGTTCGGAAGTCGAAAATTATAAATAAACCATTATTTTTGTAATATAAAAACGTAAAAACGGACTGTATTGCGGTTCGTTTTTTTTGTCGTTCGCGGATTTCTGATTATCGGCGGGCAGACAATAAAAGACAAATGCGCATCCGAACATTTTTTCTTTCGGCGACATATTATGAAATGCGGGGAAAATATTCTCGCATAATGCGGGGCGGGTTTTATATAAAAATCCCGTCCGCTCAACGGAGGAAGAATTATGGCAAAGAAAATTACAGACAACCAAACCGATTTTACGGGTGTTTACGGAGCGGAATCCGAACCTATAACATTTGCTTCGAACCTCGTCAGCACTACGATAATCAGCGGACTCACCGCAGTCCTTTCGGCAGATAAAAAGTACTGGGTGGACGGACCTTTGACTTATACCGTGGTTATTACCAACGAGTCGGGAGACGTTTATTCGAAAGGCGTGCTTGCGGACAATATCGATACCGCAAACGTTGTGTTCGACAGCGATTACGGCGTGGAAATCGACGGTTCGAAGACTACCGATTTTACCTATTCCGGCGGGCTTTTGAGCGTTAATCTGCCCGATATCGCCGAAGGAGGAACTCTTACCGTTACCTTTCGCGTTACGCAAGCGTAACAAATTTTTACGACAACCGCCGTGCGGCTTAAAAGCTTGTCGTAAACCGAAAAGACAATGCGGGATTTGTAGTTGCTTATCCCTGTTGTCGTCGTGTTTTTCGTGTTTTGCGGAACCGCAGACGGATAAACGGGAAAATACAGCTTTAAAATTCGACGTTTTAAGGCGTATGCGTAATTTTGCGGAGCTTGTCTGCGGCGAGGAAGTCGTTAAAACAAACGAGCTTACCGTTGTCGATAAAAGGAAAAGCAAAGCGACCGAATACCGTAAAATCGGTTGCGGTTTATCTTAAAAAACAAAAAAAACAAACCCGTAACCGATATAGTTACGGGTTTTCGCATATTCGGGAAATTTTTCAGTCGAATTCCGTCGTCCATTTAAGTTTCGCGACGTATTTTCCGCCGCCGTAAACCTTATCTTCCGCAATATTTAAAAGCACGCCTTTGGTTTTCTCCCAGGAAAGGTTGATCGTTTGCTCGCCTGCGGTCTCGCCTTCGGCAACAAGCGTCGGAGCGGCGGTTAAAGCGGTCGTTTCGTTGTCGGTAAAGGTTACCGCTTCGGCAATTACGTTACCGTCGGATTGAAGTTCGCTTTCGATCTGAACATATAACGCCCATTTTCCGCCGTTTACGCGTGTGTCGGTAAGTTCTATTTCCCAGTTCGGGTCAATCCTGTCAAGCGGGGCGGAGCGGCGAGGCGTGCCGATTGCGTTAAACGGAATATCCGGTAGTTTCGTAACCGAAACGCTTCCCGTCGCGGTCACCGAATTTTTCGTCGTCAGAAAGTCTTTATTTGCCTTTACGGTAATGATTTCGCCGACGGTCGGGTTTCTGCCCGTATTAACGACGAATTCGCCCGTATCGTCGGATAAAGCGGAAAGCGTTTGTTCGGCGTCGGTCAGAAGGATCGCCGCGTTAGGGTCGGTTGCGCCGCTTACGGCGAGCGAAAGATCGTTTACGGCGTTTATCGAAAGAGGAAGAGTACCCGCCGACAAAACGGTAGCTTTTGTCAGATCGAAGTTGGTCGCGCCGACGGGATAACCGCCGTCTCCTTCGATAATATCGGAAGTCGTTGACGTAACCGCGCTTTGCGTGAGCGTTTGGGTTATCGTCACGTTTTCGCCGTTCGCTTTGTAAATCGCGGTCGTCGGTACGTCGTCGAAACCTCCCGCCGCAGTGTAAGGAGTAACCGATTTGCTCCAATAGTTTACCTGTTTTGCCGTTATCGCGACCGTTCCGCCCGCGGCGAACGAAAAAACTTTTCCGTTGTTGTTATAAAGCAGAATGTTTTTCGGCGACCCGAAATCGACTTTTGCCGTCGTCGAAAAATACATCAGCGGCGAGCTTCCGCTTTGCGGCATAACGAGAAATAAACTTGCGCCCCGCATCAGGGTAAAGTCTCCCGCGCATTTAAAAAGCGGAACTCCGTTGTTTGCGGAAGAGGTTACGGACAGAGAGGCGTCGTGTTCGATGAGACAGGAAGAAGCGATATGCGCGCCCGTCCCCGCGGCGTAAAAAAGACCGTTTTTAACGTTTATGACGGTCGAGGAACCGTGTTTGAAAGTTAGTTTCGGTTTAGCCGCGGTATCGGAATAAATCAGGTAAGTGTTCGGGGCGGAAATGTTTATAACGGCGTCCGCTTCGACGGTTATTTCCGCGTTCGCAAAAGCAAACCACATAACCGAACCCGAAGTCGAAAGACAGTTTATTGTAGTTGTTCCCGCAAAAATCAAGCGGTTTGTTTCGCAAAATTCCTGCGCGCTCGCGCTCGATCCGTTCTTTTCGATCGTTATGTCGCAGTTTTTAACGGTTGTCGAGCCGTATCTGTTGTAAACAGCCTGCGGACCGTTGTATTTAACGTTTTCGAAAACGAGCGAGACCCCGGCGTTTGCCGTGTCGTCGTAAACGCAAACCATTCCGTAATAATTTCGCCCGCTCCATGTGACGTTTTTCACGGTAACGGTCGAAGTACCGAAACCCGTCGGGACGTAAAGCGCGCTGCTTGCCGCCGAGGAATTCATATCCGTGATTTTATGGTTTTCGCCGTTTATCGTAAGCGTTTTTTTCGTCAGGGGAATTCTGATTCCGCTTTCGAAAGTTATGTCCGCGGCGAGTATAACCTCGTCCGTTTCGGTATCTTCCACCGCCGATTTGAATTCGGTAAATGAAGTGATTGTTTTTGTTGCCATTTTTCCTCCGTGTCGGTATTATCCGACATAAGCCGTTTATATAAAATTATATTAAAAATCGCGGAAAAACGTTACTTTTAAGTTGTAAAAATCATAAAATGAAGTGTAGGAGGATTCGGAATTTGAAAGAATATTTAGGAACGATCAGCGTTCCCGCTATTGCCGCGGCTGTATATTTCGTCGTTAAACTGATAAGATACGCCGCAGGAGAAAACGTAAAATTCGAAAGGTTCGTTCCGTTGATTTCTGCGGGATTGGGAGTTGTTTTCGGAGTGATATGTTATTACGCCATACCGGCATGTATTCCTGCCGAAAATGTGGTCGTAGCGATCGTGATCGGAGCGGCGAGCGGTTTTACCGCAATCGGAACAGATCAGATGCTTAAACAATTCGGCAAAAAAACGGAGCCGTCTCAATCCTCTTCCGAGAAAGATAAAACGGAGAAAAAAGAGGAAAACGAGGATAACGCCTCGGAACAAGAACAAAACGAAAATAAGAAAGGTTAAAAATAAGTAAAACGCGCCCCGAAGCTCATTTTTGGCAAAACGTGCTTCGGGGCGCAATTCTTTGCGCGAAACGTAAGTTTTCAAAAGGGTAAAATTTTCGTAATAAAATCCGGAAGAAGGGAAAACGTAAATGAAAATTAGAAAATAAAGGCGAAACAGACGAAAATTTAATTGTTATTTACTCGATTTCATATTATAATACTATTACATATGGCTTTTTTTCGGTTTTGAAAAGAAAAAGGCAGGAGAGCAAATGAAAAAAGGGAAAAAGAAAATCATCGGCATATTGCAGATCGTGACGGCTTTTACGCTGTGCGTTTCAACGGTTTTCGCATCCGCGTACCCGTCGGGAACAAAAACGACCGATTTAACGCCCGTAACGATAAAGGGCGGACTTGTTAAAACGACCGATATCGACGCGAGCGATCTTCGCGCCGGGTATTTCGATAAAAACGCGGTTAAAAGTTCGGAAACAAAATTCGACGGCGAGCGTTGGGTTATAATCGGACTCGGTGAAGAGGATCTTTATTCTGCATACGAAAAAGACGCCGATTTCGACGGCGAATTTTCCGAGTACGTTGCAAGCCCGAAAGGAAAATCGCTTAAAAACTCTATCGAAGCCGATCATTCGGGCTTTTTGAGATCGCTCGACCGTAAAGGGATAAATTATACCTATAAATATTCCTATTCGGTACTTAATAACGGTATCGCTTTAAAAGTCGACTCCGATGGGTACGACGCGCTCAAAAAAATGAAAGAGGTTAAGAGTATCGAGTTTTCGGAAAGGTATGCCGAACCCGAGGTTGCCGTTAAAAACTCGGCAAACGTTTACGCCTCGGGTATTTACGATACTTCCGGTATAAACGAGCGCGGTGAGGGAACGGTCGTAGCCGTTCTCGATACAGGTATAGACTATTCTCACGAAGCGTTTTCGAAAATGCCGGACAATCCCGCGTGGACAAAAAGCGACGTGGCAAAGAAAATAACCGCGGCGAAAACTTCGGGAAAAGCTTTTTATGCAAAAGCCGACGCGGATGAAGTCTATTATAATGCGAAAATACCTTTCGCTTACGATTATGCGGACGACGATTGCGACGTTTACCCCTCATATTCTTCCCACGGAACGCACGTTGCGGGTATAATCGCGGGTTCGAGCGATTACGTTGCGGGCGAGAACGGCGAAACGTTTACGGGCGTTGCGCCCGAAGCGCAGCTCGTTATCTGCAAAGTTTTTACCGACGATCTCGACAGAGAGGGACTCGGCGGAGCCGATACCGTAGATATAATCTCGGCGATAAGCGATTGCGTCGCGCTCGGCGTGGACGTGATAAATATGAGTCTCGGTTCGTCGGCGGGTTTTTCGGAAGCGAGCGATACGAGCGAACAGGACAGATTGATAAATAAAATCTACGCAAGCGTTAAGGACGCGGGCATAAGCCTTGTCGTTGCCGCGAGCAACAGTTACAGTTCGGGTTATGGCGGCGGAAACGGAACAAACCTTGCTTCAAACCCCGATTCGGGAACGGTCGGTTCGCCGTCCTCTTACGATTCGGCTTTATCTGTCGCTTCGATGAACTGGAAGAAAGAAGCGTATATTCGGGCTAACGATAACGACGAGCAGATCGCGTTTATCGCCGAAGCGTCGGACGGAGACGGAAATCAACTCGATTTCATCAACGATCTGTACAAAAAAACGGGCAAATCGAAAGGCGAGACTCTTAATTTAAAGTATGTCGTCGTAGGCGGTGTGGGTGATAAGGAAAGCTATAATGCGGACGTTAAAAGCGAGCTTCAAAACAAAAGCGGCTATGACGGCGTTATAGCTTTGGTAAAGCGCGGCGAAACGACGTTCGAAGATAAGGTGAAAAACGCCGCGGAAAACGGTGCCGACGCCTGCGTTATTTACAATAACGTGTCGGGAACGATAAGAATGTCTCTCGGCGAGCTGAAAAATCCGATACCGACCTGCGCCGTAACGATGGACGCGGGCAATAAGATCGTCGGAGGCGCGGCGGGGATAGTCGGAACGATGCAGATAAGTTCCGAATTTAAAGCGGGACCGTTTATGTCCGACTTTTCGAGCTGGGGACCGACTCCCGATCTGAAACTTAAACCCGAAATAACCGCATACGGCGGAGAAATAACGAGCGCGGTTCCGGGCGGATACGATATATACAGCGGAACGAGTATGGCGGCGCCGAATATGGCGGGCGCGATAGCTCTTCTTCGTCAGAACCTTAAAAAACAGGGACTTAGCGGCAAAGAACTTACGGCAAGAGTAAATCAGATGCTTATGAGTACCGCGACGATCGTAAGAAACGACGAAGGCAATCCGTATTCTCCCCGTAAACAGGGCGCGGGCGTTGCCGTTCCCGAAAATGTTCTCGCCGCCGAAAGTTTTATAACCGTAACTGACGAAAACGGTAACGTGAGCGATAAAACCAAGATCGAGCTTTACGACGACAAGAAAAAAACAGGCGTTTACGAGTTTGAATTTACCGTAAACAACCTGTCGGGAAAGACGGAAACGTATTCGCCTACGGTTTACGTTATGACCGAAACTCTCGCGTCCGACGGTAAAACCGTTGCGGAAAAAGCCGATATGCTTTCGGACGGCATAGTCGAATTGACCGTCGACGGAGTTAAAAACGACGGCAATATTTCCGTTCCCGCAAACGGAACGGTTAAAGTCGGCGTAAAGATAACCCTTTCCGCCGAAACAAAGAAAAAACTCGACAAAAATTTCAAAAACGGCATATATATCGAAGGTTTTGTCTCGCTTGCGGGAGATAACGACACAAAGGTCGCGATAGGTCTTCCGTATCTCGCGTTTTACGGCGACTGGAACGACGCGCCGCTTTTCGATTACAGCGTGTACGATATAGCCGAAAGCGAAAAAGACTCTTCCGTAGCCGAAGAGGACAAGCTCAAAGCTTCGGCGGCGGAAACGAGAGTAGTCGGGAAGTATTACGAAGATAAATACATGGTCGCGCTCGGCTCTTATCTTTACGATTTATCGGACGACGACGAAAAAATTTATCCCGAGAAAGACAAAGCGGCTATTTCGATTTTCGACGAAGCGGGCAGCAGAACGATTTACGAAGTGTATATGGTGTATGCGGGGCTTTTGAGGTGCGCGGACACTATGGATATAGTCGTTACCGAGTCTCTAACAGGCAACGTCGTGTACAAAAAAACTCAGCATAAGGTTGGCAAATCCTATGCGGGCGGCGGATCCAACCGCGGCGCGACGATAATGCTCGAAATCGACGCGAAAGAGTGGGGACTTTCCGCAAACTCGACATACAACGTTTCTCTTAAAGGAACGCTCGATTACGATGGCGGAGAAAACCCCGCGAACAACACTTTCGATTTTATGTTCACGGTGGACTACGAGCAGCCGCAGGCTCTCGATTATCGCATACGTTTCAAGCCTTACACCGAAAACAATGCGGTAAAATACAATATCTTTATGGACGTCGACGTGCAGGACAATCAGTACGTTATGGACGTTATGCCGTGTTATATCAAACCCGAAAAGGGCAAGAACTATTTAACGCTCGCAACCGAACATCCCATTCCCGTTTACGGCGATAAAGGGGCGAAAAGCACCGTTTCGTTCGATATAACGAAATATTACGACACGCTCGTAAAAACGGGCGAATTATACCTCGTCGTCGAAGATTACGCTTTGAACCAGTCGGTTTATCATGTTTCCGCGGAAAACGCGACTCAGTACCCCGACACCGTGCTTGTTTCCTCGGACGACGGCAGACTTACGAGACATACCGCCGACGCGGCTTCGGTCGGTACGGACTCTTACCCCGTATACGACCTCGAAATGAAAGTGAACGAACTTTACGCGCCGGTTATCAGAACTTCGCCGGACGAGTCTATGGCTCGGATCTTTTCCTGGTACGCGGCGGAAGAAACCGATATCGTTTCGGTAAACGGAGGGGAGTTATACGCGCGGAAAACGGGAAGTACGTTACTTCTTTTAAGAGACGGCGACGACGAACACGCCGGTATTTACGCAGGCATAAATCTCACCGTGACGGGTGTAATTCTTTCCGAAAATCCGATAGAGAGAATTGTTCTCGACCCCGTGTTTAACGCGAAGGGTTACGTTGTGGGAATAGACGACCCCGAAGACGACGCGTCCGTGCCGACATTCACGATGAATCCGAACGGAACGGCTAAATTGAAGGCTTCCGTCCTGCCGTGGTTTGTGACCGACGTGGAGTTTTCGTTTAAATCTTCCGACGAAAACGTTCTCACGGTCGACGGCTACGGCAACGTCAGGGCATTCGAGAAAGGGTCGGCAAGCGTGACGATAACGGCAACCGACAAGCGCGCGGGAGCGGACGGCGCGACTCTTAGCAGAACGGTGAATATAGAAGTCGGCGAATTGTATAACATAAGAAACAACACTCTTTACGATTATTACGGCGGAGCGATATGCGAAATTCCCGACAATAAAAACATTTTATATATCGACGAGGAGTGTTTCAGATATAATACCGACCTTAAAAAGATAGTTTTACCCGGTACGATATCCGAAATTCCCGAAAAGGCTTTCGAGGGTTGTACGAACCTCGAAGAAGTCGTAATTCCCTCTCAATGTACGACGATACTCGAAGCCGCGTTCAAGGATTGCAAAAAACTTAAAATCATAACGCTCGAAAAATTCGGGGACGGCAAAAACAATGCTGGTGAAGGCTACTACGGATCGATAACGGTAGGTAAAAGCGCGTTCGAGGGCTGTTCCGCGCTCGAAACGATAAACAACGCGAAACGGCTTACCACGCTTTACGACCGTGCGTTTGCAAATTGTTCTTCGCTCAAAGAAATCGATATTTCCGAACTTAAAGTGGCGGGAAGCTCGGTATTTCTCGGTTGCAGAGCGCTTGTAAAGGCGGAAACTTCGGATCTGACCGTTCTCGGCAAAGAAATGTTCGCAAGTTGCACGTCTTTAAAAGAATTTGCGTTCGGCGGCAATTACGTCCCAAGCGGCGCGTTTATCGATTGTATCGCTCTTTCCGGATTTACATTTACAACGAAAGGAGATTTCGGAGGGATAGGCGAAAACGCATTCGCCAACACGATCGCCCTTACGGAAATAACTCTTCCCGCAGGAAATTATTCGGTTTCGGGCAAGGCGTTTTACAATTCTTCGCTTAAAACCGTCGAAATAGGGGAAGCGGAAGTCCGTTTCGAACTCGGCGTGTTCAAAAACTGCGCGAAATTCGCCCCGTCGATATCCTCGGGCTTCACGGTAAACGGAAACGCGAACGGCGAAAACGGTTTGTACAGAACGGTAAACGGCGTTCTGTATTCCAAAGATATGACGAAGCTTATCGCCGTTCCTTCGGCTGCGGAAAGCTACAAGCTTCCCTTTTCCGTAACAAAACTTTCCGACGGCGCGCTCGCGGGTCTTTCGATAAAAGGCGCTTCTGATCTTTCCGAAGTGACCGAAATCGGCGATTACGCTCTTTCCGGGAGCGCGTTTACAAGCGTAAAGCTCAATCCTTCGATAACGACGATTCCCGAGGGAATGTTCCTGGAAGCGGAAAATCTCACGTCGGTCACGGGTATGGAAAACGTAAAGAAAATAGGCGCTTACGGCTTTTGTAAAACAAAAATAACCACGCTTAAACTTCCGTCGCTCGCGGAAGTCGGCGAGTATGCTTTTTCGGACTCGACTCTTAAATCGATTTCGGCTGATAAAACGGAAATTATCGGCGACAACGCGTTCGAATCGTGCTTGCTTACCGAGGCATATTTCCCCTCGGCGCATTTCATCGGAAAAGAAGCTTTCGCGGGCAACTTATCTCTTATGAAAGTGACGTTGGGCGGCGTAACGGAAATGGGCGAAAAAACTTTCGGAAACACGGGTCTTCTTACGGTAGTCGAATTCGGCGAGGGGACAACGGTTATCGGCTCGAAAGCGTTTATGGCGGACGACGAGAGGGTAAGTCTTACCGAGGTGATTTTGCCGGACGGAGTTAAATTTATAGGCGACAGGGCGTTTGCAAACTGTTCGTCTCTCTCGGGGATAAATCTTAACGGTACGGAAGTCGTCGGAGAATACGCCTTTTACGGTTGTACGTCTCTTAAAGACGTCGATTTTAAAACGCTCGTGACGATAGACGAAGCGGCGTTTTCCGATATCGCAGCATTGACCGCCGAACTCGATAACGCGGTTAACGTCGGCGCGTATGCGTTCAACAGTTCCAAGCTCGAAAAAGTAACTTTCGGCGCGCTCAGAACCTTAGGTAAATACGCTTTCTCGTATACGCAACTCACGGAAGTAATTCTTCCTTCGTCGTTTGACGACGTTTACACGGACTACGAATGGACGGAATACGACGACAAGGGCAGAGCGGAAGAGGTGAGAAACCGCAGTGAGTATGCTTACGGCGCGGGCGCGTTTGCGGCGATAGAAACGCTGAGATCGATAACGGCGCAAGGCAAAAACATTTATTCCGTCGACGGCGTGCTTTACGCAAAAATCGAAAAGGGTAACATACTTTTACAATATCCCGCGGCAAAAGATGACGAAACTTACGAAATCCCCGCCGGCACGTTGATTGTTGCCGACAGCGCGTTTATGGAAACGCAGATTCTCGGTTCCGTCAAATTCCCCGAAACGTTGGCGGCGATAGAAGATTACGCGTTTTTCGAAAGCTCGGTGAAGGAGTATGAATTCGGAAGCGTTCAGGCTCCCGTTCTTCTTTCCGATTTCAAGGACGTGGAAAATCTCGGTTATCACGCGATCAGCAAGAGACTTTTCGGAAGAAACGACGATTATTGCTACGGATTTACAATTTATTACGCAAACTTTTTCAGCTACGTCGCGCAGATTATTTACCGCGCCGAACTCGAAGCCATAAAGGTCAGCGGTTATGACGATTTCGGTCTTAAAGCGATAATTCCGAAGAACGGCAAGGGTTACGACACGCCGATATGGAACGCCTTCTTCACGGTCGAAAGAACGGACGAAATTCTTCCGGACAACGACGCGAAAGAATTTATCGAACGGATTAAAAACGTAAAAGCCGAAAAATCCGTCGAAGATATCAGAAACGCGACTACGCTCGGCGAGATAGAAAAAGTTGCCGCGCTCACGGCGGAAGCGAGAAAAGCGTACAATAAAATCACCGCGGCGGAACAGCTTGCGCTTATAGAAAACGAAGCGGACGAGCTTTATAACTACGAGGCGGCAATAAGGGCGAAAAAGAAAGAACTCGGTTATCCCGTCGGGGTCAGCGAGCTTAAAATAGCCGTCCGACCCGATAAAACGAATTATGTTTCGGGCGAAAAGTTCGACGCGAAGGGAATGACGTTAAAACTCGTTTTCGACGACGGCTCCGAGCTTGTCGTAACCGATTTTAAAGCCGATAAAACCGTTTTGAATTTCGGAGACGAAAAGGTTCGGATAACCTGTAATTACGAAGGCGCGGATTATTCGGCGGAACTCGATATAACCGTCGAAGAGGCGGTCGACGACAGCGGAAATTCGTCCGACGGTTCGGATGAAGAAAAGAACGGTTGCCTTGCAGGCGCGCTTATCGGCGGCGGCGCGGGCATTGTCGTAATCGCGGCGGCGGTCGTGATATTCGTTGTTTTAAAAAAGAGAAAACGGTAAAACATAAAAATCCATAGTCGCCGTAAAAACGGAGACTATGGATTTTTTTAAACTCTCGTCGTTGTCTTCGGACGGCAAACGATTTCGATTTTAAGCTTTGTCGCGTTTAAAATATCGTCTTTCAGAAGTTTGTATTTCGGGTAATGAAATTTATACAAAGTATTCTTTATTTCCAACAAATCGCAATCCGCTATCTGTAATTTTCGATAAAGGTTTTCGAAAGTTTCGGCGAGTTTTTTTTCGGTTGCCCTCAGAACGATTTCGGGCGCTTTTGCGGAAGGGAAAAGTTCGGAAACGGGGAAGTCCGCGTTCGCGCTTACTATTCTGCATTGCGCTTCGAGTTTAACCTCGTAAACGGGCGTATCGTTTTCGAATTTAAAGCCGTATTTTTTATGCGTTTCGTCTATCTCGACGAGCAGATCCGTCTTTTGTCCGTCGATCTCCATATTTTCGAGCTTAACAAACGTATCGATCGATTTTCTGCTTTTGAGATTAAATAGCAGCGTTTCTTCTGCGGAAAGCGTTCCCGCGATAACGCCGTGAGAAAACAAAACGGTGGTAGACGCGTCGTAAACTTCGCTGTCGGAGCTTTCCGAGCCGCCTTCCGACCCTCCCGAGCCGCCCGAGGACGAACCTCCCGAACCGCCCGATTTTTCGTTCGAGCCGCCTTTGGATCGAGCTTCGTCGCCGTCGCCCGACGGGACTTTTTTGATAAGAGGCAGATATCCTTTCGACGACTCGGAATAGTAGCCGTCGACGAAATTTTTAATGTTCACGTTTGCGATACGGTCGAGCTTGGCATAATCCTGTTCGAGTATTTTCTGAATGGCAAACGAAGTGACCGAATCGAGCGGCGTGTTTGAAAGAAGCAGTTCTTTTGCGGGAACTTCGCTTATGCAAAGCGTCGCGGAGTCTGGTATTCTGTCCGTGCGGATGAAGTAATTCAGAATATCCATAATGTTGCCGCCCGTCGCGTTCTGCCCCAGAACGATAAGATTGCAAAAGGAAAACAAAGGATACCAACCCGTGTTTACCGCTATCTTATCTATTGCTTCGCCGATTGTTTTGCCCTTTGCCGAAATGATCGATTCGCTGTTCGAGTTTTCAGAAGCGGAAGCCTGCGGAATAGCGATCTGCGTGGAAATTTCGTATTGCCCGTTATCGTCCTTATCCACGCCGAACGCGACGATTATCGCGGTATGTTCGATATCTATAAGACCGAAGTCGTGAGTGAAGAACAGGAGCATTGCGAAAGCTATCAGGATCGGCAAAAAATAAGTTCTTATAAAACGCATGGTTCCTCCTTTGTTTTGCGCGTGTTGCCTTTAAAGAACACCGATACGAGCGGCAAAAGCGCGAAGAAAGCGAAAATCGGCGTTAAATAATCCTGAAAGAATTGCCGCGCTGTGAAATAGTAATCGTCGGTGAACGTAACGATAATGCCCATAAAAGCGTTCACGATAATGCAAGGCAGAACTTTATGTTTGAACGGAAAGCATTTTTCGAGACACATCGTTGCGAAAATTAGCGGAAGAGTACAGCCGAAAACGCACGAAAAAATTATCGCGCTTACGGCTATATAATCGACTCTGCCTATATTCGCCGAAGAAACGCTGTATTTTCCCATTTTTATAGGCGAGAAAAACTGTCTTTCGGTGAGATGCCCGAACTCGCATTGAAGAATGAGCATATAAACAATCAGTACGGCGGCAAAGCCGAAATACGCGCCCGCAATCTTTGCCGTCTGTTTCTTTTCGGGTTTGAAATGCCCGAGACAAAACAGAAGATACGGACTGTCGAAAAACCAGAGCGAAACATTGCGGCTTCCTTTCGCGATGTTTTTTATCGGCACGTCTATAAGCGGAAATAAATTCGTAAAATCGGACGAAGCCACGGACAGAGCGGTGAGGATTATTATTCCGACAGCCGTAAACCATATCGCAACGTCCGCCGTTCTCGCCGCGCCCCTTAATCCTTTGTATGAAAAGAAAGCCGAAAACAGAAATACGGGCAAAAAGATCCATAACGCAGGCGTGGTTTCATAGAGAGCGATTTCTATAAAATTTCTGTGTTCCACGAGCGGGATATAGGATTTTGCAATAAAAAACAGTAAAAACGCAAACGAAAAAATGAATTTTCCAACTTTCCCGAGTTTCAATTCTACTATTTCGAATATGGTCATTCCTTCGAACTTTTTTGCCATATAAAGTATGAAAAAAATCATCGCGCCGTCGAAAACGAAGTTTATCGCCGCGGGAACCCACAAAGCCTCGGCGGCGATTTTAGCCGACAAGGCGGGCATTGTGACAAGTTTTATCGGCAACAAAAACGCGCCGAATAAAAAGCAAATTTGTCTGACGTAAAGTTTGTCCTTATTCATAAAACACCTCCGCAATTAAAAATGTCTTAGTCGAGTTTTTGTCTCGTTCTGTTTTTCGCGCCGAGAGAAAGGGGACGCTTTGTCATGCCGATAACGTTGTTCATATAAAGTCCGTCCTGAAAATCGTTGAGAAGAACGGGGGAGTACGGAGCGAGATACGGCGCGCCGTAATTATCCGCGGAAGCGAGATACAAAACGAGAAACGCGGTCAAAGCGATAAGTCCGTAGCCGCCGAGAGATCCCGCAACGAGGAGATATATAAATCTTAACACCGAAGTCGTTTCGACTATTTCCGGGATAGCGTAAATGCTTATTCCCGAAAGAGCCATTATAAGGATTGCCGGCGTGGAAACTATCCCCGCGTTGACCGCCGTTTCGCCAAGGACGAGCGCGCCGACGACCGCAAGAGCCATACCGACGTATTTCGGCATTCTCACGCTCGTTTCGTTTAAAAGCTCGAAAATGAGGAGAACAAAGAACATTTCGAGACTCGGCGAAAAGGGTATTTCTTTAATTCCGTTTACGATCGTCAACAGAAAATTAAGCGGAATTATCTGCAAATGGAAAAGCTGCGCCGCAACGAAAACCGCGGGCAGAAGAATGGAGAAGATCATCGCGACAACTCTTAACGCCCTTACGAGATTTGCGCGGTACTGCGATATATAATAGTCCTCGGCGGCTTGAAAATCTTCTATCAGAAGATAGGGGAGAGTCAAAGCGAACGGCGAACCGTCAACGATAATGCCTATCCGCCCTTCCAGCATTCTCTCGATCAAAACGTCGGGGCGTTCCGTCGAGCCGACCTGCTTGAAAAGCGAGGTTTTCCGTTCGTTTAAAAGTTTGGCAACGTATGAGCTGTCGGGAATTCCGTCGATATTTATCTTTTCGATCTTTTTTCTTACCTTTTCGACGATTTCGGGTTTTGCGAGTCCGTCGATATACATAATCGCGATGCTCGTTTTTGTGTATTTGCCCTTTTCGGTCGTTTCCACCTTCAAATCGGTCGATTTAAGATATCTTCTCACAAGGCTCAGATTGGATTTTATGCTTTCGGTAAAACCGTTTCTGGGTCCTCTGACGGCAAGTCCCGTCGGAGGTTCGGAAATGGCTCGCACCTCGAATTTTTTCAAATCCACGCTTATGGCTTTGTTTTTTCCGTCGATGAAAATAACGGCGTTTCCGGAAAGCGCGTCTTCCGCGGCGTCGGCAATTTTGCTTTCGGTCTTCACGTTAGCGAGCGTGATTTTTTTCGCAAGGTAATTAACGCTTTTTCGCGGGTCGGTTTTCGTGAGCGGCGAGATCACTTCGAGACCTAAAAGTTCTTTGTCCGTAATAGAATCGACGTACACGCAAAAAGCGGAGACTTCGCCTATTTCGAAATCGAAAAAAATTATATCGTCGCTTCCGAGAAGCGCTTTAACGGCTCGTCTGTTGTGGTCGAGCGAGGGTTGAATATTCATACATTGAGTATCTTTCTTACGGCGTTAATTATGTAAAATTTATAAAATAGAACGCTTTATTTTTTGCGAACGTTTTTACTATTGACATTCTTTCGCGATAGTGGTATAAATAAAAGCGTAAAATTTCTTTATTGCAGAGGTTTAATATGGAATTTTCCGAAATACTAAAACATTTCGAAATCGACGGGGAATTTATCTCCTGCGAGCCTTACGGCAGCGGACTTATCAACAGAACTTACGTTGCGGTTTTCAATGAGAACGGCAAAAGAGTAAGATATATCGTTCAGAGAATCAACTCCAAGCTTTTCACGAACGTCGACGGGCTTATGAACAACATAAAGCTCGTAACCGAGTTCAACAGATCCGAGATCATAAAACGCGGCGGCGATCCCGACAGAGAAAGCCTCACGCTTATATACACTCACGATAAAAAAGCTTATTTCAAAGCCGCGGAGGACGAATATTACAGAGTATACGTCTTTATCGAGGACGCGAAAGGTTACGACGTAGTCGAAAAACCCGAGCATTTTTACGAGAGCGCGGTTGCGTTCGGCAAGTTTGCGATGCTTCTCGACAGATTCGACAGTACTAAGCTTTTCGAAGTTCTTCCCGATTTCCATAACACCGTGAAGCGTTTCGCAAACTTCAAAAAGTCGCTCGAAAAGGACGCTTTGGGAAGAGCAAAGGACGTTTTGCCCGAAATCGAATTCGCGCTTAAACACGAGGGTATAACAAACAAAATCGTCGATCTTTTAAATAGCGGAGATATGCCTCTTCGCGTAACGCATAACGACACCAAGCTCAACAACGTTCTTATTGATACGAGAACCGATAAAGCCGTTTGCGTTATCGATCTCGACACGATGATGCCGGGCAGTATTTGTTACGATTTCGGCGACTCTATAAGATTCGGTTGCAATCCCTGTCTCGAAGATACGCCCGAAACGGAAAAGGTTATTTTCAATATGCCTCTTTTCGAAACGTACACGCAAGGTTATCTGAGCGTTTTCGGCAAAACGATAACGAATGTCGAACGCGAACTTCTTCCGATCGGCGCGATTTTGATGACTTACGAATGCGGAATAAGATTTTTGACGGATTACCTCGACGGCGACGTTTATTTCCGCCATACGAGAGAGAAGCAGAATATAGACAGAACGAGAAGTCAGTTCAAGCTTGTTTCCGATATGGAAGCGAGACTCGACGAAATGCACAAAATCGTTTCCAAGTATTAAAACAAAACAAAAAATACAATCGGCGAACCGCTTTTCCGGCGGTTCGTTTTTTTTGTGCGTTTTAACGGATTAAAAACAATAAGTGCGGCTATAAGTCGATTAACGGCTGTTTTTTCGTTTCATTAAGCGGCAACGCGTTGCAAAATTCTTTAATTATATTAAGGTTAATCGAAAATCCTTGACAACGAAGCGGTATTTATATAAAATATAAAGGGGGAATTATAGGTTTTTTCGGAGAAAAACGTTATGGAGAAGAGTTTTTTAAACAACACGAAAAGGGCGGACACGGCGGAAAACGACGTTACCGTAAGCGTGATAGTGCCGACTTTTCGTCAAACAAAGCTTCTTCATAAAGCTATAAATTCTCTTATTATACAAACATACGAAAATCTCGAAATAATCGTTATTGACGATAACGACGACGAAACTTTTAAAATTCCGAACGAAGAATACTTTAAAAGTCTGAACGATAAAAGAATAAAATACGTTCGGAACGAAGTTAATCTCGGCTCGGCGAAATCGAGAAATAAAGGTCTCGGTTTAGCTACGGGAAAATATGTCTCTTTTCTCGACGACGACGATTATTATTCTCCCGACAAAATCGAAATTCAGCTTAACGAAACGATAAAAAAGGGTTATAAAGTTTCGATTTGCAACTTAATTCTTGTCGACGACGACGGCAACGTCATAGATAAACGTAAACGGCGGTATTTCAAAAACGGCGAGCCGCTTTTGACAATGCACCTGAAATACCACTTGACGGGAACGGGGTCTTTTATGGCTGAAACCGAATTTGCGCGGGAAATCGGCGGATTTTGTGACAGCGACCTCGGCGACGATTTTATTTTTATGCTTAACGCAATCGAAAAAACCGATAAAATCGGGCATGTCGACACGGACGGGGTGTTTTGCACTATACACAATCTGTTGGGTTTGTCGGCATATCCGAACAAACTGAAAATCGAAAGTTCGGTTATGTCCGTCAAGTCCGCTTATTTTTCCGAACTGAAAAAAAAGGACATACGCTTTATAAAAATGCGGCATTTCGCCGTGCTTGCGGTAACTTATAAAAAGGGAAAAAAGTATTTAAAATGCTTTATAAACGGGATAAAATCTTTCGTATATTCTCCCGTCGGTTTTTTTAAGCTCTATTTCGGCAAATGCAGATAACATTCGGTTAAAGGTGAATTGTGAAAGTTCTTATTTTATCTCACAATCCGATATGTCGGACAAATAATATGGGCAAAACTCTTCTTACGCTTTTTTCGGCGTTCGATAAGGAAGAGCTGTGTCAGTTTTACGTTCATAATTCTTTTCCCGACACCGATAAATGCAGCTCGTATTACAGAATTACGGACAAAGAAGCTTTAAAAGGCGTTTTTTCCGCCCGCGCGGAAGGAAGCGAGGTTTTTCCCGAAACGGACGAGAGGAAAAGCGCGAACGGCGGAAGCGGGCGATCGGTCAAAAGAAGTCCGTTCAAACTGTTTTTAAGGGATATAGCGTGGAAAATTTCCCGATCTTGCGGGAAAAAACTTGATTTATGGATAAAAAGGGAGTCTCCCGATTGCATTTTCGTAGCCCCGGGTTATTCGGGTTTTATTTACGATATCGCGCTGAAAATTTCAGGGAGATACAATCTGCCGATAGTTGTTTATATTTGCGACGATTATTGTTTCATAAAAAACAAAGGCGGGATTTTCAAACGACTGCAAATTAAAAAAATACGCAAAAAAATGAGCGCGCTCACCAAAAAAGCGAGTTGCGCCGTGACGATAAGCGACGAGCTGAAAGCCGCATACGAAAAAGAATTCGGCGTATTATGCAAAACCGTTATGACGGGCGGTCTGATCGCTCCGACGGATGCGCAAAAATATTACCGTGCCGAAAAACACGATAAATCCGCCGCCGTATATCTCGGAAACCTCGCTCGAAACAGATACGTTTCCTTATGCGAAATCGGCATGGCGTTGGAAAAGATAAACAAGGAAAAAGGCGCGGATTACAAACTGCTCGTTTACACGGGCGAAACCGACGAAAGAACGCTTTCGGCGTTATCGGAGGTAAAAACGGTAAAACTATGCGGGGAAGTAAGAGGCGAGGAGTATCTGCAAACTTTGTGCAGTGCGGAAATACTCGTTCACACGGAAGCGTTCGACGAAAAATCCGTCGATCTCGTCAAATATTCGATTTCCGCGAAAATTTCCGACCTTGTCTCCTCGGGGAGAAAAATTTTCGTTTACGGACCGAAAGATATTTCGTCGGTACGTTATTTCGAAAAAAACGAAGCGGCATATGTCGCGTCGGGCAAATCCGAGCTTGAAAAAACGCTTATTTCGGCTTTTGCCGAAAGCGGGGAGAGTTATATCGGGAACGCCCGCCGTCTTGCGGAAAAAAATCACGATTTAAAACGTAACGGCGAGGAAATTTACGAAATACTCGAAAAAGCTTGCAAGGGGTTGCCTTTATGAAAATTTTGCAGATAAATTGCGTGTACGGTAAAGGCAGTACGGGGTATATTGTTCAAAGCCTTCATAAAGAATATTCCGAAAGAGGGCTGGAAAGCGTCGTTTTATACGGAAGAGGCAAAAGAACGAAAGAAAAAAACGTTTACAAAGTCTGTTCGGAAGTATACGCGAAATTCAACAATCTTTATTCGAGACTGAGCGGATTTATGTACGGCGGTTGCGGTTTATCGACGAAAAGAGTGTTGAAAATCATAAAAAAAGAAAAGCCGTCTGTCGTGCATCTCCATTGTCTGAACGGATATTTCGTAAACGTGTACAAGCTTATAGAAAAGCTTAAAGAAACGAAAATCAAAACCGTCGTCACGCTTCACGCGGAATTTATGTACACGGGAAACTGCGGGCATTCGTTCGATTGCGGGAAATGGATTACGGGTTGCGAAAAATGTCCGAGACCGAAAATAGAAACCAAAAGCCTTTTTTTCGACAACACGCATAAATCCTGGTTGAAAATGAAACGTGCGTTCGACGGGTTCGCCGATGAAAATCTTGTCGTAACTTCCGTTTCGCCGTGGGTGAAATCGAGGGCGGAGCGTTCGCCGATTTTAAAGGGAAAGAAAAACTCGGTTGTTTATAATTGCGTAGATACGGGCGTTTTTCGTTTAAGGAACGCAGAGGAACTGCGGCGCCGAAAAGGCTTCGGAAACGAGAAAATCGTTTTTCACGCAACGACGATGTTTTGCGGTGATAAAGACGATATAAAGGGCGGATATTACGTTTTAAAGCTTGCAGAAAAAATGCTCGGGGAAAACGTTAAATTTATTATCGCGGGCGATTACGAAAAGACGTTGAAAACGCCCGGGAACGTAATTCTATTAGGAAAAATAACGGACAGGAACGATCTTGCCGAGTATTATTCCGTGGCGGACGTAACCGTTCTTACAAGCAAACGCGAAACCTTTTCGATGGTTACGGCGGAAAGCTTGTGCGCCGGAACTCCCGTCGTGGGATTTAAGGCGGGCGCGCCCGAACAAATTGCCGCGGGCGATTGCTTTTTCGTCGAAAGCGGTAACGAGGAAAAACTGTCCGAGGCGTTGGAAAACGCCCTTAAAAGAAATTTTGACAGATCCGAAATAAGCCGAAAAGCCGCAAAAATTTACGGCGTGAAAAAAATAGCGGACGAATATATCGATATTTATAAAGGATTTTCCGAAAAAACTGACAAATGATTTACTATTGCGGTCTGATAATTTTAATATTTATTTTCAGAGCGGCGTCTTCGTTTTTTAAAGATTACGAACGTAAGGCGTTTTTTCTGCTGACCGCGTTTGCCGTCGTTTTGTTTCAGGGGTTAAGATCTTTTTCTGTCGGAACCGATTTGTCCGTATACATTCCCGCATACGAGGAAATAGGTGCGAAAACGGCGTTTTCTTTTACTGCAAAATACTTGAATTTCGAGACGGGTTATATACTGCTCAATAAAATTCTTTATCTTGCGGGTTTTAACGAAAGAGCGTTTCTGATAGCCGTAACGATAATAATTCAGGTTCCGATATTTATCGTTATGTATAAATACTCGGTAAATCCGCTTCTGAGCGTTTTGTCGTATTTCGCGTTCGGAAATTTTATAGTAACTTTCAGCGGACTGAGACAGGGCATAGCGATGAGCTTGGGCTTTGCGGCGTATGTGTTTATAAAAGAAAAGAAACTTGTTCGGTTTATTCTTTTAACGCTTTTGGCGTGTTTTTTCCATAAATCGGCGATAGTTTGTTTCGTGTTGTATCCGTTGTATTACATAAAAATAAAAAAATCCGCGTTGCCGTTCGTTCTTGCGGGCGTGGGGTTATGCTTTTTGTTTAAAGAACGGATAGTAAGTATTTTAAGTCGTTTGTATTACGGAAAGGAAACGGAAATCGAACATAACGGTTCTTACACAATGTTTTTTATGTACCTTGCGTTGTATATCGTTTCGTTTTTTATCGAAGGAAGCGAGGAAAAATCGGGATTTAGCAACATTTTGCTGTTGACGGTTTTCATTTATTCGCTGTCTTCCGTTCACGAAACGATAGTGAGAGCCGCGTTTCCGCTTTCGCTGTATCTTTCCTTGCTTATTCCCGAAATCGTTGCGGGGATAAACGTGAAAACCGAGAAGGACGGACTTATATTAAACTTGCTTTGCGACGCATTATGCGTTGCGTGCTTTATGTTTTTTATAGGCGATTTCGCAACTTTGCCGTTTAGTTTTTTATAAGGCGGTAAAAAAATGGGCAAAGTTTATTACATAAATTATTATACCGACAAACAAACGACGGGCGCGTTTGTTGCCGCTAACGATAAGATCGATTATATAACCGAAAAACTTATCGGAAACGGGTTTGAAACGGAGCTTGTTTCGGCGTTCGGCGAAAAGTCGGATAAGAAGATAAAGGCAGAGAGAAAGTCGCTTGCAAACGGCGCGACATTGAAAACTTTCGACGTTTTACCTTATCGCGGAATAATCGGAAGATATATAAGACGAATAAAAATTCGCCGCGAGCTTGAAAAATATATCTTCGAAAACGCGAAAGAAGGAGATATCGTTCTTATCTATCATTCTTTGGGTTACGACAACCTGTATAAGCGGTTAAAGAAGAACCTGAAATCGAAGATAATAATCGAGACGGAAGAGATTTATTCCGACGTTTCCCGCGCGGGTAAAAAAGCGCGATCGAATGAAATAAAAAATCTCGCTTTTGCGGACGGATATCTTTTTTCCGCCGCGGAACTTAACGACGCGATAAACAAAGGCAAAAAGCCGTTCGTCGTTTTAAACGGAGTTCTGAGAGAAGAGAAAAGAATTGCGACGCCCCGCAAAGACAAAATACGCGCGGTTTACGCGGGAACGCTCGATAAACGCAAGGGCGGAGCGGAAATAGCCGTAAAAGCCGCAGAATTTCTTCCCGAAAACTATGAAATTTCGATTTTGGGCGGCGGAACGGATGAGGAAACGGAAAATATTCGGTCGCTGATTGCCGAAACGAACAAAAAATCGGCTTGCAAAGTCATATACGGGGGAGTGAAATTCGGCGAAGAGTACAAAACGGCAATTCAAAGCTCGGATATCGGTTTATGTACTCAAAACCCCGAAGCCGATTTCAATTCGAGTTCGTTTCCATCGAAAATTCTTTCGTATTTATCCAACGGTCTGACGGTTTTAAGCGCGAGGATAGCCGCCGTGGAAAAATCCGCCGTGGGGGATAACGTTTATTATTACGACGAGCAAACCCCGAAATCGATCGCGGAAGCGATAACGAAAATCGACGTAAATAACGAGTGCGGGCAAAGCGGACTTATCGGCTCGCTCGACAAACGTTTTTCTCGCGAACTGTGTGACCTTATCGAAAAGGCGAACAAATGAAATCAACGGAACAGATTGAAAAAAAGTCCTTGAAGGACAGAATAATAATTAAAAACGTAACGTTGTCGTTTATAATAAAAGCCGTTGCGCTTTCAGTTTCGTTTTTTTCCGCCCCCGCTTTCATCGGATATTTCGATAACGACGTCGTTCTCGGCGTCTGGTACACCCTTTTATCCGTTTTGACCTGGGTTCTTTCGTTCGATCTCGGCATCGGAAACGGGGTAAGAAACAACCTTGTAAAAGCGTTTTCGGATCGCGACGAAAAAGAAGCGAAAAGCATAATTTCTTCGGGACTGTTTTCGATAATAATCGTCGGAGCGATTATATTTATCGTAGGGACGGCGGTTATATCTTTTGTGGACGTAAACGAATTGTTTAACGTTTCGGACAGCGTGATTTCGCAAAAAACGCTCAGATTGTCGGTGTTTTTTGTCTTTCTCGCAATATCTTTGAGATTTGCGCTCACCTTCGTGAGTTCGTTGTTTTACGCTTTGCAGTTATCCGCCGTAAACGACGTTTTAACTCTCGCCGTCGGCGTTATGCAACTTGTTTTCGCGCTTACGTTTAAATTCGGGTCGGCGGAAGAAGCGCTTCTTCGCGCGTCCGAGGCGTATATGATAATTTCCGACCTTCCGCTTCTCGCGGCGGGAATAATTCTGTTTTTCACGAAGCTTAAAAAAGTGAAACCCGAATTAGGATATATAACGAAAGAACATTGCAAAAAAGTTTTGTCGATAGGCGGAATGTTCTTTCTCTGTCAGATATTTTATATGCTTATCGTAAACACGAACGAGTTTTTTATAACGAAGTTCTTTTCGCCGGAGCTTACGACGGAGTATTCGTTTTACTATAAGATAACGAGCGTTTTATCGATGATGGTAACGCTTGCGATGACGCCTGTCTGGTCGGTCGTAACGAAAGCTCTTGCGGAAAACGATTTTGCGTGGATAAAAAAACTGTACGGAAAAATCAAAATTTTCGGCGCGGCGGCGATTGTTCTGCAATTTGCCGTGATACCTTTTTTACAGCCAATCATGAATTTATGGCTCGGCGACGGTAAAGTGACGGTAACTTTTGCCCGCGCGGCGATCTTTGCGTTTTTCGGCGGGGCGTTCGCGTATAGCGGAATGCTTTCCGCAATCGTTTGCGGATTGGGAAAAGTTAAATTGCAGGCGATAGCGTTCGGGACGGGCGCGGCGGTAAAAATCGTTTTTTCGATTTTTGCAGGCAGTCTCGGTTTCGGCTGGGACTCGGTTGTTTTATGCAATGCGGTAATTCTTGCCGTATATTGCGTTTTGCAGACGGTATCGCTCGAAATATTTATAAAAAACAGCGGCGCGGTTGCCGCGGAAAATAAAGGACAACAGGAAAATGTCGGTATTTAACGGAAAAACACTTATGATAACGGGCGGAACGGGCAGTTTTGGCAGAGCGGTTTTATCCCGCTTTCTGAAAACCGATATAGGCGAGATCCGCATTTTTTCCCGAGACGAGAAAAAACAGGACGATATGCGCCACGAATTTCAGCAAAAAATGCCCGAATACGCTAAAAAAATCAAGTATTATATAGGCGACGTGAGAGACGTTTCGTCCATAAAAAACGCGATTTCGGGCGTCGATTATATTTTTCACGCGGCGGCGTTGAAGCAGGTTCCGAGCTGTGAGTTTTTCCCCATGGAAGCGGTAAAAACGAACATTATCGGCACGGATAACGTTCTCGGCGCGGCGATCGAAGCAGGCGTGGAAACGGTGATTTGTCTTTCCACGGACAAGGCGGCGTACCCCGTGAACGCGATGGGTATGACGAAAGGCATAGAAGAAAAAATAGCCGTCGCGAGATCGAGAAACTCGGGCAAAACCAAAATAATCTGCACGAGATACGGAAACGTGCTTTGTTCGAGGGGGTCGGTCGTTCCGCTTTGGATAGAGCAGATAAAAAGCGGCTTGCCGATAACCGTAACCGAACCTTCCATGACGAGATTTATAATGACTCTGGACGAAGCGGTAGGGCTTGTTTTATATGCTTTCGAAAATGGCGAAAACGGGGATCTGTTTATCCGCAAAGCGCCTTCGGCGACTATCGGGGATCAGGCGCAAGCCGTTTCCGAGCTTTTCGGCGCGGATAAAAACGCGGTAAGCGTGATAGGTATTCGCCACGGCGAGAAAACTTACGAAACGCTTCTTACGAACGAGGAGTGCGCCAAAGCCGAGGATATGGGCGAATTTTATCGCGTTCCCGCAGACAACAGAGGGCTTAACTACGATAAATATTTCGAGATAGGCGATAAAAAGAGAAACGTTTTGAAAGAATTCAATTCCGCAAACGTCAGGCTTTTAAGCGTTTCGGAAATCAAAGAGATTTTGCTTTCCGCGGAATATGTGAGAAACGAGTTGGAGAGTTACAAAAAATGAACGTTATGGTGACGGGCGCAAACGGTTTTATCGGAAAAAACCTTTGCGCGGCGTTGAAAAATTTAAAGTCGGGTAAGGACAAAACGCGCCACGATCTTAAAATAGACGAGATTTTCGAGTTCGATAAAGACGTTTCGGATGCGGATTTCGGTTTATTTTGCAAAAAAGCCGATTTTGTTTTTCATCTTGCCGGGGTAAATCGTCCCGAAAACGACGCCGAATACGCAGTCGGAAATGCGGGGCTTACCGAAAAACTGATTTCCGAACTTGAAAAACGCGGCAATAATTGCCCCGTCATGCTGTCTTCTTCCGTTCAGGCGGAAATGAAGGGCAGATATAACGAAAACTATGCAAAAAGCAAGAAAGCGGCGGAAAAAATCCTTTTCGATCACGCAGGGAAAACGGGCGCGAAAGTTCTGGTTTACAGATTTCCGAACGTTTTCGGAAAGTGGTGTAAACCTGATTATAACAGCGCGGTCGCGACTTTTTGTCACAATATCGCCCGCGATATTTCCTTTGTCGTAACGGACGAGAATATAAAACTCGAACTCGTTTATATCGACGATCTTATTTCCGAGCTTTTGAACGCTTTGGAAAATAAAGAACACAGACGGAAAACGGACGGTGGCGAGGAGTTTTGTTTCGTACCCGTAACGCACGAAAAAACGCTCGGCGAAATCGTGCGGACGTTGCGGATTTTCAAAAGTCAGCCCATAACGCTCGTGATGCCCGAAATGCCTTCGGGATCGTTTGAAAAGAAGCTTTTTTCGACATACCTTTCATACCTTCCCGACGATAAAACGATTTATCCGTTGTCGTCGAAAGAAGACGAAAGAGGGTACTTCACGGAGATTTTAAAAACGGAAAAATGCGGACAGTTTTCGGTGAACGTATCGAAACCGGGCGCAACGAAGGGTGAACATTGGCATAACGGCAAATGGGAAATTTTCGTCGTTGTGGCGGGAAAAGCTTTGATAAAAGAAAGAAATATCGCGACGGGCGAAACAAGGGAATATACGGTAAGCGGCGAAGATTTAAAAGCCGTTTATATGCTCCCGGGTTTTACTCACAGCATTAAAAATCTGAGCGAAACCGAAAATCTGGTAACGCTTATATGGGCGAACGAACAGTTCGAAAAAACCGCTCCCGATACGTTCTATGAAAGCGTATAATAGTCGTTAATCGGCTTATAGGCGGACTTGTGAGGTGTGATATGGAAAATAAAAACTCAAAATTCGGCATAAAATTCAAAGATGACGGGAGAATAAAACTTCTTATCGTAGTCGGCACGAGACCGGAGATAATCCGTCTTTCCGAGACGATAAAAAAGTGCAAAAAATATTTCGATTGTATTCTGGCTCACACGGGGCAGAATTACGATTATTTTTTGAACGGCGTGTTTTTTAAAGATCTCGACCTCGATCTTCCCGACGTTAATCTGAGCGTTGCGGGAGAAAACCTCGGCGAAACACTCGGAAACGTTCTCGAAAGATCTTACGAGCTGATAAACGAAATCAAACCCGACGCGCTTCTGATCTTAGGCGACACGAACTCCTGTTTGTCGGCTATTTCGGCAAAGCGGCTTCACGTTCCGATTTTCCATATGGAAGCGGGCAACAGATCTTACGACGAGCGTTTGCCGGAAGAGACCAACCGCAAGATAGTGGACGTCATTTCGGACGTAAATCTTGCTTATACCGAAAACGCAAGACGAAATCTGCTTGATTCGGGACTTGAAAACAGTCGGGTTTTCGTTACGGGTTCGCCAATGGCGGAAGTTTTGCGGGCGAATATCGCTAAAATCGATAAATCGGATATTTTAAACAGGCTTGCTCTCACGCCGAAAAAATATATTCTTCTTTCCGCTCACAGGGAAGAAAATATCGACTCCGAGAAAAGTTTTTTCACGTTGTTCGAGTCGGTAAACGCGCTGGCGGAAAAATATGATATGCCGATAATATATTCGTGTCACCCGAGATCGAGGAAAAAACTTATAGAAACGGGATTTAAGCTCGATAAAAGAGTGGCTTTGAGCGAACCTTTCGGCTTTCACGATTATTGCGCGTTGCAACTAAATTCTTTCGCCGTCGTTTCGGACAGCGGAACGCTCCCCGAGGAAAGCGCTTTTTTCATAAAAGAGGGGAGACCTTTCGCCGCCGTCTGCATAAGAAACTCCACCGAACGCCCCGAAGCTCTGGAAAACGGTTGTTTTATCCTTGCGGGTATTAACAAAAACGGACTTTTAAACGCCATCGACGCGGCGGTTAAAGCTTTGGAAGGTAGCGAAATCGGCTCCGTGCCGAAAGATTATGCGGACGAAAACGTGTCTTTGAAAACGGTAAAAATAATTCAATCGATGACGCAGGTTCTGAAAAAGAATCCGACGGTATAAAACGCAATCGCTTACAGGTAAATCCGGAGAACGAAATGGAGTCGGTTATTCGTCTTATGTTCGCGCTTCTGGCGGACGGAACGGACTTGAAAAAACTTAATACGGACGAAATCGAAAATTTTCCCGCTTCGGGCCGAATTTCCGAAACCGACGCGGAAAGATTGTACAAGCTCTCCGCGGCTTTCGATTGTTCTCATTTGGTCGGCATGTCGCTTATAAAAAACGATTTGTTGATAGGCGGAGAAGTAAAACGCAGGTTCGAGTCGAAAATAAGGCTCGCGCTTTTCCGCTACGAAACTCAGAACGCGGAACTGAACGCGATAAAAGAAGTTTTCGAAAAAAACGGTATAGATTTTATTCCGCTTAAAGGCGCGGTGATAAGGGATTATTACCCCGAAGCGTGGCTTCGCCAAAGTTGCGATATCGATATTTTAGTGAGGGAAAACGACGTTCCGAAAGCTATAAAAACGCTTGAAGAAGCTCTCGGATATAATACGAAATCTAAAAATTATCACGATTATTCTTTGTTTTCGGAAAGCGGCGTTCATTTGGAGCTTCATTTCAATATAAAAGAAAATACGGACAAGCTCGACGGGGTTTTGGGAAACGCGTGGAATTACGCCCGCAAAAAAGAAGGCAAATCATATGAGTACGAATTTACGAACGAGTTTTTGTTGTTCCATTTGTACGCGCATACCGCATACCATTTTTTAAGCGGCGGATGCGGAATAAAACCTGTTCTCGACGATTGTTTGTTGAAAAACAAACTCGATTACGACGAGGAAAAATTAAACGAGCTTCTTTCGGTCGGCGGAATTAAAGATTTCGCCGATAAAATCGGTCGGCTCGGCAAAGCGTGGTTTTATAACGAAGAACGGGACGAACTTACGGAAGCCATGGAAAAATATATTCTTAGCGGCGGGGTATACGGCTCGGGAAAGAATAAAACCGTCGTTTTGAGAACGGAAAAGAAAGGCAAAGCCCGAAGTATCGCTTCGAGGTTATGGCTTCCTTATAAAAATCTCGTTATAGAATATCCTTCTTTAAAAGGAAAACGGATATTGCAACCCTTTTACGAAATTTTGCGTTGGTGCAGGCTGTTTAAAAAGGACGTACGCAAAAAGACCTTTGCGGAAATAAAAAACAATGCCGAAACGAGCGAAGAAACGGTAAAAGAAACGGAAAAAATGCTTAAACAATTAAATCTGAAATAAAACGGAGGTAAAAATATGTACGAATTACTCGGTAAAATCAATTCTCCCGCAGACGTAAAAAAGCTCAACGAAAGCGAGCTTACGGCATTAGCGGCGGAGATAAGAGAGGCTCTTTTTAACAGACTTACGAAAATCGGCGGACATTTCGGACCGAATTTCGGTATAGTGGAAGCCGAAATCGCCATGCACTATGTTTTCTCGTCGCCCGTCGACAAATTTGTTTTCGACGTGTCGCACCAGAGTTATACGCATAAGATACTTACGGGGCGTAAGGCGGGTTATATCGATGACGCTTGTTTTAAAGAAGATTCGGGCTACACGAACCCCGAAGAAAGCGAACACGATTTGTTTAACGTCGGGCATACGTCGACCTCGATTTCGCTTGCTACCGGTCTTTGCAAAGCTCGCGAAATGCTCGGCGGAAACTATAACGTCGTCGCGCTTATCGGCGACGGCTCGCTTTCGGGCGGCGAAGCCTTAGAGGGGTTGAACGTTGCGGGTTCGGAAATCAAATCCAATCTTATAATCATCGTTAACGACAACGATCAGTCCATTTCCGAAACGCACGGCGGAATATATAAAAATCTTAAAGAACTCAGAGAAACGAACGGAAAAAGCGAGCATAATATTTTCAGAGATTTCGGTCTCGATTACGTTTACGAAGCGAAAGGTAACGACATTCCGTCGCTTATAAAGGTGTTCGAGAAGGTTAAAAATATCGATCATCCGACGGTTGTGCATATAAACACGTTAAAAGGAAAAGGTTACGAGTTAGCCGAAAAGAACAAAGAGGCGTGGCACTGGACTTTGCCGTTCGATAGAAAAACGGGCGAAAAAACCGTCGACACGAGCGGCAGAAGCTATGTTACCGTCGCGCACGATTATATAATGAACAAAGCCGCGAATGACGATAAATTCGTTGTCGTAACCCCGAATATGCCCAATTCAATGGCTCTTTCGCCTGCGGACAGAGAAAAACTCGGCGATAAGTTTACGGACGTCGGTATTGCGGAAGAACAAGCCGTCGCGATGGCTTCGGGTATGGCGAAAGGCGGAGTAAAACCGCTTGTTATAACCAACGCCACGTTTATGCAGAGAGCTTACGATCAGATTTCGCACGACGTTTGCATAAACGGCAACCACGTCACGATTTTGCTTAACTATTCCTCTTTCGCGGGGCTTACCGACGTGACGCATCTCGGAATTTTCGCGCTCCCGATATTTACGAATATCCCCGAGCTTACCGTTCTCGCGCCGACGACCGAAAAAGAATTCGTCGGTATGCTCGATTGGGCTTTGGACGTTCACGACGGCGCGTCCGTGATTTTGATCCCCGGCGACGGCGTTAAAGACAGACCGTCCGTAAACGGTTTCGACGGAGAAACGAGCTATAAAATCGAGCAGAGCGGTGAAAAAGTGGCTATAATCGCCGAGGGCGATTTTTACGGCATAGGCGAGAGCGTTGCGGAAAAGATCGAAAAATCGCTCGGTTTCAAACCTACGCTTATAAATTCGAGAATAGTTTCTCTGACAGATGAAAAGACCCTTTCGAACCTCGCGAAAAATCACGAACTTGTCCTTACTTTCGAGGACGGAGTGTTGAGCGGCGGTTTCGGAGAGAAGGTCGCGGCGTACCTCGGAGAAACGGGAGTTAAAGTTAAAAACTACGGTTTAAACAAGAAGTTTTACGACAGATATAATCCCGCCGAACTTCTCAAAGAACTCGGGATAACCCCCGAAGCCGTTTTGTCGGACGTAAAAAGAATTTTAAATATTTAAGTATGTTTTTTTCGCGGCGAAGGCTTTTGAAAGCCTTCGCCGCGTAATCGTAAAATTAAATAAAAACAGAAATCGACGTTTTCGGCATCTTTTGTCGTTCACTTTTTTCTTTATGCGGGTTATAATCGAAGCATAAAAAATAAATCGAGCCGAGCGGAGTTTCCGGAAGAACCCGCACTTATATCGGCTATGGAGGTAAAAAATGAACACAGACAAAATTTACGCGGAATCAATCGCAAACGAGTATGCCGTTAAGGACGACAGAAAAGTAGTGCAACTCAAAAAGCTCGACGCAAAGGCAAAACGCCCCGCATCGATATTCGCTTACACATTCGGAACGATCGGCGCGCTTATCTTAGGCGTCGGTATGTGCCTTTCGATGAACGTTATCGGCGCATCTCTTGCCTTTTCGAAAGTCCTCGGCATTATCGTAGGGGTTGTCGGGATCGCTCTTGTAAGCGTCAATTATCCGATATACAAAAAAATTCTCGAAAACGGTAAAAAGAAGTACGCTTCGGACATAATTCGTCTTGCAAAAGAAATAAGCAACAGCTGATCGTCGGAAAACGCAGGAAAATTTTTTTTGCCGTAAAAAAGTCGGTATCGGAGATAGTGATGAATAAATCGGAAAGCAAGTATTACAACACCGCTTGTCTTATGGACGAAGCTTTGATATTATTGCTCGAAAAAAAGGATTTCGAGTATATAACCGTAAAAGAAATTTGCGATAAAGCGGGAGTAAATCGGTCGACGTTTTATCTGCATTACGACTCGATGACCGACCTTTTAGAGGAAAGCGCGCAGTATTTTCTGAAAAACTTTTATATTCGGATGCAGGAAACGGACGATTTCAATATGGCGGACGGCGAGCGCGGAATAAACACTCACATACGGCAAGTTCCGAAAGAGGATTTATATCTCGTAACGCCGAAGTATCTCACGCCGTATCTCGAATTTATCCGCGATAACAAACGGATTTATTCAACGGCTTTAAAGCACGTCAAATTATTCGGCTGGGTAAACACATTCGATTATATGTACGAAAAGATTTTCAGCCCGATTCTCGACAGGTTCGGCGTGTCCGAAGCCGCGAAACCGTATCTCGTCAAGTTCTATATAAACGGACTTATCGCGATCGTAAACGAGTGGATCAAAAACGATTGCAAAGAAAGCGTGGACGAAATTACGGATATCATAAATACCTGTATGAGAAACAAATAAAATTAAAGACCGATAACGGAGGAAGTTCCCCGAAAATCGGTCTTTTTTTGCGGCTTTTCGATTATCTTTGCAGCTTTTTTGCAAGATCTATAAGTTTAAGTACGTTTTTATCGGCGTTAAGGCTGTATAAAAGTCCGTACGGTATGCTGTAATCCCAGTTTACGGGTATCGAAACAAGCCCGGGGTGAACGTCCTGCCAACATTCGATCGTTAAAAGGCAGTTGCCCGTTTCGGCGCAACGGTTAAAAACCGACATATCGTAAAAAAAGTGCGTGTCCTCGATTTTTATCTCGGGGTGGTTCATTTCGAGATCGTTTCGGATAAAATCGTTCACGCTCGAATCGCCTTTTTTAACCATCATAAGCGTTTCGCCGTAAAGGTCGGAAAGGTTTAAAATTTTTTTGTTCGCAAGCCTATGCTCGCGGGAGACGGCTATCATTTTTTTATATCGTCCGAGCGGCAAAAAGTCGCAGAGCGAAAGCCACGCTTTGGAATCGCAAACGCCGATCAGGAAATCGAATTTTTTTCCGAGTCCGTTGATTTCGGACAGAATTCCCTCGTGATTGTCCTCGAAAGAAACAAGATGAAGTTTGAAATCGGGGAAGCTTTTATTTACTTTGTACCATATATCCATAAACGGTTTCGCCGGGTTAAGAAGCGATGTTCCCACGCGGAAAGTCGTATTCTGCCTTTCGATAGCGGCTTTCGCGGAGGTTATGGATTTTTCGGAATAGTCCATAATAAACTTTGCGTCCCGATATATGATTTCGCCCGCAGGCGTTAATTTAATTCCCGACGGATGTCTTTCAATCAACTTAAAATTCAAATGATTTTCGAGGTTGTTTATCTGTTTCATAACCGCTGTGGGGGAAATATAGAGCTTTTCGGCTGCTTTCGTAAAGCTTCCGCAGTCCGCAACGGCTAAAAATGTGTCAAGCAGAGGATTGTACATAATTCACCTGTAAACTTTTGGTTTATACTATAATAACATATTTGAAATTCACAGTCAAGAAATTCTGTGATATAATAAGCTTGAAAAACGAAACGGGAGGTAAAAAACAAATGGCGAAAACACTTATAGCATATTATTCGAGAGCGGACGAAAATTACGTCAGCGGCGCGCTTAAAACAATACCCGTCGGAAACACGGAGATTGTTGCGGAGTATATAAAAGAACTTACGGGCGCGGATATGTTCAAAATCGAACAGGCGAAGCCTTATTCGGAAAATTACAATTCCTGCGTGGAAGAGGCAAAAGCCGATCAGACGAGAAACGCCCGCCCCGAACTTAAAAAACATCTTGACTCCGTCGGGGATTACGACGTGATTTATCTCGGATATCCTAATTATTGGGGGACGATGCCTATGGCGGTGTTCACGTTTCTGGAACACTACGATTTCGGCGGAAAAACTATCAGACCGTTCTGTACGCACGAGGGTAGCGGAATGGGCAACAGCGTTGCCGATATAAAGAAACTTTGCCCCGCCGCAAAGGTTGAAAGCGGACTTTCGATATACGGCAGCAGAGTTAAAAATTCAAAAAACGAAGTAGAAAGGTGGGTAAAATAATATGAAAAAGGTGACTGCGGGAAGAGACGCATTGGGGGAATTCGCCCCGAAATTCGCCGAGCTTAACGACGACGTTTTGTTCGGACAGGTGTGGTCGCGAGAGGATAAACTTTCGTTAAGAGACCGTTCGCTCGTAACCGTCGTGGCTTTGATGTCGCAAGGGCTTTGCGACTCGTCGTTCGAATTTCATTTAAGATCGGCAAAAGCCAACGGAATAACAAAAGAGGAAATTGCGGAGATTTTAACACACGCGGCGTTTTATGCGGGTTGGCCGAAAGCCTGGGCGGCTTTCAGAATGGCTAAGGAAGTCTGGAATGACGAACCGTCCGAAACTTCCGCGGCTTCCGAAGCAAAGATCCGCCATGCAAATTCTATGATTTTTCCGATAGGCGAACCTAACGACGCTTTCAAAAAATATTTTATAGGGCAGAGCTATCTTGCGCCCGTATCGAAAGAACAGGTCGGAATTTATAACGTTACGTTCGAGCCGCGTTGCAGGAACAACTGGCATATCCATAAAGCCGAAAAGGGCGGCGGGCAAATCCTTGTCTGCGTTGCGGGAAAAGGATATTATCGGGAATGGGGCAAAGAAGCCCGCGTTCTTCTTCCCGGAGACGTTGTCAATATCGCGCCCGGTGTGAAGCACTGGCACGGCGCGGCGAAAAACGAATGGTTTTCTCATCTTGCCGTCGAGGTTCCAGGCGAAAACTCATCTACGGAATGGTTGGAAGCGGTATCGGACGAGGAATACGATAAATTATAAAAATATAAGGGAGGTTTAAACTTATGAAAAGATTTTTAGCGATTTTTATCGGAATAATTATGATTTTATCTTTCACCGCATGCGGTAAAAAAGACGAAAGCAATTCGACTTCGAATTCGAATTCCTCTTCGGTTCGCGAAAGCGAGACCGTTTCGGAAAGTAAAAATAACGGAACCGAAAGCGACAAAGCAGACTCTTCTGGGTCGGACAACGAAAATTCGGTTTCCGAAAGCGGGGATGAAGAGAAGAAAATTCTTGTAGCGTATTTTTCGGCGACCAATAACACGGAAAGAATAGCGGGTATTATAGCGAGTATAACGGGCGGAACGATATTCGAGCTTACTCCCGTAAATCCGTACACTCAAACGGACCTGAATTATAACAGTTCTACAAGCAGAGTTTCGCGCGAGCATAACGACGAGTCTCTTCGAGATATTGAACTTACTGTGGTTACGCCCGAAAAATGGAACGATTACGACGTTGTTTTTGTCGGGTATCCGATCTGGTGGGGAATAGCCGCCTGGCCTGTGAATAATTTCGTTAAGGGAAACGACTTCACGGGCAAAACCGTAATTCCGTTCGCAACTGCCGCAAGTTCTCCGATCGGAAACAGCGCGTCGCTTTTACAGCAAATGGCGGGAACGGGTAATTGGCTTGCGGGTAAATGTTTTTATTCGGGATCAAGCGACTCCACGGTGCAAAATTGGATTAACGATCTTGATTTTTAATTAAAAATTATATTTGATTATGTGCCGCTCGGAAATAAAACGTTTTTGTTTTATTTCCGAGCGGCACATTTCATAAAACGCGTTTTAAACCTGCGAAAAAACACTGTATTACAACGAAAATAACGAAAGACGAAATCGGAGCAATTCTCGGTAAATCATTCTGAAAAAAGTGTTTTTTGTATTTTCCGTAAATGCGTTTAATTTTGGGTATAGAAAAAGCCGAGCGATTTTATTCGCCCGGCTGTCCGTTTTGATATTCATCTTTTTATTTTTATACCGAAATATTCGACAGAAAAGAAATATACGCACTCTAATTTACCATTAGGGTGCATACAGTTCTCTTGTGTCAATGACGAACAAAAAGGAGCGTCTTTTTAAGCTCAAAAAGGGGGGCAGGCGTCCACGGGGATTTGACCCCCAAATATATAAAAACATTTGGATGGGCGGTGGAGAACTATTGAAAAAAGTGGAGGAATATGGTATAATAATAAAAACAAACAACGGGTATTGGTTTATGGAAAGTAAACGACATCAAAAATTATACGAGCATTATAAAACTGTTTTCGGCGAAGAACCGATTTTTAGTTTGAAATTGAAAAAGAATGTTTTGCCGACAGATATGAAACCGATTACAACTCATGTTTTCAAACCGACAGACGAAATGCCATTTTGGAAACTATGTACAATCGGTGCGAGTGATTACCTAATGCCCGAACGTGAGATAGGCTGGAGTAGAAAAGCAAACCGACGAAGTGAATATATGATGCTTATAGCACCAGAGGTGGAAGTCAGCGAGTCAACCACTGAATGGCTATTCTTAAATTCGCTTCTGTGGTCTACCGCCGAATATGCTTTTAACGAAAAGGATAATCTTACTGTTTCCGATACGATAGATATGGGACTTGACGGAAAGTATTGTGGAACGGTACTGCTGTTACCCGAAGTATTCAAATCGCCGAGTATCGTAAAATGCTATGTTTCCGAGCATAAATACATCAGTATATTTCAGGTAATGCCGATAACAAGAGAGTTGCTTACAAAGAAATTCAGGAAGAAAGCCAACGGTATTTATTGGCTTATGGAGCAGTTTTACACGCACGATGACGATTACAAACTTATATCGTCCAAGCCGTTTGCAACGTTATAATTAACAGGAGGTATAAAAAATGAAATTCGACTTGTTAAAGAGAAAAAATATAGTTTCACTTGCTTTATTGTTTATATTGATACTCACGTCGTTACTTTTTGTCGGTTGTGGTAAAAACCCGGAAGAGAAGCCGCAACCAACGCCGACCGAAGAAAAAAGGATTTGTTCTTTTTCGATTTTAAATCTTGATTCGGAGTTTCCCCTCGATGCCGTTTCTCTTACCGTTCCTTACGGAATAAACTCTGTTACTGTAAGTGTTGAAAATTATAAAGCGGGTTTTATAATATCAAAGAATGATGGAAGCAGAGCGGTTTTACAAGGTGTAGAAAATCTCGAAAACGACGATTATTCGTTTGCGGTGTCAGACGGGGAATATAGTTATAAAAAAGAAACCGTTTTGTCTTTTGAAAACAGTTTTTTCGATAAGACAGATGGGGAATTTTTCTTGGGTTTGTTTTTATTCCGTAAAACAGATAATACAATGGAGAATCCCATTGCGGGATATCAATACAAGATTGCATATAAGGTATCAGATGACAAAATTGCCTTTGAGATAAAGAACGGAGCGGTCACTCGTCTTCATTAAAGATTTACGACAATTTTATATTAAATCATTAGACCGAGTAGCGGTGAACCCGTTGCTCGGTCTTTTTTTATGTCACCGACTACATTGCTTTTCATTCAATCGGAATATTCAAAAACATCACAAAAAACAGCGTTCACTACGAAATCGCATTAAAAAAAAACTTATTTATAGAATCTTGGGGCTCGCATCCCATAGCAAATTATCGTGCAAAAATCCTTTTTGTGCAATCGTTAAAGGTTTGCGGTTTCTCAAAGCGAGTGAAGAACAAATCCCTACGGCGATACGCGAAGAAACAACAAAAAGGGTAAACTGCCACGAAAACGGCAATTTACCCCTGTTTTGCATAGAAAAAGACACACGCGGCGGAGTCTTATACGCTCCTTTTGCGTGTGTCTTGATGGCGGAGCGTTAGTAACGTAAATCGAATTTTATTTAATATTTTTGATTTTAGTTATATCGCCATCACACAATAATTCAATATTTGCGAATATTTTTTCGTCAGACCAATTCCACCATTGTAGTTGTAATAAAAACTCTATTGTTTCGTCGTCAAAACGTTTACGTATGTTTTTTATGGGGTTGCCCCCGACAATACAGTACGGCGGCACATCTTTTGATACTACGGAATTTGCGCCGATTATTGCGCCGTCGCCAATTTTAACACCGGGAAGAACAGTTACGTTTTGCCCTATCCAAACATCGTTGCCAACAACCGTATCGCCCTTTAATGGCAAATCTTCCAATTTAGGCGTAGTTTTTTCCCAGCCACCACCCATTATATTGAAAGGGTACGTCGTAACCGATCTCATACGGTGATTAGCCCCGTTCATAATAAATTCAACGCCTTTGGCGATAGCGCAAAATTTCCCGATAATCAATTTATCGCCAATAAAGTCATAGTGATGAGTAACGTGTTCTTCAAATTTGTCTGCACCGTCGATATCGTCGTAGTATGTATAGTCACCGACAATTATATTCGGTCTTGTAATCACATTTTTAATATAACAAAGACTCGGAATTTTTTTATTCGGAAATATTTCATTTGGGTTAGGACCGAACTTTTGCATGCAATTACCGCCTTTTTGAAGCATAAAAATATTATACTGATTTTACACTTAAAAAGCAAGCAAAATACAGTTTAAATGACTTTATGACACTTTGGCGGGTGCTTGACTGTACAAGTGCGCCGCTTCCGTCGCGGAGTGAATATTATCAATCTATTCAGGGGGTGACCGATAAATTTAAAAAAGAAATTGAGAAAAGCTACGAAAAATAATTGACAAACTTATAAAAAAAATATAGAATGTAAAAGTCGCTTGTAAATCGGGCGGAAAACAGCATATGGAAGCGTATCGAAGTGGTCATAACGGGCACGATTGGAAATCGTGTAGTCTTCACGGGCTCAGGGGTTCGAATCCCCTCGCTTCCGCCATAACAAAAAAGAGATGCCTCGGCATCTCTTTTTTGTTATGGCGGAAACTAAGTGGTAGAGTAATGCGGCAACTTGTTATCGTTGCTCGCATTTTAGTATAATTGCGAAAAACATTACAAATAAAGTCAAATGAAGCGTTATTAGCAGAATTGCTTGACAGGTAAGCGGTCGGTCGGTATACTGTGAGTTAAGCATAGAAAGCCATGAGAACGGTTTATATAAAACATCGAACAATAATTAGGTGTTGAAAATGGAAATCAGAGAATTAAGTAAAGAAGAATATGCGGGCAGAAAATTCACCGCTTGCTATCAAACGAATGGGTATTACGATATATGTCCGTTCGAACAGGGATTTTATCTGAAATATAAACCCTTTGAAACGACAATCGATAAATCTTTCGAAGATAGTTTTTTCGGAGAGTGGTTGGAGTCTCCCGTTGCGTTCGGAGCCTTTGACGGCGATCAGTTGATCGGATTTGCGGAAGGGGCTCCCGAAAGCTGGAATAATCGTTTTCGCATTAGCAATATTTGCGTGTTCGATAGCTCAAAACGCGGCAGAGGGGTCGGGACAATGCTTATGAAAACCATATTGAAAGAGGCGGAAAATTTCAATCCTCGGATGATTGTCCTCGAAACGCAGACGTGTAACGAGAACGCTGTCAAGTTTTACAAAAAAAACGGCTTCGATATCATCGGTTTCGATTTGTATTCTTATTCAAACAACGATCCCGAGAAGCGCGAAGTAAGGCTCGAAATGGGGAAGAAACAATGAGATATAATAAAACGATTATTACAAAAAGCGGCGCGGAAATACTTATCAGAAACGGCGAAGCGACCGACGGGCGCGCCGTGCTTGAAATATTCGAAAAAACTCACGAAGAAACGGATTTTTTGTTCTCGTATACGGACGAAAAACAGTTCGACGACGAGCAAGAAAGCAAATTTCTTGCAAAAAAGGCGGAGAGTTCGAACGAAGTCGAATTGCTTGCCGTTATGGGTGATAAAATAGTCGGGTTTGCAGGAGTCGACGCAGTGGGGACGAGGTATAAAGTCAGACACCGCGCAGATTTCGGTATCAGCGTTCTGAAAGATTATTGGGGACTCGGAATAGGTCGGGCGTTGATGGAAAGCTGTATCGAATGTGCGAAAAAGGCGGGATATACGCAACTCGAATTAAGCGTAGTGGCGGATAACGAAAGAGCGATTTCCCTTTATAAGAAAACGGGGTTCATCGAATACGGCAGAAATCCGAAAGGGTTTAAATCGCGCATATCCGGCTATCAGGAACTTGTTTATATGTTGTCGGAGCTTTGATATCAAATCCCGCACGACGAAATTGAAATATTCGGTTTTTTCGGCGGCGCGATAACGGGGTGTGTTCTGATTTTCTTTTGCGTTGCGGAGCGGAAATCATAAACGCAAACACATCCGAAAACGAGCGTTTTGTCTGATTTTTGCAAGCCGAGTTTGGAAAAAGCGCGGTTACACGGATGTTTTTCTGTAATCGCTCGGCGAACAGCCTTTTATCCTTTTGAAAGTTTTGATAAAATAACTTAAATCGTTAAACCCGGAGCCGTAAGCTATCTGAGTGATCGTCTGATCGCTTCCGAGCAGTTTTCTGCATGCTCTTTCCACACGGTAAGAATTAAGATATTCGATTGCCGATTTTCCCGTCATCTCTTTAAAGAAAGAACAGAAATATTTCGTCGAAAATCCGGACGGCAAAGCGATCTCGTCGAGGGATATTTCTTTGTCGAAATTCTCTCTAATAAACGCAAGCGTTCTTTTAAGTTTCAGAACTTTCTGATCGTTCTTATCGGTCAGTCCTTTTGTTTCGTAAGAATATTGATCAGTCTTCACAAATAAGCCTATAAGTCGATAAACAAGCCCTATCGTGATAAATTGATAACCGTTTTCGCGGCGTTTTACGGTCTCGAAAAGTTCGTTCACGCAATGTAAAAGTTCCTCTCCCGACGGCATAAATTCGAGTTTGCTGTTCCGGTCGGAGAGGTCTTCGAGAAATCTGTCGCAAGTTCTGTTTCCGCTTTTGAAAAAACTTAAAGGGAAAACGAGACATTCGTATTCGCAGTCGTAAGGAGTTGCGCCGTGAATTGTTTCGGGGTTTACGAAAACGACGTCACCGCCTTTCGCGGTGAAGCTTTTATTATTTAATGTAATGAAAAGTTGCCCTTTTAATATCCTTATTATCTCAACGCTCGCGTGCCAGTGGAACGCCATTTCGTATTTCGGATGATCTTTGTCTATAATATAAATTCCGAACGGAAAATCTTCCGTGCCGTGTTGTTTTAATTCGTTGAAGCTCATAATGTCCTTTTTTTATCGAAATTCTGAAAATAATTATATTTTTTATTATTATAGCACAAGTAATTGTAATTTTTCAAGGATATAATTATATTAAAATGAAAATATTCTTCGGAGGAATATAAAAATGGCAAAATCAAGACTTATAGGCGATTATCCCGTTATCGGAATAAGACCTACCATCGACGGCAGACGCGGCAAAATCAAAGTCAGAGAATCTCTCGAAGATCAGACTATGAATATGGCGAAATCCGCCGCTAAGCTTATCGAAGATAACGTATTTTATTCTAACGGCGAACACGTTAAAGTTATCATTGCCGATACGACTATCGGTCGTGTTGCGGAAGCTGCGGCTTGTGCGGACAAGTTCAAAAAAGCTGGCGTAGACATAACGCTCACCGTAACTCCCTGCTGGTGCTACGGCGCGGAAACCATGGATATGGATCCGATGACGATCAAAGCCGTATGGGGATTTAACGGAACCGAAAGACCGGGCGCGGTTTACCTCGCTTCCGTTCTCGCGACCCACAATCAGAAAGGACTTCCCGCTTTTGGTATTTACGGTCATGAAGTTCAGGAAGCGGACGACACGTCAATCCCGTCCGACGTTCAGGAAAAAATCCTTCGTTTCGCAAGAGCGGCTGTTGCCGTTGCAACGATGAGAGGTAAATCCTATCTTCAAATCGGTTCGGTTACGATGGGTATCGGCGGTTCGATCATCTCTCCCGAATTTTTCGAGGAATATCTCGGAATGAGAGTAGAGTCCGTAGACGAAGTGGAAATTATCAGAAGAATGACTCAGGGCATTTACGACAGGGCGGAATATAAAAAGGCTCTTGCCTGGGTTAAGGAAAAATGCCGTCCCGATTTCGATAAAAACCCGCCCGAGATGCAGAAGAGCGCGGCTCAGAAAGAAAAAGATTGGGAATTCACGGCTAAAATGGCGTGCATAATAAAAGATTTGTTTAACGGCAACAAACGTCTTCCCAAGGGCAGAGAAGAAGAAAGAGTCGGACACAACGCTATCGTCGGCGGTTTCCAGGGTCAGCGTCAGTGGACGGATTTCTATCCCAACTGCGACTTCCCCGAAAGTATTCTTAACTCGTCGTTCGACTGGAACGGAGCGAGAGAACCTTACATTCTCGGTACCGAAAACGATACGCTCAACGCAACCTCGATGCTCTTTATGAAGCTTTTGACGGGCAGAGCGCAGATGTTTGCCGACGTAAGAACTTATTGGTCGGGCGAATCGGTTAAGAGAGTTACCGGTTATAAACTCGAAGGTCACGCGAAAGAAGCGGACGGATTTATTCACCTTATCAACTCGGGCGCATGCTGCGTAGACGCTTGCGGCGAAGTTAAGGACGAAAAGGGCAATGCGGTAATGAAAAAATGGTGGGAAGTTACCGATAAGGATATCGACACCATGATGAACGCAACGACCTGGCCTTATGCCGACCTCGGATATTTCAGAGGAGGCGGATATTCGAGCCGTTTCGTAACTCGTGCGGAAATGCCCGCTACTATGATAAGACTTAACCTTATCAAAGGTTTAGGACCCGTTTTGCAGATAGTCGAAGGCTGGACGGTTAAACTTCCCGACGAAGTTACCGACAAGCTTTGGAAGAGAACGGACTACACCTGGCCCTGCACTTGGTTCACTCCGAGAATAACGGGCAAAGGCGCATTTACTTCCGCTTACGACGTAATGAACAACTGGGGCGCAAACCACGGCGCGATTTCTTACGGACATATCGGCGCGGATCTTATCACTATGTGTTCGATGCTTCGTATTCCCGTTTGCATGCACAACGTGGAAGATAAAGATATTTATCGTCCTTCGGCTTGGGCGGCTTTCGGTCAGGACAAAGAAGGTCAGGATTACAGAGCTTGCGCGGCTTACGGTCCTTTGTATAAAAATATAAGATAATATTTCGGTAAAAAATAAGCGGCTCGGGAAAATCGAAAGATTTTTCCGAGCCGCATTTTATAACTGTCAGAATTTTTTGTAACCGTTGATTTTTTCTATCATAACTCTTCCCGTCGAATGAAGAAGCGAAAGAAGCTCGTCGCAAAGGGCGTCGGGATATCTGTAAAAGGTATGATCGGCTTCGAACGTAAGATCGCCTTTGTAATCGACTTTTGCAAGAGCTTCGTAAACTTTTTCCCAGTCGATGACTCCCATATACGGGAAGTAATGCAGGTCGCGTCTGCAATCGTTATCGTGAACGTGAAGGGCGATAAGCCTGTCGTTTAACGCTTCGATAAAATCGGGAGCGTGAACGCCCTCGAACATTTCCGCGTGACCGATATCGAGGCAAGCTCCGAAAGTTTCTTTCGGAAGAAGTTCGAGGTGTTTTATGAAATCGTCGGGCGAAGAACAGGCGGCTTTAAGTATTTTATCTTCTTTCAAATCCCAATTCCACATATTTTCGACGCCTATTTTAACGTGGAGTTTATCGGCAAGCGGCTTTAACGGCAGATAAACTTCTTCGGCGTTTCTTTTCGCGTCCCAGTCGTTCCAAGGGTGGATAACGCATACCTTTGCTCCGAGCGTGGCGGAAATTTTAAGGCTTCGTTCAAAGTATTCCTTTATATTTTTGTTCCATACTTCGTCGCCGTCTTTATAAGACGGGAAAGGAGCGTGCGCCTGATTGCATACGATTTTATTTTCGTCGGCGATTTTTTTTAAACGCGCGGCTTTTTCTTCATAATCGTCTTTTCCGAACCAAAAGTTATCAAAAGGCATATCGAAAAGAGATATGTCGTAAGCGTCGAAACCGACTTTCGCATATTTTTCGATCGTTTTTTCAAAACCTATTCTTCTCGGGTAAAATTCGCTGTTTGTGGAAAGGAGCATATATAACCTCGTTTTTTCTTTTATTTTACGTCGTTTCGCGTAAAAAGTCTATCGATTGAAAGCCGTTTAAAAAAATAAAAAAACGAAATAATACTTTTTATGAAAGTGAATATTTATATGAACGAAGACAAAATCGAGAACGACGAAATCAAAAATTACAAATGCATAAGCGAAATCGTAAGAAATGCCGTAAACGAAACGTATTATCGCTATATCGAAGAGCTTAAAAACAAACGCAACGACCGATGAAAGAAAAAAGCAAGAAAATTGAATTCGATTATCCGTCTTACGATAAAATAACCGACGACGATAACGAGATAACCGCGGTGTATCTCCGCGTTTCGACGGACTCTCAGGCGCAGGAGGGGTATGGACTCGACGTGCAGTATAATGCGATAAAACGTTACGTCGAGGCATACGAAATAAAGAACGTGTTTATTTTTGTCGACGACGGTTATACGGGTATGAACGAAATCCGCCCCGCATTTTCGAAAATGTGCGAACTTATGGAGGAGGGGAGGGTTAAACTCGTTATAACTTACAGTCTCGATCGTATCGGCAGAACGCAGATGATAATTCTTAAATTTTTAAAAGAGCAATGCGAAAAAGCGAAATGCGATTTCTACGCCGTAAAAGATAACGTAGATTCGAGAAGCAGGCAAACTTACGGAATACTTATCTCTATATTATCCATTTTCGCCGAATTCGATCACGACGCGATTATTTCGAAACTTACGAGCGGCAGAGTGCAACGCGCGAAAGAGGGGTTCTGGAAAGGCGGAGGATTGCCGCCGTACGGTTACAAGTACTCGAAAAAAGAAGGCGAGCTCGTAGTTTTCCCCGAAGAAGCCGAAAAAGTTCGGAAAGTATTCGAGATTTATACAACCACAGGTTATTCTCCGAAAAAAATAGCGGATATTTTAGGCTTGTCGTCCGACAAAGCCGTTTTTAATATTTTGCGGAACAGGATTTATTTGGGAGAGGTTTATTATCGCGGAGAAAGTTATCGCGGCAGACATCAATCGATAACGGACGAGGAAACTTTCGAGCTTGCGCAGAGAATACTTGCAAGCAAAAGCGTTAAAAGAAGCGGCTCGGTTTATCTGCTGTCGTCTCTTTTGGAGTGCGGGTGTTGCGGCGGAAAAATGCGATATATGCGCTGGGGAAGCGGGGAGAAAGCGAAACTGAAAATTCTTTGTTATTCTTTTTTTCCGAACAGCACGAAAAAATATCTCGTTAAAGACGAACACTGTCGGAACGTGATTTTCGAAGCCGAAGAAATCGAAAGAGCCGTCGCCGATACCGTTATGCGATTTGCCGTCGAATACGGAGAAGAAAAAGCCCGTTCGGGTTTTACCGAAAACGAAATAACCGACGGACTTACGGCAAAAAAAGAAAGGCTTTCCGTCGAGTATTCGAGGCTCGTTTCGGCATACAGAAAGCTCGGAGACGAGGAGCTTTTAGAACAAGCTTCCTCTCTTTTGAAAAAGATAAAAAAACTCGAACGCGATATTTCGGCGGAAAGCGAAAAAAAGACTATGGAAAAACTCGCGCTCAAAAAAATCGAAGCGCTTCGGACTCTTCCGGACACCTGGGATAAAATGGACGAAAGAGCAAAACAGCGTGTTATAAGAAGCGTTGTCGAAAAGGTCGTTTTAACGAAAGATAAAATCGACGTGCATCTTATAAAGTCGGCTTACGATAGAATTGTCGACGAAAATTAGTCGATCAATATGCAAAAAGCAGTCTATAAGCCGATTAACGCCTGATTTTTATTATCGCCTCCGCAATCTGAACGGCGTTCAAAGCCGCGCCTTTGAGAGTGTTGTCGCCTACGACGAAATAAGAAAAACCGTTTTTGAAAACATTGCTTTTTCTTATTCTTCCGAAAATTACCTCGTCTTTCCCGTCCGCTTCCGAGGTTACGGGTATCGGGGAAAATCGGACGGAGGAGTATTCCGCTTCGCTTGCGAGCGTCGCCGTATTCACGGGTTTTTCGGTTTCGATTTCAACGCTTATTCCGTGACAGTTTTCGATCGGCACTCTTACGCACGTTGCCGAAACGGCAACGTCGAGTCCGGTGATCTTTCTCGTTTCGTTTATCATTTTAAGTTCTTCCTCGGTGTTTCCGTCGGGCAAAATTTCGCCTATTACGGGTAAACACGTTTCCGAAATGTCGTAATCGTAAAATTCGGGCGAAAAGCCGTGTCTCGTAAGCAGAAGGTCTCTTACGCCTTTCATTCCGCTCCCGCTCACCGCCTGATATGTCGAATAAATTATTCTTTTCAGACCGTATTTATTTATAATGTTTTTAAGCGGCGTGAGCGCGATTATCGTAGAGCAGTTCGGGTTGGCGATAATTTTGTCTGTCGTTTTTATTTGCGAACCGTTGATTTCCGGTATGACGAGCGGAATATCCCTGAAATTTCTGAACGCGCTCGAATTGTCGATGACCGTCGCGCCGGCTTTTGCAAAAACGGGCGCGTATTTCAAAGCGACTTCTTTTCCCGCGGAGAAAAACGCGAAATCGATATCGCCTGCGTTGAGGTTTTCGAGCGTCTCTACGAGGTAATCTTTTCCGAAAGCTCTTATTTTTTTATTCGCGCTTTTTTCGGACGCGAAAAATCTCGGGCGTTCCACGGGAAAACCCCTTTTTTCGAGTACTTCGATAAATTTTTTGCCTATAAGACCCGTTGCGCCCACGACGGCTATGTTGTAATTCTTTTTATTCATACGCCATTATATTCCGCTCGTGTAAAAAACGTGACTTTATATGCGAATTTTTTCAAACGCTTTTGAACGTTCATTCGTTTGACATAAGGCTTTTTTTGTGTTATGATTAAAAAAATAAAATAAAGAGGTGATTTTGTATGAAAAAGTGTAAAGTATGCGGGGTTGAGCTTGACGATCAGACCGATTATTGTCCTCAATGCGGATATTGCTTTACATCGGGGAAAACTGCCGAGGAACAGGCTGCGATCGGATCGGCTCTCGGCTACACGGTGTCGGACACTCTCGGAACAACCGCATCCGAGTATAAGCCAAAGGCGAAAGTGAACGAAGAAAAGGAAGTTAAGAGGGAAGAACCGGTAAAAATCGAGGAAAAGCCCGCAGAGGAAACAGCCGTGCGGGAAGAACCCGTAAAGCCCGCGGAAAAAGAAGAAACGATCCGCGAAGAAAAAGCTTACGGAGAAGAAGTCCGCAAGGAAAAAGTACATAAAGAAACAAAAGTTCCCGCAGAGGAAAAGGTTCGTAAAGAAACAGTCCGTAAGGAAGAAATCCGCGAAGAAGCGGAAGACGCGGCGGAATATAAGGTCGCGCCCGTTATGGACGGCGGTCTGAAAGACAAAATTTGTCTCGGGTTAAGCGCGGTGGCTGCTCTCGAAGGATTATTTGCTTTTCTTATTTCCGTCGGATTGGGTTTCGGATTTTTCCGCGTCGTGTTCAACGTTTTATTCTATATCGGCGGCAACGCTATGGGTATTATAGCTCTTGTTCTGCACGTCGATAAAATCAAAGAAAAAGATACCGTTTCGCTTGCGATCACGCTTATGAGCTGTCTCGGCATTTTGCTGAACCTCGTGAGCGGAATACTTATGGCGTTTTAAACCTGCAAAAACCGAATAACGGAATTGAAAAACCCCGAAGTTTCAAAAAAGGAACTTCGGGGTTTTGTTCTTTTTTCGTCTTGCCGTCATATAATGAAATAATGCAACCAAGGCGGTGGATTATGGATAAAAGATGTGTGGTGTTTTATGACAGCGGAGTGGGCGGAACCGCTCTTTTCGAAAAGACGAGAAAAGCTTTTCCGAATGAAAATTACGTTTATTTTGCCGACGAGAAAAATATGCCTTTCGGCAGCAAAAGCGAAGAAGAACTTCACGATATATTTCTTTCGGCAAAAAAAACGATAATGTCTTTCTGTCCGAAACTTCTTGTTGTCGCATGCAACACGATGTCGTGCGTAGAAAAGTCTTTTTGCGACTATCTGCCCGTAAAAACGATTTTCGTTACCCCTTTTTCGCCCGAAACGGGAAAACCGAACAAAAGTTCGGGTGGTGGTCGAAAGGGTTCGCGGTGGTTACTTCTGACCACTCCGCTCACGGCAAAAACGGCTTATATAAAAGACCTGGCAAGAGGGGACGAAAACGTCGTTTTAATGCCTTTAAAAGATCTCGCGCACGATATCGAGGTGTGGAAGAAAGGCGGCAAAAAGCCAGATATTTCCTTAATTTTTAAAGATTTACCGAAAAATTTCGAATATGTTTTTTTAGGTTGCACGCATTACGGATTGTTGGAAAACGATTTCAAAAAAGTTTTCCCGAGTTCAAAAATAATAAGCGGCGAAGAGCGCGCTTTCGGGGAAATACGATACTTTTTGAACACTTTTGACAATTCCGACCCCACAGGTGACGCCGTATTTATAAAATCTTAGAATTTATCTTGAATTTTACGAAAAATTATTCCTGAGAAAAGTGAATAAAAACTAAAAATTATAAAAAACTTTTAACGTGAAACATAAAATTTTTCAAAAAGTGGTTGACAGTGTTCAAAAGGGGGTGTATAATGTATGTAACCTGTTTGGTGGGCGAGGTCTACTTTACGGGATAACGCTTTTAAAGGAGAGATTTGATGTTTTCGGGAGAAATCGCGCATCAGCTCGATGAAAAAAAGAGAATACGCATTCCCGCGAAATTCAAGATCGATCCGAACGAGTTTCTGCTCAGTAAAGGCGTCAATCATTGCATTTATGTGACTCCGAAGGACGTGGTCGAAGAAAAAGCGAGAGAATACAAGTCCAAGATTTCGGAATTCGACCGCGAAGGTCAGTTTGCGATTTCGGCTTATATGGCAAGCTTCCGCCCGATCACGATGGATCAGCACGGAAGAGTTTCTCTTTCTCCCGACCTTATCGAGTATGCGGGGATAAAGAAGAACGTGGTCACGATCGGTAGCTTCGACAGATTGGAGATCTGGGGTGAAGAGACGAGAGCGGAATTCTTCAAAGAGAAGACTTTCGACGATTACGTCAATATTTTAGCCGAGAGGATAAGATAATATGGAGTTTCGTCACGTCCCGGTGATGCTCGAAGAGTGTCTGGACGGGTTGAAGCTGAAATCGGACGGCTTGTATTTCGACGGAACGCTCGGCGGAGCGGGGCATTCTTCCGAAATATTAAAACGGACAAGCCCTTCGGGAAGACTTATCGCAACCGATCTCGATACGGATGCCATAAAGAACGCCGAAGAAAGACTGAAAGAATATAACGGTCGGTTCAGACTTTTTCATTCCAACTTCAAAAACTTTACCGAAGTTTTAAAAGAAGCGGGAGAAAAAAACATCGACGGAGCGATTCTCGATCTCGGCGTAAGCAGTTATCAGCTCGACAACAGGGAAAGAGGTTTTTCGTATATGGGCGAGGCTAAGCTCGATATGCGTATGAACAGGGAAAATCCCAAATCGGCATGGGAAGTCGTAAATCTTTACGACAAACAGAAACTTTCTTATATTTTTTCCGTTTACGGAGAAGAGAAGTTTGCGGACAATATCGCGAAGAACATCTGCGAAGCGAGAAAGGTCAAGCCGATAGACACGACGAAAGAACTCGTTAAAATAATCGACGAAAGCATACCGTACAAATTCAAGCAGAACGGACATCCCGCGAAAAAAGTTTTTCAGGCGATAAGGATAGAAGTCAACGAAGAACTCGACGGACTCGGCGATTGTCTTAAAGACATAGTAAAAGCATTGAAAAAAGGCGGAAGACTTGTCGTAATGACATTCCATTCGCTTGAAGACAGAATAGTAAAAAGGACTTTTAAGGATCTCGAAACCGACTGTATATGCGACAAAAGATTACCCGTTTGCGTATGCGGAAAGAAAAGAGAGATCGTTGAAATAAATAAAAAGCCGATAGAGGCAAGCGAACAAGAGAAAAACCTTAATCCGAGAGCGGCTTCCGCAAAACTTCGGATTGCAGAAAAAGTGTAAATTCGTAAGTCTCAAAACAAATAATAATTTACAGGGAGAATGAATATGTATAATAACGTAAAGACAAACGTTTTGGAAAAAGAAAACGTAAGAGAAAGACAATACGCAAAAGACGCGACGAATCTCGACAAGATTCTCGATTTGCAGAATAATGCCGACGATACGAAAATTCTCGGCGAAAAGGTTCGCGAGCAGGCTCCCGTAAAGGAAGTCAACGAAAACCTTATGCCTTCGTCGACGACGATGCAGTTCGAGTCCTACGAGGAGAACGATATTTACGAAGAAGTACGTCCGAAAAACGAGACCGATCTTCAAAAGAAATACAAAATAAACACAAAAGGAAAGGTTCTTATAGCCGTTTACGCTCTCGTCGTTGCGACTATCCTTTCGCTTATCGTCATAAATTCCAGAATGCTTAAAAGTCTCGACACGTCCATAAGCGGTTATGCGAACAAAGTCACCGAGCTCACGCAGGAATACGCTAAGGTTACCGAAGAACTCGATTACGTTAAAAGCGACGCGGTAATCGCAGAAAAAGCCGAAGACTTCGGAATGGTCAAAGCAAAATAAGCGGAAAAGATTTTAACGAAGTCGCTTCCGCAAGGGAGTAAAAAATAAACAGAATATTCAGTATAAATACGTTACGAAAGAGGTTATTTGCGGCTCTTGCCGCGATAACCTTTATTTTTTTGTCGGTTTTAGGGAGGGTGTTTTACGTTCAGGTGATAAGCGGCAAATCTTTACAGGAAAAAGCCGTCGATCAATGGACGAGAGAACTTCCCGTGAAAGCCGCGAGGGGAACCGTCACCGACAGAAACGGAATAATTCTTGCGGAAAACAAACAGTCTTATGCGGTCTATATCAGAACGAGAGTCGTTAAAGACGTTGAGAAAACGGCAGAAATATTATCTTCGTCGCTCGGCGCAAATTACGATACGCTTGTAAAAAAAATGCGGTCGGACTCCGTTTCCGAAATAACGGTAAAACGTCAGGTTTCGCCCGAAAAAATCGAGGAACTTGCCGCATTTTCGCTTGACGGCGTTTATTTTTGCAGAGATTCGGAAAGAAATTATCCTTACGGCGAGTCTCTCGCTCAGATACTCGGTTATGTTTCGGCGGACGGAAGCGGGCAAAGCGGATTGGAGAAAAAGTACGACGAATATCTCAAAGGCTACGACGGCGAAATTCTTTACGAAGCGGATCTTGTCGGAAAAGACGTCAAAGGCTCCGCCGCGAGATACGTTCCCGCGACGAACGGGCTTAATCTGAAACTCACAGTTGATTACGAGATACAAAGAATTTGCGATTCGGTAATAAAACACGCCGAAGAGGAATATTCGCCCAAAGCCGCGTCGATAATCGTAATGTCACCGAAAACGGGCGAAATACTTGCCGTTTCTCAATATCCGTCGTTCGACCTGAACAACATTCCGAGAGACGATATGGCGTTTTTGAATTCGGCGTCGAGATGTAATCTTATCGTCGACTCGTACGAACCCGGTTCGACGTTCAAAATCATAACGTCCGCCGCGAATATAGAGGAGAATTTAAAAGGCAATCCGAATGCGTTTTCGGCAAATTACGTTTTCAATTCCAACAGATACAGATATGTCGACGGGCGAAAAATCAAATGCTGGTCCACCCATGCGAACGGAAAACATTCCAACGAAAGGCTTGCGGAAGCTTTAAATAACAGTTGCAACCCATGCTTCGTGGATATCGCGTTATCGCTCGGAAAGGACGTATTTTATTCGTATATCGACGCGTTCGGTTTCGGGAAAACCACGGGCGTGGATTACGGCGGCGAAGCGATCGGAATGCTCGTTCCGAAATCCGCGGTGACAAACGGGGATCTTGCGAGAATAGGTTTCGGACAGACTATCGCCGTAACTCCCATTCAGCTTGTCGCGGCGGTTTCCGCGGCGGTGAACGGCGGGATGTATTACGAGCCGTATTTCGTTTCCGAAATTTACGATTCGGACGGCAGAATATGCGAAATAATAAATCCCAAAGCTTTACGAAGAACGATAAGCGAAAAGGCTTCGGAAACGCTGAGGGGTTATCTCGAAGACGTCGTAACGAAAGGAAGCGGAAAACAGGCGTACATAGAGGGGTACCGCGTCGGCGGTAAAACGGGTACGGCGCAGAAATACGAAAACGGGCGGATAGCACAAGGCAAATACGTTATGAGTTTCGTGGGATTTTTCCCTGCGGACGATCCGGAATACGTCGCGCTTTGCGTTGTGGACGAACCCGTCGGCGGTAAATACGGTTCGACGGTCGCGGCTCCGCTCGTGAAAGAGGCGTTCGAGGGGATAATAGGGTGTAAAAATTTAAAAAAGAGGGCGTAAAATGAAAACGGATATTTTATTCGGAAACGTAAAGATCGAAAGGATAATCGGGGAATTACCCGAAATTGTCGAGGGTGTGACCGATAAATCGGGAGAAGTCGGAAAAGGGTATTGCTTTTTTGCCGTAAAAGGCGAAAAAACCGACGGGCGTGAATTTATTGCGGAAGCGATCGCAAACGGCGCTGAAATAATCGTTTCGGAAGGGTGTATAGATAATTTGCCGAAAGGCGTGTGCAATGCGTCGGTTAAAGACATAAGGTCGGCTATGGACGAGGTGTGCAGGGTGTTTTTCGTCGGCGAAAATCCGAAAATTAAAATAATCGGAGTCGTGGGAACGAACGGGAAAACAAGCATTTGTCATATTATTTACGAAATTTTACGCTATGCCGGCAAAAAGGCGGCGTATATCGGGACGATAGGCTGCAAGATCGGCGAAGAAGACGAAACTGAAAGTATGCTGACAACTCCCGGAACGGTGGAACTGTACAAGTTTATCGGCAAAGCCGAAAAATCGGGCACCGAGTATCTCGCGATGGAACTTTCGGCGCACGCCATAGCCCAGAAACGCGGGTGCGGGCTGTATTACGAATGCCTTATTTTTACAAACTGCACCGAAGATCATCTCGATTATTTCAAGGATATGGAAACCTATTCCGCGGTTAAAAAGAGCGTGTTTTGCAGAGGAAAGTGCCGTTATATGGTTGTGAACAGCGACGATAAAACGGGGCGCGAGATTCTCGCCGCGAACGATTTCGGCAGCGCGGTTTCATACGGAATATATAATCCCGCGGACGTGTTTGCGATAGACATAAACGAAACGAAAAACGGTGTGTTTTTCATAATAAATCTCTTCGATATAATTTACGATATAAAAAGTCCGCTTATAGGCTTATGCAATGTGTACAACCTTCTCGCTTCGCTTGCCTGTCTCGCGCTTATGGGGCTTAAAATACACACTCTCGGCGGTGCGGTGAAAAAAATAGGCGCGATAAAAGGGCGAGCCGAAAAAATCGCGGAAGTAAACGGGGCGGATATTTTTCTCGATTATGCCCATACTCCCGACGGGCTTAAAACCACTCTGAATTCTATGCGTAAAATATGCGAATGCAAGCTTTATTGTCTTTTCGGTTGCGGGGGAAACAGGGAAAAAGAAAAAAGAAGCGTTATGGGTGAAATTTCGGGCGTTATATCCGATTTCACGATAATAACGAGCGACAATCCGCGATACGAAGACCCGTGCCTTATCGTTTCCGAAATCGAAAGCGGGATAAGACGGGTTACGAGAAACTATATAACGATTACGGACAGGCGCGCCGCTTTGAAGTACGCGGTTTCGCTTTTGAAAGAAGGAGACGTTCTCGTCGTTGCGGGTAAAGGCGCGGAAACTTATCAGGAAATAATGGGCGTAAAACGCGATTTTTCCGACGCGGAAGAAATTCTGTCTGCGGTAAAAAATAAGTAAGGGGCAGAAATAATTGAAAACTTTCATATTTGCTTTTGTATTTTCGTCGCTTCTTGCGGCGGCGGGCGGGGCGATAATCGTTCCGCTTTTAAAAAAGTTCAGGCTCGGACAGAACATACTCGGGTACGTCAAAGAACACGGTTATAAAAGCGGCACGCCCACGATGGGCGGCGTTATTTTCGTGTTTTCCGCCGTGATAATTTTTTTCTCGTTTTCGCGCGGAAACAAAAGCCTGGCGGCGGTTTCGGCGGCAATAGGCGGGGCGTATATGCTCGTCGGTTTTATCGACGATTTCATTAAGATAAAGCTCGTGCGCAACGAGGGGCTTAATCCTTTGCAGAAGACGGTTTTCGAACTTATAATAGCCGTTGTCGTGTCCGTTTATTGCTATAAAAGAGGACTGACGAGAATATATATTCCTTTCGGCGGCGGAACTGTCGATTTCGGCGGTTTTTTTATTCCGTTTTGCGTATTCGCGTTTCTCGCCACGACAAACAGCGTTAATCTGACCGACGGTCTCGACGGTCTTGCGGGCGGGGTGTCTTACATTTATTTTCTTGCGCTCGCGGCTTTGATTTACGCGGAAACGAAAATGTTTTCCGCAAATTACGTCAACGCGAGGGAATACGAAAATCTTTCGCTTTTATGCGTTTGCCTTTCGGGCGGGATAATCGGTTTTTTGCTATTCAACACCTACAAGGCAAGCGTTTTTATGGGAGATACGGGTTCTCTATCGATAGGCGGATTTATCGCTTCCGTATCGATTTTCAGCGGAAATTCCTTTTTTATTCCCATAATGGGAATAACTTTCGTCCTTTCGAGCATATCTGTAATACTGCAAGTAATACATTTCAAGCGGACGGGGAAAAGGGTGTTTCTGATGGCGCCGTTGCATCATCATTTTCAACACAAAGGTTACAGCGAAAGCAAAATAGTTTTCGCGTATAAATTCGTAACTTTGCTTTTTTCGCTCGCAAGTATTATTGCGTATGTATAAATGCGTTCGGGAGTGAGAGGTGTATGTATTTAAAAAAAGAAAAATGTCTGATCGTCGGAGTTTCCAAAAGCGGTTTTTCCGCCTGTTGTTTTTTGCTTGAAAGAGGCGCGAGGTGTTTCGTTTACGACGACGCCGAAACGGATACGGTCAAAGCGACCGAAAAGACGCTGGCGGAAAAAGGAGCAACGGCAGTTTATAAAAGCGAAATAAGCGAGTTGCTTCCGGAAATAACAATGGTTGTGTTAAGTCCCGGCGTGGCGATCGACCACGATATACCCGTTAAAGCTAAAAAACTCGGCAAAAGGATAATCGGGGAACTCGAACTCGCTTCGGAATTCTGCGTTTCGCCGATAATAGCGGTTACGGGTACGAACGGGAAAACGACGACGTGTACGATGATAGACGATATTTTGAAAAGCGGCGGAGTGAAATCGGTGCTTTGCGGAAACGTCGGAACGCCTTTTTCTTCCGTTCTCGATAAGCTCGGTTACGACACGGTCGTAGTTGCGGAAACGTCCAGTTTTCAGTTGGAAACGGTTGCTCGTTTCACGCCGCATATAGCCGTCGTTACGAACATAACGCCCGATCATTTGTCCAGGCATTACAATATGGAGAATTACATATATCTGAAAAGCAAGTTGCTTTCGAACCTTCGGGAGAGCGAATACGCCGTGCTGAACTACGACGATAAAATCGTTCGTAATTTTGCGGAAAAGACGAAAGGAAAGGTCGTGTATTTTTCGGCGGAAAACGAGGTGAACGGGGCATACGTTTCGGACGGGACGATTTTCTATAAAGGCAAACGGATTGCCGAGCTTTCCATGCTTCCCGTGAGCGGAGAGCATAACGTTTTAAATCTGCTTGCGGCGGTATGCGTTGCGGAAATCACGGGAATGACCGATGAAGCGATTTTCGAGGGGATAAGGGGCTTCAAAGGAGTTAAACACCGCATACAATATGTTAAAACGGTCGCGGGAGTCGATTATTATAACGACTCCAAAGCAACCAACGCCGACGCTTCCGAAAAAGCGATCGACGCAATGAAAAAGCCTGTCGTAATGATTCTCGGCGGGAAAGATAAAGGACTCGATTTCGACGCGTTGTTCGAAAAAATCAAAAATTCGCAGGTAAAATCCGTGGTTTTAACGGGCGAAAGCGCGCCGCGGCTTTACGAGACCGCCGCAAAAGCGGGCTACGAAAACGCGTTTGTCGCAAGCGATTTCGAAATTGCCGTAAGGCTTGCCGCGCTTATCGCAAAAAGCGGCGACGCGGTTCTTTTAAGTCCCGCGTGCAGCAGTTACGACAGATTTTCGAGTTTTGAAGAAAGGGGCGACGAGTTTATACGCATCGTCGAGGATTTATGACGAGTCGCAGCGCGCTTTTTCTTAAAGAGAAGGAAAAAAAGAGCGGAGACATTCCGCTCCTTTTTTCGGTTATACTCCTTTCGCTTCTCGGGCTTGCTTTTGTTTATTCCGCGAGCAAATATTCCGCGAAAACGACTTACGGCGACGAGTTCTATTTTGCCAAAAAGCACCTGATAGGTTTGCTTTTGGGTTATGCGGCGATGATTTTCGGAATGTTTTTCGATTATCGGAAATACAAGAAAATCGCGCTTGCGGCATTTTTCGGCGTTCTTGTTCTTCTGGGACTTGTTTTTACGCCGATAGGCTATTCCAATTACGGCGCGACGAGATGGATAAAACTTTTCGGAGTGACCGTTCAGCCTTCCGAAACCGCGAAAATATGTTTTGTACTTTTTGCGGCTTCGTATTTTTCGTCTTCGCCGCAAAGAGCGAAATCGTTCGTAGGCTGTCTTCCGGTTCTCGGCGCGGGCGGGGCGATATGTATTCTGATAATTTTAGAGCCGAATATGTCCATAACGGTGTGTTTCGGATTGTTGACTCTTGCCGTGTTGTTTTTTGCGGGAATGAAAACTTCGCATTTTCTGATTTTGCTCTTTCCCGCGATTCTCGCCGTTCCTCTCCTTATTCTTGCCGAGCCTTACAGACTTAACCGCCTTTCGGCGTTTTTAAATCCGTGGGCGTCGCCAAAAGGGGAGGGGTATCAGCTTTTGCAGTCGCTTTATGCGTTGGGGTCGGGCGGCTGGTTCGGAGTGGGTTTTTTGAATTCGAGGCAAAAACTCAGATTTCTGCCGTTTTCCGAAAGCGATTTCATTCTGGCTGTTATAGGAGAGGAAACGGGTTTTATCGGACTTGTCATTCTTTTCGCGCTTATTCTTTTCATAATCGTCAGAGGAATAAAAATCGCAGTCAAATCAAAGGATTATTTCGGTTATCTTCTCGCCGCGGGCATAGCTTCCGTTTATGCGATACAAACGCTCGTGAACGCGCTCGTCGTGACGGGGAGCATTCCGCCGACGGGTTTGCCGCTTCCGCTCGTTTCCGCGGGGAATACGTCGCTTATAGTTTTTCTTTTTTCGTTCGGCATACTATACAATATTTCGAAAAATTAACCAAAACAAGCCGTAAATCATACTATGTCATATATTACGATTTACGGGGGCGAAAATGGAAAGATTCGTTATAAACGGCGGGAAAAAATTGTACGGAAAGGTTAAAATACGCAGCGCAAAAAATTCCGTTTTACCGTTGATTGCGGCGTCTATAATGAACGAAGGCACAACTTACATACGCAACTGTCCGAAAATCAGAGACGTGCTTACCATGGCTAAGATTTTCGGTCGGCTCGGGGGAACATATTATTTCGACGAAGATACGCTTGTTTTAAATGCGGAAAATCTGCGTTCGTTTGTTCTGCCCGAAGATCTGACGGGGGAGATAAGAGCGTCCGTGTTTATGACGGGCGCGCTTATCTCTCGTTTCGGTTTGGCGGAAATAATAAGACCGGGAGGTTGCAATATCGGCGCGCGTCCTATCGACATACATATCGAAGCTTTTAAAAGCCTGAAAATCGGGGTGACGGAAGGCGAAAGAATTACGTTCGACGGAACGAAAGCTTCTTCCGGAAACGTTACGCTCAGATATCCGAGCGTCGGCGCGACCGAAAACGCCGTAATGGCGGCTGTCAGACTAAGGGGAACGACTGTGATACATAATTGCGCCGAAGAACCGGAAATAATCGATTTGCAGAATTATCTCAATATGCTCGGAGCAAAAGTGAAAGGCGCGGGCGGCAGAACGATAACGGTTGAAGGCGTTGAAAAGCTCAAAAGCGGGGAAATAGAGTTCACTCCGCGGCGCGACAGAATAGAAGCGGGAACATACCTTCTTTGCGGGGTTTGCGTGGGCGGAGAGATTGAGTTTGACGGGTTAAAAATTGAAGAAAGTTTACGGCTTTTTAAAATTATCGGTCGTAACGCTTGCAAAATATATAGAAAAGATGATAAAATATATAATGTAAAATTCTATAAGGGGACGGACGGTTTCGGGAAAATAACAGCCGAACCGTATCCGGGTTTTCCGACCGATCTGCAACCGCAGATGACGGCTGCCGCATGCTTCGCGCGTGGACTTACGGTCGTTGAAGATAAAGTTTTTCCGTCGAGATTTTCATATGCGGAAGAATTGAAAAAAATGGGCGCGGATCTGAGAGTTCTCGAAAACGTCTGCATAGTTTCGGGCGGGAAACTGCACGGAGCGGTCGTTTCGGCGAACGATCTTCGCGGCGGCGCGGCGCTTTGCGCGGCGGCTCTCGGCGCGGAAGGGAAAACGACGGTGCTTAACGTTTCTCATATCGACAGGGGATATGAAAATTTCGACGGTAGTTTAAAAGCTCTCGGAGCGGATATAACGAGGGAGATTTTGTAACGCAATAAACAGGGAGAATAACGAATGAAACACAAAAGAGCCGTGATATTCAGTACGGTAATGATTTTCGTTGTCGCCGCAATCGTTGCGCTCGGCTGGCTTTTCAGAGCGCGGTATATCATCGTGATCGACGTAAACGGTTCGGGCGAAACGAAAAGCGAGCTTTACGAGTATGTAAACGACGAAGTGGAAAAGAATTTCAAAGGGAAATGGATGTTCACGTTCAAAGAAGAACAGATAAAAAATCTTCTTTCGAAAAACCCTTATGTGGAATTTATTCGCGCCGAGAAAATATCGCCCGATAAGGTGGAAGTGACGTTTGCCGAAAGGGTGGAACGGTTTCTTATCGTTTCGGGCGGAAAAGGGTATATAACCGACGGGAATTACAATCTTTTAAAGCTTACGGATAACGTGAACGCGGAAGATTATCCGTCTCTTGCGGACGTGAACGTCGACGGGATAGACGGTCTCGATTTTTCGTCCGCCGCGCTCGGGCAGAAGCTGAAATTCGACGGCAACAATCTGTTCGGCGCAATGTCCGAAATGTTCGGAAAATTTACGGACAAGCTTAATTTTATCGATTCGGTGCTTGTCGACGGCTATAAAAACGTTGTGGAGTACCGCACGTTTACGGGGGTTACGATCGCTGTGAGTTTCACGGTCCCCACGACCCTGGAACCGACGGAAGAAGAAATAAGGCTTACGAAAGAGAGGATCTGCGCGAAAGCCGAAGATATAGAAACGCTTTACGATACTCTCGACGAGAAGAGTAAGAGAAGCGGGTACATAAGAGTTTACGAGATGAGTGATCACACGGTCGTCGTAAACTACGAACCGAACGAGAATTGACGGATATCGGACAAGAATAAAAGGAGATAAAAATGCTGAAAAACTGTGTTGCCGCGCTTGACGTCGGTTCTTCCAAAATATCCGTTCTCGTCGGGCAGAGAGGCGTGAACGACACGCTGACCGTCAGGTATATGGTCAAAAAAAGTTACGACGGGTTTGCGGAAGGCAAATTTTTAGACGTAACGACGCTCGAAAACGCCGTGACATCCGCGCTTAAAGACGTGGGGGACGCTTTAAAAACAAAAATAACGGAAATAACCGTCGGCGTTCCGGGGACGTTCGTAAGGCTTGAAAACAGGAAATATAAACTTGTTTTTGAAAAGAAGAAAAAGATAAGTTCGGGCGATATCGACGATTTGTTCGACGCGGGGCAGTCGCTTGTCGAAACGGAAGGTTTCGAAATTATCAATCGTTCCGAGATTTATTTCGCGCTCGACGATAACAGAAAGGTTTTCGACCCCGTGGGAATATCTTCATCCATGCTCGGCGGATATCTCGGTTATACGCTTTGCGAAAAGTATTTTACCGACACGATGCGCAATATTCTGAAAAGAGCGGGATTGCAGACAATGAGTTTTGTTTTCGAAGGCGTTGCGGAAAATCTTTTCTTTTTCGACGACCGCGCGAGGGAAACTCCGTCTCTTGTCATAGACTGCGGATATATAACTACAACCGCGTTCTTTACGCTCGGGAAAGGTCTTATCGCAAAACATTCGGAAGATTTCGGCGGCGGACTTATAGCTTTCTGGATGGTCAAATCGTTCGGGATTTATCCCGCGGCTGCTGACAAGCTTCAAAGAATGCTTAATCTTTCTTTAACCAAACCCGCCGAGCAGACGTATAAAATCGAAGCTCAGAACGGCTATGACGAGTATTCGGCGGAAGAAGTGAATTGCGCCGCTTTCGAAGCGATAGACGCATATATCGAAAATCTCGAAGCTTTTATTGCGGAGAATTCGAATAAGGTAAGAAGCGGGTTCGCCGTTTACATAACGGGCGGAGGTTTGTCCTACATAAGAGGGATAAGAGAATACATTTCTTCGAAACTCGGCGTTCCGGCGGATATTTTAAAGCCGAAAATTCCTTCTTTCGGAAAGCCCGAGGACGCGGCGGAGCTTAGCGTACTCGATTATGCTCTCGCGAAAAAGGAAGAGAAAAAAGGATTTTGGAGTTTTTTCAGATTAAAGTAAAAAAGAGGTAACCGAAGATGGGTATGGGAATAAATAATTTTGACGTTAATATTTGCAAAATAATGGTTGCGGGTATCGGCGGCGCGGGAAACAACGCCGTAAACAGAATGATAGAAGCGGGCGTTTCGTCGGCGGAATTCATTTCGATAAACACGGACAAGCAGGCTTTGATTTTATCCAACGTAAAGGACGAAAACAAAATAGCCATAGGCGAAAAACTTACGAAAGGTCTCGGCGCGGGGTCCAACCCCGAAGTGGGTATGCAAGCCGCGGAAGAGAGCAAAGACAAAATAAAAGAACGTTTGCAGGGTGTGGACTTGCTTTTTATCGCCGCGGGAATGGGCGGCGGAACAGGAACGGGCGCCGCGCCCGTGGTTGCGAAAATCGCGCGCGAATGCGGCTGCGTAACGGTTGCGGTCGTAACCAAGCCGTTTATGTTCGAGGGCAGACGTCGTGACGAAAATGCCCGCAAAGGTATAGCGGAATTAAGCAAAAACGTAGATACGATAGTTATAATTCCCAACGACAAGCTTCTCGAAACGCTTCCTCCCGAAACGTCGATGATAGAGGCTTTGAAGTACGCCGACGAAAATCTCAGAATGGGTATCTGCGGCATAGCCGATCTTATTTCCACTCCGTCGCTTATCAACCTCGATTTTGCGGATGTGAAAACGATAATTCAGAACAAGGGTTACGCTCACATGGGCGTCGGTATGGCGAGCGGAGACAACAGAGTCGTTCAAGCCGTTAAAAAAGCGATTTCGAGTCCTCTTCTGGAAACGAGTATCGAAGGCGCGAAAGGCGTTATTCTTAACGTGAAAGGCGGAACCGATCTTACGCTCGGGCAGGTTTACGAAGCCGCAAATCTTATTAACAGCGTCATCGACAGCTCCGCGACGGTTATTTTCGGCGCGAATATCGATCCCGATTACAACGAAAAATTCGAAATAACCGTTATCGCAACGGGATTTAACGATAAAGCCGAGATAATCGAGGCGAAAAAAGAGGAGCAAAAAGAGAATTTCAAAAATTATGTAAGCGAAATGCCCTCGCCCGAAAGAGTGGACGTAAACGGTGAATTTTTAAACAGAAAACTCGCCGACGAGGAAGCGGTCGGAGAGGAGAAAATCGTCGGTTCTCCTGCCGCGGAAAGAATTGTTCCCGAAACCGATCGCGTAAGATACGAGGAACACATTCATAACCCGCAAAGCGTTCGCGTTACGCCCAAAGCCGACGAGGCAGAGGACGATTTCGGCGGATTTACGGTGAAGAGAGAAACGGCGGAGCAACCTGTCCGTTATATCGATGCGGAGCAGCCCGTTCGCCGCGCCGCGGAAGAACGCGTAACCGAAGAACAGGACGAACCCGAAACCGACAAGGACGAAGAAGACAACATTCCGTCTTTCATGAAAAGACTTTTCGGAAAAGGTAAAAAATAAAAACAATACGGCGCAGAAACCGAACTCGATTTCGGAATCTGCGCCGTGTTTTATAAACCGTGTTTTATAAACCGTGTTTTATAAGTCGTGTTTTATAATGCGATTTTACCGCTTTTAACCGAGAAGAATGCTGTTTTTATATTCTCTCGGAGTCATGGTCGTTATTCTTTTAAATGTTTTTGTAAAGTGCGGGAGAGAATCGAACCGCAAAAGATTTGCTATTTCCGAAAAACTGTTGTTTTCGCGGATAAGCTTTTTGCTTTCGTCGATTTTCAGTTCGAGGTAGTAGTTTATTATCGATTTTCCCGTGCGCTGGCGGAATGTTTTGCAAAGAGTGGTTTTTCCGTAATGCAATTCTTCCGAGATCTGATCGAGACAAACTTTTCCGTAAATATTCTGTTCCAGAACGCGGATTATTTCGTCTTCTATCGCGTCCGAATTTTCGATTTTCGAGATAAAAATTTCGGAAGAAGTGGGCTTCGAGGTTTCCTCGCGGATAAGCTTTATGAGCAGCTCTTCGAGATTGTTGGTGATAATCTGCGCTCCGCCGATATTCGGGTCGGGTTTAAGTTCGAGTTTTTGAAGATTGGGGTTGAATTCGGGGATTTTGAACGTATCTTTGGCTTCGCCCATAATGGAAGCGAGCAGAAATCTGAGTTTATCGGGAACGACGAAATGTTTGTTCTTAAAATATCCCATCGTTTTCGATTTGCACACGAAACTGACGATAAAAATGTTTGCGTCTATCTTTTTGTCGCATTCCACGCTGTGAACTTCGTTCGGCGAAAGGAAAATGACCTCTCCTTTTTTAAGCAGAGTTTTTCCCGTATCGCAGTTTACATATATATTGTTTTTATCGCAGTAAATCATTTCCCAGAAATTATGTTTTTCTTCGGGGAAAGCGTAGTTTTTTGCGAGTTTCTGATAATGAATGGTAACTATCTTCGAAATGCTTAAAAGAGTAGATACCTTGTACATGTAAAATATCTTATCGTCCATATTTTGCCCCTTTGCCGAAAAGAAGGGTTTATTCCGACAAAAATTCGTTCCCGTCTATTTTACCATAAAAAATAAAATTTTGCAATATATTTTACAAAAAAATTTACGCAAGATTTTGCAAATAAAATGCAATATTTTCTATTCACATTTTATAAAAATAGGTATATAATGTATACGCACAAATTATGTGGAGGACTATTCTATGAAATATGTACCCGTTCTGGATAAAAATTTCCAACCGATGTACGCGGAATTTAAAAAGTATTCTGCGGAAGTCGAAAAAACGGCAAATAAAACGCTGAAAATATGCGTCGAAAGAAACGACGGATATAACTATGTTTACGAATACAGGATTTTTGCGGACGAGAAACACGCAGACGAGAACAACCGTATGGCGGAAAGGCTCGTTAAAACCATTTTGTGGCTTGTCGGCGGATATAAAATTTATCTTGCGGGCGACGATTCCGTATACAATTATATAAAAGCAGCTTACACCGACGACGGTCTGAGAGCTTTCGATAAGAAATTTATGGAAAGAGTATACGAAAAACCGTTCGAAGTCGTTTTATGCGACGAAAAGAGTTTCCCGAAGGAGAAAAAATGTTCTCTTTCCGTCGGCGGACATCTCGACGGTTGCAGGATAGGCTTCGACGCGGGCGGAAGCGACAGAAAAGTAAGCGCGGTTGTCGACGGTAAGGTCGTTTACAGCGAGGAAGTCGTATGGTTCCCGAAGATCAATCCCGATCCCGATTATCATTATAACGAAATCCTTACGGCGTTTAAAACGGCGGCTTCCAAAATGCCGAGAGTAGACGCGATCGGCGTTTCTTCCGCAGGCGTATATGTAAATAATAAAATAATGGTCGCTTCGCTTTTCCTTAAAGTGAACGACGAAGATTTCGAAAAGAAAGTCAAAACGATGTATATCGACGTTGCCAAGGAACTCGGCGAAAACATTCCGCTCGAAGTTGCTAACGACGGCGACGTAACGGCTCTTGCGGGTGCTATCGACTTAAACGACGACAGCGTTCTCGGTATCGCTATGGGAACGAGCGAAGCCGTAGGTTACATCAACAAAAACGGCGGACTTAACGGCTGGCTTTCCGAACTCGCTTTCGTACCCGTGGATTACAATAAAGAGTCTATGGTCGACGAATGGAGCGGCGACTACGGTTGCGGCGTTAAATATTTCTCGCAGGACAGCGTGATCAAGCTTGCCGAAATGGGCGGATATAAGTTTGACGAAACGCTCAGCCCCGCGGAAAAACTCAAAGTCGTTCAGAAGATGATGGCGGACGGAGATCCTCTCGCCAAGCAGATTTACGAGGATATCGGAACTTATCTCGGACATACTATGCCTTATTACGCTATGTTCTACGGTATCAAGCATGTGCTTTTGCTCGGAAGAGTTACGAGCGGCGCAGGCGGTAACGTCATAATGGAAAAAGCGAACAAGATTTTGGCGGAAGAATATCCCGAGCTTAAATTCAGAATCGAAATGCCGGACGAAAAGAACAGGAGAGTGGGACAGAGTATTGCCGCCGCGTCTCTTGCCGCAACGAATAAAACGAAATAATTTTTTTACGGGAGGATTTTACCCTCCCGTAATATTTATATAACGTAATTTTATATAAGGAGATACGAAAAATGAAAGTTATTATAACGAAAGATTACGATGAAATGAGCAAAAAAGCTTTTGAAGTTATGGCGGGCGTGGTAAAATCCAATCCCGAAGCGATTATCGGTCTCGCAACCGGTTCTACGCCTATCGGTCTTTATAAAAATATGATAAAAGACCACAACGAAAACGGAACGAGCTATAAAAAAATCAAAACCGTAAACCTCGACGAGTACGCGGGTCTCGACGTAAACAGCGATCAGAGCTACGTTTACTTTATGAGAGACAATCTTTTCAACCATATCGATATCGATTTGAAAAATACCAATATCGAAAACGGTAAAGCGGCGGACAGGGAAGCCGAATGCGCGAGATATAACGCTCTTTTGGAAAAAATGCAGCAGGATATTCAGGTTCTCGGTATCGGTTCGAACGGTCACATAGCGTTCAACGAACCCGGAACTCCTTTCGGGAGCGTTACGCATATCGTAGATCTTACCGAAAGCACGATAAAGGACAATTCGAGATTGTTCAAGAGTATCGACGAAGTGCCCCGTCAGGCGTTCACAATGGGTCTTAAAAATATTATGAACGCGAAAAAGATCCTTATTCTCGCAAACGGCGCGAATAAGGCTAAGGCTGTTTACGGTCTTGTCAAAGGCGAAGTAACGGAAAACGTTCCTGCAAGCATTTTGCAGCTTCACCCCGATTGCACGCTCGTATGCGACGAAGCGGCGGCAGAACTTATCAAATAAGTCATAAATAAATTTTCGCTTGATTTCGGAGAAAAATATGAAAGGATTAAAAAACGTTAAAGCGTATATCAAAAACGTAGGCGTTGTTACGACCAATATAGGTATCGAAAACGGGAAAATAGTTTATATCGGCGATAACGGCGACGATATCGAACCGATTTTCGAAACGGACGGGGTAGTTCTTCCCGGTTTTATCGACGAGCATATCCACGGCGCGGGCGGATCCGACGCCATGGACGGAACCGTCGAAGCGTTGCAGACTATTTCGGAATACGTCGCGAGAGAGGGAACTACGGGTTTCCTTGCAACGACCATGACTCAGAGCAAAGAAAACATAACGGGAGCAATGAAAGCCGTTAAGGAGATAAGGGCAAAAGGCGAGTACAAAGGCGCGGAAGTTCTCGGCGTTCATCTCGAAGGTCCGTTTATCTCTCCCAAGCATGTCGGCGCGCAGCCTCTCGAATATGTTGCCGTTCCCGAAGCGAAGGTTTTCGACGAATACAACAAAGCAAGCGGCAACGCTATAAAAATAGTAACGCTTGCCCCCGAAGTGGACGGCGGTCTCGAACTTATCAGGCACCTTAAAGATATAGGCGTTGTGGCTTCCGTCGGTCACACCGGCGGAAAATATTCGGACGTTGTAAAAGCCGTTGCGGCGGGCGCGACAAACGTTACGCATACTTACAATGCTCAGACGGGTCTTCACCACAGAGAAGCGGGCGTTGTCGGCGCGGCAATGCTTCTGGACGAGCTTAACTGCGAAATGATATGCGATACGATTCATGTAAGCGTTCCCGCAATAAAACTCGTTATCAAAAACAAACCGCACGATAAGTACACGCTTATAACCGACGCTATGAGAGCGAAAGGTATGCCGGACGGTAAATCCGAACTCGGCGGTCAGGAAGTTTTCGTCAAGAACGGCGAAGCAAGGCTTGCCGACGGAACTTTGGCGGGCAGTGTTCTTAAAATGAACGTCGCGATAAAAAACCTTGTCGAAAAAGTAGGCGTTGCGTTTACGGACGCTGTCGATTTCGCAACTTACAATCCCGCAAAAAACATCGGCGTTTTAGCGGACAGGGGAACTATCGAAGTCGGCAAGAGGGCAGATCTTACGATTTTGAATTCCGATTACGAAGTAATGTTTACCGTTGTCGGCGGAAAAGTTGTATATTCCCGTTGAGTTTTAAAAACATGATAATTTATATATAAGTATTTTATGTGCAGTTGAACAATGTTCGCTCGATCTTTCGGGTTCCTGTATGTAGCGTAAAATATAATATATATATTGTTAAATGTAAAAATGCAGATATGTGCGCGGGCGGTCGTTGACCGCCCGCGCTTTTTTAAGAGATTTTGAAAAAATAAATAATGCATAATATGCAAAATTTACTTATAAATATTTATAAATGGTATGAATTTTATAAAAAAATATAAAAATCCCGATAAAAACGAGTATTTTATAGGGGGTATAAGTTTTTTAATATAGAAACCGCTAAAATACAGTAGACAAGATGAAAAGATTATGATAAAATACTCGTAAATTCAACAATTTGAGCAAGGCAGTGCATTTTCGGATCAGCAAAAAATGCATAAATTATCAAAACGGATATCCGTTTTTTGTTTGTGAATGGTCACAAACAAAAATAATCTTAAATGCAAAAGGTTGTTGAATAAAATTTTAAACGTCGCAGAAACTAATATGCGACAAAAATATTATGGAGGCAAACAATGAAAAAAAAGTCAATTCTTTTTGCTGTCATCGCAGTAGTAGTTGCGGCTGTTCTTACGCTTACTATTGTGTTGTCGGTAAGAAATTGCGGCGGAAGCTCCGATTCGACGTCGGCCGGTGAGTCAACGAAAACTTCGGAATCGACTTCGGACAGCGTAACTCCTGCCGTAATCAAGAAAGGTACTTACCACACTACTACGGTAACTATGCCGAGTAACTGGAACGAACTTACCTATCAGGATAACAACGATACCCAGATTTTGAATTACATTACTTCTGGATTCTTTGAATACGATTATAAGTTCGACGACGCAAAAGGCGGCAAATATAACGCCGACGGAAGCATTAACGTAGACGCGATCGTTCCCGGCGGTTATACCACTAACTATCTTGCGGCTACCGCTTTGAAAGACGTAACTTCCGAGGTTGACGCTAAATGGGGTTACACCGATAAGCAGAAAGCCGACGGCGGATATGCTTGGCAGATCACTTTGAGAACCGATCTTAAATGGGACGACGGAACTCCGATCAAAGCGGACGATTTCGTTTATTCTATGCAGGCTCAGCTCGATCCCGACTTCCTTAACTATCGTGCCGACACTTACTACAACACGCTTCAAGTAAAGAGAGCTAAGGCTTATTTCAATAAAAACCAGGCTGAAACTTATCCTTCGGTAGGAACTAAGTACGAAAGCGCCGAAGCTGCAATCGCGGCAGGCGAAATCCTCTATGTTGACGTATATAGTTTGTGGGGTGCAAGCGGATATGTAGATAAAGACGGAAACGAAGCTCCTCAGTGGATTCCTGTTTCCGATGAAACCGTTTACGATACTCCCGACGCATGGGCAGCCGGAAAGGCAGAAGACGCTTTCTCGGCAAAAGAACTTTTCGAAACGTATATCGGATATTTGGATGTTGGCGGAAGCTATCAGTCCTGCCTTGCTTATAAGGTAATAAACACCGATCGTGACGTTACTTTCGAAGACGTAGGATTCTATAAGGTTGACGATTATTCCTTCGTTATTTTGATGGATAAATCGTATAAATTCCTTAAAGACGACGGTTCTCTTTCGTACCTCGCGGCTTACTATATGCAGTCGCTTCCTCTTGTTCATAAAGCAAAATACGAGGCAAGCAAAGTAGCTCCTGCGGCAGGTTCCACTCTTTGGACTACCAACTACAATTCGAGTCTCGATACGACCGCAAGCTGGGGTCCCTACAAACTCGAATCCTTCCAGAGCGGTAAGGCTTACACCCTTGTAAGAAACGATAACTGGTTCGGTTATGGTCTCGAAGAGTATAAGAATCAGTACAATGTTACCAAGATCGAATGCGAAAAGGTTGAAGAAGCTAACCAGCAGTGGATGAAATTCCTTGCAGGCGAAATCGACGGCGTATCGCTTGACAGCGAACACATTGCCGACTATATGCATTCGAAATATGTAGTTTACACTCCCGGAACAGGTACGTTCGGTATGCAGCTTTTCAGCGATCTTAACGTATTGAAGAAGAGCGACAACAACAACGGAATTCTCGCAATCGACGAATTCAGACAGGCTATCTCGCTTTCTCTTAACAGAAACGACGTAGTTGAAACGATCTGGCCCGGTACGTCCGTTGCTTGCTTCGGTCTTATGAACAGCCAGTATTATTACGACGTTGAAAACGGCGGCGTATACAGAGATACCACGGAAGCAAAAGAAGGTTTACTTCGTGCTTACGGCTTCACCAAGGGTGCAGACGGTAAGTGGTCCGGCGGTGAAATCACCGGAGCTTCTCTCGACGACGCTTACGAAGCTTTGACCGGTTACAACCCCGTTAAGGCTAAGGAACTTATTAAAGCTGCTTACGACAAGCTCGTTGCAAATGCGGATTACTATGGTTACGACGCAAGCAAAGGTATAACGATTGTTTACGGTTCGTCGGTAGATACCGCTAAACAGCGTCAGCGTTGCCAGTACGTTCAGGATCTTTTGAATAACCTTTGCGCCGGCACGGGACTCGAAGGTAAGATCACTCTTAAATTCGACGCTTCGGCAGGAAACAAGTGGTCCGACGCGTTCAGAAGCGGCGCAACTCAGATCGGTTTCGGTTACGGTTTCAGCGGAAACCCGTTCAACCCGTTCGATATCGTAGGTTCGTTCGTAGATCCCGATAACTCCCTTAACTATCACGCTTACTGGGATACGAAGAATGAAGATATGACTCTTACGATGCCCGCAGGCGACTACGACGGCGCAGGTAAGACTTTGACGATGAGTTTGTGCAACTGGTATAAGTGCCTTAACGGTTTAGCTGATAAAGCCAATGGCGATACCGAAGTTTACAACTGGGATGCAGGATATGCGCCCGCAAACGCAAGATTGGTTGTTCTTGCCGCTCTCGAAGAGAAAGTTATTCAGAAAGCATACTCGATCATGCTTATCGGTGAGTACAGCGGCGAGCTTTCCAGCCCGAAATTCAGCAATATCTCTTATGACTACAACACTTTCATGGGTTACGGCGGAATGAGATATCTTGTTGTAAACTACACCGATGCGGAATGGGCAGAATATGTTGCCGCTCATAACAACGACCTTACCAACGAATACAAGAAGGCAGAGTAATCGGCGGTTACAACAGCATAAAATAACAAACGAGCGGCGGACGAAGTGTTTTTCGCCCGCCGTCGTTTTTCATATTCGTTTATTATCTCTTTACAACACTTTTTTTATCAAAGGAAAGTATTGTAAAGACATAATAAGACGACTCAGAATAAGGAGACACGACCTATGTATATGTTCAAATATGTGATGAAACGTTTGGGTCTTATGATTTTAACGTTCGCAATAATTATGATCATGTGCTTCTGTTTAATAAAACTTTTGCCCATAATCGTTACTCAGGGCGGACCTAACAGCGATCCGCTTATACCGTATAAGCAGCTTGAAGCGCGCGGATACATACAAAACGTTGCCAAAGGCGCAAACGGAATAATAACGTACGATCGCGTGCCGATTTTATCTCAGCTCTGGTCTTATCTTACAAAGATTTTAACCGAAGGCGATTTCGGAATAGCCACGACTTACGGCGAATATCTCAATCAGCCCGTATGGGACGTTTTCGTTGAAAAACTTCCTCCTACGATTCTGATCAACCTTTATTCGACGATTTTAGGCGTTCCCATAGGTTTGGGACTCGGCATTTTCGCCGCGCTTAAAAAGAACAAATGGCAGGATCAGGTTATAAACGTCTTTATAATTTTGCTTATTTCCGTTCCGTCGATCATAATGGGTCTCCTTATTCAGTATTTCATGTGCTTCAAATGGGGATGGTTCCCTATCACAATGAAAAAGGGATTCGATTATTTCACGCCCGAAATGTTCCGTTCGATGCTTCCCGCGGTATTTGCGCTCAGCTTCGGCTCGATCGCGGGTTACGCCCGTTCCACGCGTGCCGAGTTGTCGGAAGTTTTAACGAGCGAATTTATGTTGCTCGCGCGCACGAAGGGTCTTACGAAAGGGCAGGCTACGTTCAGACACGCAATGCGTAACTCGATGGTCGTAATTTTCCCGTCGATACTTGCGGAATTCGTTGCGGTTTTGTCCGGTTCGCTCATTATCGAAAGCATGTTTTCGGTTCCCGGAGTCGGAGGGTTGTATCTTAACTCGATAAACTTCCAGGATTACGACTTCTTTATGCTTTTGTCGGGTTTCTACACACTTGTAAGTCTCACGGCGGGTATCGTCGTTGATATTTCTTACGGCTTCATCGATCCGAGAATAAGAATGGGGGCGAGATAAAATGGCATACGAAATAAATAACATTCCCAAAGAAAAATTCAAATTCGTGGATAAAAAGGATTATAGCCACGATATGAAATTAGAGACAAAGCCGATCGGATATTTCCGTGACGCGTTCAATCGCTTTTCCAAAAACAAAGGCGCGGTTGTCGGCGGTATCGTCGTTGTGTGCCTTATACTGATGGCGATAATTTGTCCTTTCCTTACGCAATATACGCCCTCTTATTACGACTCGAACTTTTCGACCGTAAGTCCCAAACTCAAAATTTTCGAAAACACGAATTTCTGGGACGGTTGCAGAGTTAAAAAAGTAGGTTTCGTAGGTTATTTCGAGGATTATGCGGTAGGTCTCGAAACGGGTGATCTTGTTGTAAAAAACAACAAATATACCGAAGAAAACGGAACGTACACTTATCGTTACAATACCTATTACGGAGTTGGTTTCGGTAAGAAATACAGAGTGGTAACGATGGAGGAATTTAAAGATATTCAGCGTTATCAGAACGAAACGGGCAGACAGATTTTGTATCCCGTCGTAAAACTTTCCGACAGACCGCAGACGATCCAGGATAAGGAACGTCCGAATATTTATTACAAAACGAAGGTAGTCGGAGGAAAAGTTCAGCCGCTCCTCGATTCCGACGGAAACCTTATTCTTAACTATTGGACTTATAAGGAGTCCGACGGAAAGCCGCTTATGGCAGCCGAATACAATTCTTTAAGAATTCCCGGCGAAGAGGGTATAACCAAGGACGGCGAACCCGCGCATTACGTTTACGGCAGAATAGTAGACGGCGGCGTTGAAGTCAGAGCATATTATTACGAATATTATGTTTATTATCATTCGCAGGTATTGAAAGACGGAATAACCGAGCCGAATTTCGTTTTCGGCACGACTTCGGGCGGTAAAGACATTTTCGCTTGTCTTTTCTCGGGCGCGAGATTTTCGTTCATCTTCGCCGTTATAGTTGCGGCGGTAAACCTTCTGATCGGCGCGATATGGGGTTCCGTATCGGGATATTTCGGCGGAAGAGTAGACCTTATCATGGAACGTATAAGCGATATTTTAAGCGCGGTTCCGACAATGATAATTATAACGCTTTTAAAGCTCCATATGGGTACTTCGAGTCAGGCGCTTGTTCTGTTCATCGCGTTTTTCGCGACGGGCTGGATTGGAATGGCGGCAACGACGCGTATGCAGTTTTACAGATATAAAAACCAGGAATACGTTCTTGCGGCAAGAACTTTGGGCGCAAAAAACACGCGTATAATGTTCAAGCATATTTTCCCGAACGCGATAGGAACGCTCGTTACAAGCTGCGCGCTTGTAATTCCTTCGATGATATATTCCGAAACCAACCTTTCTTACCTCGGAATAATCAACCTCGAAGCGGGCAACATAACCAGCGTCGGCACGATGCTTGCGGCAGGTCAGCGCGATATGCTTGTCGCTCCCTATGTTGCATTGTTCCCCGCAATGTTCCTTGTTTTGCTGATGCTCAGCTTCAACTTGTTCGGTAACGGCTTACGCGACGCGTTCAACCCGTCGCTCCGCGGTTCGGAGGGCTAAAAATGGAAAAAGAAGTTAAATTAGAAGTTAAAAACTTAAAAATTTCATTCAGAACCGACGCGGGTAAAGTTCAAGCCGTCAGAGGTATCGATTTCAACCTTTATAAGGGCGAAACGCTTGCGATAGTCGGCGAGTCGGGTTCCGGAAAGTCGGTCACGAACCGTGCGATTATCGGAATTCTCGCAAATAACGCGATCGTTGAAAGCGGCGAAATCATTTACGACGGAAAAGATCTTTTCAAGATAACCGAGGAAGATTTCCATAAGATCCGCGGCGATAAAATAGCGATGATTTTCCAGGATCCCATGTCGAGCTTAAATCCTATTATGAAAATAGGAAAACAGCTTACCGAGGCAATGATTTTAAAAGGAAAATCGAGCCAAAAGAACGCGAGGGAACTTTTCAACACCACGCTTAAAATTCTCAACGACCATATGGACGTCGTTGCGACGAGCGAGGAAGAAAAAGCGGCAAACAACGAGCAGTGCAAAACGTTTAACGAGTTCTGCGTAAACAGCTGTAACCTCGAAAGAAATTATAACGCAATTCACCGCGCTACGGTCGAGCTTAAAGAGGATATCGACAACTTCCTTTTCCTTATCGAAAGAAAGCAGACCGTAGACGTGAAACACTTTATCCACAGTGTTTTAACGAGAATAAAAAGCACCGTTCACCCCGACATCGTCGTGATGGACGACAAGCTCAAATCATTACTTGCGACGCTCGAAAACGAATACAACAGTCACGACGGCGCGACAAAAGAAGCTTCGGAGGAATGTCTGAAAACTCTCGGTGAAATTTCTTCGATTCTCGATAAGGCGACAAACCGTCCCGAACCGAACTATTTCACGCTCGGATATTATATGATGCGTAACCCCGAGGCTAATCTCGACGATATGCCGATAGACGAGCTTACGAAGATGACGAGAGAATATCTCGACAAAGAGTTCATGCTCGAATTTATCGATAAGGGTGAGAAAGCTCTTCGCAATTCGAGAGAAGTTTCGCTTGAAAAGAAGCGCGAATTATTGCCGAAAATCGATAAGGTAATCGAATTCTTCAACATAGAATTGATCGACGAAAAAGAAGCAAAGGCGACAGTTCAGGCTCTTGCCAAAGAAGTTGTTTTCGCGATCGATAAGCTCGAAATTGTCAAGAACAGCACCGAATATACTTTTACGTCATCTATAAATATGGCGGTCGCAAAGTTTTTCGCGGCGATAAAGAGCAATCCCAAGGAACAGGCGCGTTTCGACAAACAGACGGCAAAGAGAGACAAACTCGTTGCCGCGGGTAAAGAACCCGACTGGAAAGTCGTTCCCGCTTCGCTTATCGACCTCGACGTTCAGCGCGCGGAAATACTTCATATCCTTAATAACTTAAAGGCGAATTACGAAAAGCAACTTGCCGTTAAGGAGTTCGATTATCATTCGGCAATGGTCGGCATAATCGATTATCTCAAAGAGCAGGCTTCGGCGTTTGTTTACAAGGTTACGCCGAAGATCGCAAAAGCGAAAGCTCTTAAACTTATGGAAGAAGTCGGTATACCCGAAGCGCGTATAAGATACAATCAGTATCCGTTCGAGTTTTCGGGCGGTATGAGACAGCGTATCGTTATCGCTATCGCGCTTGCGGCAAACCCCGATATTCTTATCTGCGACGAACCGACAACGGCTTTGGACGTTACCATTCAGGCGCAGATACTGGAACTTATCAACAGACTTAAAAAAGAAAGAAATCTTTCCGTAATATTCATAACTCACGATTTGGGCGTCGTTGCTAATATGGCAGACAGAATTGCGGTTATGTATGCGGGAAAGATAGTCGAAACGGGAACGGCGGACGACGTGTTCTACGATCCCCGTCATCCTTACACATGGGCGCTTTTGTCGTCGATGCCCGACCTCGACACGAACGAGAAGCTCGACGCTATCCCCGGCACACCGCCGAATATGATTTATCCGCCGAAAGGCGACGCGTTTGCGGAACGTAACAAGTACGCAATGCAGATCGATTTCGAGCAGGAACCGCCTATGTTTAAAATTTCGGACACGCATTATGCCGCGACCTGGCTTTTGCATCCGGACGCGCCCAAGGTCGAAACGCCCGCGGTAATAACCAATCGTATTGCAAGAATGAAAGAAAAATTCGGAGGCGGAGAAGATGGAAAACAATAATGAAGTTTTGCTCAAAGTGGAGCATCTCTGCCAATATTTCAAAATGGGCAAGAAAAAGCTCAAAGCCGTCGACGACGTAAATTTTGAAATAAAGAAAGGCGAAGTATTCGGTCTCGTCGGCGAATCCGGTTGCGGAAAAACCACAACGGGTCGTTCGATAATCAAACTTTACGATATAACTTCCGGAAGCGTTTATTATAAAGGCGTAAGAGTCTGTGCGGGTACGCAATCTTATAAAGACGCCATAAAAGAGAAGAAATCGGAGATTTCCGCAAAAATAAAAGAGCTTAAAGAAGAGGCGAAAAACAATCCCGAGCTTGCCGAAAAATCGGCAGCCGAGATCGAAAAGCTTACGAAAGAGCTTAACGAATTCGTTGCGGAGCAGAAAAAACTTATCGCAAGCGCGGTTCACGACCATAAACATTGCGACAGAGATCATGCCGACAAGCTTACCGAACAGGTGGAAGCCGAGTACGCTCCGAAATTGAAAGCCGCCGAAAACGATCCGGAGGCTTTGAAAAAGGTCGAAAAAGAGTATAAAACAAGGCTCAGAATTGCAAAAAAATCGAGACTTACGACTCAAATTCAGATGATTTTCCAGGATCCTATCGCTTCGCTCGACCCGAGAATGACCGTAAGGGAAATAATTTCCGAAGGTCTTGTCATAAGCGGAATAAAGGATAAGGCATATATCGACGAAAAAGTGTATGAAATTCTCGAAACCGTAGGTCTCGTAAGAGAACACGCGGGGCGCTATCCTCACGAATTTTCGGGCGGACAGAGACAGAGAATAGGTATTGCGAGAGCGGTTATAATGCACCCCGAGATGATTATTGCGGACGAACCCGTTTCCGCGCTCGACGTATCGATTCAGGCTCAGGTTATTAACCTTCTTAACGATCTGAGAGACAAACTCGGACTTACGATTTTGTTCATAGCGCATAACCTTTCGGTCGTCAAATATTTCTCCGATCGTATCGGCGTTATGTATTACGGTAAAATGGTCGAACTTACGACTTCGGAAGAGCTTTTCGCTCATCCTCTTCATCCGTACACCAAATCGCTTTTATCCGCAATTCCGCTTCCCGATCCTCATTCGGAAAAAACGAGAGTGAGAATAACTTACAACCCGATCGCCGAACACGATTACACGGTCGACAAACCGTCCATGAGAGAAGTCGCTCCCGGACATTTTGTTTACTGCAACGACGAGGAAGAAGCAAAATATAAAGAAATTTTAGCGGGCGACAGTCTCAAAACTTCGATCGGCGAAAGCGACAAAAAGGGCGATTAAACGTGGAAAACGATAATTTGAAATCGGGCAAAACGGCGGACGAAAATTGCAATAAGTCCGCCGATAAGTCCGTTAACGGCGATTTTTCGAATAAATCGAACGATAAATCGACCGCTGAAAACAACTCCGGAAAATCGGCAAAAAAGGATAGTGTAAATAATCGTGCGGTTTCGCCTGCCGAGGAACACGCGGCTATGAAGCGCGACGAAACAGAAAAAAAAGAGATACGGTCGCTTATCTTTTCTTACGTCGTTTATTTCGTTATCGCCGCGGGATTATGTCTGTGGATAGTGGCGGCTCAGGGAATTTTCGGAATGACGGGCAAAAGAAAAATTTTCGGTACGCTTGCCGACGGTTTTTTCGTTCCCGGAATTTTGCTTTCCGGATTCGGCGTGTTGTATAAGATCTCCGCAGGCGGTTTTTTCGACGGTATAGGTTATGCTCTTAAAAGAGCTTTTTTATCGTTTATTCCCGGCGGAAGACTTAAAAAAGAAGAAAATTACGCCGCATATAAGGAAAGAAAGACTAAAAATCGCAAGAAATTCAAAGCATGGTCGCCGCTTATCGTCGGAGTGGTTTTTATTCTGATTTCGGTTGTTTTTTTGTTTCTTTACGAATCGAGTAAATTGTAGAAAAATTTAAAATATGTTATATAAAATGCGGGAGCGTTTTTAATCCGAACCGACTTAAAAACGCTCCCGCATTATTTAATATTAAAGATTATTTTTTAATTACGTTTTTTACTTTTTCCACAACGTTTTCAACGGTAAATCCGAAGTGCTTCAAAAGATCGTCGAACGGTCCGGACGCGCCGAAAGTAGTCATTCCGAGAACGTCTCCGTCAAGACCGACGTATTTATACCACGGAGCGGGCGTAGCCGCTTCGATCGCGACCCTCGCTCTCACGGAAGAGGGAAGAACGCTTTCTTTGTATTTCTTGGTTTGTTTGTCGAAAAGTTCCATACAGGGAACGGAAACGACTCTTGCGTCGATATCGTCTTTAAAAAGAGCTTCTTTCGCTTTCATCGCAAGTTCCACTTCCGAGCCGCTCGCAAGCAAAATCGCGTCCGGACGTTTCTTTGTAGAATCGGAAAGAATATAAGCTCCTTTAAGAGCGTTTTCGCCCGAATTTTCGTATTGAGGAAGATTTTGACGCGTAAGAACAAGGCAGGTAGGTCCTTTGTCTTTCAATGCGGTTATCCAGCCATAAGCCGTTTCTTTGCCGTCCGCGGGGCGGAACACTTTCATTCCGGGTATCGCGCGAAGACCCGCAAGTTGTTCGACGGGCTGATGCGTAGGTCCGTCCTCGCCGACGCCGATAGAGTCGTGCGTGAGAATGTATGTCACGTTCTGCTTCATAAGCGCGGAAAGACGCATGGCGTTTTTCATATAGTCCGAGAAGACGAAGAACGTCGAGCAGTAGGGTTTAAGTCCGCCGTGAAGCGAAATACCGTTACAGATAGCCGACATAGCGTGTTCTCTTATTCCGAAGTGGAAGTTCGATCCCGCGCGGTTATCGGGGGAATAATATTCTCTGCTTTTCATTACGGACTTATTCGAAGGTCCGAGATCCGCGCTTCCGCCGATGAGGTTGGGGATTATTGCGGCAAGTTCGTTCAGAACTTTCGAGCTTGTGTTTCTCGTGGCGTCGGGTTTTGTAAATTCGAAAAGCTGTTTTTCGTTCAAAAGGTCGGGCGTGTCTCCCGAAAGGTAGAGAAGGAATTTATCTGCAAGCTCGGGATATTCTTTCGAATACGCGTCAAACAGTTTTTCCCATTCTTTCTTTATTCTTTTGCCTCTCGTAATATATTTATGGAGATATTTTTTAACTTCTTCGGGAACCGTAAACGGAGGGTAATCATAGCCGAGGTTTTTTCTTAACGCTTTAATTCCTTCTTCGCCGAGCGGCGCGCCGTGAGTCTCGGCGGAACCTGCCTTGGGCGATCCGTAACCAATAACCGTTCTGACGATTATAAGCGAGGGTTTTTCGGTTTCTTTTTTCGCTTTGGCGATAGCTTTCGATACGGCTTCGATATCGTTTCCGTCTTTCACATAAAGAACCTGCCAGCCCTGCGCTTCGTGGCGTTTGCCCACGTCTTCCGTAAAAGCTCCGTCCGTATCGCCTTCGATCGTAATGTTGTTTTTATCATATAAAACAATGAGTTTTCCGAGTTTTAAAGTTCCCGCGAGAGAAGCGGCTTCGTATTCGATGCCTTCCATCATGCACCCGTCTCCGCAAAGAGCGTAAGTGTAGTGATCGACGACGTTATATCCGGGTTTGTTAAACACGGCTGCGAGATGAGTTTCGGCGATCGCCATACCGACTGCGTTTGCGATTCCCTGTCCCAAAGGTCCGGTCGTGGTTTCGACTCCGGGCGTAACGCTCCATTCGGGGTGTCCCGGGGCTTTCGATCCCAACTGGCGGAAATTTTCGATCGCGCTCATCGGCAAATCATATCCGAAAAGGTTAAGAAGCGAATATAAAAGCATCGATCCGTGACCTGCGGAGAGAATAAATCTGTCTCTGTCGGTAAATTGGGGACATTTCGGGTCGAATTTCAGGTGTTTGGAAAAAAGAGCGTAAGCAATCGGCGCGCTTCCGAGCGGAAGACCGGGATGTCCCGATTTTGCTTTTTCGATTGCTTCCGCGGAAAGAACTCTGATCGTGTTTACAGCAAGTTGATTAACGTCCATTTGTTTCTCCTATCGTGGGAATAATATCTATTCGTCGCATAACATTATACATTTTCTCCGTTTTTTTTTCAAGTGAATTGACAGACAAATCCGCTTATTTCGGAAATTCTTTTGTTCTTTTATTTTAAATCGTCGCAGTAAAGCCGATCCGAACGGTCTCGCGGACTCGACTTTTACTTTATTTTCAGCTAACAACCTTTATATTGCTTTACTTTTGACAAAAAAATGACTATAATAAATTCTGTCAACGTATAAAGAATTGAAATATACAGTATAGAAAAAACTTAACGGAGAATAAAAATGTTAGTAAGAAATTTACTCGGCGCAAGATTTAAAGAAACGCCGAAAGATTGCGTCATCGCAAGTCACGCTCTTATGACGAAGGGCGGTTATATGAAATATATGAGTACAGGAACGTACTCTCTCTTCAATCCCGCGAAGAGAATAATGATGAAAATCGAGAAAATAATAAGGGAAGAAATGGATGCTATCGGCGGTCAGGAAGTTCTTTTCCCCGTGGTAATGCCTGCGGCTTTGTGGGAGGAGTCGGGCAGATACACGAGTATCGGCAGCGAAATGGCGCGTTTTACCGACCGTAACGGAACGAAGATGGTTCTCGGTATGACCCATGAGGAAGCCGCGGTTCACCTTGCGAGAGATATTGCCGCTTCTTACACCGATTATCCGTTTATGATCTATCAGATTCAGACCAAATTCCGTGACGAACCGAGAGCGAGAGGAGGACTTATAAGAGTAAGAGAATTTACTATGAAAGACGCTTACTCGTTCCACACCTCGCAGGAAGATCTCGAAGAATACTATCAGAAATGCTACGAAGCTTACGTTCGCATTTATAAGAGAGCGGGAGCTAAAAACGTTATCGCGGTCAAAAGCGACAGCGGAATGATGGGCGGCAGCGTTTCTCACGAATTTATGCTTTTAACCGATATCGGCGAAGATACGCTTGCTATCTGTTCGGACGAAAACTGCGGATATAAAGCTAACGTCGAAGTCGCGGATTGTATAACGCATAACGTCGAGAGCGAGAAAGAGGAGCTTCGCAAAGTCGAAACCCCCAACGTAAAAACGATCGAGGGGCTTAAACATAAACTCGGCGCTGAGCCTACGAGAATGTGCAAAGCCGTCGTATATCAGGAAAACGCTACGGACGAATATGTTATCGTGTTTATAAGAGGAGACCTCGAAGTCAACGAAACCAAGCTTCGTAATTATCTTAAAACCGAGGTTCACCCCGCAAGCGGTATATCGGAGGACTCCGGTATCGTAGCGGGATTTATCGGTCCCGTAGGATTTAACGGCAAGGCAAAACTTGTTTTCGATCGTTCGCTTAAAAACATCGAAAGCTTTGTTTGCGGAGCAAACGAGAAGGATTACCATTATGTCGGAATGAACGTCGAACGAGACGTCGGCAAAGTCGATTATGCGGACGTAGCAAAGGCGTATAACGGCGGGATTTGCCCTGTTTGCGGCAAACCTACGATAACCCTTAAACGCGGCGTTGAAGTGGGCAACATATTCCAGCTCGGAACGAAGTATACTAAGTCTATGAATATGACTTACGTCGACAGCGACGGAACGAGAAAGAACCCGATCATGGGTTGTTACGGAATAGGCGTCGGCAGACTCTGCGCGACGATTTGCGAGGAACAACACGACAACTACGGACCTATCTGGCCTATGCCTATCGCTCCGTGGCAGGTTGAAATCTGTTGTTTGCAGTCCGAGGAAAAAACGGTCAAAGGCGTTTCCGATAAGCTTTACAAGGAACTTTCGGATGACGGAGTGGAAGTCCTTTATGACGACAGAGACATAAGAGCCGGCGCAATGTTTGCGGACGCTGACCTTTTCGGTATTCCGATAAGAGTGGTTATCAGTCAGAAAACGTGCGAAAAAGGCGTTGCCGAAATAAGTTACAGAGATAAGTCTTTTAAAGGCGAAATTCCGATAAACGACGCCGTTTCGGATATTAAAAACAGAATCGCCGAAATTATGGCGAAATACAAAGTTTAATAAAAACAGGATATAAAGTCCGATAAAATAAGGTTACACAAATGCCCGTAAACGATTTTGCGAAAAACAACGCGGGAAAATCGCGTTCATATAATCCTAACAGGTTTAACGCCCTGGACAGCGGAATAGTTTATATAATCGTTCTCGTTGCTTTTTTCGGAGTGTCGTATTTCGCGGGCAGAATTTTCGGCGAACCGCTTCGGAAATTGTATCAATTCGACGTTTACGCGTATCTTGTCGTCAACATTTTCATTTCGCAACTCGCAATTTTTATCGTCGCGCTTGCGTACTCGCTGATAAGGAAAACAAATCCGTTCCGCGGCGGAGGGTATATCGCCAAATTCGACGGCGTGCAGATGCTTATGGCTGTTATTCTCATAATGGGAATAATGATGTCGTTTTATCACGCGCACCTCAGGTTCGGATCGGACGCGGAAACGATTTTAGGCGAAGGGTTTGTTCCCGACAATAATTTAAGTCCGTATTCGGCGATTTTTGCGCTTATTTACATTGTTCTCACGGTCGTTTGTCCAGCGATATTCGAAGAAATGCTTTTCAGAGGAATTATAATGCGCGGACTCGAACAGTTCGGCGTTATAGCTTCGGTAGTTTTGTCTTCGCTCGCGTTTGCGCTTATGCACGGCAATTTTTCGCAGCTTATCCTGCAATTTATCGGGGGATTGGCAATAGGCGCGGTCGTTTCGATAACCGGTAATTATCTGACAGGCTCCGTTATGCACGGATTCAACAACTTATTTTCCGTTGTTTACGGCATACTTATTCAGAATTTCGGAAAAGACCTTGTAAGTTTATATATCTCTTCCGTAACGGAAGCGGCAACGATACTTTTCGGCGTGGCTTTTCTTACGATTGCCGTGATTTATTTCGGAAAGCTTGCGTTTGAAAAGAAGAAGAAAGAAATTCTCGGCATGCCGCCCTTAGGGAAATTCGAAAAAATCGTTTATTACGAAAAGGAAGAAAACGGTGAACGGGTTTCGGTTCCGTATTATGTTAAAGCCGAGCAAAAAGCTTTCGGCGAGACGGATGAAAGACTGTTCAAAATCGGTAAAAAATACAGGAAGTTAAACAAAAAATCGCCGTTTATGTTATCGTGTGTAATTTTCGGCGTTGCGGTTTTGATCGCCGTTATTTCGATTTTTATCTAAGCAAAGCTCTGCCGGCGGAAACAGGTGACCGCACGGTTGAAATAAAGGAGTAGTTAATGATATATTTCTTTTTACAATACATTTATCTTTTATCGGAAAATCTTAATAAACCGGAAAACTTAGGTATGAGAATAGGGTATGGCGGCGTAATGACGTCCTTGACCTTTTATTTGTCATATCTTCTTATATTGTTTGTCGTTTATTATTTGCTCAGATCTTTCGGACTTTACAAAATGGCAAAGAAAAGAGGGTTTGAAAAACCGGCTTTATGTTTCGTGCCGTTTTATTCTTTGTTTATGATATCGAAGCTGAGATCGGATTGCAATGCGTTTAAAAAACACAGCTTTTATCCGATAGTCGCGGTAATTTCTATCGCGGTATTCATTTTATGCTCGGCAACTTTGGACGCGTTTTATTCCGTAAACGTGTTTATACGTTTTTCGGAAGCCGAAAAAGCCGCTCCGGGAATGGCTTATCTTACCGAGGAAATGTTTCCGCAAAATCAGGCTCTTATAGTGATTCTGGATAATCTTATGGACGTGGCGAAGATCGTCTATATTGTTTTCTTGGCTATGCTTTATTCCGATTTGTTCCGTACTTACGCTCCGTTCAACGCTAAAACCTATATGGTTTTGTCGATAATATTTACGGTTATTACCGGTTCGTCGTTTGTGTACGGTATGTTCACGCTCGTTCTTTCCGGAAAACCCGCCGTTAATTTCGACGAAATACTCGAAAAGAGAAGAGTGTATTACGGTTATAATACGCCATACGGAAGGAGCGGCGGCTTCGGAAACGGTAACAATAATAACAGCGCGGGGAATACGTCTTCGTCGGACGATACAGATCCGTTTTCCGATTTTTCGTCGAAATCTTCTTACAATTCGCGAAGCGAGACTTCTCGAAAAGACGACGATCCGTTTGAGGAATTTTCGGATAACACACAGAACAATAACGTAAATAACAGCGATCCGTTCGGGGATTTTTCCTCGTCGGACAGCGGAAAAAATAACGCGGGAAGCGGCTCGGACGACGATTCCGATTCCTTATTCTGATTATGAAAAAAACGATTTCCGCAATCTCCACCGCGCCGGGCGTGGGCGGGGTTGCGATAATAAGGGTGAGCGGCGAAAAAGCTTTGCAAATCGCCGAAAAAATGTTTAAACCCCTCGGAAAAACAAAAGTAACCGATTTCGAGCCGTATAAAATGTACGTCGGAGAAATCGACGGCGGAACGTTTACCGATTTCGGTATGTGCGTTTATTTTAAAGCCCCGAAAAGTTATACGGGCGAAGATATGGTAGAGTTTCACTGTCACGGCGGTATAGCCATAACGCAGGGAATACTTAAAAAAACGTTCGAACTCGGCGCTGTTCCCGCTTCGAGAGGCGAATTTACGAAAATAGCCTTTTTAAACGGAAAAATGAGCCTTTCCTCGTGCGAGGGTCTTATCGATATGATAAACAGCGAAAGCGTCGGCGAGGTCAAAGCGGGATATTATCTTTACAGAGAAAAGCTTTACGGAAAAGTTTGCGATATGCAGGACAAGCTTACCTTCGCGCTCGCTTATATAAACGCGGGCATAGATTATCCCGAGGAAGGCGTTACCGAAGATAATTACGACGAAATTTTAGCTTCTTTAAAGGAAGTTAGAGATGAAATTTCGGTTATGATCGGTAAATACGGCACGGGCAGAAAAATCAAAAACGGCGTTAAAGTAGTTATTTTAGGCAGACCGAACACCGGGAAAAGCTCCCTTTTGAACAGGCTTTTAGATTACGACAAAGCGATAGTTTCGTCCGTCGCGGGTACGACGAGAGACGCCGTGGAAGGCGAAATCGATATCGACGGCGTGCGTTATACGTTTTACGACACCGCGGGAATACGCGAAAGCGGCGACGAAATCGAAAGCGTGGGCATAGAAAAATCGCTTAAACTTCTTCGTTCGGCGGATATCTGTCTCGTTACGTTGGACGGCAGCGTTCCCCTTTCGGAAGACGACGAAAAAATACTCGAAGATACGAAAGAGACGGAGAGAATTGTCGCTGTAAACAAAACCGATATCGCAAAAACGGATGATATCAAAGGAGACGTTTATATTTCCGCTAAAAACGGAGACGGCATAGACGAACTGAAAAATTTATTGCAACAAAAGGCTCTCGGCGGAAAAATAGACGCGGGAGCGGACTTTTTAACGGAAGAAAGACATCTGATTGCTTTAAAAGACGCTTTCGAGTCGCTCGAAGAAGCGATAAACGGCTTTTCTACGGTATCGGCGGATCTCGCTTCGATAGACATAACCAACGCGTGGTCGAGTCTCGGCGAGATAAGCGGAGAAACGGCAAGCGAAGCGATCATAAACGAAATTTTCGGCAAGTTCTGCGTGGGTAAGTAATTTACCCGCAAAAGGGTGCGCCGCACAGGAGGATAAAATGGTAGATCTTGATTTATACAGGGTGTTTTACACAGTTGCGAAATGCGGAAGTTTAACCAAAGCCGCAGAGGAATTGTACATTTCTCAACCGGCTGTTTCGCAGGCGATAAAACAGCTCGAAACACAGCTCGGCGGAAAACTTTTCAACAGGGTGAGCAGAGGAATGGAGCTTACGGAAACGGGCGGCGTTCAGATGCTTGCGATTGTCGAACAGGCTCTCAAAATGCTCGACGGTGCAGAGGACAGATTCAAGGCGAGCAGAAATATCGCTACGGGTACTCTCAGAATTAGCGCGTCCGATACGAACATTACCCACTTTTTAATGCGATATATCAAGAAATACCACGAGTTATATCCTAACGTTACCATAATTTTAAAAAACAGCACGTCAAAAGAAACGATAGAGTTTATAAAGCAGAATAAAGCCGACGTAGGACTTATAAATCTCCCCGTATACGATAAAGATATTCTTCTCACGGGTCAGACGGGCGAAGTCGAAGATATATTTGTCGCTTGCGATAAATATTCCAATTTGTTCGATAAGACGATTGAGCTTAAAGATATACCGAATTATCCTATTCTAATGCTCGATAACAACACGGCTACATCCAAAGAAATTTACAATTTCCTCGAATCTCTTAATATAAAAATAGCTCCCGAGTTTGAAGTCGGAAGCGTTGAAATGCTCGTCGAAATGGCAAAAAACGGACTCGGTATCGCCTGCATTCCGAGAAGATATATTCTCGACGAATTAAAAAGAGGCGAGCTTTCTGAGATTAAAACTTCGCCGAAATTGCCGCTTCGTATGACGGGCGTAGTCGTCAGCAAAGAGGGCGCGGAACATTCTTTCGCATTAAAAGAGTTTATAAGAATTCTCGACGACGATCAGTATAAATAAAAAACGGGCTTCGGCAAATTTTCTTGCCGAAGCCTTTAATATGTAAAAGTTATTTGATTCTGCGCAGGTCTTTACCGTTGATTTCTATTCTTATTCCTTGTTTTTTGTCGTTCAGCCGAGATAAAATTCTGTCTCCGTAGCGGTCGAGAAGTTGTTCCTGCGTTAAATTCGTCGTGACGATATAAGGCATGTTTTTCGAGCTTCTTTCGGACAATACCGTTAAAAGATATTCGAGCGTGACGTTTTTATAAATCGGTTCGGTTCCGAGATCGTCGATAACGAGAAGATCGCACCCCGAAAGCAGAGAGATATAAAACGATTTGTCGTAAACGGGAGCGGTGTGGTAGGTTAAAAATATCGTATTGAGCTGGCAAGCCGTTAAAAATACTACGTTAAATCCTTTTTTCGTAAGCTCGCCCGCAATACATTCCGTAAGGTGGCTTTTGCCCGTTCCCACGCTTCCCGAAATAATTACGTTTTTGCTCGTCGAGGGGAAGCGATCGCAAAATCCGCAGAATTTATCGTAGATTTTATCGAGTCCGTTTTCGGTAATGTTGCGGGAATTTTCGAAAGACGGGAATTCCTTTTTTCCTATCCCGAGTTCGTCGAGCGTTATTTCCGCGGCGAGTTTTTCATAGCATTTGCATTTTTTGCCGTTCGGCAAAGCCCCCGTGTCGTTGCATGCTTTGCAAGTATATTTCGGCGAAAGCATTTCGTCCGAAATGTTAAGCAATTTTTGTATTTTCTTCATCTCGGCTTCGGCTTTCGCAATTTTTTCCGAAGCTTTTTTCTCGGCATTTTCGTCGGAAACGAAACGCGCTTTCGAATAGTCGAATTTTGCGGAAGCGTATTCTTTTTTGAAGTTCGCGTAGCTTTCGTTTTCGTTTAAGATGTCGGCATAACTTTCCGCAACGGCTTCTGCTTTTTTTCTTCTTGCCGTAAGTTCGTCGTTAATTTCTTTTATAAGTCTGTTATCGTAAATCATATTTTTTAAAATTCGATATCGTCTATGTTATCGATAAGTTCGTCAAACTCTTCTTTGGAGTAGTTTCTTGTCCTGATTGCGCTCGCGGAGCTTTTTGCGGATGTGCGAACGATTTTGTCCGGCGAGAAAATGCCCTCGGCTTTCCAACCGGATAAAACGGCGTTTACATAGGACATGGGGTTTGATTTTCCTACGGCGATTTTCGCGGCTTCCGAAATCATTTCGTCCGAGAAATTCCAGCTGCGCCAGATCTTTAAATTCTGTCTGTCCCAGTCGGTCGGTCTTCTCGAAAGTCCTGCCGATTCGAGCAATTTTCTGATAAAACCGTCGTCTGCGGAAACGGATTTCAGGAATTCCGCAATCGCGGTAAGGGTAATCAGTCCGTTTTTGTATAATTTTTCTACTATTTCGTTCATTTCTTCGAGCGAACGCTTATTTTTCTTGAAGCAGTAAGTCGCGAGGAACAAAAGGGTTTCGCCGTCGTAACCCATATTGAGCCACGGGGTTACATAGTTTTCTATAACCGGGTCGATAACTTCCGTGTAAACGGAAAGAGATCGGTTGATCGAGTACGCAAGTTCGGCGGTAGCGGCTTTCGATTTGTAATAGTCCGCGATTTCTTTTTCGGAAAATTTCTTGCTTGCGTAAAGCACGTCGATTTCCTTGTCGAGTTTTTCGATGTTTTTGATTTTCGCGGTTTTCGCTATGAAAATAATCGTGTCAATATCGTAGAGAAGTTGTTTGTTCCATTTTTCGAACATTTTAAGATCTTCTATCTGCGGTTTTTTGCCCGGAAGAATATAATTCATAAGCGTTGCGAATTCGCCAGTTTTAAGCGAATAGTCCGAAAGCTCTTTTTCGATTTTCGTCGTCGTGGTAACGCCTCTTGCGATAAAGTCTCCCGCAACTTTAAGAATATACCTGCACCCGATCGCCCCGCCTTTAAGATCCACGCAGTATTTGACGATCATTAAAAGCACTTCGGGCTTTATGCCGTTATCTTCCATAAGGGAAAAATAAGCCGCGTATTCGTTGGTCGTTATCATTCTTTCGGGGATAAGAACTTGCAGGGCTTTGTTGAATTCGCCGTATTTCTCCGCGCTGTATTTTCTCGGTTTTGAGGAAGCTACGGGCAGATATTTAACGATAAACGGGTCGGTGGAAAGGACGTTCACAACGCCCAGTTCTTCCCAGAATTTAAAACAATCCGTAACGGCGGACGGTTCGAGATTTACGTCGCGACAGAACTTTTCGAATGATATATCGTCATCTGTTTCCTGGCATACGAAAAGACCGTAAACATATACTTTTACGGCGTCTCCGTTTGCTTCGGGAAGGTAAGTCGATATAAATTTGTTGTCGATTATCGTAGACGAATTTTTAATCGTGTCTTTTGTAAACGAGCAGAAAGACATTAAAATCTCCCTTTATCGGCAATAGTTTTTTTGTGTATCGCCGAAATCAATGTGCCTTTAATGATATTATAAATTTCGCAAAAAAGCAAGTTGTTTTTTACCTGTTTTTTTAAAACACAACATTTAGTTGCGGTAAAGAAACAAAACCACATAGACGAAGGGTTATTTCATAAAATTGTCACAATTTAGAGACAAATACAATGCTTAAAGTGTCTATAAACCCCGCGTTATGCTCGCGAACCGGGAGTTTTTCGGAAAAATGCGAAAAATTTATGGAAAAATTTATAAAAAGTCAAAAAAACGCTTAATTATTGTCGCAAATTTTAAAAAAATGTAGTATAATAAAACTCGGTACATTTTAACTTCCCGACAGGAGCGACAATGATAGAACAATCGGTGATTTTAACTCCAATATCCTTATGGGAAGGCTTCGACGCGTCGATGCCGACCAAGGCGAATATGCTCAGCGAAATTCGTTACGACAACGTTGTCCACAGAGACTTTTTCTTCTCGGGGCGCGCGGTCGGAAACGAGAGAGTCCGTATATTCGGAACATACTTCACACCCGACGATACTTCTTCGCACGAGTGCCTTTTGTATATCCCCGATATAAAAGAAAGGATAAATTACGAAGAGGTGATCGACTATGTTAAAATGGGTTTTTCCGTTCTTATGGTCGATCTGTACGGAAAGAGGGATAATGCCGAAAACTATACAGTCTATCCCGAAGCGGTTTCGTATGCAAATTACGAAATGCGCGGCAGAAGAATGGACTTCGTAGATAAAAGCGCAAAGGAAACCTGTTGGTACGAATGGGTCGCGGCTACGAGATACGCTATGACGTTTCTTCTCGAACAAAACCCGACCGTAAAAAAAGTAGGCGTAATCGGTATCAAGAACGGAGCGAATATCGCGTGGCAGCTTGCCGCCGTGGACGACAGAGTGAAATGCGCCGTGTTTATGTTCGGCGCGGGTTGGTCGGCATATAAGGGCGTTTGCAAATTTTCCGACGCCGATATAGTCATGGACGAGGAAAGACGTAAATTCATCGCCGCCGTGGACGCTCACGCTTACGCGCAGTACGTTAAATGCCCCGTGTTGTTCCTTACTTCCACAAACAGTACGGAATACGATTTCGACAGATCGCTCGACACTCTTTCGAGAATAAGCGCGGACGTGCCGTATGCGTTCAACTTTTCCCCGGGATTTAACGTTTATCTCGACGATTATTGCAAAAAAGACGTCGAGCTTTTCCTTTACGGGCAGTTCGGAATAAAAAAATACGAATTCCCGAGATGTCCCGAAGTTACGGTCGAGCAGGACGGAAACCTGTTGTCCTTGACTCTCGATTATTCGGATAAACTCAAAATCGAAAGTGCGAAAGTGTATATAAACGAGGGCGTTATAAATCCCGCGATAAGAAACTGGAATTCCTGCGATTTCGTCGGAGACGACGATTACGGGAAAATGAAATACGAATACGTCGCAAACGGAAGCACGAAAAACGTTTTCGCTTTCGCGATTGTCAGATACAAAAACGGACTTACGCTCAGTTCAAAACTTGCTTATAAAAAACTCGAAACGTCTTCGTCGAAAAAGTCCAATCTTATTTATTCGAGCAGAGACGGACTTGACGGTATCACTTTCTACGATAAAAACGCTTCCGAAAAGAGCATTTTCGTGGAAGAGGGCAAGTTTCTCGAACTGGTTAAGGGCGCGAACGGGATTTACGGCGCATATTCCCACTGCGGACTTATAAGCTATAAATTCAGCGAACCGTGTTGCGCGGTCGACGAGAATTCTATTCTCGAACTCGATTTTTATACGTCCGAATTTTGCGTGGTCAAGCTTTCGTTCATGGCGGAAACTCCGTCGGGCGTAAAGGAATTTTCCTATTCGCTCGAAATGAAAAGCGGCAGCATCTGGCAGAACGTGATCATAAAAATCGGCGAATTCAAGTCCAGGGAAGGAATGAGCATAAGAAAATTCAAGGATATATTCGCTCTTAAAATCGAGTCTGACGGCAAATACGCCGTAAATAATATTTTATTGATATAAAATGAAAATCAGCGATTGCGATACCGGGGAGATGGAGATAAACGAAAGGCTTCTCGGCGCGAAAAAAGAAAAAATATTTTCGGTTTCCGATATAATTCTTCTTGTTTTGATAATCGTTCTTCTTTCGTTTTCGTTAGTTCAGAGATATTGGCTTTCTCCCGTTTTGATTTCGGGGAATTCCATGAATCGGACGATAGACGACGGCGATTGGCTTTTGATGAACAAGCTGAAAAAACCGACTTACGGAGACGTGGTGGTTATCGAAATTTCGGGCGAAACCAACTATATCAAAAGGGTGATAGGTCTCCCCGGAGACACGTTGTTTATGAAAGATAACGTCGTTTACAGGAAAAAAGCGGGAGAGAACGAGAAGTTCGAAAAAGTCGACGAGCCGTACGCTTATTATTCCGACCCGAAAGCAAGACTGAGTTTTTCCGCGGTCACCGTGGGGGAAGGAATGATATTCTTTCTCGGCGACAACAGATGCGACAGTCGGGACAGCAGGGCTATCGGGCAGAAGAGCTTCGAAGACGTTGTAGGGGTTGTTCCCGAGTGGGCAATCGGATCGAGAAAAAGTTTAAGCGCATATTACGGCACCGTCGTAAAAATTGACAACTTCATTCTGTCGTTATTCGGAGTGAAGCAGAGTACGGGAGGTTAAAAATGACTAACGTATATACCGAAAGCGATTACGATAACGCTTTGAAATTAAAAAAGAAACTGCTTTATATATACTTTGCCGTTCTGGCGGTCGGTATAGCGGCATGCACGGTCGTGTTTGTTTTGTATCTGCGTATGCCGTATATTTCCACGCCCGAACTCGAATCGAAAAAAAATCTCTATCAGTTCATAGTATGCGCCGTGTCGGCGGTCGAGGTGATATTTTCGTTTATTTATCTCGGAATCCCTTATAAAAGAGCGAAATATTATTTCAGATTGATGGACGATATCAAAACGGGCAGAAAAATGGTGAGCGAAAGCACGTTTTTGCAGAACGAAACCTATATAAACGAGGTCGGAAACGTGGATTTTCACGTTATGGCGGTTCTGGAATGGTCGGATAAAACGCAGGAGTATATGCGCAGAAACGTTCTTGTGGATAAGGAAAAGCCGATGCCCGATTTCAAAAACGGAGACATAATCAAGTACGTTACGCACGCAAACGTACTTTTGGCTTACGGGCTTAAAAGCGACGATGACGTTTTCGAGGATTTCGAAGCGCCGCGCGAAGGCTCGAAATAATTTTAATTACGAAAAAATAGTTTTAAATACGATAAAAACGGAGGAATCAACAATGTCAAAAAGCAGAAACGAAGTTGCCGAAAATCTCAAATGGAAACTTACCGATATTTTCAAAGATCAGAAAGAATTCGACGATACTTTGGAAGATATTTCGAAAAAAGCGGACCTTTCGTCTTACGAGGGAAAACTTTCGGATAAAAAGACTTTGCTCAAATGTCTTAAAGAAATGGACGAAGTCGAGGCGATTTTGGAAAAACTCGACGTTTACGCGTATATGAAAAAGGATCTCGACGCGAGAGATTCCGAGGCTAACGCGCTTTTGACGAGAGTCGAAAACGTGATCATAAAGTACAGTTCGAGCGCGTCGTTTTTAACGCCCGAAATCACGTCTCTTCCCGACGAGTATCTGAAAGATATAATCGCCGATCCCGATTTTTCGGATTACGATTATATGCTTAAAACTCTTCTTAAATCCAAGAAGCACGTTCTTTCCAAGGAAAGCGAAAATATCCTCGCCATGGGCGGACAGGTATTCGGCGGATTTCACGATATATTCGGTATGATCGATAACGCCGATATGCCTTTCCCGACGATCGACGTGAGAGGAGAAAAAGTTAAAGTAACTCACGGCGTTTACGGGCTTTTGCTCCAAGATAAGGACAGAGACGTGAGAGAAAGAGCTTTTAAAGCTTATTACAATGCGTATATCTCTTTAATCAATACTATTGCCGCAACATATATCGGCAACGTTAATAAAGACGTATTCCTTGCGAGAGTTAAAAAATACGACAGCTGTCTTTCCAAAGCTCTCGAAAACGAGGACGTTGTTCCCGTAGTTTACGAAAATCTTCTCGAAAGCGTAAACGAAGGTTTCCCCCTTATGCACAGATATATCAACGATCGTAAAAAGGTTCTCGGTCTTGACGAAATGCATATGTGGGATATTTATACGCCGCTTGTCGAAAACGACGATCTTAAACTTTCTTACGAAGATGCTTTCAAACTTGTCAAAAAAGGACTTGCGCCTCTCGGCGAAGATTACGGCAAGCTTTTGCAGACCGCTCACGATAACGGTTGGATAGACGTCGAAGAAACAGACGGAAAGAGAAGCGGAGCGTACAGCATCTGCGTTTACGCTATGCCGCATCCTTACGTTCTTCTGAACTATCAGCCGACTATCCACGATATATTTACGATAGCGCACGAACTCGGACACTCCATTCACTCCTATAAGTCCGACGCGGCTCAGCCCAAGGCAAAAGCCGATTATAAGATTTTCGTTGCGGAAGTCGCAAGCACGGTGAACGAAGTTCTTCTTTTGAAGTATTTGCTTAAAAATACCGAAAACAAAGATCTTAAAAAATATCTTTGTTCTTATTATATGGATATGATCCGTACTACGCTTTTCCGTCAGACTATGTTTGCTGAATTCGAGTATATCGCTCACGACGCTTGTGAAAAAGGCATTCCGCTTACCAAGGATTACCTCAACGAAAAGTACCTCGAACTCAACAAAAAGTATTACGGCGACGGCATAGTTTCGGATAACGAAATTGCTTACGAATGGGCGAGAATTCCGCATTTCTACAATGCGTTTTACGTTTATAAGTACGCAACGGGCATAATCAGCGCGATTTCCATTGCGGAAAGAATTTACAAAGAGGGAGACAAAGCCGTCGAGGATTACTTTAAGTTCCTTTCTTCCGGCGGTTCTGACAGTCCCGTAGAACTTTTGAAGCTCGCGGGCGTCGATCTTACCAAGAAAGACGCTTTCAAAGCGGCAATGAAGTCCTTCGAAGACACTCTTGCGGAATTCGAAAGTCTTTAACAGTCGGTTGTTTTAACCAAAAGTCGGCAGACAAAGATTATTGCTTTGCCGCAAAAAAAGAACGAGGAAGTTTTTATGCCACAAACGAAAATAAACGCAATGCCGTATAACCTCGAAGCGGAGCAATCCGTTTTGGGGTCGATACTTATAGATATGGAATTGCAGTACGAAATAATATCCAAGCTTAAAGAGGGGGATTTTTATCTCGAATCTCATAAGCTTATATTCGACGCCATGTTCTCCATATCCTCGGCAAACACGCCCGTCGATCTCGTAACGTTATCGGACGTTATGGAGAAGAACGCCACGCTTGAAAAAGCGGGAGGAATGGATTATCTCACGTCGCTTGCGCGCATAACGCCTTCCGCCGCAAACTATTCTTACTATCTCGATATAGTAAAAAGAGACAGTACGCTCAGAAAACTTATAAGAAGCGCGGATAAAATTTCGGACGAGTCGAGAAATTCCACCGATTATCTGAAATCCGTGGCGTTTGCGGAAAAGTGTATTTACGATATTTCCGAGCAGCTCGACACAAGCTCGCTTTCCAATATCAATACGGCTTTTAACACCATTCTCGATAAATTCGAGAATATTCAGAAAGATAAAGACTATTTCCAGGGCTTAAAAACGGGTTTTACCGAACTGGACAAAATGACGAACGGCTTGCATGCGGGCAACCTTGTAATTCTCGCCGCAAGACCTTCTATCGGTAAAACCACGCTTGCCATGAACATTGTCGAAAACATAGCGATAAAGGAAAAAGCGGTCTGCGCTGTATTCGCCCTCGAAATGACGAAGGAAGAACTCGCTCAAAGAATGATGTGTTCGGTTGCGAACGTATCGAATCAAAGCGCGCTCAAAGGTAAGCTCGAAGACGAGGACTGGCAGAAACTCTGGCAGGCTCAGAAAGTTTTAAACGACACGAAGATATACGTCGACGATACGTCTATGACGACGTGCGCCGAAATCCTTTCCAAATGCAGACGTTTAAAAAGCAGAGAAGGAAAACTCGATCTTGTCGTAGTCGACCATATTCAGCTTATGAACGCCATCAAGCCGAGCGACAGCCGTCAGCAGGAAATAACCGAGATTTCGAGAGGCTTGAAGATGATTGCCAAGGAACTCGATATTCCCGTTATCGCGCTTTCCCAGCTCTCCCGTCTCGTAACGGGAAGAAAAGGGCAGAAGCCCGTTCTTTCCGATCTTCGTGAATCGGGAGCAATCGAGCAGGACGCGGATATAGTTATGTTTATTCACAGACCCGACCTTGCCGCGGAAGAAAAAGAACTCGAACAGGGAAAGGTTAAAAAGAACGTCGCTCAGATAATTATCGCCAAAAACAGAGCGGGCGAATGCAGAGATTTCGACTTGCTTTTCAAGGGCGAAAACTCCAAGTTCATCAATCCTCCCGCTTCTTATATAAACGATATAGAACCGCCTGCCGAAAGAGGTGGCAGAGGCGGAATGAAACGGCTTACCGAAAACGACGCACCGCCCGTTTCGGACGCGGACGCACCTATGGACGGCGGAGACGATTTAGGCGATATATTCTGATAAAAACGGTCAGGCGAAATGTACGAAACTAAAATACTTAAAATAAACGACGAGTCCTTAAAACTCGCCGAAGAATATATAATGAACGACGAACTCGTCGGATTTCCCACCGAGACAGTTTACGGACTCGGGGCGATAGCTTACAGCGACGAAGCGGTAAAAAAGATTTTCGAAGCCAAAGGCAGACCGCAGGATAATCCGCTTATTGTTCACGTTCATAAGGATTACGACGTTGATAAACTCGTTTACGTCGATTACGATTACGTTTATAAGCTCCGCGAAGCCTTTCTTCCCGGACCTTTGACGATGGTTTACAGAAGCAAAGGACTTGTAAGCCCCGTTGCGGCGTGCGGATTGGATACCGTCGGGATAAGAATTCCGTCGAGCGAAGCGGCTCAGGAATTTCTCAAAGCCGTGAACGTACCGATAGCCGCGCCCTCCGCTAACGCTTCAAAGCACACAAGTCCCGTAACCGCAATGCACGTTTACGAGGATTTATGCGGAAAAATCCCGCTTATTTTAGACGGCGGGAAATGCAGCGGCGGAATAGAAAGCACCGTTTTAGACGTTACGACCGACACGCCGATAATTCTTAGGAGCGGACTTGTAACCGCCGAAATGATTAAATCCGTTGTCGGAAAATGCGAGTATTCGCAGAATAAACCGACGGATAAGGTTCGGGCGCCCGGTATGAAATACAGGCATTATTGCCCGAAGTGCGAAACGGCGCTATTTAAAAGAGATCAGTCGGAAATCGCTCAAAAGCTGTACGACGAGCTTGAAAAACAAGGCAAAAAGCCGTATTTTATGTGCGACGATATGATGCTCGGAAAAATCCGCGGCAACGTTTTAAGGCTTGGCGGTACGGCGGAAGAAATCGCTTCCAATTTGTACGATAAGCTTCACGAGGGCGAACTCGTCGCCGACACGCTTATAGCGTTCGAGGTCGAAACGGGGAGCGACGTGGACGTAGGCATTATGAACAGGCTTTCAAAGGCTTGTAAAAAATACAAAAATTAAATTTTCAGAGGTGTGTTAAATGAAAATCGCGATCGGATGCGATCACGCGGGAATTTATCTTAAACCCGCGCTTATCGCTTATCTTGAAAAAAACGGCTATGAATTTACCGATTTCGGTACTTACACGGCGGAGTCGTGCAACTATGCCGATTACGGCGCAAAAGTTGCCGAAGCGGTTGCTTTCGGCGGTTATGACAGAGGTATTCTTATCTGCGGAACGGGCATAGGCATGTCGATTGTCGCAAATAAAGTTCCGGGTATCAGATGCGCTCATTGTCACGACAGTTTTTCCGCGAGAGCGACCCGTATGCATAACGACGCGAACGTTATCGCTTTCGGTGAAAGGGTTATCGGTTCGGGCGTTATGATAGATATCGTCGAAGCTTTTTTAACGACGGAATTCGAGGGCGGCAGACATCTTGCGAGAATAGCGAAAATAAACGAAATAGAAAAAAAATATTCAAAATAAGGTCGGATTTTGTCGACAAATAAGAGGAAAAATATGAGCAATAAAGTCAGAAAAGCGGTAATCCCCGTAGCCGGTTACGGAACGAGATTTCTTCCGTTCACCAAAGCCGTGCCGAAGCCGATGCTTCCCATTCTCAATAAACCTGCGTTGCAGGTAATTTCCGAAGAAGTGGTGAAAAGCGGGATAACCGATATACTGTTTATCGTCGGGTATAAAAAAGAAATACTCGAAAGCCATTTCGACGCCGCGCCCGAGCTTGAAAATATGCTTGCGGCAAAGGGAAAGAACGAATATCTGCAAGAGGTTGTTTATCCTCAGCATATGGCGAATTTTACATATATTGTCCAGGAAGTTCAGAACGGAACGGCAAGCGCGATAAATCTCGCAAAGGAATTCGTTGCGGGCGAACCTTTCGCCGTGCTTTTCGGCGACGACGTTATGTATAACGACGGTCGCCCCGTTATCGGTCAGCTTATCGACGTATACGAGAAATACGGCAAAACCGTTCTCGGTTGCAAACGGGTAAGTATGGACGTTATTTCCAAGTATGCTTCCGTGGAATACGACAAAGTACTCGAAAACAACGTGTACAATATGGTCAAGGTGACCGAAAAACCCAAGAAAGAGGAAGCGAAGAGCGATCTTGCACCTCTCGGAAGGTATGTTTGTTCGCCCGATATATTCGATATAATCGATAAACTTAAACCCGGGGCGAATAACGAGTATCAGTTTACGGACGCTCTCGATATAACCGCGAGAACAAACGGCGCGCTTGCCTATGTTTTCGACGGTACGAGATACGATATGGGCGACAGGTTCGGTTATCTTAAAGCGAATATCGAGTACGGGCTGAGAGACGAGGAATTGAAAGATAAACTTAAAGAGTATCTCAAAGAACTTGTAAAGGAATAAAACGACATTTATTTTATTTCGGGCGATTAAGGATTTATGAACGAATTCAAATGCACACAAGGCGTTGTTTACGCTATCAAAAATGCTCAGATTGTTTCCAGAAAGTACAAATTAAACTATGTGGGAACGGAAGAGGTGTTATACGGTCTTTTATGCCTTCCGAAATGCGTGGCATGCAAGGCTTTAAACGAACACGGCGTCGATAAGGACAACTATTTCGCGTTTTTGAAAGATACGTTCCGTTATAACGACAACACGGGCGGATTTACGCCGAAAGCAAAAGCCGTCATAAACAAGGACGCCGAATATCTCGCGGACTATTCGAAAACAAAATACATTTCGACAGAGCATGTTTTGCTTGCGATAATAAATAAACGCGACTGTGTCGCCATGAGCATTCTTCGCAGAATGAACGTCGACTTCAATTCTTTGAAGCATATGCTCGAAGATAAGATTTTCAGGCGCGACGAAGTAAAGCCGAACGCATCGGAGGAAGAAATCGTAAACGATGAAGTTAAGGCTGAAAACGAAGTCGCCGACAACCCGGAAAAGGATATGAGTGTTGAAAATCCTTTATCCAAATTCGGGTATGACCTTACCGAAAAGGCAAGAGACGGTAAACTTGATCCCGTAATAGGCAGAGAAAAAGAGATAAATCAGATAATACAGTCTCTTTCGAGAAGAACGAAAAACAGTCCCGTTCTCGTTGGCGAACCGGGCGTCGGAAAAAGCGCGGTCGTCGAAGGTCTCGCGCTCGAAATAGTTTCGGGAACCGTTCCCGACGTTTTAAGAAACAAAACCATTTTTTCGCTCGATATATCGGGCTTGCTTGCCGGCGCGAAATACCGCGGAGAACTCGAAGAGAGGTTTAAAACCGCGATAGATTACGTTATTTCGCAGGGCGATATAATTCTTTTCATAGACGAAATTCACAATATAATGGGCGCGGGCAGTACGGGCGAAGGCGGTATAGACATTGCCGAAATGTTAAAGCCGATGCTTGCGCGCGGCGAGCTTCAAACGATAGGCGCGACGACGATCGACGAATACAGAATGTATATCGAAAAAGATCCCGCCGTCGAAAGAAGATTTCAGCCGATAAATATCGAAGCTCCGAGTGCGGAGAATTCCGTGCTTATTTTGCAGGGGCTTAAAGACAAATACGAAGCGCACCACAACGTCAGGATAACGGACGAGGCGATAAAAGCCGCGGTAACGCTTTCCGACAGATATATTACAGACAGAAATTTACCCGATAAGGCGATAGATCTGATAGATGAAGCGGCGGCGAAAGCTCGCCTGAAATATTGTTATACGCCAAGAGAATATTCGGAAAAAAACGCGCAGTTGATAACGGCTCAGAACGAACTGAATTACGTTTTGTCAATGGGCGAAGAATATGCCGACGAAAAAAGGCAGTTGCTCGAAAAAATCGACGCGCTCCGCGACGAGATGGACAGCATTTATGAAATGACGATAGAAGCGCGCAGCAATTCCACGCCCGACATAACGGCAGAGGATATTGCGGAAGTCGTTGCGGATTGGACGAAAATCCCCGTAACGAGAATAACGTCGGACGAATCGGACAAACTTTCCAATCTCGAAAGCGAGCTTCACGACAGGGTGATCGGTCAGGACGCCGCGGTGAGCGCGGTAGCAAGGGCGATAAAAAGATCGAGAACGTGTATTAAAGATCCGAACAGACCTATCGGTTCGTTCATTTTCGTGGGACCTACGGGCGTAGGTAAAACCGAGCTGTCCAAAGCGCTTGCGGATATAGTTTTCGGAGATAAAAACTGTCTTATAAAAATCGATATGAGCGAATACATGGAAAAAAATTCCGTTTCAAAGCTTATAGGCGCACCGCCGGGGTACGTCGGCTACGACGAGCCGGGAATACTTACCGACAGGGTAAGAAGAAAGCCTTATTCGGTGGTTTTGTTCGACGAGATAGAAAAAGCAGATTCCGAAATTTTCAATCTTATGCTTCAAATTCTCGACGAAGGAAGGCTTACCGACAGCAAAGGCAAACTTATAGATTTCAGAAATACGATAATAATTCTCACTTCGAACGTAGGGGCGGCGATAGCGTCCAAAAAACCGACTTTCGGTTTTACGGGGGAAGGAGACAGAGAAAGAGAAACCAAGGAGAGAATATCCGAGGCGTTAAAAAGCAAATTCAGTCCCGAATTTCTCAACAGACTTGACGATATAATCGTTTTCCACAGTTTATCGAGAGAGGATTGCGGCAAAGTCGTGGACGTACTGCTTGAAAAGCTTATCAAACGGCTTGCGGAAAACGGAATAAAACTCAAAGTCGCGGGGAGCGCCGCGGACGTTATCATAGAAAAGGGATATAACGAAGTTTACGGAGCAAGACCATTGAAAAGAGCGATAACTTCGCTTATAGAAGATATGCTTACGGACGCGTTGATAGACGGAAGAATAAAAAGCGGGGACGATATTCTCGTTTACGCCGAAAACGGTAAAATTTCTTTTGTAAAGGTGAACTGAAATGGAAATAGGCGTATCTACGGCGAGTTTATTTTTAAGAGAATACAATGAGGACGCGCTCGTGACGTTAAACGAACTGAACGCCAAAACATGCGAGGTGTTTCTGGAATGCTTTTCCGAATACAGCGAAGAATTCGGAAAGCTTCTGCTTTCGAGAAAGGGAAATCTCGACGTTCATTCCGTACACGTTGCGACGCTCAATTTCGAAACCGAACTTTTTTCGGGGTTCCGAAGGTCGTTCAACGACGCCGTTTCGTGGTTCGAAAAGGTTTTGTCTACGGGCAAACTTCTCGGTGCGAAGTGTTACACTATGCACGGGAGGGCGAGACTCAAAACGGGAGCCGATTACGACGACTATAAAAAGGCGGGCGAAAGGCTCGAACTTCTGGGCGGGATCACCGAAAAATACGGAATACGGATATGTCTCGAAAACGTATCCTGGGCATTTTGCAATCGCCCCGAATTTTTTACGAACGTGAAAAAATACGCTCCGAGGCTCGGGGCAACGCTCGATATAAAACAAGCGAGGAGATCGGATATCGATTATCGCGATTTTTTGAACGCGATGGGAGAGAATATACAAACGGTTCACATTTCGGATGTGGACGAAAACGGCAGAATAAAGCTTCCCGGTAAAGGAATTTTCGATTTCGAGGAGCTTTTCGGACGGCTTAAAGACGTCGGTTTCGACGGCGCCGTTCTTATAGAGGTATACAAGGACGATTACGGTGAGATAAAAGAGATCGGGGAGAGTCTCGATCGCATGCGCGAGTTGGCGTATAAAATTTTTTAAATCTTCAAGGAGAAAAACATTATGGCAAAAAGGTTTCAGAACAAAGATTGGAAAAGAGCAATGACGTTAAGGCTCGATTACAACAACATGATGGAAGATTTTATCGGGGCAGAGGGTATAACGAAAGACGAACTTAACGATTACAGAATAAAGGCGGACAAGGCGGTCGAGAAAATCTCTTCCGAAAGAGGTCAGGGCTGGCTCGGCTGGACGGAACTTCCGTTCAATCAGAGAGAGATTGTCGCAGAAATCAATAAAGTCGCAAAAGATATAAGAAAAAACGTGAAGTACTTCGTGGTACTCGGCATAGGCGGAAGCGCGCTCGGACCGATTGCGGTTTTCCAGGCTCTTTGTCACCTTCATTATAACGACCTTCCTACAAGGGAGAGAAAAGCCCCGAAGTTTTATGTCGAGGACAACGTCGATCCCGAAAGAATGGCTGCGCTTTTTGACGTTATAGACGTTGAAAAAACCGTTTTCAACGTTATAACAAAAAGCGGTTCTACGTCCGAAACGATGTCTCAGTATCTTATTATATATAAAATGCTTAAAGACAAACTCGGTGATAACGTTAAAGATCACATTATCGCAACGACTTCGAAAGAGACGGGTAATCTTATAAAAATCGCTAATGCGGAAGGATATAAAACGTTCTATATTCCCGACGGCGTAGGCGGAAGATTTTCGGAGTTAAGCCCCGTCGGCTTGCTTCCCGCCGCGGTAACGGGCGTGGATATCGGCGAACTTCTTGCCGGCGCGGCTTATATGGACAGAATTTCCATGAATAAGAGTCTTAATAAAAACCCCGCGCTTATGAACGCCGTTTTGCAGGATATCGCGATGAAGAGAGGCAAAAATATTTCCGTTATGATGCCTTATGCGGACGGACTTAAATATTTCTCCGACTGGTACTGCCAGATATGGGCGGAGTCGCTCGGCAAGGAAGTCGATAATTCCGGCAACAGAGTAAATGCGGGACAAACCCCCGTCAAAGCTCTCGGCGTAACCGATCAGCACAGCCAGGTTCAGCTTTATGCCGAAGGACCTTACGATAAAGTGGTGACGTTCCTTGCCGTGAGCAAATACAGAAAGGAAGTCGTTATTCCCGAGGGATGCAAGGATATTCCCGACGTTCATTTCCTTTGCGGACACACGCTCAACGAGCTTATTTCCGCCGAAAGAGTTGCTACGGAATACGCGCTCACGGTTAAAAACAGAATGAATCATACGATTATTCTTCCCGAGATAAACGCGTTCACGATTGGAGAACTTATCTGCTATTTCGAGATGCAGACGGCTTTCGAAGGGGAATTCCTCAATATCAACACTTACAATCAGCCGGGCGTTGAAAACGGTAAAAACGCGACGTATGCGCTTTTGGGCAGAAAAGGCTACGAAGCCAAGAGAATAGAGCTTGAAAGAGCGCCCGAAAAACTTGACGGATATATTATCTGATATAAATAAATTATCGTAACAGGAGCGAAAATGCCAAAGAAGGACGAGCTTGCAAAATACCTTTTTCATCAGGGAACGAATTATAAGGCATACGAATATCTCGGCGCGCACTTTGCAAAGCGCGGCAAAAAAGAAGGCGTAGTGTTCAGAGTGTGGGCGCCGTCGGCGATATCCGTTTCGGTTGTCGGGGATTTCAACGGCTGGGATAAGTCGGCAAATCCAATGGTAAACGACGACGGAGTTTTCGAAACGTTCGTCGAGGGATTAAAGGTTTACGACAATTATAAGTACTGCGTAGTTTCGCAAAAAGGCGAAGTTTTAAAAGCCGATCCGTACGCTTTCCACGCCGAAATCACACCCGAAACGGCTTCGAAGATATACGACCTCGACGGGTATAAATGGAACGACGGGGAATACGTCGGAAAAAGGGCGACAAAAAATACGCACGCGCTTCCGATGAATATTTACGAAGTCAATCTTTTGTCTTTCAAGAGAAAGGAGAACGGCGACTACTATTCTTATGAGGAGCTTATAGACGAGCTTGTGCCGTACGTTAAAAACCACGGCTACAACTACGTCGAGATGATGCCCGTAACCGAATATCCGTTCGACGGTTCGTGGGGATATCAGCCTACGGGGTATTTTGCGGTTACTTCGAGGCTCGGAACGCCGAAAGATTTTATGAAGCTTGTCGACGCTTTCCATAAGGAAAATATCGGCGTTATCCTCGACTGGGTTCCCGCGCATTTCCCTAAGGACGAATTCGGTTTGTACGAATTCGACGGCGCGCCCCTTTACGAAAATAAAGGTTGGGACAGAATAGAGCATAAAGGTTGGGGAACGAGAAGATTCGATTACGGAAGAACGGAAGTTCAGTCCTTCCTCGTTTCGTCCGCCTGCTTCTTTTTCGAGAAGTACCATATAGACGGCATAAGGGTGGACGCGGTCGCTTCCATGCTTTATCTCGATTATGACAAAAAACCGGGGGAATGGCTTCCCAATCAATACGGCGACAATAAAAATCTCGAAGCGATTTCTTTCGTGAAAAAGCTCAATAAAGCCGTTCACGAAGAGTTTCCTTACGCGATAATGATCGCCGAGGAGTCGACCGCTTATCCGTACGTTACGAGACCGGTCGACGACGGCGGACTCGGGTTCGATTACAAATGGAATATGGGTTGGATGAACGACGTACTTTCTTACGTCAAAGTCGACCCGCTTTTCAGAAAATACGAGCATAACAAGCTTAATTTTTCTATGATGTATGCTTTTTCGGAGCATTACATTCTTCCGATTTCGCACGACGAAGTGGTTCACGGAAAAGCTTCGCTTTTGAACAAACAATTCGGCGATTACGACGATAAGTTCGCGGGCGACAGGGCGTTTATGGGTTATATGACTGCTCACCCCGGAAAAAAACTTATGTTTATGGGTTGCGAATTCGGTCAGTTCAAAGAGTGGAATTATAAAGAAGGTCTCGAATTTTTCTTAAAGGACTACGAGAAGCATAACAAGCTTGACAGATTTTTTACCGAACTTAACGAGTTCTATCTTTCCGAACCCGCGCTTTATGGCGACGACGACGGTTGGAACGGATTCGAATGGCTTGCCGCGGACGACAGCGAAAAAAATTCGCTCGCTTTCGTGAGAAAGTTCGGCGAAAGACAGATCGTCGCGGTGATAAATTTCAGCGGAGCGGATTTCGCTTACCGTATAGGCGTGGAAAAGGGCGAATATAAAGTCGTTTTCAATTCCGATAAAACCATATACGGCGGAAACGGAAAGAATAAAAAGAGAATTTACAAATCGGAACAAAAGGAATGGAACGGTAAATCGGAGTCGATAGAAATCGAAATGCCGAAGCTGTCTTTCATATATCTTTTAAAAATCAAATAAAACCTGTCGGGAGATCCGACGAAAAAGGGAGGGTAAAATGATAAGCAAAAAAGAGTGCGTAGCCATGCTTCTTGCCGGAGGGCAGGGAAGCAGACTGTTTGCGCTTACGAACAAAATAGCGAAACCTGCGGTAACGTTCGGCGGAAAGTACAGAATAATCGATTTTCCGCTTTCCAACTGCGTTAACTCGGGTATAGACACGGTCGGCGTTTTAACGCAGTACCAGCCGCTTATTTTAAACGACTATATCGGCAACGGCGAACCGTGGGATCTCGACAGATCCAACGGCGGAGTTCATATTCTTTCGCCTTATCAGGCGAAGCACGGTTCGGAATGGTTTAAAGGGACGGCAAACGCTATCTATCAGAATATTTCGTTCATAAAAAGATATAATCCGGATTATGTTCTCGTGCTTTCGGGCGATCATATTTACAAAATGGATTACGCCGATATGCTCAGAAGACATAAAGAAAGCGGCGCGGATTGTACGATAGCGGCGATAAAAGTTCCGCTTTCCGAGGCTTCGAGATTCGGTATATTGAACGTCGATAAGGACGGAATAATTTATCAGTTCGAAGAAAAACCGAAACAGCCGAAAAGCGACCTCGCGTCCATGGGAATATATATTTTCTCGGCGGATAAAATGTATAAATACCTCGAAGAGGACGAAGCCGATCCGTCAAGCTCCAACGATTTCGGAAAGAACGTTCTTCCGAAGATGCTTAACGCGGGTGAAAAGATGGTTTCTTACACGTTCAAGGGTTACTGGAAAGACGTGGGAACGATAAATTCGCTTTACGAATCGAATATGGATTTACTGGGCGAAGCGCCTAAATTCGATATCGCCGATCCGTCATGGAGAATTCGTTCGAGAAACCCGATTGCTCCGCCGCAGTTTATCGGAAGCGACGCGCGCATAGTAAACTCTATGGTGGTATCGGGTTGCGAAATCGACGGAAGCGTGGAAAACAGTATTTTGTCACACGACGTTAAAATCGCAAAAGGCGCGATAGTTAAAAATTCGATTATTTACGCCTGCGCCGAAATAGACGAAGGCGCCGTCGTCGAACACGCCATTATCGACGAAAACGTAAAAATAGGCAAAAACGCGGTAGTCGGCGAAGGTCAGAAAGACGACTCGCTTTCCGTCGCGGTTCTCGGAAGAGATATAACCGTCTCCGATAACGCCGTTATCGGCGCGGGGCAGATCGTCGACGAAAACGTTTAAGGAGGGAAGAAGATGAGTACGCTCGGTTTAATTTTTTCAAATATACACGATAACAACGTTCCCGAACTTACCGCGAAAAGAACGGTCGCTTCCATTCCGTTTTGCGGAAGATATCGCCTTGTCGACTTCGCTCTTTCCAATATGGTAAATTCCGATATCACAAAGGTCGGAATAATCACGAAAAGCAACTTTCAGTCTCTGATGGATCATATCGGAAGCGGAAAGGACTGGGATCTTGCCCGTCACGTCGGGGGGTTGTATATTCTTCCGCCGTTCGGCGTTACGGAAAGCAGTATGCTTTATTCCACGAGACTCGAAGCTTTGAAAAGCGTCACGGGTTTTTTAACCAAGTCTCACGAGGAATACGTCGTTATGAGCGACTCCGATATGGTCTGCGCGGTCGATTTCAAACCGATTATCGCGGAACACATTTCGAAAGGCTCGGATATGACGCTTGTTTACGTCAAGAAACAGAGAGGCGAAGTCGGCGGAAGAGAGAACGTTTTTCTCGATATCGACGAGGACAATAAAGTTAAAGAAATCGTATACGATTCTCAAAGCGAAACCGTAAACGTTTATACGAATATGGTAATCATTTCGAGAACGCTTCTTATAAGTCTTTTGTCGGACGCGTTTTCGCACGGGGCAAAGTCTTTCGTAAAAGAAGTTATTTCGTCTCAGCTTTCTTACGGAAAAGTAAGAGCTTACGAACATAAAGGGTATTACGAAGAGATAACTTCGCTTCAAAAATATTACGACGAAAATCTCAGACTTTTAAATAAAGAAGTAAGAGAAGAGGTTTTCAGAAAATCGAATATTTACACCAAAGTAAAGGACTCCGCGCCTACGCGTTACGGAGAAAACGCAATCGTCAACAATTCGCTTATTGCCGACGGTTGCATAATCGAAGGAGAAGTTTATAACAGTATAATTTTCAGAGGAGTTACGGTCGGTCGCGGCACGGTTATAAAAAACTGCGTGATAATGCAGAATACCACCGTCGGCGAACAGGTCACGATGAACTGCATAATAACCGATAAAAACACTCTGATAAAAGACAGAAGAACGCTTTCGGGCAGTGAAAATCACCCGTTCTACATAGCTAAGGGAACGGTAATTTAAAAGGAGCTTAATATGGCAAAAACTACTGTTAAAAATACCGAAGAAAAAGTCGAAGAGAAAAAGAAGGCAAAATCCGCAACGACTAAAAAAACCGTAAAGGAAGAAAAGCCCGCAACGGCTAAAAAGACCGTTAAAGAAGAAAAAACCGTCGCGGCTGAAAAGACCGTTAAAGAGGGAAAAACCGCAACAACGAAGAAAGTTAAAGAGGGAAAACCCGCTGCGGTTGAAAAAGCCGTAAAAAAAGATAAAAAATCGACGGATAATCCGAAAAAGGAAGAAAATATAGTTAAAGACGCCATGCCCGAGGTTGCTTCGGGAGACGTTAATTTCACGGTGAGAACTTTAAATTCCGTTATGTTTGTTGCAAGCGAAGCTAACCCCTATCTCGGAACGGGCGGTTTGGCGGACGTTATAGGTTCCCTTCCCAAAGCGCTTGCGAAAAACGGCAATTACGACGTAAGAGTGGTTATGCCGCTTTACGGAGATATAGATCAGAAGTACAGAACGCAGATGAGATTTTTGATGAATTTCAATGTCCCTCTTGCGTGGAGAAATCAGTATTGCGGCGTATTTTCGCTTAAAGCGGACGGCGTAACGTTCTACTTTATCGATAACGAATACTATTTCAAGAGAAGCGGACTTTACGGCTATTTCGACGACGGGGAAAGATATGCGTTTTTCTCCAAAGCCGTTCTCGAAATGATGGTTCACCTCGATTATTATCCTGAAATCCTTCATTGTCACGACTGGCAGGCGGCTCTTGCGGTTATATATCTTAAAACGCTTTATGCAAATCGTTACGGTTACGACCACATAAAAGCATTGTTTACTATTCATAACATAGAATATCAGGGTAAATACGGCTACGAATGTCTGGCAGATCTTTTCGGACTTCCGGAAAGCGTTAAAAACGTTCTCGATTACGAGGGTTGTCTTAACCTTATGAAAGGCGCGATTCAGCTTTCGGACAGATTTTCGACCGTATCTCCCATGTATGCCAACGAGATCAAAAATCCGTTCTTCGCTCACGGTCTTCAATATGCCGTCTGCGAAAACGAATTCAAACTTTCGGGCATACTGAACGGTATAGACGAAACCGTTTATAATCCCGCAACGGACGAAAAACTCTTCAAGAATTATTCCGTAAAGGATATGAGCGGGAAAGCCGTTTGCAAATCCGAACTTCAAAAGATGCTCGGTCTTCCCGAAAAAGCCGACGCTCCGCTTATTTCCGTTATATCGCGCCTTGTTCCCGCAAAAGGACTCGAACTCATCAAATGCGTGATAGAAGAACTTCTTGCCGAAAACGTGCAGGTCGTTATTCTCGGTAAGGGCGAGGGCGAATACGAAGAATTTTTCAAGGGCTTAGCCGAAAGGTATTCGGGCAAGTGCAGAGCGATAATAGCTTATAATAAAGATCTTGCGAGCAAGCTTTATTCGGCTTCGGATATTTTCCTTATGCCGTCAAAACAAGAGCCTTGCGGACTTTCGCAGATGATCGCCTGCAAGTACGGCGCAGTTCCCGTGGTAAGAGCGACGGGCGGACTGTTCGACAGTATCGCGCCGCACAATAACGCCGAGAGAAAGGGTGGAAACGGTTTTGTTTTCGGAAACTACAACGCCCACGAAATGCTTTACGTCGTTAAAGACGCTATTTACACTTTCGGCAACAAAAACGAATGGAACGAAATTGTGAAAAATGCGATGTCTACCGATTTCAGTTGGCAGAAATCGTCGGGAGAATATGAGAAATTATACGACAAAATGTTGGGGCTTATAAAATAAAATCCGACAAACAGGAGACTTAAATGGGAAAAACTGAAATCACGCCCAAAGAAATGAAGGACGTAATAAGCGGAAAACTTTCGAGATATTTCGGCGTTTCTGTCAAGGAAGCAACCACCGAACAGCTTTATAAAGCGGTCGTTATGGCGGTAAGAGACATACTTTTGGAAAAACGCAACGCTTATCACTACAAAACGAAAGCCGCGAAAGCCAAAAGAGTATATTATCTTTGCATGGAATTTCTGCTCGGGCGTTCGCTCAAAAACAACGTTTATAACCTCGGTATAGAGGAACAGGTAAGCAAAGTTTTGAAAACGAGAGGCTTAACGCTCGAAGATCTTTACGAACTTGAACCTGACGCAGGTCTCGGCAACGGCGGTCTCGGAAGGCTTGCGGCTTGCTTTATGGATGCTTTGGCAAGCGGAAACTATCCCGCAATGGGTTATTCAATCCGCTATGAATACGGACTTTTCAAACAGAAAATAGTCGACGGCTGGCAGACAGAATTGCCCGACGTGTGGCTTCCCGGCGGAGAAGTTTGGCTTACGCCCCGTTCTGATATGGCTGTAAGGGTTAAATTCGACGGGAAAATCAGCGAGGAATGGACGAACGAGGGAATGAAAATCGTTCAGACCGACTGTCAGGAAGTCGAAGCCGTGCCTTACGATATGATGATTTCGGGTAAAGATTCCGAAGCCGTATCCGTTTTAAGACTCTGGGCGGCGAAAAGCGTAAGAAACTTCGATATGAACTCGTTCTCCGAGGGCGATTACGTTCGTTGTATGCAGGAAGATAACGAAGCCGAGCTTATTTCCAAGGTTTTGTATCCTTCCGACAATCACTCCGAGGGTAAATCGTTAAGACTTAAACAACAGTATTTCCTTGTCTCGGCAACGTTGCAGAATATTATTAACGAACATGTCAGAAGATACGGCGATCTGCACACTCTTCCCGATATGGCGGCGATCCATATCAACGACACGCACCCCGCGCTTTGTATTCCCGAACTTATGAGAATACTTATGGACGAACACGGATTCGGTTGGGACGACGCGTGGGATATCGTAAAAAGAACGGTCGCTTACACCAACCATACGGTTATGAGCGAAGCTTTGGAGAAGTGGAACGAGGATCTTATCGAAAGAAGACTTCCGAGAATTTACGCTATCTTAAAGGAAATAAATCAGAGATTTTGCGGAGAAATGTGGAATAAATTCCCGGGAGACTGGGATAAAATCGAGAGAATGTCAATCCTTTCGCACGGACAGGCGAGAATGGCTAACCTTTCGGTTGTCGCCTCGCACACCGTAAACGGCGTTTCCAAGCTCCACAGCGATATAATCAAGAACAGCATTTTCAAGGACTTCAACGACGCATACCCCGAGAAGTTTACCAACGTTACTAACGGTATCGCGCACAGAAGATGGCTTTGCCAGTCTAACAAAGAACTTACCGAACTTCTTACCGAGTGTATCGGCGACGGATTCGTTATGAATTCCGAGGAGCTTAGGAAATTCAAGGCTTTCGAGAACGACGAAACGGTTCTGAAACGCCTGGCGGAAATAAAGAGAATAAAGAAAAGTCAGCTTGCGACCTATGTTTACAAAAAGACGGGTTACACGCTTTCGCCCGACTCGATTTTCGACGTTCAGGCAAAGAGATTGCACGAATACAAGCGTCAGCTTTTGAACGCAATGTATATCATCAATCTTTATAACAATCTTAAAGAAAATCCCGACGCGGACGTTATCCCGAAGACATTTATTTTCGGCGCGAAAGCCGCTCCCGGGTACTATATGGCTAAGAGGATTATCAAACTTCTTTGCTCGATTGCGGAAGATCTCAGAAAAAATCCCGACAAGAGAATAAGAGAAAAGCTCAACGTTTTATATCTCGAAGATTATAACGTTACGATGGCTGAAACTTTAATGCCGGCAACCGAAATTTCCGAGCAGATATCCACTGCGGGAAAGGAAGCGAGCGGCACGGGCAATATGAAGTTTATGATAAACGGCGCGCTCACGATAGGAACTCTGGACGGCGCGAACGTAGAAATGAGAGAGTCCGTCGGCGACGAGAATATATTTATATTCGGAATGAACGCAAAACAGGTCGAGGATCTCTGGAAACACGGCTACGACGCGTGCGCTTTCTATAATAATAACGTTGTTCTGCAAAAGGTTATCGCAAGCCTTAAAAACGGTTTTGCGGGCGAGAAGTTCGACGATATCGCAACCTATCTTCTCACCAATTCGCCTATCGCCGATCCTTATATGTGTATGGCGGATTTCAGCGATTTCCTCGCCGTTCACGACAAGGCGGACAAAACGTATAAGGACGTTTTAAAGTGGAATAAAATGTCGCTCAACAATATAGCGGGCGCGGGAATATTCTCCGCGGACAGAAGTATCAAAGAGTATGCCGAAAGAATATGGCATTTAAAACAGATAAAGTAAAATATGGTTGTTAAGTACGACCCGTTATCCCGCAACAGTAAAAGCGTTACGGGCGCGCTCGAAGAGGGTAAACGGCTCGATATAAAAATCGGAATAAGCGGAGCGGAGAAGTGCGTTCTCGCGCTTTTTGCGGACGGAAATCCGACAGAAACGATTTTCGACGGCGTAAAAAACGGAGAGGAGTTTTCCTTTTCGATAGGCGGTTTATCCGAAGGACTGTACTTCTACCGCTTTTACGCCGACGGAAAAAGAATAGGAAAAAACGATTACGGTTTCGGCGAAGAGGGAGCTTTAAACGACTTTCAGCTTCTTTGCTATAAAAGCGGCGAAAAGCTACGCGGCTTCGCGGGCGGTGTTATGTATCAGATTTTTCCCGACAGATTTGCGAGGGCGGAAGGCTTCGGAGACGCTTCGGGAAAGAAGTTGAGAAAGGATTGGGGAGGTGTTCCCGAATATCTTCCCGACGAGTTCGGCAAGATAAAAAACAACGATTTTTTCGGCGGCAACTTCGAAGGCATACGCCGCAACGTCGATTATTTAAAAAGGCTCGGCGTAACTCATCTGTATCTTAATCCCGTATTCAAGGCTTATTCCAATCATCGTTACGATACGGGCGATTACACTTGTTTCGATCCGCTTTTAGGAGGAGAGGAGGATTTTACGTCTCTCGTAAAAACTTTAAAAATCAACGGTATTTCCTTGATTTTTGATGGCGTTTTCAATCATACGGGAGATGACAGCGTTTACTTTAACAAATACGGAAATTACCCGTCGGTAGGAGCGTATCAGTCTAAAAATTCTCCTTATTACGACTGGTATGTTTTTGAGAATTTCCCCGATAAGTATCTCTCCTGGTGGGGCATAGATATCTTACCCACGATAAATAAGTCAAGCGAGGATTATGAGAATTTCATAGCGGGCGAGAACGGCGTTATCGATAAGATGATGAAGATAGGCGCGGGCGGCATAAGACTGGACGTTGTCGACGAGATAACCGATGAGTTCGTTGAAAAGATAAACGAAAGAGTTAAGGCCTACGGAAACGACAAGATCGTTATCGGCGAAGTCTGGGAGGACGCGACGAATAAAATCGCCTACGGAAAACGCAGAAAGTATTTTCGCGGCGGCGAACTGGACAGCGTTATGAATTATCCGCTTAAAAACGCGATTATTGATTTCGCATTGAGCGGAAAAAGCGATTTACTGTATAAAACGGTCAGAGAACAGATAGATAATTATCCGTCTCACGCTTTGAATTCTCTTATGAACATACTCGGCACGCACGATACGCCGAGAATATTGACGGTTCTCGGAAAAAGAGGAAAGCTCGAAACCGAACGCGCGAAAATGGTAACGGAAAAGCTTACCGAAACGGAGAGAAGAGAAGCCGTAAAAATGCTTAAATGTTGCGTCGCGTTGCAGTTCTGCTTTTACGGTGTACCTTGTATTTATTACGGCGACGAACAGATAACCGAAGGGAATAAAGACCCGTTCAATCGTACCTGTTTTGTCGAAAGCGAAGACCCGGAGCTTTTTGATTTTTATTGTCTTTTATCCGATCTCAGAAAAAAATACGACTGCTTTATCGACGGCGAAACGGGCGATATAATTTCGGACGGCGGTTATTTTTCATTTTCGAGGAAATGTGAAAACAAAAAGATTTATGTTGCCGTAAACTTCGGCGAAAGACCCGCGGAGATGACTTTCGATTGTGAGGTTTTTGAAATTTCGCGTAACGTAAAACTTTCGAAAATCACTTTAAATAACTGTGATTTTGCGATTTTTTACAAATGCGGCTAAACCCGTTATAAAGATTGTGAAAGATTATGAATATTTACGAAAAGACAATTACCGAGCTTAACAAGCACGCCGACGCGGAGTACAAAGAGTTCAACGATAAAATAATCGCGTCGGCTTACGAAACGATAGGCGTGAGAATTCCCGTTGTCAAGCAAATCGCAAAATCGATTCCGCAAAACGAGATAAACGATTACCTCGAAAATTGCAGATTCGAAAATTACGAGTGTACGCTTATTTACGGTTTACTGACGGCAAGGCTCGGTTTCGACGAGATGTGGAGAAGAAAAGATTTTTATTTGTCGAAGTGCGACGGCTGGGGACTCGTGGATTCTTTCGTTCCCGCAATCAAGGTGAGCGCGAAAGATAAAGAAAGATTTTATACGCTTCTTTTCGACGAGATAGAAAAGCAGGAAAATTTTCGGCTGCGTTTTCGCATCGTCGCGCTTATGTCCTTTTTTGTCGGCGGGGAGCATACCCGGGAAATTTTGAGAGTTACCGAAGAACTCGACGGAAAAGGTTACTATAACGATATGGCGATAGCCTGGCTGATATCGACGGCTTTCGTAAAACAAAGAGAAACGACTATAAAATTTCTCGAAAACGATAAGCTGAGCAAATTTACGCACAACAAGGCAATTTCGAAAATAAACGATTCGCTAAGGGTGAACGTCGAAGATAAAACATATTTAAAAACTTTAAGGAAGCAATAATGGACATTTTAAAACAGATCACGCAGGAATTCAAGCTCAGAGAAGATCACGTCAAAAACATCGTCGAACTTCTTGACGAAGGAAACACCATTCCGTTCATCGCTCGTTACAGAAAGGAAATGACGGGGCATATCGACGATCAGGTTCTGAGGGAATTGTCGGAAAGACTTACTTATCTTCGCAATATCGAAAAGAGAAAGGAAGAAGTTGCTAAGTCCATAACCGAACAGGGAAAGATGACGGAAGAAATCGAAGCCGCCCTTTCCGCCGCCGAAACTCTGACGGAAGTAGAGGATATTTACAGACCTTACAAACAAAAGAGAAAGACGAGGGCTACGGTTGCAATCGCCAAAGGTTTGGAGCCTCTCGCAGATATTCTTTTTGCGCAGGACGTTACGGAAGCGACTGTCGATGATCTCGCAAAGCCGTTCTTAAACGAAGAACTCGGCGTGTCGAGCGTGAAAGAGGCGATAGCGGGAGCGGAAGATATCATCGCCGAAAGAATTTCGGACGACGCGGAACTGAGAAAGAAACTTCGCAGAATTTATCTTAAAAACGGCGAAATATCCTCTAAAATACAAAAGGCGGAAGAGGACGGCGCGAAAACTTACGAAATGTACGCCGATTATTCCGAACCCGTTTCCGAAATCAAGTCGCACAGAATTCTCGCGCTCAACAGAGGCGAGGACGAGGGTTATCTTAAAGTCAAAGTCGCGATAGACGAGGAATTCGCCGTCCGCGTTTGCGAGGTGGGCTTTGTTAAGGAAGGCAGTATAACCACGCCTTGCGTTAAAGAAGCCGTTGCGGACGCTTACAAACGTCTTATTCAGCCGTCCATCGAAAGAGAAATCAGAAATTACCTTACGGAAAACGCTCAGGAACAGGCGATAAAGATGTTCGACGTAAATCTTCGTCCCCTTCTTATGCAACCGCCCGTCAAAGATAAAGTCACCATGGGCTTTGACCCCGCTTACAGAACGGGCTGCAAAATAGCCGTCGTCGACGGTACGGGTAAAGTTCTCGATACAACGGTTGTTTATCCCACGCCGCCGCAGAGCAAAACGGCGGAAGCCAAAGCCGCGCTCGAAAAGCTTATCGATAAGTACTCGGTAGACGTTATCTCGATCGGTAACGGAACGGCTTCCAAAGAGTCCGAAATTTTCGTTGCGGATATGATAAAAGATTACGGCGGTAAGGTCGGTTACGTCGTCGTGAACGAAGCGGGCGCGTCCGTTTATTCGGGGTCGCCTCTCGCCGCGAAAGAATTCCCGCAGTACGATTTAACTCTTCGTTCGGCGATTTCCATAGCGAGAAGATTGCAGGATCCTCTTGCCGAACTTATCAAAATCGATCCGAAAGCAATAGGCGTCGGACAGTATCAGCACGATATGCCCGCGGCTCGTCTCGACGAGGTTCTGGACGGCGTTTTAGAAGACTGCGTAAACAGCGTCGGCGTAGATCTCAACACTGCGAGTCCGTCGCTTTTGTCGAGAGTTTCGGGACTTAATTCGGGTATTGCCAACAATATAATCGCTTACCGCGAAGAAAACGGAAAATTCACAACGAGAAAACAACTTCTCAAAGTTCCCAAGCTCGGCGCGAAAGCTTACGAGCAGTGTGCGGGATTCCTCAGAATAAGAGACGGCAAAAACATTCTCGACAACACGGCTGTTCATCCCGAATCTTACGACTCGACGGAAAAACTCCTTTCTCTTTTCGGTTACACGGATAAAGACGTAGAGGAGAGGAAACTTTCGGCTCTTCCCGAACAGATAAAGAAATACGGCGAAGTTAAAGCTGCCGAGGAGTGCGGAATGGGCGTTCCGACGATGAACGATATCGTCGTCGAGCTTTTAAAGCCCGGCAGAGACGTCAGAGACTCCCTCCCCAAACAGGAACTTCGTTCGGATATTATGGATATCAACGACCTCGTCGTGGGAATGGAACTTACGGGAACGGTAAGAAACGTTATAGACTTCGGCGCGTTCATAGATATCGGCGTTCATCAGGACGGACTCGTGCATATTTCCGAGATTTCGGACAATTACGTCAAGCACCCGTCGGATGTTTTAAAGGTCGGTCAGGTTGTAAAAGTAAGGGTGCTTTCCGTCGACGTAAAGAAAAACAGAATAGGTCTTACGATGCGCTCCCCCAAAAAGAAACAATGAAAACCCGAAAAAAGGTTTGACAAAGTCGTAAAGATAGTCTATACTTTTAAAGACGGCCGGTGCGCCGCAACACTTACGGAGGAATAAAATGGATACATATTCAAAGGTTGTTTCGATTATTGCGGAGCAGCTCGGCATTTCGGAAGAAAGCATAAGCGCAAACAGCGACGTAGTGAAAGATCTCGGCGCGGATTCCATCGATATCGTCCAGCTTCTCATGGCAATGGAAGACGAGTTCGGAGTAACGGTAACCGAGGACGACGCCGACAGACTTAAAACCGTCGGAGATATCGTCAAAATTATCGACGAAAACAACTGAAAAAAATTAAAAACGCCGTCAGCGGCGTTTTTTTATTGCCGTAATTTTAAAATTTACGGCGCGGGGAAATAATTTTATCGGGACGTTGCGGAATTTAAGTTGTAAAATTTTATAAAGCGAACACTCAATACGCTTGAAAAACGATTTCCGTTATGTTATAATATTTACAGACTATAAATATAAGAGGTGTTTTCGTTGGCACGGAAAGACGATTCGTTTATAAATAAAGAACTGTGCGGAATGGCTTTGATGCTCGTGGCGATTTTTTTGTTTTTCTCTCTCGTTACGGGTAATTCCGTTTTTTATCCCGTCGGCGGTATCATGCAGGCGTTTTTACTCGGAACTTCGGGGTATTTTTCCTTTCCCGTCCTTATTCTGCTTTTCTTTTTCGGGCTGAAAATGCTCGTAGGTAAAATAAAATTTTCCAAACGCGGCGCTTTGGTTGCCGTTATGATTTTCATATGTCTTTTCTGCGGTTTCGCCATAGCTCATCTTATCGCATCGCCTATCGACGTGGGCGAAACGCTCGGGGATTATGTCGCGCGCGTTTTCGGAGCGGCTACGGGCGAGAACGGCGGATTGTCGACGTCTACAATAGGCGGCGCGCTTTTCGCTTCTATCGATCATCTTCTCGTCTCGGGCGTGTCTCTTGCGGGAACTTATGTTATCTGGTCGATAATCGCTCTTCTTTGCGGTTTCGTCGCGGTCAAGTTTGCGATTCCCGGAGAACGTACCGATAAACGGACCGAAAAAGAAACGCCGGAAGAAAAAACCGAAAGAAAGGCGGAGCAACCTTCCGAAGAACCGGACGAAGAGTTTTCGACGGTTACAAAGAGCAGAAGCGAAGGAGAAAGACCCGCAACCGCGGAGAAAAAGACCTACGCTCCCGCAAGCGTGGTTATGCCGCGCAAGAAAAAAACACTCGTTGTGGGAAATTCCGATTTCGAAATGAGAGAGGATGAAGAGTACGACGCTGTGGGAGACGGTCGCGATAACGGTTACGGCAGAGATTACGACGACCGCGGAGCAAATACGGTCAGACCCGCGCAAGGAAGAACAACGCTTTACAGCGAAGAATACAATAAAGATTTCGAAAGCAAACTGAGATACGTCAAATCCGGCTCGGGCATGACGACGGGAGCGGGCAGTCATGCCGACGGCGCGGAAGCTTCGGGACATTACGACAAACGTAAAAATTCTTACGACGCGTCCGACGGTATCGACGAAACTGGAATAAACGGCGATATATATATGCCCAATTCCTTTAAAGCCGCCGTTTCCAAACACGCCGCGAAAAAAGCCGCAGATTACAAGGGCGGGGATATCGAGGCGGATATGGAAGAGGTCAACAGCAAAGTCAGCGACGACGTTATTTCCGATTCCGACGGAATAGATTTCGACGAACCGTTTACGACGGAACCGCAAACCGAATATCCGGGGTATGAAGAATACGAGAGCGTGAGCAAGAGAAAAACCGATTCTTTGAAACCCGAGAAAAACGAGTCCGAATCGGTTGCCGAAAAGAAGTCGGCGAAATCGGGAGCGGGCGAAGAGGAGAAGGAACATAATCCGTTCGACGAAATGCCTCTCAACTTCAAGTATAACGCGCCGCCGCTCGATCTTCTGAAATCTTATTCGTCGCAGGAAAATTACGCCGATGTCGAATTTTTCAAACGCGACAAGGCAACGAGAATAATCAATACGCTTAAAGTCCTCGGCGGGGTGGAAGCAAACCTTGCGAATATCGTTCACGGACCGACCGTAACGAGATTCGATATATCCATTCCCGATAACGTTTCGATAAAAACCGTTTTAAAATACGCAGACGACTTAAAGCTTCGTTTGCAGACAAAAAACGATATCCGAATAACGCCCATTCCCGGAACTTCGCTTATCGGCGTGGAGGTTGCAAACGAACAGCGTTCGATCGTAGGACTTAAAGACGTTATCGAAAGCGATACGTTTAAAAACACCAAGAAAACCGCGCTTACGTTTGCGATCGGTAAGGATATCGTCGGTAATCCGGTTGTCGCCGATCTTACGAAAACGTTGCATATGCTTATCGCTGGCGCGAGCGGAACCGGTAAGAGCGTGGGGCTTAACTCCCTTCTTATCAGCTGGTTCTATAAATACAGCCCCGCGGATTTAAGACTTATTATCGTCGACCCCAAGCTTGTCGAATTCAAAGTGTTCGAGGGCATACCTCATCTTTTGTTCGGCGATATCATAACCGACGCAAAAACGGCGGTTGCGATGCTCGGCTGGGCGGTTAAGGAAATGGAAGCGAGATATGCGAAGATGGCGGAACTCGTCGTTCATAACATCGACGAGTATAACGATCTTATCGATCCGAGAAAGGAACGTAAGCTTCCCAAAATCGTAATAATAATCGACGAGTTTGCAGACCTTATGTCTACGGATAAAAAGGTTATCGAAGAGAAGATAGGAAGACTTGCCCAGAAAGCGAGAGCTGCGGGTATGTATCTTATCCTCGCGACTCAACGTCCGTCGGTAAACATTATCGAGGGTTCGATAAAGACAAACTTCATTTCGAGAATGGCGTTCAAGATGTCCAATGCGACGGACTCCGCAACGATTATCGGCGAAGGCGGCGCGGAGAAACTTCTCGGCAACGGCGATTTGCTTTACCGTATGAGCTATATGGCGAATATGGAAAGAGCGCAGGGCGCGTATATCGATATGGACGAGATAAAAGCCGTCGTAAATTACATTCGCGACAATAACGAGTGCTACTTCAACGAAGCGGCTATGAAAGAGATAGACAAGGACGCAAACCCGCAAATAGAAAACGTTACGGGCGGAGAAGAAAAAGTTCCCGATTATTACGTCGAGGCTTTGAAGATCGCCGTCGAAACGGGCAGTATTTCTATTTCGATGATACAAAGAAGACTGAAATCCTGCGGATTTCCGAAAGCCGCCAAAATATACGACTGGATGGTTTCCAAAGGTTATGTTCTTGACAGTCAGGGCGGAAAGCAAAAACAGGTAACGCTTTCAATGGAAGACTTCAAGGAACTTTACGGAGATTATGACGTTTAATACATTCAAGAAAAAAACAATCGGCGTGATTTCGCTCGGGTGCGATAAAAACAGAGTCGACACCGAAAAAATGCTTGCGATTTTAGGCAGCGACAAAATCACGCAGGACAAAGAGGACGCCGAGATAATTATCGTCAATTCCTGCGCCTTTCTCGAAAGTTCGAGAAGAGAAGCGATCGAAACGGTTTTAGAGGTAAACGAATTAAGAAAAAGCGGCAGGCTCGAAAAAATTATTCTGACGGGTTGTATGCCGCAGAAATTCGTGAACGATATGTTCGACGAGTTCACGGAAGTGGACGTGTTTCTGGGGACAGCCGATTACGAGCTTCTTCCCGAAGCGATCGAGCGCGCATATAACGGCGAAAGAGTGAACTTTGTAGGCAAAGCGAAAGAGTTCAAGCTTGAAAAAAGAGTTGTGACAACACCTCTTCATTACGCTTATCTTAAAATCGCGGACGGTTGCGACAATCATTGCACTTACTGCCTTATCCCGTCTATCCGCGGTAAATACCGTTCGGAAAAGAAAGAAGATCTTATAGAAGAGGCAAAAGCCCTGGGCGACGTGAAAGAACTTATTCTCGTCGCGCAGGACATAACGAGATACGGCGAGGATTTATACGGCGAAAACAAGCTTGTCGAACTTTTAAAAGAACTTACCGCGCTTGACAATATACATTCCGTAAGGCTTTTGTATTGTTACCCCGAAAAGATAACCGACGAACTTATCGAGGAAATCGGGAACAATAAAAAGATCATCAAATATCTCGATATACCTTTGCAGCACAGTTCGCCCGAGGTTTTAAAGCGAATGAACAGACAGGGGACAGGCGAAGGCTATCTTCGTTTGTTCGATAAGTTGAGAAGTGAAATTCCCGATATCGCGATAAGATCTACGTTTATTGCGGGATTTCCGGGCGAGACGGACGAACAGTTCGAAAACCTCGTCGGGTTTATAAAAACGGCGAAACTTACGAACGCGGGATTTTTCGCTTATTCGAGAGAAGAGGGAACGCCCGCTTATAAACTTCCCGGGCAGATAGACGAAAGCGTTAAGGAAGCGAGAGTTAAAAAACTTTATGATACGCAGAAAAAAGTATCGAAAGAAAGAAACAAAGGCTACATAGGCAAAACGCTCGAAGTTCTTTGCGACGGTGTGGATTACGAAAAGCAGTCTTTTTACGGCAGAGCATATTTTTCCGCTCCCGAAATCGACGGAAAAGTATATTTTACTTACGACGGAGAGATACGGCAGGGCGAATACTATAACGTGAAGATAGAAAAAGCGGACGCTTACGATCTTTACGGCGAGGCTACGGAGGCATAAAATGAATCTTCCAAACAAACTCACGATGCTGAGATTGATTTTAATTCCGTTTTTCATAACGGCGTTTTATCTCGGCTTTTTCACGGGGCATTATTTTGTCGCGCTCGGTATTTTTACGATAGCTTCGATTACCGACTTTTTCGACGGTTATATTGCGAGAAAATACAATATGGTTACCGACCTCGGAAAGTTTCTCGATCCTATTGCAGATAAAGTGCTTGTTTTGTCGGGACTTATAGTTCTTATTTCCGATCCTTACGAAACAAACGTTTTCAATCAGTTAGGTACGATCGGAACGATTTACGGCGGCGTCGGCGTCGCGATAATAATGGCGAGAGAAATGGTCGTATCGTCGCTTCGTATGATGGCGGCGAAAAAAGGTATCGTTTTAGCCGCGGAAATGACGGGTAAGATTAAAACGTTTTTCACGGATGTAACCATTATCGTTTTGCTTATCACGGGCGATTTGCTCGTTATCGCGCCGTCAGTCGGAATAATTTTCGATTACGTCGGACTTATATGTTTCGGAATTTCTGTTATTTTAACGATAATTTCCGGTTGTTCCTACCTTATAAAAAACAGAGAGGTTTTTAAAGGTTGATGAACGAAGAAACCGATATCGGCGAAGCGGTTTTAAAGGCGTTCGGGATTTCGGAAGACAAGCTCGAAAGCAAAATCGTTTCGATAAAAAATATATATCATAATACAGAAATAATCGTCGAAAGAAACTTACTCGACGCGAAAATAACCTTTAAGGGATCGTCGCAGGCAGACTGTGTGCGTGCGGCGCAGGAATTCGTGCTTTCGTTTCCCGAAAACGTTTATGCCGAGTACGACGCGAGTTTACAGGACGTTCTCGTTTACATTTTAAAGCTCGGAAAATTCAAAATTTCCGTTGCGGAGTCTTTTACGGGAGGAAATCTTTCCGCGAGAATTATTTCCGTACCGGGGGCGAGCAACGTGTTTTACGAAGGCGTAGTCGCTTACGACAGCGAAGCCAAAATCAAAAGGCTTAACGTTTCCGAAGAAGCGATAAGGGTAAACAAACCCGTTTCGTCTCAGGTTGCGGGAGAAATGGCAAAAGGACTTTCAGACGAAGGAAAGTCCGATATAGTTCTGTCGACGACCGGTCTTGCTGGACCGAATACCGACGAATCGGGCTTCCCGGTCGGGCTATGTTATATTGCGGTCGGAACGACGCAGGGTATTTCGGTATATAGATATAAATTCGAAGGAAGCAGAGCGGAGATCACCGAAAAGGGCGTTCAGACGGCTTTGTTTCTTGCAATTAAAAGCGTAAAAAATATTTAAGGGAGTAAATCCCGGACAGGAGATAAAATGTTAGAAGAAAAACAAAAAGCTCTCGATCTCGTTTTAAAGGAGATCGAAAAGCAGTACGGAAAAGGGGCGATCATGAAACTCGGTCAGAGTTCTGCCGATATCGCGATCGACGTTATCCCCACGGGTTGTCTCACGCTCGATCTGGCTTTGGGAATAGGAGGCGTTCCGCGCGGAAGAATTATCGAAATTTTCGGGCCCGAGTCTTCGGGTAAAACAACCGTCGCGTTGCATGTTATCGCTCAGACTCAAAAAGCGGGCGGCGTTGCCGCGTTTATCGACGCGGAGCATGCGCTCGACCCCGTTTACGCCGCAAAACTCGGTGTAAATCTCGACGATTTGTACGTTTCGCAACCGGATACGGGCGAACAGGCTCTCGATATAACCGAAAGTCTTGTCAGAAGCGGGGCGGTCGATATCGTTGTCGTAGACTCGGTTGCCGCGCTTACGCCTAAGGCGGAAATCGAAGGCGATATGGGCGACAGTCACGTCGGTTTGCAGGCAAGACTTATGTCCCAGGCTCTTCGTAAACTCACGGGTATCACGAATAAATCCAAGACATGCGTTATTTTCATCAACCAGCTCAGAGAGAAGGTCGGCGTTATGTTCGGAAACCCCGAAGTTACGCCCGGCGGTAAGGCTTTGAAATTCTATGCGTCGGTAAGAATAGACGTAAGAAAAGCCGACGCGTTAAAGGACAGCGACGGTATGTTCGGTAACAGAACGAAAGCAAAAATCGTAAAGAACAAGCTTGCGCCCCCGTTCAAAACGGCTGAGTTCGATATTATTTACGGCGAAGGAATTTCTCAGACGGGTTGTCTCGTAGACCTCGGCGTAGAAAAAGGAATTCTCGAAAAGAGCGGTTCGTGGTTCTCTTATAACGGAGAAAAAATCGCGCAGGGCAGAGATAAAGCGAAGGAATATCTTGCAAACAATCCCGAAATCGCGAAAGAAATCGAAACAAAGATAAGAGAAGCCGTCGCGCAGGGTAAAACGGACTCCGAAAAGTAAAAAACAGTATAAATTTTGCGCCTTTTCCGTCGATCGGAAAAGGCGCAAGTAAAATAAAAGCGTAATTATTAAATTGCAATAGCGTCATTTACGGCTTTTAAAACAGGAAATTCTCGTGCAAAGATCCGCGTCGGCGATTTTTGTTTTTTTGCCGTCCGATCCGATTACGATTATGTGCTTACCGTTGGTGTAAGCGACGGATCCGTCTGAAAGCAGACAGTAATCGATAACGCCGTTGGCGATGGGCGTCGTTTCGCCGCTGTCGAGGCGTTTCACAAGTTGCCACGACCACGGAGCAACGCCTGCAAAATTGTCTTTATGACGAAGATTTTTCTTGTATTCTTCGTCGGCGTTTATTAGGTTGTCGTCGATCACGATCATACCTTGCGATCGTTTCATCGTTTTTGCGGGGTTTGCCGATTTTTCGGTGAAGCCTTTTCCCGTAAACATCATAGTGAAAAGCTCGGCAAAATAGTAAAGAGCTTTCAGAAGTTTCCACGGAATGAGGATAATATCGAGAAGCAGCCTGAAAAAACTTATTTTATGTTCTTTGTCTTCAGGGCGGGATATGTAATATAGATTTCCGTTCCCGTCGTCGCGGGGTTTTGTCAGGGATTTGTCGGGATCGGAAAGTATTTCGTCGATATCTCCGGTAAAGAAATCATAAGACAAAATCGACGAACGGGAGAATTTAACGAAGTCGCCGTCGCTGTTTCTTCCCACGCCTTTGCTTGCGAAATAAACAAGCGAGTCGTTATTGCGGGAAAATACAGCGTCGAAATCGCAACTGTCGCCGTCGGTAAGAGTCATATAATCGTCCGTTTTCAAGTCGTAAACGGCGAGATGCGCGTTTTCGTAACCCGTTTTTATGCAAGTTACGAATTTGTCGTTTGATTTGTTCGGGTAAGCCCCGCAGTACATATCTTCGCGGGAGTGGATAACGTGACTTTCGCTATCCTTGTCGGCTGTCAGGTCTTTTTTCATTACGCCCGAAAGCTCGTTGACGGTGATCGAATAGATAATATCGTCGGGTGACGCGAAAAATTCGAGAGAATTGAAGTAAGAAACGTCGGTTTTTTCATCGTACGCATCCTCGTCGGATCCTTCGCGCATAAATCTCGCGCCCGCGCCCTGAGTTTTCCATTCGTTGTTTTTCACGGCTTTTCTTGCCGATTCGATATAGTTCGTGTGGAAATCCGAAGAGTATTCTTTTATGTTTCCGTCTTCGTAAGTTTTTATCGTAAGACGGTCGTTAAACAATAATTTATCCATAAACAACATTTTATCACAAAGAACAGGTTAAGTCAACAAAAGGTAATCGATATGTCAAGAGGAGATAAGGCTTTTTCATATTTTAACGATGGTTATAATTGCGCGCAGGCGGTAGTCCTCGCGTTCGGTGATCTTTTCCCCGAAAAAACAGACGATACGGTAAAAATCGCTTCGTCGTTCGGCGGAGGCTTCGGCAGAATGCGCGAGGTTTGCGGAACGTTTTCGGGCGTTTGCATAGTCTTAGGGCTTTTATGCGGGTTCGACGGCGAAAACGGAATTTCCAAAGCCGAACATTACGCGCTCATAAGAAAGCTCGGAGAGAAATTCAAAGCCGATAACGGCTCGATCGTTTGCAGAGATCTGCTTGGGGAAACGGTCAAATTATCTTCGGAAAATCCGTCCGAAAGAACAGCCGAATATAAAAAGAAACGCCCTTGCGCAGAGCTTTGCAGATACGCCGCTGATATACTCGAAAACGAATTGAAAGAGAGAAACTTATTATGAAATCGTTAAGATACCTTTACAAAATAGGCAGAGGACCTTCGAGTTCACACACCATGGGACCCGAAAAAGCTTCTAAAATTTTCAGATCCGAATATCCTTGCGCGGATAAATTCGAGGTGACTTTATACGGTTCGCTTTCGGCAACGGGTAAAGGACATCTTACCGACAAAATTATTTCGGAAACGCTCGGGTATGACGTTACGGAGATTATTTTCGGCGAGACGGAAGGCGAATTCCGTCATCCGAACAAAATGATGTTCCGAGCATTCAAAAGCGGCGAAAAAATCGGAGAAGAAATATTTTACAGCGTCGGGGGCGGCGCGATCGTAACCGAAAACGGAAAACCGATAGAAGAAAAAGAAATTTATCCGCACGGAAGTTTCGACGAGATCAAAACGTTTTGCGAACAGAATAATTTAAAGCTTTGGGAATATGCGGAAATATTCGAGGGCGGCGATTTCTTTTCGTATCTTAAAGAGATATGGGAAGCGATGAAAAATTGCATAAAATCGGGGCTTTCGGTAAGCGGAGTTCTGCCGGGCGAACTGAAAACCGAAAGAAAGGCAAAAACGCTTTTCGAGCAGTACGCGCTTAACGAATCGTCGATAGCAAAGCAGAACAGGATCGTATGCGCATATGCTTTCGCATGCTCCGAAACGAACGCTTCGGGCGGAACGGTAGTAACCGCGCCCACCTGCGGTTCGTGCGGGGTTCTGCCGGCGGTTTTATATTATCTCGAACAAAAAAACGAAGTTCCCGAACGGGAAATTTTAAAGGCTCTCGCCTGCGCGGGGATTATCGGCAATCTCGTTAAAACGAACGCGTCGATAAGCGGCGCGGAATGCGGTTGTCAGGCTGAAATCGGCGTTGCGTGCGCAATGGCTTCGGCTGCCGTCGCCGAACTTTACGGAATGAATCTCGATCAGATAGAATATGCCGCTGAGATTGCAATCGAGCATCACCTCGGGCTTACATGCGACCCGATCTGCGGGCTTGTGCAGATTCCGTGCATCGAAAGAAACGCGGTTGCGGCTCTTCGTGCGCTGAACGAAGTAACCCTTCCGATGTTTATAACGGGCAGCAGAAAAATCTCGTTCGACGACGCAGTCAGAACAATGTACGAAACGGGTAGAGATCTGGGCAACAATTACAGGGAAACCGCAAAAGGCGGACTTGCAAAATTATATAAAGAATAATATGTATACGGTATATCTTAAAAAGAACGAAGAAAAGAAAATTCTTAACGGCTATCCGTGGGTTTTTGCAAACGAGGTTTGGAAAATCGATGGTAAGGACAAACAAGGCTCGGTTGCCGAGGTTCGCGGGGCGGACGGAAGGTTTATAGGTCTCGGAACGATAAATCACCATTCTAAAATAATCGTCAGAATGCTTACGAGAAAGCAGGAAGTCATTGACGAAGATTTTTATCGGAAGAGAATTGTCGAAGCCGTGAAATTCAGACAAGAACTCGGTTACGACGACAATTATCGAGCCGTGTTCGCCGAGTCCGACTTAATCCCGGGGCTTATCGTCGATAAGTACGGCGAATATCTTTCCGTGCAGTTTTTATCGCTCGGCGTGGAAGTTATAAGAGATATGCTTATTCGTCTTTTGGTCGAAATTTTTTCTCCGAAAGGAATTTACGAGAGAAGCGACGTCGCCGTCAGGCTTAAAGAAGGCTTAGAAGAGCGGAAAGGTATTATTTACGGTGATTTCGACCCGAGGGTAACGATCGTCGAGAACGGATTGAAAATGATCGTCGATCTCGAAAACGGGCAGAAAACGGGTTATTTCCTCGATCAGAAAGAAAACAGAGACGATCTTAAACATTACGTTAAAGGCAAAACCGTTCTCGATTGTTTCTGTAACGAAGGCGGATTTTCGCTTTGCGCAAAAAAATACGGCGCGAGCGAGGTCACGGCGGTGGATATAAGTCAGAAAGCTATCGACTTGGTTAAAGAAAACGCAAGTTTGAACGGTCTCGAAATAAAAACCGAAACGGCTGACGTTTTCGAAAAATTGAGAGAATACAGAAAGGAAAAACGCAAATTCGGCGTAGTCGTTCTCGATCCGCCCGCTTTTACGAAATCTTCGGATACGATAAAGGAAGGTTATAAGGGTTATAAGGACGTTAATATCAACGGACTAAAACTCGTCAAAAAAGGCGGCTATTTAGTCACTTGCAGTTGTTCGCAACACTTAACGCTTAATTTGTTTTTGCAAATGGTCAAAGAGAGCGTTCTGGAAAGCGGTGTGTCGGCAAAACTCGTGGAGCTGAGAATGCAGAACAAAGATCATGCGACGTTTATCGGCTACGACGAGAGTTTATATCTCAAAGTTGCGGTAATAAAAGTAATGTAATATGCCAGACAAGAATAATACGAACCATGCCAAAACGCCGCAATTTTCGCGCTTTTTGACAAATACTCACTTGAAGTACGGCGAGTACGTCGGCGTTCGTCTTTGCTAAAAATCATCAAAAATATCGGCGTTTTGGTTGCTTGCAAGTCCGACGGCGGATTTTTAGACTAAGACAAGGCGCGCGAGCGCGTTAATACTCTATGCATAACACGTGAGCGGAACGCCGTATTAGTCAAAAATACGCCGTCGGACCACGGTTCGTTTTATTCTTGGCTGGCATCGAAAAGGAGTAATATGGCGAAAAAACAAAAGAAACAAAATAAAAAGCAACTGCTTGTGTACTTTGTGGTACTGGTAATTATAGTTGCGGTTGTTCTTGCCGTTTTCTATGTTTCGAACGGCTATAAATTCGATTTCGGATTTTTGGAAAAGGAAAGCGACTCGGACTCCGCTTCGACGTCTGCATCCGTTTCTCATTCCGAAGTAGACGATATCAGGGATCTGAAAATTTATTTTCTCGACATCGGGCAGGGCGATTGTATCTTCATCGAGCTTCCCGACGGTAAAAATATGCTTATCGATACGGGCGATAACAGAAACGCGGGAAAGGCGGTCATCGATAAATATCTTACAGACGAAAACGGCGAAAAAGTTAAAATCGATTATTGCGTGGCAACTCACCCGGACAGCGATCATATCGGTCTTATGCCGTATGTTTACAAAGAATATAATATCTTAAAGTCTTATCGTCCGTATGTATATTCGGAAAATAAACAAGCGCCTAATCTTCCCGACGGGTTGAACGAAGGTAAAAAGATAAAGAATTCGAGCAATATTTATTACGAATACATAAAGAGCGTTTACGACGAACAAACTCCCTGGGAGTTTTTCAAGGACGACTCCGATTTTACGAACAGATTTTACGATAAAAACAAAGAGGAATACGAGTATACGGTAGATTTCGAAATGCCTTACGCGGCTACGTTGAACGGTTACGGTTATTTTACCACGCCCAACGATTTTTCCGCGGTAATCATGCTCGAATACGCCGATCGTAAGGTTTTGTTTACGGGCGATATCGAATACGAAACGGGCAAGAAAGGCGCGGAGCAAAGTTTTATCAGAGAGTTTGCCGATCTTTCTTATATGGTAGATTGCGACGTTTTGAAGGTTGCTCATCACGGCAGCGACTCGTCCACGTCCGAAGAATTTCTGAAACTCGTCAAGCCGGAATATTCCGTTATTTCCTGCGGACTGAGCAATAAACACGCTCATCCGCTTAAATCGACGTTGAATAATCTTACAAACGCGAACTCGAAAATATACAGAACGGATTTGCAGGGAACTATTGTTCTTACGATCAACTCCAAAGGCGAGATGACTTTCGAAAAGCAAACCGACGCTTACGATTATATGCTTTTAGACGACGGCGATACGATAAAAGCTTACGAAACAGAACACAAGGACGAGATAGAAAACTTCAAAAAAAGTCTTGACGCCACCTAATTCGATAAGACGTAAAACATTGAAAAACCTCCGATTTTTTCGGAGGTTTTTAAAGTTTTTACGAAAATGAGAAAACTATCTTTTTGTCGTCGTCGAGAACAAGTCTTGCGGTAAATTTTTTCCCCGATTTTGACACGAAATCGAGTTTGTCGGTTTTACCTTCGGAAAGAATTTTAGTCGCTTGTTCTTTCGGGACGGAACAACCCAAAATTCGTAAGTTTATTTTGAAATCGCATTTTTCTTCGGTGTTTATGCAGTTGTATGAATATCTTCCTCTTACTACTTTTTTCCCGCATTTAGGACATATGCCGATTTCGTCGCCGTAAAATCCCGACCCCGCGTTTTTATCGGCGGAGAAAACTTCTTTGATTTCGTTTTCAGCCATTTTTACGCTGTCTTCGACGGTTATTTCGCCGTGGTAAACCTTTTTCAAAGCCTGTCCGAGCTGGCTCGTCTTGTATTTATCCATAGAAATATTCATATCGGAAAGCTGTTCGATTAAGAATTTTCCGCCGTTTTCTATGTAGTAAACGTCCTTTTTAAGGGAAATATAGCCGCTTTTTTTTGCGTTGTCGATAATTCCCGTTCTCGTCGCTTCCGTGCCGAGTTCGAGACCTTTGAAAATAGCTTTGTAATCTTCGTCGTCGTTGTCGTCGGAAGAGTTTTTTTCGTCCTTGAACGGATTTTTCAGATAATTGTTGAGCGTTTCGATAGTGTAGTGTTTGGGCGGGGTAGTCTGCTTTTCTTCGGGGTGGAAGTCCACGTTCACCTTGTCGCCTTTTTCGAGTTTCGGTAAAATCTTGTCTTTACGTTCGCCGCCGTCGTATTTCGTCCAGCCTTCGGTTAAAATTATCGATCCCTTAATCGAATAATCTTCCTTTCCGCCGAGAGAAATCGTAAGCTCGGATTTTTCGACGTAACATTCTTCTTCGCAGAAAACCGCTACGAAACGCCGTAAAATAGAGGAGTAAACGGTAAATTCTTCCTCGGAAAGAGCGTTTTTGTCGGGGATTTTATATGTCGGCGTAAGAGCCGAGTGAGATTCTATCTTGCTGTCGTCGAAAATGGTTTTCTTATCTTTGAAAACTATCGGGTAGCCGATCTTTTTAACGCCCGCGATTATCTGTTTGATTTTATCTTTCTCGTTGGTAGCGAGATATTCGGAGTTTGTTCTCGGATAGCTTACGTAACCGTTTTCGTAAAGTTTTTGAACGATCGAAAGGCTCTTTTCCATCGGCATTTTGTATTTTTTGCCGAGGAAACTCTGTAATTTCGAAAGGGAATACAGTTTTCCGGGGAAGAGTATTTCTTTTTTGGATTTTTTATCGGTGACTACGGCTTCCAGCATATTCATTCTTTCGCAGCATCTTTCGGCTTTCGCCTTTTCCTGCGAGGAGAATTTGTATTTGGAGACAAGCTCGATAACTTCGCCGTTTGTTTTCGCTTTTGAAACAAGGGCGTAATATATATCGGGTTTAAAGTTTTCGATTTCGAGATCTCTGTCGTAAATGGCTTTTACTATCGGGATAATAACCCGTCCCACTCTTAAAAGCGTTCCCGTTTTTATGCTTGCGTATCTCGTGAGATTAACCCCGTATAGCCAGTCGATATAAGTTCTCGAAAAACCTTCGTTCGCGAGGTTTTCGTATTCCTTTTCCTCTTTCATTTCCGAAAGAGCCTTTCTTACTGTCTGTGGGGTCTGATCGGGAAGCCATAATCTGTAAAAAGGTTTTTCGCCGTTCAAAGCGTTGGAAACGCAAAGCCGGACGATGATTTCGCCTTCTCTGTCCGAGTCTCCCGCATTTACGATTTTATCGACGTCCGATCGGTTCAAAAGAGCTTTTATCGTCTCGAATTGTTTTTTAACGCCTTCGTCGGGTTTTCCGTCGTCGGTTTTCTTTAATCTGAAACGGAACTTATCGGGAAAGCAGGGGAGATTATCGAGCGTCCATTTCTTGCTTTCGGGAGCGGCGGAAGAATAATCTTCTATGTCGCAAAGCGAAAACAGATGTCCGAACGCCCAGGTGACTATGTAATCGGAATTTTCGAAGTAACCGTTCTTTTTTTTCATTTCGCCGATGCCCGAAACTATGTTTCTGGCAAGACTCGGCTTTTCGGCAATGATTGCAATCATAATCATATGTTATCATTTTTTTAAGCCTCGTGTCAATTAAAAATCGCCCATTATATATAAGGTTTATCGGTAAAAAATAATCGCAAAAAAATTTTCGAAAAGCGCGTTAAAACGTTTGACAAAGTTATAAATGTGGGTTATAATTCGGTTATAAAAAACAAATACACGTTGCCAATATAGGTTTGAAGATGATGGTTCAGACGTTTCTACCGCGCGCCGCAAAAGTCGCGACTATTGGAACATTTTTCGTCGTTACGTTTTGTAACGGCGTGAGTGGTTATTATTGGCAAACAGGTTTTTTCGAAAAGCCTGTTTTTTGTTTTTTCGGTTTATTGCTTTAAGAGGAAGTCCTATGAGAATTTTGGAAGAGAGAATCGAAAAAGAAGGGAAGATTTATCCCGGAAATATCGTCAAAGTAGGAACGTTCCTTAATCATCAGCTCGACACTGAGCTTTTAATGCAGATGGGGGAAGAGATTGCCCGTTTGTACGAAGGTACGGGAGTAAACAAAATTCTCACCGTGGAGTCGTCGGGAATAGCCATCGCTGTTTTTGCTGGCTATAAGATGGGCGTACCCGTGGTTTTTGCGAAGAAAGGCGAGACCAAGAACATCAGGGGAGACGTGTACGTTACAAAAATAGAAAGCTTTACGCACAAAAAAGTTTACGACGTTATAGTCAGCAAAGAAGTTATGTCTTCCGACGATAAGGTTCTTATCGTTGACGATTTCCTTGCAAACGGAAAAGCTCTCGAAGGTCTTATCGATATAGTAAAACAGGCGAATGCCGAAGTTGTCGGTTGCGCGATTGCTATCGAAAAGGGTTTCCAGGGAGCGGGGGACAGATTAAGAAAAGAAGGAGTCAGGGTCGAATCGCTCGCTTTGATCGACGAAATGACCGACGACTCGGTCAAATTCCGAAGATAATATTTCGCGATATTTTCTTTGGGATTTTTTATTTGTTTCAATTTGTTAAAAATCGCAGAGTCTGCGAAAAAAAGGAGATAATGTAAATGAAAAAACTCTTGACAATTTTGTTTGCTCTCATGCTTACGATTGTTGCCTGCGTATCGTGCGGTGATGACAGTGCGTCCACCAAAGATTCCACGCCCGCTTCGACTTCCGAGTCCGTAACCGGCGGAGATAAAGTTACCGTTAAAGCCGGTCTTATCACTTTGCACGACGAAAACTCCACTTACGACAAAAACTTCATCGACGCTTTCAAGGCTGCTTGCGAAGCTACGGGAGTTCAGTACCTTATTAAATCCGGCATTCCCGAAGGTAACGCTTGCTACGACGCAGCTATGGAACTTGTAGACGATGGTTGTAACTATATTTTCGCAGACTCTTTCGGTCACGAATCTTTCCTTCTGAAAGCTGCGAGAGAATGCCCCGACGTTCAGTTCAGCCACGCAACCGGAACTACGGCTCACACCGAAAACGTTTCTAACTTCCACAATGCTTTCGCTTCTATTTACGAAGGCAGATACGTTGCCGGCGTTGCTGCGGGTTTAAAACTTAAAGCAATGATGGATGCGGATTCTTCCGTTCAGCCCATTGTAGGATATGTTGGCGCTTACACTTACGCCGAAGTTATTTCCGGATATACTTCCTGGTATCTCGGTGTAAAGAGCATTGTTCCCAACGTTACCATGAAAGTTCAGTTCACGGGTTCGTGGTATGACGAAACCGCTGAAAAGACGGCTGCCGAAACTCTTATCAAAGCGGGCGCAGTTCTCATTTCTCAGCACGCAGACTCTATGGGCGCTCCCAACGCTTGCGAAACCGCAGGTGTTCCCAACGTTTCTTATAACGGAAGCACCGAAGTCGCTTGCCCCAACACGTTCATTATTTCTTCCAGAATTAACTGGCAGCCTTACTTCGAATACTGCATCGACGCCGTTGCAAACAAGAAAGCAATCAAGACCGACTGGTGCGGAGAACTCGGCGACACGAGAGATACCGGTTCTGTTTGCTACACCGAGCTCGGTAAAAAAGCTCCCGCTGCCGGAACCGACGCAAAACTTGCGGATGTTGTTGCTCAGATCAAGAGCGGCGCTTTGAAAATCTTCGACGTTTCGAAGTTCACCGTAACCAAAACCGAATCGAAGAACGTAAACGCAACCGTTGACGCAGAAGGTCACCTTACCGGATATATGGCAGACGTTAATACGGACAAAGATTATACGGCAGATACTCAGGTTATTAAAACCGAAAACGGAGTAACTTATTTTGCGGAAAGCGTATTCCGTTCCGCTCCTTACTTCGATATTCAGATCGACGGAATCGAACTTCTTAACGCTAAGTACTGATTTGCCATTGGCAAAATAATAAATAATACGAAAGGCGGAGTGTTTTTTACTCCGCCTTATCGTGATTTTACGGAGGTAAAAAGTGGGACAAACTCCAATACTTGAAGTTAAAGGCGTTTCCAAATATTTCGGAAGCGTCGTTGCCAATAAAAATGTTAATATAACCGTTAATAAGGGAGAGATTTTAGCAATACTCGGCGAAAACGGAAGCGGAAAAACAACGCTTATGAATATGATCGCCGGAATTTATTATCCCGACGAAGGCTCTATATGCGTAAACGGAAAAGAGGTAAGTATCCGATCGCCTCAGGACGCGTTTAAATATAAAATAGGTATGGTGCACCAGCATTTCAAGTTGGTCGATATATTTACCGCAGCTCAGAATATCGTTCTCGGACTAAGCGACGAGAAATTTAAAATGAAAGAGATCAGTTCCAAGGCTTATGCAATAGCTTTGAAATACGGATTCGATCTCGATCCCGATAAAAAAGTATATAATATGTCTGTTTCCGAAAAGCAGACAGTTGAAATAATAAAAGTTTTATACCGCGGCGCGGATCTTCTTATTCTCGACGAACCTACGGCTGTTCTCACTCCGCAGGAAATCGAAAAGTTCTTCAACGTTTTAAGATCTATGAAGAACGACGGAAAATCGATAATCATCATCACGCATAAGCTCAACGAGGTTATGTCTATTTCGGACAGAGTCGCGGTTCTTCGTAAAGGCGAGTATATAACAACGGTTAATACTTCCGAAACAAACGAGCAGGCGCTTACCGAAATGATGGTCGGCAAGAAAGTCGAACTCAAAATCGACAGAATTAAAACGGAAGTACAGAAACCGCTTTTGGAAATCCGTAATCTCGAAATAAATTCCGACGACGGAAGCAAGGCGATCGACGACGTAAGCTTTTATATAAGAGGGGGAGAAATCCTCGGCGTCGCGGGAGTTGCCGGTTGCGGTCAGAAAGAGCTTTGCGAAGCGATTGCGGGTTTAAGACCTTTAAAAGGCGCGATAATGCATAAAGGCGAAAGCATTGTCGGGCTTCCTCCGAAGGAAATCATCGAAAAAGGCGTTTCGATGAGCTTTATTCCCGAAGACAGACTCGGTATGGGATTAGCTCCCTCGTTCTCGATAACGGATAACGTTATGCTTAAAACCTATCTCGAAACAAAAGGACCTTTTGTCGACAGAAAAACGGCGAGAGCAAAAGCGAATAAGATAATCGACGAACTCGGAGTCGTCACTCCGTCGACGGAAACTCCCGTAAGATTGCTTTCGGGCGGTAACGTTCAGAAAGTCCTGGTCGGAAGAGAAATAGAAACGAGCCCTAACGTAATAATAACGGCTTATCCCGTAAGAGGTCTCGATATCAATTCTTCCTATTCAATATATAATATTTTAAACGATCAGAAAGCAAAAGGCGTAGGAATTTTGTTTATCGGCGAGGATCTCGACGTAATGCTTGCCTTGTGCGATAAAATCATGGTTCTTTGCCACGGCAAAAACATGGGTATCGTACATGCCGACAAAACGACGAAAGAAGAACTCGGACTTATGATGACGGGTTCGCTCGATCTGACCGAAAAGAAGAAAGATAAGAACTTCGGTATTGCAAAAGACAGTAATTTGACCGAAGAGCAGTGGGAAAAAGCAATCGAAGAAGAGGAGACAGAAGATAATGAGTAAAGAAAACGCAGTAAAAGAACCTTTATTTCATATTTCCAAAAGAGCTTCGATGCCTATATGGAAAAAAGCCATAGTTTATGCGGTTGCCCTCTTATGCGGATTTATCGTTTGCGGAATTATTTTCGCCGTCGTGTTCAAGCTTAATCCTTTCAGCGTTTACGCGGGAATGTTCAAAGGAGCGTTCGGAACAAAACGTAAATTTTGGAGATTCGTAAGAGACGCCATGCTTCTTCTCGGCGTGGGGCTTGCCCTTATTCCCGCTTTCAAAATGAAATTCTGGAATCTCGGCGGTAACGGACAGATTCTCGTCGGCGCGTTGGCAACCGTTGCCTGTATGTTTTATCTCGGCGGCAAAATGCCCGATTGGTCGGTAAATATCCTTATGTTTATCACGAGCGTTATTGCAGGCGCGATCTGGGCGGCAATTCCCGCGATTTTCAAAGCATTGTTCAAAACGAACGAATCTCTTTTCACGCTTATGATGAACTATGTCGCCGTTGCGCTCGTTCAGTTTGCGATAAGCAAGTGGAATCCTAACGGCTCGATGTCCTTAGCGGAAATCAGAGTGGCAAATCTCCCGACGATCGGCACGAATTATATGTATCTCTTTATAAGTATTTCGATTTTAATCATTGAAATCATTATGACGATTTATCTTAAATTCAGCAAACACGGCTATGAATTGTCCGTTGTCGGAGAAAGCGAAAATACCGCAAGGTATATCGGCATAAACGTAAAAAAAGTTACGATAAGAACGCTTTGCCTTTCGGGAGCTATCTGCGGTATCGTAGGTTTCCTTCTCGCGGGTTCGTGGCATCATTCGATAACGCCGGAAACCGCAAACAATATGGGATTTACGTCGATTCTCGTCGCGTGGCTTGCGGGTTTCAACCCGATTATGATGATTTTGTCGGCAGCGTTCGTTACGTTTCTGAATAACGGAATGTCCGGAGTTCTTACTACGTTCAATATCACAAGCTCGGCAATTCCGCAGGTTGTAATCGGTATAATGTATTTCTGCGTTCTCGGATTTACTTTCTTCATTTCTTATAAAGTTAAGTTGACAAAGAAAATAGAAATACCGTTTTTAAAGAAAAAAGACAAAGTCAATGACAAGGAGGGTAAATAAGATGATAAGTTTTTTGGTTAGCTCCATTGCTCTCGGCGTCGTATTTTTATACGGATGCGTCGGTGAAATACTTACGGAAAAAGCGGGACATCTTAACCTCGGAATTCCCGGCATTATGTGTCTCGGAACGGCAGGCGGTTCTGTCGGCGTCGCGCTTTATATGAACGGATTGTCTAATCCCGACAGCGGCGTGTGGATTTTGGTTATACTCATTTCGTTTATTTTCGCTGTGCTTTTTTCGGCGATCGGCGGTTTGATATACGCGTTTTTAACCGTAACGCTCAAAGCCAACCAGAACGTTACCGGTCTTGCGCTTACAACGTTCGGCGCGGGCTTTGTCGATTACGTTATGTCGGCTATCGATAAAACGAGATTTTCGAGAGCGAGCGTTTTATTCAAGCTTTCGATTTCGAAGTCTCAGAACTGGTTCTGTCAGTTGTTTTTAAGCTACGGTATTTATGTGTATATTGCCATAGCGATAGCCCTTGCCGCGGCATTTGTTCTCCGTAAAACAAAAATAGGTCTTTACCTTCGCGCGGTAGGCGAAAACCCCGCAACTGCGGACGCCGCGGGTATAAACGTAGTAAGATATAAATACTGCGCTATTTTGATCGGAAGCGCGATCGCGGGTCTCGGCGGTTTGTTCTATCTTATGGATTACGTCAGCGGCAGCTGGGAAAATTCCAACACGATTCAGGCAATGGGGTGGCTTGCGATAGCTCTCGTTATCTTCACTTTGTGGAAACCCGATTTGTCGATAATAGGTTCGATCGTTTTCGGCGCGCTTTATATCGAAGCAACGAAACTCAGAACTATTCTTTACTTGCTTGACGCTATTCCTTATCTTATTACGATTTTGGTATTGATTTTAACAAGCGTTTTCGACAGCAAAGAAAATCAGCCCCCGGCATCGCTCGGCTTGCCGTATTTCCGCGAGGAAAGATAAAATACAAAAGCGTGTTCGCAAGAATGCGCTTTTATTTTACGCTACGCCGTTTCTCGATTGACTTTACGGGTAAAAATATATATAATGATTAAAGCAGAGGTTTTAAATGTATAAAATAGTAAAAAAAGAAATTTTATCCGAAAATATATTTCTTATGGACGTTCACGCCCCGAGGGTTACGGACAGGTGTTTGCCGGGGCAGTTCGTTATCGTGAGAGCGGACGAAAAAGGCGAGAGAATTCCGCTCACGATTTGCGATTATGATAGAAAATCGGGTTCGGTCACGCTCGTAGTTCAGATAATCGGCGCGTCGACTCTGAAACTCGGCAAACTCGGAGAGGGCGATTGTATCGAAGATATAGTCGGTCCTTTGGGCGAGGCGTCCGAACTGATTTCATTGTCGGACGAAGAATTGAAAAATAAAAAAATAGTGTTTGTGGCGGGCGGAGTAGGCGTTGCGCCTGTATTTCCGCAGGTAAAATTCCTTTCCGAAAGAGGCGCGAAGTGCGACGTTATAATCGGCGCGAGAAAAAAAAGTCTTGTTATCATGGAAGACGAAATGAAAAAATACGCCTTAAACGTGCATATATGCACAGACGACGGCAGTTACGGTTTCAAAGGTCTTGTCACGGATAAACTTTCGGAACTTGTAAAAAACGGGAATAATTACGACGTTTGCGTTGCGATAGGTCCCGTTATAATGATGAAATTCGTTTCGCTTCTGACAAAAAAACTCGGAATAAGTCAGATAGTCAGTATGAATCCTATTATGGTCGACGGCACGGGAATGTGCGGCGCTTGCAGACTTACCGTCGGCGGCGAAGTAAAATTTGCGTGCGTGGACGGTCCCGAATTTGACGGACATAAGGTAGATTTCGACGAATGTATGAAACGCCTTACGTTATATAAAACCCAAGAGGGCAGAGCGTATTTAAAAGAAAAGGAAGGCGAAACCCATCACGGCGGATGCGGTGTTTGCGGAGGCGAAGACTGATATGGATAAAATGAAAAGAGTACTGATAAAAGAAGTTCCCGCCGAAATACGTTCGAAAAATTTCGAGGAAGTATGCTGCGGTTATTCGGCGGAAGAAGCTACGGCGGAAGCCGAAAGATGTCTTCATTGTAAAAATTCGCCTTGTGTTTCGGGTTGTCCCGTAGGCATAAATATTCCCGCGTTCATAGAAGAAGTTAAAAACGGCGAATTTACGAAAGCTTACGATATTATTTCGGAAAGCTCGTCTCTTCCCGCGGTTTGCGGAAGAGTCTGCCCGCAGGAAAGTCAATGCGAAGGCAAATGCGTGAGAGGTATAAAGGGCGAAGCGATTTCGATCGGTAAGATAGAAAGATTCGTTGCAGATTACGCGACCGAAAAAGGCTACGAAATACCCGTAAATTGCGAAAAAAACGGAATAAAAATCGCCGTTATAGGTTCAGGTCCGTCGGGGCTTACCTGCGCGGGCGAACTTGCGAAAAAAGGTTACTCGGTAACCGTTTTCGAGGCTTTGCACGAGTTCGGAGGCGTTTTAACTTACGGAATACCCGAGTTTCGTTTGCCGAAAGATAAAATAGTAAAAAAAGAGATAGAAAAACTCGAAAAGTACGGGGTTGATTTTGAAAAGAACGTAATTATCGGTAAATCCGTTACAATAGACGAGCTATTCGACGATGAAAATTTCAAAGCCGTTTATGTCGGAACGGGCGCTGGTCTGCCTAAATTTATGGGCATAAAAGGCGAAACGGCTAAGGGCGTTTTCTCGGCTAACGAGTTTCTGACGAGAAGCAATCTTATGAAAGCTTACGACGAAAATTCCGATACGCCGGTATTCAATGCTAAAAACGTAATCGTCGTGGGCGGTGGAAATGTGGCTATGGACGCGGCGAGAACGGCTCTCCGTCTCGGAAGCGAAGTTACGATAGTTTACAGAAGAGGAGAGGAGGAACTCCCGGCAAGAAAAGAGGAAGTCCACCACGCAAAGGAAGAGGGCGTAAAGTTCGAACTTCTCACAAATCCCGTAGAAATCGAAACGAACGAGAACGACGAAGTTACGGGTATCAAAGTTATTTCGATGACTCTCGGCGAGCCCGATAAAAGCGGCAGAAGATCGCCTGTCGAAATAAAAGGCTCGGAGAGAACTATTCCCGCAGATTGCGTGATAATGGCTCTCGGCACGTCTCCCAATCCGCTTATTTCATCCACAACGCACGGTCTCGATACCGATAAACGCAGGTGTCTGATTGCCGACGAAAACGGCGCGACTACGAGAAAAGGCGTTTTTGCGGGCGGAGACGCGGTAACTGGCGCGGCGACGGTCATTCTCGCAATGGGCGCGGGCAAACGCGCGGCAAACGCCATTGACGAATATATAAAAACCGAAATAAAGGGCGAATAAAAAAATAAAAGAAAAATGTCGTTTTTTGCTTGCAATAAATTTTTGTTTAATGTATAATAGAAAAAATTTACCTTAGGAGTCCGAACGAATGGCAAAATTTTACGATGAACCTTGTCACACTTTTAACGAGTACTTATTGATTCCGGGCTACACCTCGCCCGAATGTATTCCCGCAAACGTGGATTTATCAACTCCGCTTTGCAAATTCAAAAAAGGCGAGAAACCTCTTAAACTCAATATTCCTTTAATTTCCGCAATAATGCAGTCGGTTTCCAACGACACGCTCGCCATAGCATTGGCGAAAGAAGGCGGAATGAGCTTTATTTACGGTTCGCAATCTATCGAAGACGAAGCGAGAATGGTAGCCAAAGTTAAAAATTACAAGGCGGGATTTGTCGTAAGCGCGTCCAACCTTACGCCCGACAACACTCTTGCCGACGTACTCGATCTGAAAGAACGCAACGGTTTTTCGACGATCGCCGTTACGGACGACGGAACTTGCAACGGCAAGCTTTTGGGTATCGTTACGAGCAGGGATTACAGGGTCAGCAGAATGAACCTTGAAGATAAGGTTTCGGAATTTATGACTCCGCTTGCAAAACTTATCACGGCTCCTGCGAAAACTTCGCTTAAAGAGGCTAACGACATTATCTGGGAGCATAAGCTCAATTCTTTGCCGATAGTTGACGAAGATGGCAGACTTATGTATTTCGTTTTCAGAAAGGATTACGCGGAGCATAAAATCAACCCGAGAGAAATTCTCGACGAAGAAAAGAGATATATGGTCGGCGCGGGAATCAATACGCTCGATTACGAAAAAAGAGTTCCCGCTCTCGTAGAAGCCGGCGCGGACGTTCTTTGTATAGACTCGTCCGAGGGTTACACCTGCTGGCAGAAGAAAACGATCGAATTTATAAGAGAAAAATACGGCGATAAAGTCAAAGTCGGCGCGGGTAACGTAGTCGACAGAGAAGGATTTATGTTCCTTGCCGAAGCGGGCGCGGATTTCGTTAAAGTCGGTATCGGAGGCGGTTCGATTTGTATAACCCGCGAAACGAAAGGTATAGGCAGGGGGCAGGCGACCGCCGTTATCGAAGTCGCGAAAGCGAGAGACGAATATTACGAAAAAACGGGTATATACGTTCCCGTTTGCTCCGACGGCGGTATCGTTCACGATCACCATATAACCCTTGCGCTTGCAATGGGCGCGGATTTCGTAATGCTCGGAAGATACTTCGCTCGTTTCGACGAAAGTCCGACTCCTAAACTCAATATCAACGGCACTTACGTTAAAGAGTACTGGGGAGAGGGCAGTAACAGAGCGAGAAACTGGCAGAGATACGATCTCGGCGGAAAGAATAAACTTGCATTCGAAGAGGGCGTCGACTCTTATGTAACTTACGCCGGACCTCTTCACGATAACGTCGAGAAAACTCTTTATAAGGTTAAATCGACGATGTGTAACTGCGGCGTAACCAATATTGCCGACCTTCAAAAGAACGCGAAGCTCACTTTGGTTTCGCAGACGAGTATTGTCGAGGGCGGTTATCACGACGTAATCTTAAAAGGCGGAAATCCTAAACTTTAATCGGATAAAACAATTCGGGGTTCGCGAGACACAAGTCTCGCGAACCCCTTTTGGTTTAATCGAGAGCGGTAATGTTTGTTATAAGTCCCGATACGGTCTGAGAATTCGTACCGGGATTTCTTAACGTCAGCGTCGATTCCTCGTCAATGCTTAAAACATGCAAATTCGAGAGATTGACAACATCCGTCGTGTTGTTTACTGTTTGTCTCGATAACGTTTCGGGTAAAAGCGTCCCGTTGAGATAGTAGCCGAGTTCCGCCGTTCCCGTTGCGTCCGTAATGTTTCCGCTGTATCCGATAAGATATCTGCCGGGTTGCAACGTAAGCGACTGATTGTCTCCGCCGAGAGCAACCGAAGTATCGGTATAAGTCGAAATCTCGCTTGTTAAAGGAATAACGCCTTGTGCCGCTATCGTGCCGTCTGTCGCTTCGAATTCGGCTGTACGGATTGCCGCCGTTGCTCCCGTCGGACCTGTTGGACCTGTCGGTCCCGTAGGACCTGTGGGACCTGTCGGACCTGTTGCGCCGGTAGCGCCTGTTTCGCCGGTAGCTCCTGTCGGACCTGTTGCGCCGGTAGCTCCTGTTTCGCCTGTGGCTCCTGTCGGACCTGTTGCGCCGGTTGCTCCCGTTTCACCCGTAGCACCTGTCGGACCCGTTGCGCCGGTTGCTCCCGTTTCACCCGTAGCACCTGTCGGACCTGTTGCGCCGGTAGCTCCTGTTGCGCCCGTGGCTCCTGTCGGACCCGTAGCGCCGGTTGCTCCTGTTTCGCCCGTAGCGCCTGTCGGACCGGTTGCGCCGGTAGCGCCTGTTGCGCCGGTAGCTCCCGTTGAACCTGTTGCGCCTGTCGCGCCGGTAGGTCCTGTCGGACCCGTTGCTCCGGTAAATCCCGTAAGTCCGGTTATACCGGTCGGTCCCGTGGGTCCCGTTGCGCCTGTCGCGCCAGTAGGTCCTGTCGGTCCCGTCGCTCCCGTCGGTCCGGTAACTCCGCCCGTCGGACCTGTCGGTCCGGTCGGTCCCGTTGCGCCGCGAGGTCCCGTAGGACCGATCAGAGGATTTCTTCTGCAAGGTCTCTGGGGTTGACAGTTATTTCTGCAATTCCTTCCCGACTGATTACAGCCGAAAAGAAGAGAACATAAATCGTCGAACATAGTTTCTCCTTTGTCTTTGATTTTTGTCGGGCATATCGGAATACGTCCGACAAAAGGAATTTAAAAACAAATTCCTGTTTTATTGTATGAAAAATGTCGCGCCCGCTGACACAGGCATATAATGAAGTAACGGAGAGATTTATGACGATATCTGTTTGTCTTATAGTGAAGAACGAGGAGAAAGTAATAGAAAGATGCCTGAAATCCGCGGCTTTGTTTGCCGACGAAATAATCGTAACGGATACGGGCAGCAGTGACAAAACAAAAGAACTCGCGGCAAAATATACCGATAAAATATACGATTTTAAGTGGGTAAACGATTTTTCCGCCGCGAGGAATTTTTGCTTTTCAAAGGCAAGTTCGGATATGCTTTTCTGGCTCGACGCCGACGATATCGTTTTAAAAGAAGACGCAGAGAAAATAAACGCGCTTAAAAACGAAAAAAATCCCGCCGATACTTATATGATGAAGTATTACGCGGCGGTTGACGAAAATTATAATCCGACCTTCGAATATTACAGAGAAAGACTTATGAAAAGGTGTAAATATGCGCATTTCAACGGTTTTGTTCACGAATGCGTCGCTCCGTTCGGGAAAATCGTATATTCGGATATAAAAGTTATTCACGATAAAATAGAAGCTTCGTCCCCTACGAGAAATCTCGATATTTACGAATACCATATAAAAAACGGCGCGATTTTAAATGCGAGAGAGCAATATTACTACGCTAAGGAATTTTTCTATATCGGGAAGTTCGGAAAATGTATCGAGGAACTGAAAAAATTTCTCGCGATGAAAAATATTTATCGCGCCGACGAGTGGGACGCGCTTCTTTCCGCATATATATGCTGTGAAAAAACAGGACTGAAAAACGGCGAGAAGTATCTGTTTTCCGCACTTGAAAAATTCGGACCCGATTCGAAGACGTTTTGTCTTTTAGGCGATTATTACCGTAAAAACTTAGCCGTCAAAAAAGCGGAAAATTATTATAAAACGGCTCTTTTTTGCGAGGAGGAAAACAACGGTTTTTTCCATGAAAAAAAGTATGAATTTTTAGAACCGTGTTTAAGGCTTGTCAAGCTTAATTACGAGTGCGGAAATTACGATAAGGCAAAAGTTTATCATAATCTTTGTAAAAAATTTTACCCGTCGGACAAAAGCGTTTTGTTCAACGATAAATTTTTTAGCTAAAATTTTATTTATCCGCCGAAAAATTCTTGACTTATCGATTTATTTATAGTAAAATAAACAGGCTTGATAGGGGAGTGGCTCAACGGTAGAGTAGCGGTCTCCAAAACCGTAGGTTGCGTGTTCGAATCGCGTCTCCCCTGCCAAGCTAAAAGGCACCACTTGTGTGGTGCCTTTTAGCTTGGCAGAGGTATCAAGAAGAGTACGCGGCAACTTGTTGCCGTCGTTCGCATTTGTGAAACAAATCCAGCCGAGGGCTCCCGCTTGCGGGAAACGGCTGTATCGCGTCCAAAAATCAGAACGTATGTGGTGCCTTTTAGCTTGGCAGAAGTATCAGGAAGAGTACGCGGCAACTTGTTGCCGTCGTTCGCATTTGTGAAACAAATCCAGCCGAGGGCTCCCGCTTGCGGGAAA
>CAKQMB010000003.1 GCA_934254825.1 uncultured Clostridia bacterium | reverse complement strand
CAAGCGGGAACCCACGGCAAAAATTTGCCTTGCGGCAAATTGACGAACGTGTTCGCCGCCTCCGTAACGGACACAAACAAAAAGAGAACAAGGTGATGCCGGTCGGTGCCTTTCAGGGATTGCCGTATCCCGTAAGCGGGAACCCACGGCAAAAATTTGCCTTGCGGCAAATTGACGAACATGTTCGCCCCCTCCGCAACGGACGCAAATAAAAAGAGAACAAGGTGACGCCGGTCGGTGCCTTTCAGGGATTGCCGTATCCCGAAAGCGGGAACCTTCGGCAAAAATTTGCCTTGCGGCAAATTGACGAACGTGTTCGCCCCCTCCGCAACGGACACAAAAAAAAGAGAACAAGGTGCCGCCGGTCGGTGCCTTTCAGGGATTGCCGTATCCCGCAAGCGGGAACCCACGGCAAAAATTTGCCTTGTGGCAAATTGACGAACATGTTCGCCCTCTCCGCAACGGACACAAATAAAAAGAGAACAAGGTAAACCTTGTTCTCTTTTTATTTGGTGCCGCTGGTCGGGGTCGAACCGACACGGTATCGCTACCACGGGATTTTGAGTCCCGCGCGTCTGCCAATTCCACCACAGCGGCATATTTTGCGTGAAACCGACGTTGCATAAAAGATAAATTCCGTCAAAAGCAAAGAGTTTTAATACTGTTTTGCTTATCGCTTGATTTTTTATCGTTTTTGTGCAATAATAAGTTTACGTTCTCAACGCTTTATTATAATATCATATTTATAATAAAAAATCAACGATTTAAAAGCCTTAAAAGGAATTTTTTTATGGATAGTCTTGTTTTGATTGACGGAAACAGCCTTATAAACAGAGCGTTTTACGCCACGCCGCTTCTTACGACGAACGACGGCACTCCCACAAATGCCGTATATGCGTTTGTAAATATGCTTATTAAGCTTATTTCGGACTTAAAACCTCAATATATGCTTGTCGCTTTTGACCGAAAAGAGCCGACTTTCAGACACAAGATGTATTCCGAATATAAGGGGACGAGAAAACCTATGCCGGAAGAGCTTCGTCCGCAAATAGACCTGCTTAAAGGCGTTCTCGATACGCTCGGTATAGCGCGTTACGAACAGGCGGGAATAGAAGCCGACGATATTCTCGGAACTCTTTCGAGAATGTTCGACGTCAAGTCCGTAATAGTAACGGGCGATAAAGACAGTTTTCAACTTGTAAACGAGCGTACGGAAGTTTTGTTCACGAAACGCGGTATAACCGAAGTCGAAGTGTACGACAATGAAAATTTTGCCGAGAAAACCGGCATAAATCCTCCGCAGATAATCGATTTGAAAAGCCTTATGGGCGATAATTCGGATAATATTCCGGGGGTAAGCGGAGTAGGGGAAAAGACGGCGTTAAATCTTGTAAAAACTTACGGAACGCTCGAAAATCTTTATAACCACACTTCGGAACTAAAAGGCAAGCTTAAAGAACGCATCGAAACCTCGAAGGAAATTGCGGAATTGTCAAAAACCTTAGCAACGATCGACACGAAAGTCGATATTCCGTTGACGCTTGACAAGCTTGTCTATGTTTTTCCGTTTCCTATGGCGGCGAAAGAGTTGTTTTTAAAACTCGAATTTAAAAACCTTTTGAAAAAAGAGTCTGTGTTTTCGGCGGAAAGCGACAATGTAAAAATCGGGACGGAAAAAGACGAAAAACCTGTGGTCGGCAGTTTTTATAAATTGAAATCGGGTGAAAAATTACCGGATTTCGGTCCCGATAAAAAAATAGCCGTCGTTTACGACAACGATATGTCAGTGTCCGACGGGGCGGACGAGTATCTTCTTAAAATTCCCGAAAACTTTTTTGACGAGGGAATTTCTTTTGAGGAATGCATATCGATTTTAAAACCGCTTTTTGCCGACAAAAACAGAAGTATTATTCTTTGGTCGAAAAAAGCTTTTAAATCACAGTTTATAAATTACGACTTGTCTTTTAATGCGCACATCGACGATATTTCGATTCAGAAGTATCTTGCCGATTTCAGCGGGAAGGACGAGTCTTTGTCCGACGCGATAAGCGATTATGGATTGGATATAAACCGCCCCGCTTCATCGCTTTATTCCGTTGCCGAAATTGTTGGCGATAAACTTAAAAAAGAGGGTTTAATCGACTTATACAGGGACTTAGAGCTTCCGCTCAACGATGTTTTATTCGATATGGAACAGGCGGGGTTTAAGATAGACAGAGAAGCTCTTTTACAAATGAGTTCCGAATTCGAGAAACGGCTTACCGCATTGAGTACGGAAATAATTTCGCTTGCGGGAGAGGATTTCAATATAAACAGTCCGAAGCAACTCGGCGTGATTTTATTCGAGAAACTCGGGTTAAAAACGAAAAAGAGAAATAAGACAAAAACAGGCTATTCGACAAGTGCGGATATTTTGGAGTCTATGAACGGCGAACATCCGATAATTCCCGCCCTTTTGGAGTACAGGAGAGTGCAGAAGATTTATTCGACATACGTTAAAGGCTTCGAACCGCTTATCGATAAAAAAACGGGACTTGTTCATACATGTTTCAATCAGACGTTGACGAGTACGGGCAGACTGTCTTCCAAAGAGCCTAATTTGCAAAATATTCCGATCAGGGACAAAGAGGGTAAAGAAATAAGAAAATTGTTTATTTCCTCTTTCGAAAACGGAAAAATCGCGGGCGCGGATTATTCTCAGATAGAATTGAGATTGCTTGCGCATTTCAGCGGTTGTTCGCCTTTAATAGAGACGTTTAAAAATAACGGCGATATTCATGCCTTAACGGCTTCGCAGGTTTTCGGCGTTCCGTTAAATGAAGTTACGAAAGAAATGAGACAAAGCGCGAAAGCGGTAAATTTCGGGATAATTTACGGCATATCCGATTACGGTCTTGCGGAACAGCTCAAAATTTCGCCGAAGAAAGCCGGCGAATATATCAAAAAATACTTCGAAATGTACCCGAGCGTAAAAGAATATATGGATAAAAACGTAGAGTTTGCCCGTGAAAACGGATATGTTAAAACTTTGCTCGGAAGAAAAAGATATATAAAAGAAATAAATTCGTCCAATTTCAATTTGCGTTCGTTCGGGGAGAGGGCGGCGATGAATATGCCTTTGCAGGGAACCGCCGCCGATATCATAAAAATTGCTATGGTTAAGGTTCACGGTAAAATGAAGGAGCTGAACCTAAAATCGAAGCTTATTCTGCAAGTTCACGATGAACTTATCGTCGACGCTCATCCCGACGAAGTCGAAACGGTTCTTGCGATTTTAAAGGAACAGATGCAATCCGCAGTGTCGTTATCCGTGCCTTTAATAGTCGAAACGGAATGCGGAAAAAGGTGGTTTGACGCAAAATAATGTATAAAATTGCTATAACGGGCGGAATAGGCAGCGGAAAGTCCACCGCGGCAAAAATTCTCGAAGAACTCGGATATAAATGTTTTTCCGCGGATAGGATATATAACGATCTTTTAAAAAACGAGGATTTTGTTCTTTCGCTTTCGGAACATATGGGTGTCGAGCCGATAAAGACCGACGGGAAAGTGTCGCTCGATAAAAAAGCGTTGTCGGATATGGTTTTTACAGATAAAAACGAGCTTAAAAAACTCAACGAATACACTCATCCCGTTGTTATGAGCGTATTGGCGGATGAAATCTCGCGCGTTAAAGGTGAAAAGATTGTTTTTGCGGAAGTGCCGATTTTGTTTGAGGAAGGCTACGACAAATTGTTCGATTATGTTTTTGTTATAACCAGAAATTTAAACGCAAGATTAACGAACACAATGTCGAGAGACGCAAAGAGCGAAGAAGAAGTAAAAAGAGTGGTAAAATCACAATTCGATTATGAAAAAATATCAGACGCCGATAATATAATAAATATCGAAAACAACGGCAGTTTGGAAGATTTAAGAAAGGAACTGCGCGAAATTATAATCGGTATTGATAAAAAATAATTTAAAACGCAGTTAAACGTTTGATTTTAAAAATATTTTAGTGTATAATAAAAAAAGTGCTTTGCGCAAGCGAAGCACAAACGGAAGCTTATCGAAGTGGTCATAACGAGGCGGTCTTGAAAACCGTTTGCCCAAAAGGCGCAGGGGTTCGAATCCCTTAGCTTCCGCCAATAAAAAACCTAAGTCGAATACGAAAGTGTCCGATTTAGGTTTTTCTTTTGCCGAAATTTAAGTTTTATCTGTATTTTCGGTAAAAATAAGTGCTGTTTATTTTTGCGCCGTCTGTTTTCTCATCTGAGACGGCGTTATGCCGTAATAATCTTTAAAAGAATGATTAAAATAACTTACGCTGTTGTAATTTAGCGCAAAAACAATTTCGATTATGCTTAAATCGGTATTTTTCAAAAGGTCCGCGGCGTAGTTCAGTTTGATTTTACGCATATATTCTATAATGCTTACACCCATAAGTTCCTTGAATAATCTCGACAGGTGAGAATAACTGTACCCTGTTATATCCGTCAGTTTTTCCGCGTCGAATTCGAATTTCGGATTGCTGAGCGCGAAAAGAAGTTGAGAGAGCCATTCCGGATACGTTGACGGAAGCGGGCGCGTGTTTTCGATAAATCTGTTCAGCAGCCTGTTTGCGAGAAGTTTGCTTTGAAAAAGCTTTGTTTCGTTTGTGATTTTATCGGACTGAATCGCAAGGCACGAGTTGATGATATGCGACAACGTCGGCGGTGATAAATGGAATTTCAAAGGTTCGGCGGAGTTTAAAATTTCATCGTAAAATGTCGGACTTATCAAAGAAAAATAGTTTTTGATATATTCCTGTTTTATGATGAAATTTATATGTTGCGCGGGAGACGATTTTTCTTTCGATACGATTTTATGCCTGTCGTTCGGTCTTATAAAAAACGCGTCGCCGGGAGATAAAACATATTGTTTTCCGTCCGAAATATTCAGAAGCGTTCCCGATGACGGAACTAAAATTTCGAAATGATCGTGGCGATGGTAATACGGATAATCGCAATTAACCCAGGTAAACATTAAATCGGCGTTCGGGAACGGGCTGACTTCTTTGAAATAACTCATCGATCCCAAATTCGTAACGTCTGTTTTGTTGTTGATTATTTTACCCATTTAAAACTCCTTTGCGTTTATATATTAGCATAATAAAGCAAAAAAGTCAAAGCTAATAATCTCGTTTTTTCGGTTATATACTGTTGTATGGGCTATAACTTTATTATAAATTTCCTTACAAGGCTTGTTTTTTCGTGTGTTTTCAAAAAATCGCGATTTTAAAATGATATTATAGAGCAAGAATTTGACAGAGTAAAGGTAGACACGGTATAATACCGATGATATAATGTATGCAAATAAACGGGACGGGCGAAAAAAGATTAGTGTTTTTTTCGGCAGAGATTGTTTACGGGAAGTAAAAAACGGAGCGATTTATGACAAAATTCATTGCAGGGAGCGTTGAGTGTTGCTCCCGTGAAAAACATATTGCCGCGCCGCTGTTTCGCCGTGAGTTTATATTGAAAAACATACCGATAAAAGCGACGTTAAAGATCGCGTGCGTCGGTTTATACAGATTGTATCTGAACGGAAATGATATTACGAAAGGGCATTTTGCTCCTTACATATCGAATTATAACGACATTATATATTACGACGAATACGAAGTCGCAACTTACTTGTCCGAAAAAAACGTTATATGCGTGATTTTAGGCAACGGCTTTGCCGATCCGCAGGATTTCGACGTTTGGAATTTCGAATCCTCGCCGAGCCGCCGCGCGCCTTGTTTCGATTTGTCTCTGACAAGCGATAAAAAAGAAATTTTATCGTCGGATAAATCTTTCGACGTATACGACTCGGCTATAACTTACGACGATTTGCGTTGCGGCGAGCGATACGACGCGAGAAAATTCCGCAACGAACTTTTTGTTTTTTCGAACGGTAAAAAACCGTCGGGGCAAAGAACGCCCGTGATCGTCGATCTTCCCGCCGCCCGATTAAAAAAGTGCGAGGCTGAACCCGTAAAAGAAGAAAAAAGAATTTCGCCCCGAAAAATCATTCCGTCGGGGACGGGGTATATCTTTGATTTCGGTGAGAACAACGCGGGCGTTGTCTGTCTGAAAATAAACGGAAAAGAAGGTCGGAAAATTACTCTCGATTTCGGCGAGACGATTATCGACGGAAAGCTCGATAAACAGAATATAGTAAACGGCGAATACGATCCTTCGATGAACGATTACGTTCAGCACGACGAGTATATTTGCGTGAACGGGTATCAGGAGTGGACTCCGTCTTTTACATACCACGGTTTTCGATATGTCTTTGTCGACGGGTTAGAAAAAGACCGGGCGAACGAAAACGCTTTGGAGTGTATCGTAATCCATTCGGACGTTAAAAAAAGAGCGGATTTTAAGTGCGATAATCAAATTATAAATAAGATATACGAATGTGCTTTGCGAAGCGATTTATCCAATCTTGTTTACATTCCCACCGATTGTCCGCAAAGAGAGAAAAACGGCTGGACGGCGGACGCCGCGCTGTCTGCCGAGCAGTTTTTATATAATTTCGACTGCAAAAACACGCTTGCGGAATGGCTGAGGAACGTTTGCGCCGCTCAAAGAGCGGACGGTATGCTGCCGGGCATCGTTCCGACTTACGGTTGGGGGTATAATTGGGGCAACGGTCCCGTGTGGGATTGCGTAATAGCGGAAATTCCGTACCAAATATATAGATTTGACGGCGATACGCAGGTTATTAAAGAGACGATACCGACAATTCTTCGTTATTTCGACTTTATAGACGGCAAAATCGACGAAAACGGTCTTGTGGCGTTCGGTCTGGGGGATTGGTGCGAAGCCGAAAGCGAGAAGAACCATTTATATTCGACTCCCGTCGAATACACAAACGCGCTTACGCTTGTCGATATGGCGAAAAAAACTCTGACAATGCTTAAAACCGACGAAAATGAATTTTGCTCGGAGATAAGCAAAATGCAGGATCGTCTGAGATTTTTTATCGACGCTTTCCGTCTGAATTATATTAAAGAGGGGAGAGTTACCGTAAAAACGCAAACCGCGTTTGCAACGGCGATAATGAGTTCGGCGTTAAGCGATAAGGAAAAACAGACGGCATGCGATGATTTGTTGGCATTACTGAGCGAACGTAACTATCGTTTTAAGGTCGGAGTTCTCGGCGCGAAGAGTTTGTTCGACGCGTTAACCGAGTTCGGTTATACGGATACGGCATTGAAAACGATTATAGGTCCGGAATATCCTTCTTACGGATATATGCTCGAAAACGGAGCGACGACGTTATGGGAATCTTTTTTCAAATTGAAAGGAAAAGGGATAATGGTGAGAGAAAGCGGAGAAAAAATCGACTCGCTCAATCATCATTTCTGGGGCAGCGTTATCGCTTGGTTTTACCGCGTGATAGGCGGATTGAACATTATTTCCCGCGATGAAGTCGAAATATCGGTTCCGACTACGAAAAAGATAGGAAAAGCCGAAACGGCGTTTGAAAACGACGGAAAGAAAATATCCGTGAAATGGGAAAAGACCGACGAAGGCGTAAAGCTTTTCGTCGATAACGACGGGTTTAACGGAAAAATTTTATTGCCGACAGGTAAAACCGTACCCGTTGAACAAGGTAAAAAGGCATATGCCTTGAATATATAAAAAACCATAGAGGTGAAAGTTATGAAACACAAATTAAAGCTTCTTTCTTGCTTAATGGCGGCGCTTCTCGGCTGTTCGACATTGGCGGCGTGCGGCGGTTCCGTAGTGGACAGCGGCGCGGAATCTATCAACAAAGACAAAACGCAGTTATATGTATTTTGCGCAAACTGGGGTTACGGAACGGATTGGTTCTTCAACTCCGTTAAAGAATACGAAACTCTTAATGCCGAAAGAGAATTCGAACCGGGCAAAAAGGGTATTCAGATCGTGCCTTATACGCCGATGGATAACTTGTCCGTTTCGCAGATAAAGGGCGATCTCACGAACGAGGTATACTTCCTCGAAGCCGTTCCCTATCATTCCTACCTTTCCGAAAATCTCTTTGCGGATATTACGGATTGCGTCGTTAAACCGAATCCTTACGATAACAACGTTACTATCGAAAGCAAGATGTCCGAGCAGATGAAAGACGGCTTGAAAGTAGACGGCAAGTATTATGCTATTCCGAATTACACGGGTAATTACGGACTTATTTACAATGCCGATTTATTCGATAAATACAACTGGTATTTCAATACCGACGGAGAGATTATCGGAATGAGCGAGGGCGATAACACTACGAAATCTGCCGGACCGAACAATATTCCCGGAGACTATGACGACGGTTTACCGCAGACTTACGCTCAGTTTTTCAAACTTTGCGACGCAATAGTGGAACATGAAATCACTCCCGTATGCTGGACGGGAACTTATTACGAACAGCACCTCGAAGGACTTCTCAACACGCTTGTAGCGGATTATGAAGGCGTCGAAAACATTTCTAAACGTATTACGTTCAAAGATACCGAAAAACTTGCTTCGCTTGACGCGAACGGCAAATTGACTATTGACGCGGACGGTAAAGTCGTTGTGGATAACGACGCGACCGAAATTACGAACGACACGGGTTACGAGGTGTTCCGTCAGTCGGGTATTTATTACGGCTTGCAGTTTATCGAAAAATTGATCAAGACCGCAGACTATCATAACGATAAGGCTTTCAGTACTTACAGTCAGAGAGACGCGCAGGACGATTTCATTTACGCCGGAAAAGACGGTAAAACGGGCGAAATCGCAATGCTTGTCGACGGCGACTGGTGGCAGAGCGAAGCTCGCGATACATTCGAGGCGGCTAAACAGTACGGCACCAAATACGAGCGTAACTTCAAGTATATGCCGCTTCCCAAGGCGACGGCGGAGAAAGTCGGCGAAAGAGCGTGCAACATCGATTTCGATTTTGCGTATGCGTTTGTAAGCAAATCGACGAAAGCGGAAAAAGTTCCCATCGCGACCGATTTCATTCAGTTCGTATATTCCAACGATCAGATGGTTAAATTCACGAAAACCACGAATACGATCAAGGCTTTGAATTATACGATGACCGAAGCCGATATGAACGAACTTACGCCTTACGGTCGTTCGCTGTTCAACTATAAAAAGAGCGGAAAATCGGATACGGTCGTTCTTACGGGTTCCAACGAGAAGTTTATCAAATACTTCGCGAGAATAAAAGAACCTTATATCGCGGAATATAACGATTTACAGTATGGTCCCGCTCAGGCGTTCAAGGACGTTTCTTCGGCAACCGCCAAAACGTATTTCGAAAATATGTACAAATACTGGAAAGAAAACTGGAATTAACAAAGGCTGATATGTTTGACAATAAGTCGAAAAGCAAAATAGGAAAAGACGGAAACGTTTGGGTATATATACTCTTAATGGCGTTTCCGCTTATCCATTTTTGTATATTTTATATATATGTGAACGCCAATTCGATAGCGATGGCTTTTCAGATAATCGATCCGAAAACACTTAAAATCGGCTGGACGTTTTCTAATTTTTCCGAGCAGTTCGAATTTCTGAAAACGGGCTATGCTTTAAGTATGTTGAAGATCTCGTTGCTCGGTTACGCGGTGCATCTCGTCGTAGGTGTTTCGCTCGGATTGTTATTCGCTTACTACGTTTACAAAAAGCGTTTGTTTGCGGGTGCTTTTCGCGTGTTTATGTTTTTACCGTCGATAATCCCGGCGATAGTGCTTGTCACTATTTATCGTTATTTCGTCGACGGAGCTTTGCCCGCGTTGGTCACGAAGGTGTTCCGACTTTCCAAAACTCCGCAGGGACTTTTGGAGAATAACGCCACGAGACTTATCACTATTTTGTTTTACGACATTTTTGTGTCTTTCGGAACGTCGGTTCTTATGTACACAAACAAAATGGACTCGATCGATCCTTCCGTAATAGAAGCGGCGCAGATCGACGGCGCGACGGAAATCAAGGAGTTTTTCCGTGTGGTTTTACCGATGACTTATCCGACGATAAGTTTATTTCTTATAACCGGCGTCGCGAGCATTTTTATGAATCAGATGTTCTTGTTCTCGTTTTACGGCTGGAAACCGGTTGCGGGGCTTGAAACGTTCGGCTACTATTTCTTCCGTCAGACGAGTACCGCAACCACTTATAACGACAAGCAGATGATGTGTTCGTTATCGGCGCTCGGGCTTATAATGAGCCTTGTCGCGATTCCGCTTACGTTTATCGTGCGTTTTTTACTTAACAAATTCGGACCGAAAGAGGATTGAGTATGAAAAGAAAATCTAACGATAAACGTTTAAAATTCAGTGCTTTTTCGATTATTTTGTTTATTGTCTTAATGCTTTATACGGCGGCTTTGCTCGGTATATTGTATTGGGCGATAGAGGCGTCTTTGAAATCGGTAAGAGAATTTCAGACTTCGCCTATCGGTTTCCCCGAAAAAATCGTGAACAATTATGCGGAAGCTATAAAACTTTATAAATTGCCCGTGCCGAGTACGGACGGGGTTCGCCGCGTGGCTTTGTTCCCTCAGATGCTTTCGAGTTCGATGCAATATTCGATAGGTTGCGCGTTTTGCAACACGTTCGTTACATGTATAACTGCTTATTGTTGCGCGAGATATCGCTATGTACTTTCGAAAATCGTTTACGCGGTCGTCCTTATAGTAATGGTAGTTCCGATCGTCGGCTCGCTCCCGTCGCAGATACGGGTTGCGCAAGGTCTCGGAATTTACGATAAAATGTGGGGAATGTGGATTCAGAGCGCGTCGTTCACGGGGCTTTATTTCCTCGTGTTTTTCGAAACGTTTTCTTCGCTGCCTAAATCGTTTTTCGAGGCGGCGAGGATTGACGGCGCGGGCGATCTTACGCTCCTTTGGAGAATTGCGTTTCCGCTTGCGATAAACGTGTTTTCGACGATAATGCTTCTTAATTTCATCACTTTCTGGAACGATTATCAGACCCCGCTTTTGTTTTTGAAGTCTATGCCCGTTTTATCTTACGGGTTGTATTCGATTTCGCAAACGGAGTCTTACGTTCCGCAAATTATGGCTGCCGCAACGATTATTCTTGTTCCCATCGTAATTATTTTCGTTATTGCGAACAAGAGGTTGATGGGAAATCTGACGGTCGGCGGCGTCAAAGGTTAAAATACAATATTGACGGAGGTAAAAATGAAGAGAATTATGGCAAAAAATAAAAAATCGATTTTTGCTTTAAGCATTATATTCGTGCTTTGCATAATGTTTGCCGTAGTGTCGGTTTCTAACGCGAAAGCAAACGAAACCAACCAATGGTCGGGTGAAACCGTCGAAGCGGAATACGAATTCGGCAAGACGTTCAACGTACCGAAAAGAACGATAGGAAGCGGAAACGCCGATATATCTCATGTTCTGACTTTCCCCGACGGAACGACGTCTTATTCAAAGTCCGTAACGCTTAACCAAAGCGGGAAATACGGTCTCGTTTACACGGCGGAATTGTCGGGTAAGGTTTTCACCGAATCCCACAACTTTATGGTTCGCCACACGCTTTACGGCGTTACCGACGCGGCTTCCTCCGTTGCTTACGGAACGCCGTCTAATGTCAGAAACGAAAATGTCAAAGGCGTAACGGTTTCCCTTGCGCAAAAAGATAAATTTACGATAAATCAGGCGATAAGCGTCGAAAATTTCAGATCCGATAATTATTTCATCGAAGGATTTATAATGAATCAGTCCGCGGGCATAAGCGATTTCGGAAGACTTAACATAACGCTTACCGATTTCGAAAACCCCGATATTTTCGTAAGGATCGTATTGAACGAACGCCCGTCGCAGGATATCAAAGGTATCGGCTTTGCCGCGGCGAACGCAAACGGGCAGAACCTTGTGGGTCTCGAAAACAATTACGGTTCGGATAAAATCAACACCGTACACAAAAACGACGGATTAGGTCAGTGGATTTATATGCCGTTCAGAGGTCAGCATTCTATCGGTATCGGTTCGAAGACCTATACTTACGACATTTATGCCGACGATTATCCTTTCCGTTTCAGTTTCGATTCTCAGACGAAAGAAATCTGGCATTCGACCAATTTCAACGTTCCCGTCGACAGAACGGAACTTAACGCCGCGCCCGACGGCAGCGACGTTATCGGTGATAAATCAAATATAAGAATAGAAAACGCCGATTTCAGAAAAATCGTTACGGATCTCGATAATTCCGAATATTACGAGTCGGTATGGGGCGGATTCGAAAGCGGTTATGTAAAACTTTCGGTAAGCGCGGAAAATTACAATTCCAATCTTGCGCGTTTTTGCATCACGAAAGTTGCGGGCGTCGATTTATCGAAGACGGATTTCGAAGTAAACGAAAAACCGATAATCACGGTAAATACGAAATACGAAGAAATGCCCGAGGCAACCGTAGGAAACAATTATCCTATTCCGACCGCAACCGCAAAAGATCTGTATTCCGGCGAAGTCGACGTTACGACAACCGTCTGGTACAATTATTCGTCGGAAGACAAGATGTCGGTGAACATCGGAGACGGAAAGTTTTTCGTCGATAAAGCAGGTTATTACGCGATAGTTTATTCCGCGACCAACCGACACGGATTGACCGCCGAAAAGGTTCTTTGGGTTCACGCAAGCAACGAGGGTAAACCGATATCCGTTCAAATCGACTCGGAAAACAGGATAACCGAATGTAAAGTCGGGGAGTATATCGATTATGCGAAAGCTGCGATAAGCGGCGGAAGCGGCGACGTGTCTTTAAAGACTTATGCAAAAAAGGACTCCGTCGTTATTGATACCGAAAACGGCTTCCGTCCCGAAAAAACTGGAATATGGACCGTCGTATACGAAGCGACGGATTACGTCGGCAATAAAACCGTGGAAAGTTACGAAGTGAACGTACTCGAAAACGATAAACCCGTTTTAACGGATAAAATCGTTTTGCCGAAAGTTTACGTTTCCAAAGCGGAATTTACTTTCCCCGAAATTTACGCGAATATTTACGGCGCAAACGGCGCGAACAAAGAATTATGCTCGGTAAAAACCGAATATAACGGACAGACGAAAACGTATAAAGCGGGCGACGCTTTCGTGCCGGAAGTCGCAAACAACGGCGATAAGATAAAAGTGACGTATTCTTGCAAAGATACCGAACTTTACAGCGAGGAGATACCTTGCGCGGTTCTTTACGAAGGCAAGACGATGCGTTACGAAAATTATTTCATAACTTCGGCATCGGGAAGAAAAACCACTCAGAGCGGTTACGTTCTTTCTGCGGGAGAGGGTGAAGACGAAATTTCTCTTTTGTATGCAAACCCTGTTGTGGCGCAGTCTTCGTCGTTCAGATTCCGCTGTTTCGTCAATAATACCGCGGAAAACTATGACGAAGTGGTTGTAACTCTTACCGACGCGGCGGATTACGACAATTCCGTTAGGGTTATCTTTAAAGAGGTAAACGGAAAAGTCTGTATGTATACGGGCAGTTCGGTTTACAGAACCGATTACAGCTTTACAGGAAAAATGTTCGATCTTACTGTCGGTTACAAAGACGGAGCGTTTGTTTACGACGGAGCGTCTTATGACCCCGAATTTACGGTAAACGGTAAAGAGTTCGACGGTTTTACGTCCGATAAAGTTTATCTTTCGGTAAACGTTAAAAACGTAAAGGCGGACAGCGAATTTTCGGTTCTTTCCATACGCGGTTACAGATTTGCGGATCAGACGGCGGACAGAGTCAAACCTTATATAGTAGTAAACGGCGAGATCGCCTCGATGGGAGAAATGGGTAAGAAACTGCATATTCCTTCCGTCAGCGTAGGAGACGTTATTTCGCCTAACGTAGAAACAAAAATGCAGGTGTTTGCTCCGGACGGAACGTATGTTAAAGACGTAAACGGCAAAGAACTGAACGGTTGCGATCCGTTCGGCGATTATTGGTTCAACGTAACGCAGACGGGACAATACAGAGTAACGTATAACTATAAAGAAAGCAATAAGTTCGGCGTAACGTTATTCGACGACGCTTGGAGTTATTCGATTTATGTTTACGACACCGAAGACCCCGTTATAGAATTGACATCCGCGCCGCAGGTAACCGCGAAAGTCGGAGATAAACTCATTGTTCCCGACTATAAGGTTACGGACGATATTTCCGCGAAAGAAAATATAATTACTTATGTTTATCTCACAACGCCTTCGGGAATGATTCAGATTCTCACCGAAAAGGCAGTCGTCTGCACGAAACGCGGAACGTATTCGATTACGATTACCGCAATAGACGAAGCGGGAAATATAGGCGTAAAAACAATATATATTAAGGTGGTGTAAAATATGAGAAAGGGTTTCTTTAAAGGCGTTGCCTGCCTCACTCTGGCGGCAATGATGTTCTCTCTTTGCGCTTGCGGCGGCGAGACGGACGAAAGTAATTCTTCGGGCGGCGAAAATATCCCCGCAGAAAGCGAGATCGTCGAACATAAAGTGACGAACGGATTGCACCTCGGAGTCGAAAACGTTGCCGAAACGGGCGTTCCGTTTATCGTAAACAAGAAAACAGACTATAAAATCGTGACGGGAGCGGATAACGTTTCGCTTAAAAGCGCGATAGTAAAAGCCGGCGGTTTCATTTCTTCGCAGATAAACAACGCGACGGGCGTAACGCTTGAAATTATCGAGGATAGCGAGAATGTTTCGTGGAGCAGTTCGTCGAAATATATCGTTATCGGGAGCGAAAAATTGGAAAAGGCGGCAGGTTTTGCCGTCACGACCGAAGATATCGGAATAACGGGATATCAGATCAAAACGATAGGAAACAGCGTGTTTATTCACGCGAACGGTTACGACGGATTTAATCTGAGCGCGCTCGCTCTTCTTCGTATACTCGTCGGTTACGACTGTTTATCTGCCGACACGTTCATTTATACGAAAAACGGCGAATATCTTCCCGCTATGGATATAGTGGAACGCCCGGATTTCGATTACAGGCTCGATCAGACGCTTTATCAGAATTCTATCGCGATGGAGTATCCTATGGGCTTTACCCACGCGGCGTCCGCATATCTGACCGAGGGCGATCCCGTCCACACTTCGTTCGATTTTCTTCCTCCGTCAAAGTACGAGAAAGATCATCCGAACTGGTACAGCAATCAAAGATGTAATTTTGCCGACGATACGGAGAATTACCTTAAAAATGCGGCTCAGCTTTGCTATACGGCGCACGGAAACAAAGAGGATCTCAGACAAATGCAGGAACTTATAGCCGAAAGAGTTGTCTGGCTTACCCTCGAAAAATATCCCGATAGACACGTTTGCGTCGTAGGTCAGCAGGACGACGACCAGGTGTGCAACTGCGATAACTGTAAAGCCGTGCTTGATAAATACGGTTCTATCGCCGCGGCGATTATTCCGTTCATCAACGGCGTTGACGATATAGTTCAGGCAAAACTCAAACAATATGCCGAAGAGCATAACGAACCGATAAAAGAAACGAATATACTGTTCCTTTCTTATCAGTCCACGAGATTTGCGCCTAAATACGACGACAGTCTTAAATTAAACGAGCATGTCGGCGTTCTTATCGCAAGCAGTAAAACCCGTTACGCTTATACTTTTTACGACGAAATAAATTCCGTCGATAAAGAGCAGATCGAAAATTGGCAACCGTTCGGCGACGTTTATTATTTCTTCTATGAAATAAATTCGAACAACTATTTCGTTCCCTGCAACACATTCAGAGCCGTTGCCGAAAACTATCGTTTCGCTAAGCAGAATAACGGCAGATTGATGACGAGCATGGGTAACTGGAAAACGTTATACACATCGGGATTTACCGCTTTCAAAACTTATCTGAACGGCAGATTGTGGTTTAACGTAAATTACGAATACGGCGATCTCGAAAAAACCTTCTTCGACAATTATTACGGCGAAGGCGGCGAATATATGAAGAAATTTTTCGACGAGATGACTTCGTATATGACTTACATGCGCGATCAGGGCGATATAAACTTCAACGGCGTAGTAGTAAACGAAGTTACCTACACGGCAAAATACTGGCCGATCCAAATGCTCAGAAGATGGAATAATTACTGCGATCAGGCTTTAAAAGCAATCGAAAAGACCAAAGTTTACAACGACGGAACATATGAAAGACTGAGAGATCATATCGTGATAGACTCTATGTTCCCGCGTTATATCATTTGTAAATTCCATGGTGAAAAGTTCTCGGAATCCGAGATTTTCGATATGAGAAAGTCGTTTTATAAAGACACTCTCGCGTACAATATGACTCACGAAGGTCAGTATAACACGTTTGAAAAATTATGGGAGGCTTGGGGCGTAGCATGAAAACGATAAAAAGAATAAGTCTTATAGCGGTATTTTTATGTCTTGTGCTTGCCGTGGCTTCGTTTGCGGCTTGTTTTGGCGACGAGCCGTCGTCCGATTCGTTGCCGTCTGCGTCGGATAGTATAGGATCGGACAGTTCGAATCCGGCGGAAGATATCAAAGTCGAATTGAGCGACAGCGTTATAACGCTCGATTTAAACGATACCGTAGCTTTAACGGTCAAAACTGGCGGAAGCGAAAATCAGACGTGGGTTTCGAAAAATCCCGCGATCGCGACCGTCGATAATAACGGAGTGGTCACGGCGATATCGGAAGGAAACACGGAAATCGAAGTTACCACGGCAAACGGAAAAGCAACGTGCCTCGTAATGGTTGTCAATTCGTATACGGCTCCCGTTCTCGTTGTGGCAAACACCGAAATTTCGCTTGTAAAAGGCGATAAATTTCTGCTTTCGCCGACAATGCTCTATAAAGGCAAAGACGTAACTTCGGAAGTCGCGTTCTCGTATCTTCCCGAAGACGGAAGCAGCGAAGGTATAGTGTCTGCCGAATTGAAAGAAAACGGAGTAGAGTTCAAGGCAACGGCAGAAGGTACGGTAAACTATATAGTTTACGCAGAGTATGCAGGCGTAAAACTCGGCAAGACGATAAAAATCACCGTCTTGGAAGAAAGTATCGTATTCGACGTTACAAATCTTACTCCCGTTAAAAACGGATATGCGCTCAGTTTAAGCACTTATGCCGTCGAAGGCTATCTTTCGGTTTTAAAGCCCGAGGTAAACGTTATAAAAGGAAACGAGATAGTAGCCGACGCGAAAATCGTATATGAAAGCGCAAACGAAAAGATCGCCGCGATAACGGCGGACGGTTCTATCGAAGCGGTAGGCGTAGGCGAGACGAGAATAACGGGTAAATATTTAAACAGAACGTTTACTATCGACGTTTCGGTGTCTAAACCCACTTTATCCTTAACGGCAGCTCGGAAAGAAATCGAAATCGGAAGACTCGGCGATATAGCTTTCGACAAACAGATCGCGGGAGAACTGGTTGAAGTAAAAATCGACGGTTACAGCGTAGGCGAAAGCGTATCGGACGGAAACTTGCGTTTAAATCGCGAAGCTTTGGAAGAATTGCCGATAACAAGTCTCGGCGAAAACGTAAAACTCGCTATCGAAACGACCAAAGCAAAATACGAGGCGGAAATCGACTTATACACGCTTATAATCAAGTCCAAACAGGACTATATGAGCGTTGGCGAGCTTTCGAAAGCCGCAGAAAAATCGAACGATAAATTATACGGCGGCTACTTTGTTTTGGGCGATAACATTACCGTCAACGGCGGAATGCTCGAATTTGTAGACAGAAACAAGCAGAGCTTTAACGGCGACGGAAGCGAAGGTTTCTGCGGCGTTTTCGACGGTAAAGGTTATGTTATCGGCGGACTTACCAAAAAGACCGCGACGGGAAACGCGTTTATATCCGTTATGCACAGAAACGGCGTTTTGAAAAATATCGGATTTATAAATGCGAGTTTCGAAAGCGAAGCGGGTTCTTTCCTCGTTCATACGGGCGCGGGAACGATCGAAAACGTATTTATAAAATACAAAAAAATAAGCAATGCCAGCACCGACGGTTACAGCGGAACGATTTTTAACGCCGATCTTACCGTAAATAAGGTGTTTATAGACGCGTCGGAAGCCGAAATCGGCGGAAACGGCAGTAAATTCCATTTGCTTACGGCAAATCGCTGGGCGAACATAAAGAGTTATTATTGCGTATTGCCCGCCGATTACACGAGAGATACCGTAACGATCGAAAACGATCCTAATTACGACAATCTGATCGGCAAGAGAGCATTTTTGAGTTTTTCCGATCTTAAAGAAAGCGAAACGTTCACCTCGATGCTCGGTTGGGAAGATAAACTCTGGCGCATAAACGCCGAAACAGGCGTTGTAGAATTCGGTAAACCGTACGTCGAACCGGTAAAAGAACAGAAAACGATAAACGTAGAAACGACGGTAAGAGCTGAACTCGATATCAATAACGACGGCTCGCTCAACAGCGGAAAGGAAATCGGAATAGATATCGCGGGAATAATCGGCGAAAGCGATTACACGCTTGTAAGCGTAAACGGAAACGGCGTTGCAAGTAACGTAATAACCGCGAATATGTTCGGTTATATGTATGGCAATAAAACGATAGAAATCGTTGCGGAAACAGATAACGCGGTTTATACCGTCAATGTTCCTATGCTTCTCGTAAGCAAAGTTATAAAAACCGTAGAGGATTATAAGGCTTGGGGCGAGATAGCGATGAAGTGCGAGGACGGCGGACATAACTACGGCGGTTATTTCGAACTCGGCAACGATATCGCAAGCGAAAGCGGAAGCATAAATATGGTAATTGCCGACGCGGGCGCGTGGGACGACGCAAGCGGCGGATTTGCGGGAACGTTCGACGGTTGCGGTTATGTTATCGACGGGCTTATTTCAAACGAAACGAGCGAATGCGCAACGTTTATCGGTGTAATGTCCGCTACGGGCGTTCTCAGAAACATCGGATTTACCAACGTTAAAATGAACGGAAACGAAACGTTCCTGACGAGAACTCAGAACGGAACTCTCGAAAATATTTACGTTCATTATAAAGAAATAAACGGAACAACCGGTCAGACGATACTTGCGAGAGGCGAAGCGTTAAAGCATATCGACAATGTATTCATAGACGCGTCGAGAGCCGTTATTGCAACCGGAAGCACTTACGGCATACTTGCCAGCGCGCACGCATCGGGTACCGATATATACGGTATAGTGCCAAACGGTTTTGCAACGTATAAAGGCGACGCAAGCAGCGGTTACGGTCGCGGTTTTGCTTCGTTCAGTTTGCTCAAAGCGCACGAAGCTTGGAACACCGTTAAATCGTTTGCGACGGCAAGCGAATACTGGCATATCAACGAAGAAACGGGAAGAGTCGGTTTCGGTAAGAACTACGTCGAACCCGAAAAACAACAGAAAACGATAAACGTTGAAACGACGGTAAGAGCGGAACTCGATATCAATAACGACGGCTCGCTCAACAGCGGAAAGGAAATCGAAATAGATATTGCGGGAATAATCGGCGAAAGCGATTACACGCTTTTAAGCGTAAACGGAAACGGAGTCGCAAGTAACGTAATAACCGCGAATATGTTCGGTTATATATATGGCAATAAAACGATAGAAATCGTTGCGGAAACGGATAACGCGGTGTATACCGTTAATGTTCCTATGCTTTTCGTAAGCAAAGTTATAAAAACCGTAGAGGATTATAAGGCTTGGGGCGAGATAGCGATGAAATGCGAGGACGGCGGACATAATTACGGCGGTTATTTCGAACTCGGCAACGATATCGCAAGCGAAAGCGGAAGCATAAATATGGTAACTGCCGACGCGGGCGCGTGGGACGACGCAAGCGGCGGATTTGCGGGGACGTTCGACGGTTGCGGTTACGTTATCGACGGGCTTATTTCAAACGAAACGAGCGAATGCGCAACGTTTATCGGTGTAATGTCCGCTACGGGCGTTCTCAGAAACATCGGATTTACCAACGTTAAAATGAACGGAAACGAAACGTTCCTGACGAGAACTCAGAACGGAACTCTCGAAAATATTTACGTTCATTATAAAGAAATAAACGGAACAACCGGTCAGACGATACTTGCGAGAGGCGAAGCGTTAAAGCATATCGACAATGTATTCATAGACGCGTCGAGAGCCGTTATTGCAACCGGAAGCACTTACGGCATACTTGCCAGCGCGCACGCATCGGGTACCGATATATACGGTATAGTGCCAAACGGTTTTGCAACGTATAAAGGCGACGCAAGCAGCGGTTACGGTCGCGGTTTTGCTTCGTTCAGTTTGCTCAAAGCGCACGAAGCTTGGAACACCGTTAAATCGTTTGCGACGGCAAGCGAATACTGGCATATCAACGAAGAAACGGGAAGAGTCGGTTTCGGTAAGAACTACGTCGAACCCGAAAAACAACAGAAAACGATAAACGTTGAAACGACGGTAAGAGCTGAACTCGATATCAACAACGACGGCTCGCTCAACAGCGGAAAGGAAATCGGAATAGATATCGCGGGAATAATCGGCGAAAACGATTACACGCTTTTAAGCGTAAACGGCAACGGAGTCGCAAGTAACGTAATAACCGCGAATATGTTCGGTTATATGTATGGCAATAAAACGATAGAAATCGTTGCTGAAACGGAAAATGCGGTGTATACTGTTAATGTTCCTATGCATTTCGTAAGCAAGGTTATAAAAACCGTAGAGGACTATCAGTCCTGGGTTACGATAGCAAAACTCTGCGAAGAGGGCGGACATAATTACGGCGGATATTTCGAACTCGGCAACGATATAGTAAGCGAAAGCGGAAGCATAACGATGGTATATGCGGACGCGGGCGCGTGGGACGGCGCGGGCGGATTTTCCGGAACTTTCGACGGTTGCGGATATACGATCGACGGTTTAACCGCAAACGATTCTCAGTCTTACGCAACGTTCATCGGCGGAATGCTTGAAAATGCCGAGCTTAAAAATATCGGATTTACGAACGTAACGTTAAGCAGTGCGGATACGTTCCTTGCAAGAACGCAATACGGAAAAATCGAAAACGTATATATTCGGTACAAGGAAATCAACGCGACGGGCGGACATACGCTTACAATGCTTAACGGCGGCGCGGACGTAACTGTGAACAACGTATTTGTGGACGCGTCCGAAGCGACGATAGTTTCGGGTAGTGCGTTCAGCGTGCTTGCGAACGCTCTTGCGGGAAAACCGATTTTCGGAATAGCGCCCGCGGGAACCGCGTTTTTCGCAAACGATACGGGCAGCGGTTACGGCTATGGTTTTGCTTCGTTTGCTTTACTTAAAGCGCACGAGAATTGGAACAGAGTAAAATCGTTTGCAACGGCAAGCGAATACTGGCATATCAACGAAGAAACGGGCGAAGTTTCTTTCGGAAGAAAATCCTGAATCGTAAATTATAATTGCGATACCGAAATAAGCGTTATAAGCCGATTGATTTTTTCACTCGGCTTATAATGCTAAAATAAACTTACCGATAAAAAATGGAAATCAAGGCAATTCAAAAAGAAAATTACGATATCGTCGTTGTCGGAGGCGGCATTGCGGGGTGTTCCGCCGCGCTTTCCGCCGCAAGAGAGGGGAAGTCTGTTCTTCTTATCGAAAAACATATAAATCTCGGAGGATTGGCTACGATCGGCTTAATAAGCTGGTTCGAGCCTTTGTGCGACGGGGAGGGGCGTAAAATAGTTACGGGCAACGCCGAAGAGTTTATAAAACTTGCCGTAAGTTGCGGATATGATAATTTGCACCCCGTATGGGGCGGTAAAAGCGGAAACAAATCGCTTAACGACAGATATTCCACCTTTTATTCCCCGACGTTTTTTTCGCTTGCTCTCGACAAACTTATGAGAGAAAACGGAGTCGCGATATTATACGACACTCTCGCGACCTATCCCGAAACCGAGAAAAACCTGGTTAAAGGCGTTATTACGGAGAATATCGACGGACGGTCTTATTATCCTTGCAAAATAGTTATCGATTGTACGGGTGAGGCGAGCGTTGCGGCGCGCGCGGGCGTTCCGACAAGAACTTTTATAAACGATCGGACTTTTGTTGTTCACGATACGGATAAAGGAAAAACCGCGGAATTTTCAAAAACCGCGGATATGACGTACTTGCGGCATTGGCAGTGGCTTAAAGCCGATCAGAAGCCGCTCGCGGAAATAAATTCGCAAACCGAAAACGAATATTTAAAAGAGTGCAAAAAAACGGCGATCGAATTCTATAAAAATACGAACAAGAACGAACGCGAGATTTTAACGCTTCCCGAACTTCCGCAAATCCGCCTTATAAGGGCGATTTCGGGCGACGAAACTTTTTTGGGAAGAAAAGAAGATATCGACAAGCCCGTAAACAATTCGATAGGAACAATGAGCGATTTTGCGCATCTCGACTATCGTTTCGAAATTCCTTACGGGTGTCTGTACAATTCGAAATTTCCCAATTTACTTTGCGCGGGCAGAATCGTAAGCGCGACGGATAACGGAATAAGCGTACTGAGAGTAATTCCGGGTTGTTGTCTTACGGGACAAGCCGCAGGAATTGCCGCGGCGGTCGCAATCGACGAAAACGACGGGTCTGTCGTCGGGATTTACGACAAAATCAAGCCGCGGCTTAAAAAGCAGGGCGTAACGCTTTCGTTGAATTGATTTCGGTATGATTGAAAACGCAAAATGGATTTCTGCGGGCGAAAAAGAACAAGCGCCTTGTATAATAAAAAAATTCAATATCGAAAACGCAAAAAACGCAACGCTCGATATTACGGGTCTCGGCTATTTTTCCGTTAAACTGAACGGAAAAAGAATAACGAAAGATTTGTTTACTCCCGTTTTTTCCGATTATCGCGAGCGTTCGTTCGATAATTTGCTTTATCCGATTTCGGATAAAATGACTCACCGCGTTTATTTTTGCAGGTATGATATCGGCAAGTTTATAAAAAACGGCGAAAACACGCTTTCCGTATGTTTAGGAAACGGTTGGTATCGTCAGAATAAGCGCACAGCCGAGGGACATCTCGAATTCGGACAAAGCCTTATAACAAAATTCAGCTTGCGCTATATAAACGGGTGCGGCAAAGAAGAGGAGATCGTATCCGACGGAAGCGAATTGTGGACTTCAACCGAAGTTACGGAAAACAATATATTTTACGGCGAAGTTCACGATGCTCGTCGGCTCGATAAGAAAAGAAAATTTAATCGGGTTACTGCGGAAGAAGAATTTCCGACGATATATTCGTTGCAAACTTGTCCCGCGGAGCGCGTAATACGAAAGATCACGCCGAAGCTTATAAACGAAATAGACGGCTCGAAAATTTACGACGTCGGCGAAACGGTAAGCGGCTATGTGAAAGTGCGGGCGACGGGAAAAAGCGGCGACGAAATCACCGTAAATCACGGCGAAATGCTTACTGCCGATAATACGCTTGACGTAACTACCGTCGGCGGTAAAATCGAAAACGACCGCGGCGAGAAACAGTTGCAACTTATGCGGTATATATCCGACGGTAAAAAACGAATATTCAAGCCGAAGTTTTCCCGTCAGGCGTTCCGTTATTTCGAGATCACGGGCAATGCCGAAGTCGTTTCGGTCGAAGTCGTTCACACTGCGCTCGAAGAAAGAACTACGTTCGAATGCGACAATTCCGTATTAAGCTGGCTGTATGACGCTTTTAAAAGAACGCAGATAATGAATATGCACGACGGTTTCCCGTCCGATTGTCCGCACAGAGAAAGGCTCGGTTACACGGGCGACGGACAAATCACGGCTTCCGCCGCGATGACTTATTTCGAAAGCGAAGAGTTTTATCGTAAATGGATACGCGATATCTGCGATTGTCAGAACGTAAACAACGGTCACGTTCAGCATACCGCGCCGTTTTACGGCGGCGGGGGCGGACCTGTCGGCTGGGGCGGAGCGATCGTCGAAGTCCCTTACGCTTTTTATCGTCATTACGGCGATAAATCGATTATCCGCGAAACCTTTCCGTATATGCTTAAATGGATCGATTACATCGTAAGCAGAAGCGAGAACGGTCTTGTTTGCCGCGAGGAAAACGGCGGTTGGTGCCTGGGCGACTGGGCGGCTATTGATGAAATGACTATTCCGCAGGAATTCGTCAACACGACTTTATTTATTCGTTTTCTTCAAAGAATGATTTATCTTGCCGTCGAAATCGGCGGTTACGATAAAGAAATCGGGAAAATAAAGGATTTGTTGACGGTTTATAAAAACGGCGTTGTCGATCGTTATTTCGACGATAAAACGCATAGTTTTTGCGGCGGAGTTCAGGGCGCGGACGCTTTTGCTCTGAGCGCGGATCTCGGCGACGAGACAACGCTTGATAATCTTGTCGGCAGATACAGCGAAAAACGTTATTTCGACACGGGTTTTTTAGGAACGTACATTCTTATCGAAACGCTTATCGATAAAGGATACGAAAACCTTGCGTTCGATTTGCTGAGTTCGAAAAAGAAAGGCTCGTTCGGGTATCTTCAAAAGCGCGGAGAAACGACGATATGGGAATATATCGCGAACGAATGGGGTTCGCATTGTCATCCCATGTTCGGCGCGGCGGCGGAATTTCTGATGAGTTCGCTTCTCGGATTTCCCGTAAATCAGACGAAAAAAACGTTCGTATTGCACCCCGTTTTCCCCGATTGCGTAAAAAATGCAAAGGGGAGTATGTCGATTTTATCAAAAAACATAAAAATCGAATGGAAGCGCAAAAATAATGCGGTTTGCTACCGCGTTTTCGTACCCGACGATTTTAAACTGTCCGTAAAATATAAATCGTTTGAAATTGAATTAAAAAAAGGAAAGAACGAGATAAAAATCGTTTTGTGAGATAAAAAATGAAAGAAATTAAACTTGTAAACAAAAGAATATTCGTAGACAAATCGAAAATTATTTACAACAAAAAACTCGACGAAAACTGGAAAGACGACTGGAAAGTTATGGCGGGCGAGTGGTCGTGCAAAGACGGCTGTCTTATAGGAATAGAGCGCGGAAACAAAGGCGGAGTTTTGTTCTATAAAGAACATTTTGAAAACAAAAACGTTATGCTCAGTTGCAAAATGAGTACGATACTTCCCGCAACCCGCGATTTAAACGGTATTTTCTGCGCCGAATGGAACGATAAAACCGATTATCTCGGAGATTATTATGTTTGCGGGTTAAACGGTTGGTACGATAATAAAGCGGGTATAGAGGGTTTTAAAGACGGCGTAGGCGATTTTTGCGGTATGTCCGAAACTTCTTACGTTTACGAAGCGGGAAAGGAAATAGAACTTGTTTTCGGCGCGGTTGACGGGCATTGTTTTATGCTTGTGGACGGAAAACTCGTCGCCGAACACCTTGACGGAATATTGAAGCTCAACAAAGGTCATATCGGTTTTTCGCCATATTGCACAATGTTGAAAATCAGAGATATAGAAATCAGAGAAATCGCATACGAAAGCATGCAACAATCTTACGACCCCGAATTTTAAGGTATGGAATACTTATTGAAAAATAACCGCGACGGTTCGCCTGCCGTTTATGAAACGACCGTAGGTATCGTCGAAACAAAAGAAAACATTGTCTTTACTTTCAATGCGAAACATTCGCGGTTTTATTGTCCTAACAACTTTTATAACGGAATTCATTCCTGCGGCGACGCGGTTGAAATTCTTATCGGAACAGACCAAAATCGCCGCGTTTACTATGAAATAGAGGTCAATCCCGAGGGCGAAATCATGCTTGCGAGAATGACCTATCTCGGCGTTGACGAAAGCGGAGTGAAACTCGATATCGAATTTATCGATAAATCGGATTGTTTTGTTTCCGCAACCGTGAATAAAACCGAGGACGGTTATTTCGCCGAAATAAAAATCGATAAAAAGGGGCTTGATTTGTCCGCCGGCGATATTTTTTTCAACGCGTATCGGCTCGAAACGGACGGCGGCGAAATGGAAAAGCATCTGTTTGCGTTAAATCCGACAATGTGCGGCAGGTTTCATACGCCGGATAAATACGTTTATTTAAAAAACTACGTTTGACATATGAAAAAGATAGTATATTTGCCGTTGGACGAAAGACCGTGTAACTATTCTTTTTGCGGTTTTCTCTCGGCGGGAAACAATGAAATAAAACTCGTTCGCCCCTCGCCGAGCGAGTTGGGGTTGAAAAAAAAGCCTGCGGATCATTCCGCGATCGAAAGATTTTTATCGTGTGAGTGTTCAGACGCGGACTACCTTATTTTAGCCGTGGATATGCTTCTATACGGCGGGATAGTTCCGTCGAGATTGCATTATCTTTCGCAGGAAGAAATTTTTTCGCGCGTTGATTTTATAAAATCTTTGAAAGAAGCAAATCCGAATCTGAAAATTTTCGCGTTTTCGCTCGTTATGCGTTGCCCGACCTATTCGAGCGGCGACGAAGAACCCGATTATTATGAAAATTACGGTAAAGAGATTTTTCTTTACGGCGTGAACGAGCATAAATATCTCGATAAAATTATCACGAAAGAAGAATACGACGCCGAAAAAAAGAGGCTTAACGTACCCGAAAAGTATATTGAAGATTTTACGGAAAGAAGAAAGATCAATCTGTCCGCTTTGCTTAAAACTTTAAAGCTCGTCGGAAGCGAGATCGAAGAATTTTTAATTTTGCAGGACGACTCGAATCCTTATGGCTTTACCGCCCTGGATCAGAGAGCTGTAAGAGAATTCACCCGAAGCGAGGGGATAAAAATCGACGTTCATCCCGGTGCGGACGAGGGCGGGCTTACTTTGCTCGGCAGGGTTTTGACGAAAATCAAAGGTTATGCTCCTAAAATTTGTCCGATTTACCCGAAAGAAGAGTGCAAAAACGTGATCCCTCTTTTCGAAGACAGAGAAGTATATAAAAGTATCGGGGCGCAAATCAAAAGCGCGGGCGCGGTCGTTTCAAACGAAAGCGACGCCGATATATATTTGTTTTGCAATCTCCCCGTCGGCGAAATGCACAATATAGATAATCCCGGCGGCGCGCAGTACGATAACCGCGATTTAAATTCTTTCGTCAAAAAGGCGAAAACTCTTTTCGAAAGCGGAAAAATCGTTGCGATTGCCGATATAGCGTACAGTAACGGCGGCGATATCGGATTTGCGGAAATGCTTTCAAAGTCCATAGGACTTTTAAATCTCGCAGGCTATGCGGGGTGGAATACTTCGTCAAATACGCTCGGCACGGTCATTTGTCAGTCGATTTTCTTTTTCTTTTACGGAAACACGAAAACGCACCGTTTGTTTACCGCCGAAAGAGTGTACGAGGATATCGCGTATTGTTCATATGTAAGGCAATACATGTGCGCTTGCGAATTAAAACGGCTCGGTTGTTCGTATTTCGACGCGAAGGAAAGCCGCGGAGTCGTCGCGGAAAGAGCCGAACGATTACTTAACGAATTTACAAATCGGGAGTTTCCCGAGATTTATAATAAATATAAAATCGTCGATTGCTATATGCCGTGGAGCAGAATGTTTGAGATAGGGCTTATCGTCGAAAAAAGAACAGAGGTTTAAAATGAATACGAAAAAAATAGAAGAATACAGGAAATTTTATCATGAAACGCTTTTAAACGACGTTGTTCCATTCTGGGAAAAATCCGACCTTATCGACAAGAAATACGGCGGTTTTATATCGAGCGTGGACAGAGAAGGCAAGAGTTACAACGACGATAAAAGCGTGTGGTTTCAGGGCAGATGCCTTTGGACTTTTTCCAAACTTTGCAATCTTTACGGCAAAAAGCCGGAATGGGTAAAAGCGGCGAAAAGCGGCGCGGAATTTATTAAAAAATATTGCATAGATACTGACGGAAGAATGTTCTTTGTGGTAACTCGCGACGGCAAACCGCTCAGAAAGCGCAGATATTTCTTTTCGGAAAGTTTCCTTGTCGTAGGTTTTGCCGAATATTCGCAAGTTACGGGCAATCCCGAAGATTTGGAGTTGGCGGAAAAGTATTTCGATTTAATGTATAGAATATACAAAAATCCCGAGAGCGATCCGTTCAAAATCACGCCGAAGGAGAACGCGGCGGTTCGCTCGCTGCACTCCAACGCTTATCCTATGGTACTTGTAAGTTCTGCGCAGACGTTGCTAAGAATAAGCGGTAAAAACGAATATTACGAGAAAATTATTCAAGATATAATCAATGATATGATAACTTTTCATTATAAAGAAGAGTATAAATGCGTGCTTGAAAACGTATTTCCCGACGGAAGTATTCTCGATAATCCCACGGGCAGAACGATAAACCCGGGGCACTGCATCGAAAACAGTTGGTTTTTGATGAATCACGCGGCAAAAACGGGCGATAAAGCTTTGCTTGAAAAGGCTCTCAATATTCTCAACTGGTCGCTCGATATAGGTTGGGATAAAGAATACGGCGGCGTGTACTATTTCAGAGATTTATATAATCGTCCGTGCGAACAGCTCGAACACGATATGAAATTATGGTGGGTTCATTGCGAGTGCCTTATATCGACGCTTACGGCGTATAAGCTTACGGGCGACGAAAAGTATTTTGAGAAATTTGAAATGCTCCACAATTATACTTTTTCGCATTTTTCGGATAAAGAATACGGCGAATGGTACGGCTATCTGCACCGCGACGGAACGGTATCTCACACGCAAAAAGGGTCGCTCTGGAAAGGACCTTATCATCTGCCGCGCTGTCTTATGCTTTGCGAGTTGATTTTAAATTCGCTTTTAAGCGGCGGGGATTTGCCCGAATTGTTATGATTTCACGAGTGTAAAGAGGAGACTATGGATAAGATAAAACTTGACAAAGACTGGACGATAGAATACAAGGGAAAAAAATTACCCGCTTCGGTTCCCGGGGACGTGACGCTCGATTTATGGCATAACGACATAATAAAAAACCCGTATTTCGGTTTGAATCATAAGGAATTGCATTGGATTATAAACGAGGATTTTACTTACGAGACGAAATTCGATTTGCCTTTGAGCGTTTATAACGAAGAAGAAATTCTTATAGAGTTCGAGTCGGTCGATACTTTTGCCGATATTTACATAAACGGCGAGTTCTTAGGTCACACCGAAAATATGTTCCTTAAATACACTTTTTCGGTAAAAAATTTCGTTAAGAAAAGCGGAAACGTTCTCACCGTGAAAATGTTGTCTACGGGCAAAGCTATGGACAAAATAGACGATAAAGGCTATTTTGCCGTCTTCAATATAAAGCGTTTGTTTATTCGCAAGGCGCAATGCCATTTCGGGTGGGATTGGGCGCCGGATATGCCGGGATACGGTATCTGCGGAGACGTAACCGTTATCGGAACGAAAAAGCACAGACTGAAAGACGTTCGTTATCTTGCGTATAACGACGGTAATGTGAGTCTTTTTGCCGATTTAAACTATACCGTCCGTCAGTATATAGACGTTGTAAACAAAGAGGTCAGAGATTGCAGTCCCGAGTGTAAAAACGACATGATTCGTTACACGCTCGCAAAAAAACCGAACGAAAGCCTTACGGCGGACAATTCGATCGAGCATTTGTGCAAAGCGACGGGCGAAAAGAATTTTTCGAATTTCCGCATAGAAAATCCCGAATTGTGGTATCCCGCCGGCTACGGCGAGCATCCCTTGTATGCGTATAAAACAGAGCTTATCCGCGACGGCGAAACGATCGACGAAAGGTCTGGGTGGCTTGCGTTCCGCGAGGTGTCTCTTTGTCAGGAACCGTTCGACGAAACGAGGATGAAGTACAGATTGCGGATTAACGGCAGAGAAGTATTCGTAAAAGGCTCGAACTGGGTTCCCGCGGAATGTTTTATCGGATCTATAAAAGACGAAAAGTATGAAAGGCTCATCGGTGAAGCCGTAGACGCGAATTTCAATATGCTCAGAGTCTGGGGCGGAGGTCTTTACGAAAAAGATATTTTTTACGATATATGCGACAAAAAGGGCGTAATGGTATGGCAGGATTTAATGTTCGCATGCTCGGATATTCCCGAGGACGATCCTTATTTTGTCGAAATTTCCAAAAAGGAAATCGAATATCAGGTTTTAAGGCTGAGAAATCATCCGTCGCTTGTCTACTGGTGCGGCGGTAACGAAAAAACGGGGTCTTACGGATTGCAGATAAGCAAAGGCGATTATTTTATCGACGTAATACTTCGGGGAATTGTCGAAAATTACGACGGAACAAGACCGTATGCGCGGCAAAGTCCGTGTTCGCTTACGGACGTCGGAAACGACGAGACTTCGGGCGAGTCGCACGCGGGCAGTTTCGAAAGCAGCCTTATAACGGGCGTGCTTAATTATCGCAACAAAGTGAGCGAGTCGGGCGTTACTTTCGTGTCGGAATGCGCCGTTATGGGTCCGGGAACGCTGGAAATCTACAAGAAAATGTTTCCCGAGGACAAACTCTGGCCTATGAACGAGTACTGGAACGATCGTCTTATGGAAAATCCGTACTCCGCATTTAAGGTTACTTTCGCCGACAGACAGAAACTGTATGCGGACACGTTGTACGGCAAGAGCGATAAAATAGAGCAATTTATCGCAAAAGGAATGACTGCGCACGCGGAAGCCATGCGCGCCGAAATCGAATTCGCGAGGGCAAATCCCGCTTGCGGCGGTTTTATGAACTGGATGTATTCGGATATATGGCCTTCGGCAACGTGGGCGGTGGTGGATTACTATTGCGAGCCGAAGCAGGTTTATTATCAGATGAAACGTTCGTATGCGCCCGTAATAGTTACGTTCGTTCAGAACGAAGAGAAAAAATTACAACTTGTCGCAATAAACGACGATTTGCCTTTGGTTGCAACGAGGATAACTTACGGTTTGCGCACCTTAAACGGCGAAACGGTATGGAGCAAGAATATATCGGCAGCCGTGGAAAGCGGCGGGGAAGTAACGATCGATATCGATAAAGAATACAACAAAGAAAACTGTTATTTATTCGCCGAATACGAAATAAACGGGGAAAAACAGTCGAACGTATTCTCTTACGATATGTGGCATACCTGCAAGTTCGAAAGCGACTATGAGAGCCGCGTAGAAAAAGACGGGGAGAAATACGCCGTTACGATCAAAGCGAATAAATTTGCGAAAGGCGTAATTCTTCGTATGCCCGAAAATCATAGGTTTACTTATTCCGATAACTATATCGATTTGCGGGCGGGCGAGGAAAAAACCGTTTATATTTCCGGCGCTTCCGACGAGGATATCGAAAAACTCGAAATAACCGATTTTGCCAAGGAGACAAGATGAAAAGTTTAATCGGAAAAGAGTTAAACAACGTGTCTTTTTTCGACCGTGACGGAAAATTATACGGAAAACTTTCGAATTTCGGCGTTACAGCCGATTACGAGATTGCTCCCGTAAATTTTAACGCTCCCGCCGAGGCGATTTTAATGGATCTGGACGGAACTACGCTTTCAAGCGAAGAATTCTGGGTGTTCATTATCGAACAAACGATGAAAAAGTTGATCGGCGACGATAAGTTTTCGCTGGAAGAAGCCGATTTACCGTTTGTTTCGGGATTTACCACGGTCGATCATCTTAATTATTGCATAAAAAAATACTCGCCCGATAAGGATATAAATCGGGCTGCCGCGATATATCATCGGACTGCGGAATTCGAACTCAACGAGATAATGCAGGGCAGAGGGCATACCGACGCTTTTAAACCCGCGGAAGGATTAAAGGAATTTCTCACCGAAGTAAAGGCGAAAGGGATTAAGATAGGACTTGCGACGAGCGGTCTTGATTATAAGGCAATACCCGAAATAGTTTCGGTTTTCAAAACGTTGAAAATGGGCGATCCGAGAGAGTTTTACGACGCGATAATTACGGGCGGCAGAAGAAAAGACGTTAAAGATTACGGAACGCTCGGCGAAGTTGTGTCTAAGCCGCATCCGTGGATCTACACGGAGCTTGCGTATCTCGGTTTAAAAATCGCGGACGCGTCGAAAGTAATAGGTATAGAAGACAGCGCCGCGGGCGTATTGTCGCTCAGATTTTCTTCTTTTGCGGTTATCGGTCTGAATAACGGCAACATATCGAAAAGCGGACTCGATTGTCTGTGTTATAAAAAAGCAGATAAACTATCGGATATTTTGAAAATTATTCGGTAAGCGCATCGGTTCGGGTTTGTCCGGAAAACCGAAAAGTACATATTTTTTTATGCGTTAAAAAATCCACCGTAGTCGTTTCGGAATTACGGTGGATTTTTATGTCTTTAACGCTTTACAAAACCGTTCGGTTTAAATTCCGCAACGGATAGTTATCTGTTTTTGTTGATTTTGTTTCTGTATTCTGCGGGCGGAATTCCGTATGCGGCGGAAAATTCGTGAATAAAATGACTTGTGGTATAAGAAATTTTGTTGGCGATAAGCGATATCGGGTAGTTGCTGTGAATAAGCAGTTTTGCCGCGTGATCGAGCCTTAATTGCCGCATATACGCGACGAGTGTTTTGTTTAAATACTTTTTGAAATAAATATTAAGCATCGACTGCGAATACGGCGCGAGATCGTAAATATCGGCGATCTTTTTGCCGATATTTTCCGGCATGGAAATAACGTTTATATAGTCTGCCATCCAGGTGGGAAGATCGTTGTTCGAGCTTTCGATTTCAAAGTGGTTATAAATCGAATTCACGAGATTGAAAACTATATTTTTTATCGTAACGTTGTATTGCGTTTTGCTTTGTTCGGAGCTTCCGATTTTGATTTTATCGGCAAGTTCGACGATATAATTCAGTTCTGCGCCGGAAATTTTTATGCTTATCGGAGCTTCGGCGTTTATTTTATCGAAAAGCGCGGGTTCGGTATTGGCGCAGATTTTCTTGAATTCGTTTTTAACGATAGAAAAATTGAGTTGCGACGAAGCGGGACTTGCCAGAAACATATGAACGTCCCCGGGTTTAAGCAGGCAAATGTCGCCTTTTTCCATTGTGTATTTCTTATCGTTGCAAATATGAGTTACGGGTCCTTCGTAAATAACGACTATCTCGTAATAGGTGTGAGAATGCAGGGGCGTGGCGTTTTTCTGCCACCAGTGAAAATCGACTCCGCTTTCGGCGTTGATAAATTCGATACTCGGATTTTTTATTTCGGCGACGTTTTTCATTCTTTTCTTCCTTTTCTTTATATAGTTAAGTTAAAAGAATCCCGTCGTTTATCGGGATTTAAGCTTTCCTGAAAGCAACTTTATAGGTTTTATTATAGCATACGTTTAACTTTTGTCAATAATTTACACAATTAAAATCACCTAAATCGGCAAGATATTGTAAAAAATCTAAACTTTCGAAAATTTTTAAGCATAAAATCGCAACACGGCGGAAAATTTTGTTTTATAATATAATCGATACTTGCCCGAGAAGGCTCGGAAAGTATCGTCGAAAATAACAACAACAGGAGCAAAATTATGAGAAAGAAATTAGCGGCACTAATCGCGATGTTTTTCTGCTTGTCTTCCGCACTTTTGGGATGCGGTCAATCAAGCGACGGCGGCAGTAACGGCGAAAGCGTAAATTCGACGCAAACGCAATTATACGTTTATGTGTTTTCGAGAGGTTACGGCTCGGAATATTTGTATAAACTTAAAGAAAGATACGAGGCTCTTCATGCTGACGACAGCTACGAAGAAGGCAAGAAGGGCGTGCAGATAAGAATAAACGTTTCGGACGACAACTCTGCCACGAAATACGCCGAAAACGTTAAAAATCAGAAAGACGACGTTTTCTTTGCCGAGGACTCTTATTACAGAACTTTGGCGCAGGCGAGCGTTTTGCTCGATATTACGGACGCGGTCACGACCGCCAGCGAATACGACGGAAAAACCGTTGCGAGCAAATTCAACGTTCATCAGGACGATTATCTTAAAGTCGACGGAAAATATTACGGCGTTCCCCATTATCAGGGCGAATACGGTTTTGTTTACGACGCCGATTTGTTCGAGAAAAAGGGTTATTATTTTAAAGACGGCTATACCGTAGCCGACGGATTTGTTGCCAATAAATACGATTCGGCGCAGTACGGCGAATATTATTCGGACGAAATGTTCGTAGGCGCGGGCGATACTTCTACCAAGAGAACGGCAGGACCGGACTGCGCTTACGGAACCGCGGACGACGGTCTTCCGTCCACTTACGACGAATTCTTCTTCCTTTTGGAGCATATAGCAGCGAATAACGACGTTCCCGTGTCCTGGGCGGGAAGTTATTACGACGGATATCTTAACTTGCTTACGCACTCCCTCGCGACCGATTACGAAGGTTTCGACGATATGAGCCTTAACTATACTTTCAGCGGAACCGATTCCGAAATGGTTAAGCTCGACGCGGACGGAAAAATCGTTAAAAACGCCGCGGGCAAAGCGGAAATCGAAAGCAAAACGATTTCTGCGGACAACGCGAACGAAGTTCGTCGTCAGGCAGGTTTATACAATGCTTTGCAGTTTATGAATAACCTTATCAACACCGACCGTTATCATGTAGGCGAAAATTATGCGTTCGCGAGCTTCGAGCATACCGCGAACCAGGAAAAATTCCTTTGGTCGAGCTTGCAGAGCGGCGCTTCGACGGCTATGATCGTCGACGGAATATGGTGGCAGAGAGAGGCTACGCAGGTATTTAAAGATATAGTTTCGGCGAAAGGCGAAACTTATTCGGCAAACAACCGTAATCTCGGCTGGCTTCCTCTTCCCAAGGCTACCGCCGAAAAGAGAGACGCGGACAACGGCAAAACGACTCATAACGACATTATGAACTCTTTCATCTTTGCAAGAGCGGGAATAGAGGATTACAAAAAAGATCTTGCGCGCGATTTCATTAAGTTCGCTTGTTCGGACGAGTCGCTCGTAGAATTCACGACGGAAACCAACACTTTAAAAGCTTTGACTTACACGCTTTCCGAAGCGGAACAGGCTAAGCTTACGCCGTTCGGAAGAAGTTTGTATAACGCTTGCTTAAACGAAAAGTCAAGCACAATTTATCCTTATTCTTCGAGCGCGAAGTATCTTAACAACGTGAGCAGATTCAATAAGGAATACTATAACGTCAGCGCGACTCAGTCGGTTGCACGTCTTTTGCGCACGACGTATCAGAGCGGAAAGAAGTTCGACGTATCTTATGCTGACACGGCGTTCGAAAGCATCAATAAGTACTTTGCGAGCGCGTTTAACTAAAACGAGTTTAAAAAACGATTGAATTTTATTTCGGGGAAAACGTCTTAAATCCGAAACGTTTTCCCCGAAGAATACACGGGAGCGGAAACGATGAAAAAACAAAAACAACGTAAAACGTTGGATAAAGACGATAAAATATTATACGTCGTCCTTATGGCTTGGCCCATATTACAATTTTTTATCTTTTATATTTGCGTCAACTTCAATTCTATTTTACTTTCTTTCGAAAAAATAGATATGGCGGCGTCTCCCGCGAAAACGTATTTTTCGTTCGGATATTTTGCGGATAACCTGAAAACCTTTTTCGCAAGAGTCAATATCGTCGGAGACGAGTTTAAAAATATGCTTTTAACGTCGCTTTCGGCGTGCGGCATATCGATCGTCGTATCCATTCCTTTGCAGCTTCTTTTTTCGTATTACATAGGCAGAAAGTTTATCGGCTCGGGATTTTTCAGAGTGCTTTTGTTTATGCCCTCTATCATATCCACGATTGTCATAACCCCGCTTTTCAAATATTTTGTGTCGGACGCTTTGCCCGTTATGCTTAAAGACTGGTTCGGCATAGAAATGTCGGGCGATTTATTGTATAACGCGAAAACGATTTTCCCGACGATTATGTTTTTCAATATATGGCTCGGGTTCGGAACGTCGGTACTTATGTATTCGAACGTAGTCGGCGAAATTTCCCCCGAAATCATAGACGCGGCTAAGATCGACGGCGCGTCTCCGTTCAAGGAATTTCTTCACGTCGTTATGCCTGCGGTTTATCCCACGATGACGGTTTTCGTCGTTACTACGGTCGCTGGGGTGTTCACCAATCAGATAGGGCTTCTCGATTTTTACGGAACAAACTCTTCCGTAACGACTGTCGGTTACGTTTTGTACGTTATGACGGAAACGGCTTCCGCAAACCTTGCGGATTATCCGTCGCTTTCGGCGTTCGCGGTGCTTTTAACGGTAATTACGATACCGCTTACGCTTCTTGTTAAATACTTAATGGAAAAATTCGGACCGAGCGAGGATTGACAAGGCTATGAACGTTAAGAGAAAAATAAAAGACGAAAACAAAGCTAAATTGTCGGCTCTGACAATAGTTTTGCTTGTTATTCTTATAATATACTCGATATCTTTTCTGGGTCTTATCTTCTGGGGCGTGATGACTGCTTTCAAGCAAAACAACATTTTAGGCTATGAAAAGCTTACTCCGCTTGCTTATAAATTCCCCGAAAAATGGGTGTGGAATTTTACGGACGTGTTCAAAAATTTCACGATTAAGGGCGTTAATTATCCCGACGAAATGTCCGGGACAATGGCGGCGAGAGACGTAACGATGGGGAATATGTTCGCATACTCTTTCCTTTATGCGTTCGGGTGCGCGCTCGCTTCCACGATAGTGCAGTGCTTCACGGCTTATTGCTGCGCGAGATTCGATTATAAGCTTTCGAAAATTATATATACTACGGTAATTATCGTAATGATAATCCCTATCGTCGGCAATCTTCCGTCGCAAATTCAGATGTCCAAAACTTTCGGTTTGTTCAATCATATATGGGGTTTATGGATAATGAAAGCGAATTTTTGCGGTATGTATTTCCTCGTGTTTTACGCGATGTTCAAAGGCATACCTCAGGCTTATGCGGAAGCGGCTAAAATCGACGGGGCGAACAGCTTTTCGGTATTGTTTAAAATAATTCTTCCCGTTGCGAGAAACACGGTGTTTACGGTAATGCTTATAAATTTCATAGCATTCTGGAACGATTATCAGACTCCGCTTAAATTTATGCAGTCGTATCCGACTCTTGCTTACGGACTTTACAGAACTATTCATATCGCGAACACAAACGGAATGGACAGAACGCCATACCGTATGGCTTCGGCGATTATGGTGCTTACCCCGACGGTAATAGTCTTTCTGGTTTTCCAGAGACGGCTTATGGGAAATCTCACCGTCGGCGGAATAAAAGGATAAGGAGATAAATTCGATGACAAAGAACAAAAAAACGGCGATCGTTTCGATCGCGGCGGCATTTGTATTGGCGATCGTGTGCGCGATTTCTTTTGCGAACGCGAACGTTAAAGCCCGCGCCGAAAATTGGAGCGAAACTACGCTTGCCGCCGAGTATTCCGTAAACTTCGAGCTTACCGTTCCCGACAGAACGGTCGAGGCGGGCGGAAAAACTGCGAAAGCGAGCAAGAGCATAGTTTTCCCGGGTGGAAATTCTTATGCGCAGTCGGAAGACGGCTCGCTTAAAGTCATGCTTACGGAAGCAGGGAAATACACCGTAACTTATTTCGCCGAAATCGACGGTAAGAAATATCTGACGCACGAGTATTTTTCTGTTAAGCAGACCAAAATCACACTCGGCGAAGGTTCGTCGGTTTCTTACGGAAAGGGAAGATATTCCGAAACGGAGGCGTTTATTGTATCCCTTGCCCGCGGCGAAACTATTTATTTCAATCAGGCTTTCGACCTTTCGGGCGTTTCCAAAGGCGACCCCCTTCTTTCGTTTTTCATCGATCCTTTGACAAAAGGAACTTTCGACGCCGGCTCGGTTTATTTCGTCTTCACGGGCGCGGTGAATAAAAACGAGAAACTCACCGTAAGAGTGAACAACGACTCGGGCGAAAACGGCAGCGGAAGATCTTATATCGCGGCCGGCGGAGAAGGTCAGCCTTTAAGCGGTATCGAAATTTATGCGGGTAACCCGATAATTCATAAAGGCGATCAGTGGGGTACGCCCGTGTGGCTTTCGTTCAACGCGATGAACAACGCGATCGAGGGTAAACCCGTTCGGTCGGACTATTCGATTTTAAGTCTTAACTATGACAGCGACGAAAACGCGCTTTACGCGAAAAAATCCTTATTCGGAGACCTCGGCATAGTCGCCGATTTCGACGATCCGACCTGTTTCCCCGACGGTTTGTGGGAAGGTTTCACGGGCGGTAAGGCGTTTTTGAGCGTTTACGGCGACAGTTTCGTAAATAACACTATCGATATTTGCTTTACGTCGATTTACGGCTGTTCGCAAAACGATCTTAAAACCTGCTTTAACGATGAGTTTATAGATAACGAAGCGCCCGTTCTTACGGTTAAAGCGGAAGACCTTCCGGACGCGCGTTTAGGCTACTATTACGCAATCCCCGAAGCGGAAAGTTACGACGTGTATTCGGGAAAATGCGACGTAGACGTAAAAGTCTTGTATAACGGTAAAATTGCCGTGGATATAGAAAACGGAAGATTTAAAACCGATAAAAACGGATTTTATTCTATCGTTTACACGAGCGCGGACAACAGCGGAAACGTTGCCAAAAACACTGTCACGGTTTATGTGTCCGAGAAAGCGAACGATATAACCGTAACGCTCGGGAGCAGACAGACTTCGGCGAAATGCGGAGAACGCGTCGATATTCTTCCGCCCGAATATATCGGCGGAGGACTCGGAAATCTTTCGTATAGCGTTAAAGTGGTCAAAGACGGAGAGGAAACGGAGGTTAACGATTGTTTTTATCCCGATTCGATCGGGAATTACACCGTTGTATATACGGTTACCGATTACACGGGCTATGAAAAAACCGCTTCTTACGTTCTCGGCGTAACGGCGGATAACGTTCCGAAACTTACCGAAAAAATAAATTTCCCCAAGTATATTCTCGGAGGAATGAATTATACGTTCGGCGAGTATTACGCCAACGATTATTCGTCGGGAACGCTTGTGAAGAAACCCGTTTCGCTTCAAATAAAAACGGCGAACGAAACAAAAACTTACAACGCGGGCGAAAAATATTCGGTTACTCCCGCTACGAACAGAGAAAAAGCGGAGTTTACCGTCAAATGCGGCGAACACGTTCTCAAAACGGAAGAAATAACGGTTATTATACCGTATACGGACGGAAAACTTACCGTCGAAAACTATTTCGTTAAAACGCTCGGCGATTACGCCGAGAAAAAGACTCCGACGGGCATAAATTTCGAAGCGACGGGAAGTTATTCCTGGACTTTCGCAAAAAACCTTGTCGGAGATAACGTCTCTGCGGTTGTAAACTGTACGGACGGAGGCGGAAACTTCAACAGACTCACGTTTACGCTTACCGACAGCGAAGACGAAAGCATTTCCGTAAGCGTGATATTCGTTCGCAGCGACGAAAATTATTATTGTTACGCGGCGGGTAAACGTCTCATTCTCACGCAGAATTTCAACGAATCCGCAAGTTCGGTACGCTTCGGCTACGAAGACGGAAGAGTGTTTGTCGGCGGCAATTACGTTTCCGTAAACTCCGATGAGTCGGGTAAAGATTTCGCGGGTTTCCCGTCGGGAAAAATTTATTTCTCGATGAAAACGGAAGCCGACAACGCCACGACAACGACTGTAAATCTTCAAAAACTTTGCGAATACCCGTTCACGAGAGCGACGAGAGACCTCGTAGCTCCGCAGATAGTAATTCTCGGCGATTACGGCGGCTATTATAAGCTCGGCGAGATTTACGAGGTTACGCCGGCGGTAGCTTCCGACGTTCTCGACGAGAACGTAACGCTTACGCTCTCTGTGTACGATACGAAAGGGAATACGGTTAAATCCGTCGACGGCATTACCTTAAAGGACGTCGACCCGTCGATAGCTTATAAAATCAAGCTTGAAGATTACGGGCAGTACGAAGTAAAATACAAAGTCGGCGACAGCAACGCGAGCGACGAAATTTCTTATGCCGTGAACGTTCCCGATATCACGGCTCCCGTATTCGTGTTCGAAAAGGGCTTTAAAACCACGGCAAAAGTCGGCGACGTTTACGTTATCCCCGCGTTTACCATTAAGGATAACCTTACTGCGACGGAAGATATAGAAGTTTATAAATACGTCGTTAATCCCGACGGCAGAGTGATTGCGATAACGGGCGACGGCTTCCGTTTTGCAAAAGCGGGAGAATATACGTTCTGTTTATCGGCGTACGACAAGGCTTTCAACGTAAAAACCGTAAAAGTCAAAGTTACGGTAACGGCGTGACGAGGAGGGAAGAAAAATGAAAAAGAGCGTAAAATTTTTATCTCTGATTTTAACGATTACGATGCTTGTTTCGCTTGCCTCGTCCTGCGGCGATAACAAAAGTTCCGAAAGCGAAAGTCAAAGCGGAAACATAACGGTAACGGAAGATATAGAAACCCATTATGTTTCGGGTATGCTTCACGAAAGAAACGTTAAGCAATCCGGCAAGGAATTCGTAAAAGGAAACGGCACGACCGATTATTCCGTCGTTTACGACAGTACGGACAGTTACGCGGTCACGGCGGCTGATTTTATCGCGAACAACGTTTTATCCTCAACGGGCGCGAAGCTTACTGGAAGTCCTTATGACGGGCAGACGTATAGCGAAAGCTCGCGTTATATCGTTTTGAATATCGACGAAATGTTCGATCGGGCGGGACTTAAAATGCCTGGCGTCGAACTCGGTTCGGCGGGTTATTACATTAAAACCGCGGGTAATTCGGTGTTCATTATGAGTACGGGCAAAGAAGGCTTGCAGATGGGCGCGATCGCTTTTCTGGAAGAAGTTCTCGGCTACGATATGGTCGGAGACGATTTCCCCGTTTACGAAAAAGACGGGAAAACCCTTCCCGAAATGGAAATAACCGAAAAACCCGATTACGAATTCCGCGACGTCACGGGAATGCTCACAAAGTCCGGGCAGTACGGAATGGGGTATACAAACAACGACATAATAATGCCCGTCGGCGGCGCGAAATGGCACAACTCTTTCGCTCTTTTAAATCCCGAGATTTATTACGGCGAGCATAAAGATTGGTATGGAGATACGGTAACGCCCGATATGAACCCGACCACGCAGAAAGCGGGTCAGCTTTGCTACACGGCGCACGGAAACGAAACCGAGTACGCGGCGATGGTCGAAACGGCTTACGAAAGACTCAGATCGATCGCGGAAGAATTTCCCGCTCTCAGCGGAGTTTCTTTAACCGAGCAGGATAACTTCGAGTGGTGCGAGTGCGCGGCTTGTTCGGCAATGGTTAAAGAATACGGAGCGAATTCCGCAACCTGCCTTAAATTCTGTAACGACGTAGCCGAAAAACTCACCGAATATTTCGAGCCTAAGGGCAGAAGACTTATAGTTTATTTCTTCGCTTATCACGGAACGGAAGACGCCCCCGCGACAAGAAACGCGGACGGAAGTTATACGGCGAACAAGGGCATTAAATGTCATAAAAACGTAGGCGTTGTCTACGCTCCGATCGGCGCGAATTTCTCACGTTCGTTATACGACGAAGAAAACATGAGATACGCCGAGATAATGAAAGCGTGGAAAGTCGTTTGCGACAACGTCGGTTTGTGGATTTACCAGACCAACTTCAAAAACTATTTCTATCCGTTCAACAGTTGGGATACCGTTGCCGAAAGTTACAGATTCGGCAAGGAAAACGGCGCGGTTTATATTTTCGACCAAGGACAGATGAACGTAAACGAACAAACGGGATTTTCAAAGCTTAAAGAATACGTTTCGGCAAAACTCGCGATAAACGTAAATCTCGACCCGCAGAAACTCACGGAAAAATTCTTTAAGTATTATTACGGCGAAGGCGGGGAATATATGTACGAAATGTACGACGATATCCGCCTGCACCTCAACACGTTGTATCGGAAATATCCGTCCGAAATAAAAGGATATATTTACGAGGGAATTTCCAATTCTTCGTACTGGACGAAAAAACAACTCGAAGGTTATCTTACGCTTATCGATAAAGCTTACGACGCGATATCGAAAATAAGATATTCCGATCCCGAAAAATACGCTACGCTTAAAGATCATATTCTTCTCGAATCTCTTTTCCCGAGATACGCGCTCTGCACGTTGTTCGCCGATTCCTATAAAAAAGGCGAGCTTATGGAAATGAGAAGAGCTTTCAAAGCGGACGCGGATTACTTCAAGTACGACAGAGATTACGAAACTACGGCAAATCTCAATTCCGTATACGAGTCCTGGGGCATTTTATAAGGAGGGGAAGAGATGAGAAAATTTAATCGTTTATTGATTTTATTCGCGGCAATCTGCGTAATTTGTTCGGCGTTTTTCTTTGTTTCCTGCGGGAAAACCGACGATTCCGTTTCTTCGGCTTCCGACGGCGGATACTTTCCGATCGACGACGAAAAGGCTCAGATCATTTTAAGCGACACGGTTTTGGAAATAGAAGCGGGCGACGAACGCGAACTTTCGGTCAGCCTTTATAACGTCGAGGGCGACGTTACCTGGAAATCCGACGACATGTCCGTTGCAACGGTGAACAACGGACTCGTAACGGCGATAAAAGAGGGTAAAACCGTAGTTAAAGCGGAATGCGGAGAATTGACGGCTTCCTGCGAGATAACCGTTAAAAAATCGACCGCCGCGCCCGTGATAAAGACTAATTTCGATGAAATCGTAATGGAAAACGGAGATACGGTCACTGTTACCGCTTCCGTTTACAGGAAAAACAAATTAGTAAACGCGAACGTTTCCTGGTCGCTCGAAGGCGACGGTGTTTCAAGTTTTACGACGACCGAAAAAGACGGTAAATTCGTTATTTCGGCAAAAGCGGGCAGCAAAAACGCAATTATCTTTGTTTCCGCGGAGATAAACGGCATAAAAGCCTATAAATCGATCGGCGTAACGACGATTGAAAGCGGCGCGATAGGGAAAGCCGAATTTATCGAAGAAACGATAAAAGCTTTGCCGAACGAAATTTCTGCGATGACAGTTGCGGAAGTAAGCTCTTTGCCCGAAATTTTCGAGGGCTACGACGCGCTTACCGCAAGCGATAAAAACAAAATCGACGCGGACTGCGTAAGCAAACTTTCGGCGATAAAGAAATCTTTTTCGGGTGCGGATTGGAAATATCTGCTTAACGAAAAAACGACGTTAAACAGTATAAAAACAGACGAAACCGCAGGCGAAAAACCGACTTACGTTTCCGAAAACAAAATCGCGCAGGGCGAAAAATTCGGCGCGACGTTCGATTATTCGAAATTCAAAGAGGTTTATTTCGCTTTGAAAATCAGCGGCGGAAACGGTTTGCCGAGTTTTTGTAACGACAGCGGAGCTTTTGTTCTCAAACAGAATAAGTGGTATTATTTCAAGAATATTTCCTGCTCGGACGGTTGCGTTTTAATGGCTTCGGACGAAATAGACGGCGAGTATTCGCTTGTTAAAATAACTCGTTATCCCGATAAAAACTCCGCCCCGAAAAATCTTGCGGATCTTCTGATTTTAAATAACGTTTCGTCCGTAGAAACGCTTTCGTGGAACGCCGCCGCAACGGGACTTTACACGAACAGCGCGCTCGATATCGTAAGGGTTTACGCAGAGGAACTTCCCGCAAAGGAAGAGTCTTCGGCGGGCGACTGGGACGAAATTTATAAGGCTTATAAAATGCTCGGTCTTTTGACGAACGAAGAAAAATCTTCGATATCGGAAGAAACGGCGAAAATAGAAAGCCTATACGGCGAATGGAAAGCGTTTTTCGATAAGGAAATATCGTCCTGGGGATCGATGGACGTTAAAAATATGTTCGACGATAAAGCGGAACTCGCTTCCTTGGAATTCGGTTCGGCAGAGGTTTATAAAAGAGGCGGAGTCAAGGCGGACAACGACGTGATAGGAAAATCGGGCGCGTACCTCGATTACAATGGGATAAAAGGCGAATATTACTTCGCCGTTAAAGCGACCGAAGCCGTCAGATTCAAAGAGAGCAGAAATTACCTTCTCGAAGCGAACAAATGGTACGTCGTGAAAGTTATTAAAAATCACGAAGCGACTTACGGCGGCTGGAATATCTTCGTAAAACCCGCGGGAGAGGAGAATTACACCAAGCTCGATTATGCTTTCGAGTGGCGTCTCGGCAATCATTCATCTTATAACGGAAAGGCGTATATAAACTGTTTCCTTGTGTTCACGAGCGAATACGGTTCGTCTTTCGACGTTTATACAACAGGTATGTATGCGGTTGATCCTCCGATAACCGATCCGTTTACGGGGATGACAAAGGTTGCGGACAGCTCGCTTAACGAGTCGGCTTCGCTTATAACCGAAAAGTTCTGCGGCGGCAACGTTTATAAGCTCGTTAATCTCACGACGAACGATACGGCGAACAAAAACGTTATCGGAAGTTCTTACAAAATGGATTATCACGGTGCATATTCGGAATATCGCTTAGCGATAAAAATTTCGGAAAGCGCGCGTATCTGCACGGGTAGTGGCGACGCGGTGCTTAGCGAAAACAACTGGTACGTCGTTAAATTCACAAAGAACGACGACGCGGATTACGGCGGCTGGAATTTGTTTATAAAGCTCGCTTACGAATCCGACGATAAATTCGTACAAGTTGCGGTCGGAGATCAGTGGAGACTCGGAAATCACAGCTCGTATAACGGTGTGGCGAATTTAAACTGCGCGCTCGCGATATACACCGTAAACAGCTGGGATCTTCCGTTCGATGTCTCGGCAACCGCATTGTATGCAAAATAATAAAAAATAATTTGGAGGAAAAAAGATGAAAAAACTTCAAGCAATCAACTTACTCGTTTTGGTTTTCGCGATCGCGTTGTTGTTTTCGGTCGGCTGCTTCGGCGAAGTTTCGACCGAAACCGATAACGAGATCACGGCTTTCGAAATGACGGACTGGGTGTTCGGCGAAACGCCCGCTTCGCCTTCCGTTACGGCGACTCACGGCTCGGATACCGTAAAGTATTATCTGGCTGCCGAGGAAAACGGCGAATATACCGCAATAACCGACTTTTCGTCGCTTAAACCCGGTACTTACTATCTCAAAGCCGTTATCGAAAAGACAGACAAATATGACAAAGCGGAGAAAATAACTTCTTTCGAAGTTAAAAATCATACCGTACATACGGCAGTCGGCGGCTGGCAGAAAGATGAAACGAGTCACTGGAAAATCTGTGCCTGCGGAGAAAAATTCGATCTTGCGGCGCACGTTGCGGGTAGCGAAATAAAGCACGGCGCGGATAAAAATTATCACTGGAACGAATGCGAATGCGGATTTGAAATGAACAAAACCGAGCATATCGCAAAAGACGATAATTATTTGAATGACGGCACGAACCATTGGAAGCTTTGCGCTTGCGGAGAAAAAGTCGGTGAAACGACTCACGTTTCCGATAACGTAATTCATTATAACGACGGCAAAACCAAAGAGTATAACGAATGTACCGTTTGCGGCGCGGCAATCAACGAAACCGATCATAAGCATACCGCAACCGGCGAATATTTAAAAGACGGTGAAAAGCACTGGAAACTTTGCGCATGCGGAGAAAAGGTCGGCGAGGAAGCTCACGTTTCGGGCAATGAAGTTCATTATAACGACGATAAGACAAAAGAGTACAACGTATGTACGGCTTGCGGCGCGGTAATGAACGAAACCGATCATACGCATACCGCAACCGGCGAATATTTAAATAACGGTGAAAAGCATTGGAAACTTTGCGCATGCGGAGAAAAGGTCGGCGAAGAGGCTCACGTTTCGGATAACGCAACGCATTATAACGACGATAAGACAAAAGAATACAACGAATGTACCGTTTGCGGCGCGGTAATGAACGAAACCGATCATACGCATGCCGCCACGGGCGAATACTTAAAAGACGGCGAAAATCATTGGAAGCTTTGCGTTTGCGGTGAAATAGTCGGTAAAACGGCGCACGTTTCGGACGACACCACTCATTATGACGTCGAGAATATGAAGGAATACAATTCCTGTGCGGAATGCGGCGAGAGAATGAACGAAACCGCGCATATTCACGATTACGCTTCGGAAAAAACCGAGAACGGTTACGAATGCGCTTGCGGCGTCGCGGTCAACCCGTTCAAAGGCTTGGTTAAAACAAAAACTTCTTTCTATGATACGACCAAAACGACTGTTTCCGAAAATTCGCTTTTCGGCGGCGTAGGATACATTGCTTCCGGTATCGAAAGCGGCGCAACGTTCGCTGTAAACGACGGAAGTAAAGGTCTTGAATACACGGGATATTTCGATAGATATTATTTTGCGATCAAGCTCAGCGAAACCGCGAAATTCGTCGAGGGAAACGGCGCTACGCTCAACGCGGATACCTGGTATATCGTAAAAATCGAAAAACGTACGACGACCACTCACGGCGGCTGGCTCGTGTTTGTCAAAGAAGCAACCGAATCGGACGAAGCTTATAAAAATACGAACATAAGCGATTGGAGAATGGGGGATCACGCAAACTATGGCGGCAAGGCTGTGTTCAACTGCTTTATGTTGTTCGAAACGGATAATTCCGCGAACTACGGGGTTGAAATTTCTGAGTTTTACGCGGAAGAACCCGCGGTGACGAATCCGTTCGAGGGAATGGAGAAATTAAATCTCGGTTACCTTAAAAATTATGTGGCAGAAGGATCTTTATTCGGCGGGAAGAGTTATATTTACGACAATCTCGCTTCCGGCGATTGTATCGGCGCGGACGACGGAGTTGCAATCGATTCCGAAGAAGCTTACGCAAGCTATTACAAAAACATTTATTTTGCTCTTAAAGCAACCGAAGAAATCGGTTTCCTCGACGGTGGCGGAAATATCATAAATCCCGTGTTCAACGCTAACGCTTGGTATGTGGTTAAGCTTGAAAGAAAAACTCGCGGCTGGAATTTGTATAGTAAAGTATTCGGTCAGAGCGATTCGAGTTACGCGCAGATAAATATGGACGGCTGGAAACTCGGCGATCACGATAGTTACAACGGAAAAGCTTATACGAACGTGTTTATGACATTTAAATCGGTTGGCGGAAACAATTTTGCTATGGAAATCACCGAGATATACGTTGCCGATCCCGATTTGACGGGCGCGTTCGACGGACTGACAAAAGTGAGCGATTCCGCACTTAACGATAAAGCTTCGCTTTCGGATAAAAAATTCGGAGGAAACGACGTTTACCTGAGAGCGAATATAACAACTGGCGACACGAGGAACCAGGATTTCGGATCAACCTACGACATTTTGTTTACGGGCGAATACACCGAATATCGTTTCGCGATAAAAATCACCGAGGAATTTTGTCCCGTTGTGTGGAATGATGGCGCGAACAGCCTTAAAGCGAATATATGGTATGTTATAAAGCTTGAAAAGAGAACCGGCGAGAACGCGAGAGGTTGGAATGTATTCGTAAAAAGAGCCGATCTCGGCGACGACGCTTTCGCGCAAATCCCCATAGACGACTGGACGATAGGAAATCACGACTCGTATCAGGGTAATACGAGAATTCAGTACTTCCTCAGTATTTATACGCTCGGAAGCTGGGATAAAGTATTTAACGCTTACGCTACGGGTATCTGGGCTAAATAATTTTTAAAATCAAAAATAAATACATAAACAAGCGTTTTTTCGAAAAAAAGGGAAAACGCTTGTTTGTGTCGAACAAAAATGTTATACTTTACAAACAAGTATTTACTTATAAAAGACAAAAGGAAAAATCAATGAGAACAATCCATCTTATCTGCAACGCGCATATTGACCCCGTCTGGCAATGGACGTGGGACGAGGGCATTTCGGCGGCGATAGCAACGTTTAAAAGCGCGGTTAATTTAGCCGACGAATTCGATTATATTTTTTGCCACAACGAATCGCTTCTTTATGAAGACGTAGAGAAAAAAGCCCCGGATCTTTTCGAGAAAATCGTCAAGCTTGTAAAACAGGGTAAATGGGTGATTGCGGGCGGATGGTATCTTCAACCCGACTGTATGTTGCCGTCGGGCGAAAGTATCGTAAGGCAGATTGAAGTCGGAAGAAAATATTTCGAGGAAAAATTCGGAGTTACGCCGACAGTCGCCGTTAATTACGACGCGTTCGGGTGCAGTATAGGCTTAGCGCAGATTCTAAAAAAATGCGGTTATAAAGGTATGCTCGTTTGCAGACCGAACGGACAGATTCAGTTTAAATATCCGTCCAAATTTTTCGATTGGATAGCTCCCGACGGGAGCAGTATCATTGTATCGTACAGCTCGTCGTATAATTCGCAACTTGGTAAAGCCGCTTTGAAAATAGGCGATTACGCCCGCGGCGGCGATACGGGTATGCTCGGCTCGGGCGAAACGGCGAAGAATTCCGAAACCGAAAACGTGGATTATGTTTTATGGGGAGTGGGAAACCACGGCGGAGGTCCGTCGAGAAAGGATTTGTCCGATATCGCGGAGTTGAAAGTCGACGGCGTAAAATTTTTACATAGTTCGCCCGACAAATTGTTCGATGACGATATCCGCGTCGGCGGAGAAGTGAGAACGTCGTTGATTCCGTGTATGCCGGGGTGCTATTCTTCTATGTCTAAGCTCAAAACTTTACACAGGAGAACGGAGAACCTTTTTTACGCAACCGAAAAAATGCTTGCGTTTGCGGAAATGTCGGGATTTAAGGCGGATTTATCTCAGCTCAAAATAGCGGAGAAAAAATTGCTTCTTTCCGAATTCCACGATATATTGCCCGGTACGGTAATCGACGACGGCGAGCAGGACGGAACGGAAATGCTCGCAATGGCTTCGAGAATAATAAAGGATTATCGTTCGGACGCGTTTTTATATCTCACCATGCGCGATAAACCCGCAGAAAGCGGCGAGTTTCCCGTTTTTGTGTTCAACTATATGCCGTTCGGGATTACAACGCCGATCGAGGTCGAGTTTTCGCTTGCCGATCAGAATTGGAGCGAGGAATTTCATTATGTTCCCCATGTCTATTTCGAAGGCGAGGAAATTCCGTGTCAGGCCATAAAGGAAAGATCGACTCTTAATCTCGATTGGAGAAAAAGGATAGTGTTTTCCGGTAAATTAAAGCCGCTCGGCATAACCCGTTTTTCGGTAAAAGTCGAGAAAATGCAGAATACGAAACGCGAATTGCCCGCATATGATTTAAAAAACGATTTTATTGTAAAAAGCGTGCTTAAAGAGCCCGTCGGACTCGAAATGTACGATGATACGGCTGATCCGTGGGGTATGAGTTTTGCCGAACTTAAAGAACTCGGCAAAAATCCGATCGATTTCAGACCGATGACGAGAACCGAAAGCGCGGAATTTTGCGGTTTCGACGGAGAAATAGACCCCGTTCATACCATAGAGGACGGCGAGGTTATGACGGTTATCGAAAGCCTGTCCACACAAGGAAAAACCAATGCTTTGGCAGAGTATAAATTCTATAAAAACGAAAAGTTCGTGGATTTGAAAGTCATCGTCGAATACGCGGAGAAAAACAAGCTCGTAAGGCTCAAAATTCCCGCTCCCGCAGGCGTTCCAGTGGGCGACGGTCCGTATGTTATAGAAAACAAACCCGAAAATATGGAAGCGTGTTTCCATAAATGGTGCGGCGTTAAAACCGACAAAGGCGATTATTTCGCGGTGATAAACGACTGCGTTTACGGCGGAAAATTCAAGGACGATTTTATTTATTTAACGCTTTTAAGGGGCGCGGGGTATTGTATTCACCCGATAGGCGAAAGAGAACTTTATCCCAAGGACAGATATTTGAAGAGGATAGAAAACGGAAGATACGAGTACGAGTTCAGAATAATGAGAGGTTCTCTCGACGAGATCGTCCGCGAAGCTCAGATTTTCAACGAAAAGCCTTATGCGCTGAACGTTTTCCCGACGGGTTGCGGCGGGGAATACCCCGAGATAAAAACGGATAAACCGGTCGTGATGTCGGTTTTAAGAAAAAGCGAAAACGGGGAATACGAAATGAGATTTTTCAATCCCGAAAACGAACCGAAAACGTTTGATCTTACCGTTAAGAACTTAGCCGAGCAAATAACGATCGGAGCGAACGAAATTTTAACGGTTAAAGTGTCGGATAAAATAGTCGTTTCTCACGACAGGATTTTGTAAATCTGCGGATAAATCGTATCTAAAAGGTTGAAAATTGAAAACATTACATTTGGTGTGCAACTCGCACCTCGATCCTGTTTGGCAATGGGATTGGAACGAAGGGGCGAGCGCGGCTCTCGCAACGTTTTACAGCGCGGTAAAGATCGCCGAAAAATACGATTACGTTTTTTGCCATAACGAAGTTTTGCTCTACGAATATATCGAAAAGTACGACAAAGAGTTGTTCGGCGAAATTCAGCGGCTTGCTCAAATAGGCAAATGGAAGATAGTCGGGGGTTGGTACGTCCAGCCCGACTGCCTTGTTCCTTCGGGCGAATCTTTTATAAGACAGATAACGACGGGCAGAGAATATTTCGCGGAGAAATTCAACGCCCGCCCGACTACGGCTCTTAACTTTGACAGTTTCGGGCATACGAAAGGGCTTCCGCAGATTTTAAAAAAATGCGGCTATGATTCATACGTTTTCTGCCGCCCGATGCCTTGGCTTCATCCGCTTGAAAAAGAAGATTTGCCTCACGGACCGTTTTTGTGGAAAGGCTACGACGGCAGCATTGTAAAGGCTTTGAGAGTTGAGGATGATACGATATATTGTTCGCAGTACGGTCACGCGAAAGAGAATATTGTCCGCAAAGAGAAGTATTACGACGATCAGGACGATATTTTAATTCTTTGGGGCGTTGGCAATCACGGCGGCGTTTCGAGCGCGAAAGACCTCGAAGATATCGCCGAACTTCAAGCCGAGAAAAAGGGCGAGTGGAAAATTCTTCACACCACGCTCGAAAATTATTTCGCGGCGGTTAATCCTACCACCGTTTACGACAAGCAACTCGTTTGTTTTACGAAAACTTATTCGTCGGTAAGCAGTATCAAGCAGGTTCACGACGAACTCGAAAATACGCTTTATCTCGCCGAAAAAACGTGTTCGGCGGCTGAACTTTCGGCAGGTTTCGTATACGATAAGGAAGTTTTCAAAAAAGCCGAGAAAACGCTTTGTCAGATAGAATTTCACGACGTTTTAAGCGGAACGGCGATAAAAACGGGTACGCTTTCCTCGATAAGAAAGGCTCACCGCGCGATAGAAGATTTAAAAGAAGAAATGTTCGGCGCGTTCGCCGCAATGGCAGGTCGTTTGCCGAAAGTCACTCCTCGCAACGATAATATCGTCGTGTTCAACCCCTATCCTTATGAGTATAAAGGCTACGTCGAAGCCGAATTTTTCATCGAAGATCCGCTGTTTTCGGACACCGAAAAATACAAATTAAAGGTTTACGACCTTAACGGTAAAGACGTTCCTTTCCAGATTATCAAGGAAGAAAGTCTGATAAATATGGACAGGAGAAAAAGGCTTTTGTTGAAAGTTTCCGTTCCCGCGTTCGGCGTTACGTCTTACGGCATAAACAAAACCATAGAGCCGAAAATCAAGACGGTCAAGGACGACGGAAAGGAAATTATCGTAACGGATAGCGTAAAAACCGTCGTAATTGACAGAAAAACAGGCTTAATGACTTCGTTTAAAGTCGGCGGCAAGGAATATCTGAGCGGCGGCGCGTTCGCTCTTAACATGTTGAACGACAACGGCGATCCGTGGGGTTGGAGAATTAAAAAACTCGGCGAAAGCCCCGTTTTATACGACAATCTGCCCGAAGAAAAATGGGTTTACACCGAAAGCGAATATAAGCAGATGCTTCCCGACGTGTCGAAAAGCGGGGTGTTTGAAAACCTCGAAAGCGTTACGGTCGCGGAGAAGGGCGAACTTTTAACCGAAGTTCAATCGCTGTTTTCTCTCGGCGAGAGCCACGCGGTTATAAACTATAAAATCTATAAGGATGTACCGTATGCGGACGTAAATATCCATATTTTGTGGAACGAAACGTATAAGGCTCTTAAACTCGCAGTGCCTTTGAAAGGCGAAAAATATTTCGCGCAAATGGCGTTCGGGGTTGAAGAATATCCCTCAAACGGTTACGAATATCCTTGCAACAGATATGTGGGCGTGAAATGCGGAGATAAAGCCCTTGTAATTTACAATAATTCGGGTGTTCACAGTTCGTCGAAAGATGGCGATAACCTGTATCTCACGCTTTTAAACGGCTCGGCTTATTGCGCTCATCCGACGGACGATTCTCATTCGCTCATTCCCGACGAAACGAGATACGTGGAGAATATAGAGCAAGGCTCGCACGACTTTTCGTTCAGAATTATGGTAAATGATACAGAGGAATGCGAGAGGTTTTCAAGCGAGTTTAATCAAAAGCCTTACGCGTTGTCGTTCTTTCCTCACGGGAACGGAGATAACAAAAACGAAGCGGTTGTTTTAAGCAATCCGAACATTGTGATTTCCGCGTTTAAACGACTTATAGGCGGGGATTTTATGGTCAGACTGTATAACGGGTATAACGGAAACGCGGAAACGGAACTCGTTATCTGCGGGCATAAAATCAATGTTAAATTTACCGCTTTCGAATTTAAGACGTTAATTTTTGACGGAAACAATATCCGTGAGAGCGTTTTTTCGGATCTTTATTAAATTTAAATGTTAAACGTAAAAATCGTCGACAGTAGACTTGAATAATCGGCGTTAAATTGCGGAAACAAGAAGCATCGAGTATTGCGGCTTGTTTCCGTTTTTTTATTTTAATTAAGGTAAAAATTTTGCTTTTTGCCTTGATTTATGTAATAATAAATGCTATAATTAAACAAAAAAACAAAGGAAATTTAAATGTTTATGGATAAGGTTTCGTTATACATAAAAGATAACTGGCATAAGACGTTTCATCCGGCAAAAGAGCTTGCGGGAGACGTGAAAATAGATCACCCGTATGTTTCGCCTTGCGCAGTCGATATTTATACCGAAATATTTTATTGGGACACATATTTTATAAATAAAGGGCTTATGCTTGACGGGCATGTCGAACAAGCGCGGGATAATATAGATAACATTTCAAAATTTATCAACGTACTCGGATTTATGCCCAATGCGAATTATATTACCGACAGATCCCAGCCGCCGTTCTTTACAAAAATGGTTTACGAATACTATCTTTTTACGAAAGATAAAAGCGTTATCGAAGAATATATAGGAACGATTCTGAAAGAATATGAGTTCTGGCAGACAAAACGTAAAAACAAAATCGGCTTGAATTCATATAGAAATAACGGGGTAAAAGAAGATATATTGCGAAATTACGAGTGGCACCACGGCAGAGTTCAGGAAAGCGGCGAAACCGAAGCGGATAAGCTCAGAATCGGCGACGATATAATGGCTATCGCCGAAAGCGGACTTGATTTCAATATGCGCTTTAAAACGCCGGAAAGCCGTATAGCCGCGCACGAATTTTCCCACCTCGATCTCGATTGTATTTTATACGATATGGAAAATCTGACGGCTGAAATGCTGAAACTCCTCGGCAGAAACGACGAAGCCGATAATTTCCTCGGCTACGCGGAAAAGAGAAAAGAACTTATGAATAAGTACTATCTCACGAGCGACGGGATTTATCTCGACTATAATATGGAAACGGGCAAACACTCCGAAATACTTTCCGCCGCGTCTTTATATCCTTATACTTTCGGCGTTTCACACGATAAAGACGGTGCGTTGAAGGTTTTGAAGCGGCTTGAACTTCCGTTCGGGCTTTCAGCTTGCGAGAAGCGTGACGACGACGTATTTTTTCAGTGGGATTATCCGTGCATGTGGCCTGCGGCGACTTGTCTTGCGTATATGGGTCTTAAAAATATCGGTCTTGACGCTGACGCGAAGAGGATTGCCGAAAAATATGTAAGCGTTGCGAGAAATATTTTCGACGAAACGGGCAGACTTTGGGAAAAATATGACGCGCTTACGGGTAAAATCGCCGTAACGAGCGAATATGAAACAATGCCCATGATGGGCTGGACGGCTGCCGTTTACCGTTATTTTACGGAAAACGAAAAAATATAAAACATAGATTTTTTACGGACGATTTTTCGTCCGTTTTTTATTGCTTACGGGTAAATCATTGTTCACTTATTGTATTTACCGTTTATTATAAATAACTATCCAAATAAGAAAATATATTTAAAATAATTAAAATTCACATAAAAAACTTTATGGTAAATAATTTTTAAATTGTCGTGTTGATTTACAGGTTTAAATAAAGAATAAGCAATGTCTCACTGAATTAAACTTATAAAATATTTCATAAAATATATATAATATTTTAAAATGCGGATTATAAACCATTGCGAGCGATACCAAGCGAGGAGGTGTTTATTTGATATATTTTTTAACTCCCCAAAACCGGCAAAACAACAATAATTACACACTAAGCAACAAATGGATAACAAATATCCAAAAATGGATAGAATACTGAAACAATATTAAAAAGTGAAAAAATTTTGTAAAATAAGGTTAAAAAGTTGATTTAAGTCTAATAATGTGGTATATTAAAAGAAAAAAAGAGGAGTAACTCAAAAATGAAAAAGGTAGCAAGATTACTTGTTTCTGCAATGCTTCTGGTTGTTATGGCTGTTTCGCTTTGTTCTTGCGGAATTCCTTCCGATCCCGAAAAAGCCAAATCAAACCTCAAAGACAAAGGTTATTACAGCGAAGATTCTATTTCGACGCTTGCCGTTAAAACTTATGTTTTGGCAAAATACCATAGTACGGATGGTATCGATACTGTTATTTTTGCTATAAGCGATGACGGAAAAGACAATGTTCTTATTATTTACTGTAAAGATGACGATACGGTAAAGAATTTGAATAACGACATAAAAGAAATTTACAAGTCTGTTTGCGAACAGGCAAAAGCAAATGACGACGAAGCCGACGTTAAATCGGGTAAGTCCGGTAAAGTTGTTTATATCGGAACTTCCGCAGGCGTTAAAGCAGCCGGCTGATAATTTAAAAAACAAAAAAGAGCCTTCACGGCTCTTTTTTTTATGATTTTTAACCTTTGATAATTTCGATGACTTTTTTCATATCCGAGATCTCGTATGTCGGTTTTGTTTTGGTTTCGGGGATAACGATACCGTTCGGGTTGAAAAGACAGGTGTCGACGCCGTTATTTACGCCGAGTGCAATATCGGAAATGACCGAGTCTCCGACGATAAGACTTTGTTTTTTATCAAAATTCGGGATTTTATCGGAAATATACCCGAAAAACTCTTTCGACGGCTTGTTGTGTCCTATTTCGTCCGAAATAAAAACATCCTCGAAATAGCCTGCTATTCCCGAAAGCTCAAGCCTTCCTCGCTGGACTTTCGAAAGTCCGTTTGTGATTAAAAACATTCTCGCGCCGAGACTTTTGAGTGTTTTTAATGTGTTTACCGTTTCGGGAAGTAAAATTGCCGTTTTTGATAAATTGTCTTCATAAAAATCGTAAAAGGCGTTTATATCGAAAGTAATGCCTTTTGCGGCAGAATATTCTTCGAATCTGCCGATAACAACGTCGCGCTTCGTCATCTTTCCGACAGAGTACAGATCCCAGCGTTTCTGATTGATTTCGCTGTAAACGTCATAGTCGTTTTCGTCGGCTTTTATTCCGAGCGAAGCAAAGGCTTTTATGAAGCTTTTTTGTCCCGTGTGATAAAAATCGAAAAGTGTATCGTCCGCGTCAAATAAAACAATAGAATATCTCATGCGTTTATATTATCAAAATATTTACGAAATAACAAATAATTAACAGGCAAAAGTTGACTTTTTCCGAAAAAAAACATATAATTGTCGTAAAGATCGTTTCAATAGGTCTTAGGGAGTGTTTTAATGGCAGTTAACGATAAAAAGTACTATATAGGTATAGATCTCGGCGGAACTTTCGTAAAAGGCGGAATAGTAACCGAAAACGGCGAAATAATAGCCGAAGGCAAAGTGCCGACGGAGTCCGAACTCGGCGGAGAAAAGGTTATGGATAATGTCGCCGAACTTGTCGGACGGCTTCTCGATAAGGCTGAACTTAAAAAAGAGCAGACGGAAGGTATCGGAATGGGCGTTCCGGGAATGATCGACAGTAAAAACGGCGTGGTTATTTTCTCGAACAACCTGCAATGGCATCATCTGCATATAGCCGAAGGCGTTGAAAAAAGAACGGGAATAAATGTAAAAATCGCCAACGACGCCAACGTTGCCGCTCTCGGCGAGGCTACTTACGGAGCGGGCAGAGACGTCGACGACAGTATTCTTTTAACGCTCGGAACGGGCGTCGGCGGAGGAATAATTGTCGGCAACAAACTTGTCGAGGGTAATAAATCGGCGGGCGCGGAACTCGGGCATATGGTTATCGCTCATAACGGCGAGCAGTGTACCTGCGGAAGAAAAGGCTGTTTGGAAGCGTACGCTTCCGCGACGGCTCTTATAAGAGACACTAAAAGAGCTATGGAAAACCACAAGGACAGTAAAATGTGGGAAATCGGTTCGACGGACGCCGTAACGGGTAAAACCGCATTCGATTACAAGGACGTCGATCCGTATGCAAAAGAAGTCGTGGATAATTATATCGAAATGCTCGCGTGCGGAATTGCCAACATCGCCAATATTTTCCGTCCGCATACGGTTATGCTCGGCGGAGGAGTTTGCGCTCAGGGCGACAATCTTATCGTTCCGCTTCAAAAAATCGTAAACAGAGAGATTTTTGCGGGCGATCTCGGACCGAGATGTCCGATAGCCGTCGCGAAACTCGGAAACAAAGCGGGCGTTCTCGGCGCGGCGGCTCTTTTAATGGGTTAAACAAGGTTAATCCGATATAATTCGACGGCGGTTTTTCTGTATCCGCGGCAATTTTAAATGTATTAAAATCGGAGCTGAATAAATTTTTAACGAGCCAAAACCGATTATTTTTGTGTTTATAACGCAAAATATTTAAAAACGCAGTTATCGGGTTGACAAAATCGTCGTAATCTATTATATTACTATAAAACGGAGGGAACGAGTATGGCTTATTTCAGAATATCTCTTGCAGGCGATCTCGGAAGCGGAAAAAGCACCGTAGGCGCGATTCTGAAAGAAAGATTTTATGCGGATATAATTTCGGTCGGCAAAATTCAGCGCGAGATGGCTGAAAAACTCGGAATGAATACGACTCAGTACAACATTTATCAGGAGTCTCATCCGGAGCTTGACAAACAACTCGACGATATGCTTGCCGCTTACGAAAACAAAGAGGGGAGTTTCATTTTCGATTCGAGAATGGCATGGCATTTTGTTCCGAGCGCGTTCAGCGTGTATCTTAAATGCGACCCGGAGGAAGCCGCGAAAAGAGTGGTGAACGCCAAACGTGCCGACGAACCGTATTCCTCCGACGAGGAAGCGTTTAAAACCTTGCAGGAAAGAAGAGAAAGCGAAATTCAGCGTTATAAAAAGTTTTACGGCGTAGACATTATGGATATGTCGAATTATTCGCTCGTCGTCGATACGACGGGGAAAGATCCTGCGGATGTAGCCGAAGAAATCGTTCTTGCATGGGCAGAAACGCTCGGTTTAAACAAATAAAATTAAAAATCTGTCCGCTTCTGACGGCGGACTCAAATATAAAAAGCAAACACAAGGAAAGATAATTATGCATTGGGCAGAGAGAATTGCGGAAGAACTTATAAGCGAAAATCCCGGAAAGGAACATTTTTTATGCGTTGCGGGAACGAGTCCGTCGGGTTCGGTTCACATCGGAAATTTCAGAGACGTAGCCACGCCTCTTTTTGTTGTCGAAGCACTTAAAAGAAAAGGCAAAAAAGCCACTTTAATGCTTTCGTGGGACGAGTTTGACAGGCTCAGAAAAGTTCCTAAAAACATCGCGGCGATCGCGCCCGATTTCGAAAAATATATCGGTATGCCTTATTGCATGATCCCCGATCCTTACGGCAAATATTCTTCGTATGCGGAATATAACGAAAAGGAATACGAAGAGTCCCTGAAAGAACTCGGAATAGATATCGAGTACAGATATCAGGGTAAAGAATACCGTTCGGGAAGATACGTCGAAGGTATTTTAACCGCAATGAAAAGAAGAAAGGATATTTACGATATCCTTATGAAGTATAAAACTCAGGACAGCGACGAGGGTGAAAGAGAGAGTTATTACCCGATCAGCGTTTACTGCTCCAAGTGCAATAAAGACTTTACCGAAGTTTTAAATTACAACGAGGAAACGGAAGAAATCACATACAGATGCAAGGCTTGCGGTAACGAAGAAACGGTAAATTTGCGCGATTACCATATGGTTAAGCTCATGTGGAAAATCGACTGGCCGATGCGTTGGGGAGTCGAGGGTGTGGATTTCGAGCCGGGCGGCATAGATCACGCCGCTGCTTCGGGATCGTATGTTGTTGCGAAAGATATCGCGAAAGAGATTTACGGCGTAAAAGCGCCTAAATTCCAGCCTTACGGATGGCTTTCGATCGCGGGTCTCGGCGATATGCATTCTTCCACGGGAAACAATATCACGCCCGCAACCGTTCTCGAAGTTTACGAACCCGAGATGGTAAGGTGGCTTTTCGCGAAATACGCGCCGACCGACGCTTTCGCGTTTAATTTCGACGATACTATCATTCGTCATTACAGCGAGTTCGATAAAGGGCTCGAAGCCGTTAAAAACGGCGAAGCGGACGAGTACAATAAGTCTGTTTACGACCTTTGCATGATAAACGGCGTAAACGTAAAAGCGAAAGTTCCTTTCGGCGTTCTTGCTTCCGTTGCGCCTATCGTGGATTTCAATCCGCAAGCGGTAAAGGATATCCTCGCGAAAATCGGAGTCGAGTTCGACGAGCGCGACGAGGAAAGACTTATCAGGGTTAAAAACTGGATAACGAAACATCAGCCGTCGAAAATGTACAAGCTTTTGAGCGGCAGAAACGACGAATTTTACAATACCCTTTCCGACGAGGAAAAGGAAGCCGTCAAAAAGCTTGCGGAATACGTCGAAAGTCACGACGATATCAAGGAACAGGAAATTCAGCAGTATCTTTACGGTATAATAAACGATCCCTCTCTTACGAAAAAAGAGAATATGGCTCGTCAGCAAAGATTCTTTGCCGTTTTTTATAATTTATTGTTCGGAACAGATAAAGGACCGAGATTGTATTTGTTCCTTTCGGCAATCGACAAAACCAAATATCTCGATTTGCTTAAATTTTAAACAGTTGACAGAAAGCACCGCGGAGCGTTTCGTCGCTCCGCTTTTAGGTAAGGTGAATCATGAAAAAAGATTTTAAATTCGGAACGCTCGAATATGTTCGTCCGGATTTCGACGAGCAGGAAAAGAAAGCGAAAGAGTACGCTTTGAGAATAAAGAACGCCGTCTCGTACGAAGAGGCGAGAAAAGCGTATCTCGAATTCGACAAAGAAGAATGCGAATTTTCCGATATGGCAACGATCGCTTCTATTCGTCACACGATCGATACGGGAGACGAATTTTACGATAAAGAAAACGAGTATATCAACGAAAAATTTCCCGAATACGATGCCGCGTATATGGAATTCGCGAACGCTATGTACGACGGAAAATTCAAAAGCGATTTTATAAAAGAATTCGGAAACGCAATGTTTTCCGGTCTCGAATTGAAGAGAAAATCGTATTGCGAGAAGAATATTCCGCTTTTACAGAAAGAAGCTAAACTTTGCAACGAATACGAGAAGATAATAGCTTCCGCAAGTATTCCGTTCGACGGGAAAACCCTTAATCTGTACGGAATAATGAGCTATTTCGAAAGTCCGGACAGAAAAATTCGTCACGATGCTTATAAGGATTATTCGGAGTTTTACGAGACAAACGAAAAACGCTTCGAAGAGATTTGGGACGAGCTTATAAAAAACAGAAACGAACAAGCCGCGAACCTCGGGTTTAAAAACTTCATTCCGCTCGGGTATATGCGCCAGGGCAGAACGGATTACGACGAAAAAGACGTCGCTTCATTCCGCGAGCAGGTGAGAGAAGAACTTGTTCCTTTCTGCGCAAAGCTTTACAAAGCTCAGGCGGAGAGAACGGGCGTCGAGAAGGTTATGGCTTACGACGAGAAATTTATTTTCGGAGACGGAAACGCAAAACCGATCGGAGACGACGATTTCCTTATCGAAAAAGCTCGCGAAATGTACCGCGATATGAGCAAAGAAACGGGCGAATTTATCGATTTTATGCTCGATCACGAACTTCTCGACGTGAAGAACAGACCTCGCAAGGCTTCGACGGGCTATATGACGTCTATCAATACGATTAAGGCTCCGTTTGTGTTCTCGTGTTTCAATCAGACAACCGCGGACGTCGACGTTTTAACGCACGAAATGGGTCACGCGTTCGCCGGCTACGAAGCGATGAGAGCTCAACCGATTTCGGCTTATTATTCGGAGTCTACCGATATCGCCGAAATTCATTCTATGAGTATGGAGCAGTTCGCTTATCCTTACGCGGAAAAGTTCTTCGGGGATAAGGCGGATAAGTTCAGATTCGCGCATTTGCAGGAAGCTCTTACGTTCGTTCCGTTCGGCGTTGCCGTGGACGAATATCAGCATATAGTTTACGCTCATCCCGAGCTTACGCCCAAGGAAAGAACGGCAGAATGGAAAAAACTCGAAGAAAAATATATGCCGTGGAGAGATTACGGAGATATAGATTTCTTTGCGAAAGGCGGTTGGTGGTACCATAAAATCCATATTTTCCTTTATCCGTTTTATTATATCAACTATACGCTTACGACAATGGGCGCAATGGAATTCAAAAAGAAAATGAACGAAGACAAAGTTTCCGCGTGGAAAGATTATCTCAATCTTTGCAAAGTCGGAGGAAGTCTCGGTTATAAAGATACTTTAAGATACGCCAATCTTTCGATACCGTTTGAAAAAGGAAGCGTTAAAAAGGCTGTTTCTTATGCCGAAAACATACTTTTGTCTCAGATCGAAAATATGAAACGGGGGTAAACGATGGAAAATATTTTTCCTGTCCGGATAATCGATAAACACGGCGTTTCCGATGCCGAAAATTTACTGAAAACCAAAGTTCTGCAAATAGGGCTTAACGAAAAGGATCTTGCCGTGTTTAACGGCGGTTCGCATATAATTCTCGATTTCGGAAAAGAACTTTCGGGAAGTCTCAGATTTTTAAGCTATACGACCGAAGGATCGGGCAGAATAAGAGTCCGTCTCGGCGAGTCCGTTTCGGAAGTCTGTCACGATATAGGGGAGCGTAACGCAACGAACGACCATTCCACGAGAGACTGGAACTTTTTCGTTCCCAATTTCAGCGATCAGCTGTTTATGAACAGCGGTTTCCGCTTTGCGAGAATAGACGTTTCGGACGATACCGTTCTGTATGTTAAAAGCGTCGTTTGTCAGAGCGACGCGTACGACAAGCCATTCGACGGATCGTTCAGTTGCGACGATGCGCTTGTAAACGAGATTTTCGACACGGCGGCGTATACTCTTCGTCTTTGCATACACAACGATATGATATGGGACGGAGTGAAGAGAGACAGACTCGTATGGATAGGCGATATTCACCCCGAACAAATGTCGTCGGACTGTTTGTTTTCCGATACGACTTTTATCAGGAATTCGATAGCGTTCGTTAAGGATCAGACCGAGCTTCCCGGGTGGATAAACCGTATGCCGACCTACTCTCTGTGGTGGGTGATAAATTTAAGAGATTATTATTTCAGAACGGGCGATAAAGAGTTTCTGAAAGAGATGAGAGATTATCTTGTCGGCGTAACTCGTCAGATTGCGGAGTATATTACCGACGACGGCAGAACGACGCTCGATTCGAATTTCGTCGACTGGCCTACTCATCCTCAGGACGAGACCGAGACGGTTAAAGCCGCGGACGAATACGCGGGCGTTCACGCGCTTTTCATCTGGTGTTTCAAATGCGCGAAAGAACTTTTCGAAGTACTCGGCGAGGATGCGGAAATAGTTGTTACGTCTCTCGTAAAACTTTCGAAAATCTCTTATGACGTAAAGGAATTTAAGCAGATTTCCGCTTTAAGACTTATGGTCGGAATAGGTAACGAAAAAGACGTTAATCTCATACTCGACGGCGGCGCGAAAGGGCTTTCGACGTTTATGTCGTACTACCTTTTCAAATCGATTTCGGACAAAGGTCACGGGAGGGAAGCTCTCGAAATGATGAAAGAGTATTACGGCAAAATGCTTAAACTCGGAGCGACGACTTTCTGGGAAGACTTCGATATCGTCTGGGCGGAAAATGCGGGAAGAATAGACGAGATGCCGACGGCTGACAAAAAGGACGTTCACGCCGATTACGGCGCGTTCTGTTACAAAGAACTACGTCACAGCTTCTGCCACGGCTGGTCGAGCGGAGTTATTCCGTTCATTATGAGGCATATCGTCGGCGTAACGGAAGTCGGAACGGGCGGAGGAGAGCTTATCGTCAAACCCGACCTTTGCGGACTTAAAAAGATAGAAGCCGTTTATCCGACGGCAAAGGGCAAAGTGAAAATTACCGCGGAAGTTAAAAACGGCAAAACGGAGACCAGAGTAGAGGCTCCGAAAGAGATCAAAGTGAAAGTATTATGATATTTGCGGCTTCGGAACGATCCGGAGCCGTTTTTTTTCATTTATCATTATTATATAGCCCGATAATAGCTTGAAAAAAAATTTTTTTTATGATACAATAAAAATAATGTGTACAATGGGCTGTATGCCCGATCGGAGGAAAGAATGGCGCACGATTATAATTCTCAGGATATAAAAATTCTCGAGGGTCTCGAAGCCGTAAGAGTCAGACCAGGTATGTATATCGGCTCTACGGGACCTAAGGGTTTGCACCATATTTTATGGGAAATCGTCGATAACGCGATCGACGAAGCGGCAAACGGATATGCGGACAAAGTAGAGGTCATTTTGTATAAGGACGGCAGCGTTTCCGTCGAGGATAACGGAAGAGGTATACCTACCGATATCCATAAACAGGCGGGCGTTTCGGGCGTTCAGGTCGTATTTACGCAGCTTCACGCAGGCGGTAAGTTCAACGACTCGAATTATAACTTTTCGGGCGGCTTGCACGGCGTAGGCGCGTCGGTTACGAACGCGTTGTCGGAATGGCTCGAAGTGGAAGTATACAATAAAACCGTTTACAAAATGAGATTCCACAGCTATTACGATAAAACCCGTAAGAAAACCATTTCCGGCGAACCCGAAGCCCCTCTTCAAAATACGAGAATCAAGACGGACAAGCACGGTACTTTCGTCCGTTTCAAACCCGACAAAGAGGTGTTCGAGACGGTTGAATTCAGTCTTGAAACGATCGCAAAACGTTTAAGAGAACTTGCGTTTTTAAACAAGGGAATAACGATAAAACTTACCGATCTTCGCGACGACGAGAAATTCTATAACAAGACTTTCAAATACGACGGAGGTCTCGTCGATTACGTTTTGTATCTTAACGAAGGGAAAACCAAACTTTACGATCTTCCCGTTTACGCAAAAGCGGAAAAAGACGGTATTTTAATAGAATTCGCCATTCAGCATACCGACAGTTATACCGAGAGCGTATTCTCGTTCGTAAACAATATTCCGACACCCGAGGGCGGTACTCACGAAGTCGGATTTAAATCGGGTGTTACGAAGATACTTAACGATTACGCGAAAGCAAACAATCTCGTTAAAGAAAAAGACATTGTGTTTACGGGCGACGATTTCCGCGAGGGAATGACGGCTATAATTTCCGTAAAGATGAAGAACGTCGAGTTCGAAGGTCAGACGAAGACCAAACTCGGTAACCCCGAAGCAAAAGCGGCTGTGGAAGCGGCTACGATAGAGGAACTCGATGTTTTGGTAAGAAACAAGAAAAACAAACCCGTGTTCGACGCGATGATCAAAAAAGCCGTCGGCGCGGCTAAGGCGAGAAACGCCGCAAGACACGCAAAAGAGGTTGCGAGAGCGAAAAGCGGTGCGGATTCCGCGAAACTTATCGGTAAACTCGCTTCCTGTTCGAGCAGAAAAGCCGAATTCAACGAAGTGTTCATAGTCGAGGGCGACTCCGCAGGCGGAAGCGCGAAGCAGGGCAGAGACAGACAGCATCAGGCGATTTTGCCGCTCAGAGGTAAACCGCTCAACGCCGAGAAAAAGAGAATAGAAGAAGTTCTTAAAAACGAAGAAATAAGAACGATAATAAGCGCGCTCGGAACGGGTATCGGAAACGATTTCAATATAGCAAACCTTAACTATCATAAAGTCATTATTCTTTCCGATGCCGACCAGGACGGCGCGCACATAAGAGCGATACTGCTTACTTTCTTCTTCCGTTATATGAAGCCTCTTATTCAGGAAGGTCACGTTTATATCGGAATGCCGCCGTTATACAAGGTTTACAAGAAAGATATAATAGAGTACGCTTACGACGACAGCGAACTGCAAAAAGCGATCGACAAAGTCGGCAGAGGATATCAGCTCCAAAGATACAAAGGTCTCGGCGAAATGAACCCCGAACAGCTTTGGGACACGACTATGGATCCGCAGAAGAGAGTTCTGATGCAGGTGACGATAGAAGACGCGGCGGAAGCGGAAAAGCTTATCACGACGCTTATGGGCGACGATATAGACGGAAGAAAAGCGTATATCGCCGAACACGCGGATTTCAATAAAGAAGATACCTTCATGAGCAAGGTAAACGTTTAATTTAAGGAGGATAAATAAATGTCTGAAAATAAAGACTCGATAATCACAAGCCCGCTTGAGGACGTCCTCCATAATTCGATGATTCCGTATGCGGAATACGTTATATTGGACAGAGCGTTGCCGAGAGTAGAGGACGGACTTAAACCCGTTCAGAGAAGAATTCTCTATTCGATGTACGAACAGGGAATGACTCCCGACAAGGGATATAAAAAGAGCGCGAGAGTAGTTGGCGACTGCCTTGCGAAATACCACCCCCACGGCGACAGCTCGGTTTACGACGCAATGGTTCGTCTCGCTCAGCCGTACAATATGAGAAACACGCTCGTAGACGGTCACGGAAACTTCGGTTCCATCGACGGCGACAGCGCGGCGGCAATGAGATATACCGAGGTAAGACTTCAACAGCTTGCCCTGGAACTTTTAACCGATATCGACAAAGATACCGTAAACTGGTCGCTCAACTTCGACGACTCGCTTAAAGAACCCGACACGCTTCCCGGAAGATTTCCGAACCTTCTCGTAAACGGCGCGACGGGTATCGCGGTAGGTCTTGCGACGAATATCCCGACGCACAATCTCGCGGAAGTCATCGACGGCGTTGTAGCCTATCTTAACGACCCGAAAATAAACCTCGACGACATGATGAAGATCGTCAGAGGTCCCGATTTCCCGACGGGCGGATACATAATCGCCGGAACGGAACTTCGCAACGCTTACGAAACGGGTAAGGGTAAAATAACGCTCAGAGCGAAGATAAACATAGAAGAGTCGGAAGGAAAGAAAAAGAATATAGTAATTACCGAGCTTCCTTATCAGGTAAACAAGGCGCAGCTTCTTAAAAAGATAGCCGATTTGCAGGAAGAAAACAAAGACGCCTTAGCGGGAATTTCCGATATAGCGGACGAGTCCGACAGATCGGGTATGAGAGCCGTCATAAGAGTAAAAAAAGATTATAACCCGCAACAAATTCTCGATTTTCTGTTTAAATACACTCAATTACAGTGTACTTACGGAATAAATATGGTCGCCATAGCGGACGGCAAGCCGAAGCTTATGGGACTTCTCGAAATAATAAAATATTACGTCGATTATCAGATCAATATCGTTGTAAGAAGAACGAAATACGATCTTAACAAAGCCAAAGAAAGAGCACATATCTTAGAAGGTCTGATTATCGCCGTAACCAATATCGACGAGGTTATCAGAATAATCAAAACCTCGCCCGATACGCCCGCAGCCAAGGCGAATTTGAGAGCCGCTTTCGATCTTTCCGAAAAACAGGCTCAGGCGATCCTTGATTTAAGACTTGCGAGAATTACGAAACTCGAAGTAAACAACCTTAAAGAAGAGCTTGAAAATCTCAGAAAGCTTATAGCCGAACTTCAAGCTATTCTCGACAGCAAAAAACTTCAAAAAGACGTAGTCAAAAAAGAAATTCTCGCGATCAGAAAGAAATATAAGGACGACAGACGTTCGATTATCGTTACTTCCGCGGACGAAATTCATTTCGACAAAACGGCGGAGAAGTCTTACGTCGAAAATATCGTAATAGGATATAATCTTAACGGAGTTATAAGAAAAGTCAAATCGGCTACATATAAGAAGTACGCGAAGAACTCGACGCCCGGAAAAGGCGAACTGTTCGCGTTCAAAGTTGAAACCGACACTTCCAATATGCTTTATGCGTTTACCAATTTCGGTAATAGCTATAAGATAGACCCCGAAGCTTTGCCCGAGGCGAGCGGAGCTATGAGCGGCGGAATAAAATTCAGCCAGCTTATCAAGAACTGCGACAAAAACGAAGTTCCCGTTGCGTTCTATGCGGCAAAAGACGGAGAATTCCCGACGACGAGACTCTATTTCTTCACGAAAGGCGGAATGGTTAAACTTACGCCGTGGAGCGAATACGACGTTAAAAAGCCGGTATTCCAGGCTATAAAACTCAAAGAGGGCGACGAACTTCTTAAAATGGAAGAGGAAATTCCCGAGTCCGATTTCTTCTTTGCGACCAAAAACGGTTATTGCCTTAACTGTTCGGACGAATTCCCGCAGCAGCTCAGAGTAGCGAGCGGCGTTAAGGGAATGGATCTTGAAGACGGCGACGAAGTTATAACCGCAATGCAGATAAGCAAAAAGTACGATTACGAAGTCGTTGTCGCAACATCGTTCGGAACGTTCAAAAAGGTAGACCTCGGCACTATCGCGAAAACCGCGAGAGCGAGAAAAGGGGTAAGACTCGTAGATATAGGCTTCGACGGTACGGAATGCGTCAGACTTGCCGTTCCCAAAGAAGAGTCGGAGAGTATAACGCTTCTTATTGAAGACGAAGACGGAAACGTAATGCACGCCCTTTCGGAAGATTTGCCGTCCGAAAGCAGAACGACTAAGGGTAAACCCATTACAAAGCTCGGAATGTTCAGAACGAAATTTGCCTGCTTTTTTCGGCTCGGAGATAAAAAATAACGTTTTAAACGACCGACGCGAACGACATATCGTCGAAACGTCGGACTTAAATGACGGTATTTTTCTTCCGGACGAAAATGTTCGGGAGAAGAACGAACCGAAAGAAAACGAAGATAATATGGAAAAGACGAGAGCTGATATTTTAATCGAAAAATCCAAAAAAAGTTATTATTCCGCCGTTCAGGTCATAACAGACCTTTACGATAACGTATTTTCGAAAGACCCGGGATTTAAATACGACAAAAGAGGGCTTCTTTCGGAATACGACGAATATCTGCAAGCGGTGCTTATTAAAATTTGTTCCATAAGAAACAGATTTTTGTCCGACGAGATGAGATTCGTCGAAAATATTTCGGACTACGGAAAGCTTTTGGAGGGCGCGGATTACACTCTGTTTGCGGGTTGTGTCAAGGATATGAGCGACAGACTTACCGAAAGAGCGGACGAAAAACTGAAAACCGTTCCCGTGTGTTTCAAACTCGCGGGGGCGATGGACGCTTCCAAGGGGACGACTTCTATGCGCGTTCTTCTCGATAACACGGTAAAGATCGCGTTTAACCTTAAATTCGTCGACCCCGAAGCCGATCTGAAAGACAATTCGGACGTTATCGCCGCGCTTAAAGCGGTGTATGCTTTTGCGAAATTTAACGGAATCAGTTTAAAATAAGGATTTTTATATGAAAGTTATTATTGTCGGCGGCGGAAAAGTCGGAAAAACGATAATAGAGAGTATGCTTAAAGAAAAGCACGAGATCGTGCTTATAGACAACGACCCGAAAGTCGTCGGAAATGTTTCCAATCTTTACGACGTCATGGGGATCTGCGCCAACGGAACGGAGTATGAGAAACTTCTCGAAGCGGGCGCGGACAAAGCCGATTTGTTTATCGCCGTAACAGGGTCCGACGAGCTTAATATGCTTTCTTGTTTTGCGGCGAAAAAAATAGGCGCGAGCCATACCGTTGCGAGAGTAAGAAATTCCGAATATAACACCGCAAGCTGGGGATTTATGAAGCAACAGCTTGAAATTTCTATGGCTGTCAATCCCGAAAAACTTGCCGCGGAAGCAATTTACGACCTTTTGAAACTTCCGTCCGCGACGAAAGTCGAAACCTTTACGGCAAGAAGCTTCGAAATGGTAGAAATTACCGTTAAAAAAAGCTCGGCAATAGACAATCTTTCGCTTATCGATCTGCGTAAAAAGTTTCACGAGAAATTTCTTGTTTGCGTGGTTCAGAGAGGTGACGATGTCTTTATCCCCAACGGTACATTCAAGCTTTTAAGCGGAGATAAGGTCGGCGTAATGGTAACGAACGACGACGCGCATTCGATTTTAAACAACTTCGGTTACGCGACGAAAGAAGCCAAAAACATTATGCTTATCGGCGCGAGCAAAACGGCTATGTATCTTGCCGAAATGCTTTTAAAAGGCAGGAGCGGCGTTAAAATAATAGAAAAAGACAGCGAAATTTGCGACGAAGTATGCGAAAAGCTTTCTTCGAAGGCGGAAGTGGTATGCGGAGACGGAATGAGCCGAGAAATTCTTCTGGAAGAGGGAATAGACGGACTCGACGCTCTCGTTTCGCTTACGGACAGAGACGAGGAGAATATACTTATTTCTTTCTACGCGCTTTCGAGAAAGGTTCCGAAAGTAATCGCCAAGGTGAACAGAAACGAATTGTCTTCCATTGCCGAAAATCTCGGTCTCGATACAACGTTTTCACCTAAAAATATCGTTGCCGATATTCTCGTAAGATATGCGAGGGCGATAGGGAACAGTATCGGAAGTAAAGTCGAAACGCTGTACAGCCTTTTCGGAGGAAACGCCGAAGCTCTCGAATTCAACGTGGAAGAGGATTTCGAGTATTCGAAAATTCCGCTTAAAAAGCTCGAACTTAAAGCGGGCGTCCTGATTGCGGGAATAACGAGAGAAAACAACGCCCTTATCCCGGGCGGCGACGACGTTATATTGTCGGGCGATAAAGTAATAGTCATCGCAAAAGGCGAAAGACTTTGCAATCTTTCGGATATTTTAAAACATAAATAAAAAATTATGAATTACAGAATGATTTTTTCCACCGCCGGCAAGGTGGTTATAACGATAGGACTTCTGATGTTTCTGCCGCTTATAACCGCATTTATTTACGCAGAATGGTGGTGCGCGCTTTCATTCGGTATAACTATTGCGGGCGCGATGATTATCGGCTTTGCGATGGTTTTATTGTTTAAGCCGAAAAATATGATATTTTTCTCGAAAGAGGGTTTTATCACCGTTGCCGTTTGCTGGCTTGCCGCATCGTTTGTCGGTGCGGTGCCGTTTGTTATAAGCGGGGAGATACCTAATTACGTCGACGCGCTTTTCGAAACCGTCAGCGGTCTTACGACTACGGGCGCTTCGATCGTAACGAACGTGGAAGCTCTTTCGAAATCGATTTTATTCTGGCGTTCTTTCACTCACTGGATAGGCGGTATGGGCGTTATAGTTTTCGTTATGGCAATAACCGCGAGAGCGCCCGACAGATCGATGCATATTTTAAGAGCGGAAATGCCCGGACCTATCGTCGATAAACTCGTTCCGAGATCGAAAGATACGGCTAAAATACTTTACCTTATATATATGGTGCTTACGGGAGTAATGGTTATCGCATTGCTCCTTTGCGGAATGCCGCTTTTCGACAGTCTTGTTCACGCTTTCGGAACGGCGGGAACGGGTGGATTCGGTATAAAAGCGGACAGTGTGGGGAGTTATTCGCCTGCGGCGCAATGGGTTCTTACGGTCGGAATGCTTATATTCTCGCTTAATTTCAACCTGTATTACCTTATTCTGATCGGAAAATTCAAAACGGCGATTAAAAGTACCGAATTGCATGTTTTTACGGGTATCGTGGTTATATCGACTGCCGTTATAACGTTTAATATCGCGGGCGCGTTTTCGTCTTTTGCCGACGCTTTGAGAAATGCCGCGTTTCAGGTCGGTTCAATCATTTCCACGACGGGATTTTCCTCGTGTGATTTCGACAAATGGAATTCGGTTGCAAAAACCACGCTTTTATTGTTAATGTTTGTCGGCGGGTGCGCGGGTTCGACTGCGGGCGGACTTAAAGTTTCGAGGCTTATAATACTGTGGAGAGGAATTAAAAGAGATTTTAAAAAGGCTTTGCATCCACGTACGGCGAGCGTTGTCAAGTTCGAAGGGAAAAGAGTGGATGAGTCGACTATCAACGGTATAGGCACATATATCGGCGTATATGTTTTTATTATCATAGCCGTTGTAATTCTTCTTTCGTTCGATCCGTGGTGTAACGTTATTGCCGCGGAGGGAACATACAGCGTTTTCGAAACGAATTTTACCGCAACTTTGACTTGTATCAATAACGTCGGACCGGGACTTGCCGCGGTAGGACCTACGCAAAGCTTTGCGGCGTATAGTATGTTTTCGAAAATAGTACTTACTTTTACCATGCTTTTGGGAAGACTTGAAATATATCCGTTACTTTTAACGTTTATTCCTATGACGTGGATAAAAAAATGACAATCAAGGGGCGGAGACTCGTTATACGATCCGCTCTTTATTTTTAAATAAATTCGTACATAATATTTGTAAAGGTATTTTATGAAAGATCTGAAAAACGTTTTGAAAGAAGTGAAATACGTTCTGCTCGATATGGACGGAACGGTTTACCTCGGCGGCAAACTAATCGGCGAAATGGATAAAACTCTCGATAAAATCCGCGAAAGCGGAAAGAAAATTATTTTTCTTACGAACAATTCTTCCAAGAGCGTCGAAAGTTACTACGAAAAGCTCGGCAAAATGGGGCTGTTCAAGGACGGAGACGAAGTGAAAACGTCGGGGACTGCGGCGATCGGATTTTTGAAGACTGAGAGAAAAGAAAAAACTGTAAGGCTTATGGGAACGGAGAGTCTGAAAAAAGAGTTTTCCGAAAAAGGGATCGAGCTTGTCGAGGACGGCGTTGCGGACGTTTGCGTTCTTGCTTACGACACGGAGTCGACGTATGAAAAACTTTGCAAATTTACCGATAATTTAAGGGAAAATTGCGAATATATAGCAACTCATCCCGATATAAATTGCCCATCCGAAAAATATCCCCTTCCGGATGTCGGAGCGTTTATCGAGCTTATAAAAGCGTCGACAGGGAGAGTGCCGGATAAAATAATAGGAAAGCCTTATACAATGTTCGGAGAAGAGCTTGTAAAAGAATACAATGCAAAAGAAAACAGCTTTCTGATGGTCGGAGACAGGCTGTACACTGATATCGCGTTCGGCGTAAATTGCGGATTTCACACACTGTTTGTTTTATCGGGCGAGGGAACCGAGGAAATGCTTAAAGATACAGAAAAGAAGCCCGAATTTGTTCTGAACAGTCTCAACGACATAACGGCGTGTTTATGAGGAGGAAAAATGTTTGACGTTACGGTTATAGGCGGAGGAGTGGTCGGCGCGATGATTTTAAGAGAATTATCGAGATACGACCTGAAAATATGCATGCTCGAAAAAGAAAACGATGTTTGCATGGGGCAAAGCAAGGCTAACAGCGGCATAGTTCATGCGGGGTTCGACGCAAAAGAGAACACATTAAAAGCAAAGTTCAATGTTCTCGGAAACAAAATGATGAAAACCGTTTGCGAAGAACTCGGCGTTAAATACAGAAACAACGGTTCGCTTGTCGTTGCTTTTAACGACGAGCAGCTCGAAACGCTTAAAGAATTAAAAAACAGAGGAGAGAAAAACGGGGTAAAAGATATCGAAATTATAACCCGTGAAAAACTTTTCGAAATCGAACCGTCGATAAGCGAAAACGCCGTCGGCGCGCTTTACGCGAAAAGCGGCGGAATAGTCTGCCCGTACAATCTGACGATTGCCGCGATAGGCAACGCAATGGATAACGGCGCGGAATTAAAGTGTGATTTCGAAGTCGTAAAACTTGAAAAAATCGACGATGGTTACAGGGTATTTTCCAAAAACGGAGAAACGGTCGAAACGAAAATCGTCATAAACTCTGCGGGGATAAACAGCGGAAAAATCGCGGAGCTTATCGGCGATAAATATAACGTTTTCGCAAAAAGAGGCGAATATATTCTTCTCGACAAAACGGCAAAATATCTGACCGATAAAACGCTGTTCTTTACGCCTACCGCACTCGGAAAAGGTATACTCGTTTCTCCGACGGCGGACGGCAATATCATCCTCGGTCCGACAGCGGAAGAGATATCTGACAACGATACGGATACGACTGCGGAAGGATTGAACGCTGTCATAAACAAAGCTTCGGAAATGGTGAAGAGCGTTCCGCTCGGAGATACAATAACGTCGTTTTCAGGCGTAAGAGCCTATAACGACAAGCACGATTTCATTATCGAAGAAAGTAAAAACAATAAAGGTTTTATCGAGCTTGTCGGTATCGAATCCCCGGGGCTTACGGCTTCGCCCGCAATAGGGAAATACGTTGTCGAAGAGATCGTTTCAAAAAGACTCGATTTGAAAAAGAAAGACGACTTCAATCCTTACAGAAAGGCGGAATATTTTTTCGATCAATTAAACGACGAAGAGAAGAACGAAATTATCAAAAAGGATAAAAGATACGGAAAAATAATTTGCAGGTGCGAAAAAATCACCGAAGGCGAAATCGTGAGCGCGATTAACGAAAATCCGAAAGCCGCGTCCGTAGACGCTATTAAACGCAGAACGAGAGCGGGAATGGGCAGGTGTCAGGGCGGTTTTTGTCAGCCGTACGTCGTCGAAATTCTTGCAAGAGAACTCGGCAAAGATTTTACGGAAATTACGAAATCGGGCAAAAATTCATATATTTTAGAGGGAAAGACGAAATGATCGAACAATACGGCGTAGTTATAATCGGCGGAGGACCTGCGGGGCTTGCGGCGGGAATAAAGGCTTACGAGTCGGGCGAAAAAAGCGTTCTTATAATCGAAAGAGACGATAAACTCGGCGGAATACTCAATCAATGCATTCACAACGGCTTCGGTCTTACCCGTTTTAAGGAAAGCTTAACGGGACCGGAATACGCCGACAGATTTATTGCAGAGGCAAAAAAAAGAGATATTAAAATTCTTACCGGAACGACGGTTTTGTCTTTGACGAAAGAAAAGATCGTTACGGCGATAAACGAAGAAAAAGGCGTTTTTCAAATTGCCGCAAAAGCCGTAATTCTTGCGATGGGGTGCAGAGAAAGAAGCCGTGGCGCGCTCAATATCCCGGGAGCGAGACCTGCGGGGATTTTTTCTGCGGGCGCGGCTCAGAAGTTTGTCAATATCAAAGGGTATCTGCCCGGGAAAAACGTCGTTATCCTCGGTTCGGGAGACATAGGTCTTATAATGGCGAGAAGAATGACACTCGAAGGCGCAAACGTTAAGGCGGTGTGCGAAATTATGCCGTTTTCGAGCGGACTTAAACGCAATATCGTTCAGTGTCTCGACGATTTCGGAATACCTCTTTATCTCAACCATACGATTACGAAAATAGAGGGGAAAGAACGTGTGAGCGGAGTTGTCGTTTCCGCCGTGGACGAGAATAAAAAGCCGATAAAAGGAACCGAAATTCATTTCGATTGCGACACGGTTTTGTTTTCGGTCGGCTTGATCCCTGAAAACGAGCTTTCCAAGGAAGCAGGCGTGGAACTTTCGCCGCGAACGAAAGGCGCGGTAGTCGATCAGACGAGAGAAACGTCCGTAGGCGGAATATTTGCTTGCGGAAACGTGTTGCAAGTTCACGATCTCGTGGATTTTGTGTCCGAAGAATCGGAAATCGCGGGGAAATACGCGGCTGAGTATTCGTTAAACGGAGAAAGAAACAAAAAGCTTGTTCCGACTGTTGCGGGAGCGGAAGTTTCTTATGTTTTGCCGCAAAAGATCGACGTTGAGCTTGCGGGGAACGTTTCGTTGTATTTCAGAGTCGGATCGGTTGTAAAAAATCCGATTATATCGATAAAAAGCGGAGAAAAAGAAATTTTTACGGTAAAGAAACCTATCGTCGTACCGGGCGAAATGCAGAGAATAAATCTGTCCGACAAATTTTTCTCCGAAATATCGGACGAAATAACCGTAGAAATAAAGGGTGACGAATAATGGAAAAGAAACTTACTTGCGTGGAATGTCCTAAGGGATGCGAAATAACGGTAACGCTTAACGGCGATAAAGTCGAATCGGTCAGAGGAAACGATTGTCCGAGAGGAAAAAAGTACGCGGAAAACGAAGTCGTCTGCCCGGTACGGGTTCTCACGTCGACCGTGAAATGCGTTTCGGGAGAAATGGTTTCCGTAAAAACGGATAAGCCGATAAAAAAGTCCGAAATATTCGATCTGATGAAAATAATCAACGGAATAACCGTCGTACCGCCCGTAAAAATAGGGCAGATTATCTTAAAAGACATAACCGAAGGCGTTAATCTTATAGCAACGAGCAATGCGTGGGGCTTATATCGGTAAAATTGCGCCGATAAACCTCGATTAACTTGTCTGGCATAGTATATAAAAGATATGAAAATAATTACTTCTGAATATATAAACGAAAATTTCAAAAGCGCGGAGGATTACGCAAAAGAAGATTTTAAATTCCGCGAGACTTTAAGTTTGATTGCCGAAAGAATTTCGGAGCAAGGCGACAGTAAGCCGATAGTTCTTATTTCGGGTCCGTCGGGATCGGGAAAAACAACGACGGCAAACATTATAAAACAACTTCTGAACGAGAGAGGAAGGAACTCTTATGTTATTTCCCTCGATAATTACTTTAAAACCGTTTTGCCGGAAGAGGAGGGGGTCGTCGATCTGGAATCTCCCGCAAGAATAAGAACCGAACTTCTTTCAGAAAATATCCGGAAAATAATCGATTGCGAAGAAACGGTTCTGCCGCATTTTGACTTTGTGGGTAAGAAAAGTATCGAATCGGGAGAGAAAATCAGACGCCGAAAAGGCGAGATCGTCATTTTCGAAGGAATTCATTCTCTCAACGATGACGTTATCCGACTCGATAAAAACGAAACCGTAAAGCTTTATATAAGCGTAAGAACGAGGGTTCAATGCGGAAACGAGCTTATTCATCCGAAATATATACGCCTTTTGAGACGTATGAGCAGAGATTCTATTTACAGAGGAAGAGATATATCCGTAACGTCGGGGTACTTCAAAAGCGTGGAAAAAGGCGAAGAGTTGTACGTTGCGCCGTTTAAAAACAACGCGGATATCTCCGTCGATACGTTCATTTCGTACGAGCCTGAAATTTACAGAAAAGTACTTTTCGAAAAGCTTAATGTTTTAGCCGGAAAACATCCCGACGAAACGACGGAACTTCTTTTAAGGTTTTTGAAATTTTTCAAAGACGGACAAACCGATTACGTTGTAAAAACTTCTATAATCAAAGAATTTATCGGTGATTTTTAAAAGAATTACGATAAACGTAAAAGCACCTGCCAAAATCTCGGCAGGTGCTTTATTCGTCTTTTATCCGTTTTCTTCTTCTAAGTCTTCGCTGTTTTTCTTGCCTTTCTTTTCGGTTATTTCGGAAACCTTGTTTTTGATTTCCTCCTGACCGTCTTTAACAAGTTTTCTCGCTTTGTACGAGTTGGCTACAAGCAAGGCTCCGGCTAAAAGACCGAGAACCATACCGCAAGCAAAATTCTTATCCATGATTCCTCCTTCGGTATTCTTCCGCTCGGGCAATTTTCTGCCCTTAACAGTATGCGTAAAAAGAAATATTTCATTCTTTTATTAGAAATAAATCAAGAAAAAGGCTTGTAAAAAAAAGCCGAAAGTGATAAAATGAAGTTGAGTAAATTTTTTGGAGTCGCGCGTGGGAAGAATAATCGCTTTCGATATAGGAGATAAAAGAATAGGCGTTGCGGTGTCGGATCCGTTTAACGAAATGGCTTTACCCGTAGAAACGTATTGGAGAAAATCTCTTGTTAAGGATATCGATTATCTTATCGCGCTTGCTAAGTCCCGATATGCCGAGACGATTGTTTGCGGTTTGCCGTTGAACTTCGACGGGAAAGAGTGCGAACAAACCGAAAAGACGAGATTTTTTATCGAGGAATTAAAGAAAAAAACCGATATAAACGTCGTCACTCAGGACGAAAGGTTTTCGACGAAGGAAGCGAGGAGACTTCTTTTGGAGGCGGATATGCGCAGAGAAAAGCGCAAGAACGTGATCGACAAGATAGCCGCTTCGTATATTCTGGAAGATTACCTCAGAAGATCGAAAAATCAAGCTTAAAGCATAAAAGGATTTAAAATATGACCGAAAAGTTTATTGAAAACGAACATAGCGAAGAAAACGAATTCGTTGCGCTTACGGGCGAAGACGGAAGCGTTGAAAAGTTTTACCATATCGGCACGATAGATTATAAAGACGAGTGGTTTGTGTTTTTTCAGCCCGCCGAACCTAAAAACGGAATAGATCCCGACGAACTGATCGTATTCAAACTTTCGGGCGACGAAAAAGACGAAACATTGATTCCGATAGACGACGAAAAGCTTCTGGAAGAAGTTTACGACGAGTTTATGCGCGAAAACGACGATGACGATGAAATCGTCGCAGACGAAAACGCGAACGTTTGCAAAGGCTGTTCGACGAAATCCGAAACGAACGGCAAAGGCTGCGCTCATTGTTGCGCCTGCAAAAAATAACACATCACGAAAGACAAAATCGAAAAAGGAGGTAGCATTATGAAAAGAAGAGTGAAAATCACAGCCGTGTTTTTGCTTGTTTTTTATATTGTCGCGCTTGCTTTTTCTTTTAATTTTACAGCCGAAAACAAAAATCACGATTGCGTAGGGGAGGACTGTCCCGTCTGCGCCGTTCTGAGGATTGCGGAGGAGATATCGGACGGCGCGAAAAAACTTGCTTCCGCCGCAATATCTTTTATCGCTGTTTTTTCGGTTGTTTTAATTTTGTTTAATACAAGGAAGCGCGAATTAAAAATCGTCACTCCGGTTTCTTTAAACGATCTCCAATTAAATTAAAATCGAATAAAAATTCAAGAGCCTGCCGAACATTATATTCGGCTTTTTCGCGTTTTTAAAAATCGGAAAAGGCGGCTCTTTTTTAATGCGATTTTTTATTTAAAAGGAGATTTTAATTTATTATGAAAAAAATTCTTTCGGCAGTTTTGCCGATATTCATTCTTGCGGGGTGTTGCGGCTTTGTTTCCTGCGAAAAAAGCGGCGATAACTCCGAAAAAACCATTGTTTGCACAATATTTCCCGAATACGATTGGGTAAAAAACATTTTAGGCGAAAAAACGAACGAATACGAGGTGACTCTCCTAGGAAAAAACGGCGTAGATCTGCACAGTTATCAGCCGAGCGCGGACGATATCGTTAAAATAGGGCAAAGCGATTTGTTTATTTATATCGGCGGCGAGTCCGACGAATGGGTCGAAAAAACTCTTGAAAGCGTCAAAAAAGACAGGAATAAGACGCTTAATCTTATCGAAGCTCTCGGAAATCTAGTGAAAGACGAAAGGGAAGAGGGCGACGCGGAACATTCGGATCACGGTCACGAAGATAACGAAGATCACGAGGAACACGAAAAAGACGAGCATATCTGGTTGTCTTTAAAAAACGCAGACGTTGCCTGCGGTAAAATAACCGAAAAACTTTGCGAGCTTTTCCCCGAAAACAGAGAGGTTTTCGAAAGCAATCTCGCAAATTATAAAGAGAAGCTTGAAAATCTCGACAACGAATTTAAAGAAACTATCGGGAGTTCGGGCGTTAAAACCCTTGTTTTCGGCGACAGATTTCCGTTTCGTTATTTTGCCGACGATTATTCTCTGAATTGCTATGCGGCGTTTTCGGGTTGTTCGGCTGAAACGGAAGCGTCTTTCGAAACAGTCGTTTTCCTTGCGGGAAAAATCGACGAATACAATCTTTCGAGCGTATGCGTTATCGACGGCGGGGATAAGGGTATAGCGAAATCGGTGATCAACGCCACGAAAAATAAAAATCAGCAAATCGTTGTTTTCGATTCCATGCAGGCGGTAAAACAAAAAGATACGGAAAACGGAGCCGATTATCTCTCTCTTATGAGAAAGAATTACGAAGCGATAAAAATCGCGCTCGGGGTAAAAGACGAGGGAGGGGATATAAATGGCTGAAATTACCTGTAAAAATCTCTCGCTCGGTTACGACGGGAAAGCCGTTGCGGAAAATATCGATTTTACCGTCAACGGCGGAGATTATTTGTGTATAGTCGGAGAAAACGGAGCGGGAAAAAGCACTTTGATGAAAACCGTCCTCTCGCTTCAAAAGCCGCTTTTGGGAGAAGTGGAGTACGGCGACGGGTTGAAAGCTACGGAAATCGGCTATATACAGCAAAGGACGGACGCGCAGAAGGATTTCCCCGCGAGCGTTTACGAAATAGTTTTGTCCGGTTGTCTTTCGGGACTCGGATTTCGTCCGTTTTATACGAAAAAACAAAAAGAAACGGCTCTTACAAATATGAAAATTCTCGGTATCGACGAATTTTCGAAAAGATGTTTCAGAGAGTTGTCGGGCGGACAACAGCAAAGGGTTTTGCTTGCGAGAGCGCTTTGTTCGACGAAAAAAATGCTGTTACTCGACGAGCCTGTTGCCGGACTCGATCCCGTCGTGACGAGCGAGTTGTACGAAACGATTTACAAACTCAATAAAGAACGAAATATAACGATAGTGATGATTTCGCACGATATATCCGCCGCTCTTAAATATTCGTCGCATATTCTGTATGTCGGGAAGCCTTGCTTTTTCGGGAGCAGAGACGAATTTATAAAATCGGGGTTTTACAAAAAAATCGTCGAGGCGAGGGAGGCTTAAAATGTTTGATAAAATAATTACTTATTTGCAGTTTCCTTTCGTAAGATACGCGCTTATCGTCGGAATTCTGATCGCGCTTTGTTCGTCGCTTTTCGGCGTTACGCTCGTCTTAAAAAGATATTCTTATATAGGCGACGGGTTGTCTCACGTCGCATTCGGCGCGATGGCTGTCGCGGGGATAGTCGGGCTGACCGACAATATGGCGATAGTTCTTCCCGTAACGATAGTTTGCGCGATACTTCTTCTCAGAGCGGGGCAGAACGCTAAAATAAAAGGCGACGCGCTCGTAGCGATGATTTCGGTCGGTTCGCTTGCAACAGGATATTTGTTGTTAAATATCTTTTCGACATCGTCCAATTTGTCGGGAGACGTGTGTTCGACTCTTTTTGGTTCGACTTCGATTCTGACCTTGACGGAAGCGCAGGTATGGATATGCCTCGGTTTGTCGATTATGGCTATCGTGTCTTACATATTGCTTTACAACAGGCTATTTGCCGTAACGTTCGACGAAACGTTTGCAAAGGCTACGGGAACCAGAGCGGAGATATATAATCTCGTCATTGCGGTGATCATCGCCGTAATTATCGTTCTCGCGATGAATCTTGTCGGCTCGCTTCTGATTTCGGCGTTGATTATTTTCCCGGCACTTTCCGCAATGCGCGTCTTTAAAAGTTTCAGATCCGTGGTCATATGTTCATCCGTCGTATCGGTTGTCTGCGCGGTTGCGGGGATTCTTGTTTCCGTCGCGAACGGAACTCCCGTCGGCTCGACTATCGTCGCGGCTGATATAGCCGTGTTTCTTGTCTTTCTTTTAATAGGAAAATTTGCGAAAAGAGGTGCAAAATGAAAAAGAGTTTTTTTATTGTATTATCGTTGATTTTGATACTTTTTACGAATTCGTCGTGTGGCGGGAACGAGTATGTTTTAAGCGAAGAAACTTTCTTTCTCGTTGTGACTAATATGCAGTACTATCCCGAGCAGTATGTAAATAAACCAATTGAGTACGATTGCTTTACTTACGACCTTACGGCTACGGACGGAAATGTGTATCGCTGCGGAGTAAGGAAATGTTCGTCGGGGTATGGTTGCAAATGCGGAAAAGATACGATTATCGGTTTTATTCTCGATTACGACGGAGAAATTCCCGAACCGAAAAATCAAAGCGAAGACACGCCCGACAAAACGTGGGTTCATTTAAGCGGTACGATTGCTTCCGAGCAGAAAACAAAAATCGGAATTTATGCCTACGGCGCAGACGGACAAATCGATTATTCGACAATCGAAACGATTGAGTTTTTAAGATTTAAGGTCGAAACGCTTACCGTTATATCCGATTATTCGGGTCTTAATTACTATGTTACGAAATAAAGGAGATAAAAATGGCTAACAAAAGAGAAAAAGAAAAAAGACAAAGAGAAAATCTCATAAATCAATATAAAGAATCGCGCGATAGAATTTTACCGCTGTATCTTGTTGCGGCAATAATCTGCACGGTATCGATATTCGGTTATTTCTTTAACTGGGTTTATATTTATAATTCTAATCCCGCCGTTGGCGTGGAGAGGAGTGTAAGCGGGTTTTCCGCGGTATTAAACGCTTTAACGCTTAAAAAATATACTTCCGCAAATGTTGCGGTTTACGGCGATATGAATATATTTTATTATTTCGCGAAAAGTTATTGCGTGCCGCTTGCTTCGATTGCGCTTATCTCACTTTGTTTAACGATCGTTTCCTCGGCGCTTTGCTTTGTGGTATTCTTCACAAAAAGACAGGAATTATCGTTTATTTCGGAGCTTTTTACGATTGCGTCCGCAGTTATGACTATAATATGTTTTGCTATCGCGCTCGGTATGAATAAATCGAGAATTCTGTCGGAGTTTTGCGGCGGAAATTCCCTTTGTTCGATGCGTTCGCTGGCAATTATTCCCGCGCTTGTTCTTGTTGCCGCGTCTGTCGTTCAGGGGGTTGCCGTTGTCAAATATTGGGTTTTAAAGAAGAATAATCCCGATTTCGATTGAGCGAAAACGGGCAAAACATTCGGATAAAACTTTATAAACCGATTAAAAAAAGACGGGCGGAACGCTTAATAAAGCGTTCCGCCCGCAAAAAATAATAAAAGAGAAATAAAATCTTTATAAATCGTCAACGTCCTGTACGGGGTCTTCGTTATCGCCTGTTAAATAACTTCCGGTGTAACTTCCGAGTACGTCGAAGGACGATTTCATTTTATCGTGATCGATCCTTTTCGGATTTTTTTTATTCTTGTTCATCAGTGGCAATCTTTGGTGCCGGAACAATTCTTTCCGCAATTTTTAGTTTTAACGGATTTGGTGTTTTTAGTGCAATTTTTTTCTGTTGACTTTCTCATGGCTTTTTATTTCGGGAGTTGCAACTTTACGAAACCCTGGCTGACTTTACACAACGGACATACGCTGAAAGCTTGTTTTGCCGTGAATTTAAAACCGCAGTTGGAGCATTCGTAAGTAACGTTTTCTTTGTTTAAAAACAAAGTTCCGTTTTTAAAGTTTTCGTAAAGGTATCTGAAAATAATTTCGTGATGACCTTCAACGTCCGCAACTCTTAAAAAAAGATCCGCAATGTCCTTAAACCCCTCTTTTTCCGCCGTCGCCGAAAATTCCCGGTAAATCCCGACTTCGGCTTCTTCGGCATCGGCAGCCGTCAAAAGACCGTTTTCGATAGTATTGCCTTCAAAGGGGTAGCCTGCCGAAATCTCGATGTTATCGGTATTTCCGTTTTTTTTGTTTATCTGATCGAAAAAAGCCTTAGCATGAGCGGTTTCGTTATGCGCGATATATTTTATTTCGTCCGCAAGAGTTTTGTAGCCTTGCTTCGTTGCGAGTTGAGCGATAAACTGATACCTTAATCCCGCTTGACTTTCTCCTGCAAAACTACGGGCTAAATTCCTGAATGTTTGCGTTTTGTCGAACTCCATTTGTTTCCTCCTTTGCTATTATCTTGGGCAGAATTCAGCCGTTTATTCTTTTTCGACAATTTTTTCAGATTTTTTTTGCAAGCAGTTCGCCCGTTTCGCCGTCCAAAAGAAAATTCACGGACGAGTCCTCGTTGTATAATCCGAGGAAATAGCAGTTAAAACCGTCGGAATAAATAAGACGTATTCTTATCTCGTATTCTTTTTCGTCGTCGAGAATTTTCCGCGCGTCGCCGTCGTCCGTATTTTTAAGAAAGCTTAAAACTTCCTTTTCGGAAACGGTTTTTTTGTTTTTCACGGTTAAAAGCGTGTGGGTTTGCTTTACGGAATCGAAATCGATCGTTACGTCGAGTTTGTTTTCGGGCATAGAGGGAAGAATTACAAAGCAGGAAACGTAATTGGAAAGAGGTCTGTATTCGAATTCTTTTCTGTAAGTTATTCCGTTTAAAGAAAACTGAATTACGGGGCTCGATTTTAAAGACATTTCCTTTCTGAAAACGATTTTAAACGTCAGAACGTTTTTTTGCTCGCCGACCTTGCCGTCGTTTTTCAGCGGCAACTCGCTCAGTTCTTTATAGGCGTATATTTCGTAATCCTCGGAAAAGGAACAGAGAATATCGTATCTTAACTGGCTTACTCTTTTTTCGGTTCCGTCGTTTTCGGAACACGATACGGAAAAGAGAAACAGAATAGCTAAAAAGAATGTAATAATTTTTTTCATTTATGGCTTTCCTCGTGATTATTTTATGAACTAAACGATTTCATAATGATATAAAGTTGATTTTTATTTTATCGTATGGTACAATATTAACGAAGGTTGAAAAATGAAAAAAACGATTTTGAAAACAGCGATTATAACAATTGTTTCTCTTATAGCGGCGGCTGTCGTTACGTTCTCGCTTATCGTGATAATATCTCCCAAAACAATGGGAAAAATTTATTACGATTTCGGTTCGAAAAGCAATGCCGTAAGGCTTTACGAAAGACAGTACAATACGAAAGGTAAGACTTTCGACGATCTGAAAGATTTTATCGATCTTGCCATTTCCGTGGAAGACGAAGTTAAAATCAACGAATACGGTTCCGCGCTCGTGGTCGACAATAAGTCCGAACTCAAACGGCTTTCCGACAAGGAGCAGAAGGGTGACGAGCGCAGTCTTTACGACTATTACTCGATAAGAATAGTAGAAGCCGCGCGCACGCTCGGACTTAACAAGAACGCCGTGGAAATTGCTTTTAAAACGTCGGACGAGTATACCGAAGATTGTTCTCTTTATCACATCGTGAGAATTGCTTCCGACGGAAACGACAAAGCGTTTGCCGTAAGCGTTTATTGGGGATATATCAGATACGGAGAGGCGATTGAAAAGGGAGCCGACGAGCTTAACGGCGATATTCAGAAAATCGTGGATAAATTCGACATCAGGGCGGACGACTCCGTCACTACCGATACAAATGATTAAAAAGAGAGGATAATTATGCAGCACGAAAGAGTTTTGGTTCTTGATTTCGGAGGACAGTACAATCAGTTGATCGCAAGAAGAGTAAGAGAGCAGAGCGTTTACTGCGACTTAAAACCTTGCGATATGACCGTGAAAGAAATTAAGGAGTATGCCCCTAAGGGAATTATTTTTACGGGCGGACCGAACAGTGTTTACGACGAGAATTCACCGCACATCGATCCCGAAATATTCAAACTCGGTATTCCCGTTCTCGGTATTTGCTACGGCGCGCAGCTTATGGCTTATACCCTCGGAGGAAAGGTCGAAAGCGCAACGACGAGAGAGTACGGTAAAAGCGATATTGAGTATTACGATAGTAAAATATTCGAAAACGTCGATAAAAATAACGTTTGCTGGATGAGCCATACGGATTATGTTTCCGTTGCGCCGAAAGGTTTTAAAATTATCGGAAAAACGGCTACTTGTCCCGTTGCGGCAATGGAAGACGAATCCCGTAATTTTTACGGCGTTCAGTTCCACCCCGAGGTAATGCATACAAAACAGGGTACGACGATTCTCAGAAATTTCCTTTATAACGTTTGTCATGTTTCGGGAGATTGGACTATGGCGAATTTCGTTGCCGAACAGGTTGCGAAAATCAAGGAAAAAGTCGGAGATAAAAAGGTCCTTTGCGCAATGAGCGGCGGCGTCGACAGCGCGGTTGCCGCAACGCTTGTTCACAGAGCCGTCGGCGATAATCTTACATGTATTTTCGTTGATCACGGTCTTCTTCGTAAGAATGAAGCCGAGGACGTTTACAGAGTTTTCAAAACCGAAAGGGGAATGAATCTCATAAAATCCGATTCTGCGGACAGATTTTTGGATAAGCTTGCGGGCGTAAGCGAACCCGAAGCAAAAAGAAAGATTATCGGCGCGGAATTCATTAAAGTTTTCGAAGACGAAGCAAAGAAAATCGGCAAAGTCGATTATCTCGTTCAGGGTACGATTTATCCCGACGTAATCGAAAGCGGAAAGGGAAAGAGCGCGGTTATCAAATCGCATCATAACGTAGGCGGACTTCCGGACGTTGTGGATTTCAAGGAAATAATCGAGCCTTTGAGAGATCTTTTCAAAGACGAAGTAAGAAAAGTCGGTTTCGAACTCGGACTTCCCGAAGATATCGTTATGCGTCAGCCGTTCCCGGGTCCCGGGCTTGCGATAAGAATTATCGGAGATATCACGAGAGAAAAAATCAAAGTGTTGCAGGACGCGGATTACATTTACAGAGAAGAAATAGCAAAAGCAGGCTTGAACAAAGAAATCTGGCAGTACTTTGCGGTACTTACGAATTGCCGTTCCGTCGGCGTTATGGGCGACAGCAGAACATATTCCTATACGCTTGCGTTAAGAGCGGTTACGAGCGTTGACGGAATGACCGCCGACTGGGCGAGAATACCTTACGACGTTCTCGAAAAAATTTCTACGAGAATCGTAAACGAGGTTCAGGATATAAACCGTATCGTTTACGATATCACATCCAAGCCGCCGGCAACTATCGAGTGGGAATAATTTTCCGCGCATAAAAATATATGAGTGAAGAAAAAGATTTGAACGAAAAAGAATTTAACGACAAAGAATTAAACGCGAGATGCCCGAACTGCGGGGCGGAGTTTCATATCGATAACTTTTCGCCCGATACTTTTGTTTGTCCCGAATGCAAGGAACAGTGTTCTTCCGTTCGGGCAAAGAAGTATTATTCGACGATACATGCGACAAAAGAAGAGTTTAAAGAGGCTCACGGAAGCGATTATCACAAAGAAATGCTTCTTTTGGACGAGGCGTACGGGTATATCGGGCTCGGAGACTTTGAAAACGCGGAAAAAAAGGTTCTGGAAGCTCTCGAACTGACCGATTCTGACTATAAAGTCTTTATGGCTATGGTTGCCGTAAAAACCCGCAATTACACCGATTTAAAAGACGAGTCGCATAAGGAATATATCAATAAAGCGATCGCGCTTGCCGATCAGGACGGGAAAAAAGAGATTAAACAGATTTACAGACCGTATTATCTCAAACGTCAGCTTTCGGAAGGCGAACTCGAAGAGTATCACAAAGAGGAAAAATCGGTAAAAAGAAATAAACTCGAAAAGAGTCTGAAAGATCTGTTGCCGACATTCGATATAAAGGAAAAAAGACAGAAATTGTTTGTAATTTTGTTTCCGATTTCGTTTGTTTTGGGGCTTGCTCTTTCGATTATTATGTTTATCGTGACGAAAGGCGGGGCGTGGACGCTTATTGGTTTTCCGTTTATTATTGCTGGCTATGTCTTTTTCAGAATATGGTTTATGGCGCGTGACACGGTGACCGCATTCAACGCCCTTCTCGATTTATTCGATTATCTCGATAAAATCGAAACCGACGGCGACGAAAGCAAAGTCGTGGCGGTTTATGCGAATATGCAGAAATTGTCTGACAGATTTGCAGACGGCGAAACGCCCGTTTCCATGTCGACCGATCTGGCGTCGTTGTTGGACAGTCTTATCGCTTTGGATAACGAAGAGATTAACAAATTTTTACTCGAAAACAAATTCTTTGCGAATTACGTCGAAGAGTAAAAGGATTGATATTTTAATATGATTTACACGATAGAAAACGAATATTTATCGGTTGCCGTGGAAGATATCGGCGCGCAGCTTAAATCGATTTATCATAAAAAAGCCGAAACGGAATTTATATGGCAAGGCGATCCGAAATATTGGAAAGGCAGAGCTTACAATCTGTTTCCGATAGTCGGCAGACTTTACGACGGAAAATATATTTACGACGGTAAAACTTACGAGCTTGAAAGGCACGGTTTTGCGAGAAACAAAAAGTTTTATCTTTGCGAGAAGAGCAGCGATAAAATGACTTTCAATATAAGTTCGGACGACGAAACTTTACCGTCTTATCCTTTCTTTTTTATATTCAAAATATCTTTTAAGCTTGAAAACAACAAGCTTATCGTTTCATATTCGGTTCAGAATACGGGCGACGAAAAGATGTATTTCGGGCTCGGCGCGCATCCGGGATTTAACGTTCCGTTTGCGGGCGGGAATTTCGAGGATTACGAAATCGAATTCGACTCGCCGTGTAAACCGTTGAGAGAACTTCTCGGTGAAACGTATCTTATGGCGGATAAAACGGTTCCGTTTAAAATTGACGAGAATTATTCGTTCGGACTTGATCATTCGCTTTTCGACGATGACGCGGTTGTTCTCAGAGATATCGCAAGAAGCGTTACGTTAAAAAAGAAGGGCAGTTTAAAAGGAGTTAAGGTGGAGTTTCCCGATATGCCTTTCGTGGGATTCTGGCATGCTCCGAAAACCGACGCGCCTTATGTTTGCATTGAACCGTGGGCAAATCTTCCGTCCAAAGAAGGCAAGACGGAAGACCTTACAAAAAAAGAAAATATCGGAATCGTCGACGTCGGCAGGGTTTTCAAAACCGATATGTCGATAACGATTTTATGAAGAGAAAAGGTTTTACGAATATCGTAAAACCTTTAAAAATCCTCGATAATATCTTGTTTTTCCGATAAATGCTTCCAGTATCTTCGGGGAAGATATTGCCGCATTAAACGCAAGTTTTTTCTTTCTTTTATATTTATGCTTTTATAATAAGTTTTCCATAGATTTTGCAAATCGCATTCGTTTTCGGATAAAAACACGGTGATAGGTTGTTCGCCGCCGAAGACAATGCGATATTCTTTACCGTTACACAGAGCAAGGATATTTCTTTTTACGTCGTGAATTATAAACGGAGAACGAAGCCTTGCCTTAAAATGCGGAACGAGCAGTTCGGTTATATCGTTATCGGGTTCATAGCAGGCGTAAAAGTATCCGTCTTTTGTCTCCATAAAGCGTAAAAAGCCTTTAAAACGATGCATTTCATAAAATATACGCGATTTCAGATCGTTAAATGCAAGAACTTCGCTAAGCGAAAAAGCGGTCGACATATCTGTGTTTTTATTTTCGATAACAGTTTTCAGATAATAGAATATCGTATCGAAACGGTTTTTGTCACCGCTTTTAAAAGCCGTTTTCAAATCGGAAACGATATATTTCGTCCTGCATTGCTTAATGCAGTTGTAAACTCTTTCGGCTTTTTCATTGTCGGTTTCGATTTTCACAATCTCGTCCAAAAGTCCCGTCTGACATGCTTCGTCGGTTATTTCATCGGGTGTTTCCTTTTTGTAAAAGCTTTCAAAAATGCAGGTAAATAAACCGTTTTTGCTTCCGTCAAATAAATAAGTTTTCATAATTCGAATATTTTCACAGTTGCCCGGATATTATGCTTGTCGATACTTCGTTCGTGGAAAACAAAGAAAGTTGCTTCGGTTCGGTTTTGCATTCGAGCAGAAGATCTTTTTTGATAAGAGAAAGATTTTCCGTTCCGAAAAATTTCCCCGAACAGGTTATAAAATTTTTGGCTCGCTTCAAAACGACGCGCATTTTTGCAAGAGAAGCAAAATCGAGACGAGCGTATTTTCTCGCCTGAACGATTTTGTACGCGCTTTTAAAACCTATCCCGGGAACTCTTAAAAGAATTTCGGGCGGAGCGGTGTTGATTTCTACGGGGAAAAATTCGGGATGTCTTATCGCCCAGCCGCACTTCGGATCGTATTCTTCCGAAAGATTTTCGTTTTCGTCCAAAATTTCATCAGCGGAAAAACCGTAAAATCTCAGAAGCCAGTCCGCCTGGTATAATCTGTGTTCCCGAAGAAGTCCGACGGGCATAACGGGCAGATTGGAATTGGAGTAGTTTGCGGGAACATACGATGAAAAATAAACTCTTTTAAGCGTATATTTTTTATATAACGCCTGCGTAAGTCGTATTATTTGTCCGTCCGATTCGGGAGACGCGCCGACAATCATCTGCGTTGTCTGTCCCGCGGGCAAAAACCCTCCGTATCTTATACGTTTTGCTTCGCGGTATTCTTCCGCCATGTTTCCCATAGGCAGCAAAATGGCTTGTTTCGATTTTTGCGGGGCAAGAAGTTTAAGACTTTTTTCGGACGGTAATTCGATATTGAAACTCATTCTGTCCGCGTATTCGCCCGCTTTTCGGATGAGCTGATTATCTGCCGCGGGAATGCCTTTTAAATGAATATAACCGTTGAAATTGTAGACTTTTCTTAATTTTTTAACGATTTCGAGAAGTTTTTCCATCGTTGAGTCCGGCGAATGCTGAATTGCGGACGAAAGAAAAAGCCCCTCGATATAGTTCCGCTTGTAAAAACTCATAACAAGCTCGCAAATTTCGTCGGGCGTTGCTTCGGCTCGCGGTACGTCGTTACTGCGCCTGTTGACGCAGTACTGACAGTCGTACATGCACTTATTTGTCATTAAGATTTTAAGCAGAGAAATACATCTGCCGTCTTCCGTAAAAGAATGGCAGATACCCGCAATATCGGCGTTTCCGAGTCCTCCCGCCTTGTTTTTACGGCTCGAACCCGAAGAGGAACACGATACGTCGTATTTCGCGCTTTCTGTTAAAATTTTCAGTCTTTCAGAGTCTATCATATGCAAACATTTGTTCGTTTTTCTTTATTATAGCACATCCGAAAGGCAATGTCAAACATATGTTCGTGTTTTATAACAAAAATTTAAAATCCGAATATATCGGTTTCATTGTAGAGACCTTTTGGTTTTTTTGTAATAAATCGGGCAGCTTCGATCGCTCCGTCGGAGAATAGTTTTTTATCGAGAGCAGTGTGAGTTATGGAAATGTAATCGTTTTTACCGAAGAAAAAAATCGTATGTTCGCCCGTTACGGATCCTCCGCGCACCGAATGAACTCCTATTTCGCCGCCACGACGAACGCCGAAGCCTTTTCTTCCGTAAACGATATCGGCGTTTTGCCTTACTTTAAGTAAAGAGTCGATAATTTTTTTTGCGGTACCCGACGGCGAGTCTTTTTTTTCGTTATGATGCGTTTCAAGTATTTCTATATCGTAATCGGGGAGTTTTTCGGCAATTTCGGTAACGGTTTTTATGAAAAGCGAAACGCCGAGCGCCGTGTTGGACATTTTTAAAATCGGAATGATTTCCGCCGCTTTTGAAATTTCTTTTTCTTCTTCGGGGGAATATCCTGTTGTGCAGATAACGAGCGGAGTTTTTGCTTTGACGCAAAAATCGAGAAGTCCGACAAGATTTGACGGAGAAGAGAAATCTATAACGACGTCGGTATTTTGCCCGATCGGATCGAACGAAGAATAAACCGGGCAAATTATTTCGTCGTCCGTTGTTTTATCCACGCCGCATACGACGTTCAGATTTTGTTCTTTTGCGGATTTGTAAACGTATTTTCCCATTTTACCGCATATACCGCTTATTATGATATTTTTCACTTGTCTGTCTCCTTTAACAGTTTGTCGAATTCTTTATAAAGTTCTTGTTTCTTTTTTTCGGAAAGCTCGGTAAGAGGAAGTCTCGGTTCGTACCCCTTTTTAAAATATTTTTTGACGAGAGCCTTTAAGGGAATAGGATTTACGTCGATGAAAAGAAGCTTCGAAAGCCTTTCGAAAATATAGTCGTCGTTGTTTTTTTCTGTTCTGTAATTTCTTTCAAAATTATAGAAATAATCGTGAATTTTTAAAGGAATTATGTTTGATGCGACAGATATCGTTCCGCTTGCGCCGCGTTTGAAAAACTCAAAATTCATTTCGTCCGACCCGCAATAAATCGGCAGGATATCGCCCACGGATTTAAAGTCGTTTTCTATCTGAGATAGATCCGTGCAGGCTTCTTTTATTCCGACAACGGAGTTAATCTCGGCAAGTTTTTCGTAAACTTCGGGCTTAACGTTGAACCCCGTCCTTGAAGGAACATTATAGACGATCGTCGGAAAACCGCAAGCTTTGTCCGCCGCCTCGTAATGCCTAAACAATCCTTCGTCATTGCATTTGTTATAATATGGGGTGACGGCGAGGGAAGCGTCCGCGCCGAGCGATTTTGCTTCGGTCGTAAGCTCGATAAATCGGGCTGTGCTGTTCGAACCGCAACCGACGATGACCGGTATGCGTTTTTTTGCCTGCCTGACGGCGGTTTTTATTATTTCGCTTCTTTCCCGATCGTTTACCGTCGGACTTTCTCCCGTAGTACCCAGAACGACGATAGCGTCGATTTTTTGCGAGATTTGCCGTTCGATAAGCTCCGAAAACGCCGATAAATCGACTTTTCCGTCCGTAAACGGAGTGTATAACGCCGTCGCAACGCCTTTAAAAATACTTTTTTTCATATTACCTCTTTGTGAAATCTAATTTTTTTTCGACAATTTCGCCGTAAACGATTGTGTAATTCCGCCATTTAGTATATTATATATAGAGTATTTCAAAAAAATGTATAAATTCAAAGCGCAAAGCTTTGTTTGAAAGAGGTAAAAATGGCTAAAAAAGGCTTTATTACAAGATTGATCGAAGGTCCCGAGCGTTCGGAAACATACGCCGCATCCACATTGCCGACCAACAGATGGCAACTCGGATGGGACGTTTTCAAAACGAATACGGGCAAGCATTTCAAGCTTAATTTGCTTACGCTTTTATTTCTTCTGCCCCTGGTTGCTTTGTGTGTGTTCACATATATGTACAAAGCGTATCTTGTATCGCAGTATCCTTTCGCTCAGAATATGGGCATCGGATATCCCGCATATCCTTCGGTTTTCGGTCTTACCGCAACGCTTTCGCTTAACACGAGCATTGAATTTTTCAAATATGTGCTTATAGCCGTAGCGATCGGCGCGGTGGGGTTGTCCGGCGGGTTTTACGTTATGCGTAACATGGTCTGGGCGGAAGGCGTTATCGTAGGAAGCGATTTCTGGAAAGGCGTTAAACAAAACTACTTTGTGGTGTTCTTTTCGCTTTTGTTTTACGCGGTAATAATGGGTTTCTCCGTTATTTCGGTAAATCTTGCGCAGATACTTATCGATACGGCTTCGGGCATTAAATGGCTTTTAATCGTAGCTCAGATCGTAACTTATCTCATTATGGGAATCGTAACGGTAATGGTTCTTTATATGATAACTCTCGGCGTAACGTACAAGTTGTCGTTCGGGAAACTTATCAGAAACTCCTTTATTTTAACGATCGCACTTGTTCCCACGAACATATTCTTCGCATTCCTCGCGGTTGTGCCGTTCCTTCTTATGTTTATCGGCGTTCCGCTTCTGATGGCGCTTGTTATCATGCTTATAGCGGTTTGGGGCTTGTCGATTTTTATGCTTATATGGACAAACTATTCCAACTGGGTGTTCGATAAATTTATCAACGACAGAGTTCCCGGAGCGAAGAAGAACAGGGGTATTTACAAACGCAATGCGACCGAAAACGACGGAGAAGAGCTTATTATCGAAAAGACAAAGCTTACTTCCAAAATTAAACCGGTTACCGATTACGACGTGGAACTTTACGAATTGCCGACTTCTTTCAGCAGAAAGGATCTCGAAAAACTCGAAGAAACAAAAGAGGCTATGCGTAAAGACAGCGACAAATACGCCGAAGAACATGCGCATGACGACGACGCGCCCGAAACGATCGACGATCTTATGAAAGAAGACGACGTCAAGACCGAAAAGGACGCGGACAATAAATCCGCAGACGGAAATAAAGATCGAAAATGATTAAAATCGGCGAAACAAGCGTCGGAAACGCATATTCGGCACTTGCCCGTTATTACGAAAAGCTTGCCGAAGAAGACGGCTACGAAGAGTGGGGAGACAGAGTGCTTGAACTTGCGAAACGGTATTCCAAAGGCAGAAAATGCGCCGATCTCGCATGCGGAAGCGGCTTTTTCACGAGAAAGCTGAAAGCGGGCGGTTTTGATGTCTTCGGGTGCGATATTTCCGAGGAAATGCTCGTCGAAGCTCAGAAAAAATCCGCCGAAGAAGGTCTTTCGATCGAATACCGCAAGCAGAACCTTGTAAATTTCGTAAGTTTCGAAAAGCTCGATATCGTTACGGTAATAAACGACGGTTTTAACTATCTTGACGGCAGGAAACTGAAAAAAGCCGTTTCGGCGATTTCCAAAAACTTAAAGAAAGGCGGAATTCTTATTTTCGACGTTTCGTCCGCTTATAAACTCAAAAACGTGATCGCGGACAATGTTTTTGCCGAAGATCTCGACTATCTTACATATCTTTGGTTCAACGAGCCGAGCGGAGACAAGCTCACGATGAACCTTACGTTTTTCATAAAAGACGGCGACAGGTATTTAAGAAAGGACGAAGTTCATGTTCAGTACGTTCACGAACTTGATTTTATAAGAAATGTTCTCGCGGAAAATTCGTTCGAAATTGCCGAACTTTTCGGTAAAACCCGAGGCGAACTTACCGATACGGACGAACGGTGGAATTTTGTCGCGATCAAAAAATAAGCTTCATACAAGCTGTTCAGATTTATAGAAATGGGTAAAATTTACAAAACATTGATATACGACGGACAGATTTCTCTGTCCGTTTTAGATACGACTGATATTGTCGAAAAAGCAATACAATATCACCGCCTTTCGCCGCTTTCGGCGGCAGCTCTCGGCAGAACTTTAACCGTCGCCGCATTTATGGCGAGCGGATTGAAAGACGAGAACGAAAAGCTTTCGATAACCATAGACGGAAAGGGCGTTTGCGGAAAAATCGTAGTTGCCGCGGACGGAAAACTTAACGTAAAAGGATCCGTCGTAAATCCCGAAGCCGATTTGCCGCTTAACGACAAAGGAAAACTCGACGTCGGCGGTGGAGTGGGTAAAGACGGTTTTATCACCGTCGTTAAGAATTTGGGGCTTAAAGAGCCTTATGTGGGCAAGTGCAGGCTTGTAAGCGGAGAAATAGGCGAGGATTTCGCCGCATATTACGCATACAGCGAACAACAACCTACCGCCGTTGCCGTGGGAGTTCTTGTTAAGGGCGATAAATGCCTCGGCGCGGGCGGAGTGATTTTGCAACCGCTTCCCGATTGTTCGGAGGAAGCGATCGGAAAGGCGGAAAAACTCATAGGCGAATTTTCGTCCGTCAGCAAGATGATTGCCGACGGCGGAGCGGAAGGAATAATAAAAAAGTATTTTGCGGACTGTGAGTTTACGGAATACGAAACGAATTATAAATGCGATTGCAGCAGAGAATACATCGATAAAATTCTTATCTCGCTCGGCAAAAAAGAGATAGACGACATTATCGATAAAGAAGGGAAAATCGAAGTTTCCTGCGAGTTTTGCGATAAAAAATACGTTTATTGTAAAGCCGACGCGGAAAAACTTTTCGGAGCGGACGATGTCGGAAAAAATTCTTAAATTCAAAAAAGACGAAAAGTCTAAATACGAGAGGGCGAACAGACATTGCGACGACGGGGATTACGTCGGCGCGCTTTCGTCTCTTCTGTATACGTCCGCGTCCGAACCTAAAAATACGGAAGTTTTATGCCATATCGCCGACATTTATACCGAACTCGGGTTATATGAAAATGCGATTATTTTCTGGTTCAGATTTCTTTCCGTATGCAGAAAATCGGACGCGATAGACGGTTATAACGGACTCGGCGCGAACTTCTTTTTCCTCGACAATACCGAACTTGCGGGATTTTATTTCAATAAACAACTCGAACTCGGGGATATGGGCGCTTGCGTTTACGACGATATTCTGGACGATTACGTCGACTCCGTTTCGAACTTCGATAAACCCGGATTTAAAGTAATTTCAAACGAAAGCGAAGCCGCCGAAAAAGACGAAGAGAATTATTTCGAAGCCGTTGAAAAAAACAAGGCGGAAGATTATATCGCAGCAATAGAATTTGCGAATAAAGTATCCGAAAAAAGCGATTATTACGCTAAGGCTTTGTACGAAAAAGCATACGGACTGTTTTGTCTCGATAAAGATTACGAAGCGGTCGAAATTCTCGAAAAAGCCATAAATACTTCGAATAATCCTGATATAGGCACTTTCAATCTGCTTTTCAACTGTCTTGCGCAGACAGGCGACGCCGAAAAAACGGAAAAGTATTTTAATATTTTTCTCGACGTCGATTCCGACGATCCCGACTATCTCAACAAAAAAATGGCTGTACTGTGCGATTTCGGATATTTCAGAGAAGCTTTGGATGTTTCGGAAAAAATAATGCGGGTCGCTCCTGAGGACACGAACTGCGCTTATTTGAGGGGATTGTTGTTTTATAATCTGCATGAAAGAGAAAAAGCCGTTGCGTGCCTTAAAAAAGCGTATATTTATTCGATGAACCCCGTCGCGCTTTATTACCTCAGAATTGCGGAAAGGGCGGTCGACGGCGATAAATCGGTTCCGAAACGTTTGCCTTTGATTTTCGAAATACAGAAAGCCGAAGTCGACCGTCGTCTCGAAGCCGTTAAAAAGCTTTTTACCGGCGTCGCAAAGAAAAACGAATACTCGGACGAGTATATTTCCGAAATATCGGATTGGTGCTATTACTGCGAAAACAGGACGGCTCAGATCGCCATTGCTGTTTATGCCGTAAAAAACAAGAAGACGACTCTTATCGAAAAACTCAGAATGCAGCTTGTCAACCCGGCTATTTCCGACGATGTGAAAATAAGGCTTTACACGTTGTTTGTCGAGTCGGGAATAATACGCGACAAAGAAGAAACGCCTATCGTTTATTCTAATATATTCAAAAAAATCAAAGCCGTTATTCCGACTTTCGGTGCAGACGTTCCGTCCGCATTCAGACAAGGTTATGCCATAGCCGCGGGGAGAATTTCGGTTTATTTCGACAAGGATTTCAAAAAACTTGCTATCGGTGCAAGCGAACTCGAAGCGGCAATGAGGCTTAACGGAGGCTTTGACGGGTTTAACGATTCGAGAGTTATCGCCTGTGCGATGTTTATTTATTCGGGCATAAATCGCAATACGGATATGGCTGCCGTATACAGATATTTCGATACGAAAAAGGAGGATGTCGCAAAGCTTACGGCTTATGCGAGCGGAAAGAAAAATGATTGATATCGACGGGCTTTTTGAAACGTTTTTCAAAAAATACTTAGCTGAAAATCTCGGTAAAATCACCGAGGAGGAAATAGAAAACCGCATACCCGAATTATATGAAAAATTCGGAAAAACACCGAACGATAAACTCGGAGGAAAAAGTCCGGAAGAGTTTTTCAAGGCTTTCGGCGACGACGAACTTATCGACGCGTTGAAAGAAAGCGTAAAGAGCGGAAATGACGTTTCGAGTTTTTTGTGCGATGAGATAGAAGCGAGAGGCGGTCTTACCGATAAGCTCTGCGAACTCATCGCAACTTGCCAAAGCGACGAACTCGCGACTTACTGTGTAAACATGCTCGGAAAAGACGTTTCCGAAAAATATCTCGAAAAATTTCTTGATATAATTGCGGACGAAAGCGCGGGGGAAAGCCTTACCGAATCGCTGACCGAGCTTCTGAGAGATAACGGAGACAAAGTCAAAGGGAAGATAATTTCAGTTTATTCGGATAACAAAAACTCTTCGAGAAAAGGAAATTTTATAGAAATAATGTCGAGAATGTCCCCCGATGACGAAATTTTCGATATTTTATGCGATGAGCTTAAAAACGACGAAAAAAATCTTTCTTTAAACGCCGCTTACGTCGCGAGATACGGAGACGACAGAGCGTTGCCGATTCTCGAAGAACTCATACGAAAAGACGGACTTTCGTACTACGACTTCAAAGAGCTTAAAAACGCTATCGAAGAACTCGGCGGCGAGTGTAATATAAAATATAAAAAATAATCTTTTTTAAACTAAATCGAAAAGCTTTTTCATAGATTAAAAATATGAAGAAGCTTTTTTTTAATGTTTTCGGCGTTTCGTTTACGATAATCGGCAGCGTAATCGGCGCGGGGTTTATAACGGGGAAAGAAATACAGGTTTTTTTCGGCAACGATCTTTCTTTGTCGGGGATATATTGCGCGTTGATTTTTTTCTTTGTATACATACTTTTTCTTTCCGTTTCCCCGAAAAATTTTGCTTTCGGGATAATAAGAACGCTTGTCGCATTTTTAGGGATAATCACCGCTTCGTGTATGACGGCGGCGCTGAACGTTTTCTTTACAAGCGTTTTCCCGAAAATGAAAAACATTAAAATATTTACGATTTTAACTGTGATTTTGGCAATTATTATATGTTGCAGAGGTATGACTTCGATAAAGATTTTTTCTTCTTTTTCGGTGCCGCTCGTCGTAGTGTGCGTTATAGTTTTTTCGGTGATTTTTAAAAAGCCCGTAAGCGTTAGGTTAAGCCCCGTAAGCGAAAAAGGAAAAATCTATCCCGCGTTGTATGTAGGGATAAACTGTCTTCTTTCGTCGATGGTGATAACCGATTCCGCTAAAAAACTGTCTTTGAAAGAAAAGATATCCGTCGCGTTTCTCGTTTCGTTTTTTTTGATCGTATGTATGGTCGGCATTTCTCGTTGCGTAATCGGCGAGAGAGCGGATATGCCTTTTTTAAGCGTAGTTTGCATAAATGCCGTTCTTACGGTTTTTGCTTCCGCGGTGACGCTTATTTCGATTTTTACGACGCTTGTTTCTTCGGTTTATTCCGCATTTTCGTTAACGAAAGGAAAGACGAGCGTTTTGCAGAAAATAGCAATTTCGCTCGTCTTTATTATGTTTTCCGAATACGGATTTTCCGATTTTGTCGAAAAGATTTATCCCGTGATCGGTATTTTCGGTTTTGCGTATTTCGTATTTATCGCTTTGTCGCTATTTTTTCGAAAAGAGCGACGAGAGCATACATCGCCCCCGCGAGAAGACACAAAATCACCGTTGAAGCCATTACGAGATCGAGTTTGAAGACCTGACCGCCGTAAACGATAAGATAGCCTATACCTTGTTTCGATGTGAGATATTCGCCCATTATCGAGCCGATCCAAGCCATTCCCACGTTGATTTTCAGACAAGATATAAACGTCGGGATGCTTTGCGGAATAACGAGTTTTCTCATAATAGTCGTTTTTCCCGCACCCATAGATTCGAGAAGCATGATTTTCCCTTTATCCGTGGCGAGAAAACCGTTTTGCATGGTTATGATCGTTACGATTATTGTTATAATCACGGTCATGAACACTATCGATTTAATTCCGCTGCCGAACCAAACGATGATGATCGGTCCGAGAGCGATCTTAGGCAGGGAATTGAGAACGATAATGTACGGTTCCGCGATTTTTCTGAAATTTTCCGACCACCATAAGCCTAAGGCGATAAGCGTCCCGAATACCGTTGCGATAACAAAGCCTATCACCGTTTCGTAAACGGTTGTGCCGATATGGATCCAAAGTTCGCCCGACAGAAAAAGATCTTTGAGCGTTTTTATTATCCTCGAAGGGCTGCTCGATAAAAAGCTGTCGATAATTCCCGTCGAGGCGAGAAGTTCCCATAGCGCGAGAAATGCGCAAAGGACGAAAATTCTCATAAAAACAACGAAAATTCCCGAATTTCTCTTCTTTTTCAGGTAGAGAAGTCTGTCTTTGGAAAAATTGTTTTTATTCTTCATGATTAAGCTCCCTCCACATTCTTTCGAACCATCCCGAAAAACGGGGATCTTCTCTTCGTTTAAGCGGAGAAGCCGTTTTGTCGAGGTCGATTATATGAATATTAAGCACTTTGGACGGTCTTTTCGTGAGTACGACTATTCTGTCCGCCGTAGATAATGCTTCCGAGATATCGTGCGTGACGAGGAGAGCTGTTTTCTTTTCCTTTTTGATTATATCGTATAAATCGTCGCATACGGAAAGCCTTGTCTGGTAATCCAACGCGGAAAACGGCTCGTCTAAAAGCAAAAGATCGGGCGAGGACGCCATCGTGCGTATCAAAGCGGCGCGCTGGCGCATTCCTCCCGATAATTGCGAAGGATATTTCTTACGAAATTCCCACAAGCCGTATTTTTTGAGCAAAGCGGCGACCTTATCCTTTTCCGTTTTACTTTTGTTTTTCTTCACTTCGAGCGGGAGATATGCGTTTTCTTCGATTGTCCGCCAAGGAAACAATTCGTCCTTTTGAAGCATATATCCTATCGATGTTTTACCTTTTTTTACTTCCTTGCCGCAAAGCGTTACTTTTCCGCCGCTCGGCTTCAAAAGCCCCGCGATGATGGAAAGAATACTTGTTTTTCCGCATCCGGACGGACCGATTATCGCGACGAATTCTCCGCTTTTCACGTCGAAAGAAATCGAACTGAGCGCACGGATCTCGTCGGTGTCGGTCTGATAGGCAAGGGAAATGTTTTCCAGCTTGAGTATTTCGTTCATCTTTTGCGTTTCCTTGTTTGTTTTTTAGCCGTAGATTTTTTTGTATACTTTTTCGGCGATTTCCGTATAATTTATGTCGCCGCATTTTATTTTTTCGTCGAGTTCGCCGGCATTTTCCATAACGTTTTGAAGGTTATCGAACGCAAACTCGGTCATAGCCATGTTTTTCGTCCAGGCGTCTATGGATAAATAACTTTCCAGAGCGTCCGTAACGGAAGTAAGCTCGGTTCCGGGGAACTGTTTCAAAATGCTTTCGGCAACGGTTTTCTTATCGGTTTCTTCGAGATATTTTATCGCTTTTTGAAGCGCGGTAAGAAACTTTTCGATAATTTCGCCGTTCTTTTCGATATAACTTTTAGCGGACATAAACGCCGTGTAGGGGATTTCTCCGCTTTCTTTGCCGACGGAAGCGACGATATAACCTTTTCCCGCTTTGGCGTATTCGCTTGCGAGAGGTTCGAAAAGCGTAGTGTAATCTCCCGTGCCGCCTTCGAAAGAGGGACCCATAAGATTAAAGGCGACGTCGTTATTGAGCGTTATGTTTTTACCGTTGTAAAGTCCGTGTTTATTCACGACGTATTCGAAAGTCATCGCGGGTACGCCGCCTGTTCTTCCCGCGAGAACGGTTTTGTTTTCAAGATCTTCCCATTTGAAATCGGGTTCGGCTTTTCTCGAAACGAGGAACGAGCCGTCACGTTTCGTTAGTTGCCCGAAAACCTTCGGATAATCGGCTTTACCTTCCTTGAAAACGTATATCGCGGCTTCCACGCCCATAAGTCCTATATCGGCGTTTCCGGACAGCAAAGCCGTCATCGATTTGTCGGCTCCGCCGCCGTTTGTAAGTTCGATTTCGAGACCTTCCTGTTTGAAGAATTCGTTTTCTATCGCAATGTACAGCGGCGCGTAAAAGATAGAGTGAGTTACTTCGTTTACGCGAATTTTTTTAAGCTCGTTTTTCTTATCCGTACCGCAAGCGGCGAGAGAAAAGAGCAGGCAGCAGGCGGCGAGAAAAATCGCCGTAATTTTTTTCATATACAAAACTCCTTTAACCGAAAGTCGCTTTTCCGTTCGTCTTAACCCGTCCTACGACGAAAAATAAGAGAAAACGGCGCAAATACTTTGGTTATTATATCATATGCGCCCCCGCATTTATTTGACAATTAAAGTAATTTATAATATAATACAAGAGTTATAACTTTTTCGGAGAAAGAATTATGGAGATGAACAAAACCTACAATCCGCAAGATTTCGAGGAGAGAATTTATAAGGAATGGGTCGATAAAGGATATTTTACCGCTCACCCGAACAGAGAAAAAATTCCTTTCACAATCGTTATGCCGCCGCCGAATATTACCGGTCACCTTCATATCGGTCACGCTCTCGACGAGTCTATTCAGGACAGCATTATTCGTTTCAAGAGAATGCAGGGTTACGAGGCTTTATGGCTTCCCGGAACCGACCACGCGTCTATCGCGACCGAGGTTAAAATCGTAGATCAGATGAAAGCCGAAGGTCTTACAAAAGAACAGGTCGGCAGAGAAGGATTTCTCGAAAGGGCATGGGCTTGGAAAAACAAGTACGGCGGAAGAATCGTCGAACAGCTCAAAAGACTCGGTTCTTCGTGCGACTGGTCGAGACTTGCTTTCACGATGGACGATAAATGCTCGAAAGCGGTTAAAGAGGTTTTCGTAAATCTTTATAACAAAGGTTTGATTTATCAGGGAAAGAGAATAATCAACTGGTGTCCCTGCTGTAAAACCGCGCTTTCCGACGCGGAAGTCGAGTACACCGAAGAACCGTCTTTCTTCTGGCATCTTCGTTATTATCTTAAAGACAGCGACAGATATCTTGTCGTCGCCACGACGAGACCCGAAACGATGTTCGGAGATACCGCGGTAGCCGTAAACCCCAAAGATCCGAGATATAAGGATATTGTCGGAAAAACGCTTATTCTTCCCATTGTCGGCAGAGAAATCCCCGTCGTTGCGGACGATTATGTGGATATGGAATTCGGAACGGGCGCGGTTAAGATAACTCCCGCTCACGACCCGAACGACTTCGAAGTAGGTCTTCGTCATTCGCTTCCCGTTATCCGCGTTATGGACGACGGAGCGGTTATGAACGAGAATGCGGGTAAGTATAACAGAATGACCCGTTACGAGTGCAGAGAAGCGGTAGTCAAAGAATTGCAGGCTCTCGGCAATCTCGAAAAAATCGAGCCGCACGCTCACAACGTAGGACATTGCTATCGTTGTCACGACACTGTCGAGCCTATCGTTTCCAAGCAGTGGTTCGTAAAAATGGAGCCTCTCGCAAAGCCCGCTATTTCGGCTGTAAGAAAGAAGAGTATCAAGTTTACTCCGCCGAGATTTACGAAAATATACTACAACTGGATGGAGAACATCAAGGACTGGTGTATTTCCCGTCAGCTCTGGTGGGGACACAGAATACCCGCTTATTACTGCGAAGATTGCGGCGAAACTATCGTTGCGAAAGACGAACCGACGGTATGCCCGAAATGCGGAGGAAAGAAATTCCGTCAGGACGAAGACGTTCTCGACACCTGGTTCAGCTCGGCTCTCTGGCCGTTCTCCACGCTCGGTTATCCCGATAAGACGGAAGACCTCGAATATTTCTATCCTACCGACGTTCTCGTTACCGCGTACGATATAATTTTCTTCTGGGTAGCGAGAATGATTTTCAGCGGTATAGAGCATATGGACAGAATTCCTTTCAAGGACGTTCTTATTCACGGTATCGTAAGAGACTCGCAGGGCAGAAAGATGAGTAAGTCTCTCGGAAACGGCGTCGACCCGCTCGAAATTATCGACAAATACGGCGCAGACACTCTGAGATACTGCTTGCTTAACGGTATTTCCGCGGGTAACGACATAAGATATTCCGCAGAAAAACTCGAAGGTTGCAGAAACTTCATCAATAAAATATGGAACGCTTCGCGTTTCGTGTTTATGAACTGCGAAGGCAGAAAAATCAAAACCGAACTTTCCGAAATCAAGCTCGTTGCCGCCGATAAGTGGATTATTTCGAAACTCAATTCCGTCGTCAAAGACGTAACGGTCAATATGGAAAAGTACGAAATAGGTCTTGCCTGCGCGGCATTGCAGGATTTCGTCTGGTCGGATTTCTGCGACTGGTATATCGAGCTTTGCAAACCCGTTTTGTACGGAGAGGATAACGAAAAGAAGGATAACACGGTAAGCGTTCTTTGCTATGTTTTAAAGAATATGCTCAAACTCCTTCATCCTTTCATTCCGTTCGTAACCGAAGAAATTTATGATCATATTCCCGAAACAACGGGAAGCATTATGGTTTCCGATTTCCCGAAATACAACTCGAAGCTCGCTTACAGAAAGGAAAGAGCGGCAACCGAGAAGATTATGGATATCATAAAGTCCATAAGAAACATCAAAGCGGAAACGGGCGCGGCGCCTTCGGCTAAGGTCGATATTTATGTCGTTACGGAAAATAAAAGACTTATCGAAAACGGAGCTTCGTATATCCGTAAACTCGCGAACGTGGGCGAAATCAAATACGTCGCAAATAAAGACGTTATCGGAGAAAAGGTCGTTTCCAAAATTCTCGACGGCGCGGAGATTTACATTCCGCTCGGCGAACTTGTGGATTACGAAAAAGAACTTGCGAGACTTAAAGCCGAGCTTGAAAAAACCGAAAACGAAATTAAAAGAGCGGAGAGCAAACTCTCCAATCAGGGATTCGTCGCGAAAGCTCCAAAAGCTTTAATCGACGGTGAAAAAGCAAAATTAACAAAATTCACGGAGATAAAGGAAAAGATTATTAAAAGTATCGAAGAAATAGAAAATTGATATTATTATGCCCGAATGATTTGATTGTTCGGGCAACTTTTCGTGTCTCCATAAAAACGGAGTAAACAAAATTGAATAACAAAAAATCTTTAAAAGTCAGATTTCTGGGCGGCGTAGGCGAAATAGGAAAGAACATGACCGCCCTCGAATACGGTAAGGATATCATTATAATCGACGCGGGGTTGACGTTTCCGAACGCCGATATGCCCGGAATTGATCTTCTGATACCCGACATATCTTATCTTGTTCAGAATAAGGACAGAATAAGAGGAATAGTACTTACGCACGGACACGAAGACCATATAGGCGGTCTGCCGTACGTTCTGAAAGAAATCAACGTTCCCGTTTACGGAACGAAATTAACGCTTATGCTTTGCGAACATAAGCTTATCGAACAAAGAGTTCAGAATTATTCGCTTAATTGCGTCAAGCCCTCGGGAGTGGTGAAACTCGGCTGTTTTTCGGTCGAATTCGTTCACGTCAACCATTCTATCCCCGGAAGCTGCGCGCTTGCGATAAACACGCCCGTAGGTCTTGTGTATCATTCGGGCGACTTCAAGATAGATTTAACGCCGATAAACGGCGAGATGATCGATATTCCGAGAATTTCGGAAATAGGAAAAAGAGGCGTAACTCTCCTTTTATGCGAATCGACAAACGTCGAACAGGAAGGTTATACGATGAGCGAACACGTCGTCGGAGAGACTTTGGACAGACTTTTCGCCGACAACGCTAAAAGAAGACTTATCGTTGCGACCTTCGCAACTAACGTTCACAGATTGCAACAAATAATAAATCTTGCAGAAAAACACAAGAGAAAGATAGCTTTTTCGGGCAGAAGCATGCTTAACGTCGTCGACGCGGCAACGAGGGTAAACGAAATCTCGATACCTGAAAATCTTGTCGTCGATATAGAAAAAATTAAAAATTACGCCGATAAAGATCTCGTTATCGTTTCTACCGGAAGTCAGGGCGAACCTATGAGCGCGCTCACGAGAATGGCTGCGGGGGAATACAATCAGGTTCAGGTCGGAAATAACGATACCATAATCATTTCCGCTTCGCCGATCCCCGGAAACGAGAGAAGTATTTATCAGGTAATAAACAATCTTTACAGAAAAGGCGCGGAAGTAGTATATAAATCGATAACAAAAATACACGTTTCGGGTCACGCCTGCCAGGAAGAACTCAAAACATTGCATACGCTTCTGAAACCGAAATTCTTTATTCCCGTTCACGGCGAGTACAGACATCTGAAAAAACATTGTCGTTTAGCCAAAGAAATCGGAATGAAAGAAGGAAATATGCTCATTGCGGATATCGGAGACACGATCGAAATCACTCCGAAGAGTATGAAACGCGGCGACAGATTCCAGTCGGGTACGAGATATATCGACGGTCTTTCCATAGACGACAGCGAAAACGTCGTTAAGGACAGAAAACACCTTGCCGAGGACGGCTTGATTATCGCCGTTTGCTGTGTGTCGGAAGACACCGGCGAAATCGTTCAGGGACCCGAAATTATCAACAAAGGTTCGATCTTGTCCGAAGCGCAGGTTGCGGAGGCGAAAAATATCGTTATGAAAACGGTAAACTCGTTCGACGTGAAATCCGTTGGCGATATGAGCGAAATAAGAAATCAGATAAGGAAAAATCTTCGCAATTTCGTTGTTAAAAAGACAAAGAAAAGTCCGATGATTATTCCCGTTTTAACGGAAGTATAATGCACGAATACGTTAAATCTCTCGTTTTGAAAAACGCCGAGAATACAATTTCAAAAGAATTGTCGGATTTAAGAGACGATTATAAGAGCAGGGGAATTGCGACTATTTTAAGAGAAAGTCTCAATTCTCTTATTCTTACCGCAAAGCTCGTTAATCCGAAGAAGATTTTAGAGTTCGGAACGGCTACGGGGTGTTCGGGGATAGCGTTGCTGCAAGCCTGCCCCGAAGCGACTTTATATACTATCGAAAGATATAGACCCGCAGAAGACGAGGCGTTGAAAAACTTTGAAAAATTCAATGTAAATTCAAGGGTTTTTACGTTTTTCGGCGACGCGGAAGAAGTGGTTGACGAACTTGAAGGCGGATTTGATTTTGTCTTTCTCGACTGCAATAAATCAAAGTATAAAAACCTTTTGCCGAAGATAAAAGCAAGGCTGAACAAAGGCGGAGTGCTTTTTGCCGATAACGTTTTGTTCAGAGGGTATATCACGGGAGAAGTGAAAACTCCTCACAGACACAATACGATAAGAAACAATATGCGTGAATTTCTCGATATGATTTCATCGGACGAGGATTTCATAACCGCCATTTCCGATACCGGCGACGGGATAAGCATATCGTACAAGAAAAACTGAAACTATGAAGAAAATAGAATTACTTGCTCCCGCAGGGAATTTTTCAAAACTGAAAACAGCCGTATATTACGGCGCGGACGCCGTTTATCTCGGCGGAAAGAGTTTTTCGCTCAGAGCTTTTTCGGATAATTTTACCGACGAAGAACTTATCGAAGCGGTAAAATTCGCACACATAAAAAACGTCAAAATCTACGTTACCGTCAATATTTTTGCGAGAAATTCCGACTTTGAAAAAGCGGCGGATTATTTCCGTTTCTTAGAAGAAATCGGGGTGGACGCGGTGCTTATAACGGATGTCGGACTTATCTCTTTGTGTAAGTCGGTCGCGCCGAATTTAAAGATACATTTATCGACGCAAGCCAACACGCTCAATAAATACGCCGTTAAATTCTGGGGAGAACAAGGACTTGAAAGAGTAGTTCTTGCAAGAGAGCTTTCCCTTGCGGAAATCAAAGAAATTTCCGAATTTTGTCCCGAAACGCAACTCGAAGCGTTCGTTCACGGCGCAATGTGCATTTCGTACAGCGGAAGATGCCTTCTTTCGAACTATTTCAACGGCAGAGACGCAAATCGCGGCGAATGCGTTCAGGCTTGCCGTTGGCAATACGAACTAAGAGAAAAATCCAAAGGCGGGGAGTTTTTCGGAATTGAAGAAGACGAAAGAGGTTCGTATATTCTCAACAGCAAAGATCTGAATATGATAGACCACATCGACGAGATGGATAAAGCGGGCGTTTGCTCTTTGAAAATCGAGGGCAGAATGAAAAGCGAATACTATCTCGCAACGGTTATAAACGCATACAGAAGAGCAATCGAAGAATATTACAAAATCGGCGATAAATACAAAGAAAATAAAACGTTTTACGACGAACTTCTCAAAACAAACCACAGGGTTTTCACTACGGCTTATATGCTTGACGAAAATGCGGAAACCGTAAATTATTCCGATTCTCAGTCTGCGGGAGAAAAACAGTTTGCCGCCGTCGTCACCGAAGGGACGAACGATAACGGATATTTCGTCGCGGAGATGCGCAATCGTTTTAAAAAGGGAGACAAACTCGAAATTTTAACGCCCGGCGAAAATTTCAACAAAATAATTTCAGTCGATAAAATGACCGATGAAAACGGAGAAATTATCGAAGACGCTAAAATCGTTCAGCAGAAATTAAGGATATATTCCGACGTGAAAGTTTCGGAAGGAGATATTTTGCGTAAATAAGTTTTTAGCAAACAAGTTTTTAATGACTAAACGACAAAAAACTTCATAATATTTTTAATTTCGACATAGATTTATCCTGAGAGGTAAGTCTATGTTTTTTGATTTTATTGAATTTATCGTCGCAAAGCTCGTTTTTTTCTGTTCGGGCGTGGGCGGCGACAGTTTCCCTAAACCTTTAACGCAGGAGGAAGAAGAAAAATACCTCGCGGCGTTTCGTGAAAAAGGTGATAAAAAGTCCAGAGATATTCTGATAAAACACAATCTGAGGCTTGTCGCTCACATAGCAAAAAAATATCAGGGCGCGGAGGATACCGACGATTTGATTTCGGTAGGTTCGATAGGACTTATAAAAGCCATAAACACATTCGATCCGTCCAAAGGAACTCAGCTCGCCACATACACGGCAAGATGTATCGAAAACGAAATTCTGATGCTTTTAAGGTCGAATAAAAAGTATAAAAACAACGTTTCGATTTATGATTCCGTAGGGGTGGATAAGGACGGGAACGAACTCACTATTCTCGATCTCATTGCAGAGAAAGAAGACGGTGTGCTTGCCAAGGTTGAAAACAAACTTATTAAAGATAAATTTATAGAGGTAATGGAAAAATGTCTTTCGCAAAGAGAATATAAAATTCTCAGTTTAAGATACGGGCTTAAAGGCGGAAGACCGCTTACGCAGAGAGAAACCGCAAAACTTCTTAAAATTTCGAGGTCGTATGTGTCGAGGATAGAGAAGAAATCGATCGAAAAGATTAAAGAAATGGTGAAAAAAGACAAAATAGAAGTTTAATTAAGGGAAAACCCTTGCAAAAATCCGAGAATTATTATATCATATATTCGAAATAAATCGGAGGAGCAGGTTTTAGCCTGCATTGCGTTATGGGAAAATATTATCTTGCGATTGATATCGGGGCTTCGAGCGGCAGACACATTCTTTCTTATATTGAAAACGGAAAGCTTAAACTCGAAGAAATTTATCGTTTCGAAAACGGTATGGAAGAAAAAGACGGTCACCTTGTATGGAATTACCGTAAACTTTTTCAAAATATCGTAGACGGACTTAAAGAGTGTAAAAAAATCGGGAAAATTCCGTCTTCCGTAGGTATAGATACCTGGGGCGTCGATTACGCTCTTTTAGACAAAGACGATAACGTTATCGGAGACGTGTTCGCGTACAGAGATTCGAGAACGGAAGAGCCTATAAAGAAAGTTCATTCTATCGTTCCGTTTGAAAAACTTTACGAAAGAACGGGTTCTCAGTTCCAGATTTACAACACGATTTATCAGCTTTACACCGATAAATTGAGCGGAAAACTCGACAAAGCCGAAAGATTTCTCATGATGCCCGATTTCTTCGGATTTTTACTTACGGGCGTTAAGAAAAACGAGTTTACGAACGCTTCCACTACGGGGCTTTTAAGCGCGAGAACGAGAGAGTGGGATATGGAGACCGTAAAAGATCTCGGACTTCCCGAAAAACTTTTCGTTGAACTTAGTCAACCCGCAACGCTCGTCGGGGCGGTAAAACCCGAAATTGCTGAGGAAATCGGCTATGAAACGAATATAGTTCTCACCGCCACGCACGACACCGCAAGCGCGGTTATGGCAGTTCCCGAAACGGGTCATCCGCTTTACATTTCGAGCGGAACGTGGTCGCTGCTCGGTATCGAAAGTCCCGTGGCGATCTCGACAAAAGAAGCTCTCGAAGCCAACTTTACGAATGAGGGCGGATATAACAGATCGACCCGTTTCTTAAAGAACATAATGGGTCTTTGGATGATTCAGAGCGTAAGAAGAGAACACGAGAAAAAGTACAGCTGGGGCGACTATGTTACCATGTCGAAAGCGGTCAAAGATTTCGACAGTATAGTCGACGTGAACGATCAGCGTTTCCTCGCTCCCGCGAGCATGATAGGCGCGATTCAGGATTATTGCAGAGAGACAAACCAAAAAGTTCCCGAAACTCCGGGAGAAATCGCGCTTTGCGTTTACGACAGTCTCGCCGTATGTTACGCGAAAGCCGTAAAGGTCGTAGAAAATATAACGGGATATAAATTCGATACTATTCATATCGTCGGCGGTGGGTCCATGAACGGATATCTTAACGAACTTACCGCAAAACGCACCGGTCTTAAAGTTATGGCGGGACCTGTCGAAGCTACGGCTATCGGCAATATTATCGCACAGCTTCTTTACGACGGGGCGGTTAAGAATATCGAAAGCGCGAAAGAACTCGTAAAAGACTCTTTTGACGTTGAAATTATCGGTTAAATATAAATATTTTCGACTTCTTCGTAATACATTGTATAGAGGTGGTCGAATTGAATAAACTAACTGACAGAAAGCTTAACATAATTACGGCGGTTATTCTCACTGCGATTGTTTCGGGAGTGATCGCCGTATGTTTTTTGCCGGGCGACGTTGTGGTAATATCGAACGGCGAAAGTTATTCCGCGATTTATAACGGAGACAGAAACGGAAATACCGTAGCGCTTATGTTCAACGTTTACGAAGGAACGGAAATCGTTGACGGAATTTTAAACGTTCTCGAAGAAAAGAACGCGAAAGCGACTTTTTTCGTGGGCGGAGTATGGGCGGACGACAATATCGACACCATAAAGAAAATTCTCGAAAAGGGACACGAACTCGGCAGTCACGGATATTTTCATAAAGATCACGCCAAACTGAGTGAAGAGCAGAACAGGGCGGAAATGGAAACTCTGCATGCGCTTATAAAAGCAAATACGGGCGAAGAAATCAAGCTTTTCGCCCCGCCTTCGGGGTCTTTCTCGGTAACGACTTTAAAAGTCGCGCAGAAAATGGGATATAAAACCATAATGTGGAGCAAAGATACGATTGACTGGCGGGATAAAAGTTCGAAAACGGTTTATTCGAGGGCGACGAAAAACATTTCGGGCGGAGATTTCGTTCTTATGCACCCGAAAAAACACACTCTCGAAGCTTTGCCGCAGATTATCGATTACTACTATAAAGCGGGACTAAAAACGGGAACGGTCAGCGAATGCATTTCTTCCGAGACCCCCGTCTGATTACCGCCGAAAATTTACATAAAGCCGATAAAATCGGCAAAACGACAAAAATGGTTAATTACAAAAAATACGACAACGGACTTAAAATAATCGTAAATACCATGGACGCGATGATGTCGGTCAGCGCGGGAATACTCGTCGGGGCGGGAAGCTGTCTCGAAGACGAGAAAAATAACGGTATTTCGCATTTTATCGAGCATACGACTTTCAAAGGAACGGAGAAAATGACTTCGTTCGAGCTTTCTTCGGCTTTCGACGATATAGGCGCGCAGGTAAACGCTTTTACGTCAAAAGAAACGACGTGTTACTATGTCAAAAGCACGGTCTCCGAACTCGAAAGGTCGTTCGAACTTCTTTCCGATATGTTTCTTAATTCCGTCTACTTAAAAGACGAACTCGAAAAAGAAAAGGGAGTCGTTAAAGAAGAGATAAATATGTGTCTCGACACACCCGAAGATCTTTGCCTCGACGCTTTATCGGAGTCTTATTTCGGAAAGCAGGGACTCGGCAGAACGATTTTAGGACCTGCGAAGAATATCGATTTGTTTTCGAAAGAGGACATTTTGAAATATCGCGGACGTTTTTACAACGCCGATAATATCGTTTTATCTTTTGCGGGGCGGATTACTTTCGAGAGGGCTTGCGAGTTAGCCGAAAAATTGTTCGTGCCGTTCGTTTCCTCGAAAAAATCGGATAAACTTTCGGCGGGAGCGACCGAAAATACCCGGGGCAGAATTAAAATAGAAAAAAATATCGAGCAGATACACCTTGCGCTCGCTTTTAAAGGCGTGGAATACGACGCGCCCTCTGCGGACGCGATGTCCGTTGTAAACAACGTCCTGGGTTCGGGTATGAGCAGCAGATTATTCCAGAAAATCAGAGAAGAAATGGGACTTTGCTATACGGTTTATTCTTATCCGAGCTGTTATCGTTTTACGGGAACTTTCGCGGTGTACGCGGGAGTTAATCCCAAAAGCGCGGAAAAGGCTTATTCGGAAATAAAAAAAGTACTTGACGATTTCAAATCCGGCGGGATAACCGATACCGAATTCGAAAGGGGAAAAGCGCAGATGATAAGTTCGTTTGCCTTCGGGCAGGAAAGTACGGCGTCGCAAATGCTTCTTTACGGAAGGTATCTTATGAATACCGATAAGGTGTTCGATATGGATAAAAAACTGGCTTCCGTCGTGTCTTTGAAAAAGGACGAAGTGAACAATCTTATTTCCGAACTCGACTTTTCTTCTTACAGCGCGTCGATTGTCGGAAAAAATATCAAAAACATAAATCTATGATTATGAAAAAGACGAGAAAGTTTAAGCTTTCTTCGTTTTTTTATTCTAAAAAAATATTTTTTAGTTGACAAAGCAGTCGGAAAACATTTATAATAATGTCGGAATGCGGGGAGAAGGAGCGAAAACGACCTTCCTCGCCACGATAAATCGGTATAACCGAAATTTTAAAAATATCAGGAGAAAATAAGATGTCTTCAAGATACGAAAGCGCAAAAGCCGAGTATGCAAAATACGGCGTAGATACCGACGCCGCAATCAAAAAACTTAAAACCGTTCCCATTGCGGTTCATTGCTGGCAGGGCGACGACGTTACGGGCTTCGATCACGACGGACCTTTGACGGGCGGAATTCAGACGACGGGAAACTATCCCGGAAAAGCAAAAACCCCCGAACAGCTTATGGCGGATATGGACAAGGCTATGTCGCTTTGCCCCGGCACGAAGAAGCTTAATCTTCACGCTTGCTACGCTATATTCGAAAAGGGCGAATTTGTCGACAGAGACAAAATCGAACCCAAGCATTTCAAAAAATGGGTTGATTTTGCGAAAGAAAGAGGAATGGGTATCGATTTCAACCCCACGTTTTTCTCGCACCCCATGGTTAAAAACGGACTTACGCTTACGAGTCCCGACGAAAAAGTAAGAAAATTCTGGGTAGAACACGGAAAAGCTTGTATCCGTATTTCGGAATACTTTGCAAAGGAAACGGGCATTCCCTGCGTAATGAATATCTGGATCGGAGACGGATTTAAGGATGTTCCCGCAGATCGTATGGGACCGAGACTTCGTTATAAACAGTCCATCGAAGAAATTCTTTCCGAACCCTTCGATAAAAACCTTGTTAAACCTTGCGTAGAATCCAAGGTGTTCGGTATCGGCGTAGAGTCGTACACGGCGGGTAGCGCGGAATTCACTCTGAGCTTTGCCGCAATGCACGACGGAGTTCTTCCGCTTATGGATAACGGACATTATCATCCGACCGAACTCGTTTCGGATAAGATCCCCGCGCTCCTTTGCTTCTTCCCCGAAATCGCGCTTCATATCACGAGAGGCGTAAGATGGGATTCCGATCACGTTCTCCTTTTCGACGACGAAACGAGAGAAATGGCAAAAGAAATCGTAAGATGCAACGCGCTTGACAGAGTATATATGGCTCTTGACTATTTCGACGCGAGCATCAACCGTATTTCCGCATGGACGGTCGGTATCAGAAGCTGGCAGAAAGCTCTTCTTATGGCAATGGTTACGCCCAACGAAAAGCTTAAAGAAATGCAGGATAACGCAGACTTTACCAAACTTATGGTAATGCAGGAAGAAATGAAAACTCTTCCGTTCGGCGATATCTGGGCAGAATACTGCAAAGAATGCGGAGTTGCCGCGGACACGTCCTGGTACGACGAAATAATGAAGTACGAAAAAGACGTTCTTTTAAAAAGATAAAATTCGTTTAATTCCGCCCCGTCGCGTTTAAAAAGCGACGGGGCGGCGAACAATATAAAGGAAGTGTAGTTTATGATTAAAATCGATGTTATTTCGGGTTTCCTCGGAGCCGGGAAAACCACTTTGATAAAAAAGCTTTTCGAAAGCAGGCTTAAAAACGAAAAAGTCGTTCTTATCGAAAACGAGTTCGGCGAAATAGGCGTAGACGGCGCGTTTCTGAAAGACAGCGGCGTTGAAATCAAAGAGATCAATTCGGGTTGTATCTGCTGTTCGCTTGTAGGCGATTTTTCCAAATCCATGAAAGAAATAGTAGAAAAATTCGCTCCCGACAGAATAATTATCGAGCCGTCGGGCGTCGGTAAGCTTTCGGATATAATCAAGGCGATAGAAAAGGTCGAAGAACCTCTTAAAATCAATATAGTCGCAACCGTTGTCGACGGCGGAAAATGCAAGATGTATTTTAAGAATTTCGGCGAGTTTTACGACGATCAGATCAAACAGGCGAACACCGTTATCGTTTCCAAAACGGACAAGCTCAGCGAAGAGAAAACTCTTGCCGCGGTCGAGCTTATCAAATCTTTGAATCCTAATGCCACGGTCGTAACGACACCCGTTACTGAGCTTGAACCCGATAAATTGCTTGATGTTTTGGAGGGTGACGTCGCAAACGTCGACGAGCTTTTGAAGTCTCTCGCTATCGATCACGACGACGAAGACGAGCATGATCATTGTTGTCACCACCATCACCACGATGACGACGATGAAGACGAACACGAGCATCACCACCATCATGACGATGACGACGATGATGACGAGGACGAACACGAGCATTGTTGCCACCATCATCACCATGATGACGACGATGAAGACGAACACGAGCATCACCACCATCATGACGATGACGATGATGATGACGAGGACGAACACGAGCATCACCACCATCATGACGATGACGATGATGATGACGAGGACGAACACGAACATTGTTGCCACCATCATCACCATGATGACGACGAAGACGAGCATGAGCATCACCACCATCACCACCACGGTCACGACGCGGACGAAGTGTTCACGAGCTGGGGAGAGGAAACGCCCGTTGCGTTCTCGCATGACGAGCTCGATAAAATCCTTTCCGCGTTATGCGAGGAAAATTCCGATCTCGGCATAATTCTGAGAGCGAAAGGCGTCGTAAAAGCCAAAGACGACGCGAAATGGTATTATTTCGACCTTGTTGCGGGCGAATACGAAATAAGAAAAGGCGAACCCGATTACACGGGCAGAGTCTGCGTTATCGGCTCGAAAATCAACGAGAAAAAGATTTCCGCACTCTTTTTCGGCGAATAATTCGGGACGAATAATTCAGAGCGGATATCAGGGCGAATAAATTTAACGGAGAATAACAATGGCAAGAACGTTTCCCGCCGTTATCGTAAAAGGTATTCTGGAAAGCGGAAAAACGACGTTTATCGTCGATTCGCTTAAAAATCAGGACTTCGGAGATATAGGCAGAGTATTGATTTTATCCACCGAAGAGGGCGAAGTCGAGTACGATCCCGCAGAACTCGCAAAATATAACGCGGTTTTCTATCAATTCGACGATCCCGAAGATTTCACCGTAGAGAAAATCAACGAACTTATAAAAGTAAATAAGCCTCATGCGCTTTTTATCGAGGAAAACGCAATGTGGGATTGGAGCGAAATCAAACTTCCGCCGTATGTGATTGCGGAGCAGATTTTCGCTATTATCGACGCTACCACATTTAAAATTTACTTCAACAATATGCGTCAGAAATTTCAGGATATAGTCGGAGCTTCGAACATCGTAATAATGAACAGATGCGAAGAGTCTCCCGAAATGGCAGGTTACAAAAGAAGTTTGAAACTTATAAATAAAGACGCATATTTCATAACGCTCGACCGCGACGGAAAACCCGTGAGCTTTGTTGAGGAACTTCCTTATAAAATATCCGACGAAATGATTATTTCGGATGACGATTTCGGTATTTTTTATATCGATACGTTCGATAATCGTTCGAGATACGAAGGGAAAATCGTCGAATTCAACTGTATGACGGTCACTTCGAAAAATCTTCCCGAAAATACGTTTGTTGCGGGAAGACTTGCTATGACCTGTTGCGCCAACGATATTCAGCTTATAGGGCATTTGTGCGGGTATAACACGCCTTTGAAAATCAAAAACAAAGGCTGGGTGCATTTGCGCGCGAGAATTCATTATCTTTCCGAAAACGAGAACGACGAACCTCAGATCATACTCGAACTTTTAAAAATAAAAGAAATCGAAGAGATCGAAAATCCCGTTGTGTCTTTGCAATAACGAGAAATATCGTAACATAAAATTCGGGGCGGCGAAAATATTTTCGCCGCCCCTTCGATATGTATTAAGCTTTTATGCTTTATTTGCAGCAACCGCCGCCGAATCCGAAGTCCGGACCGCCTTTTCCGCCCTTGCAGCAGCAAAGGAGAAGCAAAAGAACGGGGAGTAAGCATCCGCAACCGCAGATCTTATCTATAATGCCGCATAAGCATCCGTTTTTGCACAAGCAAATTATGAGGATGATTATAAGCATCCAAAGGCAACAATTATCGCCGATTCCCAAGCAATTCAACATTTTATGTATTTCCTCCTGTGATATTCGTAGCGTTACCGCTATCACTATCAGTATATTTTTATTATAACAAAAGTGTTACGCTTATCGCCTTTAAAAACTTGATTTAATTTTTCAAATATATTATAATTTTAAATGCGGATACTTTGATAAGAAGATCCGACATTTATGAGTTAAGGCTCAAACACAAATTTTTCTAACGGGTATTCTTTAAAGAAACTCGATCGGAGGCAAAAATGGAAGAAAAAAACAAATTTTTCACGTCTAAAAACATTGCTGTTTTAGGCATACTCGCCGCGTTTGTTATCGTTCTGCAAATTTTCGGCAGCTACTTTAAAATCGGCACGGTGCAGTTTTCGTTCGTTCTCGTACCGATCGTTATCGGCTCGATTTTAACGGGCGCGGTCGGCGGCGCGATTTTAGGCTTTTTATTCGGCATGATAACCCTTATTATGGGTATCGCCGGGGTTGATCAGTTCACGTTTATACTTTTTTCCGATCATCCCTTTTTAACGATTTTAACCTGTATTGTAAAAGCTACGGCGGCAGGTTATCTTTCGGGGCTTATTTATTCTTTGATTTCGAAGAAAAATAAAACGGCGGCTGTATTTTCGGCGGCTGCGCTCGCTCCGATAGTTAATACTTCGCTTTTTATCGTAGGCGCGCTTTTTATGAGCGATACTTTAACGGCAAATTTTGTCCAGAGCGGTACTTCCGTTATGTATTTTCTCATTATCGGATGCGCGGGCGTAAATTTTTTGGTGGAGCTTGCAATCGATCTTTTGCTTGCCCCGACCATATACAGAATAATTAAGGTAGTAAAAAAATAATGATTTTTTGTATCGATATAGGAAATTCGAATATAAAATACGCTCTTTTCGACGGCGAAGAAATCAAAGCCTCGTTCAGAGTGACTTCGCAGAGAAACGCCACGAGTGACGAATACGGCGTTATCGTAAGAGACTTACTCAAATCTGCGGGTATTCCGCGCGAAAAAATCCACGGGGTAATTATGTCTTCGGTCATTCCGTCGCTCAATTACACAATGGAGCATATGTGCAGGGATTATCTCGGTATTTCTCCGCTTATCGTAGGTCCGGGAATAAAAACGGGTCTTAACGTCAAAGCCGACAATCCGAAAGAAGTCGGAGCCGATATCATAGTCGATTCTGTAAGCGCGATACATCGCTACGGTAAGGGTACGCCCATAATCTGTATAGATTTCGGGACGGCTACGACTTTTGATATTATAAACGAAAAGGGTGAGCTTATCGGCGTGGTTATTTCGCCGGGTATAAAAGGTTCGCTCGATTCGCTCGTGAACAACACGGCTAATCTTCCTACTATCGAACTCGAAACTCCGCCGTCGATAATAGCGAAAAACACGGTTAATTGCATGCAGGCGGGAATTGTTTACGGTTTTGCGGGACTTGTCGACAATATCGTTGCGAAAATCAAAGAGGAACTTAATCGCTCGGACGTTAAAGTTATCGCGACGGGCGGAATGGGAAAGGTTATTCATAAAGAAGCAAAAAGCATAGATAAATTCGATCAGACCTTGACTTTAAACGGGTTGAGAATTATTTACGAAATGAATGCAAGAGGGAAAAATGTCTGAAATCGTTAAAATCGGCGACGTCGAAATCGGCGGTGAAAAACCTGTTGCCATTCAATCTATGGCAAACATAAAAACTTCCAAAATCGCAGAAGTTGTCGAACAAATTAAAGATTTGTCCGATTTGGGGTGCGACATAATCAGGGTATCCGTAAAGGATGACGACGACGTTAAAGCGTTGCCGGAGATCAAAAAGAATATTGCTATTCCGCTTGTCGCCGATATCCATTTTAATTACAGATACGCGCTTGCCGCAATCGACGCCGGCGTTGACAAAATACGAATAAATCCCGGAAATATCGGTTCGGAAAAAAACGTGGAAGAAGTCGCCGCGGCGCTAAGATCCTCGGGCGTTGCCGTGAGGGTCGGCTCGAACTCGGGAAGCGTGGAAAAGGAACTTCTTAAAAAATACGGAAAAAACGAAATTTCGCTTGCCGAAAGCGCGCTTAAAAACGTTGCGATTTTGGAAAAATTCGGCGTTAAAAACATAGTTATTTCCGCAAAAGCGAGCAGTGTTCCGCTTACGGTCAAAACTTACGAATATTTACACGGGAAGACGAATTACCCCCTTCACGTCGGCGTTACCGAGGCGGGTACCTGCAATATGGGTATAGTGAAAAGCAGTATCGGCATAGGAAGCCTTCTTCTGAAAGGTATAGGCGATACTATAAGGGTTTCGCTGACTGCGCCGCCGAGAGAGGAAATTATCGCCGCGAAACGTATTTTAAGATGCGTCGGACTCGACGAAAACTATGTCGAAGTCGTTTCCTGTCCGACATGCGGGCGAACGGAATACGACAGTATTTCGCTTGCGAAAAAGGTCGAAGAACTTACGGCGGGGATAAAAAAGAAGCTTAAAATCGCGGTTATGGGTTGCGTTGTGAACGGTCCGGGCGAAGCCGCCGACTGCGATCTCGGTATTGCCGGGGGAAGCGGTTACTGCGCGTTTTTCAAAAACGGAGAAGTTTATAAAAAGGTGCTGTTCGAAGACGCCGAAAAAGAATTTTTAAAGGAACTAAAAAAACTTGTTTGAATTTCAGAAAGACGTTTTGCCGAAAATCAAAGAGATAGACGAAAATCTCGCAAGAATAAGGCTTAAAACGATCACCTTACATAAAAGCGGAAGCGCGGATTTCGTATTTATATGCGATAAATCGGCAAGCGAATACGTTTGCATGAAAATCGAAAACGTTTTAAGGGATTATCTTCCCGAAACGTTTAAAGAATGCAGAGTAACCGTTTCGAAAATAGTCGCCGACCCCGAGCTTGTCGCGAACGAAATTTTGAGATATTTAAAGTCGGATTTTATGTCCGTGGCAAATTGCGTAGAGCTTAAAAACATTTCGGTAAATCCTCCGAAAAACGGCAAATGCGAATATTCGATTACCGTCGACGAGGACGCTTTCGGATATTTTAAATCGAACAGTCTCACGGATAAAATTTCGGCGCATCTTTACGGGAATTTCTGTTGCTTATTCCACGGCGAAATTGCCAATTCCGGAAAGACGGAAGCCAACGAAGAGATACTTAAACAAAAGGTAAACGTAACGGATTTCGAGACGATAAATTGCAGAACGCTTAAAGTTTCAGACCCGGTGAAAATATGGGGCGAGGAGATAGACGGCACTGCGATTTACGCCGCCGACGCGCAATACGCGCAGGGAATATGCTGCTTTGCGGGAACGATCGTTTCGATGAATCAACGCGAAACGAAAACGGGCAAAACCTTTTATCTTATCGAACTCGACGATACGACCGGTAAAATTCAGGGCAAGATTTTCATGACCAAAGAAAAGGAAAAGAAAATCGAAAAATTGCAGATAGGAACGAAAGTTATTTGCAGAGGAGATTTAAGCACGTTCAACGGGCTTCCGAGTTTTAAAATCATCGACGTTTCGTTCTGCGAGTTCCCCGAAAACTTCAAACCCGAGGAACGAGCGAGCAAATCCGTTCCCGAGTTTTATTCGATCGTTACCCCGGAACCGCTCGAAGATATGGCGCAGGCGGGATTTTTCGACGCGGTTAAAAGCGTTCCCGAGTGTCTCGTCGGCAGAACTTTCGTCGTCGTGGATATCGAAACCACGGGGCTATCGTATCTCGGCGGGGATAAAATAACCGAAATCGGCGCGGTGAAGATTATTGACGGAAAAATCGTCGATAAATTTCAGACTTTAATCAATCCCGAAAAGAAAATTTCGGAAGAAATAACGGCTCTTACGGGTATCGACGACGAAATGGTTAAAGATATGCCGACGATCGATAAAGTCATTCCCGATTTTTTCAAGTATGCCGACGGAAGCGTGATAATAGGGCATAACCTCGATTTCGACTATAAATTTATAAAGTTTTATGCCAAAGAATCGGGTTATATTTTCAAAAACGACGGCATAGATACCATACCTTTCGCAAAGGAAGTCGTACCGAGACTGAAAAATTACAAACTCAACACTGTCTGCGATCATTTTTCCATTCAGTTTTTGCATCACAGAGCGTTGTCCGACGCCCACGCGACGGCTAAATTATTCCTCGAACTTGTCGGAATAAAAAAGGAATTGCCTAAATTTATGTAAAAAGGCGTTTAAACGCTTGCAAAAACGAATAAAATATGATAGAATAAATACGCTTAATACGATTTATCGATATTGAGAGCGGTTCTTGCCGCTCTCAAATTTTTATATGGAGGGTATATGAAGTTCAAATCGGTTGAAGAAATAGAGAATTCCATTCGCCCGATAGCGGACGAAATGAAAATCGAAATAGTCGAAATCTGCCCGAAAATCAGTAAAAATCCTTCGCTTACGATTTTTATCGATACAGACGGCGGCGTAGATCTCGATACTTGCGAGAAATTCCACAACGCAATCGACGGCGCGCTCGACGAACTCGATCCGTCTTACGGAGACGCGTATACGCTCAACGTTTCAAGCCCCGGAATCGACCGTCCGCTCAAAACAGCCAAAGATTTCGAAAAGAAAATCGGCAAGGACGTGGAGATAAAACTCGCAACGCCTTTGCAGGGCAAGAAATATCTCGAAAGCAAACTCGTCGGGTACGACGGAAACAACGTAATTTTGAACGACGGAGAGAAAGATTACAAACTTCCTCTCACAAAGATAGAAAAAATCAACGAAGCGATTAAATTCGACTGATGTTCGTTTAAGGAGTTTAGTTATGAATAATAAGGAGTTTTTTCTTTCGATCGAAGATCTTGAAAGAGAAAAGGGAATCAAGCAGGAGCTTTTGATTGAAACGCTCAAAAACGCACTTGTCTCGGCGTATAAAAAACACACCGGCACTTCGAGCGACGTGGTCATCGATATGAACCCCGAAAAGAAGACCGTAAGATTTTTTGCCGTAAAGACCGTCGTCGAAGAAGTCGTCGACCCCGAAAAAGAAATTTCTTTGGAAGAAGCAAAGGAAATCAAAAAATCCTACAAAGTCGGCGACGAAGTAAAAACCGAGTTTGTTCCCAAGGAATTCGGCAGAATTGCCGCTCAGACCGCAAAACAGGTTGTTTTCCAGAAGCTCAGAGAAGCCGAAAGAGACAACACGCTTGCCGAGTTCGAGGATAAAGAAAACGAAATCAAGGCTTGCACGATCAGAAGAATAGAAGACAAGAACATTTACGTCGAAATCGGCGCGGGCGAAATCGAAGCTCTTATGCTTCCGCAGGATCAGGTTCCGAGCGAAACTTACAACGTAAACGATAAGCTTATGGTTTATGTAAAGAAAGTCAGAAGTATGGGCAAAAACGCTCAGATTCTCGTTTCGAGAACTTCGCCGGGTCTTGTAAGAAAACTTTTCGAAAACGTCGTTCCCGAAATCGCTCAGGGAATAGTCGTCGTTAAAGCGATCGCGAGAGAAGCGGGTCAGAGAACCAAAATCGCCATTTATTCCAACGACTCCAACGTCGACGCGGTAGGCGCATGCGTAGGTAACAAGGGAATGAGAGTAAACGAAGTCGTAAAAGAACTCAACGGTGAAAAAATCGATATAATTCCATGGAGCGAGGATCCGCTCGAATTTATAGCAAAGGCTCTTTCGCCTGCGAAAGTTCTTAAAGTCAGCGCGATCGAAGGCGAAAAAATCGCAAGAGTAGTCGTTCCCGACGATAAACTTTCGCTCGCAATCGGCAAAGACGGTCAGAACGCCCGTCTCGCCGCGAGACTTACGGGTTGGAAGGTCGACGTCAAGAGCGAAAGCAAAGCTAAGCTCGAAGAGGAAACCGAAGCTCCCGCAGAAGACGTTTTGGAAGAAGATTTCGCAGAAAACGGAGACAAAACGGAAGAATAAAACCGTAATACCGTAATATTTTGGAGAGTTTATGACCGGGAAAAATATTCCGATTAGAACGTGTATCGCTTGCAGAGGCGAATTTGAAAAAAAAGAGCTTTTAAGGATCGTAAAAACCAAAGACGGAGGGTTTTCGGTAGATAAAAACGGAAAATCCGACGGAAGAGGGGCATATATTTGCCATAGTCCCGAATGCGCGAAGAAGCTTTTCAAAGCAAAACTTTTAGACAGGGTGTTTAAAACTCCCGTTCCGCAGGAAGTTTACGAAAAGCTCGGGGAGGAACTCCTTGGAAGTTAAAGGAAAACCGTATTCGTATATCGGCTTCGCGATAAAAGCGAGAAAGCTGAGAACGGGCATTAATGCCGTCGGAACGCTTAATAAGGACGTTTTTCTTATTATCTTATGTTCCACGGGCGAAAAAAACGCAAGAAAGGAAGCGGAGAAACTTGCCCAAAAGCATAATGTTCCGCTTATCGAATCTTTGAAATTTACGCTCGAAGCAATAATCGGTAAAGAAAACTGCAAGGTTGCCGCCGTTACGGACGAAAATCTTGCGAAAGCGATAATGGATAATCTCGGTGATGATTTTAAGGTTTTAAACGGAGGTCATAAGGATTGATATGGAAGAAAAGAAAGAAGATTTATTGAAAAACTTAAAAAAGGTTAACGCAATTTACGGCGAAATAGACGACCTTAAAACAAAGGTCAAAGAAGCGCAAACTGCCGTTAAAGCCATAACCCAGAAGATCTCCGCAAAGGAAAAGGCTATAAAAGCCGAACGCGAAGCTCTTTTAAGAGCGGAAAAAGAAAGGGAGAACGCCGTCGAACCCGAAACCGAGGCTCCCGCAGCTGCCGAGGAGGTCGTAAAAGCCGAACCGTCTGCGGAAGCGAAAACGAAAAAGTCGACGAAAAAAACTCAGACAAAAGCCGAAACGGAAAAAACGGAGACTGAGGAAGTAACCGAAGTCAAAGAAGACGTAAAGGATAAAAAGCCTAAAAAATCTTCCAAGAAAGCCGAACCCGTGGCTGCGGAAGAGGAAAAAACCGCCGAGACGGTCGAAAAAACCGAAATGAAAGCGGAACCCGAAACCAAAGAACCCGCAAAGGAAGAAAAGGAAACAGTTTCGGAGAATAAGAAAGAAAACGTCAAAGAAACGGTTGAAGAAAAACCTGCGGTAAAAGCGGAAGAGAAACCTGCCGAAAAACCCGCGGAGAAACCCGTTCTCGACGAAAAAGCCCAGAAAGAGGCAAGAAAAAAAGCCCTGGAAGAGGCTCAGGCGAGAGCGCTTGCCGAAGCAAGAGCGAAAATTCTCGAACAGAAGAGAAAAGAAGCGATCGCAAGAGGAGAAGATCCCTCTTTGGTCAAACTCGCAAGCGAACGCCCGAGAGTTTACGAACCCAAGAAAGATCAGCGCCCCGCAAGACGCGAATATGTTCCTCAGGACGGCAGAAGACCGTCGAACGGACAGAGAACTCCTTCCGACAGACCTTTTGCGCCGAGAACAGGCGCAGGCAAACCCGGAACGTTCGGCGGAGCAAAGAAAACAGTCGAAATTTCCTATGTGCCGAAAGATACGGGTAAATCGTTCGGAAACAAGAAAAAATCTTCCGAGAAGAGTTACGACGATAAAAAGGGACTTAACAAGAAGTCTCTTGCAAAAGCTCAGGTAAGCATTGACGATTTCGACGAGAACAAGAGCGGATACAGAAAAGCCCGTAACAAAAAGGACAGAAAATCCGACGAGCAGATACAGACCGTTAAAATCGAAAAAGCGGTTATAAATAAAGAAATTATTCCTATAAAAGAACTTTCCGAAAAAATCGGTATTTCGGCGATCGAAATAACCAAAAAGCTCTTCAAAGAAGGAATAATGAAGACCATAAACGATTCGATCGATTACGACACCGCGGCGTTTATTGCGGCGGATCTCGGAATAACGCTCGAACTTAAAATGGATAAGACGGCTGAGGAAGTCCTTTCCGAAACGTTCGACACCGCAGACGACGCGGCTAAGCTTGTCAAAAGACCGCCCGTCGTTACCGTTATGGGTCACGTCGACCACGGTAAAACTTCGCTTCTCGATCGTATAAGAAGCGCGAACGTAACGGCTTCCGAAGCGGGCGGAATTACGCAGCATATCGGCGCGTATACCGTTACCGTAAACGGCGAAAAGATAACCTTCCTCGATACTCCCGGACACGCCGCGTTCACGGCTATGAGAGCGAGAGGCGCGCAGATTACGGATATTGCCGTACTCGTTATCGCGGCGGACGACGGAATAATGCCGCAGACCATCGAAGCTATTCACCACGCTCAGGCGGCAGGCGTTTCCATAATCGTCGCGGCAAACAAAATAGATAAACCGCAGGCGAATATCGAAAGAGTCAAACAGCAGCTTGCAGATCAGTCGGTACTCATCGAAGAGTGGGGCGGCGACGTAGCTCTTGTTCCCGTATCGGCAAAGACGGGCGAGGGTATAGATAACCTTCTCGAAACGATTCTTCTTACCGCCGACGTTAAAGAACTCAAAGCCAATCCCGACAGAATGGCGAAAGGCGCGATTATCGAAGCAAAACTCGATAAAGGTAAAGGACCTGTCGCTACCGTACTTATTCAGAACGGTACGTTGCACACGGGCGACAATCTCGTTGCGGGAACCATTACGGGCAGAGTAAGAGCGATGATCGACGACAAGGGTAGAAACGTTAAGGAAGCAGGACCTTCTATGGCGGTTTCCATTCTCGGTCTCGAAGAAGTTCCGAACGCGGGCGATTCCATTTACGCCGTTGAACAGGATAAGCTTTCCAAGCTTGTCGCTCAGGAAAGAAGAAACAAAGAAAGAGAGGATATGATTAAGCAGTCGCAGAAAGTAACTCTTGACGATTTGTTCTCCAAGATCAGCGACGGCAACTTGAAGACTTTGAATATCCTCATCAAAGCGGACGTTCAGGGTTCTGTCGAAGCAGTCAAACAGTCGCTTTCCGAGCTTACCAACGAGGAAGTTAAGGTAAACGTAATTCACGCGGCGGTAGGCGCGATAAATGAAACAGACGTTATGCTTGCAGACTCGTCTAACGCTATCATAATCGGATTTAACGTTCGTCCCGATTCGAACGCCAAAACTTTGGCTGAGAGAAGCAAGGTAGACGTAAGACTTTACAGAATTATTTACGAAGCAATCGACGACGTAAAGAACGCTATGAAAGGTCTTATCGCTCCGAAAACTCAGGAAATTTATATGGGAAAAGCCGAAGTTCGCCAGACGTTCAGAATTACGGGCGTCGGAATGGTTGCCGGCTGTTACGTTACGGAAGGCAAGATCATAAGAAACGGAAAACTTCGTATTTACAGAAACGACGTTATGATTTGCGAAGGCAACGTCAATCAGCTTAAACGTTTTAAAGACGACGTCAAGGAAGTCTCGCAAGGATTCGAATGCGGTATTTCCATCGAGAATTTCAACGATATACAGATCGGCGACTTTATCGAGAGCTATCTTATCGAGGTAAAACCCGTTGTATAATTTAACCGAAAATTGCCGACAAAAATTTTGTCGGCTTTTTTTGAACAGGAGGTTAATATGAAAGCAAAAAGAGAACAGAGATTGAATAGCGAATTTCAGAAAGAAATATATTCGATTTTAAAAAATAAAATAAAAAATCCGCTTATTTCCGAAATGTTCAGTATATCGGAAGTAGACGTTACAAACGATTTGAAGCACGCAAAAGTATTCGTTTCCGTTTTTTCGACGGATAATGCGAAAGCGCAGACAACCTTTGAAGCGATTTGCGGGTCGGCAAAAGCCGTCAGAACGGAACTCAGTAAAATAATGCACATAAGAACGGTTCCCGAGCTTCATTTCGTCCTCGACAATTCCGCGGATTACGGCAATAAAATAGATAAAATTCTCAGCACGTTCACTTACGTTACCAAACCCGACGAGGAAGAGAACGAAACAAACGAGGATGACGAAGATGACGCTTAAAGAAATAGCAACGGAAATTAAAAAGCATAAAAGCGTGCTTATTTTTTCTCACGCTCGCCCGGACGGCGATACGCTCGGTTCGGCTATGGCTGTTAAAACCGCTTTTTGCGAACTCGGCATGGAAGCGGAAGTCGTATGCGCTTCCGATATTCCCGATAAATACGGTATTTTTCCTGCTTTCGGAACTATTAAAAAGCCTTCTGAAATAGCGAAAAAATATTCGGCGCATCTTTCCGTCGACGTTTCCGTGGAAAGCATGTTCGGCGACAGTTATCAGCTTTACACGAAGAACGCAAATCTGTTCAATATCGATCACCACGTTTCGAATTCCCGTTACGCGAAATACAATTACGTCGAAGACAGAGCGGCTTGCTGTGAGATAATTTATGAATTTATAGGTTATCTCGGGGCAAAAATCACCCCCGAAATAGCCGATTATCTCGTGCTCGGAATAATTACGGACACGGGAAACTTTGCGCATAACAACGTTACCGAAAATACGCTTGCCGTTTCGTCAAAACTCGTCGCTTACGGCGCGAGATTGCATGATATTACATATCAGATGTTTAAAAATCAGACGAAAACCAGAGCTTTGCTTTTCGGAAGAGTGATTTCCAAAATAAGATTTTTTCTCGACGATAAACTCGCCGTTATTTCGATTTTAAAGGATGATTTCGACGCTACGGGCGCAACTCAGGACGTAACCGAGGGGTTTATCGATTTTCCGCTTTCGATTGAGGGTGTGGAAGTTGCGGTTTCGATTATGCAGTCGAAGGAAAACGCATATAAAATCAGTTTCAGAAGCAAAGGAAAAGTCAACGTAAACGAAGTCGCTTCCGTTTTCGGCGGGGGCGGGCATATTCTTGCCAGCGGGTGTATGATCTGCGGTTTTTACGAAGACGTGAAAGATAAAATAATTAAAGCCGTTTCGGACGCGCTTTAACCCCGGTAAAAATGAACGGATTTCTTAATTTATACAAACCCAAAGGCGTAAGTTCCGCAAAGATACTGAATACTTTGAAAAAATCGGTCAGAGGAGTTTCCGTCGGACATATGGGAACGCTTGATCCTTTGGCGAGCGGCGTTTTACCCGTCGCGCTCGGAAAATCGACGAGAATGTTCGATTATCTTCTCGATAAGGACAAAGTTTATATTGCCACGTTTGCTTTCGGATATGAGACGAATACGCTCGATTTAGAGGGCGAAATTGTCAGAAAAAACGATAAAATTCCCACGGAAAGCGAATTGATGGTAAAATCGCGGGAACTTGTCGGCGACATTATGCAGGTTCCGCCCGTTTTTTCAGCAAAATGCGTAAACGGGAAGAGAAGTTATCAGCTCGCGAGAAAAGGACACGATTTCGAACTTCCGCCTAAAAAGGTAAGGATAAATTCGATAAAATTGCTCGAAAAAATATCCGACAGCGAGTTTAAATTCGAAATTTCCTGCAAAGGCGGAACGTATATCCGTTCGATTGTGAGAGACCTTGCCGCGCTTTGCGGAACGGTCGGAACGATGACCGATCTTATAAGAACCAAATCGGGCGTTTTCGAGATAGAAAACAGTGTAAAAGTGGAGGATTTTATTTCGGAAGAGAATAAAGAGAAATTGCTTATCGCTCCCGAAAATGTTGTGAGTTATCCCGAAATAAGACTTACCGAAAGGGAAGCGACAAGGCTTTATAACGGTTTATACGACGAATTTCCTTTTGAAGACGGAGTGTATAAAGTTTTCGCTCCCGACGGGTTTTACGGTATCGGAGAAGTGAATCACGGAAAAATAAAGGTTAAAGCATATATCAGGTCATAAAATGGAAACGATAAATTACGGCGAAAAACATAGCGAAAAAGTTATTTTATTGCTCGGTTTTTTTGACTGTTTGCATAAAGGTCATCTCGAACTTATAAAAAAAGCGAAGGAACTGCGAGACGTAAAACATTCTAAAATCGCTTTATTTACCTTTAAAAATGACGACTTTTCCAAAAACGGAACACTGCTTTGTTACGGTGAAAGACTTGAAAAAGCGGAGAGGTTCGGAGTTGACTTGATTGTTGCGGCAACGTTTAACGAAGAGTTTAAAAATACATCGTATAAAGCTTTTTTTAACGCGCTTACCGAAACTTTGAATATTGAGGCGATTATTTGCGGATTTGACTATAAATTCGGCAAAAATGCGGAAGGTAACGCCGACATTCTCCAAAATCTTTGCAAAGAAAAGGGTATTTCGGTTTTCGTTATACCAAAAACGGAAGCGGACGGAGAGAAAATCTCGACGACAAGGATAAAAGCATTGCTCGAAAACGGAAAAATCCGCGAAGCGAACGAACTTTTGGGAGAACCGTACTGTATAACGGGGAAAGTCGTAAAAGGCAGACATGTCGGCAGAGAAATAGGCTTTCCGACGGCTAATATAAACGTTCCCAAACACAAATTCCGCATAAAATGCGGCGTATATAAAACGCATGTTCTGATCGGCGGAGCGAGATACGAAGCAATAACGAATTACGGCGCAAGACCGACTTTCGATCTCGATTTTGTGTTGACCGAAACGTTTATAAAAAACTTTTCCGCCGACCTTTACGGAAAAGTAATAACCGTGTTTTTTGACGATTATATAAGGAATATTGAAAAGTTTTACGATATAGAAAAATTAAAAGAACAACTTGAAAAGGATAAAAACGTATGATTAAATTCGGACCGAGCGGAAACAGCGAAAGCTTTCTTGCGCAGAAACATAAATCAACCGAAGAAGCCGCTTTATGGTGTAAAAATATGGGGCTTGACTGCTATGAGTATTCCTTCGGCAGAGGAGTAAACCTCGGGGAAGAAAAAGCCGTGAGCATAGGAAACGCCTTTAAAGATTGTGGCTTGGAACTGAGCGTTCACGCTCCTTATTTTATAAACCTTGCCACTCCCGAAGAAGAAAAAGCCGTCAATTCCTATAATTATATTCTTTCAAGCGCAAAAATGATGAAGCTTATGCAAGGGAAACGGATTGTTTTTCATCCCGCGGCGCAGGGGAAAGCGACGAGAGAAGAAGCCGTTTCGAAAACGCTCGACAGGATTAAAATTCTTCGCGATTTAATTTACGAAAACGGTTTGGAAGACATGCTTTTTTGCCCCGAGACCATGGGAAAGATCGCGCAGATAGGAACGATCGAGGAAATCGCCGAGTTCTGCAAAGTCGATAAATGTTTTATTCCGACAATCGATTTCGGTCACGTCAACGCGAGAGAACAGGGAAGTCTGAAAACCGTTTCCGACTATAAAACGAGACTCGAATATCTTATCGGTGAACTCGGAACAGAGAAAATGAAGCATTTTCACGTTCATTTTTCAAAAATTCAGTATTCCGCGAAAGGCGAAATCCGTCACCTTACGTTTGCGGACACGGAATACGGTCCGTCGTTCGAGCCGCTTGCCGAAGCGTTGAAAGAATTAGACCTCGAACCCGTCGTTATATGCGAGTCCGCGGGAACGCAAGCCGAAGACGCGTTATTTATGAAAAACGTATATTTCAAAAACCTTAATCAGTGATTTTTTCACTGATTTTTCTTTTTTTATAACACTTGTTTTAATTGACAATTTGAGGAATAAGCACTAAAATCGTAATACTTGATTATATATAGAGGTAGTATGTTAAAGAAGTTGGCAAAGTGCTTGCGAGAATACAAGCCGATCACCGTTTTAACGATGATTATGATGGTAATCGAAGCGGCAATGGAGGTTTTGATACCTCTTCTTATTTTCCGTTTCGGTAAATGCGTTCAGCCTACGGGCGGGGGAGAGCCCGATACGAACGGAATGATTTTATACGGATGCCTTATGATAGGCGCGGCAGCCGTTTCTCTTATCGCGGGTATGCTCGGCGGTAAGTTCTGCGCGAAAGCTTCGGCGGGATTTGCGAAAAATCTTCGTCACGATATGTTCGAAAACGTTCAGAAATTCTCGTTTTCGAATATCGATAAATTCAGCCCCGCTTCGCTTGTTACCCGTTTAACGACGGATATCACGAACGTGCAGATGTCGTTTATGATGCTGATAAGAACGGCGATAAGAAGTCCGCTTATGCTCATTTTCTCGGTAATTATGAGTTTCAGCATAAACACGCAGCTTCCCGTAATATTCTTCGTAACGATTCCGTTTCTTGCGATAGGTCTTTTCGTAATTATTAAATTGGCTGTGCCGATTTTCAAAAAACTCTTCAAAAGATACGACGCGTTGAACGAATCCGTTCAGGAAAACATCAACGGAATGAGAGTAGTAAAAGCGTACGTCAGAGAAGATTACGAATCGAAGAAGTTTGCGGGAGTTTCCAACGAATTGTGCAGAGAATTCACAAAAGTAGAAAGAATTCTCGCGTTCAACTCGCCGATTATGCAGATCTGTCTTCAAGGCGCGCTTATCGCTCTTGGTTATTTCGGATCGTATTTTATTCTTAAAATTCCGGGAACTACGCTCGACGCGTTCGGTCTTCAAAGCTTAACGACTTATTCTTTGCAGATACTTATGTCGCTTATGATGATTTCGATGATTTTCGTTATGATCATAATGTCAGTCGAGTCGGCTCGAAGAATAGTAGAAGTTCTCGACGAAAAAAGCGATCTTACAAATCCCGAAAATCCTGTTATGCAGGTTAAAAACGGGGACGTCGAATTTGACGACGTAAGCTTCAAATATTCCAAGGAAGCCGAGAAATTCGCTCTTGCAAACATAAATCTTAAAATAAAATCGGGGCAGACTATCGGTATTCTCGGCGGAACGGGTTCTTCCAAAACGACGCTCATTAACCTTATTTCCCGTCTTTACGACGTTACGGAAGGTTGCGTTAAAGTAGGCGACGTGGACGTAAGAGATTACGATATGGAAGTTCTGAGAAAGAACGTTGCCGTGGTTCTTCAAAAGAATATGCTTTTCAGCGGAACGATAAAAGAAAATCTTCGTTGGGGCAAAGAGGACGCTACGGACGAAGAAATCGTTACGGCTTGCAAACTTGCGCAGGCGGACGAGTTTATTTCGCAATTCCCGAACGGTTACGATACTATGATCGATCAGGGCGGCGCGAACGTTTCGGGCGGACAAAAACAACGTCTTTGCATAGCGAGAGCGCTTCTTGCAAACCCGAAAATTCTTATTCTCGACGACTCCACGAGCGCGGTCGATATGAAAACCGACGCTTTTTTACGCGACGCGTTCAAAAAGTTCATTCCCGATACTACAAAAATAATAATTGCGCAAAGAGTCGCTTCGGTTATGGACGCCGACAATATTATAATTATGGAAAACGGCAAAATAAACGCTATGGGAACGCACGAAGAATTGCTTAATTCCAACGAGATATATAAAGAAGTTTATTATTCTCAGAACAGAACAAGCGACAACGAAGGAGGTGAGCGTTAATGGCTAAAACCGCTGCGATTAACGGTAAAAATCCGCCCGTAAAAGGAAAACGTATGGGCGGAAAAGCCGATTTCAAATCGCTTAAAAGAGTTATCGGTTTACTTTTCAGAAACTATAAAGGCTTGTTGTTTGCCGTTTTCGCTTGTCTTGTCGTAAGCGCGATTTCAAGCTCCATTGCGGGGGTATTCCTTCAAAATCTTTACAGCCAATTCGATTTCGTGTTAAAAAACACGTTAACTGTCGAGGAGGCATGGCATAACGTTCTGATAATACTTGCCACAATGCTCGGAATATATTCTGTCGGTTGGATCGCGAATATTCTTCTCGGACAGTTCGGGGCGGTTTTAACGCAGAAGTTTCTCAGAGATATGAGAAACGAAGTGTTCGACAAAATGGAAAAATTGCCGATCAAATACTTCGACAGAAACGCGCACGGCGATATAATGAGTATTTATACCAACGATATCGACGCGATAAGGCAGCTTGTTTCCCAGTCTCTCCCTCAGCTTTGTATGACGATGATAACGCTCATAACGCTTACGTTTATTATGCTTTATTACAGTATAATGCTTTGGGCGATAGTGGTCGTCGGGGTTATCGCGATACTTTTCGTAACAAAGAAAATCGGCGGAAAGAGCGCGAAATACTTTATGGCTCAACAGCGTTCGGTAGGTAAAGTCGAAGGTTACATCGAAGAGATGATGAACGGACAGAAAGTCGTCAAAGTTTTCTGTCATGAAAATAAAACTCTCGAAGGTTTCGATAATCTGAATAGCGAATTATTCGAGGTTTCCGACAAAGCTAACGGATTTTCCAATATGCTTATGCCGATAATCCATAATATCGGTAACATTATGTATGTAGTAATCGCGTTTATCGGTTGCGGAATTTACATTTTGTCAAAAGGCAGCGGCGTTAATATCGGTTTCGAGTCGCTTATAAAAACGGGCAGTTTTTCATCCGTTTTAACAATTCCCGTTGTCGTCGCATTCCTCGGAATGGCTCGTCAGTTCGCAAACCAGATGGGGCAGATATCCAATCAGATCAACTCGGTAATAATGGCAATGGCGGGCGCATCGAGAGTTTTCGAACTTATCGATCAGAACCCCGAAGAAGATAACGGTTACGTTACGCTTGTAAACGCCGAATACGACGAAAACGGACAACTTCGCGAAGCGGAGCGCAGAACGGGTATCTGGGCGTGGAAACATCCGCACAGTGCGGATTCGAGCGTTACTTACACGCTTCTGGAAGGCGCGATCGTTATGGACGACGTCGATTTCGGTTACGATCCCGAAAAAATCGTTCTTCACGGCATAACGCTTTACGCAAAACCGGGACAGAAAATAGCGTTCGTCGGAGCGACGGGCGCGGGCAAAACGACGATTACGAATCTTATAAACAGATTTTACGATATTGCGGACGGTAAAATCCGTTACGACGGAATAAACATCAATAAAATAAAGAAAGCGGATCTCCGTCGTTCACTCGGTATCGTATTGCAGGATACCAACCTCTTTACGGGTACGGTAATGGACAATATCAGATACGGCAAACTCGACGCGACGGACGAAGAATGTATCGCGGCGGCAAAACTTGCGGGCGCGGACGACTTTATAACTCGTCTCCCAAAAGGTTACGACACCGAATTAAGCGGCAACGGAACAAACCTTTCGCAAGGACAGAGACAGCTCATATCCATTGCAAGAGCGGCGGTTGCCGATCCGCCGGTAATGATCCTCGACGAAGCGACTTCTTCGATCGATACGAGAACGGAAGCCATAGTTCAGAGAGGTATGGATAAACTTATGGAGGGCAGAACGGTTTTCGTTATCGCCCACAGGCTTTCCACGGTTATGAATTCCGACGTGATTATGGTTCTCGATCACGGAAGAATTATCGAAAGGGGAGATCATAACACCCTTATCGAACAGAAAGGAACTTATTATCAGCTTTATACGGGAGCGTTCGAACTCGAATAAAATTCTTTGGAGGTTTTTATATGAAAGACGCAATCGAAACACTGCTTACAAGAAGAAGCGTGAGAAATTTTAACGGCAAACCTATTCCGGAAGACGTTCTGGACACGATTTTAAAAGTCGGAACTTACGCGCCGACGGCAAAGGGAATGCAGAAGCCCGTTATCATCGCGATAAAGGACAAAAAAGTAAGAGACGAACTTGCCGCTTTGAATGCGAAAATTATGGGCAGAGAAGGGATAGACCCATTCTACGGCGCGCCCGTCGTTATTCTTGTTGCGGTCGAAAAGTACGATTTATCCGTTTATGACGGCGCAAGCGTTATAGCGAATATGCTCGACGCGGCTTGGGCTCTCGGCGTAGGATCCTGCTGGGTTCACAGGGCAAAAGAAGAGATAGACTCCGATTTCGGTAAAAACCTTTTGAAATCGCTCGGAATTACCGGCGATTATGTGGGCGTGGGACACGTTGCGCTCGGGTATTTCGACGGCGACGCGCCCGCTCCGAAGCCGAGAAAAGAAAACTACATTTACAAAATCTGATAAACACAAAAAAATGAGTTCTTCCGAAGAAGAACTCATTTTTTTGTATCTCTTTTATTTGGGTTGAGCTTTTTTTACTCGGTTTTTATCGGCTTAGTACATTCCGCCCATACCGCCTGCGCCGCCCTGAGGCATCGGAGGAACGGGTTCGGGAATATCTGTTACGATGCTTTCCGTGGTAAGAAGAGTGGAAGCGATAGACGCGGCGTTCAAAAGAGCCGATCTCGTAACCTTGGTCGGATCGATAATGCCTTGTTCAACCATATCGACGTAAGCGTTCTTATATGCGTCGAAACCGTAATTCGGGTTCTTGGAACGAAGAATGTTATTAAGGATAACAGATCCGTCGAGACCCGCGTTTTTGGCAATCTGTCTGATAGGAGCTTCGATAGCTCTCAATATGATTTCCGCACCCGTCTTTTCGTCGCCGCTAAGTTTCTTTACAAGCGCTTTAACAGCGGGAATAGCGGAGAGAAGAGCAGTGCCGCCGCCCGGAACGATACCTTCTTCGACTGCGGCTCTCGTCGCCGCCAAAGCGTCCTCGATACGGAGTTTCTTTTCTTTCATTTCGACTTCCGTCGCCGCGCCAACGTTGATAACGGCTACGCCGCCTGCAAGTTTAGCAAGTCTTTCTTGAAGTTTTTCTCTGTCGTAATCGGAAGTGGTTTCGGCGATCTGTGCCTTGATGGACTGAATTCTCGCTTTGATTTCGTCTCTGTCGCCCGCTCCGTCGATAATAACGGTATTGTCTTTGTCAACCTTGATCTGTCCGGCTCTGCCGAGCATATCGGGAGTTACGTCCTTGAATTCGAGACCGAGTTCGGAAGAAATTACTTTGCCGCCCGTCAAAATAGCGATATCTTCGAGCATAGCCTTTCTTCTGTCACCGAAGCCGGGAGCTTTAACCGCAACGCAGTTGAACACGCCTTTGAGTTTGTTTACGACAAGAGCCGCCAGAGCGTCGCCTTCGACGTCCTCGGCGATAATCATAAGTTTCTGACCCTGCTGAGCGATAGGCTCGATAACGGGGAGAATTTCCTGGATAGAGGAGATCTTTTTATCGGTTATAAGGATAAGCGGGTTATCGTAAACGGCGACCATTTTATCGGTATCCGTAACCATATAAGCGGAAGCGTAACCTCTGTCGAAGCTCATACCGTCGACGGTGGTGAGTTCGGTTTTCATAGTCTTACTTTCCTGTATGGTTATAACGCCGTCTTTTCCGACCTTTTCCATCGCCTCGGAAATAAGTTCGCCGACGGTCTCGTCTCCCGCGGAGATAGAAGCGACCTGAGCGATAGAATTCTTGGATTCTACGGGTTTGCTTATATTTTTAAGCTGTTCTACGGCAACTTCGACGGCTTTGGAAATACCCTTTTTCAAAACAATGGGATTTGCGCCCGCGGCAAGGTTTTTAAGTCCTTCGTTGATCATTGCCTGCGCGAGAACGACTGCGGTGGTAGTACCGTCGCCCGCAACGTCGTTTGTCTTCGTCGAAACTTCCTTAACGAGCTGCGCGCCCATATTTTCGAAAGGATCTTTAAGTTCGATTTCTTTTGCGATCGTAACGCCGTCGTTCGTGATGAGCGGCGCGCCGTATTTTTTGTCGAGAACAACGTTTCTTCCTTTGGGTCCGAGCGTTATTTTAACAGTATCCGCAAGCGTATTTACGCCCGCTTCGAGAGCTTTTCTTGCTTCTTCGCCGTATTTAATCTGTTTAGCCATGATTTATTGCCTCCTTTTTATCCGATTATCGCCAGTACGTCCGACTGACGAATTAAAGTTACCTCTTCGCCGTCGACTTTCGCAATAATTGCGGCGTTTACGGGATAGAGGATAGTATCGCCTGCTTTAACTTCCATTGCGACGGGTTGACCGAAAGCCGAACCGCCTTTTCCTACCGCAACGGCTTTTGCCGTCACATATTTATCTGCGGACGCAGAGGGGAGAAAAAATCCGCTCTTTGTCGTTTCCGTTTTTTCTTTGGTCTCGACTAAAATATAGTCGGCAAGTGGTTGTATTTTCATATTATACCTCCGTATATTTTTTCATATCTTTTAGCACTCGCTTTCTTAGAGTGCTAATAATATTATAGCCTGTCTTTTTAATTTGTCAATAGTTTACGGGCATATATTTCAAAATTTTTCGTTAAAATCAAATTTTTATCGTGTCCGCCTAAATTTTATTGCAAGATTCGCCTTAATATGTTAAAATATATTTATAAAAACGCCGAAAAAAGCGAGGTGCGTAAAAATGGACAAATGGGACAAAAGATTTATCGAGCTTGCGGAACTTGTCGCGAGTTGGTCGAGTTGTTATCAGGAAAACAGACAAGTCGGCGCTGTTATCGTTAAAGACAAGCGTATTATGACGACGGGCTATAACGGCGCGCCGAGCGGTATCGAAAGCTGCAAAAGCAGAGGCAAATGTTTAAGAAGAGAACTCGACGTTCCGAGCGGAACGAAACTCGAACTTTGCTATGCCGTTCACGCCGAACAAAACGCGATCGCTCAGGCGGCGAAGCTCGGCATCTCCGTAGAGGGCGGCACGCTGTATTGTACTCATCAGCCCTGCGTTATCTGCTGCAAAATGATCATAAACGCGGGAATAAAAAGGGTGGTTTATAAATACGGTTACCCCGACGAGTTTTCGCTTAAACTGTTCGACGAGGCGGGTATTACCATCGAACAAACGGATTAAAAGAAGATAATAAGGAGATTATATATAATGAATAACAATCCTATCGTAACTTTCGAAATGAAAGACGGAGACGTTTTTTACGTCGAACTTTATCCGGAAATCGCTCCGAATACAGTGAACAACTTTATTTCTCTCGTTAAAAAAGGCTTTTATAACGGTTTGTGTTTTCACCGCGTTATCGAAGGCTTTATGATTCAGGGCGGAGACCCCAAAGGAAACGGCACGGGCGGACCGGGTTATACGATCAGAGGAGAATTTTCCAAAAACGGTTTTAAGAACGACCTTAAACACAAAAGAGGGGTTATCTCGATGGCTCGCTCGATGATGCCGAACAGCGCGGGATCTCAGTTCTTTATTATGCATGCCGACGCTCCTCACCTCGACGGGCAGTACGCCGCGTTCGGTCAGGTTATCGACGGAATGGACGTCATAGACAAAATCGCGGAAGTAAACGTCGATTATAACGATAAACCGCTTCGCGATCAGGTCATAAAATCGGTAACGGTCGACACAAACGGAGTCGAATACGAAGAACCCGAACATTATTGATTATATTTAAACACGAAAATTTCCTTCGGAGCATATAATGCTTCGGGGGATTTTTTATTGTTTTCCGATTTTCATAACGATATATTAACGGCTGTCGGCGGCGAGCTTACCGAAAAATATTTAAAGAATAATATAATTACGGCGGTTTTCAGAGGGAAAAGAGATTTTAAAGAAGCCGCGAAAATTGCCGCCAAGGCGAGACTTCTTGCTTTCGAAGACGTCGGCTATGAAGATCTCGACGTCGATAAACTTCTTGCGTTAAGCCCGATTTACGTCGGATTGACATGGAACGGAGAAAACAGATTGGGTTACGGATGCAATTTTTCCGACGGACTGAAAAAAGAGGGTAAAGAGCTTATAAAGAAATTGAACGAAAATGGTGTAGCCGTCGACTGCGCGCACATTTCGGAGGGTGGATTTAGGGATATTATAGACAATGCGGAAATAATCGCAGACTCTCATACATGTTTTAACGGGGTTTTCAAACATAAAAGAAATCTTCACGATTGGCAGCTTAAAGAGATAGTAAAAAGAAACGGTTTAGTCGGGGTGACGTGCTATTCATGTTTTATGACAGACGGAAAACATTGCAAAATTGCAGATTTTATAAGGCAAATCGATTACTTTGTTCAAAAATTCGGCGCAGACAATCTTGCCGTTGGAACGGACTTTTACGGTTGTGAAAATTATGTGGAAAACACATTGAACTACGATTTGCTTTACGGGTTGACGAGATCAGGGCTGGAAAAAATCGGGTACGATAACAAGAGTATCGACAAAATTCTATGTAATAACCTTTTAAATTTCACCGAAAAGATAAAAAGAGGTCACTTTTGAATTGACAGAACCAAGGTTTAGTGGTATTATGATGGCAAAAGGAGATACACACTATGCAGTACAGAATTTATTGTATCCAAAAGCTTGACAGAGAGAAAAAAGAGAGGGTTGTCAGAGTGAACGTTTTTGCGGAATGTATCGCCGAAGCGTTAAATAAAGCAAAAGAACTTTTCGGAAAGAAACTTAAAAAGAATTCTTTCGATATTTTTATGTACGAATCTCAGCCGAACTGAGATCGGATAAAATTCAATATGACGAAAGGCGCGATTCTTATTTTGAATTGCGTCTTTTTTTTGTATATTTTTTCTTAAACTGTCCATACAAATCGTATGAGTAAATGTGAAAACATAAAAAAATGCGAACCGTGGAAAAACATCCGCGATCGCGAGGAGTGCGTTTTTAAAAAACCGAAGGAAAGGAGCAGAAACAATGAAGGAATTTTATAACGAAAACTATCTGAATTACGTCTCTTTGATTTCTCCGAAAACTAACGAAAAACGCAGTTTATTTCACGCATTTTTGGTCGGAGGCACGATTTGCGTCATAGGGCAGCTCATTCGCTTCGTGCTTGAATTTTCTTTCGGGTTATACGGTGACGAGCTTGCGGGTACAACGTCCACCGTTTTGATTTTTCTCGGCGCGCTTTTAACGGGGCTCGGCGTTTACGATCGGATCGGCAAATACGCGGGAGGCGGCTCGATTGTTCCGATTACGGGTTTTGCCAATTCAGTTGTTTCGCCTGCCATGGAGTTTAAAACGGAAGGATATATTTACGGACTCGCCGCAAAAATGTTCGTAGTTGCGGGACCTATTATCGTTTTCGGGATAATAGGCAGCGTTTCGGTCGGTATCGTATACTTCATACTTTATTCGTTCGGTATTCTTCTTTGAAATTACCGAAAATTCCAAGCTTTCGATTACGGAAGCTTTTTCTTTTTTTATCTGTATATTTTACTTTACTTATATAAATAACTTGATAAAAATGTCCTTTCGTGGTAAAATTATAATCATCTGCGGATAGCCGAACGAGATTATTAACTCACCCGGCAAGCCGATCGGAGAGGATATTATGCTTGATTTACTTAACAAACTTAACGAAGAACAAATAAAACCCGTTATGGACACCGAAGGCGCGGTACTTGTGATCGCGGGCGCGGGGAGCGGAAAAACAAGAGTTTTAACGAGCAGAATCGCGCACCTTGCGGAAGATCTCGGGGTCGATCCGTATAATATTCTCGCGATTACTTTCACAAACAAAGCCGCCGACGAGATGAAACAAAGGCTTGAAAAAATAATCGGCGACATATCGCAGATGTGGGTTTGCACGATCCATTCGATGTGCGTTAAAATTCTCAGAAAATATGCCGAAAAGCTTGATTATAAAACGGATTTTTCGATTTATTCCGAAACGGACAAAGAAAAGGTTTTAAAGCGCGTTATCTTAGGTCTCGCGTTAGAACCGGACAAGTTTATGAAAAACTCCAAGAACCTTATTTCGGCTTTGAAAAACAAGGACATGTCCACCGAAGAATTCGAACGCGAAAATCCGAGAATGAGAGACGTTTCGTCTTACGTTAAAATCATCGACGAATACAACGCCGAACTTTTCCGTTCGAACGCCATGGATTTCGACGATCTGCTTATAAAAACGTATCATTTGCTTGCGGAACACAGAGAAGTTCTTATCGCGCTTTCCAAGCGTTTCCGTTACATACACGTCGACGAGTTTCAGGACACGAATTTCGTTCAGTATAACATAGTAAAACTTCTTTCTTACGCGCACGGCAATCTTTTTGTCGTAGGCGACGACGATCAGAGTATTTACGGCTGGCGCGGCGCGGACATAAACAATATTCTCGATTTCGAAAAGGATTTCAAGGGCGCAAAAACTTATAAACTCGAAAGAAATTACCGTTCGACAAAACGTATTCTCGATTTCGCGAATACCATTATTGCCAACAATTCCAAGCGAAAAGACAAAGTTTTATGGACGGAAAACGACGACGGGATAAAACCCGAGTTGTTTGTTGCGGACGAGGAGTCGGGCGAAGCTCAGTACACGGCTTTGCAGATCAAGACTTTCGTTCAGCAAAGAGGGTATAAATATTCCGATTTCGCCGTTTTAATGCGTATAAACGCTCTTTCCCGTTCTTACGAGCAGGAATTTATGAAGTACGGAATTCCGTGCAAGGTTTACGGCGGTTTCCGCTTCTTCGAAAGAAAAGAAATCAAAGATATTACCGCATATCTCAGAATTTTGTGTAACCCTTTGGATAATGAGGCTGTTTTAAGGGTTATTAACGTTCCCAAACGCGGAATAGGCGATAAATCCATCGAACAACTCGTAAGATATTCCGAGCTTAACGGTTTGTCGATTTTCGACGGGGTTTTCGATTGCGACAATCTCGAACTTAATTCGGGTGCGAAAGCGAAAATAAGATCGTTCAGAGATATAATTTCAAAACTTATTATTGCAAAAGAAACTCTTCCTTTGTTCGATCTCGTAAAAGAAGTCATTCAAAAAACCGATTTTATGAGCTGTTTCGAAGAGGATACTTCCGAAAACGACGACAAAAAGAAAAACATAAACGAATTTTTGAACTCCGTGGAGGAATTCGCAAGGCTTAATCCCGAGTCTCCGTTGTCGGAATACCTCAATTCGATAACGTTAAGTTCCGATACGGACGAAATTAACGAAGGCGAATTCGTCACGCTTGCGACCATTCACTCCGTTAAAGGTCTCGAATACAGATGCGTGTTCGTCTGCGGACTCGACGCCGAAATATTCCCGATGCAGAGGGCGTTGGAAGAAGATACCGAAGAAGAGGAACGCAGGCTTATGTACGTCGCGATTACGAGAGCAAGGGAAAGGCTCTTTTTAACCCGCGCGCAGAGCAGATTTTTATACGGTTCGAGAAGAGCGACCGAACCTTCGATATTCCTCGAAGAGCTTTCGGAAAAACTCGGCGTTGTCAAAAACAAGGGCGGCAGATACGGCGAAGAGCGTTTTTCTTACGACAGACAAAACAGATATAACGGTTACGGAGACAGCTCGTCTTACGGCGGTGGGTACGGCGGATATTCCGACAGAAACGGCTATTCAAGCAATTATTCGCGCGGAAACGGCGGGAATTACGGGTCTTACGGCGGAAAAGCGTATAACGAAAAATCCGATTACGGATATTCGGGAAGTTACGAAAGCGGCTCGAACGGAAGCTACGGCGGAAGTTATAGCGGAAGCGCGGGAGGATTTAAAAAGAATTCTTACGCGAGCGCATATAACGCGGCGGGAGTTTCGAAACCGACGGAAAAAGTACAATCTTCCGATCTCGCAAAAATCCGTACGGGAACTAACGTGAGACATAAAAAATTCGGAGACGGCGTAGTTATCGCAACGAAAACGAACGGCGGAGAACTCGTAGCCGACGTGGCGTTCAAAGGCGTCGGAATAAAATCGCTTGTTTTAAGGCTTGCGCCGATTGAGGTTATCGACTGATGGATAATATAAAAAAAATGAGAGAACTCGTGGATATTTTAAATAAATATGCCTACGAGTATTACGTCCTCGACAATCCGTCCGTGGACGATAAAGTTTACGATAAAATTTACGACGAGCTTAAAAATCTCGAAGAGACTACGGGGCAAATTCTCGTGGATTCGCCTACGAGAAGAGTAGGGGGAGATCCCATAAGCGCGTTTAAAAAACACGAGCATATAAACAGACTTTATTCGCTCGACAAATCGGTTTCGGAAGCGGAGATAGACGCTTTTGACGAAAGGGTGAGGAAGGTCGGCGAGCCGACTTATACCGTAGAATACAAATTCGACGGTTTGACGATGTGTTTAACCTATGAAAACGGCGTTTTTACGAGAGCGACGACAAGAGGAAACGGAATCGTCGGCGAAGACGTTACGGCTCAGGTTCTCACGATAAAATCTTTTCCTCTGAGAATAAATCACGGCGGGACGGTCGAAGTGCAGGGCGAAGCGATAATAAGGCTTTCCGTCCTCGAAAATTACAATAAAACGGCGACCGAACAGCTTAAAAACGCGCGTAACGCCGTAGCGGGGGCGATAAGAAATCTCGACCCGAAAGTAACCGAAAAACGTCATCCCGAAATTATTTTTTACAACGTGAATTATATGAGCGAAGGTAAATTTTCTTCGCAGATCGAAATTTTCGACTTTCTGAAAGCCAACGGGTTCAAGGTCTTCGATTTTCTCCGAGTTTGCAAAACTTTGGACGAAGTGAAAGCCGCGATAGCCGAAATCGAAGTCGGCAGAAAAAATATCGACGTTTTAACGGACGGCGCGGTTATAAAGGTCAACGAAATACCTTTAAGGGAACAACTCGGTTTTACAGACAAATTCCCGAGATGGGCTATGGCTTACAAATTCGAAGCCGAAGAAGTGGAAACAACGCTTAAAAATGTCGAATGGCAGGTCGGAAGAACGGGAAAACTTACGCCGCTCGGACTCGTATCGCCCGTCGATATAGGCGGGGCGACGGTGAAAAAAGCCACGCTTAATAATTACGGCGATATTTTAAGAAAAAAAGTTAAAATCGGTTCAACGGTTTTAATAAGAAGATCGAACGAGGTAATTCCCGAAATTCTCGGCGCGGTCGATAATTTCGACAAAGGAAAAGATATCGCGAAACCCGATATCTGCCCGTTCTGCGGCTCGAAACTTATAGAGGAAGGGGCAAATCTTTTCTGCCCGAATAAAGATTGCAGACCGAGAGTTATAGCGAAACTTGCTAATTTCGCTTCGAAAGAAGGAATGAACATAGACGGTTTTTCGGAAAAAACGGCGGGGCAGCTTTTCGACGCGTTCACCCTCGACAAGTTTTCGGATCTTTACAAACTTACGACCGAAAAACTTATGACTCTCGAAGGTTTCCGCGAAAGAAAAGCCGAAAATCTGATTTCCGCGATTGCCGCAACAAAGAAAATACCGCTTGCAAACTTCATTTTCGCGCTCGGAATCGAGGGCGTGGGGAAGAAAACCGCGAAAGATCTTGCGAAAGAGTTCGGAAGCATAGCCGAACTTGCGAAAGCAAACGAGGAAAGGCTTATCGAAATTCCCGATGTCGGAGCGATAATGGCAAAAGATATTTCCGATTATTTTTTAAACGAAGACAATGTAAACGAAATAAACGAATTGTTTTCGGTCGGGGTTGAGCCTTTTATCGAAAACGAGAACAAAGAAGGCAGGTTTGCGGGCGAAAAAGTCGTTCTTACGGGATCTTTGACCGATTTCACGAGGAGCGAGGCTCAAAAAATTATCGAAAGCGAAGGCGGCGAAACGCAAAGTTCGGTTACGAAAACGACGACGCTCGTAATAGCCGGCGAAGCCGCGGGAAGCAAACTCGACAAAGCGAGAAAGCTCGGAATAAAAATAATCGGCGAAGATGAGTTTAAAAAGCTCATTTATAGTTGATATTTTTTAAATTTTGTGCTATTATATGCTAGAATAACGTTTCAGGTTGGTTTGTTATGCAGAGCATGACGGGATACGGCAAAGCCGAATATTCGGAAAACGGAATAACGCTCACGGTCGAAATCAAAACCGTAAACAACAGATTTCTCGATCTTATTCCCAAATACCCGAGAGCTTTCGTCTCTCTGGACGATACGATAAGAAAAATCGTTCAGTCGAAAATCAAAAGGGGCAGAGCGGAACTTTTCATAACTTATTCCGATATGAGTTCGGGATCGAAAAAACTCGTTATAAACGAAGGGTTGTGCGAGGCTTATGTTGCGGCGGCAAAAACGCTGTCCGAAAAATACGGAATAGAAAACGATTTTACGGTCGTAAGCCTTTTGAAAACTTCGGACTGCGTAGCGGAAGAAATCGGGGACGATAACTCCGAAAAGATCGGAGAAATGCTCGTCGAAACCTTGAACAGAGCTTTGGACGAACTCGTAAAAATGCGCAAAATCGAAGGCGATAAGCTGAAAAACGACATTTTGTCGAGAGACGACGAGGTCGAGAAACTCGTCGGCGAAATAGAGAAACGCGCGCCGAAGATCAAAGAAGAATACGAAGCGAAAATCCGTGAGAGAATGGCTGAAATTTTAGGTTCGGTCGATTACGACAAGGGAAGACTTCTTCAAGAAGTCGCACTTTTTGCCGACAGAACGAATATCGACGAAGAGCTTACGAGACTCAAAAGCCATATCGCGCAACTGAGAAATATTTGCAGGGAAGAAGTCGACGCGGGAAAGAAACTCGATTTCCTTATGCAGGAATTCAACAGAGAAGCGAATACGGTTTGTTCGAAATCGAACGACGTCGAGATAACGAAATATGCGCTTGCTTTGAAAAACGAGATCGAAAAGATCAGAGAGCAGGTTCAGAATATAGAATAAAAAATATCTAAATAAGATTTGAAATAAATCAAAGGAGTGTTTTATGATAAATTACCCGCCGATAGACGAATTGGCTGAAAAAACAGGTTCAAAGTATGCGCTTTGCGTTGTTGCGAGCAAGAGAGCAAGACAGCTTATCGATCACGCGCACAACCAGGGACTTACAGAACTTCCGAGCAAAGAGAAACCTCTTTCGGAAGCCGCAGAGGAAATTTACGAAGATAAAGTTACGGTATCCAAATACTGATATTTCAACGGAATGGCTCGCGACAAACGGGTTATTCCGTTCTATTTTTTTATTGAGATCTCGGTCGGAAATAAAGCGAGCTTTACCGAAACGCCGCAATTTCCGCGTTTTATTTATAGTCGATATAAAAAGAATTTTTTACGGGAGGGAATATGATCGCCGAAGTAATCGTAGACGTTGCGCATAGTGAAATAGACAGAGTTTTCGATTATTCTTTTACCGACGAAAACGTTAAAATCGGTTGTCGGGTCGAAGTTCCCTTCGGTTACGGATCGAAAGAAGGGTTTGTTATCGATATCAAGGAAACGACAGAAGTTCCGATCGGGAAGCTTAAACCGATAAAAAGAGTTCTCGACGATTTTCCCGTTATAAACGACGAATGTTTGGAGCTTGCGAAATTCGTTAAAAACAATTATCATGTTCCTTTTGCGGCGGCTTTAAGGCTTTTTATTCCGTCGGAATTACGCGGCGGAAGGGTAAAAGAAAGATTTGTTTCCTTTGTTCGATTATCCGGGAATTTCACGAAAGAAGAGATGCTTTCGTCGCTGAGAAAGGGTTCTACCGCGCAGGAAGGAATTATCGATAAGCTTTCCGAAGAGAAATTCCGCAAAAAATCTATTTTGTCGGAAGAATTCGGCTCTGCGGCGATAAACGCGCTCAAACAAAAGGGTTTTGTCGAAGAATACCTTGAAAAAGCGGGGAGAACGCCTTATAAGGAACTCAGTGGTTTTTCGAAAGACGTAACTCTTTCCGCCGAACAGCTCGGCGCGATAAAAAGCATTACGGAAACCGATAAAATCGTCACGCTTTTATTCGGAGTTACGGGAAGCGGAAAAACCGAAGTTTATTTAAGGCTTATCAACGAAACATTGAAAAAAGGCAGAACTGCGATAATGCTTGTTCCCGAAATAGCTCTCACGCCGCAGATGCTCGGGCAGTTAAGAGCGAGATTCGAGGGCAGCGTTTCGATTTTGCACAGCGGTTTGTCCGCAGGCGAACGATACGACGAATGGCTTCGTTTAAAAACAGGCGAATCCAGAATAGCGATTGGCGCGAGAAGCGCGATTTTCGCGCCGCTAAGTAACGTCGGACTTATAATCGTAGACGAAGAACACGATTCGAGCTATGAAGCCGAAACGAGTCCGAGATATAAAACGGTTGAAATCGCCGTAAAACGCGCCGAAATCGACGGAGCAAAGGTTGTTTTAGGCAGTGCGACGCCGTCAATAGAAAGCTACGATAACGCTTTAAGCGGCAAATACAATCTTGCCGTTATGAAAAACAGAATTAACGGAAAAAATCTTCCCGAATTCATCGTCGCCGATATGCGCAAGGAAATAAGGCGCGGCAATGCGGGTATTTTTTCGGCAGACCTTAGAGACGGGCTTAAAGAATGTCTCGAAAAAGGCGAGCAGGCAATTATATTCTATAACAGAAGAGGCTATTCGAGACAGGTTATCTGCCGTGACTGCGGATATGTGGCAAAATGCGAAAATTGCGATATTTCCTTGAATTATCATAAAGACTACAATTTGCTTAAATGCCATTATTGCGGTGCGACCTATAAAATGCTTACGGCTTGCCCCGAATGCGGCTCGATAAATTTAAGTTACAGCGGAGCGGGAACGCAGAAAATCGTTTCAGAACTTCAAAATTTGTTTCCGACGGCTCGGATACTTCGAATGGATAACGACACGACGAGGACAAAAGACGGGCATTTTCAAATTCTGAAAGACTTTTCCGACAGAAAAGCCGATTTTCTCGTGGGGACGCAAATGGTTGCAAAAGGACATGATTTCCCCGCGGTTACACTCGTCGGAATTCTCGACGCGGATATGAGTTTATATTTTTCCGATTACAGAAGCGGAGAAAGAACTTTTCAGCTTATAACGCAGGTTGCGGGCAGAAGCGGAAGAGCGGACAAGAAGGGGAAAGTCGTTTTGCAGACGTACAACCCGGACAATGCCGTTTTATCCGCGGCGATACATTACGATTACAACGGTTTTTTCGAAAGAGAAAATGCCGTGAGAAAGGCGACGGGATTTCCGCCGTACGCTTTGATTATAAGAATTATGATCGAATCGGAAAACGACGAAAACGCTTTGAATTCGCTAAAAAACATTTTCGTAAAAGTTTCTGAAATTTACGATAAATACAGGGATAATTTCTTGTTTTTCAACAAGATGAAAAGTCCTGTAAAAAGAATAAAGAACAAGTTCAGATATCAGATTTTAATGCGGCTTACGGGTGACGTTACGTCTGTCAGAGACAAGATTTACACCGTCGTAAGCGAAGAAAAATCGTTAAAGGCTTTATGCTATGTGGAAGAAAATCCGTCGAACTTGTATTAAATAAAACGGGAGAGACCGAATATGGCAAAACTTCAAATTATACAGATAGGTGATCCTATTTTAAGGGAAAAATGCGTGAAAGTCGACGCGGTCGATTTAAATTTAATTAAACTTCTCGACGATATGAAAGAAACTCTCGAAGACGCGCAGGGGGCGGGACTTGCCGCTCCGCAGGTCGGCAGAAACATCAGAGTATTCATCGTTCATACCGATGACGGATATTTTGAGTTTATCAATCCGAAAATCCTCGGAGTTTCAGGTTCGCAATACGGCGTGGAAGGCTGTCTTTCCGTCAAAGGAAAATGGGGAGACGTAAAACGTCCGAAGAAAGTTACGGTAGAAGCTCTCGACAGATACGGTAATAAATTTAAGCTTGTAGCCCGCGATTTCACGGCTCGCGCGATTTGTCACGAAAACGATCATCTCGACGGCATTTTGTATGTTGACAAGGCTAATAATCTCAGAGAGGAGGTGTAAGCGTTGAAGGTTATTTTTCTCGGAACGCCCGAATTTGCGGTAAAGCCGCTCGAAAGAATTATATCGACAGGAAAACATGAAGTTGTCGGAGTTGTTTGCCAACCCGACAGACCGGTCGGAAGAAAGGCGATAATAACCCCGCCTCCGACAAAGATCGTAGCGTTAAATAACGGAATTCCCGTTTTTCAGTTTGAAAAAATACGCAACGGCGGGGCGGAAGAATTGAGAAAACTCGGCGCGGACATTATGGTTACCTGCGCCTACGGGCAAATACTCACAAAAGATATTCTCGATGTCTGCAAATACGGCGTAATAAATATTCATGCTTCGCTTTTGCCTAAATACAGAGGCGCGGCGCCTATTCAGTATGCGATTGTAAACGGCGAAAAAGAAACGGGCGTAACGTTTATGAAAACGGAAGAAGGTCTCGATACGGGCGATATTATCGCCGCATACAAAACCGAAATCAAAGAAAGCGAAACTTCCGCGGAACTTGCGGAAAGGCTTTCCGATATCGGCGCGGAGCATATAAACGACGTTTTGACAGCCATAGAAAACGGAACGGCTCGTTACGAAAAACAGGACGATTCGCTCGCGAACGTGGTAAAAACGATAAAAAAAGAACAGACGGAAGTCGATTTCGGTAAATCGGGTAAAGAAGCCGCCGATTTCATAAACGGAATGTACCCGCTTGCTTATTCTTTCTGTAAAGATAAAAAATATAAGTTTTACAGGGCGAAAACCGTCGAGGGGCAGGGAAACGCGGGCGAAGTTATAATAGCTGCTAAAAAGCTTGTCATTGCTTGCTCTTCGGGCGCGGTCGAAATTCTCGAAATTCAGGAAGAGGGCGGAAAAAGACTTTCCGCAAAAAATTTTCTGAACGGAAGAAAGATAAATGCGGGCGATTTCTTTACTTTTAAACCCGAACAAACAGAGAAAAAATAAGAAATGCTGAACGTTTTTTACGATAGTTACCGTATTCTTTTTCTTGTTTATTCGGACGGAGCGTTCCTGAAACAAGCTATGTCGGACGTGTTTATAGAAGAGAAGAACAGGGCTCACACGACGAAAATTTGTTACGGCGTTCTCGACAGAGACATAGAATTCGAATACGCTTTAAAAGTTTTATGCGATAAACGCCCGAAACAAGCGATAAGGATAATTTTAAAAATAGCGATGTATTCGCTGAAATATTTAAAAACCGCCCCTTATGCCGTGGTCGATACGGCTGTCGAGCTTATAAAAAAGCTCGGAAAAGGCGGTACGGCAGGATTTGTAAACGCTTTTTTGCGTAAATATATCTCAAAACCCGTTCCCATGCCGAGCGACGAGATCGAAAAACTTTCGGTCGAATATTCTTATCCCGTTTTTGCCGTCAAAAGATTGATAGGCGATTACGGTACGGAAACCGCGAAGGAAATCATGTACGCAGACTCGGAAATGACTACCGTCAGATTTAATTCGGATACAGACGGCGAAAAATATCTGACCGACAAGCGTTGGGCGTTCCGAAAAACTCCGTTTGATAACACGTTTTTCGTTAAAGGTTTTAAACGCGACGAAGATTTCGATAAAGGAATTTATACCTTTCAATCAATCGGAAGCGTGGCTATATGCGATATGGTAGAGGGCGGTGAAAGCCTTCTTGACGCCTGCGCCGCACCTGGCGGGAAAAGCGTTAATCTTGCCGACAAATTTGTTTCGGTTACTTCGTGCGAGTTGCACCCGCATAGGGTTAAGCTTATCGAAGAATATGCCGAAAGGATGAAGAAGACGAATATCGTTGCGATAAACGCCGACTCGTCGGTTTTCGACGAGAAGTTCGAAAATAAGTACGACGCAGTGCTTTGCGACGTGCCTTGCAGCGGTTACGGCGTTATAAAAGACAATCCCGACATAAAGCTCAGAAGAGAAGAGAAAGACGTCGAAAATATTTATTCCACGCAACGTAAAATATTGCAAAATTGCAGTAGATATCTTAAAAAAGGCGGAGTTTTATATTATTCTACCTGTTCGGTTTTCAAAAGCGAAAACGAAAAGGTATGCCTTGATTTTCTGAGAGAAAACAAAGATTTCGAAGCCGTGGAAATAAACTCGAAACTCGGACACGAACAGATGAAAGTCGGCGTTTCTTTTCTGCCGCATCTTTCTTACGGCGCGGGATTTTACTTCTGTAAATTCAAAAAGGTGTGATATGAAAGTATTGCAGGATCTTTCTTACGACGAGCTGAAAATCCTTATGAGCGAAAAGGGCGAGAAGCCGTATCGCGCGTTACAGATTTTCAAGGGGCTTGCTCAGGGTAAAAAAATCTCGGAAATAACGGATATTTCCAAAAATTTCAGAGAAAAATTACTCGAAGAGTATGCCGACTCGGCGGTAGAAATAATCGAAATAAAAACTTCGAAGATCGACGGAACTAAAAAGCTCTTGTTTAAACTTCACGACGGAAACGTTATAGAGGGCGTCGTGATGAAATATAAGTACGGAAACACCCAATGCGTTTCGACGCAGGTCGGTTGCAGAATGGGTTGCGCGTTTTGCGCTTCGGGCATCGGAGGGCTTGTAAGAAACCTTTCCGCAGGCGAAATTTATGCCGAAATTACCGCCGTAAACAGACTTTTAGGCGGAACCGCCGATAAAAGACAGATAACAAACGTCGTTTTGATGGGTAGCGGCGAACCGCTCGATAATTACGACAACACGATAAAATTTTTAAGACTTTTATCCGACGAAAACGGATTAAACGTAAGTCCCAGAAACGTGAGTTTGTCTACCTGCGGTCTTGTCCCGAATATTTATCGCCTCGCGGACGAAGGGTTGGATGTAAATCTTACCGTTTCGCTTCATAATCCGTTCGACGAAAAACGTAAAGAACTGATGCCGATTGCGAAAAAGTATAAAGTAAAAGAAATTCTCGACGCTTGTTCGGCATATTTCGATAAAACGGGCAGACGATACATATTCGAATACTCGCTCGTTAAAGGGCAGAACGACGGAAAAAAATGCGCGGACGAGCTTATTCGTCTTCTTAAAGGCAGACCTTGCCACGTCAATCTGATTAGACTTAACGACGTAAAGGAGAAAAATCTTACGGCGACTTCCGATAAAGACGCATACAGATTTATGGCTCTTTTAAATAAAGGCGGAATATCCGCGACCGTCAGGAGACAAATGGGCGTCGATATAGACGGAGCCTGCGGACAGCTCCGCAGAAAATTTCTGAACGGGGAGGAAAACGGCTCTGATTGAAGGTAAAGTTCTTAAAATACATTCGGGCAAATATTTCGTCAAAACAGACGGCGGAACGGTCGTCTGCACGGCGAAAGGCTCGCTGAAAATAAAGTCGGACGGAATAGTTACTGGCGATAACGTAAAAATCGATAACGCCGTCGTGGCGGAAGTTTGCCGACGAAAAAACAGATTTCGCCGTCCGAACGTAGCCAATGTGGACGTTATAGCCGTCGTGATCGGCAAGCCGCCGGAACCCGATTTTTATCTTATAGATAAACTTCTCGGGGTTTGCGCCATGTACGACGTAGAGGCGTTGATCGTTGTAAACAAACTCGATATCGGAGACGAAACCGCGGCAAAAGTCGAAAAAAATTACTCGAAAGCGGTAAAAAAGATTTTTCGCGTTTCAGCGAAAACGGGAGAGGGGATAGACGATTTATTTTCGTATATTTCGGGGAAATTAACCGTATTCACGGGGCAGTCCGCCGTAGGAAAAACTTCGATACTGAACAGGATTTTCAACGAAAACAGACAAACGGGCGAAGTCAGCAGAAAAACCGAACGAGGAAAGCAGACTACGACCGTTTCGGAGATTATCGAAAAAGACGGCGCTGAAATTATGGATACGCCGGGGTTTTCGTCTATCGATTTATCTCTCGGAGCCGACGAGCTTCCGCATGCTTATACGGAATTTTTACCGTATCTCGGGCAGTGCAGGTTTAACGATTGCAAACACATCGGCGAACCCGATTGCGCCATAAAAAACGCGGTTAAAGAAGGCTTAATCGATAAAGAAAGGTATATGAGATATACCGAAATTTTCAAGGAAATACAAAATGGAAAAAAATATTAAAATCGCGCCGTCAATGCTTTCGGCGGACTTTTCGAAAATGGGCGATGAACTTAAAAACGTTGTCGCGGCAGGTGCGGATATTATTCACCTCGACGTTATGGACGGGGTTTTCGTTCCGAATATCACTTTCGGAATAAAAATGGTTGCCGACCTTAAAAAACTGTCGGATAAAACTCCGCTCGATTGTCATCTGATGATTGTTTCGCCCGAAAAATACGTTAAAAAATTTGCCGAAGCGGGCGCGGATTATATAACCGTACATTACGAGGCATGCAAAGATAATTTAGCCGAAGTTCTTAAACTTATCAGGTCCTGCGGCGTTAAATGCGGACTCGTAATAAATCCCGATACGCCCGTAGAGAAAGTCGTAAACGAAATTCCGCTTTGCGATATGGTGTTGGTTATGAGCGTTTTCCCGGGATTCGGCGGTCAGTCGTTTATATCCGACGTTTTGGAAAAATGCAAAAAAATCCGTGACATAATCGACGAAAACAAGCTTGATTGCATTCTTGAAATCGACGGGGGGATAAACGCGGAAACTTCGAAAAAAGCTATCTCGGCGGGATGTGACGTTCTCGTGGCGGGGAGCGCGGTTTTCGGAGCAAAAGACAGAAAACAAGCTATCGGAAATTTAAGAGGGATATGAAAAAGTATTTTTTAAGAGTAGCGTTGTCATTCGCGTTTACGATCGCGATGGCGTTATTGTTCGCGTTTCCGGGCAAGATATTTTTAGAAGAAAGTCCTTGGCTCGGGAGCGTGGCAATCGCTCTGGGGATATGCTCGGCTGTATTGGTCGCGATTTTTGTCGCGAACATAATTTTCCGAGGGGTAAAAAAAAGAAAAGATAATCGGGCAGATCCCGAAAAAGTCTATGCGAAAATCGTAGAAAAAAGCGAATTCGCAAGGAAAAATACAATACGTTTTTTTAAACGCGTTAATTTTGAAAATATTGCAATGCGTTTCTATCTCGCAATTTGCGAGACGTGCATTTACGCGTGTTTTATACTTGCGTCGCTCCTTGCGTTCATTTATCCGATAACTATCGCAATAGTAGTTTTTACTTCCGACGTTCTGATAGTCGGCGTCGAATATTTTCTTGTAAAAGACGAGTTTTATTCCCCGGATATTTTGATCGATAAAAACGAATTTCCGCAACTGTACGCACTTGCGGAAAACGTTTTCACGGCTTTCGGAATTAAAAATACGTTGTCTTATATCTCTTTCGGGTCCGAGATAGATTTTTATAAGCGCGAGGGAAGATACGAATTGCATATCGGAATAACGGCTTATCAGGTTCTCGACGACGAAGAACTTAAAGCCGCGATATATCGGCAAATACTGTTAAAGAAAGGAAAAGAAACCGAAAAAATCCTTAAAACCGACGATTATCTCGACAGATACGAATTTATTCTTTCAAAGGCTCCGTTTTCCGCAAAGGTTTTCGGTCTGATTCTTCTCAGACAAAACGAGAGATTGTATTGCGACGGAATTTTTATCGAAAGAGAGTGTTCGTCTATAACTGATAAGAAAATGGCTCGGACGCCATACTCGAAACCGTATGCGCAAGCTTATGTGAAACACAAAATTTACGAATCGTTTGTCGGCGACGAAAGGTGTAATCTGAACAGAGAATTGTTTTCTTCTTCGCTGAACGCCGCAACATACGGTACTTTTATTCTCGACGAATTCTTTATTTTTTACGGATTATACGGCAACGAATGGGAAAAAGAAATTCAGAGAAGACTTCCGCCGGAAATTCCGACGGAAAGAACATTCGGCGAAAAATTTTCGGATCTGAACGTCAATACGGACTGTATCAGAATTGTTTTCGATAAGCCGAAAACCGATGAATACGACAATATTCTCGCCGCGATCAATTCTCTCAACTATGAACACATAAAACCCGAATATGAATTGCGCAAAGAAAATTACGACTATGTTCTTACGAAAATCGACAGATACGAAAGAGACGAGAAGTCTTTTACAGAGCGGAGAGAATTGCTTAATATCGCCGAATGCTACAAAATAGCGGGGCAATTTGATAAATCTATCAAAATTTATAATCAATTATCCGAAAGTGGTGATAAGTCGCCTGAACTGCTTTTTGAAAAAGGATTGACGTTTTTAACACTTAAAGACGATAAAGGTATCGATTACCTTATACAATCGATGACGAACGGAAACTACACGGAAAAGGTGTTGACCGTTCTCGGAGATTATATCGCGAAAAGCGGAGATATTCGTAAATATTCCGATTTTAAACGATTAAAACACGAAAAAATGCGTGAGTATATCGCGGAGAAAAACCAAAACGAACTTGACGTTCGCCGTGGTTTTGTCGAAACGAAAATCGGGGCGGAAACAGTCTCGGACATTGTCGAATTCGCCATGAAAGACGAAAACGTGCATTCTGTTTACATTAGCGATATAATGCCCAAAAACGGTAAAAGAATAACCGTTTTAGGTTTTAAGGTAAAAAATACCGAAAAAACGATCCTGTATGAGAGTTATCAGAGATTGTTTAGTTTTCTCGACAACGATTACGGTCATCTGGACACGCTTCTGATCGCTTTGGACAGCGACGCCGTTTTTTTGAAGAAATTTCTTAAAGAAGAAACAAGCCTGAAATTCAAAAGAGACGAATAACAACAAAAAGCGGGCAGTGGATATCGGCGGTGTTAAAGTGAATATCGGCGGGGTATAATCGGATTAGATTTTTATCGAGTCACGGAAAAAATTCCGCCGTAAACGCGATAAAAAAATTTTTTTGCATCAAAAATACTTATAATTATCATATAAGTATGTTACGATAATAATATAAATATAATTCAAAGGAGAGACATATGGACAAAAAGAAATCCGAAGGGATCAAACTCGAAAAAGAACTTTCGTATAAAAAAGACAATTATTTTCTTAAAGCGGACGACGAAAGATTGAAAAAAGCTTTCGATTACGCCGAAGAATACAAGAAATACATAGACAATTCCAAAACCGAAAGAGAAGCGGTCAAAACTTCGATCGAACTTTGCAAAGCCAAAGGTTATAAAGAATACCGTTTCGGCGATAAGCTCGTAAAAGGCGGAAAATATTATTATAATAACAGATTTAAAAGTCTTGCCGTGTTCAAAATCGGTTCAGAAAACGTCGGTAAGGACGGTATCAGGATCATGGCTTCTCACATCGACTCTCCGAGACTCGATCTGAAACAAAATCCTTTGTACGAAGATTCTTCGATGGCGTTTTTCAAAACGCATTATTACGGCGGAATAAAAAAATATCAGTGGACGGCAATCCCGCTCGCTCTTCACGGAACGGTTGTTTTAAAGAACGGAAAATCCGTAGATATTGCAATCGGCGAAGCGGAAACGGATCCCGTATTTTATATCAACGATCTTCTTCCTCACCTTTCGAGAGAGCAGAATTCGAAGCCGCTTTCTCAGGCTATCGACGGTGAAACTTTAAACGTTCTCGTCGGAGGTATTCCGTTTAAGGACGACGACGTGAAAGACGCGATAAAGCTCAATGTTTTAAAGCACCTTCACGACGATTACGGAATGGTCGAAAGCGACTTTTTGAGCGCCGAACTTTGCGTTGTTCCCGCTTTCAAAGCACGCGATATCGGTTTCGACAGAGCTTTAATCGGCGCATACGGTCACGATGACAGAGTTTGTTCCTATCCCGCGCTTACCTCGCTTCTCGATACCGAGGACGAAAAGCACACCGTTTTGGTCGTTCTTGCCGATAAAGAAGAGATCGGCAGCGAAGGAACTACCGGTATGCAGTGTAAGGTTTACGAAGATATTATCGACGTTATCGCAGCATCCGAAGATCAGCCTTCCGCGCTCGTAAGAGCAAACAGCGTTTGCCTTTCGGCGGACGTGACCGCCGGTTTCGATCCCAATTACGCCGGTGTTTACGAAAAGAGAAATTCGAGCCTTGTTTCCTACGGAACTTCTATCTGCAAATTCACGGGTTCGGGCGGAAAAGGCGGTTCGAGCGACGCAAGCGCGGAACTTTGCGGAAAAATCAGAAAGATATTCGACGATAACGGCATAATCTGGCAGACAGCCGAACTCGGAAAAGTCGATGCCGGCGGTGGCGGAACGGTTGCGAAATACCTTGCGAAACTCAATATCGACACGATCGATATCGGCGTTCCCGTTATCTCTATGCACGCTCCTTATGAAGTGATCTCCAAGGGCGACCTCTACAGTACTTACGAGGCGTTCGCGGCGTTCATAAAATGAGAAATAACAAGGAATTATTTGTAGATTACTCGCTTTTCGAGGAATTGTATAACGAGATTTGTTTTACCGATAAGTACTTGTCGATGAAAAATTACATCGCGCATTCCGACGTTTCGACATTCGATCACAGCGTAAGCGTCGCAAAAGAATGTTATAAGTATGCCGTAGAAAAACAAATCGATTGCGATCTGAAATCGCTTGTCAAAGCCGCGCTTTTGCACGACTATTATCTCTATGACTGGCATCTTACGCCGAAATTTACTTTTCACGGATTTAAGCACGCGCTTACCGCGGCAAAAAACGCGGATAAAGATTACGGGCTTACCGCAAAAGAGAAAAATATCATAGAAAGTCATATGTTTCCGCTTAATCCCTTGCATTTCCCGAAATGCAGGGAAGCGTGGATACTTATTATGATGGACAGAAAATGTTCGATGGCGGAAATATTTTCCGAAAAAGATAAGAATTTAGTATGAACGCGAAAGAAAGATTTTTAAAATATGTGAAATACGAAACCACGTCCGACGAGAACTCGGCAACCTGTCCGAGTACTCCCGGGCAGACGGTTTTATTGAAAGATTTATGCGCGGAACTTGCCGCCATGGGAGCAAAAGCCGGGCAGGACGAAAACGGATATGTTACGGCTTTGATCCCCGCTAACAAAAAGGGATTAAAAAGGCTGTGTTTTATCGCGCACGTCGATACTTCGCCTGCCGTAAGCGGAAAAAACGTTAATCCGAAAGAGATTGTTTGCAACGGAAAAGAAGTCGTTTTGGAAAACGGAACGATTATTTCGGTCGAAGATACGCCCGAACTTGCTTCATATGCAGGCAAAAAACTTATCGTTACGGACGGAAACACTCTTTTGGGTGCCGACGATAAAGCGGGAGTTGCGGAGATTATGACAGCCGCGGAAACGCTTTTGACAAACAATTCCATACCGCACGGCGATATTCTTATCGCGTTTACTCCCGACGAAGAAATCGGGCGCGGAACGGATTTGTTCAACGTTAAAAAGTTCGGCGCGGATTTCGGTTATACCGTCGACGGCGGAGAACTCGGAGAAATCGAATACGAAAATTTCAACGCCGCGTCGGCGACTTTGACGGTCAACGGAACGAGTATTCATCCGGGTAGCGCAAAAAACAAAATGAAAAACGCGATAGATCTTTTCGCGGAATTTCATTCTATGCTTCCCGAGAATATGCGTCCCGTAAACACCGAGAATTACGAAGGATTTTATATGGCGGACGAAATTTCGGGCGGGGTGGAAAGTTTAACCGCGAAATACATTATCCGCGACCACGATATGAAAAAGTTTTCGGATAAAAAAGCGTTTTTTGTTTCCGTAGTCGATTTTCTCAACGAAAAATACGGAAAGGGAACGTTTGCGGCGGAAATCAAGGACAGTTATTACAATATGTCCGAAATTATTAAAAAGAATTTCCACCTTATCGAAAATGCCGAAAAAGCTATGACCGAGTGCGGAATTACGCCGAAAATAATTCCGATAAGAGGCGGAACGGACGGAGCAAGACTTTCTTTTGAGGGACTTCCTTGCCCGAACCTTTCCACGGGCGGACTTAATTTCCACGGCAGAAGGGAATTTATTCCTTCGGACTCGCTTGAAAAAATGGTTGAAGTAATTCTTAAAATCGTAGATATTTACGCTGATTTTTAAAGAAATTACGATTTAAGTTTGTATGATACTCGAAAACATAACGTCGCCTGAGGACGTAAAAAAATTAAATATCGGGCAACTTGAAACGTTATCGGACGAAATCAGGGGGAGAATTGTCGAGACCGTAAATAAAAACGGAGGTCATCTTGCTTCGAACCTCGGCGTTGCCGAGATAATCGTCGCTCTTTATTATTGCTTCGATTTTCCGAAAGATAAATTGATTTTCGACGTCGGGCATCAATGTTACGCTCATAAAATACTGAGCGGAAGGAACGATCGGTTCGACACGATAAGAAAAGAGGGCGGTTTAAGCGGGTTTCCCGATCCGTCGGAAAGTAATTTCGACGCTTTCGGAGCCGGTCACGCGGGAAATTCCATATCCGCAAGTCTCGGTTACTGCGCCGCGAGAGACGCTCTTAAAGAAGATTATTACGTTATAGACATTGTGGGCGACGCGTCGCTTTTCAACGGCGAAAATCTCGAAGCGATAACGACGAACGAGAAAAAACCCAAAAAATTCATAATAATCCTCAACGACAACGGAATGTCCATTTCCAAAAACAATAACGGTTTCTATAAGATAATGTCTACCGTAACGACGAAAAAGTCGTACGGTAAATTTATGTCGTTTTTCGAGAAAACCATAGGCAAAAGTTTTATCGGAAAAGGACTGAAACGTTTTAAGCGTTTAGTTAAAAGAAGCATAAACGGCTTATCGGTCATCGACTCTCTCGGATTTAAATATGTCGGAATTTTCAACGGTAACAAAATCGGCGAACTTGTGAGAATTCTCGAAAACGTCAAAAATTCGGACAGGGGAGTAATTCTGCATTTAAGAACGGTTAAGGGCAAAGGTCTTACGGACGCCGAAAACAATGCGGAAATTTATCACGGCATAGGCAAAAATTTTTCCCGCAGCGAATGCACTTTTTCAAAAGCCGTCGGTGAAATTATTTCGGAAAAAGCTGCAAAAAACGAGAAAATTACTGCGATTTGCGCCGCAATGAAAGACGGAACGGGATTAACTCCTTTTGCGGAAAAATTTCCCGACAGATTTTTTGACGTTGGCATTGCGGAAGAACATGCCGTCACGTTTGCGGCGGGGCAAGCCGCAGGCGGATTAAGACCCGTAGTCTGCGTTTATTCGACGTTTTTACAGCGCGCATATGATCAGATCATGCAGGACGTCTGCATACAAAATCTGCCTGTTATATTTATGGTAGACAGAGCGGGAGCAGTCGGCAACGACGGCGTGACTCACAACGGACTTTTCGATTTGTCTTATCTCGGAATGCTTCCCAATATGCACGTTTTTGCCGTAAAGGACGTAACGGAACTTAAAGACGTATTTTCATACTGTCTCGAACTTTCCGCGCCTTGCGCGATAAGATTTCCGAACGGTTTCAATCCCGATTTCGGGTTTCATACTCCGATTTCCGAGTCCTTATGGGAGTTTTCGGATCCGTCGGCGCGCGATAATCCCGAAAAGAACGTTTTACTTTGCGTCGGCGCGAGAGCGTTGAAAATCGCCGAGCAGGCGGCAAACGCCACGGAAAAGAACGTAACGGTTGTAAATTGCAGAAGCGTTAAACCCTTAGACGAAACGTTTTTGGATAAACTCGAAGGGAAAAACGTCGTAACGATTGAAGAAAACGTTGCGGCGGGAGGTTTCGGAAGCTCGGTTTCGGAGTACTTTACGACAAAAAAAATTCACGCGGATTTATCCGTTATCGCTTTTCCGGATAAGTTCGTCAGGCACGCCGAAACGGCTTTTCAGTTAAAGGACGCGGGGCTTACACCCGAAAATATTGTATCGAAATTTATTTAATATACAAAATATCGTGGCTTTTGAGAAATTTTTTTTAAAAAAATGCTCATAAGCCTTTTATTTTTCTTTAAATAGATTGACTTTATGCAAAATATAGGTTACAATATAATAAGTATATTACTAAAATTCTTTTCATCGAAGAATTTTTGTTTTTACTTAACAAATTCACGGGAGGTAGTGTATGAACTACTACATTTACTCCCTGCTTTTAATGCCGACCGGAGGATGGATCGGAATTCTCGCGGCGTGCGTCGTCGTTTTCGGCGTTGTCGGTTTTTTCCTCGGAAGAATGATTTCCGAGAACGTGAGAAAAGCGAAACTCGAAACGGCTGAACAAGTGATAGCGAAAATGAAAGAAGATGCCGAACAGGAATGTAAGGCAAGAAAAAAAGAGGCTATTCTCGAAGCAAAAGAGCAGGAGATTAAACTTCGTAACGATTTCGAACGCGATACGAGGGAAAAGAAAGCAGAATTACAAAAAGCAGAGCAAAGACTCAACCAGAAAGAGGAACTTCTTAACAAGAGAGACAGCAGTCTTTTAAAACAGAAAGAAGAACTCGAACAGCAAAAGAAAGATCTTGATCAGAAAGTCGCTTCGATTCAGGCGAAACAGGAAAAGATCGATCAGCAGTACGAAAGCGTTGTTCAGAAACTCGAAGAAATTTCGGGACTTTCCAAGGAAGAAGCTAAAAAGCAACTTTCCGAAATGATTCTCGACGACACGAGAAAAGACGTTGCAATGCAGGTCAGAAGCATGGAACAGGAGGCTAAGGACGAGGCGGACAAGAAAGCCAAAGACATTATAAGCCTTGCAATTCAGAAATGCTGTACCGACCATGCGTCCGAAATTACCGTTTCTGTCGTTCCGCTTCCGAGCGACGATATGAAAGCGAGAATTATCGGAAGAGAAGGCAGAAACATCCGCGCGCTCGAAAATGCCACGGGTATCGAGCTTATTATCGACGATACGCCCGAAGTCGTTATCCTTTCGGGATTCGATCCGGTAAGAAGAGAAGTTGCGAGATTATCGCTCGAAAAGCTTATTTCCGACGGTAGAATTCATCCCGCAAAGATTGAAGAAACAGTAGAAAAAGTAAAGAAAGAACTTGACGTTCAGATAAAAGAAGCAGGCGAAGCCGCAATGTTCGAGGTAGGACTTTTCGGTATTCACCCCGAGCTTATAAAGCTTCTCGGCAGGCTTAAATTCAGAACGAGTTACGGACAGAACGTGTTGCAGCATTCGCTCGAAGTCGCGCATCTCGCGGGTCTTATGGCTGCCGAACTCGGCGTAGACGTAAACCTTGCAAAACGCGGCGGTTTGCTTCACGATATAGGTAAAGCGGTCGATTTCGAGATCGAAGGAACGCATATTCAGATCGGCGTCGACCTTGCCAAGAAATACAAGGAAAACAAAAACGTTATCAACTGCATTCAGGCTCACCACGGCGACGTTGAGCCGAAATGTATCGAAGCCGTCCTCGTACAGGCTGCCGACGCTATTTCGGGCGCAAGACCCGGCGCAAGGCGCGATACGAGTACGAACTACATCAAGAGACTCGAACAGCTCGAAACGATTTCTTCGTCCTTCAAAGGCGTTGAAAAAGCGTTTGCCATTCAGGCGGGCAGAGAAGTCAGAGTTATGGTCAAACCCGAGCAAATCGACGATAATCAGGCTATGTTCCTCGCAAAAGATATCGCTAAGAAAATCGAAAGCGAGCTTGAATATCCCGGTCAGATCAAAGTCAACGTTATCAGAGAATGGCGTTGCGTCGAATACGCAAAATAAGTTTCACAAGATAACGCACAACAAATTCGGAGATTCCGCCGTTGCGAAAATTCGCAGCGGCGTTTTCTGTTAAATGCCGACAAAACATTCAAAAATACGGGGATTTTATGATTAAAATAATCGACGGAATAGAAACTGAAATAAGAGTAAAAAAAGTAAAACGAATAGGCATAAGAATAAACGGAAGCGGAAAAGTTTTTCTGAATGTACCGCTGAACAAATCGATAAGCGAAGCCGAAAGATTTTTTATTTCAAAAAAAGATTGGGTCGAGAAAAACCTGGAAAAAGTGAAAGATAAAGAAATTCACGCTCTCAAAAACGGTTATCCGATATATTATTTCGGTAAAAAAATAACGGTAAACGAGATTTACGGAAGCGTAAACAAAGCGTTTATTTCGGAAGACGATCTTGTCGTTATTTCCGACGGAAAACATACCCCCGAGAAAATCGCGGAAAATTTTCTTACCGACGAACTCAAAAAAGTTCTGAACAAAACTTTCGCCAAATGGACGAATATCACGGGACTTAAACCCGCGTCGGTTTCGATACGAAAAACAACGTCCAGATGGGGAAGTTGCACGACGAATACAAAACGTATCAGAATGTCTTTTTATCTTGTTTCTTTGCCTGTTTTTTGCGCGGATTACGTTACTTTACACGAAATCATACACCTGAAATATCCTAATCACGGAAAAGGCTTTCATTCGGCTTTGGATAAATTTATGCCCGACTGGAAGAAAATCAGAAAATATATGCGCGAATACGGAAATAAAATGAGAATCGAAAAATAGGCACAAAAAAAAGTATGGCTCATTAACCATACTTTTTTAATATTTATTTTAATCGTCTTTCGTTTCGTCGAAATATCTTCCGCTTCCGAGCAAAGAATATTTAACGATCGCAAAAAGCGGAATATTTATAATCAATATAAACGGAACGACTATATACGATAAAACTTCTTTTACGTTATTGAAATCGACTTCCAGGAACAACGCCACGCAAAGATCGACGATTATAAGCTGGAATGTAATTATCAGAAATACGGTTATCGCGTCTTTGAACTGCGAAACTTCTCTTACTTTACGTTTCGGCGAAGCGAGGTAAATACCGAGCATGATAAGCGGTAAAATCGCGGGAACGAGCGCGATAACGGCTTTTACGCCGAAGTTCCAGCCGAGTACGCCCGAAAGAGCGAAATTTAAAACAAGCATTTCGACAAAGAGAAGCCCGTAAAAGAGCAGTGACGCGTGCAAATTAAGCTTATTGATAAATATTCCGTTTCCGCTGAATTTGTTGGTTGAAAGGGAAGTTCTGACTTTAAAACCTTCGCTTTTTGCCATTTTAAACAAATCGCTGAAATCGTATTCTTCCTGTTTTGCGGAGCTGTCTTCGTAAGAGTTCGCTTTGACTATGTCCGACTCGGGTTTGTTTGTGTTCGTTTTTTCGGTTTTCATCGGTGCGGAAACGTCGGGTTCATCATTGATTTCGTTTATCTCGGCTTCCTCGTCGTAGCCGCCTTTGTCGACGTATTCCGAGTATTTTTCAAAGTCGATCTGTTCGGTCTCTTTTTGTTTTTCGGTTTTATCGTCTTCTGGGACAGACTCTGTTTTCGGGAAAAGTCTGCCTAACAAAGATTTATATTCGCGTCTGTTTGTGGGGGCGCCGTCTTCAATGAAAAGAGAATCGTCTTTATCGTCTTTGCCGATATTTTTTTCGGTCTTCTCGGACACCGTTTTCGCGGCAACGTCTTCCGTATCGGAAACAGAGGAGTTTTCTTCTGATTTTATCTGCGATTTTTCAATGTTTTCCGAATGGTTTTCTTCATCGGATCCGACGTTTTCGTTAAGCGAAGTCGTTTCTTTTTCGTTATCCGAAGTCTCTTCTGGCAATTCGAAATCGTAAACTATTTCGGTCTCGGTTTCGTTATCGTCGTTTTCTTCATCCGTTTCGGAAACATCTTCGTTTATGTCGTTGTTTTCTTCTTCGTCATAACCGAAACCGTTCGGCTCGACGATATTTTCGTCGGATATTTCGTCGAGAGCGTCCGAGTAAATCTCGTTTTCGTCCGGAGGTAAAATTTCGTCGTAAATATCGTAAGAAGCCTCGGAATCGTCTGTTTCTTCGCTTGCTACGGCGTTATTTTCGTCGACAGTTTCCGTTTTATCTTCGTCGGATTTTTCATCGTCCGTAGTCGGGGCGTTTTCCGATTTTGTCGTTTCAAGCTCCTTATTAAGATCGTTTAAAACTTCGGAGCCGAGACGATCGAGATACGAATCGTCGGAATCGTCGGGCGCAAAAAACGTGTAGCCGTCGGCGTTTTGTTCGACAAGCTTTTTGAATTCGTCGAATTCGTCGACAACAGGCTCTTTCGCAACGTTTTCCGGTTCGGTTACGGGTTCGGACGGCGTTTCGATGAGATTATCGATAAGTTCGCGCGATTTAGTCCATTCTTCGCGGTTTTTATCGAGAAATTTATTGCCTTTTTCCGTGAGCGAATAATATTTGCGTCGTATTCCGTCCGACGCGCTCGAACGATATTCCTTTATATAATTCTGTTTTACAAGCCTTTGCATGGCGCTGTAAAACGTTCCTTGTTTTACCGTGAATTGATTGTCGGATCTTTGTTCGATGGCGGCTTTGATCGAATTCGAGTCTTTATCGCCGTCGCAAAGCGAAAGCAAAATGAATGTGTCGACGTGACCTCGTATCATTTCGCCTTTAATTTCGTTTCCTGCCATATAAGCTCCTGTTTATCATATGTAATCGAATAAATTATAGCATTAAATACACAATGTGTCAATAAAAAGACGAAAAAAGCCCGAGAAATAATTTTTCCCAAAATTTAAGTTAAATAAATTGAATTTTGTTACGATTATGATTTGACAAAACGGCTTTTTTATGTTAAAATAGGCTTATCATTGCGTAAAACTTGTGTTTTGCGCAATGATAAAAGGAGTGAATATGGCAAATAAAAACGATTATTTTTCGTCTCGTAACGAAATCACAAACGATAAAATCGAATTTCTGCTCGCAGAACTGCCCTGTTTTATCGCCGATTTTTTTTACGGAATATCAAATAACACGTCGTCGCTCACACGGCTTAACTACGCTTACGATTTAAGGATTTTCTTCAATTATTTGTCGGAAGTCAAGAAAATTCCCGTCGATAAAATGCAGGTTTCGATTCTCGACGAACTGAGAGCCGTCGATATCGAGAGATTTCTCAATTATTTGTCGCATTATAAAATCAACGGAAAGCATCTGTCGTGCAACGAACGCGGAAAAGCCAGAAAACTTGCCACGATACGAGCGATGTATCGCTATTATTTCAGCCGCGATATGATAAAAGCCAACGTTGCCTCGAAGATAGAAACGCCGAAACTTCACGAAAAAGAGATAATCCGTCTCGAAGACGACGAAGTCGAAAGATTGCTCGATTACGCCGAATCGGACGACGCGTTCTCGGGCTGCAAACGCAAGCAATCCTATCACAACAAGCTCAAAACGAGAGATTTTGCTATTTTATCGCTTTTTTTGGGAACAGGAATTCGTATAAGCGAGCTTGTAGGGCTAAACGTCGACGATTTTGATTTCGATAACAACAGTTTCGTCGTTACGAGAAAGGGCGGAAACAGAACCATCCTTTATTTTAACGACGAAGTGAAGGAAGCTTTATACGATTGGCTCGACGAAAGATACGAGCTTTACGGCGTATCAAGAGACGATAACGCATTGTTTCTCTCTCTGAAAAATCAACGCATCTCTACCCGCGCCGTTCAGGTTCTCGTTAAAAATTACGCAAAAGAAGTCACTCCTCTGAAAAAAATCACCCCGCATAAGCTCAGAAGTACTTTCGGAACAGATTTATATCGCAAAACGGGCGATATTTACGCCGTGGCGGATTTTCTCGGGCATAAGGACGTAAATACTACGAGAAAGCATTACGCCGCCATAAGCCAGGATTCAAGAAAACAATCGGCGGAAATCGTTAAATTACACGGAGAAAAGGACGAAGACGAATAATATGACGGACAATTTTAAGAAAATCGACGAAAAAGTTTACCTTATAATCCCCGTTTTCGATGAGTCGGACGTTACGGAAAGAATAAACGAAGATATAGCGCTCGTGGAAAGTTCGGGAGCGGAATGCGTCGGTTACGGAATGCAAAAAATTCGCGAAATATCCCCGGCAACGCTTTTCGGAAAAGGAAAAATAGAAGAAATGAAAGCCGACGCGCACTTAAAAGGCGCAACGACGATCATTTGCGACAAGCCGCTCTCCCCTGCTCAGACAAGCAATTTGTCAGACTTGTTCGAACTGAAAACGCTTGACAAAACTGCTCTTATCCTCGATATTTTCGCCTTGAACGCAAGAACTAACGAAGGAAAACTGCAAGTCGAGGTCGCTCAGCTCGAATATCTTTTGCCGAGACTTAAAGGGCAAGGTAAATCGCTTTCGAGACTCGGCGGAGGTATCGGCACGAGAGGTCCCGGCGAAACAAAACTCGAAACCGACAGAAGGCATATTCTCGGCAGAATTAAAAATCTCAAATCACAGCTCGATCTTCTGGGCGAAAGACGCGACAGACAGAACGAAAGACGAGATAAAAACGGAGTTTTAAGCGTTGCTCTTGCGGGTTATACGAACGCGGGAAAATCCACCCTTTTAAATCTTCTTTCGGGCAGCGAGGTATTAGCCGAAAACAGACTTTTCGCCACTCTCGACCCGACCGCACGAAAAGTCAGACTCGGAAAAACCGACGTGATTTTTTACGACACCGTCGGATTTATACAAGATATTCCGACCGATCTTATCGAAGCTTTCAAATCGACTTTATCGTGCGTTAAAAGCGCGGATCTCATTTTAAACGTATGCGATTTGTCGGGAGACTACGTTTCGCAATCGAAGGTAACGGATAGCATTTTACATGAAATAGGCGTTACATCGCCTGTCATAAAAGTTTACAATAAATACGATAAAACCGATGATTTTACGTTTTGCGACAAAGACGGTTCAATCATTTCCGCATCAAGCGGAAAAGGCGTTGAAGAACTGAAACAAAGAATCGAAGACTATTTCGCAAATCTTTTCTCGGAATTTGAAATCAAGGTTGGATTTTCCGAGCAGGAAAATATTTTCAAACTTAAAAAATACGCCGAAAGATTCGACGTAAATTATCTCGACGACGGAGTAATCGTTTCGCTTCGCGTAAGAAAATCCAATCTGAATAAATATTCCGATTATATAAAACAAGAAAAAAGCGAAGAAGATTGATACGCGCCCAAAAGAAATATTTGTCCTTTTTTAACATAACAATGCGCCTCCGAAAGTTTTCTTCTTTGTCAAACTTTCGGAGGCGCATTTTCAGATTGAGTTTTCGTTTTTTTTGTATATTTATTTTACCACTTCTTCCCTATATCTTTTACAAACTCGAAATATGTCTTTTTAGAGACATCTTCAAATGCTTTAACGTTTACCCTTTTAAATTCGACGTTGTTTCTGTAAACGATAAGTTCGCCTAAAATTTCGCCTTTTTTGACGGGCGCTACCGATTTATTCGGCTTAAAATCAACTGTAACGTTCTCTTTGACGTTTCTGCCCGAGAAAATGCAAACGTCGCTCTCCGGAATGATTTTTACTTTTTCTTTTGTTCCTTTTTCGACTTTTACTTCTATATCGAGAGGTTTCGAGGAATCGACAACCGTTTTCGAGGTAAAATTATCGAACCCGTAATTGAAAAGCGAAGAAACTTCGGCAAATCTTGTTTTCGAGTCGGGAGAATCGATTGCAACCGCAATAAGCCTTAATGCTCCCCTTTTCGCGGTTGCGGCAAGACAGAAGCCGGAATCGGACGTAAAACCCGTTTTTCCGCCGTCGCAACCGTCATAAAAACGAACGAGCTTGTTGGTATTGGTAAGTCCCGTTTTTCTCCCCGCCTTATGTTCGATCTCGTCCGTCCAGATTTTTGAAAATCTGAAATAATCCTTATGTCCGATAAGCTTTTTAAGCATAAACGCGACGTCTTTTGCCGAAGAATATTGCGTGGGCTTCGGAAGTCCCGTACAGTTTGAAAATAAAGTGTTTTCAAGTTTCCATTCCGTACATTTATCGTTCATTGCGGTAACGCAGGCTGTTTCGCTTCCGTAAAGCCTTTCGGCAAGCGCGACGGACGCATCGTTCGCAGACGCGACGATTACGCTTTTTATAAGATCCTCGGCTTTATATTTTCCGTTTTCTTCCAAAAAAACCTGAGAACCGCCCATACCGCTTGCGTTTTTGGAAACCGTGATCGTTTCGTCGAATTTAAGTTCCCCGCCGTCTATGGCTTCGAAACAGAGATTTAAAAGCATTATTTTCGTCATGCTCGCAATGGTTTTTCTCTCGTTTTCGTTTTTTGCGTATAACACTTCACCGCTACCCGTTTCCGTAAGATAAACCGAACCGGTTAAAAACTTCTTGTCGAGTTCGGCGCTCGCTTTCGAAAATCCCGACGGGAAAATCAAAAATGCCAGAACTAAAATCGAAATAACGGTTAAAATTTTCTTTTTCATTTTTTCTCCTTGTTTTGTCGATAAAACCTCGATTGTTTTACGACTTATTCGTAACCATAGTATGACTAAAAACAAGAAGATTATTCAGAACCATAATGTCAGCGGTCTTAAAACAAACGTCAGGAAAAGCAATTCGTATAAAGCGCCTGCGACGCAAACGGCAAAACACAGAATAAAATTTTCGATAAGAATTTTTGTTTTGCACCCGAAAGACAGATCTGATATATAAGAATTTAAAATCGCCGCAAGAATCATACCTCCCGTTATGATAAGATTTTGGATTACAACGAGAAAAATATAGACGATAAGCCCCGAAATTCCGAAATTGCAGAAAAAAACGCTCGCAACGCTTCCGAGTATCAGCCCCTTATAGAAAAAAATAACCGAAGCGAGATAAACGGAAATATTGTTTAAACCAAGTAAAAAAACTATCGCAAAAACGCCGAAACAAGTCAGTATTCTTTTAAAAAAGATCGAAAGTACACTTGTACATGTGTCGAAGATTATTATGTAATAATTACTCACGGCATTATAAATCCCGGGATTATAGCAATCGTTTTTGAAAAATAATCCGAGGGCAACGCCGAAGACGTAACAGATTCCGAAAAAAATTATAAGCTTGAAGCTGTTTTGAACAATTTTGATTTTTTCGTTGATTTTTATCATAAAAAAACTCACAGACCTGTTATAAATCTATGAGTTTTAATTCTGTGAAATTACATAATTCTTTATTTTTCGAGCATTTTGTCTATCGAAATTCCGAAGCCTCTCGACGGATCGTTTATGAAAACGTGCGTTACCGCGCCTACTATTTTTCCGCCCTGAACGATCGGACTTCCGCTCATACCCTGTAAAATTCCGTTTGTTACGGATAAAAGTTCTTTATCGAGTATTTTTATAACGAAATTTTTATTTTCTTTATTGTTTTTTTCGATTTTTACTATACTTATCTGATAATCTTTCGGCGTAACTCCGTCTATACACGTCGTTATCGTCGCTTTACCCATTACTGCTTCTCCGATTTCCGTTTTCGGAAGTTTTTTGTAATCGTAATTTCCGTCCGTAATACCGTATATTCCCGTAGGACAATTATATTTTAATGTTCCGATACAATTATCTTCGATGAAAACTCCTTTAAGTTCCCCCGCTTTTCCTCTTTCACCCTTAACGACGTTTATTATCGAACACAAATATGCTTTTCCGGAATTCAATTCTATTATTTTTCCGTTGTCGTCCGATACGGGATGCCCGAGTGCCGCAAATTCGCCGTTATCGGTAAAATACGTTATCGTGCCTATTCCGTTCAAATCGTCGCGCAGAAAGAAACCGAGTTTATACGTTCCGTCGCTGTCTTTGTGAGCTTTTATGAATTTCGTGATTTTTTCGCCATTTCTGTCAATTTCTATTTCCAAAGGCTTGTCACCGTCTTTTTTCAAAATCGCGCCTATCGATTTCGATCCGTTTACGGGTTGTTTGTTTACGCTTATTATCACGTCGCCGATTTTTATGTCGGCATTTTTAGCCGGCGAAAAAACGCCGTCTTTCGTAACGATATCGCTAAGCCCTATAACCGTAACTCCCCTTGTTTTGATAGTAAAACCGGCGGGAATACCGCCGAGATACAAAAATTCATGTTCAGAATTCGCCGACGCTCCGTAAAAATTAAACGAAAGCAAAAACGTCAGCGATAAAAGTGTTGCCAATAATAATCTGATTTTTTTCCGCATGTAATCTCCTTGCTTTGAAAAACGATACCGCCTATGCCTGTTCGTCGGATTTAGTATGCGCCGAAAAATCGTAGATATACAAAAAACCGATCGGTCGGATAAAACAGACGCGATCGGTTTAAAATTATTTGAATAGTTATACGGATTGTTTATATAAATCCGCTTTTTCGATCATTTCTTTTGCATGGCTTACCGCGGACGCGCTCGACATATCCCCGCCGACAAGACGAACGATCTCCTCCACTTTGCCGTTCGCATCGAGTTTTTCAATAGCCGTAAACGTTTTATCCTCGGTGGAATACTTGGAAATTTTAAACGATACGTCCGAAAAAGATACTATTTGCGGTAAATGCGAGATTGCTATCACCTGAACGTTTTTCGCGATCTGAGAGAATTTTTCCGCTACGGTTTCGGCGGTTTTTCCGCTTATTCCTGCGTCGATTTCGTCGAAAATATACGTCGAAATGCTATGATATGAAGAAATAACCGTCTTTAAAGAAAGCATAAATCTGCTCATCTCACCGCCGCTTATGATTTTCGACATTGTTTTTACGGGTTCGCCGAGATTTGCCGAAAACATAAATTCGACCATATCTCCGCCGTTTGCGGAATATCTCGATTCGTCGGCTTCTTTCAAAGGCGAAAAAGCGATTTCGAAAGTCGCGTTTTTCATTCCGAGCTGTTTCAGTTCGTCGGAAATTCTTCCTTTGAGTTTTTCGGCTGCCGATTTTCGAATGTCGGACATACTTTCGTAAATGTCGTTTAAATTTTTCAATTCGCGATCCTTTTCGGCGCAAAGTCTGGAATATTCCGCGTCGAAATCGATAAGTTTTGTATAATCGCTTTCGGCTTTATCGAGAAATCCGAGAATTTCTTCCTCCGATTGTCCGTATTTTCTTTTGAGCGTTTTGATTTTATCGAGCCTTTCCTCGACTTTATCGGCAGAGTCCGCGTCAACGTCGATATTTTCGAGAAATGACTCCGCAATCGAAGAAATATCGTCAAGTTCGTCTGCCGCGGATTTAAGCCTGTCGAATAAGGCTTCGTATTCGCCGTCTATCGAGGTAACCGACGACAGACCGCGCAAAGCCGAATTTATGTAATCGATAGCGCAGTTTTCGCCGCTTAAAGCGTTCTGAACGGTAGAAAAAGCTTCGGAAAGCTTTTCCGCACTCTGAATTTTCTTTTTCTGAACGATAAGATCTTCTTCTTCGCCCGGTTTTATTTCCGCACTTTTGATTTCTTCTATCTGAAATTTGAGAATGTCCGCTCTGATCGCTCTTTCGCTTTCGCTTCCGCCGAAAGATTTCAATTTTTCGTCTATATCTTTGAGTTTATCGCAGACCGCACGGCATTTTTCTTTCATTTCGAAAAGTTTTTCGCCCGCAAATTTATCGAGAACGCCGAGTTGTTCGGATTCTTTAAGCAAAGAATAATGCTCGCTTTGTCCGTGAACGTCGACAAGCAGCGTGGTAATCGTTTTAAGCATTCCCGCTGTAAATGGCATACCGTTTACTCTGATAACGCTTTTCGAGTCGACCGAAAGTTTTCTCGTAACGATAAGTTCGTCCGCCTCTTCCGATCCGAGATCGACCAGCGCCGATTTAACGTTATTAAGCCCGGAAATATCGAAAACAGCCGTCGCCGTACAGTCGTTTTCGCCGTAACGAATCATCGACTTATCGGCTTTTGCTCCGAGAACAAAATTTATCGAATCGATGATGACCGATTTTCCCGATCCCGTTTCACCCGATAAAACGTTAAGCCCGTTTTCGAATTCTATGTTCGCTTCGTCAATCAAAGCTATGTTTTTAAGATATAGCGATTTAAGCATTTTTTCAGATATAATCGTAAATTATAAAAGTTTTTTCAATATTGAAACGACGATTTCGGCGTCTTTTTCCGAATGTGTGACAATCAAAAGCGTATCGTCTCCCGCTACGCTTCCCACGACTTCCGATATTTTAAGTTTATCGACGAGTACGCCTGCGGAATTTCCGTTTCCGCCGAGCGTTTTAACCACCACGAGATTTTGAGCGCGTATTATATCGACGACGCAGTTTCTGAATAAATTAAGGAATTTATCGTCATGCGTCGTATCTGCGGCAAAGCCTGTTACGGAATATTTATGTTTTCTTTTTACTCCGTTGATTTTTATAAGTCCGAGTTCTTTGATATCTCTCGAAACCGTTGCCTGCGTAACGATAAATCCGCAAGCGTTAAGAATTTGCGCAAGCTCCTCCTGCGTGTCTATTTCGCTTGAAGCGATTATTTCGAGAATCTTGTTCTGTCGAGATTTTTTACTCATATCCTCACCTTAAAGTTTGTTGTGTATTTTTTTATAAAAATTACTGTTATTATCGATGATTTTTAAATGTTTTTCATATTTGGAAACGGTTACTTCCGAAGAAAATCCGAGCTTTTCGACAGGCTTTCCGTCCACGCTTAAAACGCAGTCGCACGAATTGTGACAAATTTTAACGGTAAGCCTGCTCTGATCGTCGTATACGACGGGTCTCGTTCCGAGCGAGTGCGGACATATCGGCGTTACGATAAACGATTTTAAAACGGGCGTAAGAACCGCCCCTCCCGCAGAAAGAGAGTATGCGGTAGATCCCGTAGGCGTAGAAACTATAACGCCGTCCGACGAAAGATTGTAAACAAGCTGAGAGTCGATAGAAACGTCGAGTTTGGAAACGATCGTCATTCCCTCGATCGAGCGGTCTCTTTCGATTACGGCGTCGTTTAAAGCCGTGTAAACCTTTCCGTTGGTTTCCACCTTTAAAACGCTTCTTTCGGAAACAAGAAATTTGTTGTTTTTTATATCGTCGACGCACTTTTCGAGATCGTTCGATTCATAGCCGCTTAAAAAGCCGACGGTTCCCGTATTGACCGAAAGAATCGGAACGTTGAGTTCGAGAGCTTTGGGCGCTACTTTCAAAATCGTACCGTCTCCGCCGAAAACAACGATTAAATCTGGTTTTTCGTTACTGTTTTCAAGAGAAAAACAGTTGAAATCGTTTCCGAGAAGTTTTTCAAACGCATCTTTGAAAGATTTGCTTTCGCTGTCGTTATGTTTTTCAAAAATCGCTATATTTTTCATTTCGATTTAAGTATTACTCTGAATTGTTTTTATTATGTCGCTGTCTGAAACAGCGTTTTCGTTTGCTTTTTTTAAATAAAACAGATATTCCGTATTCTTGCCAGCCCTTATCGGCGCGCCGGTAAAAGCAATCGGCGTAAGCCCTACGGAAAGCGCGTAATTCTTTATTTTAAGCGCGCAATCGATTTTTGCTTTTATATTTGTCACGATTCCGTTTTTATTCAGTTCTTTTTTTCCGCATTCGAACTGCGGTTTAAGAAGAACCACTGCAAACCCGTTATCCTTTAAAACGTCGCACACGGGTTTCAGAATATACGTTAAAGAAATAAAGCTTACGTCGCAGGTTACGCCGTCCAAAGCTTCGCCGAACGTGGAAACGTTCATTTCCCTTGCGTTAAAATTATCGATAACGACTACTCTCTCGTCCCTTCCGAGTTTTTCGCTCAGTTGGCTTTCGCCGACGTCCAAGGCATATACTTTTTTTGCGCCGTGCCGTAAAAGACAGTCCGTAAAACCGCCCGTGCTTGCGCCTACATCCGCAAATATAAGATTTTCAGCCGAAAAACCGAAATCGGTAAATGCTTTTTCAAGCTTATAACCGCCGTTGGATACGAATTCGTCGTTCTCGGTTATAATTATTTCGTCTCTGTCCGAAACAACGTATGAAGACTTCGTTATGACCTTTCCGTTGACGGAAATATAACCTTTTTCTATCGCTTCGGCAGCTTTTGTTCTCGAAACGTATTTCTTTATCGAGAAAAGATAGGCGTCGAGTCTCATTGAGCCACCGAATTTACAATGTATTTCAAAAAATCGGATGAGTCGAATTTATCGAGTAAATCGACGCATTTATCGGTCAATTTCTTTATTTCGGTTTTTACGTTTTCCTTGCCGTAGAAAAAAACGGAAGTAAATTTTCCTTCGCGCTCGTCTTTCCCCGAAGTCTTTCCCGTTTGCTCGGAAGTGAGATTAACGTCTTTCAAATCGTCCGCAAACTGAAACGCTTTTCCGAAATATCCGCCGATTTCACTTGCGGTTTCGATCGTTTCTTTATCCCCTTTCAAAATCGCGGGGATAACAAACGGCGCGGTGAGAAGCTTACCCGTTTTCAAATCGTATGTTTCGAAAAGCCTGTTTTCGTCGATCTCGGTTTTTCCTTCGTTTTCTTTATCCGAAGCTTGTCCCGAAACCATTCCGTTAGCTCCCGAACATTCGGCTAAAAATTTCAATGCTTCAAGTTCGCTCTTATCGGTGATTTTACCGAGAATATGCTCAAATGCATAATTCAAGAGCGCGTCGCCCGCCAAAAGCGCGACGGCTTCTCCGTAACGGACGTGGCAAGTCGGTTTTCCGCGGCGAAGAACGTCGTTATCCATACACGGCAAATCGTCGTGTATAAGCGAATAAGTATGTATACATTCCAGCCCGAAAGCGAACGGCATAAGACGGTTACGGTCTATGCTCAGCGTTTCTCCGAAAGCGAGCATAAGAATCGGTCTTATACGTTTTCCGCCTGCAAAAAAACTGTATTTCATCGCGTCCGCAAGATCGTTCGGGGTGTATAAATTCTCGAAAGCGGTTTCGGAATACTTTATAAAATCCTCGATAAAACAAGAATATTTTGAATTGAATTCCGAGTCTGTCATTTAGCCGTTTTCCTCATTCCCGCAACATATGTATTATATAAAAGCATCGTGATGGTCATAGGACCGACTCCGCCCGGAACAGGCGTTATCAAAGATGCTTTTTTGCTCACTTCGTCGTAATCTACGTCTCCGTAAAGTTTTCCGTTTTCTCTGTTCATTCCGGCGTCGACGACGACTGCGCCGTCCTTAACCATATCTGCGGTTATCAGGTGCTTTTTACCTACGGCGCAAACAAGAATATCCGCGGTTTTCGTGAATTCTGCAAGATCAGTCGTTTTGCTGTGGCAAATCGTCACGGTACAGTCTTTTTCGAGAAGCATCAAAGCCATAGGTTTTCCTACTATGTTGCTTCTGCCTACGACAACCGCGTGCTTTCCGCAAAGCGGAACGTTATAAAATTCGAGAAGTTTCATAATTCCGTGCGGCGTACAGGAATAAAGCGCGTCGTCGGAGAAAAGAGTTAATCTTCCGATATTGCTGTCGCTGAATCCGTCCACGTCTTTTTCGGGCGGAATAAGCTTTAAAACCCTCTTTGCGTCAAGCCCTTTCGGCAGGGGTAACTGAACGAGAATCCCGTCGACGGTTTCGTCGTCGACAAGATTTTTTACGGTTAATTCCAATTTTTCCTGCGAAACGTCGGCAGGAAGTTTAATCGTTTCCGATATAATCCCCGCCTCTTCGCAAGCTTTGCTTTTATTTCTGACGTAAATTTCGGAAGCCGGATCTTCGCCCGCGATTATGACGGAAAGCTTGAATTTCTTGCCGTATAATTCGTAAGCATCCGAAATTTTTGTTTTCAACTCTTCTCTTATCGTTTTTGCAACGAGTTTTCCGTCGATAACAGCCATTTCACGCCTCCAACTGTTTTTTTACCGACGCCAGAATTCCGTTTACGAAATTAAGGCTTTCTTCGGTCGAATACTTGCGTACAAGCGCAAGAGCTTCGTCTATGGAAACTACGGGAGGTATCTCCGGAAAAAATTTAAGTTCGGCGACGGCAAGATACAAAGCGCACTTGTCCGTCGAATAAATTCTTTCAAAACTGTAACCGTGAGCGTGGTCGGAAATAATTTGTTCTATTTCCTCTTTATGCTCCTTGATCGTTGTCAAAAGAGAGTCCGCAAACGCTTTATCTTCGGGCGAAAGCTTGGATTCGTCCATTGTTTCTTTTTCAAATTCGCTGTCGTTTTCGTAATAAAGGTCTGCGTATAAAATTTTGTAAACAGCCTCTCTCGAATCTCTTCTCATTGTTCTTCTCCGATTATAAATGTTCCTTTGTAAAAGTCAAAAGACCGCGACCGAAATCCTCGATTTAACGAAAATTCCGATCGCAGCCCGATTAAACCGCTGCGGTGTCGTCGGGGAAAATTACCCCGTTCACTTTAACGTCGATATTCCCGATTTTGTATTTCGACATCGACTCGACGCTGTGTTTTATGCTTCTCTGAATATCGTACGCAACGTCCGATATGCCGTATCCGTAATACACGTCGACGGTAACCGCAACGTTTATAAGACCGTTTACGCAGTCGACCTTGATGCCGTCCGTACTCTTTTTAACGGTTCTTTTTGTGTACTGAATGGCAACGCCCGGCACGTCTTCCACGGAAAGTCTTACAATACCTTTTACTATGCCAATATTGTAAATGACTTTGCCTTTCTTTTCTGAAACGCTGTTTTTAAAATCTGCCACCTTATACCTCGGTTCGCCACACGGCGTATAATACTTTTTAAAGTATTATAGCACATTTTTTTAATTTTGAAAAGCGTTTTATGAAATATAATAAAAGCAATTATGAAATTGCCTGGATATATACGTTGTCGGGAGACGCGTTTACTTCGTTCGCGCAAATCGTGTAAATAAGAATTGCGTCGTCCTGGTCGAATTCGGCGTCTTTGACGATAATGCTTACGTTATCCGAACTCATACCGATCGTAACCGCCACTTCGTCGTATCCCTTAGCTTTGATAAGGTTTTCGAGAAGATTTTCCTGCTCCATTATCTTGGAGATTTTAAGCTTCATTGCAAGAGCTTCTTTTTTGGCTTCTTCGTTATCGGTTTCGGAAGCGATGACTTCGTCTATCTGCGCAAGCTGTTTGTTTCTCGAAGTGTTTCTCGTGGATTTAACTTCGGAAAAATAGCTCGCGGTGGGCGTTGCGTCGTTATTCGCGGCAACGGAAGACGCGAACACGAAATTGAGTACTGCCGTTGTTACAAGCAGGGCGATCATACATGTTAAAACGATGATCTTTTTCTTTTTTGACATAGTTTTTATCTCCTTTTATTTTTTTATTTGTTTTAAAGTAAGGTTTTTATTGAGGAATAATCCTTATTTTATCGCATGAAATATCGAAAACGGCGGTTACGGCGTCTAACACGTTCATTTTTACGGATAGATCGTTCGCTCCCTTTATAACCACGAGTATTCCGCTTATTTCGGGGTACTTTTCGCCTATCTGAACAGGTTTCCCTCCCGAAAAAACGGTTGTTGCGGTAACGGTCGTTCTTCCGTTTTCGGTAACGCTTTTCTCGTCTTTCTGATAAACTTTTTCGACCGCGCCGTTGACGCTTATCACGACCTTCGCGTTCTTCACCCCTTCTATCCCCGAAACGGCTTTTTCGAGTTTTGCTTCGAGCGAAGAAACGTAATATTCGGTGTCGCTTTTCGCTTCCGTACTACCGCTTTTGTTGAACGAGAAAAAAGCGACGGCAACTACGGCAACGAACAAAAGCAATGCCGCAATGTATTCCTTTTTTATTCTTTTAGGCTTTTCGTTATCCATAAACCGTTAAACAACCTCTGTCTATCCCTAACTTTTCGGCGACGTAATCGGTAATCACGTTAATATTTATATGCTCGTAATTTTCCGCGATAACCAAATTGCTCAAATATATTTCGGTTTTTACAAGTTTTTTATCGCATATTTCGACATTTACTTTTTCGCAGATAAGATCGTTAGCCTTTAATGTCTCGAAAAAACACGTTTCATAGTATTTTTCGAGGTTTTCGTCGACGTAACTCCCGAATGCCGCAACGTTACCCGCGACCTCACCCGCGACTTCGGAATTCGATTTATCCCTTTCTACGATGTTAAGCGAAAACGTTCCGAGCGGTTTCAAAAAACAAAATATTAGGGCAAAAGACAATATTTTCGTTGCTGTTTCCGACGTTTTCCCTTTCGGCAACGCGATCTGAACGACGGAAATAAGAACGATAGTAACCAGTATCGTAATCAGATATGTTTTCATAATTTACGAAAAAATGTATCCGGCGCAACCGATTATCGCCACGAACGAAATGATATACATAAAAGAAACTATGACGAGCGCGGCGACGACAAAGTTTATCACCGTTATTCCTCCCGAAATAAACTCCCCGATTCTCGCGTCGGAAAAAGGTTCCGTTACCGCCGCGATAAGCTTTAAAACAAGGGTTAAGACGATCGTTTCGATAATCGGAATGATCGCCGTCGAAAATATTACGAAAACGGCAAGCATACCGAACGCGTTTTTTATTATCGCCGCCGAAGCGATCATCATATTAAGTCCGTCGCCGACAACTCCTCCGACAAGTGGCAAAGTAGACCCGACCGCATACTTCGCGGTTTTATAGCCGAGACCGTCTATCGCCCTCGAATTTAATCCGTTAATTCCTAAAAATAACGAAAACACAACCGTAAAAAGACCTATTCCCCATTTCATAAAACTCGACAAAAAACCAAATAATCCCTTTAATTTTATCGATTTGTTCATATTCGACGCAATAGATACGACAAGCATGAAAATTATGATCGGGAAAACGACGTTTTTAACGATGATTATAACCGTGTCGGAAACGAACAAAGCGGTCGGCGTAACTGTGGCTGCCGAATTATTTGCCCCGCATGCGATCGTGAGCGTCAACACGATCGGATAAACGGCTTCCGTAAAACGCGACATTTTTTCGAGCGTGTTCTCCGCGTTCGAGATAATTCCGTACACCACGCCGGACACTATACATATAATCGCCGTGAATATCGCGTAGTTCGCAAGTTCACTTGCTCCTCCCGGCTTGTCCGACGGACTTAAAAGCCTGACAAGAGCGGCAAAAACAATCAGCACGAAAAGAGAAATAAAAGACGGAAGCTTTTCTTTGAAACCGTAAGTCACGATCGATAAAAGATACTTGAAAACCGACTCGAAATTTTCCGACTTGCCCGACATAACCGATTTAACGAAATCTTTCAGACCTCCGCTTTCGCCGAAAGGCGGAATAAGTTCGTCGAGATATTTTTCGATATCCTTCGTATTTAATCCGTCGAAAATTTCTTCCACGGTCTGTTCAAAGCCTTTGCCGTCCGCGCTTTCCGTTCCCTCAGCCTTAGCCGTTTCGTAATTTATCGAAAAAATCAAGATAAATACTGCAAAAATAATAATGATTTTATTTTTCATAACATACCGATTACCGTTGTCAACATTTCTTTTATCAAAGGTATTGCAAGAGTTATCATAATCATTTTTCCGGCAAAACCTATCTTTTCGCCGAGCGAACTTTGCCCGAAATCGTTTGCCACACCGCTCGAAAATTCGATAAGATAAGATATCGCGATTATTTTAAGAGTCAGCTTTATCGCTCCGCCGTCTATTCCTCCGCCTTCGGCAAGCTCTTTGAAAAAAGAAACAAATTCCCTGACGTAAGAAAACGATAAAATCAATATAAGAAGTCCGCTTGCAATCCCCGCTATTACGGCAAGTTCCTGATTTATGCTTTTCAGATAAACGACGAGTATAACCGAAATAATCCCTACCGCCGCTATTTTATATATTTCCATCGCCTTTATTTCCGTCAGTACAAATCGAAAATATCCTTAATCGACGTAAACAGGTCGCTTATCATGCTTATGACGAGCGTCAAAGCAATTATAAGTCCCGCCAAAGCAACAAGTGTGGCTATGTCGTCGTTACCCGATTTTTTCAGTATCTGGCAGATTACGGTTATCAGTATGCCAATGGCTGCAAGCTTAAATATTATTTCAATACCCATACTTTCTCACAAAATCAATACGAAAATTATTAACCCGAAGCTTAATCCGAGTTTTTCGCCGAGATTTTTATATTTTTTATTTTCGAGCGAACAATTTTCAAGCTCGCTTCCGATTGCCGATTCGCTGTAAGACAAAAACTCCTCTTCCGTTTCTCTGTTCCGTTTTCCGAGCGAAGAAAAATACTCCTCGACAAATTTAATCTGTTCGGGTTTAAGATAGTTCGGATAATCGGATTTTTCTCCCGAATTGATTTTATCGTAGATTTTCCCGAAAAGTTCGTAATCGCTTTTCGAGGAAAGGATATCGTTTACGCTTTCCCTTTTAAAAATCAGATTTCTTTTCAATTCGGCATTGAATTTTTGCAATGTGCCGAAAAACTTTTCCCGCTTTTTATAAACTCCCGTCAGAGACGAGCCGACAAATACCGAGCCGATAACGACGGCTATTCCCAAAAAGATTTTCAGCATAATTCTCCTTTTTCGTTGTAAACCGCAATTTTTCCTCCGTATGAAAGTTCGACGTAATAACAGAATGTCCTTTTTTCGAAAATATCAGAAAAAATCTGCTTTTTTAATAAGTTTTTCAAGCTGTCGGAATGAACGGAAGCTATCGTTTCCACTCCTGACGCCGCCGCGACGGCACATGCCGACAAATCGCTTTCGCTCATAATTTCGTCGCAAACGATAACGTCGGGATTAAGCGTTCTTACGCCGTTTTTAAAACCGTAATTTTTATCGGCATACTTTAAAACGTCCGAATTTTTACCGAGATAAAATCTTCCGCTTGCGGAAAACTCGTCTCTTTCGTCGATAAAAAGAACGTTTTTGTCCGCTTTGTCGGAGTAAATTCTGCCTAAATCCCGCAAAAAAGTTGTTTTGCCTTGCGCAGGCGGAGAAATTACCAGCGAACTTACCGCCCTTTCATTCGTTTTACGAAAAAACGGCAACGCCAGACCGTCAATATCGTTAGGAAGCCTTATGCACATCGACGTAATCTGTTTAATCGTCGAAATTTTATCGCCGTCTTTAACTACCGTTCCGCACAGCCCCACCCTTTCGCCTTCGGATGAAGTAACAAAGCCCTGCCTTATGCTTTCGTCTCTGCCGAAAATCGAATAATCGCAAAGTTTTAAAAGTATATCGTCGATTTCCTTATACGAATAAACTTTTGACAGGATTTTCTTTTTTCTTACCCCGTCCGCAGAATAAGTCACGCCGATAGGCTGCCCTGCCCGAACGCGCAATTCTTCTATTCTTCCGCGTATTTTCAGTATTTCGTTTTTTTCGTCCGACGGAAGAAAATTAAGCATACTTGTCCCGAAATTTGTTTTTCTATAATAAATATATGTCGGATATAAAAGTATAGAACAAAAAAATTCGCAATCGTCAGATTGCGAATCGGTGTTTAAGATATTTGGTTTTTATTGCGGTAAACAGGCTTCGACTCTGTAAATGGGTTTGCCCTGAGCCGAAAACATTTTTTCATACTCCGTTTCGATATTGTCTTTTAAATCGTCTTTATGCAGATCGAGCGAAACGTTTTTTAAAATAAAACCGTTTTCGGAAAAAGATTGTAACGAAAACTCGAAAAAACCTCTGTTATCCGTTTTTAAATGAATTTCTCCGTCCTTTTTAAGCAGTTTTTTATAAATTTCAAGGTATCTGTAATAAGTCAGGCGCCTGTTTCTGTAAGTAAACTTAGGATAAGGACAGGAAAAATTAAGATATATTCTCGAAATCGAGCCTTCTTTAAGATAATAAAGAAGATTTTCCGCTCCGACGTTCATAAAACGTAGATTTTTCGGGGCAAGCTCGTCGGCTTTTTCGCACGCTTCGACGATCACGTTACTGATTTTCTCGACTGCGATAAGATTGATATCGGGATATTTTTCGCTGTGACCGAACGCAAAACCGCCCTTTCCCGAGCCGATTTCGAGCATTACGGGATTATCGTTGCCGAATTCTTCCGATAAATCGATAAAATCGAATTTATCATTTTCGTCGAGGTTGTAAAACCCGTCGAGTTCTCTTCTGATAAGGTGTTTTCCGCAAGCGGCTATTCTCTCGTCAAGCTTGCTCTTTCTTCTCATACGCATAAGAAAATTATAGTCCTTTTTTAGGAGAAAAGTCAAGCAAAGCTATATTTGTTTCTTGAAAGACTCTATAATTTTGTTTTCAATTCTCGAAATCTGCACCTGTGAAACCCCGAGAGCTTCCGCAATTTCACTTTGAGTATTATCCCTGTAATATCTCATTATGATAATTTTCTTTTCCCTCGGCGGCAACTTTTCAATCATACTTTTCAAAAGAATTTTATCGATCATATCCTCTTCTCTGTCGTCGGAAGGAATTCTGTCGATAAGTTCGGTTTTTTTATCCCCGTTATTTTCACCCGTCGCGTCGTAAAGCGAAACGGGCAATTTCGAGCTGTCGAGAGCAAGAATGACGTCTTCCTTGTCAATCGACAAAGCGGCGGAAATCTCGTCGACCGACGGCGTTTCTCCGTTTTTTCCGCTATATTCCTCGACATAACGATTGATTTTTACGGCTTGTGCTTTGATTATCCTCGACACCTTAATGCTTCCGTCGTCGCGAAGAAATCTTTTTACCTCGCCGAGAATCATAGGCACTGCGTAAGTGGAAAAAACAACGCCGAATTTTTCGTCGAAATTCTTTATCGCCTTTAAAAAACCGACACAACCGAGTTGGTATAAATCGTCGTACTCAACGCCTTTGTTCTTGAATCTGCGGATCATACTCTTTATTAAAAGCGAATTGTTTTCAAGCAAAACTTCTACGGCTTTCTTATCGCCTTTTTTTGCTTTTCGTAAGTAATAAACGGTTGTTTCCGCGTCAAGCATTCTGCGACTCCCTTTTTCAGGCAACCGAAGTCAAACGTTTTGTCATATCCACCACCGTTCCGACGTTCTGTTTCGAGATCACTTTAACCTCGTCCATGAATGTTTTTATTATCGTGAAACCCATTCCCGAGCGTTCGTCGTCGGGTTTTGTGGTATAAAAGGGTTCCAGCGCCGCCTGAATGTCTTCGATACCGACTCCGCTGTCCGAAATAACGATATGTATATTATCTCCGTCCGTCTCGGCAAGCATCGTCACCTCGCCCACCGTGTCGGGATATCCGTGTACTATGGCGTTGGTTACGGCTTCTGAAACAGCGGTTTTTATGTCCGTAAGTTCGCCGATCCCGGGGTTTAACGGCAGCAGAAACGAAGCAATGACGTTTCTTGCAAATCCTTCGTTCTCTGATACCGAATCGAATTTTAACAACATTTTATTTTTCATATTTCCTTGCTCCGTTTTATATTTTCGGCATTATTTCGTAAATACCCGATATCTGTAATATCTTGTTTATGCTTACGCTCGGATTTTGTATGTATATCGGAACGCCTATTTTTTTCAGAATTTTATATCTTCCGAGTAGCACCCCGATCCCCGTACTGTCCATAAACGTAGTGTTCGCGAAATTAAAAACAACGCATTTCAGATTTCCGCCCGAAGCTATTGCCTTTTCGATTTCGCTTTTTGCGTATCTTGCCGAATACTCGTCAAGCTCGCCGCTTAAATATATGTAAAGCTTACCTTTCGATTGAGCATACTTTATTTCCATCGTTCACCTCGCAAGAAAAATCTTACCATAAACCGATACGAAAAAATTAAATAAAAAAGTCTTTTTTTGTCTGTTTTTGACAGGTTTGAATATTCGATAATAATCACTTCATAAATCGTAAAACTTTAAAAAATCGCATAAAAAAACAGCCGATTTTAAAAATCGACCGTTTTTTGGATTTTATGTTTTCGTAATCAATAGTTTTCAGCCATAACTTCGAAATAACTCTTCGGGTGCGCGCATACGGGGCAAACTTCGGGAGCTTTTTCGCCGACGACGATATGACCGCAGTTTCTGCATTCCCATATCCTAATCGTGCTTTTTTCGAACACTTCGTTTGTTTCGATATTTTTAAGAAGCGCGCGATATCTTTCCTCGTGACGTTTTTCGATCGCTCCGACTAAGCGGAATTTGGCGGCGAGAGCCGTGAAACCCTCTTCTTCGGCGGTTTTTGCGAAACTTTCGTACATATCCGTCCACTCGTAATTTTCGCCGTCTGCGGCTGCGGCAAGGTTTTCGGAAGTACTTCCTATACCCTTCAATTCCTTGAACCACATTTTTGCGTGTTCTTTTTCGTTATCCGCCGTTTTTAAGAACAAATCGGCAATCTGCTCATACCCTTCTTTCTTTGCAACGGAAGCAAAATATGTATATTTGTTTCTTGCCTGACTTTCGCCGGCGAACGCGGCTTCGAGATTCTTTTCGGTTTTGGTTCCCGAGTACGGATTGTTTTTCATTTTCGAACTCCTTTGATTTTTCTTAATGATATTATATCTCATTTAAAACCATTTGTCAATACTTTAAGATATGTTTTTATATAAAAAAAAGAGACGAACTACTCGTCTCTTTTGGTCGAGGTGACGGGACTTGAACCCACGACCTCTTGGTCCCGAACCAAGCGCGCTACCAAACTGCGCTACACCTCGAAATATTTGCAACGGTTGTTATTATACTACATTTGAAAAATTTAAGCAACTGTTTTTCATTCGTTTTTTCGAACTTTATGCGTTTTTAATTTCGGACGCCGACAATTTGTAAAAGTCGGCGTCCGAATTTCGTATGCTACTCTATATTTTCGATTTGCGGCGCAATCTCCGCGGTCTTTTTTTCTTTGATTATTTTGTAAATCTTAAAACCGAGAATTACAAGTCCCGCAACGATAAGACCGATCGATATCCACTGCGAAGGAGTAAGACCCGGGAGGAGTTCTCCTCTGTCGTCAGTTCTGAAAAACTCGATTATAAAACGCCATATTCCGTAACCGAGAAGATAAACGACGAAATTCCAGTCGATTTTTTTGAAATACAAAAAGGTTGTCACGCCGAAAAGGATAAACAGAAAAATCGATTCGTAAAGCTGAGTCGGTATAAAATATCCGTGTACTTTTACTCCGTTTTGCCAGACCGTCATCGGAAGCCCGGGGAAACCGTCCACTTCTCTGCCGTAACAGCATCCTGCGAAAAGACAACCGAGCCTGCCGAAAGCGTGACCTATCGTTATACAGCAAGGAGCGACGGCGAATAAATCGGAACAGTATTTTATATGTTCCTTTTCTTTAAACAGAATTTTTCCGAATACGAAAAATCCGATAAAGAAAACGATAATTCCGCCTATCAGTCCGCCGTAAAAAGTCATGCCGGCATCGAATTTGAAAACGCCCGTTTCAATATAATGGTATATCGATTGCATAAGGTTCGCGCAAATAATGCCGAGACCTATCGTCAGAACACCGACGATAAGGTAAAAATTCTGCACTTTTACGGGTACTTTGCGTTGTTCGAGATACTTATCGAGAACAATTACGACGGCGATAAGACCTATCGTAAGACAAATATTATAAAGATTGAAATCCCAAAACAAATTATCAGGATACATTTTCTGCCTCCGGCGATTTTAACAGATTTGATTTTGAAAGCGCGTAATTAAGCATTCGTATCGCGCAGAACAACGAGAATATCAAACAAAGCGACGATATCAACACGTTATAAAATCTGAGCGTCGACGTGAAATTCGAAACGATATGAAGAACTATCTGTATAAGCAGAAACAACGCGTAAGTCGCCCTGTGTTCCTTTATCTCTCTGAAAGGCAACGCAGTGAGACCAATAACGCCCGCGCATATCGTTGCCCAGCAAATACAAAGCAAAGGATAATGTATTCCGTCGCTTACGATGTTTCTCACATATGCGTTTGCCGCACGTCCGAATTCGTTTGTTTCGCCGTTAAATACGATCGCTCTCAATTCGCCCGAAAAAACGGTCACGCTGACGCAAAGCGAATCGATAAGACTGTCCGCCGTATACATAACGAGATATCCCGCATATATGCTCACGCATATCAAAATTGCGGCAAACATATCGTCTTTTTTTATGAGCTTTACATAAATGTAAGCCAAAAAGAATAAAAACGCGTCCGTAAAGATCGTAGTGATCACCGTTCCCACAACCTTGATATCCGATAAAATCGATACGATATAGTCGTTGATCAGACAAATCAGAAGATACGCAAACATACCCGAAACGACCGCGCAGATTATTTCGCTCAGTCTGACGTTCTTTTTCGTGTTCAGGTCGTTGAAAAACGCTATTGCGGACATCGGAAACAAAACGGATATAAGCAAAGCGTCGATAATGAAGTATTCCGCCGTTTTCGTTATAAGAGCGATGAACAGCAGAAAAACCGCGACGAACGACAAAATCAAAAAGACGGTAAAACTACCTTTAAACGTCGGGAGCGGCACCGAAAGAGGCTTTCCGTGTTTCTTTCTTCCGCTGAACAAAATACCCGTTACGGTCAGTTTTTTCTGCTCTTCGACATGAGGTTGATCTTTTGTTATGTCGTACTCCTCGGTTACGATTTCTTCGTCGTCCGATCTTGAATTGACTCTTAAATAATCGTTATCCATTATTTTTCACCCTTTCGAATTTAACGAAGAAATTGCTTCCGCAATCTTTTTTGCTCCTTACGCCATACTGCAATTTATGAGAATCGAGTATTGCTTTTACAATGGAAAGTCCGAGTCCCGTGCCTTTTACGGGGCGGGTGTTGGTCTCGGAAAATCTGTAATATCTCTCCCAGATCGTTTCGAGTTTTTCTTTCGAAATACCTTTACCGGAATCGATAACTTCAAGAAGAATATTGTCGTTTTCCGCCGTAAGATAAACCTTCACGGTCTTATCTTCGCCCGTATAGTTTATCGAGTTGCCCAAAAGGTTGTATATAACCTGCTCGATTTTCTTCTCGTCGGCAATCGTAATAAGGTCGGGAGCGATATGATCCTCTATCGTAAAACCTTTATTTTCGACGTAATCCGAAAATCTGCCGATAACTCTTTCGGTGAGTTCGGAAAGATTGATTTCCGTCTTGTTAAGCTCATCTACCGCGGATTGAAGTTTGGAAAGATTGAGTATGTCGTTTACGAGCATGGAAAGTCGTTCCGACTCGTCAATTATAACCTGAGTATGTTTCTCTCGTTTTTCTTTGTTGTCGCCCGAAATATCGCGAATCATTTCGGCGTAAGCTCTTATCATCGTGAGCGGCGTTTTTAAGTCGTGAGAAACGTTTGCGAGAAGATCGCGTTGCAATGCGCCGGACTTCGATATTTCGTCTTTTGCAAAGTTCAACGCTTCGCCGAGTTCGTTAATTTCGGTATACGCATTCCTGCACGGCTTGAAATTGACCGTAGAATCGCCCTGCGCCCATTTTTTTGCCTGATCGGACATTTCGTCGATAGGTTTCGACAGCCTTATGGCTAAATAAAAGGCAAGGAAAAACGCAACCACGACGACAAGGCATGTAACGATAAGAAACTGCCTTCGTATAACCGTGATCGCTTCGCTGATTTTCTCTTTCGAACAAATGAGAATTATCGTCGTGTTATCGTCTTTCAGAGATTTAGAACAAAAGAAAAACGCATTCGCCGTTTTGTTGTCGTCGGGAATGATATCCAGCTCTACTCCGTTACTGTATTTATCGAGCGCCTGTTTTACGAAATCGAATTCGGGCGAGTTTTCGTCGATATCGGTATCTCTTGATATATCTCTTATCGAAAATCCCGAGGCGATGAAAACCCTTATACCCGATTCGTTGCACTGCGCGGCGTTGGAAGTAAATTCGGAACTTCTGATCTCTTCCGAACATAACTTTCTGCCGAACGATTCCAGACTCTTGATTTTTTGATCCTGATAATAGTTTTCAAGAAAAAATATCTGAAAAAACCAGAGCGAGCCGATGATTATCGCCGTGAAAAGCAAGAAGTAAAGAAGGACGCTGAATTTCAGTTTTCTGAAATAATCCTTTTTCATACCTCGAATTTATATCCCATACCTCTCAGCGTTACGATAAATTTTCTGTATTCTTTAAGATTGCTTCTGAGCATCTTTATATGCGTATCGACCGTTCTGTCGTCGCCGTAGAAATCGTATCCCCAAACATCCGAAAGAAGTTTTTCTCTCGAAAGAGCGATATCTTTGTTGTTTACCATATAGAAGAGAAGCTCGTATTCCTTCGGCGTAAGTTCGGCTTTAACTCCGTCGACGAAAACGTTTCTTCCGAGCATATCGATTTCGAGACCCTCGAATTTAAGCACGGAATTGTTCTGTTTGGGCGATTTAGCCTGCGCGTTTCTCTTTAAAACGGCATTTACCCTTGCCATAACTTCCTTGGGAGAGAACGGCTTTACGACGTAATCGTCCGCGCCGATTTCGAAACCGAAAAGTTTATCGTATTCCTCGCCTCTCGCGGAAAGCATAATTACGGGAATATCCTTGAATTTTCTGATTTCCTTAACCGCGGAATAACCGTCGAGCTTGGGCATCATTATGTCCATAAGTATAAGATCGTAATCTTCGTTCTTGCACTTGTTGACCGCTTCCATACCGTCTGCCGCCTGATCGGACGCAAAACCTTCGAATTCCGCGTACTCCGCAAGTACCTCTCTGATTTTAGCTTCGTCGTCTACGATTAAAATTCTATACATTTTTTACCTCCGTTCGATTCAAAAGAATCGTTTTCTTCTTTTTTGAACAGTATAAAACAGGTTTTTTAAAAATAAATGTCTGTTTTGTGTTGGTTGTATAAAAAATACTTTTTACGCGCTTTATGATTGTGAAATATCACTTTTGACTATGTTTTTATAGTCAATTTCACGGTTTTTCACAATTGCGATATAGGAATTTCCGTCTGATTCGGTCGCGCATTTTAACTCTCCGTTCACAAACATCACCGCGGAGAGGTCTTCTATGCAAATATATTCCGATAATCGCGCAGAAGCAATGTTCCTCTCGAAATCGGTTTTACGTTTATCGAAATGCGGACATGCTCCGCCTTTTAAAATTCCGAGCGCGTTTTTAAAAGCATAATCCTCGCCCGCGCTGTCCGTAAACATTTCTTCGAACCAGCATATCGCACCCGCCGAAAGTCCGCAGATCACCGCTCCTCTTTCGTAAGCGTTTAAAATAAGTTCTTTTATACCGCTTTTCTCCCAACTTTCAAGCATAAAAACGGTATCGCCACCGCCGACGTAAACAAGATCGGCTTTTTCGAACTTACCCTTTATTTTTTCGTAATCCATTTCGCCGTAAACGGTAAGCGCGCAGTCGGTTTTCAAGCCGAAAAGCCCCGTGTAAGTCTTGTGAAAGCTGTTATAATACGGCATGCTGTCGTGACTTGCCGTTCCGACAAAAAGCGCGACGGGTCTTCTGCCCTCCGTCCTTTTTTTCACGAGGTCGCATATTTGTCTGTCGATTTCGGAAGTCTGTTTTTCGCGAAGTTCTCCTCCGCCGATTGCAATCAAAATTTTATCCATATGCCGATTATATACTTTTCTTTTCAAAATATCAAGCGTTACGGGCAAACCGCGGCTAAAATCGGATATAAACAAAAAAAACCGGACGATTATTTCGCCCGGTCCGATAATCTGTATTTCGTTTTAATTAAGTACGCCGTTATTATCGTCGGAATCGACGAATGTTTCGGATTTATCCTTATCTCCGTCCGCGATACCGCTTTTCCCGAAAACGGGGATATCGAGACGAATCACTTTTTCGTCGAAAGGCATTTCGATTTCTTCGTTTTCCATACCGAAACTTTCGTTTAAGTCTTTAACTTCGCTTACATATCCGCCGAAACACTCCGAAATGGCTTTTTTCACCCTCGAAACGACTTCGCCGTTAATTTCTTTGAAATCTTTTTCGTTGTCCTTGACCACGGCTTCGATTTCGCCGTCGATTTTGGCAAGTCTTTCCGTCCTGTCTTTCAATCGGTTGTTTATCGTTACGTTGAGAGTCGTTATCGCGCTTATAGCCTTATTCAAACGCTTGATTTCTTCGCATTCGGAATTTTCGGGAAGTCCCTTGGCGGCTTTTGTCGCCTCGGACAATTCTTTCTGAGCCGCTTTATATTCTTCGCTCGCGCGGAATTTTTTACGCATTCCGTCGCATTCTTTCTTTATTCTGTCCGATTCTCCGAGTTTTTCGAGAAAATCTTCGCCTAAAAAAGCCGAAGATTTATCGACGACGTAACGTCTGACCGATTCGAGTTCGGCGCAAAGCATTTTCGTATATTTCTCTTTTATATCGTTTTTCAGTTGTTTGTAACTGTCTTCGGTTTCGGTAATTTCGGGTCTTTCCATATAAAAATCAAACGTTTTGAAGATAATAAACTTCTTCTTTCGTAAGCTTGCGAACCTCTCCTCTGTCAAGTCCCGTAAGCCTTAAATCTCCTATCTTTATTCTTTTCAAAAACGCGACGTTTTTTCCGACGGATTCGAACATTTTACGAATTTCTCTGTTCTTTCCTTCGGTTATGGTAACGTTGAGTTTTGTGTAATCCTTGCCTTCTTCGATAACTTTTATATTGCTCTTATTGGTTTTCTGCCCGTCGATAACGACGCCGTTTCTCAAAGCAATAAGACTCTTATCGTCGATAGTTCCTTCAATTCTTACGAGATACGTTTTGGGTATTTCGCTGCTCGGATGAGTAAGTCTGTTGGCAAGATCTCCGTCGTTGGTGAAAATAAGCAAACCTTCCGAGTCGTAATCGAGCCTGCCGACGGGGAAAATGCGCGCGGTGTTTTTGGGAAGATAGTCCATAACGGTTTTTCTCCCTTTATCGTCTTTCACGGTACAAACGCACCCCTTAGGCTTATTCATTATATAATATTCGAACTTTTTAGCTCTCGCGACTTTTTTGCCGTCGACGGTAACGCTGTCGTTCACCTCGTCGACTTCCGTACCGAGATCGCAAACTCTGCCGTTTACTTTAACTCGTTTTTCTTTGATTATCTCGTCGCATCCTCTGCGACTTGCTATACCGCATTCGGCAAGATACTTATTTATTCTCATTGTTTTTCCTTACGGTTTTAAACCGCGTCGGAAAAAGATTTTCCTGCTATTTCCGACAAATATTTTATACGTTATTTAGTGTATAGATATTTTGCGAAAAAATCAACTGTTTTGAGCAATAAATTTTTATTTCACCTACTTTTTCGTTCGGTTGGAGTTTTTTATCGGAAAACGACGTAAAACTTGTTTCGCACCTGATTTTCTCCGATTTTCCGACGGGATAACAAAAAGATTCGGGTTTTGAAATCTTATACGAATGAGTTTTTCCCTCGTCGAAAATATCGTAATCGAACCTCTCGGAATCGAATATTTTGATATAATCGTAATCGGAAAAAGCGTTTTCCAGAAGTTCCGAGGAACGCTCGAACATCTGCGGACTATCCAGAACAACAGACACGATCTCCATACCGTTTCTTTTGGCGGAAGAAACGAGGCATCTTCCCGCTTTAACCGTATAACCCGTTTTCACGCCGTCCGCCCCTTCGAAATTGAAAAGCATTTTGTTTTTGTTTATCCATACTCTTTTTTCACCGGAAACAAGTTCTTTTGCGACGTGTTTTTTTGCCGAGACGATTTTTTTGAACGTCTCGTTCTTCATTGCGTAACAAGTTATCGACGCGAGATCTTTTGCGGTCGTGTAATGAGCGTCGTCGGAAAGCCCGTGCGGATTTGCAAACGAAGAGTTCTTCGCTCCCGCCGTTTCGGCTGTTTTATTCATTAAAGAAACAAAATTTTTAATACTTCCCGCAAGGGTCACGGCTAACGTTTCCGCGGCGTCGTTACCGGAACGAAGCATCAGACCATATAAAAGATCGATAACTTTATATTTTTCGCCCTCTTTAAGATAAATACTGCTCCCCTCTACCCCGACGCACTCTTTCGGAACGGAAACAACCTGTTTAACGTCGAAATTATCGAGCACGGTTATTGCTGTAATTATTTTCGTAGTACTTGCCATCGGCAATTTCTCGTCGGCGTTCTTTTCGGACAAAATTCTGCCGCTGTAAACCTCCATAACCGTTTCGGCTTTCGATAAAGTGTACGCTTCCGCATTGAATACAGGCGAAACGATCAGAAAAACAAAAACGGCAACGCTTAAAAAAATCTTAATCTTTCTCTTCATTTTTAAAGCTTTTTATAAACTCCTCCGCCGTTTCGAACGCTTTTTCGAAAGCGTCCGTAGGAACGCTTATGAGTTTCACTCCCTTTGCTTTTTCAACCAGAAATCCCGTAGGTTTGAGCGATACAATCGCCCCGCTGCCGCCGGCGAAAGGAAGTTCTTTGTCTCCTCTGATGTTTTTTACTTCGCCGTATTCTCCACCGCCCGTCATAAACGCCATGGTCACCTTTGTGACGGGAATTACCGCTGAACCGTCATTTGTGGTAAACGGTTTACCAATTACGGTATTAACGTCGACCAATGTATTTATATCTCTCAAAGCCGCGCTCATAAGTTCTTTGATTTTATTATCCTGATTTTCTTTAACCATTTTTTTCTCCTTTAAATAAATTTTTCGCTATCTCTTTCGTTATCATATACAAATTGAAACATATCCCGGTATCTGTGGCGATCGCCCTTGACGTTTTATCTTCGATAATCACGCCGTCGCCCCTGAAATCGATAAGAGGCTTTGTTTCTTTCAAAACGGAAAACGTTGCAGAATTCAAGATATTTATTAAAGATAACGCAATAAACCGTCCCGTACCGTTCAGTGCGTCTATTAAGACGACGTATCTTAATTTTGTGAATTCGAACAGATTGAAAACCTCTAAGCTTTCTTTTCCCGGCATCATTTCCGAAACAGAAAAAACCAAAGCCGTTTTATCTGTCAGATGAAGAAAAACATCTTGTTTTTTTATGTTTATATACCCCGATTTTATTTTCAGAAATCTGAAAAAATAAATGCTGAAATATAATTTCTTATCATTAAACAAAAATAAACACTTTACCGAAAAAGGTAAAGGGATTATAAATAATGATAACACTGCCGAAATAATGAAAAATTCCATACAAATATTATGGCGTAACAAGTTTAAAATATGTAAAAACCGCAAAGGCGTTTCTGTATTTTTCGCCCTTGCGGTTATTCTTTAATATTCGATTGTTGTTAAATCGTTTTTATGCTTTATTAAATTACTTTATGCTGTTTCCGAGTCGTCGTCGGTTTCTGCATATTCCGACACGGCGGATTTTTCATCTGCGTCGTCCGAGTCATCGGAATCGTCCGTATCGCCGTATTCTTCGTTATCGTCTTCGACGTCGGCTTGCTCTTTATCATAAGTTGTTTCGGTTTCATTATTGCCGAAACCTTTTTCGTCGGGCTGAGCGCCGTCGGATTTACCTTCATCGTTTACGCCGACAGGCTCAAACGACTCGTGATTTTGTTGTAATTCTGGATCGTCGGCTTCGTTGTATACGTCCTTTTTGAAAAGATAAGCGTCGTCATCCCCGTGAAGTTTCTTGATTTTTTCGATCAATCCGTCGTAATCGGGAAGTTCATCGAGCGACGAAATCTGGAAGCGTTTAAGGAAATTATCGGTTGTTCCGAAAAGCGCGGGGTGACCGATCGTATCTTTTCTTCCTACTACTTCGACAACGCCGAGTTTCAAAAGATTTTGAAGCGCGTACTCGCAACTGCAATTTCTTATATCTTCGAGATCCATTCTCGTTACGGGTTGCTTATAAGCTATTATCGCGGCGACTTCGAGCATACTTCTCGAAAGTTCGCGCTCTTTTATGGGATTTAAAACCGTGGCAACGCTTTCGGCGTTGTTTTTGTTGGTTCCGAACTGTAATTTTTTATTGAAAATAAGCAAATGAATGCCGCTATCCGCATTGTATTTTTCTCTTTGAAGCTGTTCTGCGATATTAAGCACTTCTTTGTCGGAAAGACAAAGTTTTTCGGAAATATCGCGGATTGCGACCGCGTCGCCCGAAACGAACAATATCGACTCAATTATACTCGCTAAGGTCTCCAATTTCTTCACTCCTGTCTTCTCTTAAATTTATCGTAATATCCCCGAACGTCTCGGTCTGCTCGTACGTTAAATACTGCAATTTCAGAAGTTCGAGAAGCGCCTGAAAGGTCGTTATGATTTCCATCTTCGAAGCGTCGTCTTTGAAAAGCTCGAAGAAACTGCAAGTCTTCCTTTCAAGCATCGTCGTTCTTATGTAATTGATTTTATCGGCAACCGTAAAGACTTCCTTGGGGATTTCTTTCTGACTGCTCTTTATTCTGTTTTCGAGATCGAGTCTCGTAAGAAGCTTTGAAAACGCGTCCACAAGATTTTTAAGGTTGAAATCCGTGTATTCGATTCGCACTTCGTTTGCCGACTCGTCGGGTTCTTTATAGAATATATCGACGGTTTCCTGTTTTTTAAGGTTTTCGCTCGCTTTTTTGAAAAGTTCGTATTCTTCGAGCTGACGGAAAATATCTTCCTGACCGATTTCATCGTCTCCGAATTCGCCGAAACCGTCGTCTTCCCAGTCGAACTGCATCAAAGGCAGAAGTTCCTTCGACTTGATTTCGAGAAGGGTCGCCGCCATGCCGAGATACTCGCTTTCTTTATCGATATCGAGATCTTTCGCGGAACGAACGTATTCTATGAACTGCTCCGTGACCTCGGAAACGAAAATATCGCGAATGGAAATTTCGGCTTTGTTTACGAGATACAAAAGTAAATCGAGCGGACCTTCGAAATTCGAAAGCTTTGTCGTGTAATCGACAACAGACTCGAAACCGTTGGCTTTTACGGAATAATAATCGTAAATATTCTGTTGTACCGGCTGCTCGATTTTCTCTTCGGCAGCGTCTTCCGTAACGGTATTATTATCCAATTCGTTCATATCCCTAAAATCAAACTCCATAAATAAATTATCGGCTCGGAAATCTTTTGCATCGCCACGCCTAATATATCGAGCCACCATACCCCGAAAATATCCGAAGCGTAACCGAGAAGAAGAATTCCGATCAGAATATAAAAACTATATCTCGTAACGAAATAATAGAACTTTCCGCGCTTTGTCGAGAGAGATTCGTATAATCTGAATCCGTCAAGAGGATAAATCGGCAGAAGGTTGAACACAAACAAGCCGATATTCATATAAAAAAGCGACGCGAAAAAGTATTTTATAAGCATATCGATATAGATCGACCAATCCTGCCCGATATACAATATCTTGTTGTATGCGACAAGTATAAACAGGGGGCAGACGATTATCGCCATAACGATATTCGTTAAAACGCCCGCAATCGATACCCATATACAGCCTTTTTTTCTGTTTCTGAAATTATCGGGGTTTACGGGTACGGGTTTTGCCCAGCCGAATCTTAACACGATGAGCATTACAAGTCCCAACGGGTCGAAATGCGCGAACGGGTTAAGCGTATATCTGCCGCTCAGTCTCGGCGTTTCGTCTCCGTTTTTGACAGCCGCAAAGGCGTGAGCGAATTCGTGACACGGCAAAACTATAAGGATCGCAAGAAAGTTCGCCAAATATAAAACGAGCTTGCTTAAAAAATATTCCATACGTTAATTATATATTATTCTCTGCTAAATTGCAAGAGTTTTTCATTTAGCCGGGGCTTAATTTATGTAATTTTCACCTATTTTTCCGCCAAAAATCCGATAGACTGTTTTACTTTTCTATGCTATCGATTTTAACGCTCGCAACATCTTTCATGTCGATGCATTTTCCGCAGTTGTCACATATTTTCAGAGGGTCGAGGTCGCACAATTCGCACTCTCCGCAACCGATGCATTTTCTGTCGTACAAAACGCATTCTTCTTCGTTTTCGTCGTTTAATCCGTTTTCTTTTTTCATTGTTTCGGCTCCGTAATTATTGAACGAATAAATTATAACACCAAATAATATTTTTTTCAATATTTTTTCAATAAAATTCGGCAAACAAATGTTTGATTTTCAAGGAAAATTATGGTATACTTTTATTACTAAACGAAAAAGGTAAATAAAATGTCTAAAACGGACGAAAAGCTTAACGAAGTCCTCTCCTATGTGGAAGGTTTTATCGATAACTACGGGTACCCCCCGTCGGTAAGGGAAATTTGCCGCGATCTGGCAATCAAATCGACGGCAACGTGCCACTCGTACCTCAAAAAACTCGAAGAAAACGGTTCGATCAGCATCAGCGGAAGCAAAAAAAGAGCCATAATGCTCACAAAGCCCAAAGCCGACTGCATCTCGGTGCCTGTCGTCGGAACGATTGCCGCCGGCACGCCTATTCTCGCCGTTGAAAACCTCGACGAATACTACCCTTTGTCGCGAGATTTCGAAACGACGTCCGAAACGTTTATTCTGAACGTTAAAGGCGACAGTATGAAAGAGATCGGTATATACAGCGGAGACAAAGTTATCATAAGAAAACAGGACACCGCCGAAAACGGAGAACTGATCGCCGCGCTCGTGGACGATTCCGCTACGGTAAAAAGATTTTTCAAGCGCGACGGGAAATTTATTCTCCACCCTGAAAACTCCGCGTATGACGATATAGTCGTCGACGAACTGAGCGTTTTAGGCAAGGTTATAGGGCTTATAAGGAAATACAGATAAATGGAATATCTTGCAATAGACACGGAGAGCTGCACGGGAAAGGATAACGACGGCAGCTTATGCTCTGTCGGTTACTGCGTTTGCGACGAAAATCTTAATATCATCGACCGCGAAGACGTTTTATTCAATCCTCTGCCCAAAAGGTTTGCGGTCGGCGATAAAAAAAACGCCAAACGAACTGGCGTCACATTTGCTTACGAAGTGGCGGATTTCAGGAAAGCTCCGAAATTTTCAGAAAAATACGAGTTTGTCAAATCGCTTTTCAAAGGCAGAACAATCATCGGATTTTCGATGGTAAACGACGTGAAATATCTTAACGACGCCTGCGATAAATACGGACTTGAAAGAATAGAATTCGAATTTATCGACGCGCAGTTTCTCTATCAGCTTATTCATCCGGAAGCAAACTCCGTCGGACTTAAAACGCTCGGCGAGAAATACGGTTTGACTTACACGGAACATCGCTCGGACGACGACGCCGCCGTTTCGGTTATGTTTCTGAAAAAATTTTTCGAAGAAGAAAACACTTCCCTTTCGGAATTGATAAAAAAATACAGCGTTCATAACGGCGTAAACGACTCGCTCGGATATCATATGAATTATTCGGACGCTTTAAATACCGAACTTTTCGGACTTAAACGAAGCAAAAAAATCCAGTCCGTTCTTTTTTACGATTATATTTCTTCGCTTTCGTCAAAACGCGGAAAAGGCAAAATCTGCTTTTCATATAAAACAGAAAAACTCGACGTAAACTACACGAGAACGCTCATAAAGCTTTTCACCGAAAAAGGTTACGGCTTCACGCGGGACGCGGACTCCTGCTCGCTGTTCGTCGTAATCGACAAAAACGATAACGACAAACGAAAAGCTTTGGTCGAGCAAATCAAAAAAAGAAAGGTTACGATAATAACCTTACAAGAACTCGAAGCAATTTGCGGATATGAAAAAAACTTTGAATTCGACGACAAAGAGTTTCTTGCGAAGTATTACGAAACAAGACTATAAAAAAAGCTCCCGACACTTTCGGGAGCTTTTACGTTAAACGTAAAACATTTAAAAATTTAAGAATTTTTCTACGATTTTAAAAGCTTTTTCATATGCGTTCGTTTCCGTCATATCGATATATTCGAGATTTGAAAAACGCTTGAAAAACGTAATTTGCCGTTTTGCATAACGGCGTGTATTCATTTTTATAAGCTCCGCCGAAACCTCTTCGCCGCGCGTTAAAGCTTCGGCAACTTCCTTATAGCCGATGCCCTGCATACACTGATCCGACAGCGTTACTCCGCTTTCCAAAAGACCTTTGACCTCGTTTTCAAGTCCCTTGTCAAGCATTATGTCGACTCTTTTGTTTATCCTGTCGTAAAGAACATCTCTCGGCATCGACGGAAACAACGCAACAAAAGAAAAACGCGGTTTCATCTCATCTTTTATATCAGACTTTTTTACGCCTGTTCCCTCGAAAATTTCAAGCGCTCTGATCACTCTTACAAGATCGTTCGGATGAAGTTTTTCCGCCGTCTCGGGATCCTTTTCTCGCAATACGGCGTAAACCGATTCCTTACCGTGTTCGGCGGCGAGTTTTTCATATTTTTCGCGTATTTCAGAGTTTCCCTTTGAAAGTCCGTAACTCATCTTATATAAAATCGAATTTATATAAAACCCCGTACCGCCGCAAATTACAGGAAGTTTGCCCCTTTTCAATATATCGTTTACGACGGGCAACGCAAGATCCTCGTAATCCCCCACGGAAAACGAACTTTTCGGCGATACCGCGTCGATCAGATGATGCGGTACTCCTTTCATTTCGCTTTCCGACGGCTTAGCCGAGCCTATATCGAGACCTTTATAAACCGAAACCGAATCTGCGGATACTATTTCACCGCCGAATTTAAGAGCGATTTCCACTGCCAGGGAGGATTTTCCCGACGCCGTAGGACCAAGCACGACGACAACTTTATTCAGCGGTAAATCGGACGACGAAATCAGACTATCCTCTTGAACCATTTATCGATCTCCGTCCTCGAAATTCTTACCGTAACGGGTCTTCCGTGCGGGCAACGCATAGTCGTGTCGTAATTCATTGCTTTCAAAAGAGAGTCTATTTCGTCCTCGCTTAAAACTTTACCCGATTTTATAGCCGCTTTGCAGGCTTTCATCGCTATTTTGTCGTGAATGATTTCGGGAACAGTTTCTTTTTTGAAAGAGATATCGGAAAGCAAATCGTCGAAAAACGATTTAAGATCGATATCGAAAAGAGTAAGCGGAACGGAATATACCGAAAATTCGTTTGTGTCGTATTCCGAAATGTCGAAACCCATTTTACGAAGGTCTTTAAACTTACCCGTAATAAACTCGGACTCGCTTTCGTTCACGCGGAAAATATACGGCACGAACATTGTCTGTTCGTCGACTTTTCCGTTTTTGTATTCTTCCATATACTTATCGTACAGAAGTCTTTCGTGAGCGGCATGCTGGTCGATAAAGAATATCTCGTCGCCCCTTTCGAGAATAAGATAGGTCGTAAGAACTTGTCCCACAACTCTGAAATCCGCCCGGACATCCAATTCCTGTTGTTCGGGTTTCTTTTCGTTCTCCTCTTTTTTCTTCGCTTCGAGTTCGGCGATATATTTTTTATTTTCCGCGAAAATATCGTCGATTTTGCTACCTTTTTCATTTTCGTCTTCGGGTTCGAGGTCGGTATTTTCTTCCATAAACCCGATTTTTCTTTGTATAGGTTGCGAAGCGTTTTCGGGAATTTTTGTCGTCGGTTTTTCGTCGTATTCGCACTCGTCGAGTCCCTTTTTGAGAAAATCTCCGTCAAACGAAGAGACAAACGGTCTTTCGCAATGAATTTCTTTTATGTCTTCGCTTTTGATTTCTTTTTTCGGAACGATAGGTCTCGATCCGACGTCTATCTGCATATAATCGTTACGTTTCACTATATCGAGCGCGGCGGCAGAACCGTCGAGGACTTTCGTCACGATCGAATAAAGTGTGGAATATATAACCTGATTATCGATAAATCTTACGTCGGTTTTGTTCGGATGTACGTTTACGTCGACCGTTTCGGGCGACATTTCTATATTGAGAACGTAAAACGGATATTGTCTTTTCATAAGATAAGACGAATAAGCGTTGTGAATTGCAGACTGAATCGTGTTGTTTACAACATATCTTCCGTTCAGAATTACCGTCTGATAGGTTCTGTTCGGTTTCGTGAAATAGTAATGCCCGAGATAACCGCTTATTTTCATACCGTTTTTCTCGGTTTCAATGGGAATACAATCTGTTATCGCATTATATCCGTAAATTTCGATTATCGCCTCGTCAAGCCCTCCGCCAAACGACTGCGCGATCGTTTTTCCGTTGGAAGTATATTTGAAAGCAACGTTCGGATGCGACAAAATAAGTCTCGTAATTATATTCGTGATATCCGTTTCTTCGCTTTTGGAAGCTTTCAGGAATTTGGCTCTTGCGGGAGTGTTGTAAAAAAGATTTTCCACTATCACGGACGTTCCCTGTTCCGAGGGATAAACGTCCACGTCCCCTATTACTCCGCCTTCGCAAACGATCATATTACCCATTTCTTCGTCGCTTGTTTTCGTAACGATAGAAGCTTTCGAAACCGCGCCGATAGAAGCCAGAGCTTCCCCTCTGAAACCGAGGGTGAGAATATGATCGAGATCGTCGACGGTAGATATTTTGCTTGTCGCATGCGGAAGAAAAGCTTTCGTCAAATCGTCGGCAGAAATTCCGCAACCGTTATCGCTGACGCGGATAAGCTTCTTTCCTCCGTCCTCGATAACGATTTCTATATCGTCGGCTTTTGCGTCGAGCGCGTTTTCGACAAGTTCTTTTACAACCGAATACGGACGTTCGACGACTTCCCCGGCTGCAATTCTGTTATAAATCTTTTTATCAAGAATATTTATTTTTGGCATTTTTTTATCCGTTTATTTTGTTTTTTAATTCGTATAAAAGTTTCAGCGCGTCGATCGGCGTGATCGAATTTATATCGGTACTTGCAAGAATTTCTTCGACTTCGGAACGAATTTCGGGCGTTTCTACCGTTTCTTCGATTTCGTTTTCCGTCGGATCGTTCGGCCGGACGTTCTTTTTTGCGAGGTCGTTTTTTTCGAGCTTTTTCAGTATGATTTTCGCTCTGTCGGTTACGGTTTTCGGAACGCCCGCAAGCGAAGCGACCTCGATACCGAAGCTTCGGTTTGCGCTTCCTCTCGCGATTTTTCTTAAAAATACGATACTGCCGTTTTGTTCTCTGACGGTTATTTTATAGTTTTTAACGCCTTCGATAACCCCTTCGAGTTCGGAAAGTTCGTGATAGTGCGTCGCGAACAATGTTTTCGCTTTTGTCTTTTTCGCAATATATTCGACAACAGCCCAGGCGATCGAAAGTCCGTCGTAAGTACTCGTTCCTCTGCCGACCTCGTCCAGAACAAGCAGACTTCTTTCGGTCGCATTAAGAAGTATAGCGGCGACTTCGGTCATCTCGACCATAAATGTACTTTGATTGAATATAAGATTATCGCTTGCGCCGACTCTTGTAAATATCTTGTCGATAAGCGGAATTTGCGCCGACTTACACGGAACGAAACTACCGATATGCGCCATTATCGCTATGAGCGCGTTTTGTCGCATGTATGTGCTTTTACCCGCCATATTCGGACCCGTTATGATCATTACTCTGTTTTCGTCGCAATCGAGATATGCGTCGTTGGAAACGAACGGCTCGTTGGACACGGCTTCGACAACCGGGTGTCTCCCGCCGACGATATCCATAGGCTGACCGAAATCGGTTATAACAGGTCTTACATACCCGTTTCTTTTCGCAACGTTTGCAAGCGAACAAATCGCGTCCACGCAACCGATAGATTTCGAACTGCGCTGAATTTTCTTCACGTTATCCGTAAGAACGCTTTTGATTTTCGCGAATAATTCGGATTCCAGGCGAAGAGATTGTTCTTCGCTCGACAAAATATCCGTTTCGAGCTTTTTAAGCTCTTCGGTTATATATCGTTCTCCGCCGACAAGGGTCTGTTTTCTCGTATAGTTGTACGGAACGAGATTTTTGAAAGAATTCGACACTTCGATATAGTATCCGAAAACTCTGTTGAAACCGATTTTAAGAGTCTTTATTCCCGTGGCTTCCCTTTCCCGAATTTCCATTTCTTTTATGGTTTCGGCTGAATTTTTTTTCAGAGAACGAAGCCTGTCGAGTTCGGGATCGAAACCCTCTTTTATATACCCGCCGTCTTTCATAACCGACGACGCGTCGGAATCTATCGCGTTTTGAAGAAGTTTAGTAAGTTCTTCGAAATCGCCTATATTGTTGTAAACATCCCGCAAAATAGCGGAAGAAACGCCGAAAAGTTGCAGTTTTACGTTCGGGAAAGCGTTTAACGACTCACCGAGAGTTATACAATCCTTGGGGTTTACGTTTCCGTTGGATATTTTTCCCGCAATTCTTTCGGTGTCTCTTATAAATTTCAACTGCTCGGTCACTCCGCTTCTCAAAAGCGGATTTTTATAAAATTCTTCTACGCCGTCCAGTCTGTAATTAATTTTTTCGACGCTTTGAAGCGGTGCTTTTACCCAGCTTGTAAGCATTCTCGCGCCCATAGGAGTTTCGGTTTTATCGAGAACCCACAAAAGCGAACCGTAACGTTTCTTTTCGCCCATACTTCTCGTAAGTTCGAGGTTTCTGAGCGCCGCGGCGTCGAGATACATCATATCCTCGTTCTTTTCGAGCTTAATACCGTTTATGTTCACAAGCGCGTGTTTCTGAGTTTCTTTAAGATAAGAGATAAGCGCGCCTGCCGGAATTATAAGAAGAGAATCGTTATCGGCAATGCCGAATGCTTTGTAACTTATAACGCCGAACTGCTCTTTCAATGCTTTGTCGGCATTGAAAAATGAAAAGTTATCTTCGTAGTATTTTCTGAATTTAGGCAGAACTCCGTGTCTGACTACCGGCATATTTTCCGCCGTCATAGCCATTTTTGCGTTGCAGATGATTTCGGAGGGGTTTATTCTCGTAAGATTATCGGCAATTTCGGCTACGGGATCGCTCGTCTCGCATTTTTTCGCATAGAAATCGCCCGTCGTTATATCGCACCAACAATACCCCGCGTTTTTCTCGGAAAAATACACGCACGCGATAAAGTTGTTTTCTCTTTCGTCGATGAGAGATTCTTCGGTAAGCGTTCCCGCCGTTACGATACGAACGACGTCTCTTTCGACAAGTCCCTTAGCCAAAGACGGATCTTCGACCTGTTCGCATATCGCCACTTTCTCGCCCATTTCGACGAGTTTTGCTATGTAAGTATCGGCGGCGTGATAAGGTATTCCGCACATAGGCGCCCTTTCTTCCAGACCGCAGTCTCTCCCCGTAAGCGTGAGATCGAGCATCTTCGACACTCTCACCGCGTCGTCGAAAAACATTTCGTAAAAATCTCCGAGACGATAAAAAACCACGCAATCGGGATATTTTTCCTTTACGGAATTGTAATGTTTCATCATCGGAGACAAATCTTTTTTCTTAGTCGTTGCCATACTCGCCTCTTTTTCTGTTATTCGTAAACCTTGATTACTTTGCCTATAAGAGACATTCCGCCCGTGGAAGTAATCTCGACGTCCGCAAACTTGCCGACGAGATTTTCTCTCCATTCGCAGTATGCCATTCTTCCCCTTTCGTCTCTGCCCATATACACTTTTTTCTTTTCGTCGTAATCTTCGAACAAAATCTCGACGGTTTTTCCTATATAAGCCAAAGAGTCTTTTCTATTTCTTTCGTTCTGAACGTCCACAAGGCGCATAATCCTGTCCTTCTTCGTTCCCGCGTCTATCTGCCCGTCCATTGCGGCGGCTTTCGTTCCCTCTCTCGGAGAATACACGAAAGTGAATGCCCCGTCGAAACCGACTTCGTTGACAAGACTCATCGTATCGAGAAACTCCTCTTCCGTTTCCGTCGGAAAACCGACGATTATATCCGTAGTTATGGCGCAATCGGGAATAATCCCGCGAATAGTTTTGATTTCGCCGAGATACTGTTCACGAGTGTACCTTCTGTTCATTTCCTTTAAAATCCTGTCCGAACCGGACTGCACGGGAAGATGAATTGCTTTGCACGCATGCGGATTGTTCTTTATCGCAAGAACCACTTTTTCGGTTAAATCTTTGGGGTGATTGGACATAAATCTCAATCTGAATTTACCGTCTAATTCGCCGATTTTATCGAGAAGATACGCAAAATCCTCTCCGCTTTTCAGATCTTTGCCGTAAGAATTTACGTTCTGCCCCAAAAGCGTTATCTCTTTGTATCCGTTTTCCAGAAGACCCTTTATCTCTTCGATTATATTTTCGGGTTTTCTGCTCCTCTCTCTTCCGCGAACGTAAGGAACGACGCAGTAAGAACAGAAATTGTTGCAACCGTACATTATGTTGACCCATGCGTTAGGAAAACTCGATCTGAGCGGTTTTATCCCCTCGGTTATTTCGCCGTTTTTATCGAGAATTTCGACAAGGCGTTTTTTCGAGTCTATCTTCTTTTGCAAAAGTTCGCCGAATTTGTCTATATTGTATGTTCCTATAATCATATCGACGTAAGGATACGATTTAAGAAGTTTTTCGGAGAAATTACCCTGTTGAGTCATACAGCCGCACACGGCGATAACCATATGCGGTTTTGCGGCTTTAAGTTTTTTAAGCATTCCGATATTGCCGAAGGCGTGTTGTTCGGCGTTTTCTCTCACGCAACAGGTGTTGAAAACGATAACGTCCGCGTCCTCGGGGTTTTTGCATTCGCTATAACCCATTCCGCCGAGAATACCCGCAATTTTTTCCGATTCGTGCACGTTCATCTGGCAACCGTATGTATGTATAATGTAATTCTTGCTCATAGACATTATTATATAATAAAAACGATTTTTTTTCAAGTATTTTAAACTCGTAATTAAACATAATAACAGTGTGAAAACAGTAAAAATACTATATAAAATTTTATCGGCTATCTTTGTGTTGATCCTCGTTTTTGCGGCAGGGGCGGCGGTATGGTATTTTGCGGTAACGGCAGACACCGAATTCGACGAAGCCAAACTCGCCCGAAAGACTTCCGCATGCGAAGTTTTCGATTCCGAAAACAAAAAGATAGAAGAAAAATCCGACTACGATTACGTTTCGATCGAAGATATTCCCGAAATAACGAGAAAGGCTTTCGTTGCCGTGGAAGATAAAAGATTTTATTCTCATAACGGTCTCGATTATATCGGAATAATCCGGGCGGCGGTTAAAAACGTCTTTTCGGGGAAACTTAAACAAGGCGGGTCCACAATAAGTCAACAACTCGTAAAAAATTCCTTTTTAACGGGCGAGAAGACGATAGAAAGAAAATTCAAAGAAATAAAACTTACAAAAATTCTCGAACAAAAATATTCCAAAGACGAAATTCTCGAATTGTATCTCAATTCCGTATATTTCGGCAAAGGCATAAAAGGAATAGGCGAAGCCGCGAAAAGATACTTTCAAAAGGATGTCGGAGAATTAACGCTTGAAGACTCCGCGCTTCTTGCCGGCATAATAAAATCTCCGACAAAATACAATCCCGTCGACAATTTCGAGAATTCCGTAAAAAGAAAAGACTTGATTTTAAAAATCATGGCGGACGAAAAAATAATATCCGCCGAAGAATACGAAAAAGCAAAAAACACAGATATTATAATAAATTTTAAAACAAATTACGACACGCGGAGCGAACTTTCGGGTTATATAAAAACCGAGGCTATGAATAAACTCGGACTCGATAAAGAGGAAGAACTGAACGGGTATAAAATTTATTCGTCGGTAAGCGGAAAACAGTTGTCTTACGTCGGATCGCCAAAAGATTACTCTCTTTCCTGCGATTACACGGCAATAATCGTCGACGTAAAAAAAGGAAAAATAACGTCGTTCGCTTCTTCGTCGGGAGACCTGAAAAGATGCCCCGCTTCGACGGCTAAACCGTGGCTTGTTTACGCGCCCGCGATCGAAGAAAAGCTTATTACCGTAGCCACGAAAATTAAAGACGAGAAAATTTGTTACGGCGGCTATTCCCCGACAAATCCCGACGGAAAATTCCACGGTTACGTCAGCGCGAAGGAAGCTCTTTCGAAAAGTTATAACGTTCCCGCGGTCAAGCTCGCGGACTCCCTCGGAATAAGCAAAATAAAAAGCTACGCCGAAAAAATGAACGTTGAATTTTCAAACGACGATTTATCGGTAAGTCTCGGAAACCTTTCGGGCGGAATAACCTTAACGAAACTCGTTTCCTGCTATTCTCCTTTTGTGAACGGCGGAAATTACACCGAATACGGAATTGTCGATAAAATAGTAAATTCCAAAAACAAAGTCGTTTACGAAAGAAACGACGAAAAAAAAGAGAAAGTCTTTTCGGACTCCACCGCTTTTCTCATTAACGATATTCTGAAAGATTCCGTTAAAAGCGGTACGGCTAAAAAACTCAATTTTCCGTTTGAAATATGCGCTAAAACCGGAACAAACGGAAGCAAAAAAGGAAATGTCGACGCCTACTGCGTTGCCTACACGACAAACCATATCGTCGCCGTGTGGCTCGGAAACGCAAACGGCGAGCTTATGAACAACGGCGTATCCGGCGGAAATTATCCCACGGCAATGGTAAGAGATATTTTTTCCGGATTGTACGCGAATTCATCCCCAGACAATTTCGCGATCCCCGAGTCGGTCGAAATAAAACGCATATCGAAAGACGAATACGAAAAAGATCAGAAGCTTTTGCTTACCGAAACCGAAGACAAAAATTCTCTTCCGTTTTATTTCGCCCGCGATAACGAGCCTACTGAAAAAGTAGCGATAAAGCCGATAGACCCGATCGTAAAAGATTATAAAATCACCTGTAATAAAGGCGAAATATCAATATTCGTCTCAACAGACGACAACGTGGGATTTTACGTTTACGACGACAGCGGAAAGGAACTTTACAAATCCGAAAAATCCGCAAGCTACACTTTTAAAAACACTCTGCCCGACACTGAATACGTCTTTTTCATCGCACCGTTTGCCTTTGATAAAAACGGACGGGAAACGGTCGGCGAAAAAATAAAACTCCCGACCGTAAAAACGGACGGGAGAAATAAGACGATCACCGAGTCCCCTTGGTGGGAAGATTAACGGCTTAAACGGAAAATCAGAGCTCGATAACTTCTACGTCTTTAAGCGCGCTTTTGACAAGCTCGTCAACGTCGAGTTTGGACTCCTCTTTTAAAACTTTGTCCATTCTCGGCTTGATAACCGGGAATTTAGGAAGAAATACCGTGCAACAATCCTCGTAAGGCAAAATAGACGTTTCATAGGTGTCTATTTTATTCGCGATTTCGATTGTTTCGATTTTATCGAACGCGATAAGCGGACGGAATACCGGCATTTTAACCACGGAATTGGACGAAGTTATGCTTTCCGTCGTCTGACTTGCGACCTGACCTAAGCTTTCGCCCGTTATGATAGCCTGTCCGCCGTGCATTTCGGCAAGGCGTTCGGTTATGCGCATCATAAATCTGCGCATCATGGTGATCATAAACTCTTCCGAGCATTTTTTATGAATTTCTTCCTGAATATGGGTAAATTTGACAACGTAAAGGGTCATGCCCGAAGAATATTCCGAAAGTTTTTTTCCGAGAGTTATAACTTTCTCCTTGGCGGCTTCGCCCGTGTAAGGATAACTGTGGAAATGTACGGCGGCAAGCTTCATTCCCCTTTTGCACATCATATAACCCGCAACAGGACTGTCTATCCCGCCCGAAAGCATTAAAAATCCTTTACCGGACGAGCCGACGGGCATACCGCCCACGCCTTTGATCACACCCGAATACACAAGCGTTTCGCCGTTTTCTCTTATATCGACGTGAACGACAAAAGACGGCTTTTTGACATCGACCCAAAGTTGTTTGTTAAAGCGTTCGAGAATTCTTCCGCCTATCTCCGCAGAAAGTTCCACAGAGTGCATAGCGAAAGTTTTATCCGCTCTGTTCGTCTCTACCTTAAAGGAACCTTTCTGCCCTTCGCAGACGGAAACCGCGGCTTTGGCTATTTCTTCGACGTCGCTTTCTACGCAAAGCGCGCTGCTGAGCGTATGTATTCCGCTTACTTTCAGAAGTTTTGACATTATAAGCTCGTAATCGCTTTCGTCGAAATCTTCGATCAAATATCTCATTTGAAGCTTGACTATTTCGAATTTGATGCCCGAAAGAGCTTTTTTGATATTGGATTCGAGAAGATTAACAAAATAAAATCTGTTTTTTCCTTTAAGGAATATTTCGCACACTCTTACAATAATTACTTTTTTCATTGTTTTTCCTTATGTTTTACGTTCTGTCCATTACGCCTTTTAATTTTTTAACGCAATCGTTAAGCTTTTCGCAAGCGAAAATCATTTCATCTTCGGTCGTTTCGTCGGATAAACTTATTCTCAAAGCTCCGTCCAAAAAGATTGCTCCGTAACCGCAGTTTTTCAGAACTCTGCTGTGTCGCTGTCTCGACGAGCAAGCCGACCCTGTTCCGATAATAATGCCGAATTCTTCGAGCATATGCATAATAACTTCGCCCCGAAGTCCCTTAGCCGATAAAGAAATGACATACGGCGAAGCATTTTCGCCGCTGATGACCTCAATAAAACGTTTGTCGAGATTATCGAGAAAAATCCCTTTTAACTTCTGCGTTTTTTCAAAGTTTTTCAGAATATTCGCGTTGTGTTTTTTCGCCGCCATTCCGAAATCGACTATACCTAACACGTTTTCCGTTCCGCTTCTCTCGCCGTTCTCCTGTCCGCCTCCGAAAATAAGCGGAGTCATAACGAGAGCCTTTTTCTTTATGAGCGCGCCTACGCCTTTAAGACCGCCTATTTTGTGCGCGCTAACGGAATACAAATCGATCTTGTTGCTTGCTTTAAACGGAATTTTACCGTAAGCCTGAACGCCGTCGCTATGGAAAATCAGAGATGGATTTATCTTTTTCGCCTGTTCCGCGATATAATTCACGTCGTTTATCGCGCCTGTTTCGTTGTTGACGTGAACAACGGACACAAACGAGGTTTTGTCGTCGATAAGAGAAAGAAGGTTTTCTACGTTTACGCTTCCGTCTTTGTTAAGTTTTGCAAAGCGGGGTTCAACTCCTCTTTTTTTGAGTTCGTTGAAACTTTCATACACGGCGGAATGTTCCCCCGAAGTCGTCACCGCGTTACCGCGCCTTGCGAAAGAAAAGATCGCCGTGTTATCCGCTTCGCTTCCGCAAGAGACGAAAACCACGTCCTCCATAAACGGAAAACCTTTCAAAATTTCCGATTTTATCTCGGAAATTACTTTTTTAACGTCCAAGCCGCCGCGATAGAGAGCCGAGGGATTGTAGAAGTTCTCTTCATAGTAACGCGAAGCTTTTTCGAGTATTTCTTTATCGGGTTTCGTCGTCGCCGCATTATCGAGATATATCATTATTTATAGTCCTTTTCGATAACTTTTCTGCCCGTAAAATTAACGAGGTTGATAAGGTAATCTTCTTTACATTCGAGCATAACGAGATAATTTACGCCGTCTTGCGCAAGATAGACATAGTATCCTTCGGAAATATACTTGTTAGGCGTTCCGTAAATCTTTTTGAGTTTCGGCATCGCATAAAGTTTTTCGAAAGACTCGCTGCCAATCTTACCGACCTGAATAACGTCGTTATAATCGTAAACAAGTATTTTTCTTCTTACTTTATAATGTAAAACTTTAATTATTCTCGTCTGACCCGTTACGAAAACAAGGTCTACGCAATAATAAATCTTTCTGCGTAAAAACCAGAAACCGACGGCGGAACCCGTACAGAAAACAAGCGACACAATCATTCCGAGCCAGTACTCCGTCGGATAAAACAACAAAGTAAGAACATCGAACACGCCGAAAACCCAAACGAGAACGGTATAAATTATATATATTACCTTCTGAAATCTGACGTTTACCGGGTTTGCGGATTCTTCATATAATATTTCTTTCATAAATTCTCCAATTTACTGTTCGTCAAGCCGTATTATATCACTAACGCTTAAAAAAAGCAATTATTTGAGTTTGACAAATGTAACGCCTCTTTCGCCCTCGCCGTATTTCCCGAAACGATAACTTTCGACGTTTTTATTACGTTTTAATGCGTCGTGAATTGCGGTGGAAAGAATTTTCAGTCCCTTGCCGTGGATTATTTTAACTTCTTCGAGATTGTTCACGACCGCCTGATCGATAAACTGCTCTATTTCCGGCAACGCTTCCATAACACTTTCGCCGATAACGTTTATTTCGGTTATCGGTCTCACCGCTTCGCGTTTTAACGCCACGGAAGTTTTAGGAACGGTTTTATGCGAAACAAAGAACAGATCAGATATTTTTGCTTTGAAACGAACCGAACCCATAAATACTTCGCATTCCTTTTTCTTCGCGGAAACCGAACTTACTTCGCAAAGCGATTCGGTAGGTTTATGATAAACTTTATCTCCCGGCTTTAATTTTTCGGGATCCACGGGAGCGTAATTTACTATTTTTTCTTCGACGTCTTCAAGAGAATACTTTTTGTCTTCGAGTTTGTTTCTGAGCGTTCTCGCTTTTATGAGATCTCCGCTGTCAAGTTCGGCTTTATCGAAAAGAACTTTTATTTCGTCGATAATCTCGTCTGCTTCTTCGAGTTTTTCGTTTACTATTCGTCTGCTTTCCGATTTCGCTTTCTGATAAAACTTTTCTTTTTCCAGGTTAAGTTTATCCCTTTCCGTCTCGATTTCTTTAAGCTTCAAGCTTTCCGTTTCTTTGATTTTAGCAAGTTCGTCTTTGATATCCTCTGCTTCTCTGCGCGATTTTTCGGCTTCTTTCAGAACATTTTCAAAAGAGACTTTTTCGCCTTTTAAAAGAGAAAACGCTCTTTCGATGATCCCCTTGTCGAGTCCGAGCATCGAAGAAATTTCTATCGCGTTGGAAGAACCGGGAATTCCCAAGTTGATTTTATAAAGCGGCGCAAATGTTTCGGGATCGAACTCCATAGATGCGTTAAGAATTCTTTCGTCGGTGTAAGCATACTCTTTCAATGCCGAATAATGCGTGGTAACAATTCCGAAACTTCCCTTATCGAGAAGTTTTTCTATGACCGCGCGCGCGATCGCGCTTCCCTCTTCGGGATCGGTTCCCGCGCCGATTTCGTCGATTAAAACAAGCGATTTGTCGTCGACATTGCTCGTTATTTCGATAATATTTCTGATATGCGAAGAAAAAGTGGAAAGATTTTGTTCGATACTTTGCTCGTCTCCGACGTCGCAGAAAACTTTATCGAAATAGGAGATTTCGGTTCCTTCCGATGCGGTAACGAAAAATCCGCTCATCGTCATTAAGGCAAAAAGCCCCGTAAGTTTGAGCGTAACGGTCTTTCCGCCCGTATTCGGTCCCGTTATGAGAAGATAATTATACTTTTCTCCGAACGAAAGATTGAGCGGAACGACTTTTTTCGGGTCAATCAAAGGGTGTCTGCCGTTTTTTATAATCATTTTTCCGACGCGATTGAATTTAGGTCTGTGAGACTTTGTTTTATATGCGTAAATCGCCCTCGCGTAAAATCCGTCCACGTCGGTTATTATTTCGATATTCGTTTCGAGCCGCCCCGCGATCATACCGACTTTTTGCGAGAGTTCGGAAAGAATTCTTTCGACTTCGAGCTGTTCTTCGAGATTTGCGGTTTTTAAAGCGTTGTTAAGTTCGAGAACGGCTGTCGGCTCGATAAATACCGTCGAACCCGTAGACGACTGATCGTGAATAAATCCGCCGATCTGTCCTCTGTACTCGCTCTTTACGGGCAGAACGTATCTGTCGCCGCGCATGGTTATGATATTTTCCTGCAAATATTTATTGTTTCCGTTTCTTATGAACGAAAGAAGCTTTTCCCTTATTTGTTCGTTTAATCTTTTAATGCTCTTTCTGAGCGACGAAAGTCTTTCGGAAGCGTTATCGCTCATCGTGTCTTCGCTGAGTATTTTTTCGCGAATCTCGTTTTCGAGATATAAATCCGCATAAATACCCGAGACTTCCTGTTTGATATACGGAGCGTCGGTTTTTGACTCGCCGACCGAAGTGTAAAGTATTCTGCCGCTTTTTAAAAGTCTCGCAACCTTTAAAAGTTCGCCCATGGAAAGCGTCGATCCCTTTTTCACTCTTTCGAGTTCGTCGCCTAAATCGTCGTAAAATTCGATCGAACTTGCCCCGTTATCGAAAAGGAGATTGTAAGCCTCCGCGGTTTTATCGAGCAGAAGTTTGGACTCCGAATAATCGCCGCACGGGACAAACCCGAGCATATCTTGTTTCGTACGATAAAGAACGCAGTATTCGGACGCGATTTTTAAAACCTTGTCGAATTCCAACGCCTTTATAACTCTTTCGGTTATCATAATATACCTCTTTTAAGATTTCCGTTTGTAAATCGGTATTTGCCGTCGGACAACCCCTCTCCGCTTAAAACGGCATTGATTTCACTTTCGGAAAACCCTGTAAAATTATAGAAATTATAATCGTTTTTTGAATATTTTACAATATCGCCGTTTAAAAGCTCGAAACGGCATCTGCCATTGATTTTGTATCTTGAAAGGACGAATTTATGTCCCGTTTCGTCCGTAACGGAAAAGCTGTTTTCTCTTTTGCATTTCGAACATTCCCGTTTGAACGGGCAATACAAAAACTCCGCAAGTTTAACTTTTCCGAACGTGAAAAGATACCCCTCGGATTTTATCGTATCGGCTTCTTTCTTGCTAAGCTCTTTGGAATACACGATATCGGTTATGCCGAGCTTATTAAGATAATAAAAATCAACGGAATTAAAAGCGTTCAAGCCGCTCCCGACAATTATTTTTTTGCCGGAATTTTTCCAAACGGCGAGTCCCGAAAGCCCGTCGGCATAAATACCGTCAAACAAGCTTAACATATCTTTTATTCTCTTTTCGTCCTTTTCGGGAAGAAAAGACGGAACGAAAAGGAACTTGTCCGCTTTGATTTTTCCGAGTATATTCTTTATGCTTTCCGCGTCGTCGTAAGAAACGGGTCTTAAAACGAAAGCGAAGTTTTCGGGAGTGTTCACAAAGTTACCCGAAAAAACAACGCCTTTGTAACTCGGAGTGTAATGTGTCGAAAAATCAAAGGAAATATCGTTTATTTTTAAAGGTTTTACGTCTTGCGAAAATACCCTTTGATAAAGTTCGGAACGCATTTTGTTCAACCTTGATTTCACAATAAACGGATTTCCTTTCACATTTACGCAAGTCTCGATTTCAAAGGGATATTTGTCGGTTTTGTGTAAATTGTCCTCTATCTGCTCTTTTGTCAAGGGGCTTGTTTTCGCCTCTTCTAAAACGTTGTCGTCTTCTACGATAATTCCGTTTGCGACAAGTCTCGGTTTCTCGCCCTCCGCAAAATACGCTTCGACTCTGATTTTTTTTCGTTTTTCGGGAACGTTATCGAGAACCTCGGACAGCGAAGTGTCTCTCGTTATCATAACGTTGTCGCCGATTTTTGCTTCGCCTTTAAAAGCAAGTTCTCTGCCCTTTGTAAGGCATACGGCATTGCCCGTCTCGAAGCCGTTCCTTAAAATTTTAAACCCGTCGCCGACGTTCGGAAGTTTTTCGCCGTCAACGATGATTTTATCATTGTAAACCTTTTTTACTTTCCCGAAAAACTCCCCGCAATGGTTCTGAATTTTATCGGAAACTATGTTTTTGTCGACACCGAAAACGTAGCCTTTCGTATAATCTCCCCTGTTGTAAGTTCGTTTGATCTCCGACAAATCAACCGCATTTTTATCTATTGCATTTCTGTAAAGCCTGACTGCCGCGGCAACGTACTCTTTCGTTCGCATTCTTCCTTCGATTTTTACGCTCGAAACACCCGCCGAAATTATCTCGCCGATCTCGTTTTCGAGATTAAGGTCTGCAAGCGAGAAAGAATATTCTCCACCGCCCGACTTTGTTTCGATCGCATATTTCTTTCTGCAAGGCTGTTTGCAAAGTCCCCTGTTACCGCTGTTCCCGCCTATAAACGAGCTTAAATAGCAATGCCCCGAAAAGGAACTGCAAAGCGCGCCGTGAACGAATATTTCTGTTTCGATTTCCTCGGCGATTTTCTTTATTTCGTGAATTTCCGTTTCGCGGGCGAGTATCACGCGGGAAAACCCGTATTCTTTTGCGAGTTCCGCTCCACCGACATTGTTCACCCCCGCTTGCGTGCTTAAATGTATAACGCAATCGGGATAAATCTCTTTAAGAAGTTTGCCAAGAAAAATATCCTGGATAATCAGCGCGTCCGCTCCCGCAGATAAAGCTATGCCGGCGGTTTTTATAAAATCGGATAATTCCGGGTCTTTAACTATCGTATTTAACGCGACGTAAACCTTAACGCCGACGGCGTGAGCATAAGATACGAAATAACTTATATTTTCCTCGTTGAAATTCGCGGCGTTTTTCCGTGCCGAAAAAGAACTCAGACCGAGATATACGGCGTCCGCGCCGTTATTTACAGCCGCAAAGAAACATTCTTCGTTCCCTGCGGGGGCAAGCAATTCAATCATAAGTATATTTTAACAGATTATCATCGATTTGGAAACAAAAAACGGGAGAAAAACTCCCGTTTTTAAAACTTTTTTACATTTCCGCCTCGCCTTTTCCTATCGTCATAGGCGTAATCATAACCTGCGGCACTTTTCCGACTATAAGATTATCGAAAATAAGTACGGTTATTTTATCCTGAGCCGTAACTTTTTTCGTTTTCGTTACGATATTCACCACGCAATGTATGTTTATGTACAGTGAGTGTCTTGTCTGATTTATTCCCGCCTCCGCAAAATCGGAAATAAATTCGCATTTTACGGAAGCGACCGAAATGACTTTCATTTTGACTTTTTTTCCGAAACCGCTTAGAAGCCTTATACCCGTAAACGCACCGATCGGAACTTCCACGCCGCCCGTTATTTCTTTCGACAAAAAATCATAAGCGTTGTTTGCAGTGGTTGTGGCAAGTTTGTTCACTTCGAGACTGTCCGTTATAACCATACTGACGTTTCCGGAATTGTCGGTTTTGACTTCAACAAGATCGCCGTATTTATATTTTTCGCTCACGAGAAAATCGATCGCATGATAGGACGCCGAAGAAATAAGCGAAGTAAACTTTTTTTCGGCGTACCCCACTACGATTTTATCGGATGAAAAATAGACCGACAGGAATATGATTATAAAAATCATCAGAAAAATCAGAAATCTGAAAAGTTTTTTCTTTTTTCGTTTCATATTAAATTATATGAAAACAAATTCTTAAATTGACTAATTTTTCTTCGATCTTGCCTTAAAAATAAGCGCGATGAAATATCCGAAAACGACAGCCGCGGTAACTCCTGCGGAAGCGGCGGAAAGTCCGCCCGTAAAAGCTCCGAAAAGCCCGTTCTTAGCACCCTTTATCGCTCCGTTTGCAAGAAGGTAGCCGAAACCGCTTATCGGCACGGTAGCTCCCGCACCCGCAAAATCGACAATGTACTGGTAAAGTCCGAAAGCTTGCAAAACAAGCCCCGAAAGCATAAAATACACGAGAATTTTGCCCGAAGTAATCTTAGTGTAATTTATCAGAAGTTGCGCAATCGTGCATATGAGTCCTCCTACGACAAAAGCTTTCAGATACATAAAAAGCATATCAACCATATTTCAATCCTCTGTTTCCACGCTTACCGCGTGAGCTATCGCGGGTATCGATTCGCCTTGCTGAGTCGATAACGTTGACAAAAGCGCGCCCGTAGCGACAAATAAAATCCGTTTTATTTGTCTTTTAAGCATTTTTCGATAAATATACGAGTTAAAGACGACCGCACTGCACCCCGCTCCGCTTCCGCCCTGAAACTCCTCTTCGTCGATATTGTAAATAAGCTCGCCGCAGTCGACGTGATTTTTATCTATATCGAAACATTTTTCAAAGCAAAGTTTCTTACAGAGCCTTGACCCCAGCGCTCCGAGATCGCCCGTTAAAACAAGATCGTAATAGTCGGGATCTTTACCCGTTTCTTTAAAATGAGTTACGATAGTATTAGCCGCCGCGGGAGCCATTGCCGCTCCCATATTGTTTGCGTCCGTAACCCCGTAATCGACGACTTTTCCGAATGTTGCGGACGTTATTTTCGGGAAATAATCGTTATTTCTCCCCGTTGCGGAAATCACGGTCGCGCCCGCGCCCGTAACCGTCCACTGAGCCTGAGGAGGTCTCACGGCTCCGAGTTCGAGCGGATAACGATACTGCCTCTCCGCCGTGGCGAAATGACTCCCCGTAGCGGCAATAACGTTTGTAAAATATCCGCCGTCTACGAGTGACGAGCCTATGGCGAGAGCTTCTGTCATTGTCGAACAGGCATTATAAACACCGAGATACGGAACGTCGAATTTCCGCGCCGAAAAGCTCGAAGAAATTATCTGATTGAGTAAATCTCCCGAAATGATAGCGTTTATATCGTTTTCGCCGAGTTTTGCGTTTTTCATCGCGTTTTCGATGGCGAGAGTTATTGTTTTACATTCGGCTTTTTCGTAGGTTTCTTCGCCGAAAGTGTCGTCGTAAGAAACGTTTTCGATAAATTTTCCGAGTTCGCCCTCTGCTTCCTTCGGACCGGCAACCGTCGACGTTGCGATTATCGACGGTTTATTTTTAAAAAAAATAGTCGACTTCATAATCTTACTTTGTGTAAACAAGAATAAAAAATACAAGTAAGTTGATAATGACAACGAGATACCGCTATTTTAAGTATTTGACATGTACGCCTTACGGTGATATAATATTATCGGAAAACAAAAAAGAGGTTACAAAATATGAAAAAATTAAGAATGTTATTTGTATCCGCAATACTTATTTTATGTCTTATGCTCAGTTTTTCCGCATGCGATCTTTTTGATAACGATTATAGCAATTGGGAAAACTCCGCTTCGGAAATCTCGTCGATATATAATTCCTATGTCGAAACAATAAAAGATCAGGGCGGCGAACCTTTATCTTACGACGAATGGCTTTCGACTATCAAGGGCGAAAAGGGAGATAAAGGAGACAAGGGCGATAAAGGTGATCAGGGAACCACGGGAATTAAAGGCGATAAAGGAGATAAAGGCGACAAAGGTTTAACCGGCGAAAAGGGAGACAAAGGCGACAAGGGCGATAAAGGTGATAAAGGAGAAGCCGGAAAAGGAATATTGAAAACAGAGATAAACGGAACTTCTCTCGTTATATACTACACCGACGGGACTTCCGAAATTCTCGATTTAAGCAATATTATAACAGATCCAAACGAAAAAGTCGTTTTAGTATATAGTAAATTAGCTGACGGCACATACGGTGTAATGGCAGGCGGAATGGCAAAATACGAAGCGGTTATAAATATTCCCTCCTCACATGACGGCGTTGCCGTTACCCGGATATTAGGCGGTGGATTTGCAAATCTCGTCTCATTACAATCGATAAATCTTCCCGATAGTATTACATCAATAGGAAATAACGCATTTGAGAATTGCACAGGCTTAAACGCCATTACTTTACCGTCAAAACTTGAAAGAATAGAACAATATGCCTTTAACGGCTGTTCGTCTTTGAATTCTGTCGTTATTCCGTCAACAGTCAATTTTATCGGAAAGTATTCTTTTTACGCAAGCGGACTGACAACAGTAAATTTGGGACAAAAAACGGGTTGGAAACTTGTGCAAAGCATAAAACTCTCTTACGACAGGACTTTACAATCTCTTGACGGTTCAAATAATTACAGCGGTTCTTATATATACACATATAGCTATTCGTTAAGCGATGCAACTGCTCTGCAAGCATTAACCACGAAAGTAACTTTAAGATTAGATACAAAATATACAGGCACAGGGTATGGCAGCGGCCAGACTGAAACAACATACAACGAATCGGCAGAACTTTACAAATCAGATTGGACAAGAAGTTGATAATTAAAATAGCGGCTGTAAATCGGATCGAAATACAGCCGCTTCTTTTATTTAAAAGTATTTTCTTTAACTCCCGGAAGCAAATCGTAAATAGAACAACCGATTTTGCTTTCGAAATATTCTTTAATTTCCAAAGTCTTTTTCCAACGGTCTATCGTGGACGGGTGCATTCCGTAACGAAGCGCAACGTCTATAAACCTCTTTTCCAACAAACAAAAACCCGACGGAAGAGCGAGCGCGTCGCAAAGCTGAACTAACCTGTCGTAATCGTCGTATACGGCATTTCGGATAAAATCACGCATAAAATTATAATCGTCTTCGGTCATGTCGAATTTGCCTATGGATGTGTTTATATCCCGGATCATAAACGCGTGCGAAATACAAATCTGCGCGGCTTTTCCCCAGTCTCTTTCGGCACAATAACGATACCCGTCGATAAGGTGCTTTTCGGAAGAAACTCCCGCATATCGCCCGATATCGTGGAGTAAACCGTAAATATACGCCGTTTCGGAAGATAAATCATCGCATTTTTCGGCAATGTTACGGCACGCCAAAGCAACATAGCGGGAATGATCTCCCCACGCTCCGGGATTTAACTTTTCCGCTTCCGCCAAAGCCTTTTCGGCAATTTCAACGTTTAATTCCATTTTATCACCTTGTACGTTATTTAGTATTTTTCGCTTTTAATTTCATATATAATATCGGATAAGGGTTTCCTTGTTCGTCAAAATCTGTTCTTTTGTACGTTCTAAATCCCATATGCTCGTAAAAGCCGACCGCCTGCGGATTTTGTTCGTTTACCGTAGCCGAGCGAGACTTGAACCCAATCAAGCCTTAAAGCCGTCTTTTTTGCCTGTTGCGGCAAATCTTTGCTTGAAGTACGTTCAGTACATCTGCGCAAATCTTCGCCACAACCTCCTAAAAAAATACGACTTTAAGGTGTTACGCATTTTAACGGCGATAAATTTAGGAAAATCAAGGCAAACGAACGCAATCATACTAGACGTATTATAAGTGAGTTTAACGCCGATTTTACAAATTTTGCGCCGTTAAAACTTAATTGGGTTCAAATCTCGTTCGGCTAACTGTTTCGGCTGAATATTTTTCGACGGCGTATTCAATGAGCTTTTTCCCGATCCCCTGTCCCCTTTTATCGTTATCGACAAAAAGCATTTCGATTTTTCTGTTTTCAACGCCCGAAAAAGCGACTATTTTGCCAACTCCGTTATTCTCAGTCTCGGCAACGATCAGATTTTCAACGTTTTCGATAGCTTGCGGAACATACGATTTTATAGCGTCGATTTCTTCGTCCGTTAAAAACGTATGCGTAGCTCTTACGGAATTTTCCCAGATTTCGATTAAAGTTTCATATAATTCCGCCGTTCTTTCTTTTACGGTAAATATTTTCATATGTTTTTAAGTCGTATTTGTCGATCGAGAAAATCGGTTATAAAAGCTTATTTGCAAAACTTTTCGTAATCCCCGTCCGCAAAAACTTCGGGATGATTTTTAAGGCTGTCAGCTTCGGTAATTTTTCTTAAAACTCTGCAAGGGTTTCCCACGGCAAGACTGTTTGCGGGAATATCTCTCGTTACCACGCTACCCGCACCGATCACGCACCCTTCGCCTATGGTTACTCCGCCGCAAACGGTAACGTTTCCCGCAATCCAGCAATTATCCCCGATAGTTATCGGCGCGCCGTATTCGCGGTCGGTCGTATAGCCCTTTTCTTTGTCGTAATATTGGTTACGATCTTCATAACAAAGCGGATGAAGCGGCGTTAAAAGAGATACGCCGGGACCCATATACACGTTATTTCCGATCGTCACGGGGCAAATATCGAGAACGGTAAAATTGAAATTCGCGTAACTGTTTACTCCGAATTTCGTGTTCGTACCGAAATCGAAATAAATCGGTCCCTGAATGTAAACGCCCTCTTTGCGATCGGGAATAAGTTCGTCCAATATCTCTTTGCGTAAAGCCTTATCACCTTCGAAAGTTTGATTATATTTAACGCAAAGTTCGTGCGCTCTCGAACGCCTTTTATTTAAATCATCGTCAAACGGGTCGTAAATTTTTCCGTCCAGCATTTTTTCGTTTTCCGTCATATGTATATTCCTTTTCAATGTTTTTTTCACTGTTTATTTTAACCGAACAAATCGTCTTTGTCAATTTATTTCATGCTTTATCGCGCATAAAATAAAAGCAGACGGCGCAGGATTTTAACCTACGCGGTCTGCCCTATAATCTGTCTATAAATCGATTAAATTTTAAGAATATTACAACATACTTTTATAAAGCTGTTTGATTTCCTCAACCGAAGTTTCTCTCGGATTTCCCGGACGGCAAGCGTCTGCATAAGCGGATTTCGCCAAAAAATCAAGATCCTCTTCTTTAACGATATCTTTGAGATTTGCGGGAATTCCAACGTCCTCGGAAAGCTTTCTTACTGCGTTTACCGCGGCTTTTCTCGCCTCTTCTATCGGCATATTCTTTGCTTCTTCCACGCCCATTGCAACGGCTATATCTCTGTATTTATCACCTGTCGCAGGCGCATTGTATTCCATAACGACGGGAAGAATTATCGCGTTCGCAACCCCGTGCGGAGTGTCGTATAACGCGCCTAAGGGGTGAGCCATCGAGTGAACGAGTCCTAAACCGACGTTCGAGAAGCCCATACCCGCAACATATTGACCGAGAGCCATACCTTCTCTGCCCGCCTGTTCGTTTTTAACGGCGGCGCGAAGATTTTCGGAAATAATTTTAATAGCCGTTATATGGAACATATCGGAAAGTTCCCACGCTCCGAGCGTTATATATCCTTCGATTGCGTGCGTAAGCGCGTCCATACCCGTAGCCGCGGTGAGACCTTTCGGCATCGAACTCATCATATCCGGATCGATAACTGCTACGACGGGTATGTCGTGTACGTCCACGCAAACCATTTTTCTGTCTTTTTCCGCGTCGGTGATAACATAATTTATTGTGACTTCTGCCGCCGTACCCGCAGTCGTCGGAACTGCGATTATCGGTACGCATTTGTTCTTTGTCGGAGCAACTCCTTCGAGCGAGCGAACGTCGGCAAATTCGGGATTGTTCACGATAATTCCGATCGCTTTCGCGGTGTCGATAGACGATCCTCCGCCGACGGCGACAAGGCAATCGGCTTTACTTTTTTTGAAAGCTTCGACGCCCGTCTGAACGTTCTGAATGGTCGGGTTCGGCTTTATATTCGAATAAACTTCGTAATCTATCCCGGCGTTATCCAAAACGTCGATAACTTTTTTCGTTACGTTGAACTTGATGAGATCGGGGTCGGAGCATACGAAAGCCTTTTTAAAACCGCGGGCAATTATCTCGTTCGCGATTTCGACTATTGCGCCTTTGCCATGATAACTCGTTTCGTTAAGTACAAATCTTTTTGCCATAATTTTACTCCTTTTTTGAAAATTAAAAATTGACTCTGCCCAATGATTATTTTCATTTTGCAAAGTTTTTAAACTTCTTTACAGAATGTTTCCTGTAAAATTTACAAAATCTGCTATCGGGAATATTATAAGCAAAATCAAATCCGATTTCAATAGATTACCGAAAATTTCACCTGTTTTCCGCAATTTGCCGATAAATAAAAGCTACCGCCTATCTTCCCGATTTTACGAAATACTTTCTTTAAACTCGTTAATCAATATTTCGTAATCAGTTTCAAAATCCCTTTTAAAATCGTAATTTATGCAACTTTTTATGACAGACGAAAATCCGTATTTATCAATAAGATATTTAGTAAAAGCATATGCTTCCGGATAAGTCAGCGCATTACCGTCCTTATTTGTACAAGCATACGTCTTATATATCGGATTTGTCGCATAAGGGAATTTTATCTGCGATTTAAAGCTTTCGTCTTTAAACGTGGTGATGCCGATACACTCCTCTATCAATGCAAAATCGAAGTCCGAAAGGCTGTCGAATTTTCCGCCTCTTTCTTCGTAAAGACTATTGACAGAAGATACGAAATCGGAAATGCTTCCCGTCAAAGTTTTATCAGTGAAAGACAAATAAAAACGGTTGTTTATATCGGAGATATGCTTTGAAACAAACCTCGACAAATATTCGGCAACACCCTCCCCTATCCAGGCGCCGGCAGTCGGATTGTTTTGAAGCGTTATCAGGTGAATTGTTTCGTGAATAAATTCGCTCGGATCGAGCAGGTAAATTTTACGCGCGCCTACGTCGCAACAAGTTTTAATCTCGCTGTCGGAAATATAATACTCGATATTTTCGGCATATCTTTTGCTTACAAACTCATAGCTCTCGGCGGCGTTTTCTTTGATAAAATTCAGTATCTTTTCCAATTCCGCATTACTTTCGGTCAAATGATATAAAACCCTCTCGGGCGTGTCGAAGCTTGCGGTTTCGCGTGTTGAAGAAAACGCGTCGAGATTGTACACGCGATTTGCCGTTTTGATTACAAGCGGATAAGATAAAAATTTTCGACTGTACTCTGCCCCGTCAAGCGCAGACAAATCGAGGTCAATGTTAAACTCGCGGTTAATTCCCAAGTATTTTAAATAATCCGTTCTGTAATCGGTTAAATTTGCGGAAATAAACTTTTCGAAACCGTAATTATTTATTAAAAACTCGCCGAAAGAATAAGCCGTTTGAACTGCGATATCGGTATTATCGGAAAACTCCCCGATAAAATAAGCTTGAAAAAGAGTAAGAGTCAAATCGTTATCGATTAAATAATATTGTTTCAGTTTATTATTGTCATATTCACACCCGAAAACGTGCGCATATGCGCCGTATTGCTTCCATAATTCCGTCGATTGAATATATGCCGCCGTGAAAGCTCTTTTATAATCGCCGTTTTTGATAATGTTTTCATTGCATAACAAAACTCCGTTTTGATACACGGTTTTGTTTTCACCCGGGATATACTCGTCGGCAATCACATAACACTTTATATTTGTTTTCAACCCGAATTTCTTGTCGAGTTTGTCGTAATCATCTTCTAAAATATCGAATATTTCCGTAATTTGGGTTTTTGACTCGCCGACGCCGTTTTCGACGTGCAATTCGATTTTTTCATTTGCCATTATATTGCAGGTCGCGCTTTTGTAATCCGGAATATATTCGTAAACCCCTTCCCGAAAATTTCTATTTTCTTTACAGGAAGCGAAAAGCAACAAACAAGATAAAAGAGACAAACACAAAATCGATATTAACTTTCTTTTCATAATTGTACTCCCGTCAAAGCTTATAAATTAAATCGATATTATATTTTATCGTTTTTCGTTCTATTCTCCGAAATCGGCGGTTTATCGCTAATATGAAGCTTATTTACAGAATTTTTTCCATACCGATTTTCTGGATTTGCATACCGATCGATCGATAAAATTTGACGGCGTTCGCGTTATCCGCCCAGACGTTTAACGTTATATTGTAGCACCCGGATTTCTTGGCAAAATCCGATACGAAATTATATAATTTTGTACCGATATGTTCTCCCCGACATTTTTCGTCGACGCATAAATCGTCGATGTATAATGTTTTTATGGGCGTCAAGGTGTTGTTGTTAATCTCTTGTTTAAAAATGCAAAAAGCATAGCCGAGGATATCGTTATCCGCTTCGAAAACAAAAACAGGGGTTAAATTATTCCCGATAATACCCTTTAATTGCTCGTCCGTATACTTTTTCGTCCCCGCTTTGAATAAATCGGGGCGAGCGTCGCTATGAACCTTTTGCACCTCGTAAAGCAGCGTATTGATCTTCTGCAAGTCGTTTATATTTGCTTTTCTGATATTGTTGTTCATTTTTTTGGTTCTTGATTGATTATTTATTTTGTATTGATTATTTCACTGTTGTTTACAAACAAAAATACACTTTGCTGTCGCAAATAGACGAACGATAGCAACAGGTTGCCGCGTACTCGCCCCTTATTTTCATCAACACAAAAGATAAGAGCAAGCTAAATAGAAATTCTTATAAACCATTACCTTAAAGTTGGAATATATTGTTTTAATTCATTTCTTAAACCAAAAGCAAACACTCTAACTTTAGCATTGTACTTATGTCGTTCATTAAACAAAATATCACTCATTTTTCTAGCCTGCCTCAAATATGTAACAGCATTTGACTCTTTATAAATTTCAAGATAATTTCTACCCATATAGGATACGCATTGATAAAACTCTTCATCACGTATATTCAAGTCATTAAAAGTTTCGAAACTTTCTTCAAGATATTTGGCAGCTTCGAGCCTATCTTCCTTTAAAATTTGTAATTGCATTCCAAATAGCCAAAGAATAGAAGCGTAAGTCTTTGTTTTTCTAATCGCCGAATACATTGTATTTGTTTTAATAATCCAAATACAATCTTGATAAGCATTTTTTATTTCAGCTGTTAAATCTTCTTTTAAAATATTGGAATCGTTCAGCATTCTTAAGATTCTTGCTTTTTGATATTTCACATATGGATGCATAGTGCTACGTTCAATTTCCAGAAAGGTTTGTTTTATATATTCATAAGCCGATTCTACAAAAAATTTCCCTTTACTGCAGTCCATTCGAGTTTCACCATAAAGCTTATATGCTTTTGCTGCAGCAATTCTATCGCCCTCAGTAATAATAGCCCAATCCGAAATAATATGTCGTAATCCAGCATTATTTTCAATTTGCTCTTGCAAATTACGCAATTCAGTCTTAATCTGTCTTGTACTGTTTTCTATTTCATTTGATAGACTCAAATAAGTTTCTTTATCTGGCAAAAAACGAAAAATAATATATTTTTCAGCAAATTCATTTAATCCATATTCGTTATTCTTTTTCTCAACGATTAAATACTTGCATAGCATTGTCATAATAGGCTCTATCTCTTGATAAGAACGTTTCGATAACATACTTAATGTATATATATCTACACAGTCTCCCGGATATACTGCTAAAATTTTTAACAATGTATAAATGGTGACAGACGAATCAATAAATACTTTTTCTAACTCCTCAAAGGTGTTTTTAAACATATATTCACTAATTATTTCATAACCATTTGCCGGCAAGGTTTTTAATTCATTTCCTATTTTATTAACTGTGGCCACACGAGTTAGGTCGGCTTTTAAACCCAAAATAGTATCAAATTTTTGTTCTAAGCGTTTGATGCTTAAAACTAGTACAAGTGTATTCCCTTTTGTAATATCAAGAAGATTTTCTATATCTTCTTGCGATAATTGTAAATTTATATCATTCTCTCTTAGATACTCTAAAATAAAAACTTTACCGCTCTCTGTGTCGTTAAACCCACTTAAACATTTTCTTTCATCAAACCTCTCTTCATTTCGCGAAGTGACAATGTATTGAATTTGTGACGGTGACTCATACTCTATAAATTCAATTATTTTATTGCGCTCTTCTTGCGACAAGGTTTCAAAATTGTCGATAATAATTAAACCGACTTTGTCAAAATTATGAAAGTTTTCAATCTTTAAATATGAGAAAATACACTTTTTTAATGTTTCAAAATCAAAAAAAGAATTTTTTATTTCCAATTGTTCTATCGTTCCTGAAGCACTAGAAACATTCAACTCTATTTTTTTAGCAGAAAAAAATAAAATAAATGAAGGACTATAGCTATTTACAGTCGTTTCATCAATGATATCGCGAACAATATTCTTTATTGTTTCTAAGACTAATACGGTTTTGCCCACGCCTCCATATCCGAAAAGGCAATACGATGTTTTTTTTCGCAGGGCACCCTCCTTCCCATAAACGAATTTTTTCAACTCTTCAATTTCTCTTTCTCGACATACCAGTTTCGATTCCGAAAAAGGCATTTCCCAAAAATTATCGATTTCTATAGGAATATTAATAGAAGATGTTGATAATGCGGTTGCTTGTTTTTCTATGTTTTCAGCACTTTCTAGCCAATAATATGATTGATAATTTTTTCGCAAGAAATTATTTGAAATATCAACAAACTCAACAGCTAAATCCATATCAGATTTTTCCAATGTTTTACATCCGGGATGAGCAAGTTTATTACGGACATAGTGAAATTTTCCTGCTTTTTCCCAAAATATATATGTATCAAAAAAACGATTGATATAAACTTGATACAATTCATTAAAAATCAAGACTAAGATATTGATTTGAGAAATAAATGGGATATTAATTTCATCTTTTTGGACTGATTTCCCTATGGAATCCTTGACGTTTCTTAATAATGAATAAATATATTTTGCATTGGCTTTAATTTTACCAAACTCGCTAGAAAAAGTAGAAAAACTCGCATATATGCTACTTAAACTTGATTTTGAAACTATGGCATTTTCAAATTCTGTATCAGTTGGGTACTTCTTTAAAATTTCCATAGCAACAAATGCACGATAAGGAATCTCAAAATTCATCACTAACGTTCTAAGTTGTGAATGTTGTTTATTCGACAAATACATAGCCTTACTCCTTTGTGTAACCATTTATTTAATTATATCATATTTTTTATCTCAAAGCAAATTTTTTCTTGTTTTTCTGATTTATGAGTTTAAAAAAACATCTCATTTATATTGTTTAAAATTTACATTAGTTATTTTTTGAGTATAAAATTGTGCATAAGTGAAATGGTTTGAAGCTTGTCGTTAAAACTTCCAATATGCATACACTGAACACAAACGCCCGATTACTTTTTATATTCGCCGTTTTCGTCATTCGAGTTACCTTGCCCGCACACCGCCAGATAATTCATTTTCGAGATTGTAACAACTGACGGCTTATTTTCGGCATATAAACTCTTTTATATTCTTTTTTAAAATCAAACGCCATTATATTTATCTCCTCTATAAACATTATAGGATAAATTTCTAAATTTTTCAACCGCTATTGAGTTCGTTGATAATTAAAAAAAAGAAAAATGTTTTTATTTTCAAAAACGACGAAAAAACCATTGACAAAAATTTTAAAATAAGATAAAATAACAATGCTTTACGGAAAGATATCGAAGTGGTCATAACGGCCCTGACTCGAAATCAGGTATGCGGCAACGCATCGTGGGTTCGAATCCCACTCTTTCCGCCAGTAGAGAACTGTACGCACCCTAACGATAAAAAGTTAGGATGCGTATATTTCTTTTCTACCGAATACTTTGGTATCAGGATTGACAGATGAATACCTATAACAACAGCCGGGCGAAAACAATCGCTCGGCTTTTTCTATGCCCTAAACAACATACGGTTGCAAGAAACGACAACGACACAACTTTTTTAGTGGGCACGACAATCAGGGTTTTACTCCGTTTTTTCGCCTTTCGTCTTTGCCGTTGTAGCACAGTAAAAAGCGGAAGTAAACGGGAAAAATTGTCGCTGAAAACTTATAAATTACCGAGAGTCGAACTCTATTTTGAGTTTGGCTCTTTTTTTATTTACGCAACAATTTTGTCCTTGGTCGTTGACTTCCGTTTTTGCGACTTTAACTCGCATTTTACATTGACTTTTTCCGGTGCTACCCCGTCTTTGCCGAAAGGCTAATGAAAAAACGGAGGTAAATCCAAATGAAAAAAGTAGTTTATTCCATAAGAAAAGTCAGAGGTAACTCCGACTACAAGATTTCCGGTCTTGGATTTCTTAACGACGAAGGCACGTTGTTCTGTAAATGCACTTCGCAAGACGGTAAACGTTATACGCGAGCGTTTGATGAAGTCGGAAAGCACTGCCACAAAATCATAGGCAAAGAAAACGAATACAGCGGTTACGTGACAATGTATTACGAATACAACGGACGAGATATCGAAGTCGAATATTCCGTATGGTACAAAGCGGTATAAAGAGATAAAACTATGGCTGAATATCAATATTTTGACGGTGAATCGTTTATTACTTTCAATATCGTTTACGCAACCGAAAAGGAAGTTCAACTTGCCATAACCAACCGCGGACGTATTACCGTTACTACCTACGACTTATACACGGATAGCAACGGCAACGAGTATTTTGAATACGGCTGTGACTACAACAAAATTTATATAGAAGAATTTGAGGTGATGTGAAATGAATAAACCTATTATCGACTTACAAGAATTACTTGAAGAAGTACAAGATATGATTGAAGAAAAAATTGCTATCGAAGGAGGCAACAAAAATGACCGGTAACATTAGCATAGTAATCGGTTCTTGGAGTTCGTACAATGAATGTAACGAAAGAGCCTTAGGCTCGAAATGGCTTGACCTTTCGGATTATTCCGATTGGGACGAAATTGTAGACGAACTCAAAAAAGAAGGCTTTGAACTCGACGGCATCGACGAAGAATTGTTTATACAAGACATCGAAGGCATTGACGACGGTTCTGTAAATTGGGATTACGTCAACCCGGAAGCCCTGTTCAATACCCTTAACGAATCCGGCGTACTTACCAACGACTACAAATACAAAGTATTTTGCGCTTTCCTTGAAGTGCGTTGCTTCGACGACTTTGAAGAACGTGTAAAATCTCGTGGCGACCGTTGGGACGATGACATCAACCTTTGGAGCGGTTACGACTGGGAAGATTACGGCAAAGAAATGCTTGAATGTTGCGGATACCAAATTCCCGACCATATTTTAGATTTTATCGACCTCGAACGCTATGGAAGATACTGCGGCGAAGAATATTTGCAAGAATACAGCGAAGGCTTAATCGAAATTCAATAAAGGAGAGGTTACTATGAATATTACTATCGAAAACAAAAAAGCAAAAGCAATCGAACTTATGAAAAAGTTAGACATTTACAAGCCGTATATAAAAGGCTTTGAGAAAGACAATACCGTTTGTTTCTACGAAAACTTCGGCGGATTCTGGGCTTGGCAAGAGCCTGAACTTATGGGGAAAATCAAGGCGTTTGAAGAAAAGCACAATGTACTTGTATATGCCGTTACCCATGAATACACCGAATTCGGAGAATGTTACGACTTTCTTTACATATCCGACTACGAGGAAGAATGGGACGAAATGCTGTATTCGCAAGGCAATATGTATTACGCCTTTGCCTATGTCTGGAACGTTGATGATGACTTCTGTTCTGAATTCGGAACTATCGGCATCCGCTCTTTCGGCGGTGGAATTAAACGTATTGCGTGAGGTGAATTATGAAAATCTATCTTGTTTTATTTCAATATTCAGCAGAAGATTGCGACGGCGTTGATACGCAAGCCTTTTCTACTTACGAAAAAGCCGTTGAACGCTTTCACGAGATTATAGAAAGCGAAAAGAATCCCGAAATGAGTTGGGCGGCTAACGCTTTTGAAAACGGTGAGTTACAACACAACTACGAACTCGACTGTTCCGACTTTACCGACGGCAAAGAACACGAACTCTGGTGGAATTTGTCTTGCAAATTAGACTGGTATTTGCACGATTTTATAGAATTAAGAATTTTGGAGGTGGACTCGAATGAGTTATAAAGCAATGGCACATATTCATTCGCTTAACGGCAAAATGGCTGAAATTACTGTACTTGAAGAAGTCGGAGATAACGATTACATTGTGGACTACAAGGGCGTGAAATGTCACGCTCTTTTTAATTGGTTCAACTGCACTTACTACGCCGACGACGTTTATAGGAGAATCGAAGAATGAGATTCATATTTTACTCTTACAACGATATGGGTATTCTTACCCTTGATTACGATGACGGTTACACACAAAAGAAAAACCGCTACGTCGGTTATACGTTACAACAGGCTGTAAAAAAGTTTAGGCAAGACAACGACTTAATCGGAAAACACGTTAAAATCATCAAATTATATTGAGAGGTGCAAAACAATGGCTAACATCAAAGATTTAGAAAAATACGTAAACTATGAATTTTCGTCGGGCTGTTACACCGGCGACGATTACAAATCTTTTCAAACGAAATATATCAACTATCTTCGCTCGATTTGTAAAAATAATCATTGGCGACTTGTAAACGTCGGCAAAAATCATTACTGCTTTTCGGCGTTTATAAAAAGTGCAGAAAATAAATGCGTTTACATATCCATATCCGACGTTCGGTATTTCTCTAACGAATGGTATGACCACATACTTATTCGCACGGCTGAAAACGAAACGGATTACCGCGGCGGTTTTAACAACTACACAACGCTTTCGGACTTGGAAGGCACTGCCGCCGAACTATTAAACGATTTACCCTTTTAAGGAGAGTGATACCTATGAAAATAAATTTAACCGCTACTAATAAACAAGAGGAACTTATACTTGCATATTTACAAGAAAATGCAAGCGAACCGTTGGCGGACAAAATAAACAACGGCACGCCGTTCGAGAAAGACGGCAAACCGCTTATAAACAGAAAGACGCTTTCCGGCTTTATGAAATACGCTTGTGACGAAGCGAGAGAACTTGCAGAAAAAGGTGCTTCTTCCGCCTGTGTTGACGACGCTACCGTTTACGGCTGGGCAATCCACTATTTTGAAGAGGAAAGCATCGAAGGAACGCTTTACACGATTGACGGCGAAGAATATAAGCCCGTTGTAGCAAAACCGAAAACTACGCAAAAATCAACCTATACGCCAACTTCTACCACTAAACCGAAACCGCAGAACTTGCAATTCTCAATCTTTGACAGACTCGACGAAACGGACGTTAAAGATACCGTAAACGACACTTCAACAGCCGAAAGCGTTACAAACAACGATGATTCGGATATGCCGACGGAAGAAGAAATGCAAGAAGCAATGCAAATTGTTGCCGAAGAAGAATCGCAACAAATTAAGCCATCACCCGTCAAAGAACAACCGAAAGGCAATCAGACTTATCGGGATTATATGCTTTATCAAAGCGAACGTCCGACAGCGATTGTTGCACTTCGTTTAGGCGACTTTTACGAGGTTTTCGGGGACAATGCCGTTACACTCGGTAACGAAATCGGACTAACGATTACAAGCCGTGACGTAGGCTTAGAGAACCGCATTCCGATGATCGGTTTCCCTTACCACGCAGCCGAAAATTACTTTGCTAAAATCGTTAAACGGCACGACTTGTATATAATCGAAAACCATTACGATACGCAATTCATTCAATGCGTGAATTATGCGGATAATCGACTTATAGACGAAGATACGGGCGAAATCCTTTGCGACGATTTAACCGAGGACGATATGCGAAAGTTTGACGGCGACGTCGAAGAACCGCAAGAAATTTACGAACCCGAACAGCCTTCCGTTGACAACGAAATAATTGCAAAACTCAAAGCCGTTTTAGGCGATACGTTTATTGTGAGGTAAAACAAATGAAGATCGAAAAGATTAAAACCGTTCCGAAATACATAGTCGAGCGTATCAGACGTTACGACAAGGAAAATATGACTTGTGCGCCCGGTCATACACGATTCTATTCTTACCTTACGAAAAACGACGGCGAACTTGTAAAAGTTACCGTTGCCGTCAGAAAACACTACAAACAGTGGCTGTATAAGCAAGTCGCCGTTCACGGCTTGAACTCCAAGGAGTGCTTTGTAAAAGATATGGTTTTCTACTATATCGCCGGCTATCAGGTCGGTTGGTATGAACAAGGTTTGCAAAAATCCGAGCGTTGGTACGAAAGCACTGCTTGGGGCTGCTCCGACGATAAATATTTCGATCCGTTTGCGCCGATAGTAAACCGTGAGTATTTGGATAAATTCCCGGAATATAAGTATTCTGCCGTAAATCTATATCGGGGTGTAGATATTCTCAAATACTTGCGTTATTACAAGCAGCATCCGCAAATCGAATACTTGATGAAAGCGGGACTTGTCAATTATGCCTTTTCTACGCAAATCTTGAAAGAAATCGGCAAGAACAAACGCTTTTGCAAGTGGCTTATGAAAAACCGCGCCGAAATAATGCAAAACGGCTATTACGTTGACATTATTCTTCGTGCGTTCAAAACAAACAGACCGCTTACGGAACTGCAAGCCATACGCATAAACAGATTAGCCTTAGCGAAAGCCGTTGGCATATCCGAATTGAAAGCGTTCTTCAAAGGCGACATCGAAAGATTCGTTACCTATCTCGACGAGCAAAAAACAAGCGTTTACTCATATAACGATTACTTCAAAGCGTGTAACTATCTCGGCTTGGATATGAGTATGGACAAAAACCGCTATCCCCACGATTTCAAACGTTGGCACGATATAAGAATTGACGAGTACAACACTGCAAAAGCCTTGAAAGACGAACAGGAACGCAAAGCGCTTTACGACAAGTTTGCCACCGTTGCAAGCAAATATTTAGGGCTTGAATACGATAAAAAGTCCGTCTATATAGCGATTATCGCACAAAAGCCGTCGGATCTTATCCACGAAGGCGAACTGCTTCAGCACTGCGTAGGACGTATGGGTTATGACCAAAAATTTGCAAGAGAAGAATCTCTTATATTCTTTATCCGCACCAAAGAACAACCCGACGTTCCGTTCGTTACCATTGAGTATTCCCCGGCACAAAAACGCATTTTACAGTGTTACGGCGACCACGATTCGAAGCCTACGGAAGAAGTAATAAACTTCGTCCACAAAAAGTGGCTGCCTTACGCAAATAGAAAAATTAAACAAATAGCGGCTTAACCGCAAAGGAGTATAACCATGAACAACTACTATCGTATTACCGCATATCACCCCGAAAAGAATATTTCCGTTATTATGGACTCTTACGGTATGTTCGAGAAACTTTGGCAGTTCTCGGCTTTCCTCGTTGAAAAAGGTTTCGACATTATCGCCGTCGGCAAAGAAGATAACTTTACGGACGGCAATATCGAAAGACAAACCGAGCCGCTGTCCGACAAAATAATTCTTCGTTCTTGCGCATTCAATAAGCCGAACGTTGCGAACGGAAAAATTGAAGTGGGTGGCAAATTCTACACGTCAAACAGATAACTTAATCTTTAACGCAAAGGGAGTTTCAACGCTCCCTTTTTTTATTCCGACCAAACCCTTATATCAACGCTGAAAAAACAGACAAACTGGAATTTGTCAGCCTAATTGCTTTTTGATTTCAGCTTTCACTTTATCCAAATCACTGCAAGTCAAGATTGGAATCAGC
>CAKQMB010000002.1 GCA_934254825.1 uncultured Clostridia bacterium | reverse complement strand
TTCGCCGTGTAATACCGAGAGGCGAAAGTCTTGAAAATTATACGCAAGCGGATATCAATTTACTGATGAGCCATATATGCTGCCAAACTCCTTAGACCTTAAAGTCATATTTTTTGATGATTTTTGTGGAAGGCGAACGCAATTGTATACACATACTATAAGCGAGCATTTCGCAAAAAGCGCGAAAAAGATGGCTTTAAGGCGTACTTACATTTCTTTTGATTGGCATTATCAGCTTCCCCCAAAATCGACTTTTTTCCTTGAATTTTCTTTTTCTGTTTGGGGAAGCCTTTCTATTTGTTTGTTTTAAACACATTTTAAACCGAAAGAGCTAAAATAAAAAGCCTTCTCCTTTAAATATTTGACAAAAGAGGACAAGCCGAAATAAAGCAAACAAAAAAGCCTTCCCCGAAAGAAAAGGCTTTATAAAGAAAAAACTTTATTTTAATATTTTTTAACCGATCGTAACTTTTCTGCGGTCGATTTTTACAATTCCGTCCTCGCGGAGCTTTTTGATCTCGCGCATCATCGCGCTTCTGTCCGCAAAAATGAGATCGGCAAGGCGCGTGAGCGTTATTTTCAGATCGAAAACATTACTCCCCGCCTCTTCGGCGCAATTTTTGAAATAACAAATGAGCTTGTCTCTTATCGTGCGACCGAGCAGAACGTTGGTTCGCGCGGCATATGCCGCTACTCGTTTTTGCTGAGCCCTGATAAGATTTTTCAAAAACACGGGAGGAAGCTCGGAAAGATCGATCCCCGAAACGTCCGCAATGCCGATAAGACATCTGGACTCCGCCGCAACAACGGTGTAATCCCTGCCCGAAAATTCGTTATCCGCGCCATAGCCGAACACCTCGCCCGCGTAAACGCGTTCGATCAAAGCGGTCGTGCCGTTTTCGTCGGTTCGGAGCGTTTCGGCTGTACCGTCGATAAGACAAAACGCCCTGCTTTCGTTCTTCCCGTAAACGAAAATATGCTCGCCGCGCGGAAAAGTTTTATATTCAAATTTCAAAATTTTCGTCACGGAAGCAATTTCTTTATCCGACAAGCCTTCGAAAAGGGGGCATTTCGTTGTTTTCATAATTATTTATTTTCTTTTTTAAGTTCGCTTAAAATTTCCGCAAGGAGCTTTTCGGTCTCGGTGGGAACGGGCGGTTCCGGCTCTTTGACTTCTTCTTTCGGCTGTAAGCTTGCGGGCACGAATTCGGGATGCATATCCTGCATTCTCTTTACCCAACGCTTTTCGCTCTTCGTGAGTTCTTCGCCGTTTTCGAGCTTCTTTTCGAGCTTTTCTTTCATAATCGCGTTGACGTTGAGTTTTTCCGAAGCGTGATTTATGAATTTAACGATCGAGAACACGACGAGCGCGATGAGAAGGAAGTTGATTATAGATGAAATAAACGCGCCCCAGTCTATGTAAATGGATTTTGCGAGGTCTATCGCTCCGTCCGTTTCCACAACGTGTAAAAACGTGTAGATCGATTCGAGCGAGCCTTCCTGTTTGCCGTTGCAAAGCCAGATGACCCAGTTGATAAGCGGCTTTAAGATACCGTTCGAAAGAGCTGTGACTATCGCCGTGAAAGCTCCGCCGACGATCACGCCGACCGCCATATCGAGGACGTTACCCCTCTTTATGAAATTTGCGAATTCTTTGAAAAATTTACGCATCAGTTCAGATTCTCCTTGTCTTTATCTTCTGTTTTTGCGGAATTGTCATCCGCCACGGTCGAATTTATGATCGGCAGAATGTACGGCGGAATATTGCAGTTAGCCGTAAACGAAGTAACCGCCGCGCGAAGGAAAGGATAAAGAATATCTATCGCTTCTTCGGCGTAAACTCTCTGTTCCGCCTCTTTTTCGGCAACGAAATGCCCGAACATAACTACGTTTAAATTAAACGGCACGGGCGAAGAAATATCTTCGTTTACCCTTACCGAAAGATTTACGAAAAGATTTTTTCCGTTCTGCCCGAGCTTGCTTTCTATCTTCGGCGTAATGCGGAACTGCGTGTCCGGTTTTATCGCGCCGTTGAATTTAAACTCGATTTCGTTCACGCGGAACGTTACGAGCTTGATATGTCTGTCCATAACCGTTTCTCCTTAAATCCCGAACGAATAACCGTTCCCGCCGAGCCTCGCCGGGAATTTATCCGTTCTTTTTCAATAATTTTAAAACAAAAAAAGCCTTTTGTCAAATAAAATGCCGAGCCGACGGCAAAAGACGTTAAATTCTTTTGCCGTCGGCTCAATAAAATCGTTAATAATGATTATAAAATCGTTTTTCGGTCGCTTTTACATCAAAAGCGTTCCCTGTTCGGTGTTTACGACCTTATATATTTCGACTTCTTTCAATGTGTTCGCGTCGATATAAACGTAGTAAACCGAATCGTTATGCGTTCCGATAAACTCGTAAGCAAGCGTTTCGCGCCCGTTGCCGAGAGGAATAACCGCAACTCTTTCGTCTTTTACGTCCAAATTCACGTTTACCTTTTCGAAAGCCTCGCCGATGGTGTATTTAGCCTTTTTCATAAGTCTGTCGGTGTGGTTGAGAAGATAATTATCGGCGTCGAGACCGGTTATCACCCCCGTTTCCATACATACGTTCACTTTAACGAGGTCGGGATACATTATAACTCCGTCCTCGGCGTACGCAAAGTTGAGGTGTTCCGTGCCGCCGGAAGCGTAATTCCAGACGCATTTCATATCCTTATAGCCGAGTTTTTCGAGGAACGTATAAGCTTTTTCGATACATTCTTCGTCCGAAAGCTTTACTTCTTCGCAAGGCTTATATGCGTTGAACATAACCACTTTGCCGCCGACTTCGGAAATCTGAGCGAAAATCTCGCCGCCGTCGGTCATAGCGGAAATGTTGTAACAGGTTATGCTGCTGTTCTCGGTTTTACCGGTGACCGCAGGCTTACCCTCGCCGTAATCTTTGAATACTTCGCCGAAAATCTCCAAAGCTTTCGTTTCGTCGATTTTTTCGCCCGAAATACCCTTCGCGGTTTTACTTTCGACGCCGTCCGAGAACGCGCCGTCGTAAATCATTTCGGGATAATCGACCGCGCCTTTTTCGAAATCGTTGAACTGAGCGATTATTATATCGTTGGCGTTGTTATCCTTTAATATACTAAAATCGTACTCTTCTCCGATTTTAGCCGAAAGCGTTGTTAAAGCTTCCTTTAAATCGGTGTTGATATTATACAGCTCGACGAGCCTTTCCATATCGTCATTAGTGAGCGTTTGCTCGTCTATAAGTCGATTATTGAGATATTTCGCATAATCGCCGACCTGATTTACATACTTTGAAGCATAGTACTTGGACTCGTCCGTTATGGGGAGAGAGGCAAGCGAAGAATCGGCAAGATTGCTCTGAACCATTATGTCTCCGAGTATTCTCTGCTGACTTTCGGGATCGCCCGAAACGAACAGCTTGGACATATTGGTTTCGATATTATCGACGTAACCTACGAGGTCGTAAAACGCCCTTTCGGTAGCTTCCGTTCCGCCGTCCTTTTTACCGAAATTCAGAACGTCGGTGAAAAGGGAGAGCGCGAGAACGGAACCGAGAACGAGAACGGAGCAACCGAGCGAGATAACCGCCGCCAGCCAACCGCCGAGACCTCTCGAACGATTTTCCTTGCCGCGTTTTTCTTTCATTTCGGCTTTCTTCATCTTTCTCTCGTGCATCGCCTCGCGGCGCTGACGCTTCATTTCCGCCCTTCTTTCGGCTTTTGCCTTTTTAAGCTCGGCTTTTCTCTCGGCTTTCTTCGCCTTTATTTTGAGCTTTGCCTGCTTTTCGGCGGCGATACGTTTCTGTCTTTCTTCCTTGCTTTCGTTTTTAAGCTCTTCGCGGCGTTTGAGTCTTTCTTCTTTTTTCGCGATACGCATTTCCTTTAAAGACTCGTATTTTTTCTTTCTCGCTTCCGCTTTTGCCTGTCTTGCCTGTTCCTTTTTCTTTTTTGCTTCTTCTTTCTTCTTTTTCTTTTCTTCTCTTTGAGCAAGTCTGGCTTTGGCTTTTTCTTCTCTTTTAAGTTCGTCCGCCTTAGCTTTTTTCGCGGAAGTTTTTTTGCCTTTCTTCTGAGTCTGCGCCTTTTTGACGGCGGGTTTACGCTTTGTCGGAGGCGCGGTCTCGTTCGTTAAAGCCGCGTTTTCCACTTTTTCCATCGCGCTGTTTTCTTTTACGTTATCTTTTCTTTCTTCCATAACTCCTCCTTAAAGCGCAAAAACGTGAGATCCTATCGTCACCACGGTTTTCCTCGAAAAAATCCATTTGCTGGTCGCGACGGCGGGGTTGTAATAATACAAACTTCCGTAAGACGGATCCCAACCGTTCATAGCGTCCTTAGCCGCCGAAAGGGCGGTGCTGTTCGGCGCCATATTTATCTGTCCGTCGCTGACGCAGGTGAATGCGTACGGCTGATAGATAACCGCCGAAATGGTGTTCGGGAAGGACGAACTTTTAACTCTGTTCAGAACCACGGCTCCCACCGCGACCTGTCCCGTGTAAGTTTCCCCTCTCGCTTCCGCATAAATAAGCCTTGCGAGAAGATTTACGTCGGAACTTGTGTAAACCGAATTCGTTTTCTGAGAGGAGGTGGCGTAAATTCCCAGAGCGTTAAGGGTTTTCGTACCGACGATTCCGTCCGCCGTAAGGTTGTTTCTTTTCTGGAATAAAATTACCGCTTTGCGCGTTCCGGAACCGAAAATTCCGTCCACGGCGCCGCTGTAATAACCCCAGTTTTTAAGTTTTTGTTGTACTTGTTTTACGGTAGAACCCGTGCTTCCCTGTTTTAAAGCGAGCGTTTCCACGGCTTCGATTTTCATTTTAGCCGCGCCCGTCGCGTTTCGTTGAATAACGACGGCAGAAAACGTGCAGCAAAGCGCAAGAATGACCGCAAAAAAAGCAAGTCTGGTTATTTTTCTGTTCATTTTGCATAACTCCTTTTCTTATTTGCTTTTTCCGATCGGAATAAAGAAAAGGAGTACGCGTTTATTGCCTTACGTCGATAACCTTATGCTTATAAAAGCTTGGTTTTCCCCTCGTTTTTACTCGTTTTCTTTTTCCAATCGGATATTATCTCTGCTATTTTCGAGCGGTACTTAACGTTTTCGCCCGACGTAAAACAGAGTGGCGGATACACGACGCACCACCAGTTGTCGCCTTCCGCTTTTCCGAGTTCCACGATAACCGCGTCGTAATACCCGCTTTCCAAGGTAAGATCGTCGTATACCCTTGTGGGGAACTTCTCGTTCCTTATCTTAACGGAGGAAGAATACCCGTATCCGTTCGATCTGAGTATGCCGTCGATTCGTTTTTCCATATCCTCTTTAAGCGAAGATATTACGTCCGCAGCTTCGTCTTTACTTCGACAATCGGCAAGATACGGGGTGAGATAAGGAACGATATCGTCTCTGATTTTGTACTTTATGCTCTGGTCGTACGCGCTGTCGGAATTAGCTCGGATATGTATCCGCAAATATTCCGTTTTTTCGCTTACGCCGCTTCCCGTTCCGCACGCAATCGTCATAAGTATTATGATTAGTAATTCCAAACTTATGCAAAATTTTTTCATAGAATAATCCTCTTTTTTCGATTTTAGTCCGCAGACAGTTTCCCGTCGGCAAACGGATTATAACCAAACCGACCGTTTTTTATACCTCATACGCCGTTTTCGGTTTAAATTTACAAAAATTTGTATTGACTTAATTATTATTCTTTGTTATAATATCGATAGCCGAAAGGGATTCGAACCCCATCAAGCCTTAAAGCCGTCTTTTTTGCCTGTTGCGGCAAATCTTTGCTTGAAGTACGTTCAGTACGTCTGCGCAAATCTTCGCCACAACCGCCTAAAAAATACGACTTTAAGGTGTTACGCATTTTAACGGCGATAAATTTAGAAAAATCAAGGCAAACGAACGCAATCATACTAGACGTATTATAAGTGAGTTTAACGCCGATTTTGCAAATTTTGCGCCGTTAAAACTTAATGTGGTTCGAATTCCTCTCGGCTAAGGAGAGAATTATGAAAAAATCGAAATTGACGATTATTGCGGCTTCCGCTCTGGCGATAGCCGCCGCCGCGCTTTCTTCGTGCGCGGCAGACGGCGGAAAAGAAAGCATCGACCCGAGTTTTTCGGGCGGATCGGGCATCCACGAAATCATCGGGGGAAACGAAAGAACAGGCGGACTTACTTATTCCGGCGGGGTTCTCGACGCGACGAGCGACAAGAACATAACCTCGGCTGTGATCGAACCCGGGACTTACCGCATAGCTTCGGGCGCGTTCAAAGGCTGCAAAAAGCTTACGTCCGTAACCATTCCCGACAGCGTGAAAGTTATCGACGACAGAGCTTTCGAGGACTGTGTAAATCTTAAAAACATAAACATTCCGACAAGCGTTGCCGTTATCGGTGCGGACGCGTTTTTAAACTGCAATTCTGATCTTTTCCGCACTTCCGGCGGACTTTTATATATCGGAAACTGGGTCGTCGGATCGGAAAACAAATTTATTTCTTCGGCAAATATCGAAAACGGAACAAAAGGAATAGCTTCGGGCGCGTTCAAGTCCTGCACAGAACTTTCTTCCGTTTCCGTTCCCGACAGTGTGGAAAACATAGGAAAATACGCGTTTTATAACTGTAAAAGCGATCTTTACGAAATCGAAGGCGGTCTTAAATACGTCGACGGTTGGCTTACGGACGTGGACAATCTCAATATGTCGATAGCGAACGTCAGACTCGACGCGAGAGGTATTGCCGCGGAAGCGTTCGCGTTTTCGGATAAAATCACCTACGTTTCGGTTTCGCCGAGCGTGAAAGTCGTCGGGGCGAGAGCTTTGGCAAACGCTTCGGGCGTTAAGGACGTGTTTATAGCGCACGGCATTACGAAAATCGACGTTTCGGCATTCGAAAACTGCAAATCGCTCGAAAATCTCAATCTCCCCGACAGCATTACGGAAATAGCTTACGGAGCGTTCGGAAACTGCGCAAAGCTTTCCGCGATCGAAATTCCGAACAGCGTAACAAAGATCGCCGCCGACGCGTTCAAAGGTTGCAACGACAATCTTTTCGATAAGAAAAACGACCTTGTTTACGTCGACGAATGGCTCGTCGGCAACGAAAACATGCTTATGAGAACCGCCGACATTTACAACGAAACGAGAGGATTGGCGGACGGCGTATTTAAGGACTGCAAAGATCTCGAAAGCGTCACGATCCCGTACAGAACTAAAAGTATCGGAGACAACGCATTTGAAAACTGCACCAAACTCGCTTCGATTTCCCTGCTCGATAATGTGGCGTATCTCGGCGAAAGAGCTTTCGCGGGGTGCGAAAATCTCCGCACGGCTCGACTTTCCGCCTCGCTTACCGAAATCAAGCCTTACACCTTTGCCGACTGCAAAGCGATGTACGGAGTGGTTTTCCAAAGCGGACTCGAAAAAATCGACGAAAACGCTTTCGAAAACTGTTTCGCACTTATAAGTTTCGATTTGCCGAAAGTTGAAAGTATCGGCGAAAACGCTTTTAAAAACTGCAAAAATCTTAAAGAAATAAGATTTGACGGCACGACGGACGATTACCTTGCGGTAGAAGTCGCTTACAACGCTTTCGTTTCGACAAAGCTTGCGTCCGTCTCCTGCACCGACGGAAAAGTTGCCGTTTAATCGCGACGGATAAAATCCGGAATTATAAAAAATATAAAAAGCCGCCGAGGCAAAAAAAGTTTTCTTTCCTTTTTGCGCCTCGGCGGCTTGATTTTTATCTGTTTTTAATTTAAACAGCCGTCAGCCGAAAATGCCGAACAGCTTTTTCTTCGACGGATTTGTCGTCGTCACATATTCCGCGTCCAGATCTTTCTTTTTCAGTTTTTCGACCGCCCAGCGGCAAAGCTCTTCCGTTTCGAAAATTCCGAAAACCGTGGAGCCGCTCCCCGTCATGCCCGAAGTTAAAGGCGAAAGCGAACGCATTTCGTCGAGATTATCTTTAACTTCGCCGTTCAGACGCGTTGCGGGGAGATACAAAGCGTTGTTCACTTCCCCGCACAGCAAATTTAAGTCGGCTGTTTTCAAAGCGTTTTCGGCGGCTTCGTTATCGGAAAGAATTCCGCTCGCGCCGCTTAAATCGAACTCCTTGTAGCAATCGGCGGTGTTCACGCCGCTTTTGCCGTAAATCAGAACCAGATGCAGTTTTAAATCGGTTTCGATTTTCTTTACCCTTTCTCCTCTCCCGGAAATCACGGCAAATCCGCCCGAAAGCATATATCCCGTATCGCTTCCGAGCTTGTCCGCGAGCGGTTTCACGTCTTCGTCGATTTCATACGCCTTTTTCATTGCGTTTAAAACGCCCGCGGCGTCCGCCGAACTCCCGCCGAGTCCGCCCGCAAGCGGAATTCGTTTGATTATTTCTATATCCGCCCCGCCCGTTTTAAAGGTTTCCGAAAAAAATTTCGCCGCCTTATAAGCGTTGTTCTTTTCGGTCGGGATATCTTCGCCCGAACCTCTCATTTTAAGAATTATCTTATCGTCCTTTCTCGGCGACAAAATCACCGTATCGCAAAGATCGATCGACGCGACAAGGCTTTCTATATCGTGAAAGCCGTCCGAAGCCCCGCATATGTTGAGCGTAAGATTTATTTTCGCATAGGTTTTTACTTTCGTTCTCATTCTGATCCTTTGTTTTTCCGACAGTCCGACCGCAGGCGGTCGGCGTATAGATAATCGCCTGCGGTCAAAGCCGATATTTTAAATCTTCTGTCTGTAAATCACTATTCTCTCGTCGCCTTTGAGCGGAAATTCGAGTCCTTCGTTACATCTTAAAATTTCGTCGCCGGAGACCCTTAATTGTTTGGAAATATCCCAGAGCGTATCGCCGCACTGCGGAACGTAAACGCTTATCGCGCTATTCTCGGTTTTTCTTATTCCCGTCTCGTTCACACTGTCTATTACCGTGATTTTTTTAACGATAATCGACTTATAGACGGCTTTTACCGTACAATTAAAGAAAACAGAACCGTCTTTTAAGCATACGTCGAAATCGCTCAGATCGACTTTCAGGCACGTCACTTCCCCCTCGGAAGTTATATCGAAAGAATACGGCATTTCGCAGTTTACGCTGCTCGTTCCGTTGTCCGCGTTTCTGAAAACGACGTCTGCCCGAACAATTCCGTTGACCGTTACGCCGTTTTTGTTTTTCGTCGTTCCGAGAACGGTTATTCTCTCGCCGAAAGACGTTATGATTTTGCCGCCCTCGGGAACTTCGCCCGAAGCCGTACCCGAAATATTTTCGCTTACCGAGCTTTGCCCCGCGAAAAGCGTTACGGGAATTTCGCATTTCGTAATTTCAATATCGCTCGTGACGGAATAAACGTCGTCGGCGACGGAAACCGCGGTCGTTTCCACCGATTCGCCCGAAAAAGCAAGCGTGACTTCGGCATTTACCGTGCTTTTACCCTTGGCTTCGTCGGTGAAGACTTTGAACGAAACGCGGACGGGTTCGCAATCGCCTTTCGCGCGCATATCGGGAAGAGATCCCGCGTTTTCAAGTTCGAACCTGAACGGAATGCAACGCTTTTCTTTTAATATATCATTATTGTCGGAAAAAGGCAAGGTCTTTAAAAGCAAAACGACTTCGCCCTCGAAAATAATGCACGAAACGCCGCTCGTGATCGATTTTACGCAAGCCGTAGCGCCGTAACAAAGCACCTCTTTTATGCCGTAGCTTACGTCGAATTCGTCGGTTATGACGAACGTGTCGTAAGTTAAACCCGAAGAAGAATCGAATTCTTCCGTTCTTTCCCTGACAAGGAGATTTTCGCCGCCCGAAAGCGCGTCCGTCTCCGTTCTTTTCATTCCGACGGCAGATACTTTAACCGCGCATTTCGCAACGTAGCCGTCCTGAGAGGAAACGGCTCTCGCGTCCTCGCAACATACCTTGACCGACGCGCCAGCAAACGGAATTTCGGCGGTAAGCTCGTTGGTGAAATCGGCTTTTTTAAAGCCGTCCTCGGCAAGATAAATAAAACAATACGCGACTTTAATTTTCGCCGTCGTTGTCGTTTCTTTGTTTTCCGTACCGACAATAAACGCCGTAGCGGATAAAGATATAGGTTTTTTGACGTCCTCTTTGGTCGGAACGGAACTTTCCGAGCTTAATTTAACCTCGTAAAAAGTCTGCTCGCTGCCAAACACTTTGCCGTACTCCGGCTTTATCATAATATTATACCTCCCGAAAGCATTCTCTGCTACTTTTCGATATAATATATGACTGCCCTCTGTTTATTATGCCAGACAAGATTTAAACAAATCATGTCCGACGGCGAAATTTCGACCGATACGTCGTTACGCTCGCGGCTTATACGTCGAATATTGCCGTTCGCGTACCCGACACCGATAATGCAAAAAAACGATAACGCAAAAAAACCGTAATACTCAAAAAGCAGTTCGCGAACTCTTCGCAAACTGCCTTTTGAAAAATATATGATAAGGGGGAAAATGATGAGCTGTATAAGCTGTCAATTACTATCTGCCTGCGGGTTTCACTCTCCGCGCTTTCGCACAAGCCCTTCGTCAATTGACACCCATATAATACTACATGGTAACACTTTTGTAAATTGAAATCAATACATTTTTATATTTTGTGTCTTATTTTATAACTTATGTGTCTTATTTTATACTTTACTGTCGATTTAGGGCGTTTTTTGGCATTTTTACGTCCTCGTCGACGGTAAAAACCGACCCCGTTCTTTTTATCGGGTAAGACAGACAAGCCTCTTCGCTTTTGCCCGAATAGAATTTCACGCCGATATAAATTTCCGATTTCTTTTCGCAAATCGTGAAAATCCCGTCCGCGGGGAACGGATGATCTCTCATATATTTTTCCGAAAAGCTTTTCGGCGTTAAAAAAGCGTCCGCGCCGACCGTCGCAACGCAAAAACCGATAAACTTTCTTAAATCCGAGTGTTTCCGGTCTTCGCACGAAACGATAAAAAGTTTCGACGCGTCCGTGACGGAACACTTATGCACGCACGCCGCAACAAATTTCGATAATTCTTCCGCGCTTTTGATAACCCGCATATCCGATCCCCTTTTACATAGTATGTAAGACGGGCGTAAAAAGGCAACAAAAAAGCCGCGTAAGGCAAAGCGAATTTTCGTTTTCCCCGCGGCGATTTTTATCATTGTATTATCGAGTGCTTTCTTTTTTTCAATTCACGAACGAGTTCTTCTTCGGTTTTTACGGCATTTTCGAGAATAACACCCGAAACGCAGTCCTCGGGTTCGTGGAAATCACTCCCCGCCGTCATTACAAGTCCGTTTTCCTCGGCAAATTTTTTCGCCAGATCGTTATGACTGTTCTGCCGCGGGTTGCCGTTTAAAACTTCGACGCCGTCCGAAACCTCGGGGTTGCGGTAATTTATCATACCCCTGAACGGATGAGCCTGAGAAACGAAAAAACCGTTTTTCATGCAATAAGCGTGCATCGAAGAAGTGTTTTCTTTCAGAAGCCGCCGAAAGTCGTCGATTTTATCGGGAGTCGCGCCGTAAATAAGAAATTCCGCGTTGAAAGCGTCCTCTATATAATACGACGTTACGTCAGGCATAAATTCCATACCGAAAAATACGTCTATACCCTTTTTGGCGCATTCTTCTTTCAGTTTATAATAATGATTTATAAAATTTTCGTTATACTCGCCGAAATTCTTAAATTTATAAAATTCGCAAAGAAACGAATTGTAATGGCTCGTGTAAACAATTCCGTTATAACCGTTTTTCGCATAAATTTCGGCTATCGTTTTTTCGTCGGTCAGCGCGCAGGGAGAAGTCCCCGCAACGTGCAGATGCATTTCGAGTTTATACATATTCAACCTTAAAAACCGCCGTTAATCGACTTATAGCCCCTCTTTTTAAATCTGACGGGGAACGGCGGCAACAAAAACGAGATCGGAATCACCCACGTTCATAAGCGTGTGCGAGCTTCCTCTCGGGCAGAAATGGCAGCTTCCTTCGCCGAGCATTTCCGTTTCGCCGTCGCAAATCGCCTTGCCTTTGCCCGACAAAATAAGAATTATTTCGCATGTATCCATATGCTTGTGCATACCGACGGAAGAACCCGGTTCAAGCCTTGCCGACAAAAACTTAACGTCGTTTTTTTCGATAGTTTTAAGTAAAATCGCGCCTTTTCCGCCGTTAAATTCGGGGATTTTCTTTTCGGTTAATCCGCTGAAATCTATTTTCATATTTTACCTCGATAATATTTTAATGGATTGCTTTTATGAATTACGCTTTTTATAAACGCAGAATTTTATGTTATAACCGTTGGTTTCGAGCGTTTCGCCCTCTTCGGCAAGCTCGAAATCATCTCTTTCGTCGAGATTTTCGAAGAAAACTTCGGCTTCGCCGTCCGCGTCCACCTTGGTGACTAAAACCTCGTCGCAAAAAGGAAGCATACTTCTGTAAAAATACGCCCCGCCGATAACGAAAACTTCGCCCTCTTCTTTCGAAAGGGTTTCGAGCATATCTTCGAGCGAATGAACGCATAAAAGATCGTCGCGTTCTATCCCCTCGGGGCAAAGCACGATATTTTTCCTGTTTTTCAAAGGCTTTCCGTCGGGAAACGAAAGCAGGGTGTTATAACCCATACACACGGTTTTGCCCGAAGTTTTTTCTCTGAAATACTTCATATCGAGAGGCAGACGGAACAAAAGGTCGTTCTTTTTGCCTATGCCCCATTTTCTGTCCACGGCGACGATCGCTTTTATCGTCGCGCTCATACGGCGACCTCTAACCTCTTGGAGAGAGGCGTTGCCTTGTAATCTTCGAGAACGAAATCGTCCACGGTGAAATCGTAAAAATTCTTCACTTCGGGATTGACGATAAGCTTCGGCGCGGGATATTCGGGATTTTCGAGCATTTCCTTTACCGACGGAATATGTCTGTCGTAAATATGTGCGTCGGCGATAACGTGAACGAGTTCGCCGACTTTTAAATTGCTTACCTGCGCAAACATGATAAGCAGAACGGCGTACTGCATAACGTTCCAGTTATTCGCGACCGCCATATCGTTCGATCTCTGATTTAAAATACCGTTGAGTTTACCTCCCGCGACGTTGAACGTCATAGAATAAGCGCAGGGGTAAAGGTTCATCTCGTGAAGATCGGCGAAATTATAAATATTCGTCATAATTCTTCTCGAAGCGGGGTTGTGTTTCAGATCGTAAAGCACTCTGTCTACCTGATCGAATTCGCCCTCTTTATACTGATGCTTGATGCCGAGCTGATAGCCGTAAGCCTTGCCGATCGTGCCGTCCTCGCCAGCCCAGCTGTCCCAGATGTGAGAATGAAGATCGGCGATTTTGTTGGATTTTTTCTGCCATATCCACAAAATTTCGTCCACGGCGTTTTTAAAACCCTGTTTTCTGATCGTCATTATGGGAAATTCTTTCGACAAATCGTAACGATTTACGATACAGAATTTTTTGATCGTGTGCGCGGGAGTTCCGTCGAGCCACTTGGGGCGGACTTCCATATCGGTGTCCCAAACTCCGTTTTCGAGTATATCTTTAACGTTTTCTTTAAAAACTTTATCTGCGTAACTCATAATTGTTTCCTTTATTTAACTGTGTTTTATGCCGATTTGTCCGATTTTCGGCTGCAAAACGATTTTCACGACTTTTCGCCGCAAAACGCCCGCCCGAAAAATCAGAACGCGTCTTTCTCTTTTTTCTTCCACTTTTCTGCTACGAAACGGCACCTTAAAGACATCGGCGCGATCTTTTCTATTCCGTAAACGAATTTATTGAACGCGCCCGGGATAACAAGCCGTTTGTTTTTTTCAAGCCCTTTGAGCGCTTTTTTAACGACGAATTCCGCAGGCTTCGACGAAAGTTTGCCCGTCACGCCCTGCCGCTCGATATCGCGAATAACGTCCTCTCTCGTAGGAATTCCTCCGGGAGCGAGAATAGTTATTTTCGCGTTTTTGACCTCGTAACGAAGCGAAGTGTAAAAGTTTATGAGCGCGGCTTTGGTCGCCGAATATATCGCAAAGTATGGCATCGGCGTGCTTCCGCTCATACTGCTTACCGTAAGAATTTTCAGATTTTCCGCCCGACGTTTCAAAACCCCGTGGCAAACGGCTATGTTCGCCTCGAAATTGAGCCTTGTCTGAAAAACTATTTTTTCGGGCGTGTATTTCAGAAATTCTTTCTGAATATCCGCACCCGCAACGCCGATATATCCCGAAAAAGTCATTCCCTTTTCGTCGGCGTATAAAAACAGATTTTCCCTTTCTTTTTCGCTTGTCAGGTCGGCTTTGAAAATTTCGATTTTCCGTTGCGGGTTTATTTCGTTAAGCTCTTGTTTTAGCCCGACGAGTTTCTCCTCGCTTCTGCCCGTCAGAAACAGGTCGTTATCCTTTATAAGCTGACGGCAAAACTCTTTTCCCAAACCACCGCAAGCGCCCGTAATCAACGTGTATGCCATAAAAAATCGCCGTTAATCGACTTATAGACCGACTAATTAAGTTTATTAGGGTCATTCGTCGGCTCGCCGTCGAACTCTTTTTTAACCCTTTCGAGCTTGGTCTTTTTATCGCCCTCGACGACATAAGTGTTGTCGAGCTGCGATTTCAGATTTCCCACAACGCTGTCGATATAAGCCCTGCGAAGCTTAGCCTGTTCGGCTTTTTCCTCTTCGGTAAGCCCCTCTTCGCGCTGTTTTTTCGCAAGAAAATTTATTCTTTCCAAATCTATCATAATTATCGCCTCGCAGCCGCAGGCGATTGCGCTGTGGCGCAATTGCCTGCGGCTATCGTGATTTTATCGTAATATTATCTCAATTCCACGTTAAGTCTGTGCTTCAAGCTTCCGAGAATACGTTTTACGAATCCGTCCACGTCTTCCGTTTCGATAGGTTTAACCCCGTCCGAACAGAACGTTACCGTGAACGCCATACTCTTTTTCCCTTCGCCGATCTGTTCGCCGACGTAAACGTCGAAAAGTTCGACGGCTTTGACGTTAAGCTTGCAAGCCGAGTAAATAACGTCCTCGATTTCGCCGCAAGTAACGGTTTCGTCCGCAACGAGCGCGAGATCTCTCTTAACTTCGGGGAATTTCGGGAGCGGCGCGAACTTGAACGGAACGGTAAATTCTTCCGCGAGCGCGTCGTAATCAAGCTCCAAAACGTAAACCTTGCATTCGAGATCGAAATCGGCGCAGGTCTCGTAAGTTACCTGACCGAAGCAACCGATCTCCTTTCCGCCGAGAAGAATTTTAGCGGAAACACCCGGGTGAAGATAGGTTTTCTCCGCTCTCACGCCGAGATTGAATTTAACTCTGAAATTCTCTTCGATTTCTTTAAGCGCGCCTTTGAGCGTGAAGAAATCTTCGTTTTCGCCGAAAATCGCGAGGCAAAGATGCTTTCTCTCTTCGGGGAAATCGGAAACGGGAATTTCTTTCGGGATATACGTTCTCGCGATCTCGAAAATTCTACCCGCCGCGTTGCCTTTTTTAACGTTTCTCGAAACGACGGCAAGAAGCGAAGGAATAAGCGTTCTTCTCATAACTTCGTAATTGTCGCTTATCGGGTTTTCGATGACGATAACGTTACCCTCTTCGTCGCCCTCTTTAAGGCGAAGCGCGGCTACGTCTTTCTTCGAATAGAACGAATAAGTCATAACTTCGTTATAACCCTGCTCGACGAGAACTTTTTTCATTTTAAGCTCGTCTTTCTGTTCTTTCGTGTAACCGCCCGCGGTTATTTTGCAGTCTTTCAAAAGCGTCGGCACGACGTGGTCGTAACCGTACATTCTGATAACCTCTTCGGCAAGGTCGGGACAACCCTCGACGTCCTCTCTGTAAGGCGGAGCGTAAGCGGTGATTTCCTCGCCGTTTATTTCCACGCCGAAATTAAGGCTCTTCAATATTTTTTCGACTTCCGCTTTGGGAACTTCTATACCCAAAACGCCGTTGATTTTGCCGAAAGTCGTTTTAACGACCTTGTTTTCCTGTTCTTTGCCTGCGGAAACGTCGGTGTGTACGTCCGTCGGAACGCCCGCGCCGAGCTGTTCGACGAGATGCAAAGCTCTCTTCATAGCGCGTTCGGTCGTGTATTCGTCCACGCCCTTTTCGAACCTCTTCGACGAATCGGACGATTTTCCGAGCATTCTCGAAGATCTTCTGACGTTGTCGCGCTTGAATTTGGCGCACTCGAACACAACGCCTGCGGTCGTATCCTTTATTTCGCTGTTAAGTCCGCCCATAATTCCCGCCAGGGCAACGGGCTTTGCGCCGTCGCAGATAACGAGGTTATCGTTATTAAGCGTAAGTTCTTTTTCGTCGAGCGTGACTATCTTTTCGCCCTTTTCCGCTCTGCGGACTACTATTTCTCTCTTTTCGAGGTCGTTTTCGTCGAAAGCGTGCATCGGCTGACCGAGTTCTAAAAGAACGTAGTTTGTTATGTCGACGATATTGCTTATCGAATTGATGCCACAAAGTTTGAGTCTTCTCGACATCCATTTCGGGGATTTTTCTATTTTAACGTCCGTGACGTAATGCGCGATATATCTCGGGCAAAGTTCGCCGTCCTTAACGGTGACTTTAACCGCCTTATCCTCTCCGACTTTTTTAGCCGTGAACTCGTAAGAAGGTTCTTTGAGAGGCTTGCCGAGTACCGCGGCGATTTCTCTCGCGATACCTAAAATACTCTGACAATCGGGGCGGTTTGCAAGCACGGAGATATCGAAAACGTAATCTTTGAGCGCGAGAAGGTCTCTTACTTCTTCGCCTAAGGGAAGTTCTTCGTTGAAAATAAGAACGCTGTCGCCCGAAGCTCCTTCGTAAAAATTATCGTCGATACCGATCTCTTCTCCGCCGCAGAACATTCCGTAAGAGGGTTCGCCGCGAAGCTTACCGTTGAAAATTCTGTCGCCCGTGGCGAGCGTCGCTCCGTCGACCGCGACGGGAACGATATCGCCTACCGAAACGTTTACGGCATTGGTTATTATCTGCAAAACGCCGTATTTTCCCGCGTCTACCTGGCAGATACGAAGTCTTTCCGCGTTGGGGTGCTGAGTTATTTCTTTTATGCGGCAGGTCACGACCTTATCGAGTTTATCGCCGTAAGGTATGATCTGCTCGACTTCGAAACCGCAACCGAAAAGCTTTGCTTCAAGCTCTTCGGGCGTTACGTCTATATCTACATATTCTTTAAGCCAACTTAAAGGCGCTAACATATTTCCGTTCCTCCTTAATCCTTGAATTGTTCGAGAGCGCGGATATCGCCCTCGTAAAGAACGTGAATGTTGTTCACGCCGTTTTTAAGCATCGCGATACGGTCGAGACCGAGTCCGAACGCAAAACCCGTGTACTTATCGGGATCCACGCCGCAATTTTCCAAAACTTTGCGGTTTACGATGCCGCCGCCGAGAATTTCGATCCAGCCCGTACCTTTGCAAAGTTTGCAACCCTTTCCGCCGCACTCGAAACAGCTTACGTCGACTTCGACGGAAGGTTCCGTGAACGGGAAGAAAGACGGACGGAAGCGGGTTTTCGCCTCTTTTCCGAACATTTTTTTGACTAAAACGTCGAGCATGCCCTGCAAATCGCAAAGCGTGACCTTTTCGTCGATTACAAGCCCTTCCATCTGGTGGAACATAGGCGAATGGGTCGCGTCGTCGTCGGCGCGGTAAACTCTGCCGGGAATAAGCACTTTAAACGGCGGAGTCAGAGAAGTAAGACTTCTTATCTGCCCCGGCGAAGTGTGCGTGCGGAGCATAAAATCGTCGTTTATATAGAAAGTGTCCTGTTTGTCTCTCGCGGGGTGTTCCTTGGGAGTGTTGAGCGCGGTGAAGTTATGGAAATCGTCCTCGATCTCCCTCGTTTCCGAAACCTTGAACCCCATGCCCGCGAAAATATCGATAAGTTCGGCTTTTACGATGCTTACGGGGTGATACGTTCCCTGTTTAAGGCGTTTTGCGGGCATCGTGATATCGACCGCTTCTTTTTTGTAGCGGTAATTCTTTTCCGCTTCGTTTATCTCGGCTTCCTTTCTCGCGAAATAATCGGCAGCCCATTCTTTAAGGCTGTTGATGATCATTCCGAGTTTGGGACGTTCTTCTTTCGCGGCTTTGCCGAGTTCTTTCATAAGCCCCGGGATTATGCCCGCCTTGCCCAAGATATACTTGGATTTAAGCTTGAAAAGATCCGAGCTTGTTCTGGTGTCCGCAAGCTCCGACGCTATCTCGCTTTTGATCTCCTGAATTTTTTCTTCCATCATAGTTTTATCTCCGCTTTCGCCGCGGCAAAAAATAAAGCCCGCGACGAGCATATAATAATAGATTATGTACTTATTATAACAAACAATAATATTAAAGTCAAACCGACCGCGCGCCAAAACGCCCGCCGCAAAAAAATATTTTTGCGGCGGGCGTTTAACCCAAACGGTACGTTTTATGAGCCGAAAACGCCGTAAACGACATTGAACACACTCAAAAAGTCGCGCTATAAGTCGATTAACTCGCATTTTTGATTTTTTCGGTCTCGTCTTTATAACCTGTTTTTTCGCTTCGACTTGCGGGTTTATATCGGCTCTCAGCGCGCGGGCTTTGAATTTGCCTGACGGTATTTGCCGGGAGTCGTACCGAATTTCTTTTTGAAAGCGTTGATAAAATAAGTTACGCTTTCTATCCCCGATCGGTTTGAACTCCGAAAAGTTGTTGTCCGCGCCCGACTTCATATAAATAAAGCTTAAAACCTCGATAAGGAGCATCTTTTCGTACTGCTTTTTCTTGTTGTCGGGATTATCGGCGGAAAGCAGAATGCTTATCGCCCTTTCAAGATGCGCAACGTCTATATCTTCGAGCTTGAAATGTATGACTTTTTCGTTGAAAATCTGCTCGAAAAACTTAGGTTCGATAAATTCGCATACCGTTTGCATAAGCGAATTTCTGATTACAAGGTCTCTATGCTCGCAAGGGTTGCCGTCTTTTCTTACAAATCTGTGAGCCACGCCCGGACAGATCAGAAACGCGTCCCCCTTGACGAGTTCTTCGCCCGTAGCGTTTCCGCCGCGCCAGCAGTGCGTTATTTCGCCGTTCAAAATATAAAATATTTCGAAAAAGGCGTGCTTGTGGTAGTTTTCGTCCAGCTCGGCGGTTATGTGAGTGTGCAGATCGGGCGACTCCGGATCCATTATCGTGTACATATCCATACTTTAATATTAACACGCTTTTTAATAATTGTCAATAACTTTTTTTAAAGAAAAACGCAATAAAAGTTTATGTAGAGCAATTCTAAGTTATTCTAAGACATTGAATACGCCTTTTTAATGTGGTATTATATTTAAGGAAATAAAGAGAGGGAAAAACCTTTCTGTAAGGAGAAATGAAGATGAGTAAAATTAAAAGCATTCTGATTGCGCTTATGTGCCTTGTCGTTTGTCTTGCATTTGCCGCCTGCGGAAACAAACCCGCGGACGACTCGACAAGCGAACCGACGAGCGTTTCGACAATCGAACCGAGCGACTCGAATTCCGAAAAAGAACCGGAAAGCAAATCCGAAAGCGAAAACGTTTCGGTTTGCAACCACAATTTCGTTTTAAAAACCGAAACCGCGCCCGACTGCGAACACGCGGGCAAAAAAGTCCTTAAATGCGACAAGTGCGGCGAAGAAAAAACCGAAGTCGGCGAAGCCGCCCTCGGGCATATTTTCGGAGACTGGGAGGTAGTAAATGCGGAAACCTGTACCGTCGACGGCGAAAAAGCCAGATACTGCACGAGAGACGATTGCGACGGCATGGAAACGGCTAAAATCCCCGCGGCGCACAAATATGCGTTGAACGACGAAGATGGCGTTGCTCCGACCTGCGAAACGGTAGGAAAGGACGTTTACGAGTGTTCCGTCTGCCACGATAAATACGACGAAGTCGTTCCCGCGCTCGGACACAAGGAAAATACAAGCATAGCGAGAGTCGTTACGGAAGCGACCTGCGAAAGCATCGGCTACACCACTCTTACCTGCGAACGTTGCGAAAAAACATATGATATAGACGAAGTTGACGCTTTGGGACATAACTACGAAGCGGAAACAACCGAAAACGCCACTTGCGCATATGCGGGTTACGTCGTAATGAAATGCTCGCGTTGCGATAAGTCTTACAGAGACGTAACCGCAGAAAAGCTCAGCCACTCTTTCGGCGACGACGGAGTTTGCGGTCTTTGCGGAAAATCTTATCTCGAAGCGAACGCGCTCTTCGTTTCTTCCGAGGACAACAAGGCTTACGCCGTTAAAGACGAAGCTTACGACTATCTTATCTACGCGAAAGACGATACGTCCTACGAAACGACGGTTACTATCGACAGAGAAATCGTAGACAGACTTATCGCGAACAGATATTACAAAATAAACTTTATGTTCGGAAGCCCCGACAAATATTACAGGGCGATGGGCTATAAGCTCCCCGGCGACGAAAATTTCAGATATGTCAACGTATTCGCCGTAAACGGATTCGGCGATAACACATTGTTCTCGCTTGTTATCGGCGACGAAAACGGAGCGGACGAAGCCGTCGTTACCGACGAGGGAATCGTTCTCACATTCCTTTACAGATATAAAGGATCGGACGGCGTGACCGTTGATACCGACGAGGAAAAATATCACGGAACGCTCGACCGCTTCGCATTGAAGATTACATACGAATACACTCCGAAGCCGTTCGATTACGAAGATAAAACCACCTGGCTGAAATCGGTATACTCTATCGCTTACGACGAAACAAACGCTCGTTTCGAGGTTACCGACGGAGACCCCGGCACGGAACAGATTGAACAGGATATCACTTTAACCGCAGGACTTCTTTCCGCTATGAAGGCTCAGAAAAAAGGCTCTTTCATAATCACCATGATGGGAAAAGACAACCAGTTTTCTATCCTCGGTATGAAAATCAGCGCATGGCAATACTGTTATCCCGATAGCGCTCAGCCTAATCCTACAAGCAACGAAATTCTTATAACAGACGATATGCTCACGAACGGCTTCACATTCAGAGGTCTTTACGCAGACAAGGCTCAGAGAGATAAACTTACGGGTTATGATCAGTCGAACGGTTTCTATTTCACGATCGAATTTTTTAAAGAGTTCGACCCCGAAACGGACGCACCGATATCCGCAGGCGCCGAATACGAATATGCCGACGGAATTTACACTTTCAATGCAAGAGACGTAAGAGTTAAAGTCCTCGGAAAAGCAATCGCTTACTGGATGAATAACGGTTACACGAGTATCGACATAATCGTTATGGATAAAGAGGGCGAAGGACAGAGAGCAAGCAAAAACACACAGATCGAAGGCGTTGACAACGGAACAAACGAGGCAGTTCAGACCGTAAACGTCGTTCTCACCGAGGAAATGAAAACCAACGGTTTATCTATGATCCTCTACTGGAACAACATCTCCTGGATAGCCGACAGCAATCCCGACGGAATAAGACTTCAAATCGTAGCCAAAAAGTAATTTTCGGCTGAACGACAACTAAAATCCAACATTCAACGGCGGCGTTGAGCGATCTATGCCAGACAAGAATAATACGAACCGTGGACTGACGCCGATATTTTCGATGATTTTTGACAAAGGCGAACGAAGACGTACTTGACGTACTTCAAGCGAGCATTTGACAAAAAGCGCGAAAATTGCGGCGTTTTGGCAAGGTTCTGATTGTTTTTGTCCGGCATGCCGGACAAGAATTAAACGAATCTTGAACGGCATAAAAATTCGCTCAACGCTTCGGCAGTTTTAAACTCAAAAATTCAAACAACAAAAGGCGGCAAAATATGGTGCAACAGGATAAAGAAAGAAGAAAAAGAAAACTCATGGACGGGCTTTTTTACGCCTCGTTTATGATAATTCCGCTTGCCTCCTTTCTTGTCTTTTATTTATACGTTAATATCGACTCGTTTATAATGGCGTTCCAGCAGCCCGACCAGAACGGCGGACTTAAATTCGCGGCGTTCGAAAACTTCGCCTGGGTTTTCAAAGAATTGAAAAACCCCGATCCGAACAATATTTCGGACAATCTCGGCTTGGCGTTCATAAACACGTTCAAGTCTTTCGGGATATCCATGGCGATGTTCCCGATAGGACTTCTGGTGTCTTACTTTATATATAAAAAGATAACGGGTTACAGACTTTTCAGAATATTCTTCTACCTCCCGACGATAGTTTCGGGCGTTGTCGTAAGCTACTTTTTCATCGAATTCGTAAGATCGAAATTTTTCATTTCGTTCCTTACGAAATTGTTCAACATACCTTATCGGATGAAAGACCCGCTCGTAGACAGCGATTACGCCAATAAAATGGTATTTCTCAATATGATATGGCTCGGTTTCCCGGGAAGCCTTATCATCTGGGGCGGAACATTTTCGAGAATACCCGATTCCATTATAGAGTCGGCTAAGCTCGACGGCGTGAACTGGGTTCAGGAAATGTTCGTAATAATCCTCCCCCTGGTATGGCCGACCTTCGTGCTTATGGTAACCCTTCAACTCGCGAACGTTTTCGGAGCGACGGGCGCCGTATTCCTTTTAACGCAAGGCGCGGCGGGAACGCAGACCATTTCCAACTGGATGTATATGCAGGTTTTAAACACCTCCAACCCGCTTAAATCGGACAATCTTTACAGAACTTCGGCAATGGCAATGATGCTCACGACGGTTTCGTGCGTTATCGCGGTGTTTGTCCGCAAATTCCTTGCTTCGAAAATAGAAGAAACGACTTATTAAGGAGAGAATTATGAAAAAATACGATTTTGAAAAGAGGTCTCTCCTCGATAAATTGAAAAGGTTTTTCGGCAAAAGATCGGTTTCGGAAAGAATAGTTTACGCGCTCGTATTCGTTATTTTCTGCGCGTTCGCGTTCTCCTATGTATATATGATTTTCTGGTGCTTTATATCGGGAATGAGAACGAACGGCGCGGTTTCCTCGAACGCATTCGGCTTCGACGAGTTTCAGCCTGAAAACTATATCGACGTTTTCTCGATGCTCAAAGTAAACGACCACAACTTTTTGCAGATGTTCTTAAACTCGATGTACTTCTGCTTCTTGGGTCCGTTCTTTAACATTTTCGTAACGGCGATGATGTCTTACGTTACGGCGAAATATAAGTTTTTCGGTTCGAAAGCGGTATATTTCGTGGTACTCGTGGTTATAACTCTTCCCCTTTACGGAACGGGTACGGCAATGTATAAACTGCTGTACAGGCTCAAATTTCTCAATTCAAGAATGATGATCCTCACGTCTCTTAACGGATTTTCGATATACTATATGTATTTCTTCGCGTTCTGGCAGGGCGTTTCGAAAAGCTATGCGGAAGCCGCGGAAATCGACGGCGCGAACAAATGGCAGATTTATTTCAGGATTACGCTTCCGCAAGCCGTGGCGATGTTCGGTTCGCTTTTCCTTCTTTTATGGATAACCGAATGGAACTCTTACGCGACCGCGCTCATATATCTTCCGAAACTGCCAACGCTTGCCGTAGGAATTTACAGCTTCCAAACAAGCATGGTTTACGAATCGAGAATGGATATTTTGTATGCGGCGTGCTTCTTGTCGCTGATTCCTCCGCTCGTGCTGTTCGTCTGCTGTAACAACGCGCTTATGAACAACGTATCTTTGGGCGGACTTAAAGAGTGACCGCGCACAAAAAAATATAAAAGGACAGGATAATGAAAGACAAATTAAAGAAAATGCTATGTATTTTAACCGCGGCTTCGGTTATAGCCGCCCTTGCAGCCTGCGGCGGCAAAGACCCGGACTCCGCTTCCGTTGACGAACCCGTTTCCGCAAGCGAAACGGCGAGAGAAAGCGACACCGTGAAAGAAAGCGATACCGCAAAAGACTCCGCTTCCGAAAGCAAACCGGAAAGCAACCCGGAAAGCAATTCGGAAAGCACTCCCGAAAGCAATTCGGAAAGCGAAAAACCCGCGCCAGAACTTAAAATAGTATCTCCCGAAGGCGTGGTTTATCCCTATATCGATATCGTTAAAAACTACCTCGAATCGGATAAAGGCGTCGAAGAATTCTACGAAAAAGTAGGCAACGCGTACGCGCCCGTTACGATCGAATGGAAAAACACTTACGAAAACGCAGAAAGCGTTAAAGTGGAATATTCGGTCAACGAGGATATGACGAACGCCGAAGAAACCGAACTCGAAGGATATAAAACCAAGCTCAACTTGTATAACCTTCTGAAAGGTACAAAATATTATGTACGCGTTACCGCAAAACTTGCGGGCGGCGAGGAAAAAACGGCTGTTTCGAGCTTCGAAACGACCGATCTCGGCGCAAGATTTATGAAAATCGACGGTATTTTCAACGTACGCGATCTCGGCGGCTACAAAACGGCGGACGGCGAAACCACTTTGCAGAATATGTTCTTCCGCGGCGGCGCGTTGTCTCCCGAAATCAACGGTTGGTACGATTACGTCAAGCTTTCGGACAGCGGCAAAAAATATATGAGCGAAACGCTCGGCATCAAAACCGATTTCGATTTAAGATCGGCAAAAGAAAACCTCGGGCTTACCGAAAGCCCTATACCCGGCGCGAACCTCGAATATTACGAAGCGGGCGGTTATTTATCCGCATTTACGGGCGCGGAAGCTTACAGAAAAATATTCTCCGCCCTTTCGGACAAGTCGAGATACCCCGTATATCTTCACTGCACGGGCGGCGCGGACAGAACGGGTACGGTATCTTTCCTCGTAAACGCGCTTCTGGGCGTTGACGAAAGAACGCTTATTCAGGACTACGAACTCACTTCGTTCTCCATTTACGAATTGAGAAATTACAACAGCACCGTCTATCAGTTCAAAGATTTCGTCGAGAGACTCAAAACCTACGAGGGCGACACCTTGCAGGAAAAAACCGAAAATTATCTGCTTTCGATAGGCGTTACGGAAACGGAAATTTACAATATCAAAGCGATAATGCTCGGAAAACAAACGAGAACGAGCGTTAAGGCACAGGAAAGCTTCACTTCTTACGACGAGACCTACACGATAACGCTCGGCAACGCAAGCGGGCTTACCAAAGTTCTTATATCGGGCGAAGAAGTAAATTACGAGCTTAACGGCAACGTTATTACCATCGCAAGAGCCGATATGCCGAAAAATCTTACGGACGGAACGGTGAACGGAAAACTCGTAATAGACGGCGAAGAATATGATTTCTCGTTTATCTGCGACAACTCGAAACGCGTTTCCGCTCTCCCCGAGGGAACGGACGAAATAACGCTCAACTCCTCCCTTACAAGTCAGACGGGAAAAACAATTATCGGTTACGACGGAACTATCGCCGAACTTAACGTAAAATCGGTTACGACCGTCGGCGACGGTTACGGCGGATCATACTTCTTCATCGGAAGCTACGGTTTCCATTATCGTTCGGGCGAATTCCGCGTGGCGATAATAAATAACGGAAATTTCGCCGAACCCGGTAATAACAGAGTCGTCGCTGGCAATTATTCGGCTACACTCTTCAATGCGGGCGTAAAATTCGGCATGAGCGTAACGATAAAGGACGAAAACACCGTCACGCTTAAAACGTTTGCAAACGATAAACTCATCTTCGCTTACGATAAGGCAAGAGTTTCCGACGAAATTGCTTCCGATAAAGCCGTTTTCGCAGTCGAAATCGAACCTTCTCACATCGGAACCTTTGTGATAAGCGGCGTTGCGGCGGAAAAGAAAATCGTTCTCGATTCGTCTAACACAAGAGCGGACGGAGATACGGTTATCGGCTATAACGGCGCGATAGCTTCCGTTGAAATCGCCTCGGTCGTCGACAAAGGATCGGGCGGAACGTACTTTATGATAGGAAGTTACGGAGTTTATTTCCGCGGCGACGGATTCAGATTCGCAATTATAAATTCCGACGGAAATTTTGCCGAGTATTCCCCGAGAACCCAAATCAAGTACTCGAACGCAACTTTTAAAGCGGGCGTTAAATTCGGTCTCGCCATTACGATAAAGGACGCCGACACGATAACCGTTTCCGTTTATATCAACGACGCATTGCTCGGCGAATACGACGTTCCGAGAAGCGCAAACGAGATAAGCGGAAATAACGCAAAGTTTTCGATAGAAATCACGGACAACGTAACAAGTTTAACGATAAACGGCGGGCTATAAGTCGATTAAATAAACTTTTTGCCCACGATCAAATATAAAAAACAATCAAAAACAAAAGGAGTAAAATTATGAAAAAGTTAAAAAAGACTATTACGCTTCTCGCCGCGCTCGTTATGAGCGTTTCGGCATTCGCGGCTTGCGGCGGCGGCAACGGAGAAAGCCCCGACAAAGGGAGCAGCGCAAATCAGGGCGACACGAACGAGGTTCAGATTTATTACTGGAACTCGGGTTACAGACTCGATTTCATGCAGAAAATCGTAGCCGATTTCAACGCTTCTCAGTCCACTTACACCGCTAAGCTCGACTCGGACCAGAGTGCAAGCACGATAATAAAGAGCCTCGATATGGGTCAGGCGAACACCTACGACCTTTACTTCACGATGCTCAACACCAACCAGTACAACAAACAGTTTATTAAGCTCGACGACGTTTTAGACAGCAAAGCGGACGGCGAAAACGTTACGATAAGAGAAAAATATTACGATTATATTTTAAACGGCGTTAAAAACGCGGACGGAACGACCAACTTCCTCACCTACGGAAACGGCTGGTGTTCGATAGTTTACGACGCGGACGTTATCGACGGCGTTAAATACAAAGTTCCCAACACTACCGACGAACTCGAAACGCTTGTTACCGAGCTTGAAGGAGACGACAAAACTGCCTGGCTTTTCTATAACGATCAGTACAACAACGGTTATCTCAACTACGCGCTTTTCGGTTGGGAAGCTCAGTACGACGGAATAGATTACTACAACAACACGATGCTCGCTTTGAAAGACGCGAACGGAAACACTCCGTCCAAAGACGTGCTTCTCGCAAAAGACGGCAGATACGAAGCTCTGAAAGTTTTCGAAAAGATTATCACGCCCACCAACTCGCATAGCGACTGCACAAGCCAATACTTCACGAAAGTACAGTCTCAGTATCTCAAAGGCGAATCCGTTCTTACCGTTAACGGAAGCTGGCTCATGAACGAATCGACGGGAACGAAAGACAACTTCGTTATGATGAAACTCCCCGTTATAAGTTCTATCGTAAACAAACTCGAAGATAAAAACATGAGCGACGCGACTCTTTCGAAAATCGTCGCGGAAGCGGACGAAGGCAAAGAGTCGAGCGAACTCTGCTCCGCTGCGGACTTTGCGAGAATAAAAGAAGCGCGCAACGTTATGTATAACAACGCGTCCGAACAATACGTTTTCATTCCCGAATACTCCAACGCCATCGACGGCGCGAAAGCTTTCCTTAAATACTTCTATTCCGACAAAGGAACGAAGACGTTTATGGAAACGGTTAAACTTCCTTCCGCGGTAAAACTTTCCGACGAGTCTTTGTTCGACGCTTCCTCGCTTTCCGCCTGGGCAAAAGCTCAGTTCGATTTCTCCAAGGAACTTACGGCGGTTACGAACACGATGACCAAGTCCACCTTGTTCACCAACGCCAGCATCAACCAGCTTGTAAACCTCTACTACTGCCAGGCTCTCATCGCTTCCAACCCGAACGATTACAAGGGCGCGGACAGACTTTGGGAACAGCTCACCGGCACCGTAAATAAAAACTGGAACGATTGGAGTAAAAATGCGTAAAAATAAAATCAGAATAATAGCAGCCGCGGCGGTTCTTTCCGTCGCCGCGGGCTCGGCAATAAACGCGATAAGAGAAAACGCGATCGTAGCGAACGCGGGTTCTTCGAAAGTTTATGTCGTTTCCGAAGCTTCTGTAACGAAAACGGGAATAAGCACGGGTACGTTTTTCATAACGGGCGACGTTACGGCAAAGGACGGCAAGGCGATTTTCGGAACCGACGCGGGATTGTCCTCGCTGTTCGCGAAATCCAAAATAAGAAACCTTAAAGAATACGGCGTTCCGGATCTTTTCAAGATGAGCCTTACGCTTAACGTGAAAAGCATTGCGACGGACGGAAAATATTCGGTCTGCTTCGGCTTGAAAAACGTTAAAGATTATATCGGCGCGGCAAACTCGTTCGACGTGGAATTCACTTATGACGACGGATTTTATGTCGGCGTGAATTATTACGACGAAAACGGAAATCAATCCGCCGTTTACAAAAAACAAAAATTCGGCGCGCTTAACCTCGGCAAAGATATTTCGCTCGACGTTTCCGTCACGACCGACAACAAACTCACCGTTAAAATCAACGGCGACGCTTATGTTTCCAACAGATCCGTAAACGACGCTTCGGGTTACGTTTCGTTCTGCTCGGAAGGGAAAAACAGCGTAGTTCTTTCGGACGCGGAAGTTATAAGCTATAAATACGACGCGCCCGAAACGATCGATTACGTCGAGACTTTCGAGAACGGCTACAACGCAAACGTGTTCGCATCGCAAAGCAAGGCTTCGCCGATGAACCCTTCTTCCCTTTCGGTCGAAGACGGCAAGCTCGTGTTCAAAAACACCGCGGGAGCGTACTTCTCCACGAGATATCAGTACTCCAACTTCGAGCTTACTTTCGACATTTCCGACCTTTACAACGAAGCGGAATTCAATGAAAACGGCGAACCGACGAAGCTTATCAGCAACTGGTTCGGAATAGCTTTCGGCGTCGACTCGGTCGACCTTTCGGCGGACGCGACAGTTCCTCTTACGAGCTGGCTTCAATTCGAGGGCGTGCCGATCTACTCCACTCCGCCTTACGGCGAAGACCACACGAAACCGTGGGAAAATCCCAGATACGTTACCTGGGAAAACGGCAACGCGAGAGACGTTCAGCCTATGTACGGCGCGAACGGCAAATCGTTCAGTCTCTGGAACAAACATGACGTAAACGGTAACACCGTGAACGTTAAATTCACTATGACGGACGGTCTTATCGAACTTTATTACCGTCTTGACGGCGACGAGGACTGGGGAACGCCTTACTACTCCTACGATCTCGGCACCGTCCGCACGGGGTATGTGAGAATATTCACCTGGGGCGATACGACTCTCAACCCGAAAGGACTTAACTATCAGTCGGTGGCGAACTTCAAAATCGATAATTTCAGCATCAAAAACACCGATAACGACGCGGCGAAAAAGGTTGCCGAAACTCCCGGATACAAGAGCAATATAAGAGATAAGACTCCCGATTTCGACTATAAGACCAACCCCGATAAAAGCGATCTTCTGGGCGAAAAGCTTAAAAACAACGGTTCGAACGGACAAAACGCGCAAAACACCGCAAACGTCCCCTCGAACAACGCGGAAATGACCGTTTCGGCGAAAGGCTGCAACTCTTCTTTAAGCGTAAGTCTAGGCGCGGGCGCGGCAATGCTCGTTCTTCTCCCCGCGGGAATACTTTTAAGGAGGAAAAAAGATGAAGAATAAAAAACTTTTAGCCCTTCTGCTTGCGGGTGTCACTACTTTTGCCTGCGCTTCGTGCGGAAAAACGCCCGACAGCGACAGTTCGTCCGGGAACCTGCCCGCAAACACCGTAAAGCTTTATACCGACGGAATGAGCTACACCGAAAGCGACGCGATCGCGGAAAACGAAGTTTACGCTCTTTCCTATGAAATAATGGGCGGAAGCGACGTTATGCCTATCGGCGGATTTTACGCGCCTTACGCTTCGGGCGGAAGCGTGGAAGGCAACCCCTCGCCCGACTTTTTAACCGATTATTACTACGAAGTTTTAAGCGAAGCGGGCATAAATATGTTCGTATACTCGGTGGACAGACATTCTTACGGTTCTGCGAACACGAATATTCATAAATCGCTCGACCTTTGCGAAAAGTACAATATCGGCTATTTCGTCGACAGCTATTGGGTTATGAATCAGCTCGGCTCGCATACCGAAGATTATCCGCTCGAAGATATGACTCTCGGCACGACTCAGGGTCAGAAAATTCTCGAAAACATTATCGACGAACTTTCCGAAAACGGAACGAGAAAGAGCTTTTTAGGGCTTCATTCTTACGACGAACCGTTCACCGCTCAGCTCGACAATATCGGAGTGTTCTCGGACGCGTTCTATTCGGCTTCCAACGCCAAAGGTCTCGATATGTATATGAACGCGCGCGGCTACTGGGCGGGCGAAGACAACTTCTGGGGATATTCGAGTCCTATGGAGTTCGAAGAGTATATAAAAGAGATTTTCGAAATCGCCAAACCGAAAATGCTTTCGGCAACGCAATATCCGTATATTTCCGCGGAAACTTCCGAAGACGTTTTAACTTCGCTTATGTATAACATTCTCGCTCAGTACAGATCGTATTCCAAGCAATACGGCGTACCTTTTTGGAGAATGCTTCAAGCCGGCGGACAATGGAACGACGAAGAACAATGGTTCGAATCGAAAGATCCGTACCCTTCCGAAGGCGAGCTTTTGTACGACGTGAATATGGCTCTTTGCTACGGAGCCAAGGCTATTCAGTACTTCCCCCTTATCCAGCCTTTCCACTTCTCTTACGCGACGGGCGGCACTTACGATTTCACCAACCGTAACGGACTTATCGGCGCGGACGGCAACCTTACCCGCTGGTATTATTACGCCAAGCGCGCGAACACGCAGGTTCAGGCGGTGGACGAATATCTTATGCACTCCTCGTCCGAGAAAATTCTCGTTCACGGAGACAAGGCGATCAACGCGATCATCACCAAAGGCAAACCGACCGACGACATCGTTGCGGCGGGAGATTATCGTCAGCTTAAATCGATTTCGGGCGACGACTCTATCGTGGGCTGCTTCAATTATAAGGGCAAAACCGCGCTTTACGTCGTGAATTACAGCAGAACGACAAAAGCAAACGTCACTCTTTCGTTCGATAAAAACGATTACAGATACACGGTAATTCAGAGAGGCGAAACGGCGGACGTCGTAGGCGGAAGTATTCCGCTCACGCTCGACGCGGGCGAAGGCGCGCTTATCGTTCTTGCCTGAAAATTTCAGCCGCACCGATGCCGGACAAGAATAATACGAACCATGGTCTGACGGCGAATTTTTGACTAATACGTCGTTACGCTCGCGGCTTATACATTAAGTATTAACCCGTTCGCGTGTCTTGTCCGGCATAGCAACAAAAGGATTTTATGAAATTCAGCAAAATACTCATAGCCGAAAACGCGGACGAATGCGTTCTCTATTCGGCGAAAAAACTTAAAGAATATATCTTCAAAGTTACGGGCGAAAATCTCGGAATATCGAACGAACCCGACGGAAAAGCATGCTTTTCCGTCGGAATTTCGGCGGCTGTGACAAAAGAGACTTATGAAAACGCCGTTTCCGAAACAAACGGGGACGGTTTTTCTTTGTCCGTTTCGGGTGAAAACGTAATTCTCGTCGCGGCGAAAACTTCCCGCGGGGTTATGTACGGCGTTTACGATTACATAGAAACTTTTCTCGGCGTGAGATTTTTAACCGCGGACGCGGAATATATCCCCGAAAACGGCTCGATCGTTCTTCCGCCCGAAAATTACGTTTCAAACCCCGATTTCGAAATGAGAACATATCTTTTCGGCGATACTTTCCAGGATACCGCAGATCAGGATCACATTGCGAGAACGCGTACCGTCGATTTGTTTACCGAAGTCGATAAAGCTCACGGCGGAAAGCAAACCGTTTACGGCAGAAACGTAAACCACAACTTTCATTTTTACGTTCCGTTCGAAAAATACGGCAACGATCACCCCGAATTCTATCGGTTTATTTATGTAAACAACGAAATTCTGCCGACGATTGACATAACGAACGGCATAACGGGCGACGGCAAGCTCGACGAAAGCATGGAAATAAGCGTTGCGAAGATCGTTATCGACGAAATGAAAAAGGATATCGAAAAATATCCCGACGTAAAAGTGTTCTGCTTCACTCAGGAAGACGGACCTTATTATTTCGACGACGAACATAACCGCGCGCTCGAAGCCGAATACAAACGAAGCGGAATTCTGATAAGGTTCTGTAACGTTCTGGTTCGCGAGCTTAACAAATATCTCGCCGAAAAAGGTTCGAGACGGATAAAGATCATGACTTTCGCGTACGACTACGCGAAAGAAGCTCCCGTAAGGCAAGAGAACGGAAAACTTCTGCCGTTGGACGAAACGGTCGTTGCGGACGAAAACCTTATAATTCAGCTCGCGCTTTTCCGTAACGGCTATTACGATTATTTCTCGGACAAGCAGGACGCGTTCATAAGAAAATCCATGAGCGAATGGAAAGTCGTAGCGAAAAACTTCTGGTTCTGGGGTTACGACGCGAACTTTCACCGCTATCTTTCCTTTTTCGATTCTTTCCGCAATATCGCCGAAGACGTTCGGGGATTTAAGGATTACGGCATAAGTTATCTTTGTATGCAAGGCTCGCACGACAGCACGCATATCTGGCACAACAAGATACGAGCTTACGCTTACAGAAAGCTTATGTGGAACTCGAAACTCGACGATAATCGACTTATAGGCGAGTTTATCGATCTTTATTACGGCGCGGCGGGAGATAGCGTGAAGAAGGTGATTTCACTTTTCCACGAGCATTATAAAAAGCTCGAAGAAGGGGGAAAAGCCGTTACCTGCATATCGTTCGGAACCAACGAAAAAGCCGAAGCCAACCCGACCGAGCTTTTATACGAAGTGTTAAAAACGATCGACGAGGGCAAACGCAGAATAAACGAAACCGACCTCGCGGACAAGACGAAAACCGAACTTATCCGCAGGCTCGACGAAATTCGTTTAACTCCCCTTATGCTTTTGTACGACAATTATTATTTCTATTATCCGTCGGCGACAAGGGAAGAATACGAAGCCGTCAAAAAGGACTTTTTCGACTGCGCGGCGGCAGCTAAGCTCGATAAAATCGCCGAACGCTGGACGGTTGATATGTACCGCGCGGAACCCGGCTCGTCCGAAAGAAAAGACGGCGAATAAGCTTAAATACAAATTATATAAAAAAGCACATTATTTATATGAAAAAACAAGAAACAAGCCGTTTTTTATGTTAATATATATTGTCAGCAATATATATCCGCACAAATGACGGGTTAAATACAGGAGGAAACAAAATGAGAAAAACTTTATGGCTGAGATCGGCAGCCGTCATCGCAACGATTGCGATTGTCGTCTCTATCTGCGTTTTCGCGGGCATAACGCTCTCCAAGGCGGACACGCCGACGGGCGAGACTACCGCAACCGAAGACGTTATCACGGTGAAAAACCCGACTCAAAAATCGACGTATACGCTCGATAACGAAAAAGTCGCCGATTACTTCGCGAATTATAAGCCCGGTTACGGAATAAATTTCTTCGGACTCGGCGAACAACTTCCCATGAAAAGCGTTAAAATCGAATGGGAAGCCGAAAACGCGAAGTATTACGAGTTATGGCTTGCCGACAACGTTCGTTTTTCGAACGCGATGAAATTCGTCACGCTCGAAAATTTCGTAGAAGTAGACGGACTTATCCCGAACGCGAACTATTTCTGGAAAGTAAAAGTAACCGACAATAACGGAAATCAGACCTTTTCCAAGGCTTACAACTTCAAAACCGAAGGACATTTAAGAAGCGTTGCGATAGACGGCGTTTCCAACGTGAGAGACCTCGGCGGCGCGGTTACGAAAGACGGAAAAACCATTAAGTACGGCATACTTTACCGCTCTGCGAACGGCGACTCCATAACCGAAAAAGGCAAAGAAACCGTTAAAAAACTCGGAATTAAAACAGATCTCGACCTTCGCGGAGACGTAATCGAAAAATCTCCGTTCGGCGAAAACGTTAATATCATCAAAATCAGCGGCGCGTACTACAACGGACACGAAGCGGGTGTAAACGGAAGCGAGGCTTACAGAAACGCTTTCCGCGACGAGCTTAAAGCCTGCGCCAACCCCGACAACTACCCGATGATTTTCCACTGCGCCATAGGCAGAGACCGCACGGGAACTCTTTCGTTTATTCTTCAAGCTCTTTGCGGAGTGGAAAAAGAAGCTCTCATAAGAGAGTACGAGCTTTCCTATCTTTCCGTGGGCGGAACGCTCGACGGAAACAAGCAGATGGTAAACACCATAACCGCTTTTTACAATTTCGTGGACGCTTACGAGGGCGAAACGTTTGCCCAAAAAGCCGAAAGCCTTGTTAAATCGCTCGGCGTGACCGACGAAGACATCGCTTCGATAAGAAATATTTTATTGGGCTAAGGGGGAAAGAAAATGAAAAATATAAAAAGAATTCTTACGTTTGTTTTAACTTTCGCCCTTGCGATTTCGCTTTGCGTTTCGGCTATCTCGCTTTTAACGGCGAAAACCGCAAAAGCGGACGAGGCGAAAACCTACGATATTTCGGAAGTTTACGGCGGTATCGCGGCAGGCGGAGAACTTTCTATGGTTCACACAACCGTTTATAGCGGCAACGCGGTAAATTACGGCGATACCGTTGAATTCGAATACAAGATGCGTTCCGTAAAGAACGACTACAACCATTACGCCCGCACGGCAATCGGTATAGGTTCTTACGGCATTTATTTCAAATGCTCCGGCGACACATCCGAAATCTGGACGTGTATTCTTACCGACAGCGCAATGAGCAGACAGGCTTCGTTTACAACGGTTGAAAGACTTCCGTTTACGACTTTTAATAAAATGTCTTTGAAAGCGGAAAAGAAAGACGATTCCACCGTAACTCTCACCATGACGTACCATAAAGACGGTAATATCGAGACGGTTACGCACGATTTTGCTTACGACGCGGCGTCCGATATGAAATTCCGTTTCGGCGATACCGACGTCGACGAAAACATTATGAAATCGACCAAGGAAGCTCCAAATCCCACAACTTACGATATTTCGGAAGTTTACGACGGTATTCAGGCAGGACAGGAAGTCTCCGCGAGAGCTAAAAGCAAAACCGAGCCTTTTGTCGGTTCTGCCGTAAATTTCGGCGACACCGTTAAATTTATGTACAAAATGCCCGTTCCCACGGGATCGAATTACGCTCGTACCGCGTTCGGTATCGGAGCTTACGGCGTTTTCTTCTATTGTGTTTCCGACCCGGTTAGCATTCTCGCCGCACAAAGCCTTGAAACCACGATAAAAAGAATTGACAACAGCAACGCGCCGACAAGTCTTCGCGAGTATTTCACCGAATATAACGAAATAACTTTAACCGCAAAAAAACTCAACGATTCAAACGTCGTTTTGACCGTCACTTATCACGAAAACGACGAAATAAAAACAGTTGACTTAACTTACGCTTACGTTGCGGATTCCGATATGAAATTCCGCTTCGGCGACGGCGACATCGACGGAGTTCTCGTTAAATCGACCAAGGAAGCCCCGACGCCCGAAACTTACGACATAAGCGAGGTTTACGATATCGAAGTCGGCGAAGAGTTGTCCTACGTTCACGGCACGAAATACGAGGGTAAAAAACTTAACTACGGAGACGAAGTAAAGTTTGAATACAAAATGAGAGAAATCGCCAATGACGACGGACACTTTGCCCGCTCGTCGTTCGGAATAGGCTCTTACGGTTTGTTCTTCTACTGCTCTAACGATAACGTGGACGTGTACACCGTAAACATTCAGAGCAGCCTCGGCAGACTTACGAAGCTTACGACGATTGCTCATGCGCCTTTCGCCGCTTACAACAAAATGAGCGTTAAAACGTACTTGGTTAACAGCTCGACGATAAGTTTCGATCTGAGTTATACCGACGGCGAAAAAATCACAACCATATCTCACAATTTCGCTTACGACGCGACTTCGGATATGAAGTTCCGCTTCGGCGATCTTAATGTAGACGACGTTTGCATAAGATCGACGATTGCTCCGCCCGTTTTCGGCGACGGCTCGTTCACTTACGCTTCGTACGCCGAGGGCGTAAACGTATACGGCGGTTGCAAACTTTCCGTTATCGCGAGCGACAAAGCCGCGGAAGCGGGCGTTCCCGAAGGATTTACGGGCAACGTTCTCAAAATGTCCAATGCGAATAAACCGGGACAGATGGATATGGCTCTCGACTTCTCCGCTCTTAACTATAAGAGAAAATATTTAACGGGTTTGTCGTTCAAAGTTTATATCGTAAGCACTTCTGCCGATAACGAAAAGCACCCCGAATTCCGTATTCCCTATCCCGGAGCCGCAAACTCGTGGGTTGTCGGCGGAGGAATAGGAGCAAACAAAACCGACGAATGGATAACGATTTCGCTCACTTCCGATCAGCTCGATAAAATCTGCATAGACGGATATCTTAAAACGGTTGCGGTTTGTCTCAGAACGAACGCCGCAACGACCATGTATATCGACAAAATCGAACTTACGACTATCGAATTCGAAAACGAGCCGCCCGTTATCTCCGCGCCCGTAACCGAGTTCAGAGTTACCGAAGGCGCATACCCCGTTCCCACCGATAAAATCGCGACGGTTACAGATAATTCGGGCGAATATTTCGTAAGCTACGAATGGTCGGACGGCGCGCTCGATTCTCTCGGAAGATTAACGAAAGGCACGCACACCTGCACCGTTATCGCGAGCGACAGATGCGACAATACGGCAACGCTCGATATAACTTATATCGTGGAAGCCGAACCCGAAGTCGCGCTTTATAAAATCACGTTTAAAGCAGACGGTATGAGCGACGTGGTAATCGAATACTGCGAAGACGAGATCGATTATATCGAACTTCCGACCGTTCCCGAAAAGGCGCATTACAAATTCACCTGGAACGCCTTCACGTTCGAAATGACCGATGATCAGGTCGTCAACGGAATGTATGTTCCCGAAGTTTACACGATAACTTATATGGTCGGTTACGACGTTTACGAAACCGTTACCTACACCGTAGAAAATATGCTTATCGACGAGCCGCGCGTTCCCGCAAAGAAAGGCTACGACGGCAAATGGGAAGAATATTATCTTAACTTCACCGACGTAACCGTCCACGCGATTTACACCCGCAAGGAAGACAAGCCGACCGAAAGCGACTCGACTTCGGAGTCCGGGTCGGTTAAAGAGTCGGTAAGCGAATCCGTAAAAGAAACGGAAAGCGAAAAACCGAACGACTCCGGAAAGCCGAACGACTCGGGTAATTCCTCGGAAAAACCGAACGACTCCGTATCCGGATCGGACTCCGGGGCATCGTCGAAAGGTTGCGGTTCGAATATGTACGGTATTGCGATTTTGAGTATTCTTTCCGTAGCGGCGATCGCCATGATAAAACGTAAAAAAGAAGATTGATTTTTTTCAAGAACTAATTGATTTTTCGAAAACTAATTGATTTTTCGAAAACCGATTAAATCGATTTTGCTTCTTAACCCGAAAGCCCGACCGTTCCCGGTCGGGCTTTCTTTTTATGTCGGCGAAAAAGCCGAGCCGTTAAACACTTATCTGATTTGCTACAATATGATTAGTTCCGTCGTTTATATCAGCAAATCATTTTATTTGCTAAATATCGTCAAATTTTCAATTTAATAATTATGGTCAAATCACCGCAAATTTGAGATTTTTCTATTTCTATAAAACGACCGTCCGCGGACACTCGAAAAGATTTGCCGTTTATCGTTGCCGATTCGATTTTCGCGGTTTCTATTTTTGCGGATTCTATTTTCGCGCCGTAACCGACGTATTTTATCGTTATGCGATGTCCGTTAAAAGGCGTAGTTATTTCCGCGTCTGCGTATTCTTTCGGAACACACGGCGTTATGACGATATTATCCAAGGTGAAATTAAGCCCGAACACCCATGAATAAACCGCGCGTTCTATCATAGCCACACTCCCCGTCAGGAACGAAAAACCCGCTCTGCCGTAAAACGACGGCACGAGATGATAACAGTTAGTTATCGCGTATGGCGCGGAACAAGTTTTTTCCGGCGCGTGTTTATCCGCATATAACGGCATTGCGTAGCCAAGAACCTCCGCGATTTGCTCGTATCTCCCCGCTTTCGCCAACGCTCTTATCAAAAAACACTGCGAACCGTGATTATATACGCTCCCGTTCTCGGCAAAGTACGGCTGAAAATCGCCCGTTCCCATTTTGCCTATTCCGTCGATAAACTTTCCGCCGAGCGGCTTTGAAAACAGTTTATACCCGTCCGAGGTTTTCAGTTTTTCGATTTCGTTGAAAATCTCGGCTTCCTTACCGTCCGCAACTCCGCTTATAATAGCGTAAGCGTTGGTCGGAACGTATAATCTCTTTTCGCCGTCCCCGTCCTTTTCGGAGAACAACCATTCACCGTTATCCGTATAAACGGCGTTATAGAATTTTCCGTTAAATGCCGCCTTATTTATCGCGTTTATCAACTTATAGGCAGACTTTTCATATTTTTCAATGTCTTTCTCCGCGTCTTTTCCCTGCCCGATTTTCTTCATTATTTCGGACAAATATCCGAGGCACGTTACGACCTGACAGGACACCATAACGCTTTCGCCTTTGCCCTTTTTGCCAACGCCGCTTAAACAATCGAGCCAATCGCCGCCGCGCATTTTAACGAGTCCGTGTTCGCCGAGAGCGTCGTCCGAAATCAAGTAATCGAGACCTTTTTTAAGGTGCGTCAAGCCGCTTTCTTGCTTTTCGGCATCATCATAATAGGGGTAAACTTTCTCCAAAATCGAATAGTCGCCCGTGTACGCGAGATAGTCGTAAACGTATTCGGTGAAGAAGCACGCAGAGTCTACAAACTCTCTTAAATCAAATTTCGTACCGCCTCCGAACGGAACCTGACGAGGATACCACCCGTCACTGCGTTGCTTCGAGAAAATATTTTCGATTACGCCTTTGCACATCTCTTTGTCGTAACAAAGCATGCCCTCGAAGTCGTTCGCCGCGTCCCTCACGCCCCTCATTCCCGTAGGCCAACCGCGGTCGAGCGAAGAAACCCAATACATTTCGAGTGGCAAAAATCCGTTTATAAATCTGTCGAAATCGGTATCGCCCGTTTTGACCGTCCTGACCGAAAACAATGCGGCGTACTTTTCGGCGAGTTTTTCCTCTTCGTCTTTTTGCGTTTGCAAGTCTAAATATTTTTCGGAGTTTTCTATCTCGTCAGCGATTTTTTCGCCGTCGTCGGTAACGGCAAACACCTGCGTGAACGAATAACTTTCGCCGCCGCCAAGCGTAACCTTTTTCAGCGACGAAACGCATTGTTTGAAAGCATAAAGAACGTCCTCGGTTACGCCGCCTATTTTTTCGGGTATTACGCCGAAATTTTTTGTCGCCGTCGTAAGTTTTTCAAGGCTGAGTTCGCGGCTGTCCGCTTTGTCGCTCTCGACAACCGTCAGATATCTTCTTTCTTCCTTTTTGCCCGCAACGCTGAATTTAGTTGTCAAAAAAGCGTTTTTGTCTTTGAGATATACCGTTTTCGTATACCACTCGGGCTTATCCCACGGAGCCATTAAAAGTTCGTTAAGATAGGGAAAACAACATTTCAGAACGGAATATTCTTTCGTTTTTTCGCCGAGATTTTTAACGGTAACGTTCATTACGAAACGCTTGCCTTTTTCGGTTACAAACAGTTCGGTAATCACTTCCGTTTTCCCGAAAGTCAGCCTATAAGTCGATTTTTCGGGCAAAAATTCAATCATCACATTGTCGGCGCGAAGCGCGTCGAAATTATTGAAAACGTTTTCGCCGTCCGAAAAATACGCTTTTACGGGCGAGCCGACTTCGCGTTCTTCACGCTTGAAAACAGCCTCGCCGACGGGCGGATTTATCTGTGCGGTAACCAAACCGTACTGATCGACTTTGACTAAAATTTCGTCGTTTTTATAAATGTATTCGTAATTCCCCGCGTCGGGCAACTTTTCAATTCTGTACCCGCCGAGTTTATCGCTGAATTTCCCGTATGTTCCGGTCATAATATTTTCCTCTTTAATTAAAAAACACTGCGCAACAAATATATTTATCAGCTTTCCGAATTATAATCGGCAATCGATTTATATACTTTAAGGTTTTTTACGTTCGCCGCATATTCTTTTCCGAAAAATGTCTTAATCGTTTCTTCACCTGCAAATTGCGACCCCGAAGCCGTTATCAAAACCGGACGAACACCAACAACCGTCAAACCGTTTATGAAAATTTTCGCTTTGTCTGTTTCGTTATATAATTTACCAAGCGCACTTGAACGATTGCGGTTAACCTGTTTATCGGTTGCAGAAGTTTCGATTATTGTAGCGTTTTCGATATAAATATTATCGATTGCGCCTTGCTCTCCGATATCGCCGAGCAGTGCCGAAGCGGCTGTTTCCAAGGACTTTTCGCCAAGCAGAATCTCGATTCTGACGTTAACTATTTTCCCGCCGCTCGTTGAAGCGCACAAGAACTGCGAATTGTCGTTTACGGCTTCGCCTTTTAACGTAAGATCGGAAATTTCTCCGTTAAAATCATAAACAAGCCCCGCTTCGCTTTTCGTTGTAAAATTGCTTACGGTATGCCCGTTTCCGCAAATTTTACCGACGAATTTATAACCTTTGGAGTTATAACCTATTGAGTTTTCGACCGTCCATTCTGCTGTAAGCGTAATGTCGTTATCGATTAAATAATACGCGCAAACAGTCTTTTTGATTGCGTTTTCGGTTATTACATCGTTTGCCGCAAGCAAATCATTCTGATCCCTGATTATTTTCGACCATACATTAACCTTTGCTATTACGTTTTTATCCGATGTTCTGACGATATAATAAATCGAAGTTCCGCAATCGGCAACGCTTAATTTAGCCGAAGATCCGACCGATTTTCCGTATATATCGGTTACGACCGCTCCGTTTGCACCAATCAGACCGTTAATATCGACGTTTTCCGAAATATCGGCGTTTATTTCCGCAACTTCGCCCGACAGCGAACAATTCCCGCAAACTGCGGTCCCGTTTTCAATATTAAACTTATGCCCGAACGCGTCGGTCTGAACCGTGAATTTTTCGCCGTTTTTAAGTTTATAAACTTTTACGCCGCCTTGCTCGCAACCCGTTTCTTTCGCCACGGGGTCGATTTTATCTTCGGTAAGCCCCAAAAGCAACGCTTTGATTTTGTTTAAATCGTTTTGCTTAACGCCTATACCTAAAAGGTATTTTTCTATACCGCCGGACAAATCGGTCACGTCGTCTTTGACGTAATTATTTTTAATGTATTTTACCAACGGTCCCCATGCAACGTAGTTTGAACTGTCGTTTTGCATAATTCCGTCTTCGCTGTACCCGCTGCCCGTATTCCGACCGCGCAGACGTTTGCCCTGCCCGCCAAACGAAGTAAGTTCGAAATCTTTGGTTAAATCGCTTTCCGAAACTCCGAGCAATCCGCCAACGAGAAAAGCTATCGTTCCCGTTCTGTCGGCACCGGCATTGCAATGAAAATACAGCGGATAATTATTTTCGTCGGCTAAAACCTCAAAGATTTGTTTTAACTGCGTTCCGTTACTTTTAAGCGCGGAATCATATTGACCGATAGAGATTTTTACATAGTTTTTATCCGAACCGAACGCACACTCGGTTTGTCCGCCGTCGTCGGTCGTACTTCTGAGGTCGAGTTCGGTCGAAATTTTTAATTCGTTACGGAAAGTATCGATTCCGTTTTGGCTAAGTTTCGGTCCGCCTTTTCTCCCGTTAAGTTGCGCGCCGCGGTACAACAATCCGTATTTTATCGTCTCGCCGCTCCGGGTTTTCCAACCGCCCGCATCGCGGATATTTCTGCCGCCCGAAGCGTTTATTATGCGCACAGGAGAATTTTCGGGAATAATTGTGCCGCGTTCCACAAGTTTTCCGAGCGAATCGGTCGCTTCGTAGTAGTAAGTTTTATCGGGATAAAAATTATCGGATAACGAAATCTTTTTGGATGCGCTCGTTGTTTCTTTTGCGTTTACCATTTCTTTATTATCGGCATAACGTAAAGTAACGGGCGCTTCGCCGCGCTTTACCGATATGGAAACGGCAACTTGATTATCATGCGTAGTACCCGCATAATTTTGCATTATACTATATTCGTCGCTTACGGTCGTCGCGCTCAGATAAGAACGCACAACCTCGTCGCACAAATCGACATTGTAAATATTATCTTCAAATTCAACAGGCGTATCGTCATCTTCTATATTGCCAGAAGAATCCTGAGAACCTGACGAAGAATCCTGCGCGACCGAAGACGACTCCTTTATGCCCGACGAATTATCGCCGCCACCCGACAAATTCCCGCCGTTCCCGCACGCAAAAAGCATAATTGCCATTGAAAGAGCGAGAAAAATACATATAAATTTTGTTGCTGTTTTTAAAGACATTTTTTTCATCGTTTTCCTCATGAAATCGAGCGCGTAACACTCTTTATTTTGCTATAATTATTATAATAACCCGGGTTATAATAACCCGGGCAATTCTTCGCCGCTTAAAAGCGAATTTAAAATCAACTCGCAAAGCATAAGACAGCGCGGCAGATGATAAGGTCCTTTCCAGAGCGACCCTTTTTGCGTGTGAGATACCGTTCCGTCGCGGTGCAGATAGCCGTACCATTCGCCGTATTCTTTATCCGAAAAATGCGAAAAAGTATAATTGTGGAGCATTTCAAATTTCTCAAAATACTTTTCGTCGCCCGTAAGCTTATACGCCGTAAGCGTCGATATAAGGCACTCGCAATGAACCCACCATAATTTCATATCGTGTTCGAGCTGTTCGCACGGACGATTATATAAATCTCTGAAATAGTACACGCCGCCGTATTCTTTATCCCAACCTATATCGAGCGACCAGTTGAGAATATTGAGAGCCTTTTCAAGCAAAGCTTTATCGCCCGTTTTTGCCGCGTGATTCATCAAAAACCAACTGTTTTCGATGCAGTGCCCCGGGTTTATCGTTCTGCCCGTGGGATTATCGAGAATACTTCCGTCGGGAAATACGTTTTCAAGCACGCATTTATACTCTTCTTTATAATGAAAAGTTATCATATCATTGATTATATCTTGAATAATTTTCTCGTAATATTCGTTTTTACCGCTTATTCTTAGCAACGTCTGCGCAGAACTTACAAGTACCATAGGATAAGCGTTGGAGTGCAGCGAGCGAACCGCCGCGTTCTCCTTCGGCGTGATTTTGAACGGATCGCTCTCGGGATTTTTGTATATTCTATACATTAAATCGAAATACTTTTCCGCCAACTCCAAATCTTCGGGATTGCCCGTAACTTGCGAATATTCGGCAAAACCTACGACAAGGAAACTTTCCGAAAAGAAATATCTGCGCTTTCTGAGCGGTTTGCCGTCGCGAGTTACCACAAAGAACATTCTTCCGTCAGTATCTATGCAATATTTTTTAATAAATTCCGCGCCGCTTTTCGCCGCTTTTACCCATTCCGGCTTTTTGCCGTAAAGATTGCAAAGTTTGGAAAAAGTCCAAAGGCATCTGCCCTGAAACCACACGCTTTTATCGTCGTTGTAACTCTTGCCTTCTCTGTCCACGCTCGATATAAAACCGCCGTATTTCTTGTCGATAAGGTCGGATTTTTCCCAGAATGGAACAACGTCGTTTAAAAGCGTTTCATGATAAAATTTCCTGTATTCTTCTATTTTTTTCGTATTCATTTTAAACCTCTGTTCTTTTTTCGACGATAAGCCCTATCTCAAACATTCTGCTCCACGGCATATAGCAATCGCCGATTTTATATTTATTATAAATCTCGGGAAACTCCCGTTTTGTAAATTCGTTTAAAAGTTCTTCGGCTCGTTCCGAAACCACCCCTTTCTGACCGTCAGAATTGAAATATGTGCAATTAAGCGTTTCAAGTTCGTTATCCCACATATATTTTCTCACATACGCGCAATACGAAAGGTCTTCATACACGCGCTCTGCGGTAAACAGGCGATGCGTTTCGGTATTTCCGTAAAAATAATAGAAAATCGACTGACAAATGACCGTGCCGAGCGTATTTGACGAAGTATTCCACCCAGCATAGCCTGCAAGATTTAAAAGTCCTATGGAACTTGAAAGCATTTTTGCAAACTCTATATCCCCGCCGTTACTGTAAGCGATATCGGCGACGGCTACGATTTTACCGCTTTCAAACAGATGTTTCGCTCTTTGAACGAAAGACTTCAGATCACGGTTGTCGTACTGCTCTCCGCTAAGGTTGTCTATGTTGTGCATTTTGCCGACAGGGAGATTACAAAACAAGAAAATATCAGCGTCGGTTTCACTCGCGACGGTTGCCCCCGCGCTTTCGATTTGAGCCTTTATACTCTTGTAAACCGCCCTGTCCTCAAAAAGCGGAATAACGTTTTTGCACTCTTCCTTAGGATAAATCGGGCAAATCTTTGGCGAACGGTTTCTTATTCTCGTCAGAGTACGGGCAAGCAGCGTAAGCCCGCCTTCATCCGCGCCCGAATGAACCTCTATGTTTATTCTTTCACTTTGAACAAATTCTTTTACTTTTCTTTGATCTAACGCCGTAAAGCCGTAAGGATTAGAGTCGTCCTGCAAGATTAAAAATTCGTCTATCGCGCCGCCTACAAGTTTTAACGTGCGAAGAAGAGCCGCCAGATTTTCTTTTCTTCTTGAAAGATAATCGTTTAAGTACTTTTCGGGTACGTTAAGTCTCTTCTTTTCGGCTTCGTATTCCTCTTTTGTGATAATATTATCGAGAAATTTATGTTCGTTTACGCCATAACGGAAAATTTGTTCGCCGTATGTTTCGTAATAATCGGGTTCTTCGTCGCCGCAGGAATAAGTCGGGCAACGCATAACAAGCGAAAACGCGAAAATTTTCAGATCCGGATTTTCATCTTTCAAAGATTTTATAAAATCAACGCGCGAAAAAATTTCTTCCTGCGATAAATAATGCAGTCTTGACGGAACGATACCGCCGTATAAAAGCATATCTACGGCCAAAATAAGATAGTCCGCGTCGGCGCATTCGCTCGATAAAAAGTTTTTTACCGAAAGATAGTTTGCGGGTGTTTTTTTTAAGCCTAAACCAGACTTTGGGGGTCTTACAAGATTTATTTCGTTGTTGTTTTGCACCATAAACCCGCAAAAATCATAATTGCAAGGTCTTTCGTCCAAGGGTAAATATACGATTTTTTTCATAAAACTATTTTTCCGCTGTCGGTTATCAAATTATTTTTTCGCGACGAACAGGAGCAAAATATACTCTTTTGTATACCTTCCGTTTACGCTTGTTTCTATAAGAATTTCATTCAGCGCATCGATTTTCTCGCCCGCTTTGATTTTTATTTCGACTTCGTCGGACACGCAATCGAGCGTAAACGGCGTCCAGTGCGGCACAAAAACGTCGAACGACGATTTATCCGCCGTAAAGCCGTCGGGCAACCAAAGTTTGAACCTTGCCGTATGAGGCAGATTGCCATACGCTTTTACGTTGTTTATCACTTTAAGCGATACTGTCTTTTCTTCGTTCGATGTGATTTTTAAACCGTTTTCATAAGTCAGAACAACCGTTATACAGCCGATTTTTTTCGTAAACGCGTTTTCTTTAAGCGAAAAAAGCGAGGCACGCATTCCGTCGGTTTCTTCCGCTTTGCCGTAAGGCATAAGAAACTTCGACCTTTCTTCGGCGGAAAGTTCGGTTTTATCGCATAATTCCACTTTAATGGCGTTGGCAGAATTCAAGCGCAAAACGGCGGGAGCAAGCGAACAAACCTTTTCGGTTAATTCTTTGCAGGTTTTCACAAACGGAAAAGAAACGCACGGATTGATAGTTCCCGTTACGATTTTGTCGCCGATATACTCGCACCAATCCTTCGGCAAACCCTTTTCGCCGTACATAATGCCCATTATAGAGCCTACCGTGCCTGCGGTGCAATCGGTGTCGTCGCCGCAGTTAAGAGCCGTGAGCATAGATTTTTTAAAATCTCCGCCGCCGTACAGCAAGCCTATTACCACAAACCCCACGTTTGACGGTGCCTGAAACCACCCGTCGCCGATGTCGGCGTTGGCATTCTGAACGATATCCCTCGTTTCTATAACCGTTTTTCCCTCGTTAAAACACTTTATTACAAGCCGAACCGTCTGAGCCATACGGCAGTTTTCGGGAATTTTGGATAAACCGATTTTTATAAGCTCGTTTACATCCGAAATCACGAACGCCGCGCTTTCGAGTGCGGCAACAAACGCCGCCGCATAAGTCCCCTCGCCCGTTCCGTGATCGACTTTTGCGTCCTCTATGGCGAAACGAACGGCAAGATCGGGATAACCGGGCGCTAAGGTAGCCCATATTTCGGTACGAATCCACGCGCCGTTGGAATGTTTCCAGGCATTATCGAGTTCACCGCAAAGAGGCGGAATAATGCCCTTTGACATATTTTCGTGCGCAATACCGTACTCATTCCAATAGCCGCTTATAAACGATAACCAATACTCGCCCAAAACTTCGGCTGTGATGTTTTTTGGTCCTTCGGATTCTACCGCGTGTAACCATACAAGTTGCAAATCGAGATCGTCGTTAGGCAACGCTTCGCCCGGCTTAGTGGTAAAGCCCGTTATGTTTAAAATTTCACGCTTACCCTCGTAAGGGCCGCCTATCGTGCCGCCTATGTTTTTACCCGTCCAACAGGCATAGACCTTGCTTTTATATTCTTCAAAGTTCAGTTTCATAATCAAAATGTTTATCAAAAGTTTTTATAGGCTATTGCCGTCGCCGATATTCGCTCGGCAACGGCAACGCTTTTTGTCTTATTACTAAATAATTATGCTTCGGTGGTTGTATCCGCAGTTATAACGGTTACGCCGTCGGGAACGACAGCTTTATCGGTAGAATTTACGTCGGAACCCTGATTTGCAAAAACAGTGTAAGATTTAACTTTGATTTCAACACCGTTATAGGTATTTCCGGACACTTCGTTTCCGAACAAGGAATAAACGTCACACGAGTTTGCGTCTACTTTTACATTTTTCAGTATGGTATTTGCAAAATATCTGGATGCAAAAATACCGTTATCGTTAGTAGCACCCGCAAATCCCACAATGTTTATGGTTACATTACTTAATTCCGCACCGTTTATGCCTCTTGCAAACACAGCCGAAAGATAGTCTTTATTGATATCTACATTGCTGAAATTAACGTCTTTTATTATCGCACCTTTACCGATATGTCCAAATAAACCGCTTTGTCCCGCGATAAAGTTTGATATCGTGTGATTTTGTCCGTCAAACGTTCCGATAAACCCGAATTTTGTTTCCCAATATCCCGGCAAATTGGTATAAACCTCCGATACTTTTGCGCCTTGCATATCAATATCGTTGCCAAGAACGTACAATCCCGAGATTACGGCAGTAGTTGTTTTTACACGAACAACTTCAAGATCTTCCGCAATGCGGATAATCTTTGTAGCCAAAAGAACGTTTACGTCGAATGTATAAGTAACGCTGTTTTTTAAGGTCGAACCGACGAATACAAGTGCGCCCGTTTCAGAAACACCACTTAAATCAACGGTGAGTTTACCGTCCGCAACAGCTCCTTCGCCCAAAAGCGCGCCGTTATAGATCAAGCTTACGCTTTCGCCTAAATATTCGCTCGCAAACGACAAATCGATTACCGTATCGGTCTTTTCAAGCAAAATAGTTTCATGCTCGATTTCAACGGTTTTGCTTGAATAAACCGTTATACCGTCGGGGACAACCGATTTATCCTCAGCGTTTACGTCGGAACCCGCATTACTATATACCACATAAGATTTAACTTTTATTTCGACTCCGGTGTATGCGCCTTTGTTTACTTCCGTTCCGAATAAAGAATAGACGTCAAAGGTGCTTGCATCGATTTTTACGTTCGTCAACGTATTTCCGCCTGTTAATCTGCCGCCTAAAAAACCTTGATCGGCAGTTCCGGGATTTTTATATGCGGAAACGCTTATATTTACGTCTTTGACCGTAGCGTTTAAAACCGAATATCCTAACAACGAACCGCAATATGCTCCGATATACGAAACGTTTTCAAAATCAACGTTTTTGATTACCGCGCCCATACCGACATATCCGAACAATCCGCCCTGACCGACTTTAACGTTGGTAATCTTATGTTCAAGTCCGTCGAACGTACCGCGGAAACCTTGATTTTTATTCCAATATTGATCAGTCAAAGTCTTTAAAACGCTCGACATATCGGCATGACTTTGAGCATTTGCAAAATCTATATCGTTACCGAGAACGTAATAGCCTTCGATAGGCGTATAAGCGCTGAGCTGATCCGCCGTGATTTTTACGGCAGCCATATCTTCGGCATTACGAATAATCTTCGTTGCAAAAAGAACGTTTACGTTGAACGAATAGTATACGCCGTCCTTATCGGTAGCAGCGACAAATGTAAGATTGCCCGTTTCGGCTATTTCGCTTAAATCTACGGTAAGTTTGCCGTCGGTCAAAGCTCCGTTTCCGAGAACTTTATCGCCGTAAGCAAGGCTTGCGCTTTCGCCTAAATATGTGCTTGCAAACGAAAGGTCGATTTCGGCGGTTGCTAAATCGGCAAGAATGGTTTCGTGTGCGACTTCAACCGTCTTCGTTACTCTTTCAACAGTAACGTTTATGGTTACATGCGCCTTTTTGCCGTCCGGATCGGTATAGGTAGCGGTTAAAACCGTTTCGCCTGTAACGAGCGCTTTAACGGTATATTCGGCGCTGCCTGTAATTTTGACAATACCTTCGGGCGATTGTTCCCAAGCCATGACCGCATTTCCCGTAACGGTTGTTCCGAGCGTTACTATGAACGAGAACGTTACTTTATCAGGCTTGCCTTCCTCTTCCGCGCTGTAAAGTTTAAGCGAGTAACCGCTTTCGGTTTTTTCAAATACGTCTGCGCTCGTATCGAAAACAAATCTTTCGGTTGCGCCGCATGCGCAAGCGCGATAGTCGTTACCGTCTGCATCGGTCGTCCAGGCATATGCGTGATTTACGGTAAGAGTTGCGGGATTGCTTTCGGCTGCGACATAATTTTTGTTGCCTGCCGTATATGCTTTAACGTAATAAGTGCCCGAAACAAGCCCGTCGGCGGGAATATCGATATATTCGCCGTCAGCCGTGGTTGCGTACTTATAAGTAACGACCGTTCCCGCGGTTGCGGTTACGTTAAGATTTATAGCCTGTTTACAAGCAACGGCGTCGATTACGAAATCGTTTATCGCGTTGTCGCCTTTTGTCATTTCAAATTCGGCAACAGCAGAAGTTCCTTTATAATCGTCGTCTTCGGCAACGGTGGCTTTTACGAAATATGCGCCCGCGCGTTTTTCGATAGTTTCCCAGGCAACGTATTCGCCGTCGGAGGTAAGAGCGTAAGTATAAACGATCTCCGCGCCGTCCGGAACATGAGTTGCGTTCGCCGTTACGACGGGCGTTACGTTTTCTCCGTATTTAATATCGTCCGCACTGACGGTAACGGCGTTTTCTTCTTTGGCTTTTGTGATTACGAAAGAAATTACGGCTTCTGCGCCGTCGTAGTTTTCAGTCGCTTCTACATATGCCTTTACAAAGTAAGTGCCAGCCGCCGTGGGAACGTTTTCGGTATAAGCGCCGTTTTGTTCGGTTGCGTAAGCAAACTTTACTTCGCCGAATTCCGCATTCGCCGCAGGTACGTTTGCGGTTTCACCCGCTCTCCATCCCTCGAGCGTAAGTTCGCTTACCGAATTGGTCGCCTTTGTAATGACAAATTTAAGCGTAAGCATAGTTGCGTCGGCTTCGTCCGGCGTTTTCCATTCGTAAGCGTTTTCGTCGGTAAGTTTTAACACGACGTTATATTCGCCTGCGTTTACGCCGCCGTTATTTTCGATAACGGCGTAAGCTTCGTTTGCCTCGATGTTCGCCGCCTGCTTTTCGCCGTTATAAACTTTGGAATTTATAACGGGCGCGTCGACTGCGATTTTTGTCGGTTCGTCGTTGCCGCCGTCGCAAGCCATAACGGCGCACGCTGCGAAAACGATACAAAGAATCGCCAGTAGTGTCTTGATTTTTCTCATTTTCTTTCCTCCTGTTTCTGACAACGGGTAAATACGTCGTCTTTTTTATTTATCGCATAAATGCGTTTAAGCCTGTTTGCCGCGATAAACCGCGTTTTACGCAACTACGGTGACGGTTATGCCTGTCGGAATAATTGTTTTATCCCCGGCGTTTACTTCGGTCCCCTGATTTGCGAACATTTTGTAAGATTTAACTTTTATTTCGACGCCGCTATAAGTATTGCCCTTTTTGTCTCCTACCTGGTTTCCGAATAACGAATAAACAGTACATTCGCTCGCGTCGATTTTCACGTCTTTAAATATCGAGTTATCTATATATCTCGACGCTAACAAACCTTTGTCGCTGTCGGCTCCTTCAAAACTTACCGCGTTTAAACTTACATTGTTTATTTCTGCGCCGCATATCGTCCTTGCAAGCACTGCGGAACGATACGAGTTATTGCATCTTACGTTTTCGAATTTAACGTTTTTTATTACCGCGCCGTTGCCGATATGACCGAACAACCCGTTCGCTCCCGCGATAAAATCGGATATGGCATGATTTTGTCCGTCGAAAACGCCGCGGAAACCTAAACTGCCTTCCCAGTAATTGTTGTCGCGCGGATCCTGCGAAATCGTTGCGTTTTTCATATCTATATCCGCGCCGAGAACGTAATAACCGTAAATCGAAGCGCCGGCTTGACGAATTTTCAAAACATCGAGATCCGCCGCCGTACGGATAATCTTTGTCGCAAGCAATAAATTGTAATCGAACGTGTAATACACGCCGTCCTTCTTCGAAACGACTTCGAAAGTAAGTTCGCCCGTTTTATCGATTTGCGTTAAATCCACGGTAAGTTTGCCGCCCGATACGGCGCCGTTTCCGAGTATTACGCCGTTATAAGATACGGTCGCATTGTCGCCGACGTAATCGCTTGCGAACGAAAGATCGATTTCGGAAGTCTCCGTTTCGACAAGCTGTCTTTCGTGCGATACGCTTACACTACGCGAATCGGCTATTTCGATTTCAACGGTTATATGCGAACCGTTAAGACAGGAAATCGCATTGACTGTAATACTGCCTGCGCCCGCGCTTTGCGGCACGCTGATTACGCCGTTTTCAAACGTGATGCCGCCGTAAGGATTTTCAATGGTAATGTCGGCATAGCGGGTGTTAGTCTTTACAACCGAACTGCCGCCTAATGCAATCATTTCGGCAATCTGAACAAATTCTATCTGTCCGTTAACGTCGATAGTTTCGACAGCGTGTTTTACGAACGGTATACCGCCTATAAAACTCCATATTCCCTCGTCGAATTCGCTTATTACGCCTTTTAACGGCGCCGAAGAAGTAAAGTCGCCATAGGAAACCGCGGCGCAAGAGGCACCGCTATCGGATAAGATTTTATCCGCGCGAACATGGTCGCACGCGATCACGAGATTTTCGACCTTTTTGGATCTCGTTCCCAAAATCACGTTTGCGAGATCCGACCTGTCTTTATTGGTGACGTAAGCGATATCCGCGCCTATTGCGTCCACGAAACAGTTTTTGACCTTTGCCGATTCCGAAGCCCCGCACGAGAAGAACGCGCCCATAGTTCTCGGATCTCCGTTCGTACTGAACAAATCCCTGTTTTCGTTACCGAAACCTAATTTTGCGAAAGTTATATTGACGTTTTCTATAAGTCCGCCGCCGTAAGAACAAATAAATCCGTTGTTTTCATACAAGCCTGCGTTCGTAAACGAAACGTTTTTAATGACCGCATTGTTGTTCGTAAAACCGAAAATACCGCCGCTTTCTCTGTCGCTCGAGCGGGATTTTAGGGTAATTCCGTTTACGTTGTAGCCGCAGCCGTCAAACACGCCCTTAAAGCCGTATCTTGACGGATCGTTCCAGCCTGCGCCGCCGAGTTTGTTGTTTATACTCCACATTTCGCCGCTGTCGGTCATCGAGACGAAATCGGCGTTATATTCGATATTGCCGTCAAGCACGAAATAGCCGTCAAGCACGCCCGTATTGCTTATGTCGCCGTTTGAGCGGGCAAGATCGCGCATTTTATCGAATTCCTCTTTGTTACTTATTTTAAGCGTGCAGATATCTGCCGTAAACGTGTAATCCACGTCGGCGGTAGACAAAATCATTTCTCTTGCGCCGAGCTTATCCGCCGTTTTGGGAAGTTTAGCCTTGTTAAGACTAACTTTCCTGCCCGAAACGGACGAGTAAACGTTTACTCCGTTTAACGTAAGCGATAAAATATTTTCGCCGAAAGTATCGGGAAGCGTTATAGGCTGCAAATTCTCGACTTCGATTTCGGGACGAATGTCAAGCGTTTTAACCGCCTTTTCAACGATAACTTTTATCGTAACGGTAACGTTTTTGCCGTTCGGCGTGCGGTAAGTTCCGATAATATCGGTTGTGCCTGCGGAAACCTTTTTAACGATATAATTTCCGTTTGCGCCCGTAATTTCGGCAATGTTGGGATCGTACCATTCGGAATCCTTATCCCAGTTTATAACCGCGTTTTTAATTACGCTGCTACCCTGATAAACCGTAAAACTTAAAGGCATTTCGGTCTGACCGGCTTCGGCTACGGTGAACAATTTCAATTCGTAGCCTTCGTCGCCAACCGCAACGTCGCCGTCCGGAACGACGGTCGCTATAGCCTCGATAACCTTAACGGATACGCTTTTGTTTACGAAAATTCCGTGATAAGTCGCCGTAACGTAATACTCCGCTTCGCCGAGAGATTTTGCGATAAAAGTAACCGTCCCGTCGCCCTTTACCACATTGCATATCTGCTCGTAACCGTTTGCGAGCGACCATTCGATTTTTGCTTTATCGGTTACGTCCTCGCCTCTGAATAAAACGCTGATTTTACCGACGTAACTGTTTCCGTTTTCGACGGTGATTTTATCGGCTGTTTTAATAACGGGGGCATAAACGCTGTCGGTTACGGTAAGAGTGCAGGTTGCCATGGCTTTGCCCGACATTGCGATAATATTGCATTTACCGCTTTTTACGCCGAAAACAAGCCCGTCCTGATCAACGGTGGCAACCGAGCCGTCGCTCGTACTCCATTTTACGGCTTCACTGCCGTTTTCAACCGTTGCGGAAAGTTTTATGGTTTCCAGCTCTGCGACGGTTGCGGTTTCCGCCGAAATTTTTACGATAACGTTTTCGATTTCCGAAGAAGGTTCGTTTGAATCGTCGGGCGTATTCCCGCAACCGGAAAACAAGCACGCCGAAGCCGCAACCAGCAATATTACGGCGATTAAAGAAATAGCAATTTTAAACAATCTGTTTTTCATAATCGTCAGCCCCCTTAGTCAATATTCCACTGCGAAGTAACTGCGGAAATAACATAGTGCTCCTGATGTGTGGTGTTGCCGAGATTTTCGAAATCTTTCAGGAACGATCTACGCATTTCTTTGAGTTGACTTGTGCTGAAAGATTTAGCGTATTTAGTGCATAAAACGTATCTCGGGAACAGCGATTCGATTAAAATATGTTTAGAAAGCGCTTCATATAATTCTGCGTCGGTTTCTTTATATTTTAATATTTCGTTTTGCGCGTCGTCAAACGAGTTGAGCCAACCCGTTATAAGAGCTTCGGGCCAGACCCGATCGTCGGACAATCCGTAAGCATGAACGCGTCCGCCGGTAATGTCTTCGTTTATTTTCAGATTGATCTGCACTTCATTGAAGTATTTGCGCATAACAGGCGCTGCTTCTCTGAAATAGTACTTGAAGAATTTATCCACGAGTTCGTTATAGTCCGAATTTACGTCGAACATACCCTTCGAGTTAATATAATCGCGCAGTTTGGCAAAACCGGGGTTATTCTGGTTTTCCCATGTGCCTTCGGGGTAAATATAGTTACCGCCGAATTCTTTGAAGTATTTGAAGTTATCCAGCAATATCTGATAGTTGTTGTAAGGATAAAGATACTGATAATAACTTATTTCGTAAGACCAGACGTAAAGGTTGGACGAGCCGAGTCCCGCCCATGCTTCTATCGCCGAAGCAAACTCTCTGTTTTCGGGCTCGTAAAACGAATGAATCCAATTCGCTTTGGAAGCGGCAAATTCATACGCCACGCCGCGCCCGCAAACAAGTTTTTCGGGCTGACCGTTTTCGTCCGAAACGACGGTTTTATTGCCCTGTTCGTCAAAAGTATAGCGGACTTCGGGTATTCCCTTGCCCTTTTCGTCGAGAACGTACTCGCCGTTTTTACGCTGAACGGGAGCTTGCAAAGCTTCCTGATAAGCGAGAACGACCAGATTGAAAATTCTGCCGGGTTCGTTCGCGTCGATATATTCGTTTATTTTTTCGGCAAGGTCGTTAGCAAACGAAATCATAGCCCCGCCCAAAGTTCCGTAATAATCGTAACTCGCGTTACACGCCGCGCAAGTACATTTCCACGTCGTGTTTTCGTCCAGAACGTCGTTTTGCGATATACGCATATTCAGAACGTCCGGTTTACTCTTTAAAATTTCTATAATCTGTCTTGCCATATGGTTCAGAAGAGCTTCATATTCTTCTTTGTCGCCATGGGCGGTAAAACAAGGCTGACCTATGCGGACTCGCTTTAAGCCTCCATCGGTCTCTCTTTGCACGATCGCGCCTTCCGAAAACCACTTGCTATGATTTTTCACGTCTTCCTGCGTGAAGAAATCGTAAAGGTTGTGGACGGTGCCGATATCGGTTTGAAGCATTCCCGATTTCTGAGTGAAGCCCATACCGTATTTAGCGTCGCCCTTCATCTCGTTACTGTTAATACGGAATTCATAATCGGGACGTTCCGCTATTTCGATTGCGGGCAAAACGTCACCCGCTTTCTCGTAAATAACGCAGTCTCCCGACATCATATCGTAACCGACAAGCGCGCGGAGAAGAGCTATGGCCGCAAGTTGCGCGCCGTTTTCGCTTGTAAAATATACAAGCACGTCGTCTCCGACCGTTTTAATGTAATATCCCTGACTGCCCAGAACTTCCGTCTCCGGTACGGTTACAACCGACCGTATAAGCTCATTTAAGCCGAAAACTATATATTTCCCTGCCGATAGATCACATTCCTCGACAAAATCCAAAGGAAAATTCGCTCCGGACGCCGCGCTTAAATGTTTTGTGACAAACTTTGAAGCAACGCCGTACACGGAAGAAGTAATCACCTTATATTCGGTTTTTCCGTCCTCCGAAAGTCTGCCGATCGGTTTATCATAGTCAACGTTTACGTCGTGCAAAGTACCTTCGACCTTGTGAGCCGTAACGTCGGTTACCGTTTTTACGGAATCGTCGTCCGTTATTACGTCGTCGTTTTTACAAGCCGAAAAAGTCGAAAACGTAAATATAACGGTTAACAAAAGAATAATTGCTTTGAATATGCTTTTTTTCATATTTTCCACCTTACCTTACGTTTACTTCATAGCACAGCGACGAAGAATTGCCCGCCGCGTCGGTTGCGTATACAATAAAGGTATATTTACCCGAATATTCGCATTTGATTGCGTTTGCTCCGTCCGTAAGTTCTATAAACTTACCTTGTGCGTTTACAACGAACGCCCTTACCGCGATTTCGTTTTCGGCTGAAATATTATCGGTAATTTTATACTCGGGCATTACGATTACGTCGCCGAGCGCCGCCGTGGCAGACGGAACTTTCGTAAATTCTATAACGGGCGCCTCTTCGTCGGCTACGGTAATCGTTATATTTGGTCTGTTGCGATTGCCTACCCAGTCGATTTCCGTTACGACGTACGAAATAACGTACTTGCCGTACTCGGTAAGCGTTATGTTGTATTCTTCTTCTATCGGAACGTCTTTTAAAAGTTTACCGTTGCGGTCCGTTACGGTCGATCCGTCGGGAGCGGTAACGGTGAGCGTTGCGCTTGAATTCGGCGCGAATACGTCGCCGCACACAGCGCGGTTTATAACGTATTCGGCGTTGATTTTCTGTTTCCCGCCGTAATCGCCGAGTATGCCGAACAAAGGCGCTCCGTTATCCTGATTCCTGTATGAAAGCGCATTATCGCTGACGGATAAAACCATATAACGGCTATCCGATTTATTATCAATCGTCGCTACGCTTACATATACTTTATCCGAGGTAAATCCGTCGAAATCGTCGCCGTTGTCATAAACGGTAAGCGGAACGGACATCGTGGCGGAATCATTACCGATTACGTTTATTCTGCCGTCAGAGTAAGATATTCTGAGTTTGCCGCCGTTTTTAACCGACGTACCCGAGGTGTAATCCGCACCGCCGTGACTAAACGTAACTTTTGTCGAGCCTATCGCCGCTTTTACGGTAACTTTTCTTCCGTCGGCCGCGTCGATAAACGTAAATCCGAACGCTCCGAAGTTTGTTTTACCCGAAAGCGTTCCGACGGTGACCGACGCAACGTTTTTAAGCAATGCGTTTGCGAAAATCCAGTCTGAATCGCCCAAAGACGGTATTACGGCAAGCCCGGTAGTGTATAACGCATTGTTCTCGTCGCGAGTAGTTACGGTAATATCTTTGCCGTAAATATAGTCGGACATGTGTACGGTGTTATCCGTTCTTCCGATAATTACGGGGACGTTAAACACGGGATATACCGCGCTGCCCGAATAATAAGTTATTTCGGCAATATCGCCGTTGTTAGCGACTGCGGGGATATATTCGTCGCCCGCTTTATAATGTTTTTCGCCGTTTGCGTCAACAACCTTAACGTCGCAAAGCACGCGTTTTAAGCTGCCGGACGTGTAATCGTTTGCATAAAGCGTCGGTAAAACGTATCTTCCGCCGTTTATATATACGGGCGGCATAAAAACGTCGTCGATAAACAACGGCTTATCGCCTCTGCAAGCATTGACGTTAAGCGTTGCGAACTGCGTTTTGCCTATATAATCGGTTGCTACAAATTCTATGGTATACTCGCCCTCGGTTTCGGGACGGAAACCGCCGTTTATAACGGTTCGTTCGCCGCCGAAAATTACCGCGGTTTCGATATTGACTTTTCCGCTTCCGCCGCTTACCGTCGGTTCGGGAATTTCAACGTATGTGCCGAGTTCTACGCTCGATAAAACGGACGGAGGAGTTATTACTATTTCGGGAACGGTTTTAACAGCCTGAACAAAAAGTGTTTTTCTTCCAGTATTTCCGAAACCGTCTTTGGCCGTATAAACTATGGTGTAAGTACCCGTTCTGTCGGGAACGAAAGCACCGTTTAAAAGAGTTACCGAAACGGGCTCTTCGGTATGATAGCCGTAAATAACCTCGGTAGTAACCTCGCAAGTACCCGCATAATCGTCGTATGCGGTAGCCGCGGGAACGGAATATGCCCTGCCCGCTTCGGCGCGAGGCATTTCGGCGTAATCTCCGTCGACGGTAATTACAGGCGCTTCGTCGTCGATAAAATTGTTGTTTTTTAATTCATCGGCAGACATACCGAAAACATCGGTTATGCAGAAGTTTGCCGTCGCGCCCGAATATCCGCTTGCGCTTACCGTAAGCCTTGCTTTATCCGACGACCAGCCGTGCCACAAATCCTTATAATAATCGGAATTGTCAAGGTCGGATACTATATCCGAATTGGCATATACGATTTTTGAATTATAATCAAAAGATATCGTGCCGTAACGCAAATCGGGTTTTACGTTGAATGGGGGTCCCGACCAGCCGTCGCCCGAATTGTTCTGAGCGACGAACGAAATATACAACGCCGTACCGATATCGTCGTTGACGTGCAATTTCTTGCCTTTTTCGTAACCGACCATATCCTGACCGTTTCCGCCCGCCATAACCCACGAAACGCCGACGCCTCCCGAGGAAAACTGACCGCGGTTTACGTCTATTTTCAAATATTTCGAACTGTCGACGGAATCGGTGAGCGTAAGCGTAAGCTTATTAAAGTCGGCTGCTCCCTGATGTTCGGGCGTTATGAAAAACCTGAAAAGCGCGTCGCTTTGCGTTAAAGAAGCAACGTCTATAAGTTTCGTAAAAGTAAGTTTATCTCCGTTGGCAAGTTTCACGATAAGCCCCGTGGAATCGGCGCCGAATTCGGTATAATTGCCGTACGAAACCGTACTGTTATCGCTGTCCGCCATATAACCGAAACCCTGAACGGTGAAATGTTCCTCGGCGGAAAATTGTTCTTTACCTACGCTCGCATAATAACGAACGGTATAATTGCCCGTTTCGCCGAGTCTTACGGTTTTTCCGCGAACGACTTCCCCGCTCGGGAACGACACGGTGGAAAGAGCCTTAACCTTGGCTGAACCGACGGTGAGCGTGCGTTCGGGAACTTCGAACGTATCGCCGTAAGCGTAAACTTCGGAAATATCGACGTCGCTCCATACGGCGGAATTCGCGCCTATGGCAAAAACCGCGGCGGTCGAACATATCACCGTGATTACAAGGATAAAAATTATCGTCAATTTGTGTTTCATCTTTATTGTCCCTTTCTATATTTTCTTTATATTTTACTTCCGGTTTTCATCTCAGCCTTTCACACCGCCTATCGAGAGATTTCCCAAAAGCCGCTTGTGCGTAAAACAAAACAACGTAACCACCGGCAACAACAAAATAAGCGAAGTCGCAAGTTGCACCGGAGCTTTACTGAAAGGATATTTCGAGAACGTGCTTATCTGAAATACATATTCGGCAAGCGTCGGGTGATTGGGAACGTAAACCATAGGAACCTGATAATTGTTCCAATATCCTATAAAGTTGATCAGTAATACCGTTAAGAAAGTATTGCACGCTATGGGGAAGAATATCTTCAACATAATCTGCAATTCGCCTGCGCCGTCGATTTCGGCAGCCTCGCCGAGCGCCGTCGGCACTGCCCTGAACATATCGTAAAAAACAAGGAAATATATGCCCAGAAAGCTTGCGCGCATAACGAGCATCCCGACCATTTTGTCATACAAACCGAGATTCATCGACATCTGAATTTCGGAAGTCTGGTTACCGACGACGGGTATAACCATTACCACGAGAACAAGCCCGTATATAAATTTTGAGAAAAAACACTTATACTTTGCGCACGCATAAGCCACTACGCCCGTAACAAGCGTGTTTACAACCGCGCAACCTACGGAATAAAGAACGGAATTCCATACTATTTCGTAAAAAGGAACAACGCCCTGCTCTTTTCGTATTTCGGCATTTTTCAAAACGTAAGGAATGTTTTCGAAATACCACGGGTTCGGAAGTCCGACCCTGTTGCGGTTAAAATCGGTCGGTTTTTTCAGTGCGGTAAACACAGCCCACAAAAGCATGCCCAAAAGAAACGCGCTGTATAAAATCAGAACGACAAGCATTACAACTGTAAGCGCAGATAATCTGTTTTTTAAACGTTCGTTTTTCTTTTTCATAACTACGCCTCCGTCGTCAGTCTTCGCTCGGTCCGACTTTGTTAAGAGCCCAACGAGCTAAAAACGTAAGCGGAATCGCCACAGCCGACATCATAAGTCCGAGCGCGGCGAGCGGCGGATATTGCGAAATATCCCCCTTTGCCTTTTGCGTTCTGAAATACATCAGAAAGCCGAGAGTCGCCGTATCGGGTTTCCAATAGTAATTAAAAAACGAGAAATTGTTTATTTCGTTCGTAAAAATCCCCGCGATGCCCGTAACCAGAAAAATCGATAACGTAGAAAAGGTTTGCGGAAGCACTATGCTGAAAAATTCACGCACGGGGCGCGCGCCGTCGAGTTCGGCGGCTTCGATTATTTCGGGCGAAATGTTTGCCATCTTGTTGGAATAGAGCAAAACGGTCGTCCCGAAGCCTACAAACAAGTTATAGAACATAACCGTCGCGTATCTCGTGTTTTTCCCCGACAACAAAGTACTCGTAAGCTCTATGCGGAAAACACTTAAAATCTCGGGAACAACGTAATCCGTAAAATACCTGAATATCGAAACGAGTACTATGCTCGCTACGATCGACGGCATAAACAACATAAATCGGAAGAACATTGCCCCGGGCAATTTTTTGAATATATAGTACGCAAAAAACAATCCGAACGGAACGCCTATCGCCAACGATATCGCATACGACTTCAATGAAATCAGAAGCGTCTGTACAAGTTGCATAAACTCGTTTTCGTCGGCAAACCAGTTTTTAAAATTGTCGAACGTCCACGAATAGACGTATTTTTTCGTTTCGCTGTCCAGCGTGATGTTTTTAAACGCCAGAACGAACGAGTTTATGTTTACGCCGATATAGAATATGCAGAACTGAAGTATCGGCAAAACTAAAATAGCGATGTAAAACCACAGGCATTTTGCACTTTTAAACGATTTTAATTTTATTTTTTTCATTATTCAATCATTAACAGGCAAATGAAATACAGGTTCGGGCGAGATTTTTCGTCCCGCCCGAACCGCGATCAGATCCTTTATTTCCAGAAAGTATATTTTCTGAAATAATCGTTAAACGCTTCGAAATACGATTGTCCGGTCGCTCCGCCTTCGCGTATTCCGTCCACAACGTTTTTGTAAAGCGAGCCGTTTATTTTCGCCGAGTAAACCACGTCGTATTGGAGATACGAACTGTTTGCGTTGTAGAAATTGCTCGAAGAATACTTATAAACGATCTCGGATTTACCGATGTAATTTATAACGTCTTTCGAGAACGAAGAAAGTTTATTCAGATCGCTTCCCATATCGTATTTATAAGCCTTAGGCGCACCGGTAGTAACGGTAAAGTCTCTGAGCATAGCGTCGGAGCAAGAGAATTTAACAAACTCTTTCGCCGCTTTTTTAACACCTTCGGAAAGTCCCGCTTTAACGCATACGAAAGCGTTAAGATAGTCGGAGTAAACGTTTCCGGAACCTACTTTATCGGCTGTAGCCTTGGGGAGAGGCATCCAACCGAAGTTACGGCTGGTTTTCGAATATTTCGAATCGACTTTTCCCATCTCTTCGAACACGCCGTCCGACTCTTCTTGCCACCACGGACCGTCTATAAGCATAGCGATCGACTTATTGTCCGTTCCGAAATCTTCCGTTCCCGCCATAAGGAAAACTTCCTGGTTGTCGGTGTGAGTAAACGAATCGGTAAACGCGTCTTTATTGTAATAATTTGCGTTGGTTATAAGTTTCTCGACAAATTCCATCGCGTAAAGTTTACCTGCCTGACGGGCAACGTCGTATCCGTTCGCCGGGGTTATCGCCTTTTCTTCGGTAACGATTTTACCGTTTTCGTCTCTGGTAACTTTACCGTCCGAGCCGAGAACGACAAGATCTTTGGCAACGGTTCCGTCGAAATCATAGTTTATACGCATCTGCTCAACGCCTTCATAATCGGAAACAAGGTTATCCATAAGATTTCCGAGATGGTGTTGTCTGTATTTTCCGGGCCAGCATACGGGAATATCGTTCGCATTGAATATCTCGTCGCAAAGGGTGAAAAATTCATCGTATGTGGCGGGAAGTCCGTCATCGTCCGTGTTCGGCACGCCGTCGGGTCCGTTGGTTTTCTTAGCGGTCTTGTCGGTTCCGATAATTGCGCCTTTGGTTTTATCCGCCGCAAGATAATATCCCTTTTCATCGAAAAGATCTCTGTTGAAAACTATTCCGTAGTTACCGAAATACGAAGGCAACGCGTAATAATGCGTGTCTTCACCCGATTTCGCGCCGTAATAATCCGTTTGCTGTTTGTCGAGCTTCTGTAAAACCGTGAGCGAATCTTCCGTCGACGCTTTGGAATTGACTATATCGGTAAGATCTTCCAGAACGTCGATATATTTATAATACTGTTCGTTTTCGAAAAAGAAAATATCATATTCCGACTTCTGTACCTGCGCAGCGTTAAACTGACGCATATCGGGGGTATGTTTAACCGTTACGCCTTTTTTACCTTCTTCGAAAGAAACGTCTGCGAACGCTTTCTCAAAAGCGTTTTCAAGGCGGACAAGCCATTCGTCGCCGTAACCCGCTCTATAAGTGAAGATGTTCAGCGTAGTTTTTGCGGGGTCGTCTTTTACGGAATCGTTTTTGGTCGAATTGTCGTTGTTTCCGCCGCATGCGGCAACCGATAATGCGGCTACGCAGGCAAGCCCGAACCCGAGAATACGTTTGAAAAGTGATTTTTTCATGTTCCAGCTCCTTTTTTTTGTGAAATCCGAACATATCGAACGTTCACATATATTCTTTGTTTATTTACTGCGTTTTAGACGCGTCGTAAGACTGTGTTTTTCAAAGAATGCTTTTTACCGAATACTTGGACGCTCACATCTTACGCGGCTTTATTTTACACTTGCCCGAAACTAATGTCAATGTCGTATTTTAATATATTTCCCGTCTTTTTTTCACATCTGCAAATGAAATATAAAAAAAACGATTTTTTCTGTTGACCGCGCCTTCGGAAAAAGATATAATACAAATATGTCACAATTAAAAGGTTATAAAATAAACAACGAATTTTTCGATAATCCCGTAAATCTCGGCGGAATAACGCTGATACAGGCCGGAAGATACTGTTGCGAAGCGGGAACCGTTGTCCCGACGCATTTACACGACAATATTTGGGAACTGACCGTGGTAAACGACGGAAAAGGAACGATTCTGACTAACGGAAAAAGCATTCCCGTTAAACAAAACGACATTTACGTTTCGTTCCCTTACGACAATCACGGAATTATTTCTTCCGACGACGATCCTCTTCAATACGATCACCTCGCCTTTATCGTCGAAAACGACGATTATCGCAAGACCCTGCTCGAAATAGCGGCGGAATACGGCGATCCCGACGCACGGATCATTTCGGACAGACGAATAAACTATCTTACCTATTGCGTGATAAGCGAATTCAATAAAGAGCAACGCTATTATAAAGATATCGTGCTTTACACGATTTATAACATTATAATATATGTTATCCGCAAATTTAAAGAAAAAGCGGATAACATATATTATAATGCGGTTGTCTTTTCGGAAAACGCCTCGGAAAGCGAAAAGTTCTGCAACCGCCTTATGACATACATCGACGAAAATATTTACGCCGTGGAAAATCTCGGTGACATTATAAAGCTCACAAATTACAATTATAACTATATTTCCGCTTTATTTAAAAGAACGACGGGAACCACGTTGCGCGATTACTACCTTAACCGCAAACTCGAAACAGCCGACGTTCTGGTCAAAGAAGGTAAGCTGAAAATTTATCAGATTGCGGAAAAACTTCACTATTCGGCAGCCGACGCCTTTACAAAGGCTTATAAAAAGAAATACGGCATTCCGCCGAAAAACAATAAAAAATAGTTTAAGGAGTCGATATAGTCGATATGTTTTTATTTAACGAAAAAAAATGTGCGGATATTTGCCTTAAAAACACAAATAAATATGTTCTTAAAGCGGTAAACGACCTTATAAGCGACTTTGAACGCGTAAGCGCGTGCGGCGTAAAACCGCAAATCGTCAAAGACGTAACGCAAAACTGCATCGTAATCGAAGAAAACACGCGCACTTCTGCCGAACCTATCGCCGACGAAAGTTATTCGATATCGACAGAAAACGGAAACGTCGTAATCCGCGCCGACGGATATTTAGGTACTATGTGGGGAATTTATACGCTGAGCGAAAAGTTTCTGGGCGTCGATCCCTGTTACCTTTTCAACGACCTTTCAATCGTTAAAAAAGACGCCATAGAAATGCCCGAGGTTAATATTATCGATAAGCCCGACGGATTCGGGTTCCGCGGTGTATTTATAAACGACGAAGATTTATTGCAAGGCTGGAAAGACGGCGAAGGCGCAAGGCTTGTCGGCGGAGGTTTTTATTACGTTACGGTTGCAAAAAGCGTGATAGAAAAAACGGTTGAAACCGTTTTGCGCCTGAAATTGAACCTTGTTATCCCCGCAACTTTTTTAGACCTTGACAACCCGCCCGAGAAAGAACTTGCTGACGCCGTTGCCGAGCGCGGAATTTATCTTTCGCAACACCATTGCGAACCGTTGGGCGTTTCGTCGTTTACGTTTGAAAATCACTGTAAAAAATACGGAAAAACAGGCAGATTTTCGTACAGCGAATGTCCCGAAATTATGGAAAACGTATGGAGCTTTTACGTTGACAAATGGGCAAAATACGATAACGTGGTGTGGCAGATAGGTTTGCGCGGACTCGGCGACGACCGCCCTATCTGGCAGGATGACGTACCCACCGAAAAGGTTCTCGAAAAAAGCGGAGAATTTATAAGTAAAGCATACCAAAAGGAAAAAGACATTATTCTTGCCGCGACCGACGGCAAAGCCGAACATTTTACTTCCACCCTGTGGATGGAAGGTTCCGCACTCGTTGAAAAAGGCTATTTAAAGTTCCCCGAGAATGTGACGATGGTTTTTGCCGATACCGCGCCGACTCAACTTTACGGCGACGAGTACGACCGCGTTCCGCGCGAAAAAGACGGAAAATACGGCATTTATTATCATTTGCAGTATTACGGCTGCGGTCCGCACCTTGTTCCGCAAACGGGACTTAAAAAGCTGTATTATAATATGAAACTCGCCTATGATAAAGGCGACAAAGATTATTTTATAATGAACGTCTCAAACGTGCGCGAGTTCGTTTTTGAAATGAAAGCCTACGCCGAAGCGGCATGGAGTATGAATCGCTATGTTCCCGACGAATATTTGAGCCGTTACTGCGAAAATTTCGGTGAATATGCGGACGAAACAATGAACGCGATAGTCAATTTTTACGAAAGTTTCCCCGAGTTGGACGCTAAATACCTCGAAAAACATTTAAGCTCATATTTTAATTACACGAAAACCGCCCCGCCGGAAGGAATTACTAATTTTGTCTTAAAAGAAGGCAGCATTATAGACTACGGCAAGCGCATGACCGACAACTTTGATAAAGACTTAAATAAATGGCTTTGCCATGAATACGCCGCCGCAATTAAACCGATTATTGCAAACAGCGACGAAATTTGCGCAAGGTTTGAAAAAATAACCGAAAAACTAAGCGAACCGTTTAAGACGCATTTTAAAATAAAATGGCTTTTATCCGCAAAAACACTTAACTATATTTACAAATGGTATGTCGCTCTGCATGACGCAAAAATTTATCGCGATAAATGCGACGGCGAAAATATGAAAAAATCCATAGTTGAGGCAAGCGGATATTTATTCGATTATCTGGAATATCGCAAGTGCGCCGAATACGGCGAGTTTAAAAACTGGTACCGCGGCGACCTGAAAATGAACGTTAAACAACGTCTCTATGACACGTTAAAAATTATAGGTCAAACGCCGGAAATCCTCAGATGATATTTGAGAATTTAAGGTAACATATGGAAAATAAAATCAAGATTTTCGCAAACAAGCAAGTAAGAACATTATGGAATGCCGACGAAGAAGAATGGTATCTTCAATATACTTTACTTTACCGGGCGTAGGAAAGGCGAAGTTATCGCCTTAAATGCCGACGATGTAAAACGTGATTATATCGTATTCGATAAAACCTACACCCGCAAAACAAATGACGGTTCAGGGTACAAAATCACATCAACAAAAAATGAAAAACGCAATAAAACCATTATATGCGATCCGTTGAAAAAAGCTCTTGAAAAATATGAGCCGCAAAAGCCTTTTTACTTCGGCGGTAAAGATCCGATTCACGAAAACACAATCTCCCACGCATTTGAAAGATACATCGCTAAGGCTGGCGTTAAAAGAATCAGAATACACGATTTACGACACTCCTTTGTTTCAATGTGTATTCATCTCGGCGCGAGTGTGTATGTTGTCGCAGACCTTATCGGAGACACCGTCGAACAGGTTTTAAAAACCTACGGACACCTCTATGAAGAAGATAAGAAACTCATCATAAATAGTATAAAGTAACAAATAAAAAGATTGAGAGACGGGATTTATTTCTCGTCTCTTTTTTAAAAAAAACAATGCCGTTTCAAAAGAAAATTTAGTAACAAATTTTAGTAACAAAACGGAATACAAAGGGGTAACAAGCAGTAAAAAAATATCGCAAGATTGAATAGTTTAGGATATTTTTATTGCAAAACAAGCAAAAAGCACGCTAAATAGCGTGCTTTTTGTCTTTGGTGGAGATAAAGGGACTCGAACCCTCGGCCTATGCGTTGCGAACGCATCGCTCTACCAACTGAGCCATATCCCCATATTTAAGAAACGATCTTAACCGTTTTCGATTGTACCGTTTCTGTTTTTTCGTAACTTCGACAGCTCCGCCGAAGTAGCGTAATCTGTAATCGACTATCCTTTTAACAATATTCTCCGAATTCGAACATCGTTTCGGACGTAAACGTTTCGCCCGCTTTCAATAAGTCCGCAGTTTCGTTTCCCGTGTTCATGGAATTCGGATAACCTTGCGTTTCCAGACACAATCCGCATCTTCTGCCAGAAATTTCACCGCCCGAAACAGCTCTTCTCGTAAGGAAATTACCGCTGTAAAGCTGAACGCACGGTCTGTCCGTGTAAGCTCGCATACGAACGCTGTCCGTCATTGTGGAAAGCTCTGCGAATTTTCGGAAACCTTCGCCGCAGATAACGAAATTATGATCGTAACCGCCCGCGATTTTAAGTTGAGCGTTATCTTCGTCTATATCCCTGAATACCGACTTCGCGCGGCGGAAATCCATAGGAGTTCCTTCAACCATCATCTTTTTACCCGTCGGCGTCATATTCTCGTCTATTTCCATAAACGATTCGGCGTCGAGTTTAAGATAATGCGTGTCGATAACGGGAGTACTGAGCAAATTGAAATAAACGTGATTTGTCAGATTGACGAACGTATCTTTATCCGTCGTCGCGTAGTAAGCGACTTTAACGGATTTTCCGACAATCGAAAATCTCGCTCTGACGACTAAATTTCCGGGGAAATTTTCTTCACCGTCGGGAGAAACGTATTTCATTTCGACGAAATCTTCCCCGACGCCTATGTTTTCGTCGACAGTCCAAACGACCTTGTTAAAGCCCGTTTTGCCGCCGTGAAGACAATTCACGCCGTCGTTTTTAAAGAGTTTATGTTTCTTGCCGTTAAGCATGAACTTCGCCCCGCCGATACGCCCCGCATATCTGCCGATCGTTGCGCCGAGACAACCGTCCTCGAACTCGTACTCCGCCAAGGTTCCGTAACCCAGCACTCTCTCCTTGCCTTTGTATTTCAAAGACTGAATTGTCGCGCCGTAAGTCAAAACGGTAAATTCGATAAACTCGTTCGATAACACAAAAGCGTAAACGGCTCTTCCGTCTTGAAGTTTGCCGAACAATTTCTTATTCATACGTTTACCGCTCCTTAGTCAACAAGGATATTGTACAACGAAAAAAAATTTTTGTAAAGGTTTTTAAGGCATTTTCTTGTTATTTTTTTTAAAATATGTTAAAATGACACGGATGACGGAAAACGAATGAGAAAAACACGCGCCGCGCAAGCCGTCCGACGTCGGTTTTTATCGATTTTCAGGCGGTTTTGTAACCATTGACGCGCGCGGCTAATAAATATAATAATAAAAAAAGGAGGTCGGATATGAGCGAAGAGATTAAAGATCAGGAACACAAGATCGATGACATACCGGAAAAAAGAGATTACGAAGAAGAGCTTATACAGCTTCTTCAAAGCAACGAACCTCCCGAACAATTAAAGCACGACCTCGGAACTTACCACGAAAACGATATCGCGGCGGTTTTGCCGAGACTCACCAAGGACGAGCGTTTAAGACTTTATAAGGTTCTCGGCGTCGACACGGTTTCGGAAATATTCGCATACCTCGACGACGTAGAAGAGTACATAGAAGAACTCGACAGCGAAAAAGCGGCGGACATTATCGAAAGCATGGACGCCGACGACGCAATCGACGTTCTTGACGAACTCGAAGACGATAAGAAAGAAGAGATCATGGGGCTTATGGAAAAAGAAGCCGCCAAAGACATTCAGCTTATCGACTCCTACGACGACGACCAGATCGGTAGCAAAATGACGACGAACTTCGTTGCGTTAAGCAAGGATTTCAGCGTTAAGCAGGCAATGCGCACCGTCATAAAGGAAGCGGGCGAAAACGACAACATTTCCACCCTTTACGCGCTCAACGCGGACGGTACTTTTTACGGCGCGATCGATTTAAGCGACCTTATAAGAGCAAGAGAAGGAACGCCTCTCGAACCGATAATAACGACTTCCTATCCTTACGTTTACGCCAAAGAGACGATCGAGGAATGTATCGAACAGTTAAAGGACTACTCCGAAGACTCTATTCCCGTTCTTAACGCGGAAAACAAGCTTATCGGCGTTATAACCTCGTCCGATATCGTAGAAGTGGTTGACGAAGAAGCGGGCGACGACTACGCGAAACTCGCAGGTTTAACCGAAGCCGAAGACGTGAACGAGCCGCTTTTAAAAAGTATCGCGAAGAGGCTTCCGTGGCTTTTGATCCTTTTGGGACTCGGGCTTGTCGTTTCGAGCATTATAAGCCAGTTTCAGACAGCCGTCACCGCGGCAAATCTCGTTATCCTCTACTCTTTCCAGAGCCTTATTCTCGATATGAGCGGAAACACGGGAACGCAGTCTCTGGCGGTCACGATAAGAGTTCTGAACGAAGACGCCGTTTCGGGAAAAGAAAAGTTCAAATTTATATTGAAAGAAATGCGGATAGGTCTTACGAACGGACTTATAATCGGCACGCTGGCGTTTATCGCCGTAGGATTGTATCTCACGTTTATCCCCGGCGCGCTCGCCGCGAACGCTCCGAAATTTTTCGGTTTCGAAATTTCGGCGTGCATAGGAATATCGCTCGCCGCGGGTATGCTTATGGCAAGCCTCGACGGAACGCTCGTTCCGATATGCTTCAAGAAAATCGGGATCGACCCCGCAGTCGCTTCGGGACCGCTCATCACAACGCTTAACGATCTTATCGCCGTTTGCGTTTACTACGGACTTTCCCTTCTTCTGTTCGTCGAAATCGGATTGTTTACCATTTGATTTATAGGTTATTCAACTTCAAAAACCCCCGTTTATCGACTTATACGGGGGTTTTATCTTTTTCGGCTTGTAAATTAAGGCGCGCCCGGATATCATCGGGCGCGCCTTTCGCTTGTCTTTCTTTTAAGCTTTTCAGTTCTCTTTTTTCTTCTTTGCAAGAACAAATGCGCCGGCGATCAGAAGCACTGCGGCAGATACCGAAACAGTGTTTACCGCGCCTATACATCCTTTGTTTGCGGGGTCGGGTTTCGAAGCGTCGGATCCGCTTACCGACTCGCCCGAACCGGACGACTCGCCGGAAGACGGTTTTTCGCTTTCCGAAGATTTTTCGCTTTCGCTTGTCGACTCCGCGGGAGTTTCCCTCTTTTCGACGATAACTTCTATAACATACGATTCGCATTTATTGCCCGCTTTGTCTACGGCGTAAAGCTCTGCGGTGTGATTACCTTCGTTGAGCTTTCCGTCCGCCGTCAAAGCCCCTTCCGACCATTTAACGATGACTTTCACGTCGCCGTCGTTTTTGTCGTAAGCTTTTTCGGAAGAGAAATCGGGAGCGGCGTCGCCCGCTTTTGCGCGGATCACCATATCTCCGCCGTAAGTGTATTCGGGAGCGGTCGTATCGGCGGTTTTCGCCGCGTCCGCGGGTCCGTTCCAGTTTACGGAAACGTCGGCTATATCAAGCGTGCCGTCCGCCTGAGACTGAACGGCAAATCCTACGATTTTATTGAAATCGACGTCGCCCGAAATTCCGCCCCAGAGCATACCGTCTATTTCGCCGAAGCAAAGCGCGATATCGAAATACAATGTGTGCCATTCTCCGTCGGAAACGATAAAGGAGGAAATATCGGCGTTATGGTAACCGAGGTTCCAGTCCATAAAGTTTGCGAGACCGAAGTTTACGGCTTTATCGAAAGTCGAATTCGTTCTGTAAGTTATCGAGATCGTACCGTTATAATCGACTTCGTCGTATACGTCTAAAAGTCTGTAATCGGCAACGCCGTACTCGAAAACTCTCGTAGCGTAGTTGTTAGAATCGAATTTTGCGGTTATATAATAGCCTTTTACGTCGTCCTCGGGCGTTACGATGAGTTTCGCCCGATCCTCTTCGGAAGCGGCGTCGTATTTAGCCTTGGAAGTGAGCTGAGCCGAAGCGACCTGAGCCGTCCAGCCGTATCTCGGCGCGCCGTCCGCCGCAAAAACATTTTCGGTGAGCGAAAGGCTATGATCGAAATCCGCAACGGTTACCGAAACCGCGGTTTTAAGACCGAGATATTCGATTTCCACAGTCGTCGTTCCGCTGTAAAGAACGCCCGTATAATAAGTGTAATCGGTTATTTCGACTTCGGTTTCGTCCGCCTTTACGGCAACTACGACCATACCTTCTTTATCGAACTTTTCGCCCGATTTATAGGCGGTTTTTGTCGGATTGGTTTTAACTTTTATCGAAGCGAATTCCGCGGTTACGGTAACGGCTATATCCGTTGTGTAAGTTTTCCCGTTATAGCTCCAACTTACCGTAACTTTTTCGGTATCCGCGGCAAGTTTTTCGGGAGCGACCGTGTAATTTTTAACTTCTACTTTCGTATCGTCATCTAAAACGACGTTTACGGTCATACCCGTCGTATCGAAATCGTCGCCCGAGGAATACTCGGTTTTCGCGCCGACAGCTTCGATACCTTTTATGGTTTTTTCGTTTACGTCCGTTATTTTAACGTCCGCAAAGGAAACTACGTTGTCTCCTTCGCCCGAAGAACCGCTCGCAAGACCGATACCGACAAACTTGGTCCAATCGAACCACTTTCCGTTCACGGGATTGCCGAACGTGCTGTTTGCGGAAATTCCGACGTTAAGAGTTGTAAGCGCGACGGAATAATCTTTCCATTCGCCCGCGACATAATCGCTTAAAGGCACTTCGACGAAAGCCGCTTCGCCCCACTGTCCGCACTCGTAGAAAATTCTGAGATTGACGTATCTTCCCTCTTCCGAAGCGAAATCGAACTTGGCTTTGAAAGTAAGTTTTCCGCCGCCCAAAAGCGCGGGAGTTATATCGGTCTGAGCGATCGTCGCGCGGGTCGAAGTTTTCGCGTTCGTGCCGATTATATAATACGTTCCGTCTTCAAGCGTTCCGAAAGCGAGCGCCGTTCCGTCGGTTACGGCTTTACCAGAAACTTCCGCGGTATAAGTCGCAGTCCACGCCGTTCCCGCGGCGTTCTGCGCGGGTTCGCCGACTTCGGTTACGCCCGTGAAAACGTCGTAACCCGTCACTTTGACTTCTTCGTGTTTGATTATGGTAAGTTCCGCGGACGAAATCGAAAATACCGTACTCCAGAGCCCGAATTTGATATCGCCCGAATAAGCGGCGTTAAACGTGTATTCCCACGTTCCGGTCTGAGTGAAAACGTAATTTTCCTGCGTTTCGCCGTTAAAGGATATTTTGGAATCGCCGACCCACATATCAAACGCCTTTCCCGTTTCGAGAACCTCGTTTACTATGCTGTAAGTTATTTTGATTTTATCGCCCGCTTTTATGCCGTATTCGGAAGGGATAACGGCAACGTACTGCCAGGTGGAATCCTGAGCGGCGATCACCTCATCGGTAACAAGCTCGTAGGTCCCTTCTGCGGAAGGCTCGCCCGGCTCTACGTAATCGGGATTCGGGTATTCCGCCCAGACTCTTTTTACGTAAAACGAACTGCTCGTCGCAAGCGAAAGTCCTTTGAATTTCGCAAGCTGAGCCTCGGTCATCGTCGGAGCAAGATCGTAACTTTTAACGACGTAACCGTCGAGACCGCCCATATTTTCGCCTGCAAGCTTAACAGGTTCGTCCCACCAGGACGCATACGTAACGCCTCTTACGTCCGCCCAAGTCGTAGTGCCCGTAGCCTTTAACTCGAAGCAGATTTTCGCGCCCTCTTTGTTGAGGTCGATAGGCTCGGAAAGCAAAATCATCGAGCTTGCCCAAGCCGTGGGTGCGATCGATACGACTTTCGTGCCGTTATCGTCGGCAAAAGTCGCGTTAGTGAGCGCTACGCCGTCCTCACTGCCGTTGAAGATATCTACGGTGATCGTTTTTTGCCCGACATCAGCCTCCGTATCGTCGGAAGAGGCAAACGCCGCAAAAACAGGGATTGCCAGCGACACGGCTGCTATTACCGACAAAATAGTCAATAATAAACTTTTCTTTTTCATATTTCCCTCCTTGGAAACTTTTTATTTAATCCGTCGTTAAATTTTCGCCGAACAAAACTTTTTAAGCTTTGTAGCGTTTCTTACGGATAATTACCAAAATAACCGCCGCCGCGAAGAAAATTATCGGAGACGCCGATCCGACGCCCGCTTCGCCTTTGCAGCCCTTGCAACCGCCCGAAGAACCCGATCCGGAAGAAGAGTCGGTCGGCTCGTCGGCGTTTTCAGCCAAAGTGAGCTTATAAATAAGTTCCGCCGCCTCGCCTCTTATAACGACGTCGTTAGACTTGACCGCGGCAATATCCTCTGCGGTTATAATATTCACCGAAAGGAGCGCGGCGAGCATTGCCTTGTCCGCTTCGTTCCAACCGCTCACGTCCGCGCCCGCCAAAACGGACTCGCTTTCGTTCACGGTTATGCCTTTCGCCTTAACGGCTTTGTAAAGCGCGAAATACGCCGCTTTAAAGGTGAGTTTGTCGTAAGCTTTTATCTGCACGCCGTCGACAAGTCCGTATTCGCGCGCGGTTTTGAACTGCTCGTAAGCCCAGTGCGCGGAATTCGCGTCCGCATAAGCTCTCTTGCCGCCCGTAAGCCCGGACGCGTTTACCACCGCGCCCACGAAATCGCCTTTTTCCGTATCTTCCTCGGTGAGGAAAAGCGTTTCGGTTTTTGCGGGCATATAGTTTTTGATAGCTTCTATCGCGTTTTCGTACTCGCCGCCGATATCGCGGTAAGATCCGAAATCGACTTTCGCGTCCGACTTTTTGGTTCTTACTATTTCGTAATAAGTCGTGTTGTCGCCCTTTTTCAAGGTGATCACGGTAAATCCGTTGCCGTCTTTTTCTACGGTAGCCGTTCTGTCCGTCACTCTCACGCCCGAGCTGTTTAAAATATAAACCTCGAAATCGTCGTAAGTTTTCAAAATTATCTTACCGAGAATAGGCTGAACGAGAATGGGAGCCGTGCCGAGCGAGGTTATCGTCGTTCCGTCCGAAGAAATTTCCGCGCCGGTGTTTCTCGACTGCCCCACCGCCGTTACGAGAAGCTTATCCGCCGAAGAAATTTCGGGATTTACTCCGTTTTCGCCCGCGCCGAGTGCGCTTACCGTAACCTGAGCGTACGCCGTGTCGATTTTAATATCCACGTCGTTTAAAAGGATATTCCGTCCGCCGATATAGCCGACGGCTCCCTGCGTGGATTTCGTGTTCACGGTGAAAGTCTGTGCGTCCTCGTTCCAGATCATTTCCCCGCCCTCGCTGATAAGTTGCGAGTGCAGAATTTTTTCGAGGATATCGACGTCGCTCGTAGCGTCGGAGATATCGAAATCGCCGCTCTGGAACAAAATGTTTCCGTCTTTATCGGCAAAGTACACGCCCGTTTTACCGACGACGTAAGTACCTTCGGGAAGACCCAAAATCTGATTTTTATAATCCATCGCGTCGTCGACGGTGATCACTCTGTAATACCCGACTTCCGCTTTGGTTATCTCCGCCCTGTGATACAAAAGCGAGGCGGAAGTGATCGTGGAAAATCTGCCCGGGTGATCCATTATGATGAACGAGTTGGTTATCTGATTGGTTCTGTTGTCCAGAGCCTTGTTCATATAAGTGAACGCGGTAAGGCTCCAACCCTGATAAGAATAAATAGCCGAAGCTATGAGATTGAATTCCGCGCTGTGAATGTTCGGTTCGGCAATGAGCGATTCCGTAACGATATAAGGAAGACCCATAAGCTTTCTGAACGACGCCGCGGCGAAAGTGTTTCCGCCGACGTCGCCGAGCGTGCTGTTCCCGTTGGAAACCGCCGTTCCCGCCTGGTATTCCGTACCCGTCGTCGGGTGCGACTGATAGGTGTGGCGCGCGATATAATCGTAATGCGCGTTAAGGAACAGATCGGAACGGTCGTCTCCCGAAAAGTTCGTTCCGCCCGCCATGGGGCAATCTATTCCGAGTCCTCCCGCGGAAACCGATTGTTTCGCCCATTCGTACATATCGGTGTAAAAATTCTCCATAAGCGTATAGAAGAATTCGAAACCGTCGGCGCAACGCTTAGCCGAATATTTATCGGTTAAAAAGTCGCCGCCTATTAAAATCGTAGCGTCCGCCAGGCTTTCGTTTCTGCTGTCGAAACCCGTCTTGCCGTCCTCTTTCCACGCGGCTTTGATCGCGTTTTCCGTTTCTTTAACGGTCAGACTTCCGTCGGGATTATATTTTTTCGTTAAAAACGCGGCGTATTTTTGTTGCGCCATAAGCTTATATTTTTCGGACTTGAACTGATAAGCCGCGCTGTCGTCGTACATCGTCATAAGGTTGGACTCGTTTGTGACCTCAACGATCGCAAGCACGCGGTCTTCGGAAAGCCTCGTACCCGTGTACGGGTTGATCTCGCCCATAACCTTTTGCAAAAGCGTTTTGGTGGACTCTTGAAGGCGTTCGTCGATATAAACTTCCATTTTGAAGCCCTGCGAAATGTCGGCGACTTCGTCGTCGGTGAGTTTATCGTCCGTAACGTCTTTGGAAGAGTATCTTCCGCCGAGCATGACGAAATCTATATATATGCCCTTTTCTTTGCACAGCGACCAGAAATAATTGAACTGATCGAGCTGTTCTTCGGAAACGTCCTTGCTGTTTCCGTTATAGCCGAAAATATTCGGGTAATAGAACGAGGAATCCCAGTCGAGAATTCTTATGAGATTGTAACCGCCCGCGGCGACCGCGTTTATGAGCGTTCTCGTCTTTTCTTTTGTCTGGAAAAGAGAATAAGCGTTTATGTTCACTCCCCAGAAATTGGCTTTCGTTCCGTCCGCAAACACGAAATCGTCGCCTTTCGCGGTGACTTTTCCGTGATCGGTTTTATCGAGAAGATAGGACACGTCGAGCGAAGTTCCTATCATCGCTTCGAGGTCGGCAAGTTCGTAAGCGTACCAGTCGTCCGTATCGGGCGAATAGATATTTTCGCGTTCCGCCATGAACATTCCCTTGCCGCCGAAATCCGCCGCCGTGAGCGCGACTATCATACACGCCGCAACGTCGGAAGTGATCTCGCATTTCAGTTCTTTGACTTTTTTTGTCGGCTCGGGGTTTACGAACGCGAACATATTAAGGCTTATGCCCATTCCGAAACTCGAAGCTTCGGGAGTCGTACCTTTCCATATTATCGGATTTACGGGCGACTCTTCGTTTCCCCACCATTCGTAAATATGCTTGTCTATCGCTATATCCACGGCTTCGCTCGTTCCGTCGTCGTATACCCAGGTGTATTTCGCGATGTTTTTCGTCGTACCCCAGGCGGCGTTATGAATGATATACAAGCCGTCCACGGTGAGATTTATGGGAATGGTGACGCTTTCGAGGAACTGTTTGCTCGTCGTCACCTTACCGCTTCTTAAACCTATAACCGATTTATTGTTGTTTTCTTCCTGAACGATCATATCGAACGGCACGCCGAAAAACTCCTGCTCGCCGACAAGGTCGAAGCCCGTAAGCTCGTTGTCGCTGCCCTGATTTGTCCAGCCGATACCGCTTCCGCCGTAGTATCCGGAAGTCGCGAGACTTCTTATGTCGATAGTCGTGAACGTAGCCTGTTTTTTACGTTCCTCGTAGTCCTTTGCGGGGATAACGGTCACGCCGAGATTTTCGTCGTCCATATTGCCGTAAACAAATTTCATATCGTCGTACTGCACGGTCGGCGTAACTTTCGTGTTGGCGTCGTTCATCATATGCGCGAAACCTATCGCGCAGACTTTCGATAAGTCTACGGGCGTATCTTTAACTTTAACGTTGTTTTCGTTGACGTATTCGCCGCTCGAAGAGAACGCCGTAAAAGGCACCTGAACATACTGCCACGCGCCCGTTATCGTCGTATCGACGTAAGCTTTTAATTGTACGTTACTTCTTATATAACGCTGATTTGCGGGATAAGACGAAAATTCCGCCCCACGGGACTGGAAAAGATAAATATTGAAAAAGCTTCCCGGAACGTCGTTTAACTTTATCCAGAATTCGATCGCGCTTTTTTTGTAAAAATCCTCGTAAGTTTCGTCCGAAAATCCCTTTCCCGTGTAGATATCGTATTCCTTTCCGAAATCGATATAAAACTCGGTGTTGGCGGTCTTCGTACAATCCACCGCGATGTTTTTGCCGTCGTTTTCAGCGTCGGAAGCATCCGTATATCCGAGATCCGTATTTTCCGAACCCCAGACGAGATCCATGCCCGCCCCGAGTCCGTTTTCGTAAACGGAAACAAGGGTTTTCGCCTCTTCCTTAGAAGGCGCGGTAAGCTCGGCTTTTGCCGACAGCCCGTAAACGGACGCGCTTCCGCATAACATAACCATAAGCGAAAAAACGATTATCAAAGTACGTTTTAATCTTTCAGTCACATTTTCTCCTTTCATCGGACTATAATCCGATTTATCATTTTCGTTTCCGATTATACCATTAACATATAACCGAAAGATAGCCGAAAACTTATTGCGTTTTTTTGAAATCTTATTTTTTCGGCTTTTGCTTTTTCCGTTTGCCGCGCTTATCCGAAAACAAATCAAACGCCGTCTTATGCCCGATACTTGACAAAAAACAAAACAAACTTCGCAAAAAAATTGCTTTATGCCGCCGAAAAGCCGAAAAAACGAACGCCCGCCGCGATTTTTTTAATTCTTAATAAGATATCTAAAAAAAAACTTATTATCTTCGCTATTTTTTTCGCTCAAAACCATTATAATAAAGGCAGAATTTTTAAGCTGCGGAAATCGCGGCTTATCAAGGCGGTAAAACTTATGAAAGAAAAACAAAACGATTTTCTCGATTATATCGTTTATCAGATTTATCCGCGCAGTTTTTACGACTCCGACGGCGACGGAACGGGCGATCTCAACGGGATAAGACAAAAAATTCCTTATCTTAAAAAGCTCGGCGTGAACGCCGTGTGGATTTGCCCGTGCTATAAAAGTCCGAACTTCGACAACGGTTACGATATTTCCGATTACCGCGATATTATGGACGAATTCGGCACGATGGACGACTGGAAATCCCTCGCGGAAGAACTTCATGAAAACGGAATTAAGATCATTATGGATCTCGTCGTAAATCACACGTCGTCCGAGCATTACTGGTTTAAACAGGCGCGGCTTTCCAAAGACAATCCCTATCACGATTACTATATATGGGCGGACAAACCGCTTACAGACTGGACGGCGTGTTTCGGCGGGAGCGCGTGGGAATATAACGAAGCGACGAACGAATATTATCTTCACTCTTTTGCCGTTCAGCAACCCGATCTGAACTGGGAAAATCCGAAGGTAAGGCAGGAATGTTGCGATATTGTCGATTTTTGGGTAAATCTCGGCGTGGACGGGTTCCGTTGCGACGTTCTCGATTTCATTTCCAAGGACTTCGCCGCAAATAAAATGCTTAACGGTCCTCGCCTTCACGAATATATCAGGCAGTTGTTCGGGCGCGAAAACGTAAAGCACATTTTCACCGTCGGCGAATGTCAGTCGGACGAAAAAAGCATATGCGATATCTGCGGAAAAGACCGCAACGAACTTAAATCTGTCTTTCAGTTCGAGCATACGGGTCTCGGAAGATCGGACAAATACACGCCCGCGCCATACCGCTACGACGATATAAGAAACGCGCTCGTCAAATGGCAGAACTTCACTATGCGCCACGACCTTTTGTATATTTTGTTTACCGATAATCACGACCAGCCTTATTTTATTTCGAGACTCGGAAACGACAGGGAATATCGCTACGAATGCGCCACGGCGTACGCGGCTATGATTTATCTTCTCAAAGGCGTTCCGTTTATTTATCAGGGGCAGGAATTCGGTTCGGCGAACTCCTTTTACGACGATATTTCCTGCTTCGACGATATCGAAACGATCAATTATTACCGCGAAAACGAGGGGAAAAAGCCTCGCGAAAAACTTATCGCCGAAATAAATTACGGCAGCAGAGACAACACCCGCCGCCCCGTCGCCTGGACGAAACACGGCGAAGCTCACGGCTTCACGAGCGGTACGCCCTGGCTTAAAATGCCGTCGCGGGCGGACGAAATCAATCTCTCAAAAGACGTTTCTTCCGAAAAATCGATTTTCGCGTTTTACAGAGAGGTTTTGAAACTCCGCGCTTCGAGCGAGACGATAAAAAGAGGAATTTTCAGAGATCTTACGAAAAGCGAAGGCAGTTTCGTTTACGAAAGAGTGTCCGTAAGCGACAAAAACGACGGTGACGGAGATAAAATCGTCGTCGCGATAAACCTCGGCGAAAAAGGCGCGGTCACCCTGCCCGAATTTCTCGATAAAGAAAACTTCGAGCCGATTTTAAGCAATTACGAAACCGCCGATAAATTCTCCGAGAACTTCGAACCTTTCGAAGCGAGAGTTTTCGGACAAAAGCAAAAGTTTTCGGACAAAAAAATTTAAAACAGATTAAATATAAAAAAGCGCGCGGCTCGAAGCATTTTGCTTCGAGCCGCGCTTAAAACTTGAATATTTTATTGTTATTTACCCTTAAAAATAGCCGATAATCGATTTATAGCCGCACATTTTGACAATAGAACCGAAAACCGCAAGCAGAAATCACATGTAACTAAGCAGAAGATTATAGCCGTCTTCGTCGATATTGTCGACAATGAAATCCTTGTCTTTTACGACCTCGTCCTTGCCTTTTGCCCCCATTTTCTTATAATAAGTAAAAAGCTTTTTGAACTTTTCGCCGTAATAAGCCGAGTATTCGTCGGTAAGCTTTTCGTCGTATTTAACGCCGTTCTTTTCGCTTTCCGCAACCTGTTTGTCGTAAGCCTCTTTTTTCTTTTGATTTCTCTGCTCGGTCTGTTCGCGTTCTTTTTCGCGAGCCGCTGTGAGCTTATCGACTTCGGATTTGACTTTTTCGGCGGTTTCGTCGTCGAGATTTTTTATCGCGTTATAAAGTTCTTCTCTGACGCCCGCGATATTGTTTCTTATTTTGTCTTTTTTGTTTTCCGCCGCGTCGTAAGCCTCGTTTTTATCGCTTTCGAGACCTTCCGCAAGGCTTTCGAGCTGTCCGTCCAAAATAGAAGATCTTCCGAGACCTCTTTTGACCGCGGAATTTTTGATATTTTCGAAATCGTCCGCATAATCGCTTTCGAGCTTATCGATCTTCTGATTTTTTTCGCGCTCGGCGTCGCCTATGCCCGAAGCGAGTTTATCGATGGCGTTTTGTTTCTTTATATAAAGGGTTTCCTTTTCGCGTTCCGCCGCGGGAACATATTTATTTTCGGCGTCGTCGCGGATTTCCTCGTCGGTTTTCCCTTCGAACTTTTCGGGTTCGTAATCTTTTATCGTAACGCCGCCGAACGTGCGCTCGGTTTTCTTTTCATAGTCCGATTTAAGGTCGTTAAGCTCGTTTTTGAGCTTTGTTTTCGCTTCCGTTTCGGTGTTTGCGTTGTCGTTTACGCCCGAACCCGCGCCTGTGTCGGTCTTTTTCTTTCCGTTCGCATAATCGTTCACGGCTTTTTCGAAATCTTTCCGATATTTTTTATCGCTGTCCTCTTCGGGCATGTAAATTCTGTTGAAATATTCTTTTTTTATCATATTTTCCTCCGAAATATTTATTATTTGAGTTCTTCGAGAATTATCGGTTCGCCGTTTTCCGTTCCGACAACCGACGTGTCCGTCACGGTGACGGGATAACGGTCTTTGAAAGGCTTGCCGACCCTCAATTTATTACCGGTAATATCTATCGAATAGCAACCGCTTTCCGAGGAGTCGTCGCCGTTTTTGCAAATAACCGAAGTCATATTTCCGTACGGTATGTGCGGGCGACAGACTTTTCCGAGATTTACCTGATCCTTGATCATCGCCCCGTAAACCTTGCAAACGATATATCTGTCGTAAATATCCTTTAAAATAACCTTTTCGCCCTGCTCGCAGGAAAAAAATTCCGCTTCTTTCACGCCTTTGCGAATTACTCCGCCGGGTACCATATAACCGTTGTCGTTAAGATAAGCAAAACAAAGCGAGCCGCCGACGACGTAATAAAGGTACAAACCGATTGAATTGTAGTTTACCGTCGCGCAACCGTAATCGATAGACTCGTCCATACAACCTATCGACAGCCCGTCCCACTCCACGGAATAAAGCACGGTACGCCCCGAATAAAACTTACCCCCGACGTAAAACTGGGCTTTATCCTTATAAAAACACGCGCACGAGGCTTTCAATCCGCTTAAAGAATATACTTTTTCGAAAGTATCCCCGTTGTAACGGAAAATCGTTATTCTGTCGTCCTGTTTGACGGCGTAACAATCCTTTCCGAAATATCTTATCTCCTGCGGCTCCGAAATTTTCTTCACCTTCCCGCTTATGACGATTTTGATAACGCTGCCGGAATCCGCGCCCTCCGCAACGACGCAGAGAACGTTTTCGCCGTCTTTGCTCCTCTCGTCGAAAACGCAATGATTTTCCGCGGTCTTGTCCGCCGTTCCTATGAGTTTGTCGTTCAGATAAACGGAAATCGTGCAATAATAATTGCAGGTGATCGTAATTTCCGCTTCGATTATATCGCCCGAAGCCTCGAATTTTACCGCCTTTTCCATCGTATCGCCTTTCAGCTCTGTCACCGATTCGACCTCCTCGATCGAACGGATCTCGTTTATTCTTTCCGATTTGTTTTTAACGGATATTCTCTTTTCGTTTTCCGAAGCTTTATCGTAAGCAATCCGCCCGTAGCTTGTCCCCGCGCGGTTTTCCGCGCGATTTTCCGCGCCGGGATAAATTGCTTTGTTTTCTTTCTTTAATTCGTTCATGCGTAGTACTCCAAAGTAAGCTTCGGCGAAGCGATAAGCGTGTTCTGATCGGTCGCGTCGAACCGAAGTCTGAATTTATAAGCTTTTACGTTCGGTTTTAAAACGGTAGGGTCGTCGCCGCCGCTCACGTTGTAAACGTGCGATTTCCCGTCCGCCGTAACGGTCACTTTCACCGCGGCTTTACTGTAAAAAGTAAGTTTTTTTAGGGTCTTCAAAGTCGGAACGCCGAAATCGCTGTCTCCGTTTTCCCAAACCATTTTCATCGGCATTCCGAGAACGAGATGATTGGAAGGATTTATGGCGCACACTCTGTGATAAAGCTGTTCCAACCCGTAAAGCTTGTAATTTCCGTCCACGTCCACAACCGCCATATCCGACAGCACCGCGCCTCTTATGATAGACGTTTCGAGCGTTTTCGGGTTAAGCCGCAAAAGCTGAATATGTTTTAAATTGTCTATCGTCGCGTTTATCCTGATATAGGCGTAGCCGTTGAAATACACGCCTTTGTAATATTGATACTCGTAATCGAACCGCTTGTCGAAACCGTCGGAAATTCTCTGAGTCGTTATTCCGTCGAAACGATACATTCCGTCCGTGGCGGTAAACAACATACAGTCTCCGCAAACGACTATCGAATCGGCGAAAATCTTTCCCGAACACACGAAAAGATTGCTTGCGGAAAACTGTCTCTGATCGGTGTAAGCCGAAACTCTCGTGATCCCGAAAGTTCTGAAAACGTAAAGATAATCGCCGAAACTTACGACCTTGATGAGATCGCCTCTGAAATCGTTCATATCGATAAATCCCGCCTCGCTCAACGATACGTTCCAGTTCGAAGGATTAAAATCGTCCGAAAACCAGAGCGCGTTGTCGTTTCCGCCCGTGGTTACGAAAAGTCTTTCGTAATGCAGGCACATCGACGTTATTTCCGGAGCTTCGGGAACGATACTCATCGTCGTTCCGTCGTAAATACATATTCCTCCGCCCGATTTGGAGAAAATCATTACGTTTTTCCCGTTGTAATTGTACATAAGCCCCACGGGCGGAGCATCGAAGGTCACGGACGTAATTTTCGTAAACGTTCCGCCGTCTAACGGGCATTCGCGCAAATATTTGTCCGTGCCGTAAAAAATCAGTCTGTTATCCGCGCTTCCGTCATCCTTGAAGCCTTTGAAAAGATACAGTCTTTTAAACAGGAACGGCTCGTCGGGAACGACGTATTGCGTGAGCAGATCCACGCCCTCCCCGGGAACGAGCGTACCGTCCGAAACGATAAAGTTTTGCAAAGACTGAGCGTAAGCATACCCTCCCGCCTCGGGCGAAACGGTATCGTTAAACCCTTTTATCGGATTGAAAGTAACGGTAATTTCCTTAGGCGCAGTTATTTTCGTTCTTCTTCTCGTCATTTCCACACCTTGCTCGTCGTGATTTTTTTCGTTCTTTTTCTCGGAACGGCAACCGCAGTCAATGCGTTTTTAAACCTGCTTTCCCAGTTCGCCGCTTCCGAAAATCTGCCCGTTATAAGGCAATATTCGGCTGCAACTCCGTAACAGAACACCGTTTTCCCGTAAGGCGTTTTTTCGTAATCGAACGAGTCGCTTTCCGTTTTCTCCTCGGGAACGTATTCGTATACGACGCTTACTTTTCCCGCCTGTTTTTCGGTTACGATATAATCCGTTCCGAGCGCGAAACCCACGTTTTCCCCGCCCGAAAAAACGCTCCTTACTTTGAGCGGAGTTTTCGAAAACGCCGAGAACAAGATCTTTCCCGCGTCGAACGACTCCTCTTTAACGAGCGGATAATACTCTGTCGCTATCTCGAAAAGCACGTCGTTGAAGCATTTTAAAAGCGTATTCTTTTTATTCGCGTTCTCGTCGGTCAAAGTCGCGCTTTCGTCGGCGAGAGCCGATATAAATGCGGTTTCGTCCAGAATTTTAGCCGCGTCGACAATAACTTCTTTTATAGTCATTTATCGTCCTCCTTATTTTTTAACGAGACTGCGCCGCCCGATAAAACTTTTTATCGGGCGGCGCACCCCGTGTTTTTATTTAAAAACGTGCGTTAATCGACTTATACGGCAACTTATGCCGTTTATTCGCCGCAACTTTTTTACGCGGTTTTACGCCTCGGTGATACCCGAAAGCATTGCCTGACCGCAAGGACGGGAGCAGATAAGCTCGGCGTACTTGACGAGCGTTGCGGTGTAAGTAGCCTTGCCCGCGACCTGCTTGATAACCTTTCCGTCATCGCCTTCGAGCCACTGCCAGTCGCAAAGCTGATGAAGAGCGAAGTCGTCGGTGTTGAGAAGATACATAGTACCGCTCGGGCAGAATCTGTCCGAAACGACGGGAATACCGTTATAGGTAAGAGCTTTGAAGCCTCCTTTAAGCTCTTCCACGTCGAGATTTCTCTTGTAAGTGGAAAGGTGTTTCATGAACGCCCTCTTTACGCCCGAAGAACAGATAATGAAGTTGATTTTGCTGCCCGCGTTTTCATCGACGTAGTCGATCGCTTTCTGAATAGCGGTTTCCGAAATATCGCCGACGCTCGACTCCATATAAGGAACAAGCCAGGAGTTTTTGCTTCTGTCGAGACCGTAAATCGAACCGGTGGAAGCGAAAATAGCTTTAAGTCCCGTAATTTCCTGATTATAAGATCCCTGAACGGTGACTAAGGAATTTGCGGGAAGATCCTTGGAAGCGATTTCCGCGCCGTCGACTGTGACGATTTTATTTGTTTTGTCGACGTCTTTAACTCTTCTTGCTCCCAAAGTAAGCTTTGTTCCGTTCGAACCGTAGAAATCGATTACCATACCGACGACGACCGATTTTACGTCGTCGCAGGTGACCTTGTTTCCGTCTACGGACGCAACCTTTGCGATAACGCCCGTACCGTCGCCGAAAAGCATTCTGCCCATGTTGAGCGCGGAAGACTTGACAAGTCCTTCCATTTCGGCGTTCAGAAGGTTTACGAACGCGCCTGCGTCGGATGCGGAAGCTCTTATAGCCTTGTCGGAAATTTCGATAGTTCCGTAAAGGTTTTTAAGCGTGCAGACGAGCTGTTCGTAGTTGTTTCCCGCCGATACGGGCAAATCCCCGTCCTCGGTACCCGCGCCGATACCGCCGTTTACGCCGTACTGAGCGAGTTTTCTTACTTCTTTGCCCCAAACGTCGGACGTAGTCTGCTTGATTTTAGCAAGGAAAGGATTGATTTCCGTGTTGAGTTGCTCGGCAACCACGTCGAGATAGAGTGTTTTAAGCGCTTTGTCCGCGCTGCTAATTGTTACCATAAAATATATCCTCCGAATTTGTTTTTAATATATATAGTTAATTATCGAGGTCGGTTTTTATCATTTTTCCCGCTTCTTCGAACGACCTCGGTCTTCTCGGCGGAGCGGTAACCGCCGTCCCAAGCGTCGGCGAAAAACCCGGTCTGCTTTTCAGAACGCTTAAAAGATACGCCTGAACGATCTCTTCCGCATCGTCCGCAGGCTTATTGCCGCCTGCGGACTTGTCGTCGATCGCGGATTTGTCGTCCGCGATTTTTTTATCTTCCGCGGACTTGTCGTTTTCGGACGTTTTCTTTTCGCCGGGTTTATCGTCTGTCGATTTTTTATCGGCGTTTGCAGGCGGTACGGCGTTTTCCCCCTCCGCCGCGCGCTCTGTTTCCGCCGATTTTTCGTTGCCTAAGGCGGACAATTCGTCGTTATCCGCCTTATCCGTGTTTTCGGAAATCCCGACCGTCGTCGGTATTCCGTCCCCGAAATGCTTTTCGCTTGCGGAAGAAGCGCCGCGCCGCGTTATTTCTTCTTGTCGTTTAAGCATTTCCCCTTCGAGTTCCCTGAGCCTTCTGCTGCGTCTGGTAAATTCGGATTCAAGGTTCTCGTACGCCCTAAGAAGCGAGTTTACGTCCTTAAATTTTCCCAACGAGACTTCCGTTGCCGCCGCGCCCTTGCTTAAATCCGCCTCCGCGGTATGCGCCGCAATTTCCGTTTGTTCATTTTCGATTTGTTTAATATCCGTTCGCTCCATATTCCCGTTTCTCCTTTAATTATCGATTTCCGCCCCTGCGGTTTCTTCCGCTTTGAGGGCTGCCTTGTGTAATCTTAAATGTTCGAGCGCGTTTTTCTTTCTGCGTTCGTCTTTTCTCAACGCCTCGCTTTCCGAAGAAAGTAAAAACCTCGTATGCTCGGCTATGTGCAGTTTGTGATCGTCGTAATCGTCCACGTCTACGCTTTCCTTAAACCCCGAAATATTCTCTTCCGCGGCTTTGTTCAAATGCAGGCTTTCTATATCGAGCGTGTTGTCTATCGAGCCGAACCCGAGAATTTCCAGCACTTTCGCTTTCGTTCTTTCGGAAATTTTTCCGCTCTCGTCCGACAAAAGACCCGTATTTAAAAGCTCGTAAACCGCGCTCTTTTTCTGTGCGGGAGTGAAAGCGAGTTCGCTTTCGGTATCGAACACCACGTCGTCCGAACCGAGGTCGGACGAATTGAAGTAGTAAAGTTCCACCTTTCCGTGTTCTCCCGCCGTCCGAAGCAGTCTTGTCGACGAAGCGAATTGCTTGAAAAGCCTTATTATATGCTTCGCAAATTCCTTAACCGCCCCGCGGACGTTTTCCGTCACGGAATTAAGTCTTGCGTCCTCCTGATCGATAAGAAGCTGCAACGCAACGCCGGAAGTACCCGCCGCAACGTCCGTCGAACGCGAAAATTCGCTTACGCCGCTCAAAAGAATGAATTCGTTTAAAAGTCTTTCCTCTTCGCGGCTTAAATCGGACGGTATCGCGCCCATACCCATAAGCGAGGGCGGCGTGGAACCTTGTCTGTAAACGATGATTTTTCCGGGCGAAAGTCCTTCTTCGGCAAGCTCGTCGGTATCGACCGACCCGTCCTCGACCGCAACCACGCCCATCGTAAGCCTGTTTAAAAATTCCTGTTTACGGTTTTTTACGGCGTTATAGGCTTTCTGAACGGGGATAAGTCTGTCCACCATAGACGTACCGAAAAAACATCCCGACTTGTCTATGGAATTCTGTTTCACGAAAGGAAACGTTCTTCTCCCCTCCACACCGTTGATATACGGCAGTTCGCCGACGTAAAGAATAGATTTTTCGCACGCGACGATAAGTCTTCCGTTCGGGAAATCCTTAGTCGGACGCTCGTATTTTTCGAGTACGAGAACGCTGTCGTGAACGACGGTTTTCTGCGCGACTCCCACAAGCGAACCGTAAGCGTCTACGTCTCCGCCGTCCACGGTAACGCCGTACATTCTCTGTACGTCCGCCGCTTTCACCGCCCGCGCCCTGATAAGGCTTTCGCACTCCTCTATCGTCTCGAAGCAAAGCGAATCGGGATAAATTTCGAACGGCGAAACGGACTCTATCGCGATATCGCCTTCGTAAACGTCTTTTCCGTCCGCTTTCCCGAGCAGTTTCCCCGCGTCGGGATCCCAACCGATAAAATAAAAACCAGTCCCGCAGGACTCGCTCCAACCGGTAGTTTTGGAAATCACGTCGCCGAGGTTAAGTCTGTTGTATGCGGAATTCAAAAGTTCGGTCGCAAGTTTTGCGTTTTTAACGTCGCTTTCTTCCGCTCCCGCGGCGCGCACGCTCAGAACGGGCTTAACCCTCGTGAGCCTCGCCACTCTCGAATCGATTATCGGGGCGATATGATTGAAAACGCTTCTGTTCTGCCAATAAAAGCTTTTTTCTTCCTCTTCCACTTCGCCGCGCGGCGTAATTTCGCAGTACTGATTTCCGTGCAGATATTCGAGGTCGAGTTGCCATTGCCGTTCGAGCGTTCTCCTTTCTTCCTGCCTTTTGCGGAAATCGGCAAAGATATCGGCGAGCAGTTCTTCGTAAAACTTATCTTTTTCGCTTTTCGCCGCTTTTTTAAGTTTTTCGGCTGTTTTCATTTGCGTTCTCTCCCGCTTATAAGTTTTGTTTTAGAAAGTTCACGGCAAAGAGTTTCGTAGCAAACGGGGCAAAGCCTTAAATCGGCAGAAACGCTGTTAAAAGAAATCTCTTTTTCGGCGAGACGGTCGCAACCGTCCGCGTCGCACTTGATTGCGCAATTACATTTCGTAATTTTCATTTTTTATTGTTTTCCTCCAATAATTTTAATAGTCTGTTTTTTTCTTCTTCCAGATCGGCATCGGAAACGTTTGAAATATCCTCCTCTCCGACGCCCATATCGAAAAGGAGCTTAGCCGCGGAAATATCGGGCGGAACGGATTTCGTCGTCACCTTACGTTTGGTAAGCCGCAACGTGTCCTCGGATTCGGAAAATTCTTCTATCGTTTCCTGCGTATCGTAGCCTATTGCGCGTTTAACCAACGCTTTTTCTATTTTCCGTCTTGTTTTCTCGTCCATATTTTTTGAATAAAGGTAATGATTTAACAGTCCCTATTCATTTCTCGATCACCCCCGAAGCAATTTATTTTGGCGCCAGTATAATCGGGAATTCGAAATAATCAAGACCTTTGGGAACGATTTTTAAAAAAAATTATTTTGTTTTTTTCGGGAAAGGCGGGCAAACAGTTGCAATAATAAAAAAAATATGTTATCATAACATAGCTAACTTTGAGAAAAGGTAGTTAAAAAGACAGACGGCCTCATGGTCAAGCGGTTAAGACGCTGCCCTCTCACGGCAGAATCTGCGGTTCGATTCCGCATGGGGCTACCATATAAAAATACAGCACCGATTTTCGGTGCTGTATTTTTATATTAAAGTTCCTGAGCGGAATCCACGCGGCAAACGAAGTTTGCCGTCGTTCGCATTCGCGTCAGCGAATCTTGCCGAGGGTTCCCATAGTCTTTGACTATGGGAAACGGCAAATTCCGCATTTTTAGCAAAAAAATCAGGAAGTTGCCTTAGGTTCCCGCTTGCGGGAAACGGCAAATTCCGCATATTCAGATAACATAAGGTGTCTTTTTTGTAGTTCCTGAGCGGATCTACGCGACAAACGTAGTTTGTCGTCGTTCGCATTCGCGTCAGCGAATCTTGCCGCCAATGACAAGGCATAAATTTTGCTTGCAAGGAATTTATGCCGCAGTTATTCATAAAACGACCGTTTTGCAGAATGCAAAACAAAAACGTCAGTTTTGATGCGGAACGCATCGGGTCGTTGAATAGGGTCTCCCATTTATGAAAACGGCAAATTCCGCATGGAGTTTTCTTTTATCTTACAAAACAAATTTCGCATAAGAATTCTTTTATACAGTCAGAAATAATTAAACATAAGAAAAAGCCTTCGCCCTTAGAATTCACACGAAAATGTCCCGACACATAAAAGGGGGCGAAGGTGGCGGCGAAGCCGACGGATGAGGGGTAAGCAGTTCGCTTTATTATTTGCGTTGTCAAAAAAAAAATTACCCCGCTCATCATAAGCCGCTACTCGTCAGCATCCGAATTTACCCGATATCTTACCCTCCCAATCGAAAAAACCGTTTTAATTTTTTACAGCAAAAAAGGTTGCAAATCTATCCGAAAAAGACAGATCTGCAACCTTTCGTCAGCTATTTATACATATTAAATCATAACCATTACAAATTCATATTCGCAACCGTAACCGTCTGAATATGACATTGACAACACAACTTCGCAGTCTTTCCGAGACCTTCGATAAACGGCAGAACGGGCGCTTCGAGTTCCTCGATTTTGTCGATTTTACCGCCGAGATAATCGAGAATAACTTCTCTGCAACTTTCAAGTCTTAACAAAAGTCCGCCGAGGCGCATTTCGTGAAGCTCCAAACCGAACGCTTTGTTTTCCTTGTTCCACTTAGCCTTGAAACTTGCGATAAACTTCTTTAATCTCTTTATAAGTTCGGGATAAACCTCGTTCGCTATACGCGTAAGCTCTTTTTTATCTTTATCGAGGTAAGCCTTACGGGTTCTCACGCCGAGATCGTATTTAAGTTCCAGAACTTTGCAAAGGTCGGATAAGTTATCGAAAAGATATCCGAATTCGCCTGCGTTTTTCGCCGCGTGTTTAAGCTTTAAAGCGTAGCTCTTATACTGTTCTCCGTCGCCGATTTCGATATGATAATCAAATCTGCCGAAAAGCGGATCGTTATAGAAACCCCAACGGCTCGGATTGTTGCAACTGTCTCTGTCCTTGATTTCGTTGGGAAGATCGAGCGTAAGGAAAGTATCCCACTTTATCCCGTAAGTTTCGGCGAATTTCTTCTTTATGTTTCCGTCGCTCGTCTGATAAAGGTATTTTTCCGCGCAGTAAAAGAGCGCGGGAAGAATTGCAAAACACGAGCAATCGCGCCCGTCGTCGCCCCAAACGGTAATCGTAACGTCTTTAACGTCGCGCTCGCGGCAGCACTGCATCGCGTACTTCATCGTCGTGAACGAAAATCTGTTCATCGGCGCAAATCCCGTCCATGCCCAGGCTCCGCCCGCAAAAGAAACTTTATCGGTAACGGCAAAATGCTTTTTGAGATTGCCGTCGTAATGCTTTTTGGAATCGTGATAATAATCCCAGTAGCAAAGCGTAACGTTTTCGGGAACCTTGCACTTTTCGCCCTTTTCCGCCATGTGCATAATGAGATCCGACCACATCGTCGGGTTAAACCCGTATTTCGCCGCGATTTCGCTCACCTTAACGAGGTGTTCGTACAAAAGGTTCTGCACGTTTTCGGGATAACCGTGTTTATCGAGGTATTTGCCCCTGCCCATCATAGGAGCTTCGTCCATGCCGATATTGATTTTATCGGTGTCGAAGCACTGACGGAGCGTGGAAAACATTTTTTCGATAAGCGCATAAGTTTTGTCTTCGCCTACAAGCAAAATATTCGCGATATCGTTTATATCGCTGTATACGCCCCATTTGAAAATACCTTCGAGATGCGCAAGCGTCTGAATAAACGGGATCGCCGTCATTCCGATACTTTTGCAAAAATCGTTGATTTCTTTAAGCTCGGCTTTGGAATATCTTCCGCGAAGATGTCCGAAATAGGGTTCGCCCTCGATTTCGTAAATATCCTCTATATATAATCCCAAAGCGTTGTAACCCGCTTTTTTGATAAGTTTTGCAAAGCGTTTAACTTCCTCGACGTTCATAACTCCGTCTCTCGACATATCGAGCATTACGCAAAGCGTTCTTTGTATTGCCATAATTTTCTCCTCTTGAATTTTTTTAATAAAAAACCGCGTTTTTCGAAAAACGAAATACGCGGCAACTTTTTTTAAATCACTTTTTATCAATAAGCATCTTGTGTATCATCGCATAAAACCCTTCGCCCGTATCGGGATTTTTGAACCAGAAAACAGGGTTATGCTCGTAAAAGATATGCCCTATCGGCGCGGCGGAAAAGCTTTCGTGAAGTCCGCCGAGGAGCGGCGTCGTGATGTTATTGATCGTGCGCGCGAGAATTTTCGGGTCTTCGCCCTCGTCGGGTGTTGCGATTGCTATTGTGGAAACTTCGGCTTGCGGAACGTCGTTATTGTCGTAATTGAAAACGTACACGAAACCGAAAATCGCGAAAATCAGAACGCTGTAAAGCGCAAGGTTTAAAATCGTTCCGACAACGTTATCGATAATTCTGAAAACCTTCGTTTTGGTTCTTAAAAGCTTTATGGGCATACAAATGAGTTTGATAAGCCCGCAGATAAGCTTAACGCCGACAAGATAACCGACGATAAAGAACAAAACGCCGAACGGAAGGAAAGCGATAATGCCCATAACCATTCTGTAAAGGTCATTCGGAATGAAGCTTGTCGAAAGTTCGCCGAAGAAATTCACGACTCCGTTCGCCATATACTCTATCCACGAAAAATGCTTCATAAGCATATAAACGCCGAACGCGAGTCCGAATCCGGCAGCAATACCGATAACCGTCCTTACGATTCCGAAAACGAAATGTCCGGTAAATCCGTGCTTTATGCTGGTCCAGACCGCAAGCAGGAATATTCCTATTAAAAGCGCGTCGACAATAAAGTACATGTTTCCACTCCTATCCTTATGTTACGGGCGATCGTAAAACCCACCTATAACGACTCTATTATAATAGATAATTTCGAACTTGTCAATACAATTTCGGTTTTTTGTGCCGAATTAGCCGATAATTTTTCATTTTTATCGGGCAAAACCGCCGCCGTAAGCCGATTTTTAAACGCCTGACGACCGAAAATCACGCTATATTTTCAGTTCTGCGGCTTATAACCGTCTTTAAGCGAAACAATCTCGGACAAAACGAGCTTGCCGTTTTCGTCGAGTTTTTTGTAGTAACCCTTTCTCATAAGCTGGAAAGACGTTCCGTCTTTGACTTCTTTAAGGTAAGGCTCGGCTTTGCCGCGGAAAACATGCACGCTGTCGTAATTCATTCTCTCGGAGAAATCCTGCCCGGGGTAATCGGCGTCTTTAAGAAGATAATCGTATTTTCTGATCTCGCAGTCTACCGCCGTGTCCGCGTCCACCCAGTGAATAACGCCCTTGACTTTTATGCCGCTCGTATCGTTTCCGCTTCTCGATTCGGGAACGTAAGAACAAATAAGTTCCTTGACGCTTCCGTCCTCGTTTAATATTACGTCGTCGCACTTGATAATATACGCGTTTTTGAGCCTTACATACCCGTCTTTTTTAAGACGGAAATATTTCGGCGGCGGAACGAGCGCGAAGTCTTCGGAGTCGATATAAATATGCTTCGAGATAGTTATCTTTCTCGTTCCCGCGCTCTCGTCGTTGGGATTTATGTCGAAATTTTCCTCTTCCGATTTATCGGGGAAGTTGGAAATAGTCACCTTTATCGGTTCGAAAACAGCCATGGCTCTTTCGGCGTGCTGATTGAGATAATCCCTTATGAAATGCTCGAAATAAGTCACTTCGATTTCGGAATTGGCTTTGCATACGCCTATCGCTTCGCAGAAATTTTTGAGCGCTTCCGCGGGAACGCCTCTCGCCCGAAGTCCCGTAAGAGTAGGCATTCTCGGGTCGTCCCAACCCGTAACGGCTTTATCCTCGACGAGTTTTTTGAGATACCTCTTGCTCATCACGGTGTTCGTGATATTGAGCCTTGCGAATTCTATCTGTCTCGGTTTATGCTCTACGCCCGTGTTTTCCACGACCCAGTTATAAAGCGGACGATGATCCTCGAATTCGAGCGTGCAAAGAGAGTGAGTTACTCCTTGCATGGAGTCGCATATAGGGTGCGCGAAATCGTACATGGGATAAATACACCATTTGTCGCCCGTTCTGTGGTGAGTTGCCCGAAGCACTCTGTAAATAACGGGGTCGCGCATATTGATATTAGGCGAAGCCATATCGATTTTGGCTCTTAAAACCTTTTCGCCGTCTGCAAACTTGCCCGCTCTCATCCCTTCGAAAAGTTCGAGGTTTTCTTCGATTGTTCTGTTTCTGTACGGGCTTTCGGTGCCGGGTTCGGTGAGCGTGCCTCTCGTTTTGCTTATCTCGTCTGCGGAAAGATCGCACACGAACGCCTTGCCGTCTTTGATGAGCTTAACGGCTTTTTCGTAAATAACGTCGAAAAAATCGGACGCGTAATGGATTTCGTACCACTTAAATCCGAGCCATTCGATATCGGCTTTTATCGCGTCGACGTATTCGGTTTTTTCCTTGGACGGGTTGGTATCGTCGAAAAACAGATTGCAAAGTCCGTCGTATTTCTGCGCCGTACCGAAGTTAAGACACAAAGATTTTGCGTGACCTATATGCAGATATCCGTTCGGTTCGGGCGGAAATCTCGTATGTACGGTAGTAACCTTACCGCTTTCGAGTTCGCCGTTGATAATCTCCTCGATAAAATTTTTCGCTTCCATTTTTTCTCTCCGTAAATTTAAAACAGATTTTATTTTAAGTGATTTGATTTTACCACAATATCCGAAATTTTAAAAGCGTTTTGAACGGGTTTAAGCCGGATTTTCGTTAAATCGTTACTTTTTGTTCAATCCGCTTGACTTTACCGCCCGATTAGCATAAAATAAATGGGTATTATGGCGGAATTCGGACTATGATTATCCGAAATTGACCGCCGCGGTTTAAAGAGGTAAAAACTATGGAAGAAAAAAGAGCCGTTACGATGGAAAAGCTCGTAAACTTATGCAAAGCGAGAGGAATTATTTTCCCCGGAAGCGATATTTACGGCGGAATGGGCAACACCTGGGATTACGGTCCCGTCGGCGTTGAAATAAAGAACAACATCAAACGCGCCTGGTGGAAGAAATTCGTTCAGGAAAGCGAAAATTCTTACGGCGTTGACGCCGCTATTTTAATGAACAGCAGAGTATGGGAAGCTTCGGGACACACCGCGAGTTTCTCCGACCCGAAAATGGACTGCAAGGAATGCAGAAACCGTCAGCGCGCCGATAACCTTATCGAAAACTACTCCAAAGGTACCGTAGACGTAGACGCGATGACTCAGGACGAAATGCAAGCCTATATCGACGAACATCAGATTAAATGCCCTATATGCGGCAAATTCAACTGGACGCCCATAAGAAACTTCAACCTTATGTTCGAAACTTCGAGAGGCGTTACCGAAGACAGTCAGAACAAGATTTACCTTCGTCCCGAAACGGCGCAGGGCGAATTCGTCAACTTCCAGAACGTTCAGCGTTCCACGAGAGCGAAAGTTCCTTTCGGAATAGCTCAGATAGGTAAAGCGTTCAGAAACGAGATTACGCCCGGAAACTTCATTTTCAGAACAATCGAGTTCGAGCAGATGGAACATCAGTGGTTCTGCAAGGAAGGAACGGATATCGAATACTACGAAAAATTCAAAAAAGCGGCTTTCGATTTCCTTGTTTCGCTTAATTTTGCTCCCGAACATTTAAGATTTAAGGATCACGAAAAACTCGCGCACTACGCAAAATGCGCCTGCGACATACAGTACCTCTTCCCCATCGGCTGGTCGGAACTCAACGGTATTCACAACAGAACGAATTACGACCTTTCCCGTCATCAGGAATATTCGGGCAAGAGCATGCTTTACGTCGACCCGATCTCGGGCGAAAAATACATTCCGTTCGTCGTCGAATATTCTATCGGCGCGGACAGACTTATGCTTGCCGTTTTATCCGAAGCTTACGACGAGGAAAAACTCGACGACGGCGAAACGAGAGTGGTTATGCACTTCCACCCCGCCCTTGCCGCTTATAAAGTCGCGGTTCTTCCCTTGCAGAAAAAGGAACTCGGACCGAAAGCGAAAGAGGTTTACAACGAGCTTGCCCGTCACTTTATGTGTACTTACGACGACGCCGGTTCTATCGGCAAAAGATATCGTCGTCAGGACGAAATCGGAACTCCGTACTGCGTAACGATCGATTTCGACACGCTCGAAAACGGAACGGTAACGGTGAGAGACAGAGACACGATGGAACAAATTCGTCTTCCGATAAGCGAACTTGCTTCCTATGTCGAAGAAAAAATCAAACTTTACTAAGAAACAAAGGCAACTACCGTCGAGCAGCAATCTAATCTGCCCGCAACAAATTCAAAAGCACAAGCGGGCGATCATCGATCGCCCGCTTTTCTATACTGTTTTTTCAATCCTTGTTCTTGCCTTCTCCCTTTGGAGAAGGTGTCGGCGACCGCCGACGGAAGAGGACAAAACAAAAAGAATATAAGCAAAAAGTCAGCCTATAAGTCGATTATCATCCATTTACGGCTTCCCCATTTCACCGAATATTTCAAAGAACAAAGCCATTCGGGGGGAAGCTGTCGCGTAGCGACTGATGAGGGGCAACAGATAAGCTTGAAAATAGAAAAAAGTCAGCTCCACTTGTCAGGGGAGCCGTCAACGAAGTTGACTGAGGGGTAGTTTTTAAATTGATTATCAATCTGTCCTCATCTCTCCCCGTCTGCTTTACCGAAAAAAGAAGACAAAAAACGGCTTCCCCATTTCACCGAATTTTTCGAAGAACAGCGTAATTCGGGGGAAGCTGATAATGCCAATCAAAAGAAATGTAAGTACGCCTTAAAGCCATCTTTTTCGCGCTTTTTGCGAAATGCTCGCTTATAGTATGTGTATACAATTGCGTTCGCCTTCCACAAAAATCATCAAAAAATATGACTTTAAGGTCTAAGGAGTTTGGCAGCATAGTAGTCGTTTAGGGCAAAGTGTTCCCACAGGTTAGTATAATTCAAAAATTTATGCGGCTAATTCGCCAAACCGTACATACATTTCTTTCGCTTGGCATTTAGCGACTGATGAGGGGCAAGCAAGAAAATTTGCATAAATCGCAAATTCTTTTTATATTTTCTAAAAAAAACAAACCACCCGCAGGCGAGAGATTACTAATCGCCCCTACAATTTAGCAAAACAACCAGTAGGGGCGATCATCGATCGCCCGCCATCTTACACAACTATTCTCCACCTACAAAACAGGCGGAAACCTCACGGTTTCCGCCTGTTTTATTTAATATATCAAAAATAAAAATTACGCGTTTAATCGACTTATACGGGGACTTTTGCGATTTTCAAAGCAAATTTTCTCTCGCTTTGATCTTACCACTTTTCTTTGGTTTCGACCTGCTTTTTGCAAAGTTCGACGAAATCTTCGAGCTTCATTTTACCTATATCGCCCGCGCCTCTCTTTCTGATAGCGACTTCGCCGTTCGCGGCTTCCTGTTCGCCGACGACAAGCATATAAGGAACCTTTTCAAGCTCCGCGTCTCTGATCTTTTTGCCGATCTTCTCGGGACGAAGATCGTTCTCGGGACGAAGACCCGCGTCGAACAACTTCTTGTAAACCTCTTTGCAGTAAGCTTCGCTCTTCTCGGAAACGTCCATAATTTTAACCTGAACGGGAGCGAGCCAGAGCGGGAATTTACCCTCGAAATGCTCGATCAAAATACCGATAAATCTTTCGATAGAACCGAATACGACTCTGTGAATCATTATCGGGCGGTGCTTTTCGCCGTCCTCGCCGACGTATTCCGCGTTAAATCTCTGCGGAAGCTGGAAGTCGAGCTGAATGGTACCGCACTGCCACGTTCTGCCGATAGAGTCGGTAAGGTGGAAGTCGATCTTCGGTCCGTAGAACGCGCCGTCGCCTTCGTTCACCACATAAGGAAGTTTAAGTTCGTCCAAAGCTTCTCTCAAAGCGTCGGTAGCGTGTTCCCAATCCTCGTCGGAACCGATACTGTTGTCGGGACGGGTGGAAAGTTCGACGTGATATTTAAATCCGAAAAGGCTGTAAACCTCGTCGATAAGCCTTACGACGCCTTTGATTTCGGGCGTGATCTGCTCGGGAGTCATATAGATATGCGCGTCGTCCTGAGTGAAGCAACGAACTCTCATAAGTCCGTGAAGCTGACCCGATCTCTCGTGACGATGAACGAGTCCGAGTTCGCCTATTCTCATAGGAAGATCCTTGTAACTTCTCGGCTCCAACTTATAAATAAGCATTCCGCCCGGGCAGTTCATAGGCTTGATCGCGTAATCTTCCTCGTCCACCTTGGTGGTGTACATATTTTCTTTATAGTGATCCCAATGCCCCGAAGTTTCCCAAAGCGATCTGGAAAGCATAATGGGCGTGGAAACCTCGACGTAACCCTCTCTGCGGTGTATCTGTCTCCAATAATCTATAAGCGCGTTTTTAACGACCATACCGTTGGGAAGGAAGAACGGGAAGCCTTTGCCCTCGTTTAAAAGCGCGAAAAGTTTGAGTTCCTTGCCGAGTTTGACGTGATCGCGCTTCTTTGCCTCTTCGAGCATGGTGAAGTAAGCTTCCATATCCGCCTTTTTGAAGAACGCCGTGCCGTAAATTCTCGTGAGCATCTTGTTCTTCTCGTTACCTCTCCAATAAGCACCCGCGATCGACGTAAGCTTGAAAGCTTTTATAAGTCCCGTGGAGGGAAGGTGCGGACCTCTGCAAAGGTCGGTGAAATCGCCCTGTCTGTAAAACGAGATAACGCTGTCCTCGGGCAGGTCTTTTATAAGCTGAACTTTATAAGGTTCTTTGTATTTTTTCATCAAAGCGATAGCGTCTTCTCTCGGAAGCTCGAATCTCTCTATCGCAAGATCGGCTTTGATGATTTTCTTCATTTCTTCCTCGATTTTGGGAAGATCGTCGATAGTTATCGGCGTTTTGAAATCTATATCGTAATAAAATCCCGTATCTATCGTCGGTCCTATCGCAAGCGAGCAGGTGGGGTATATCGACTTGACCGCCTGAGCGAGAACGTGCGCGCAGGTGTGGCGATAAATATTCAAAGCCTCGGGGTCTTTTGCCGTTACGATAACGACTTCCGCGTCCTCTTTGAGCGCGTAAGAAAGATCGACGAGTTTGCCGTTCACTTTTCCCGCGATAGCGTTTCTTCTGAGTCCCTCGCTGATTGCGGAAGCAACGCCCGCAACGGTGGTACCTTCGGGAAGTTCGAGAATTTTTCCGTCTGTCAGAGTAATATTCATATTATATCTCCTTTTGTTTTCGGCTCTTTTCGTAATAGGCGCACGGGTAAAGCAAAATCCGTCGTAAAAAAAAGCCCTTAAACAAGCAACTTCGCGTTACTTATTTAAGGACGAAAATTTCTTTCCGCGGTTCCACCTTATTTGCCCGAATTTCACCTTATTCAAGCCTCTTTTCGCCGACTTCAAGGCTCGGCTCGCCTTGCCCACGAAAAGCGGTTTCGTTTACGTTTTATCCTGCGCGGCTCTCAGCTCCCCGCGCTCTCTGTACGGCTTATACGGACTACTTGTCTTTCCGTTACGGACATTCGTTTTATACACATATTATATTCTCCCCCGAAAATTTGTCAACCGTTTTGAACGACTTTTTTTATTTTTCCTCGGCTAAGCCGCAATCGAAGCGGATATCTACACGTCGATTTCCGATTTAAACGAAATTCTCCCGCCGTAAAAATCCCTTAAATACCGTCTGTCGGCTTCCGGAATTTCCGATCCGACCTCCACTCTTCCGCTCGCGGATAAAATAACTTCCCGAAGTATTTTCCCCTCGTTTTTGCAAGGAAGCGCGGGAAGCAGAAGCGACCTTTCGAGAAGATTGTAATTCCCGTCGTAAACCGAACCGTTTCTGACGATCGCCTTTTTCCCGCGTTTTTCCCCGACGAGGAACCGCACGAACTCTTTAAGCTGTCCGCTCGTGAATACCGACGGGATATACCCTACAACCTCTTCCCACTTGCGTTTTAAAGGCGCGAGTCTGAAATTGAAAATTCCGTCCACGGCGTAATCCTTTAAAACGCGTATTCTTCTTATAACGTATCTTTTATCGTCGTCGATATCGGCGGCGATGAGCGCGCTGTATAAAATTTCTCTTTCGAAAGGTTTAAGCCCCGCGGCGGGAATACCTTTCTTAAAATAATCGTATTTATACCCGACGGTTATAACGTCCGCGATTTTATCTTCCGTTTCGCTCCGAAGATAATCCTCGTATTTATCCGGAACGGAAACAACGAGCGCCTGCCGCCCTCCTCCGCCGAAAATCTCATAGCTTCCGCCCGCGTCTTTAATAACCTCCGCAAGCGTAGCCGCAACGTATTTTACCCCCGAAAGCTTGTTGTCCTCGTCAGAAATTTTTATAAGTCTCATGCTATTAGTCTATGCTAAAAACCGCGTTTAATTTAACAAAACTTCTTTCTCGGAGAATTTTTTTTCATAAGCCTGTAAAACAACTTGTAGATTTCGGAGAACAGAACGCACGTCGAACATACTCCGATTATCTTCGCCCAGATGACGGGCGGAAGCGGTTCTGTTTTGAAAAACCCGCCCAGAACCTGCGTAATCAGTATCTGAAAGGCAAAAGTCACCGCAAAAACGACAACCATAAGCTTATTGTTTCCTATCGACTCGAAAACGCTCTCGCCCGAAAGCTTTCGGCAGTTAAAGGCGTTGAAGAGCTGGAATATGACGAACATACAGAAAAGAGTCGTCGGAACAAGGTTTATTCCCGCGCCTAAAAAGTCGAAAAGATACTGTAAAACGATGAGCGTCGCCATATACGCCCCTTGCGCGACTATTCTCACGAGCATTTTCGGCGTTACTATTCCGTCCGTCCGTTTAACGGGTTTTCGGCTTAAAACGTCCTTCCCGCCCCTTTCGAGACCGAGCGTGAGTGCGGGCGGTCCGTCCATAATTATATCTATCCACAATAGCTGCACGGCGTTGAACGGACTTACGAGTCCGAACGAAAGGCTTATGATGACGACAAGCATCGCCGTTACGTTAACCGTGAGCTGAAAGGTAATAAACCTCTGAAAATTTCTGTAAATGTTTCTGCCGAACGAAACGGCTTTGACTATCGTGGAAAACGAGTCGTCCAAAAGCACGATGTCGCTCGCTTCCTTGGTTATTTCCGATCCCGAACCCATCGCGATACCTATATCGGCATGCTTTATCGCGGGCGCGTCGTTCACCCCGTCCCCCGTAACGGCGACGACCGCGCCCGACATTTTGAGAGCTTCCACGACTTTGAGTTTAACCGACGGCGTGCTTCTTGCGATAACCCCTATCCCGCCTATTTTTTCCTTTAATTTTTCGAGCGGCATAGCCTCTATTTCGTCCGCCATGACGACCTCGTCGACAGACGTTATTATCCCCGCTTCCATAGCGATCGCGGCGGCTGTCGAAGCGTTATCGCCCGTCATCATTTTAACCGCTATCCCCGCGTTTTTACATAATTCCACGGATCGCGCGACGTCCTTTCTCAAAGGGTCGGAAATGACGACGTAACCGTCGAAAACAAATCCGCCTTGCTTTATCGTTTCCGCGATACCGCACTTCGGATTTTCCTTTCTGGCGAACGCGATGACCCTTTTGCCCTTTTTCTGAAAAACGCTTATCTCCGAAAGAATGGTTTCGGCATCGCCGGCTTTATCGGAAAGCGGCAAAATTCTTTCGGGCGCGCCCTTAATAAAAACGGTACTCTTTCCGCCCGCGAAATACTCCGAAGCCATATACTTATTATCCGAATTAAACGGTAAAACCCCGCCTATAAGTCGTTTATCGCGTAGTTTCTCATAATTCACCCCTTGTTTTAAGGCATGTTTCAAAAGCGCGCCTTCGGTCGCTGAACCGTACGCTTTAAGGTTGGATTTTTCCGTTTTCAAAATAGCCGAGGAATTGACGGCGGAATTTAAAAGTATATTTTGTTCCGAGGTTTTGCCCCTTTCGCCGAAAACCCTTTCCACCTTCATATCGTTTTCCGTAAGCGTACCCGTTTTATCCGAACAGATAACGCTCACGCACCCCACCGTTTCCGCGGCGACGAGTTTTCTTATGAGCGCGTTGGATTTTGCAAGCTTTAAAACGTTTAAGGAAAGCGAGATCGCGGCGGTTGTGGGCAGCCCCTCGGGAACGGCGGCGACGATAAGAACTATCGCTTCTATAAAAGCGTCCTGAACGGATAAAAAGCTCAAAGATTTCGTTGCCGAAAGGCGAAAAATAGAAAGAAGAAACGCAATTCCCGCAGAAATCGCCCCGATAACGGTTATTTTTTTGCCGAGCTTTCCGAGTTTTTCGTTAAGCGGCGCGCTCCCCGCTATCTCCGTTTTGAGTTCCCCCGCGATTTTGCCGAGTTCGGCGTTATCCCCCACGGCGGTTACGAGCATTTTACCCGTACCCTGACTTGCGAAAGTACCCGAATAAACACAGTTTTTCCTTTCCGCAAGCGGAGTTTTGTCGCTCAGTTCCGCAAGTCGTTTTGCCGAGCGTTCGCTTTCGCCCGTGAGCGTGGACTCGTCGGTTTTCAAGCCGTTACACTCGGTCAATCTGCCGTCGGCGACGATTTTATCGCCCGTTTCCACGATAAGGATATCCCCCGCCACGACTTCTTCTTTTGGAATAAGCGTAAGCTTTCCGTCGCGGATGACTTTCACGCTCACGCGGTCGTACACCGTGCCTAAAAGTTCGAACGCCCTTTCCGACCGCCCTTCCATAAACACGGTCAGACACGCCGAAATCAGAATGGCAATCAGAATACCTATGCACTCGTAAACGTCGCACGAGCCGTTTTTGATGAATTTTCCGACGTTAACGCCAACGGTTATCACCCAGGCGAATTCGAGAATGATCAGAGTCGGCTCGGACAAAGCCTCGAAAAACCGCCTTATAACCGACTTTTTCTTTTTCGGAGTGATTTTATTCGCGCCGAATTTCCGCCTGTTTTTTTCAACCTGAGCGCGGGTAAGCCCCGCGGTCTCGCTCGTTTCGAAATAGTTTTCCAAGTCCTTTATTTTAGCGGAATGCGCGTTCATCGTGACCTCTTTTTCGTTTTTATTCCTTTAATATATATTGATTTCCGCCGCCCTTTATGCCCGCAAAAGCATAAAGGGCGGCGGAAAAATAAGGATAATTATTTTTTTAGCTCCGAACGGTTGAAAAAATCGGATAAAAGTGATATTATATAGTTTGTCAGTAATAAACGAGGTGACAAAATGAAAGATTTTCTTACGATCGATATACAGGGCTTTAAAGCCGATCTTCCCATTCTTCCCCTGCCGAGCGGAATAAACATCGCGTTTTTCAACCTTCACGGCGCGGCAACAATGACCGAACACTGCGGCAAAAAACTCGCCGAGCATTTAAAGGATTGCGACGTTTTGATAACCGCCGAGTCCAAAGGGTTACAGCTCTGCCACGTTTGCGCGAGAGAACTCGGACACGATTTTTACGCCGTCGCGAGAAAATCCCGCAAGCTTTATATGCAGGACGGAATAAGCGTGGAATACGGTTCGTCGATAACGACGGGTACTCCGCAGAAATTATTCCTTTCCAAGCACGATATGGAACTTTTGAAGGGCAAAAAAGTAGGCATCGTGGACGACGTGGTTTCCACGGGCGAAAGTCTTTTGGGTCTTGAAAAAATTGTCGTGGAAGCGGGCGGAATAGTCGTTAAAAAAGCGTTCGTACTCGCCGAAGGCAAAGCCGCCGACAGAGACGACATAGTATACCTTGCAAAAATCCCGTTGTTATAATCGGAATTTCTTTTTTGCGAAATTAAAATAACGGTAAAAAAAGGCTGCGAACTTACCCGAAAAGTAAGCGTTCGCAGCCTTTTATTGTTCATAAAATCAAGCGAGGGGGAAGGTCGCGGAGAAAACCGTGAAACCGTCCTTTCTCTCGTAAGTAAGCTTTCCGTGCATCGAGTCCACGGCGTTTTTCGCAAGGAACAAACCGAGCCCCGAATTGTTCCCGGACTCCTCGCCCGAAACGAACGGTTCGAAAATATCCTTATCCGTAGTCACGCCTCTGCCGTCGTCGACTATATCCACGCGGCACACCCCTTTGCGCTTTGTCACCGTGACGGTGAGCCTGCTGCAAAACGAATGCTCTATGGCGTTTAAAACAAGATTTAAAATAACGCTTTCCAACGCGACTTTTTTCGCGTAAACATAAAGATTGTCGGGGATAGAAACGGTAAGAAGTATGCCGTTCGCCTCGCAGTCGGGGCGAAGCTCGTCGGTAACCTTCCGCACCACTCCGCTCAGATCAAGCACCTCGGACTGTTCCGCAACGTAATTCTGCCTGCCGTACTTCCCGAGGTCGGCAAAATCCTTTTTCAGTTCCGCATTTTTCTGCAAGAGAAAATCGACCTTACCGCAAAGCTCGGGGTCGGACAAATTCTGCCTTAAATCGGACAGCGAACCGCCCATCCCCGCGACGGTTTTTTTCATATCGTGGCTTACATACAGTAAAATTTTATCGCGTTCGGACAAAACGTTTTTCAGACTCTGCGTTTGTTTTTCCACTTCGGTTTCGAGATTGGTCGTAAGATAGCGATTTCTTATCTCCGCCGAAATAAATTCTCTGAAACCCAGAACTATCGTTATTCCGAGCATTACGAGACACAGCCAGAATGACGGCGTACGCATAACGAACGGAAACGCTCCTTTTGAAAACAATTCCGTCATCGCGACGGCTCCCGCAATCGCGCCGTTCGCCAAAAGCCCCGCGGATTTGCCCGAAAAAACGTCCCGAACGGTAAAACCGAACACGACGGCAACGCAGAAAATCGTTAAAACGGCGCAGATAATATTCAAAGCCGCATAAGCGGAAACGCCCGTTAAGTAAGGCGAGACGAAAAAGAGCGCGCTCGTAACCGCGGCGATAACGCACACGGGATATAAAACGGGGATTTTACCCGCTTTTCTCGGTAAATACAAAGCGGAAGCGAAAACCGTAAGCCCCACCGAGAACCTGTGCATTCCGAGAAGAAAATAAGGCGCGGTCGTCGCCCCGAACAGATAATACGTCGAAAAGAACGCGGAAAAAACGCCCACCGCGAAAAGAAGTTGCGGAAAGAACGTAAGCGAACGCTTCAACACGCAGATAAAAAGGAACAAAAGAAGGGTCGAAGCCCCGATTATCGCGCCGATCAGAAGCATCGAACGATTGCGGGAAACGACTTTTTTCACCGCCGCCTCTTCGCCGATCAGAATGCCGTCCGAAATACCGACGAAATTGTCGTTATCGGCTTCGTAATGGATAGTTACGGCAATTTCTCTCGAAAATCTTTTTTCGGGAGAAACGGGAATATCTATAAAAAGCGGCTCGGTAGAACTGAGATGAGAAACCGAATCGTCGAATTCCGAAAGATCGGAATAACCCGTATAGTAAGACACGTTATATCTGTCGATAGAACCGACGTAACTTTTGTTCTGATACTGCACATACACGCTGCAAGCGGAAAAAACGAACGGGATATACATAGTCAGATGCCATTTCCCGTCGGGTTTCAACAGATAGTCGAGCGACGCGGCATTTTCCCATTCTTCCGCCGTAAGCGTGTCGATATAAAAGCGATACGTTCCTCTTTTTGCGGGATTTTTGCCCGTGTCGGCGTTCGAAACGACTTCCCCAAGTTCCGCAAAATCGTTCGGAGAATAGTTTATCGCCGTCATTTTCATAACGCCTTTAACGTCCGCCACGGAAACGGCGTTCACCATTGTATCGGAAACCGAAATCACCCTTACGGGAGCTTCTTCGGCGGTGTTTTTACCCGTTAAACCCAAACCGAGCGACAGCGCGACGCAAAAAATCGCCGTCAACGCCCAAATCAGAATATTTATCACTCTTTTTTTCATAAAATATCCCCCGTAAAACAATACCCTTTGTTGAATTCCGTGCGAATTATATCGGCGGAAGGCAAGGCTTCTTTAAGCTTTCTTCTCAGCGACGACAAATGCGCGCGTATGGTTGTGGTGTGCAGGCTCGGCGCGCACCATATTTCCTCGTAAATCTCGTCGGCGGTGAAATATCTGCCCTTGTGTTTGACTAAAAAGAACAAAATATTGAACTCGGACGGAGTTAACGAAACGGACGTATTACCGTATTTTACCGTACGCGTGTTGGCGTTTACCGAAAACGCGCCGAACGTTTCCACCGCGTCCGTTTTCGGAAGAAGTCTTATCGCTATGTGCGTTTCCAGAAGCTTCATCGTACACGGTTTAACGACGTAATCGACCGCGCCCGACGTAAGCCCCGCAACGATATCGTCTTCGCCGTCCAGCGACGACAGGATTATCACCGGCGGCATTGCGGCGGACTTCAACAAGTCCATACCCATGCTGTTTTTTAAAATAAGGTCTAAAACCACGGCGTCGAAATCTCCTTCTTCCGAAAGAATTTCCGCCGCCTCGTCAACGTCCGAAGCCGTAAAAACAGCGTTTTCCGACGAAAAATGCCCGACAATTTCTCTTTTCAGTTTTTCGTCGTCCTCGACGATAAGAAGTTTTCTTCCTTTAACGGTGTAATTCGTCATAAGCTTTCTCCGTGTTTCAGCCACAGGCGCTTGCGGTTCGGCAAGCGCCTGCGGCTGATAGCATTATACCAAATAAATGTGCGCAATGCAACCGCCGGAACAAAGTTTAAAGTTGTGAAGAATTGTTAAGATTGCCGTTTCCCGTGTTTAAATCCTTTTCGATAAAATAAACATGTGTTAAAATAACGGTGAAATCTCGACGGAAGTCTTTTACTTTGTAAAAGAAATCCCTCGAAAAAGGAGAAAATAATTTATATGACGACACAGAAAAGAAACCGCTACGCACTTATGATACTCATAACTGCGCTTTGTTTATCGGTTTTATCGTTCTTTGCCTTATCGACTTTCCCGACAACGACTGCCGTGGCAAGCCGAAGCAGTCTCGGAACGAATACCGTTGACGAATGGAGCGGCACTCAGACGACAGGAAATCTTATAACTATCGGCAAAGGATCGCTAACAAGTCAAGGATGGACTATACATAGCGAAATAAACGGCGAAGCAAAGTGGTACGAAGATGTAAAACTCGAAACCGAAGGGTACGGTTGGGGTATTCAAGCCGCAGGTTCTTCGGACGATATCGGTAACAGCGACTACGATAACGGCGTATGGTTTCCGATTACTCTTTCCGAAGCGGATAAGATAAAAGCAAACAAAGGCGATCTTACGGTTTCGGCGGCGGCTTTGTATTACTGCCAGACATGGAGTACTCACTATTATTCGTTAAAATTATTCTTTTATGACGCAAACGGCGGACAGATAGGTTTGACCGAACAAAAGAAAAAAGTTGTGGATAAGAGCGCATACCCGTTAAACATTACGGATTATGCCGTACCGTCAAATACAGCCTCTATAAGATATTATGTATCGAACTGGGGTAACGGAACGGCTCGTCCGTTTATCGGCGGACTTACCTGTACCTTAACAGATAAAACCGCTCCCGCGGCTAAAAACGTCACGCTCGATAACAGCGGAATTACCGACAAAACAAATAACGTCGCAATCCCGAAAGATACAGTCAGATATATCGTTGACTTCGACGAAAAGGTAAGCGTAGACTCTTACGGCACGGCAAAACTTGCCATAGGCGGCACGGACGCAAACATTACGGGCGCAGGCTCGCTTGTCACCGAAAACGGCGTAAGTAAAGTTATATATACGTTCACCCTGCCCGAACTTACGAAAAGCGGCACACTGTCGCTTCATTCCGTAAGCGGACTTACCGTAAAGGACGAGGCGGGAAATTCTTTCGCTTACAATAAATCTTCCCCGTCTTCGGGTACGCTTACGTTCTACAAAACGATGAACATAAGCTCGGCTCTTAACAACCTGACGTTCAACGGCAAAGCGACGGCGGTTTACGGAACGGATTATACCGCAACGCTCACCGCGGCGACGGGTTATGACCTCCCGTCCGCAATCACGGTTAAAATAGGCGGAACGGCGGCGGCAAGCACGGCTTATACATATAATAAATCTACGGGCGCAATCACGATAAAAGGCGCGCAGATAACAGGCGATATAATCGTCGAAGCGAACGGCGTTGCAAAGCAGACAAAGGTTACGTTCGATCGCAACGGCGGCTCGGGCGGAACAGGCTCCGTCACGGCAACCTACGACGCGGAAATGCCGATGATCAACGTTCCGACCCTCAAAGGCTACACGTTCTTGGGCTATTTCTCCGAGACTAACGGCGGCAAACAGTATTATAACGGTAACGGACAGAGTACCTCGCAGTGCGATTTCTTCACTCCTACAACTCTCTACGCGCATTGGAGAGCCAACGAATATTCCGTAAAATACGCAGGCAACACCCCTTCGGAGGCAAGCACTTCTCTTTCGGGAACCATGGCGAATTCGTCGTTTACATACGACGAAAACGAAACTCTTTCCGAAGTCGGTTACACCCTTGAAGGTTACACCTTCCTCGGTTGGGCGACGACGGCAAGCGGAAACGTTGCGTACGAAAACGGCGCGACGGTGAAAAATCTTTCGGAAACAGACGGCGATACCGTTACTCTTTACGCCGTGTGGAAAGCGAATATATACAACGTTCGTTACGATCCGAACAAACCCGAAAACGCAAGCGGAATCATCGAAGGCAACACGGGAACGACTTCGCACAGGTTCGATAAAATATCCAACCTCGGAGTGAACCGCTATTCGCTCGTCGGCTGGACTTTCCTCGGTTGGGCAAGGACGGACAATGCAACCGCCGCGGAATTCGAAGACGCAGTGACCATTAAAAACCTTTCGAGCGAAGAAGGCGGTATCGTAAAGCTTTATGCCGTATGGAAAGCAAATACTTATACGGTAAGCTATAACGACAACAAACCGACGGACGCAAGCACTTCGATTTCGGGATCGATGTCAACGACCTCGTTCGTTTACGATAAAAGCGACTCGCTTGCAAAAGTCGGTTACACGCTTAAAGGTTACACTTTCCTCGGCTGGGCGTACGACGGTGACGACTCCGTAACGTTCAGAAATGGCGCGACGGTGAAAAACCTTTCGGCAACAGACGGCGGCAACGTTACTCTTTACGCCGTATGGACGACAAATTCTTATACCGTTTCGTTCGAAACTTCGGGCGGAAACCTCGCGGACTCCGTAACCGCGCATTTCGATAAAACGCTTCCGAACGTGACCCCTGCGGTTCGCAAAGGTTACAACTTCAAGGGTTATTACTCCGAAATCAACGGCGGCGGAACCAAATATTACAACGAAGACGGAACTACGACGAACGTTAAATACACCATAGACGGCAACACTACTCTTTACGCGTTATGGTCGCCCGTCGTTTACAATATCGATCTTTACAGCGACGGCGTTTACGTTTCCGCGATAAAAGACGTAACGTTCGGCATATTACGTCTCCCCTCCGCCGAAACTCTCGGACTTAAACGCGACAATTACACGTTTATCGGCTGGAATATTTACGACGAGCAGAATTGGAGCATGTACAATGCCGACACCGATTACTATGCCGGTCTTGCCGATTACGACGGCGAAACGGTAATTCTTCACGCCGCATGGCTCGAAAAGAACCGTTATACCATAAATTTCGACGCCAACGGCGGAATGAGCGCGCCCGCAACGATGCAGGCGCATGAAGACGAAACAATCGTTTTAAGCGACGCCCGCCCCACGCGCGGCAATTACACTTTCCTCGGTTGGGCTACGGCGGCAGACTCCGCAAACGCGGAATATCTCCCCGGAGACGAGTTCACGATGGGCAGTACCGTAGTAACGCTTTACGCGGTATGGAAACTCAACCCGTCGCTTACTTACGACCCGAACGGCGGTAAATTCCCCGTTGTTCCCGACGTTCTCTATCCCGCCGCGGGAAGCGACGTTACGATAACTTCCCTTATCCCCGAACTCGAAGGAAACACGTTCGAGGGTTGGAGCTTTTCCGCCGACGCGACCGTCGCGGATTACCGCGCGGACGATAAAATAACCATGCCTTCTTCCGACTCGGTTTTATATGCGGTCTGGAAACAAGCGCAGTTTACCGTAACTTTCTACGTTGCGGACGGATACGGCATCACAGGTCTGAACTCCGTATATTATTACGACGAAACCGTGGAATTCGACGTTACCGGCGACCTTCCCAAGGTTTTCGTAAACGGACAGAGAATTTACGCGGGCGAGAACAATACTTATTCTTTCGTTCTTAAAGAAAACACGCATATTTACGTTGCGGACGGAACAAAACTTTCGCTTATTTACTCGGCGAACGGCGGCACGAACGCGCCCTCGGACAAAAACTCGTATAACGCCGACGATTTTGCGGAAATTTCCGACTCGCAACCCGACCGTATCGGTTACACCTTCGTCGGTTGGGCAACGACCCCGTACGCGGAAGTCAAAGATTACAACCCCGGCTCCATACTCGAATTTAAGGGAGCCGACGTAGTTTTGTACGCCGTATGGGAAGCTAATAAATATACCGTTTCTTACGATCCGAACGGCGGCTCGGGCAATATGACTTCCGACGAATTCTCTTACGGAACGGCAGGCTCGCTTACCGAAAACAAGTTCGGGAAAACAGGCTATACGTTCGTCGGCTGGGCAACTTCGGCAAACGGAAGCGTAGTTTATGCGGACGTTGCGAGCGTTTACAATCTCACCGCCGAAACAAACGTAAACATTACTCTTTACGCGGTCTGGGAAAAAACGATAACCGTAATTTCTTTCGCCGAGGACGGCGGCACGGAATTAAACTCCCCCGTTTCGGTTGCTTACGGCGACAAATTGGTCTCGGACGGACTTGTCGCTCCCGCACGCGCAGGCTACTTCTTCGCGGGGTACCGCACCGATAAAAACGGCTTGGGCGAGCTTATTTTCGACGAAAACTTAAACGTTGTCGGCTCTGGCAACTGGGATAAAAACGTCACCGAGCTTACGCTTTACCCGTCCTGGACTCCTATCACCTACACCGTGGTTTATATGAACGGACAAAAGGAACTCGGAAGAAAATCCGCGGTTTACGGCGTAACGTTCACGCTCAGTTCTTACGGGTCTCTCGGTTTAAGCGCAGGTATCGGCGAACATTTCGCGGGCTGGTCGACGATTCCTTCGGGACTTGTCGCGATGTTTAAAGACGAACAGGTAATTTCCGAAGCTCTCACGCAAACCGACGGCGAAGTTATTTATCTCTATGCGGTATTTGCCGCCAACGAGAAATATTCGGTTATTTACGACGCGAACGGCGGTATGGACGCGCCCGTCGACGAAAACGAATATTACGCGGGCGACAAAATAACTTTCGGCAGCGAAATTCCCAAGCTCGACGGTTACGTCTTCGCGGGTTGGAGCCGTAACCCCAACGGAAACATCGATTTCCCCTATGACTATGAGAACGGCGTTTTCACTATCGGTTCCGCCGTTATGCCCGAAGGCGGATTAACGCTTTACGCGGTATGGAGTGCGGATCCGAACGGAACTTTGCAGACCCGTATAGACGACCTTAAAGACCAAGCCGATTTGCTCGACAGTTCGATAAAGGATATACAAAACACGCTCGACTCCCTCGGAAAAACCGACACGGCTTTATCCGAAAGACTCGGCAATCTCAGCAACGAATTAGAGGCGATAAAAAACACTCTCGCTTCGATCGAAGGTAATTACGTCACGCCCGCAGCTCTCGCCGAAGTGAAAAAAGCGCTCGAAGATCTTATAACGAATACAAAAAACAGTTTAGCCGACTCGATCACAGACGTAAGAAACGAACTCATTACAAATGTAGCCGATTTAACCGATCTTATCAACAACAATTCGGGCAGAATCGATAACATCGATACGACAATCGAGAAAATCAACGCGGCGATAGAAAAACTTAACAATTCTTACGCCGAAATAAAGCAATATATCGACGGCGACCTTGCCAAAGCTCTTGAAAATTTAATAAAGAAGGACAACGAACTTGACGGCAAGTTCTCCTCTCTTGACCAAGCTCTTGAAACTTTAAGAACAGAGTTCAACGCGGCAAAAGAAGAGCTTAACAACTCCATTTCAGATCTTACCAGCAGACTTGAAGATGCCATAACCGACATCTCGAATAATACCAAAAATATTCAGAGCAACACTACAAATATAGCAAACGTCAAGGAAACGCTCGAACAATTTATGAAAAGCTATGCAGATGCAAAAGCGGCTCTCGAAAGCGACCTTAAAAACCTTGCACAGAAAGACAGCGACCTCGAAGCCGCACTTGCAGCCGAAATTCAAAATCTGAACAAGCAGCTCGAAGAAGCTCAGACTACGCTTAACAATTATGTCAACTCCGTAAAGAAAGATCTCGAAGACAAAATAGGAGATCTGGAAAAAACGGTCAAAGCAAATACCGACAATATCGCGGGCAACACGAAATTTATATCAGAAATCAATGACACGCTCGATAAATTTATGGCAAGCTATGATATAGCGCAAGAAACTATCAACAGCAGACTCGACGCGCTTGAAGACGAAGACGCCAAATTTGCAAAAGAAATTGAAAGGCTGGAAAAACTTATTGGAGACGCGAAAGCCGAGCTTAACAAATCTATCGAAGCCGTAAAAAACAAACTTGCACAAGATATAGAAAATCTAAAAGCAAGTCTGGAAGCGGATATCGGACAAAACGCTAAGGATTTGGCAAATTTCAAAGAAGAATACCTTGCCGCAAACGAAGTTCTCAACAAAACGCTCGCGGATCTGGACGGAGTCGATAAGGAACTCAACAGAAGACTTGCCGATCTGGAAAAAACCGTCGACGACGCGAAATCTCAATTTGCCGAAGAAATCAACAAACTTCAAAAGGAGCTTGATGATAAAACAAAGGATTTGGGAGATAAAATCGATAACGATATCGCGGGTATCACAAATGATTTCGGCAAATTTAAGGAGCTTTACGAAGCCGCGCAAGCGTTACAGGATGAAAAACTTGCCGCATTGGCAGATAAGGACATTGAACTCGAAGAAGCGATCAAAGCTTTGAGAAATTCCTGCAACGCGGCGGACAGCAGACTCAGACAGGCGATCAACACCGTACAAAACAATCTCGATAAAGCCGTTGCCGAAATAAAGCAATTGATCTCGACAAATTCGGACGATATCGACAAAATCAATACGGCGATCGAAGAGCTTAACAACGCTTACAAAGCTGCGGACGCACTTATCGATAACGAGATTACGTCTCTTAAAGTCGGCAGCGAAAAACTTTCCGAAAGCATTACCGCGCTCGACGCCGCATACAAAGCCGCGGACGACGCGCTTTGGGCGGCAATCAAGCAGGTTCAGGCAAAACTCGAAGAAGCTCAGCGCAAACTCGAAGAAAAGGATAACGCTCTCGACGCGAGAATTAACGACCTTGCCGCCGAAAACAAAAAGCTTGCGACCATTTTTATGATCGTCATTATAGTTCTGGGCGTCATAGCGGTTGTTCCGGGAACGGTTCTGGTTATCGGTTCGGTTAAAAAGAAGAATTCGAAAAAGTAATTAAACAATGATTTTCTCTCTGAAAATCGAAGATAATCGCGGCTGAATGCCAAAAATCGGTGCTTACCCTTTCGGGTAAGCACTTTTTTCTCTCTAAGTGTTGCACTTAGTTTGACAATTCATCGCAATACATGAAGTTGCGAAAGCGCGCTCGCAATGGTTTACCGCTTCGTATTATTCATATTCGGCATATTTTAAACGAGAAGCGCAAAATTGTAATTTTGCACAGTTTGTCAGCGCAAGATTTGAACTTGTTTTAAAGTTAAATACCCGAAGTTCGGAAAGTCGTTTTTTATTCTTGTTTGAGCAAATGCGGTATAAAAAAGACTGTCGGATTTCCGCAATCAAAATTTTTATTAAGCATTATAAAACGTTTGACAAAACAAAAAAAAACATATATAATAATTTAGCATTGTAAGTTTCGCCGAGCGAGACGAAAAAAGCTATGCGCCATTAGCTCAACTGGATAGAGCGTTGGTCTACGGAACCAAAGGTTAGGGATTCGAATTCCTTATGGCGCACCAAGAGGTTATAATCCGAATTGTATCATCGTCACAGGTGATTGGTTCGGATTTACTTTTTATTTAGATGATATAGACTGATATTCTCAAAAAATAAGGGGCTTGCGACTAAAAAGCAAGCCCCTTGCCGTTTATTTGTATACGGAAAGCCGCCTTGTTATATCAGATGCTAAATTTTTTCCGCCCCTTCTATCACTCGGTGTTTTTGAAACCGTAAACCAATATTTGCTGTTTTTATACACAAGTTTATAATGCGGACTTTCACTAACAATTTCAAAACCGATCCTCTTTAATTCTGCAATATTTTGCGGCGACATTTCCTCGCCGTTTGAAAAAATTCTTTTTACGACTTCAAAAGTTTCTTCGCCGTTTCCGTTTATTGTGTTTTCTTTTAATAATGCGGTAAGTAATTCATTCCGTCTTGTTTCTTCAGTTCCGCACGAGCAAAGAGCTTTTTGTAATATTGCAACAACTAGATCGTGTTGTTCGCAGTCATAAAACTCCGATATATTTGCTTTTTTCAAAATATTATTCGAAGCGTTATCTGTTTCAAGTATTTTTTGAAGAGTTTCGCATTTAGTCTTAAATTGCATGTTTTCCGATGTTAATTCGGCTATCCGTGCTTTAGCTTTTTTTAGTTGTTCTTCAAGACTTTCGTTTTCACCAAAAAATTCATTCAATATTGCTTCGTTTTGCTTTGCCTGTTCTTTAACCGCTTCAGTATGTAACGATGCATAAGTCGGAGCAATTTCGTCTACCTTTGCAGTAACATATTTTTGAACTTCTTGAATGATTATTGTTTCAAGGGAAGTCCCATGATACACGCTATCCTTTCTGAATTGCTTCGGCTTACCGCCTTTACAATAAATCGCAACGGCACCGTTGAACGGTCCTTTACATTTTGCGCGATCTTTTATTAACCTTGTATATTCGTTATTGCATACAACTACGTGTGCAATTCCCGCCAATTTTCTTGCAACGGCGTTGTCGTCGATTTCGCATGCCATAGAGCCGAAATAAGTCGTTGCTAAAACTAACGGAATATCGTCTGCATATTTTTCTTGATATGCGCGTGCTATCCACTCTATAATGGTGTCATCTATTTCAACAGGCTTTGTTTTTATAGGAATTTCGGAATATTTTACAAAACCGCTCTCCACGAAATAATTTATTACGACCGTTCTCATCTCAGGGACTTCGTCAAACCGGGTTAAATCGCGAGAACAATTGATGTGGAAATAAACGGTTTTCAAATTGCATGTATCTTGCAAAATAACTTCTGTATACCAAGTCTGCTCATGAAAAATTTGTTCAAGCTTGAATACTGTGTATGTTGCGTTGACTCTCTCAAATATATAGTTGTCTGCCTTACAATACTCGATTTGTGTATGAAAATTTGTCTTTTGAGAAGATAATTCAAGTTTCTCTCCGATATCCTTACACGGTCCGGCATTTTTTAACCATTTTACTATGACGGAATAAAAATCCTCCTGTTGAAAAGAATCCCGCATATCTAATTTTGTAGATAAAACTCTCATTGATTGCCTCCGTTTTCACTTTCAAGCACGGCAAGTAATGTTTGATAAGCCGCTTGCTTTTTTGATTCTTTTTTTGAATAGGAAGTTTGATAATAGAATTCGTTAAGATTTTTTATACTACACTTGCAAGTCCATATCGGATTTCCGTTATCATCATGCGCTTCTTTAAACTCATAAACAGGCATTGAGAAATATCCTTTTTGAGCAAGTTCTTGAAGTTGGTTGATCGCTTTTTCAGGTGAAGGTTCGTCTATTTCGTCGGACATTGTATACAGCAAGCCATTATGATTAAGATAATCATAGGCAAGTTCTGCAGCGACCATCCTTGCTTGACTTTTTGAGTGACCGAAGCCGACAAAAGGTTCTCCATTGTCAATTCTCAACTCACAAACAATATCCCCGTCGCCGGCTTCAATCCGTTTTCTTTGATTTGAATACCAACAATGTATAATGCGATATCTACTATAGTTGTCCTTGGTTTCGAAGCAATAATCGGGCAATTCTCCGGTTCTTTTTTGTTGCCACTGTTGAATTAAAGATACATAGTCTAATTCGTCAGAAAAACCATTTTGAATGTAATGATCTAAGTGAAGCATCATTTCTACTGCATCTTGCATAGACTGCATATTCCAATCGCTATCAAGCGCAACAGCGCCAAGAATTGCTTCAAATAAATCTTCTTTTACGTGAATATCGTTTTGCGCATTGATTTTTATGTCGCCTTTACCCAATATAAGCAGGTCTGCAAAGCCTAGTTCGTCAATGCGAGCTGACAGCATTTTGCTTTCGACTAACTTCTTTTTCATCTCGGTAAGTTTTCCTTCTGAATATTCACATTCATATTCATCGCGGTCGTTAATATCACCGAAATATTCGCTTAATGCTTTTATGACCACCATATCAAGCACTTTATCTCCAATAAATTCCAACACTTCATTGTTGTCGCCGTCATGCGTTTCATTTGTGTAGCTTTTACGTGTAAAAGCCTGCTGTAACAACATTCGATTGCGGAATTCATAGCCTATCTGTTTTTCGATTAAAGAATAGTCGTCTTTTTGCATAAAAAAACCTCCGTGAATTCACAGAGGGCATAATAAAAGCCTAACAGAAATAAACCACACCTTATTGTGGTCCCGTTAGGCATCCGCTTCATAAATGACTTTACATAAATCGCTTGTTTTTATCACAAGAAACTTTCATAACGTGTGCTAAAAGCATTTCGTTTTATGTCCGATTATTTACTTTGCAATGCCTTCTATGTGTTTCTATTTTATAATAAATTTTCTTTGCTGTCAACTGTTTTTGTAAATTACGGTGCAATATATGTAATTTCTCGGCAATCTGCCATAAAACGAAAGGGGCTTGCGACTAAAAATCGCAAGCCCCTTGCCATATTTATAGTTTTGGCGAAACTTTACCGTTTATGTATTACATTAAACGATTCCCCGTTAGAAATAACGGGATTTTTCATGTTTTCGGATTTTATATTAAGTTGTGATTTTTGCCTTTCGGCTTTCCAAAGTTCAAATTCGCGTTGCGCTTCCTCCGTCTCAAAGTACTGGCCGATTGCAGGTAATAACGCTCGCGCCAATCCGTCGAGCGCGTAATCGGGTATTCCCGTGGTATTCTTTTTCTTTCTCGTGATTTTCCCCTCCGAGCAGTTATTCGTTTAATCTTGTGTTTTTCATTTTTATGGCTCCTTTTCTGTATTTTTTCTCAGCCTCGCATGAATGCGAATTGCGAAACCGGTCGGACTTACTTTTTTATTTCATTTCCCTTGGCGTTTATTATTTTCGCTCTTATATAATGCCGACTCTTACGTTTCGTTTGGTAAATTTTATCGATTACTTACCGTTAAAATTGTTGTTGGTGTGGATCCTTTTACGTTTCCGTTCTTGTTCCTGTCTTGCGTTTGCGGCTTGCTTTGCGGCGGCGAGTTCTTCGGGCGCGTATTCGAGTAATTTCTCAAAAAGTTTTACCGCGCCTTCGTTCACGGTCGCCGTTTTTTCTTTCCGTTTCAGTTCGTCATACAAATCGCCGTTATCCTTGGCAAGAACGTTGTTTCGCTTTTCGAGTTCGCTGTTTTTCATTCTTAAAGCAATGATTTCCGTTTCCCTTTTCTTACCCGAAAAGGGGATTTTAGCTGATTTCGCCGACTCGTAACTTTTAAGCAATTCTTTCACGGGTTTTGCCGCGGTTTGCGCTTCTTCGGCTTCGCGAATTTTTTCTTCGGCGGCTTCCGTCATCTTTTTCGTCTTGAAAGCGACTGTATCCAAATGCTTCGCCGTGCTGCCTTCCTTGCCGCGCTTTAAGCCGTATTTTTTGCCGACGATCTCGTAAAAATCCGTTTGCAATTCTCTTAAAGCAGTGCGGTCGAAGAGTTCTTTCGCGCACAATCTTCCGCCCGTTACGGGCATCAGATTAAAATGCAAATGCGGCGTGCTTTCGTCCAAGTGAACGACAGCGGATACGACGTTTTCTTTTCCGTAGCGTTCGGAGAAAAATTCCGTGCAATCGTCAAAAAAACGTTTTTGCGTTTCGGGCGAGATACCGTTGAAAAATTCTTTATCCGAACCTAAAATGAAAGAAGTTATAAGCACCGCGTCGTCTTTGATTTTTCGTTTCGTGGCGAGTTCTTTTATTCGCTTATCGATAAATGAAAGATACTTTTTCTCATACGGCAAAGTATGATAATTCAGGTGCGTTCTCGATTTGTCGATTTGAGGGTTTCTCGCGGACTTATAATTCTCGTCGCGTTCGTTTTCTCGTTCGATTCCGACGATATCGCCGCGCTTATATTTTTCCATGTGACATACTAAATACGACGTAATTCATTACCTCCGTAAAAATCGTTTTTGCCACCTTTTTCAAAAAGGTATAACTCACTATACCAAATCGCTTCGCGTTTGGTGCCGTTCGCCCTTGCGGGGGGCAAGAGTCCGCAAATATAACGATGGCGTTGCCGTAACAAAGCGGACGAAAATTTCTGCTTTCTAATAAGTTTTCTATAATGATTTTCTCCTTGCAAATTTATTTTTTTGTTCGTGGTTTTTTATCGCTCACGGCGGGCGATACCGATGATAATTTTGCATATATACCTCCTGTTTTTAGCGTGAAAAAGGTCGCTGATTTTCTTTATCACCGACCTGAAATGCTCCGATATATAACTTGCGGAAAAATATTTAATTGTCTGTTTAGGTTACGTTGTGATGCTTCTAGATTTGTTTTAAGAATAAAAAATCCGTGCGATTTCGGTTGCCTTTTCAGGCTCGTTCTTCGCACGGATTTCAATCCGAATTATTAAATTTTTAGGCGACTTTATCTAAAAAATCGTACAACAATAAAACCCACGCCGGAACCTTTAATTTTTTTCGGTTTCAACGCCCGTCGCGGTAGTTGCCGTATCTTTTAGCAACCCTATGGTAAACGACGGTAATTCTTCTCTCGGACAAGCGCGAGCAAAACGCTTATCCGCGTTCGTTCCACGACATAGGGAACGAACATTCGGACAACATCTTCACGCCCGATACTTACGGAAGCGAGCGACCTATAACGCTCCAACTTTCCGTACCTGTGATTATACCATAAAAGAATTACAAAGTCAAGCGGATACGAACAAATGTTCTCATTTTTATTTGACAATACGCATTTTTATTTCGTCAAAACAATACAATTCTTCTTGACGACAATAGCAAGAAAATGTTAAAATAAAGATAAGCAAATGTTAAGCGGAGAGCAAATATGACTTATTCAGAAAAAATTAAAACGGCAAGAGAAAATTTATTGATGACTCAAGAAGAAATTGCCGCAGAACTCGGCGTTACGCCTATTACCGTTTGCAGATGGGAAACGGGAAAAACCGAGCCGAGTATAAAGGCTAAAAAAGCATTTAGAGATTTGTGTGAACGCAACGGCATCGATTTCAAAGAAAACAATGGCTAACACGAAAGAACAGATCGCACGCAATATGAAAAGCAACAAAGGCAAAGATACAAAACCGGAATTGTTGCTAAGAAAAGAATTATGGCGGCGCGGGCTTCGTTATCGTAAAAACTACAAAGGTCTTTACGGTAAACCCGATATCGTATTTCTCGGAGCCGGAATCGCTGTTTTTGTTGACGGCAAAATGTGGCACGGTTACGATTGGGAAAATCAAAAAAACGACTTTAAATCTCATCGCGATTATTGGATTCCGAAAATCGAGCATAATATCGAACACGATTACGAAGTTACGCAAGAACTTATTTCTCTCGGTTGGCTTGTAATGCGATTTTGGGATTTTGAAATCAAAAAGAATCTTCACGAATGCGCCGACAAAATCGAACGCGCATATAACAACAGAAAGAACGACTAACTTATAATAGAACGGAGATAAAAAGATGTTAAAAAGTATTGATTTATTCGCAGGTATCGGCGGAATTCGACTCGGATTCGAAAACGCCTTCGGTGACGAACTGAAAACGGTATTCGTCAGCGAGTGGGACGAATACGCTCAAAAAACATATAAGGCGAATTTCCACGACGATTTCGAAATCGCCGGCGATATAACAAAAATTAAAGAAACGGATATTCCCGACTTCGATATTTGTCTTGCCGGATTCCCTTGCCAGGCATTCAGCCTTGCCGGACAACGCAAAGGATTTAAGGACGATTACAAAGGAATGTCGCGCGGCACGTTGTTTTTCGATGTGGCGAGAATTTGCGCCGAAAAGAAGCCGAAAGTAATCTTTTGCGAAAACGTAAAAGGTTTGACTATTCACGACAAAGGCAGAACTTTTGAGATTATTACCGAAACGCTTAAAGAAATCGGCTACACTCCGTTCGAACAAATATTAAACAGTCGCAATTTCGGTGTTCCGCAAAACAGAGAGCGTATTTATATCGTGGCTTTCAGAAACGATATCGCACCTAAGGAATTTACATTCCCGACTAAAACCGACGATACTAAACGCATTCGCGATATTTTGGAAGAAAATCCCGTTCCCGCAAAATATTATCTCAGCACTTGCTATATGGATACGCTTATTCGTCATAAAGAACGGCACGCCGCGAAAGGACACGGTTTCGGGTATGAAATCCGAGATCTCGACGACGTATCGGGCGCAATCGTATGCGGCGGTATGGGTAGAGAAAGAAACTTGATTGTCGATAAGAGACAAACGAATTTAACCCCCACTACGCACATCAAGGGTGAAATAAACAAAGACGGCATTCGTAAAATGACACCGAGAGAATGGGCAAGATTGCAAGGCTTCCCCGACGACTACAAATTCGTTTTGGCGGACGTGCATTTGTATAAACAATTCGGAAACAGCGTAACCGTTCCCGTAATACAGGCAATAGCGGAAAAAATCAAAGAGGTACTCGATAAAAATGACTGAATCGATAAAAGGAAAGAAACTCAATAAAGGCGAATGGGCGGAGTTTTACGTTATGTTAAAACTTCTCGGTGAAGGCAAACTGTACACTGCGGACAAGTTGTTGCAGAAAAATTACAAAAGTTACCTCGATATTCTAAAAATCATTCGTCAAGAATGTGAAATTCAGGTTTTGGAATACGTTATCGACGAAGAAAAATCAACGGTTACGATTAAACCTCAAGATTCCGAAACCGTCTTTGCCGTAATTCCGACAAGCGAATTCAACGAAAACGCAAACGCTCTGTTTAACGATATTAAAAACGCACGAGGCGCTTCCGTTCCCGCTCCGGATTCGGTATGCGATTTCGCAAGCGTAATTTACGTAAGCAAACCGAAGGCTCCTGCCGTAAAGGCGTTGAAAAAGCAGTTCGGCGGCAAAAACGATATTTTTATCGAAGTAAGAGACGGACAAACGGCAATCGTTTCGATAATGGGCTTCTCGATTAAGTCGAAATTCGGGCAAAACCCCACTTTGTTCAACGCGGGTTCTTCTTCGCAATACTTATATAAATTGTCGGGTTGCGACGACGCGATGATGGCGGAATTCAACGATATATCGGAAAACGGCGGTCGCGGTTGGGCAAAATGCAGAGAGTACTTGAAAAATCATTCCGTTACGATGGAATTTGCAAGAACTCAAAACCCGATTTACGAAAATAATTTATTCCTTATAAGAGAATCGATGGCTAAAATAATGGCTTGGTGCGTTAAAGACAGATTGATTTCCGGTACGGACAATCACAACGTCAAAGAAACCGTTGAAAGGATGTCGGTCGAAAATCCTCTTAACGTTCCGAATCCGCAAGTTTATTACGAAAAGGCGTTAAAAGACTTTTTGATTGCCGGATTTACCGGAATGACGGCAGGAAACGTTTGGGACGGCAAAGAACAAGTCAACGGCGGCTACATAGTCGTAACGGACGACGGAGATATTCTCTGCTATCATTCCAACGATAGAGAAGGTTTTAGAGATTATTTATACAGAAATACGTTCTTTGAATACGTCAGCGCGGAAAAATATTGTTGGAGTCGTATTAAAAAAATCGACGGCGAATATTATTTGCCGCTTAACGTGTCCGTCAGATTTAATTCGAGAACGAGATAATGCGAGTTTGCAGTTTGTTTTGCGGAATCGGCGGCATCGACCTTGCTTTTATAAAAGCGGGACATGAAATCGTATGGGCAAACGATATCGATAAATACGCTTGTATGACCTATCAGCACAATTTCACCGATACACCGTTAATCGAAGGCGATATCCGCTCTATCGATAAAAAAGACATTCCCGATTTCGATATCCTTACCGCCGGATTTCCGTGTCAGCCGTTTTCGGTTTGCGGAAAACAAAAAGGATTTTCGGACGAACGCGGTAATTTGTTTTTTGAAATCGGAAAAGTCATTGACGAAAAGCATCCTTCCGTCGTGTTTTTGGAGAATGTGGCAAATCTTACCGAACACGACAACGGAAAGACATTTAACGTTATTCACAACGAGTTGGCGGGACGAGGATAGTAAAGAAGATTCCTGACGGAAACAAACAAATTATAGAAAAAGAAATATTGAAATTGTTTAAAAAGTCAAATGATGGAAAAATAAAGAAATTGGAAGATTTTTTCCAAGTTTCATTTGTCAAAGAGAAAGTTCCGACATCGGAATTTGCTTTAAAATACGAATCTATCGATTTTGAATCATTAATCCAGGATATTCAAATTACAGATTCCACAAAAAATATAAGGATTCTTTGCAGTTTATACAAATATTTATACGGGGAAAACGAGCTTTATTCTAAAATAAAAAGATATGAGTCATTACTGGGTAGACGCAATATTCTAGCTCACGTTACACAAGAGCAATCATCAAACGGATTTATTTTCCGTAATAGAAACGATGAAAGTAAAAACTATAATTTAACAACAGAAGAGAGTTTAGCGCTTAGAAAATTAATTATTGAAATGGAAGACTGCATTTTACATATCAGTTGATTTAACTTTAAAAGGAGGCACCAAATGAAAGCGGTAATTTATGCGCGGTATAGTTCGGATAATCAAACCGAAGCAAGTATCGAAGGGCAACTTCGCGAATGTATGGAGTTTGCCGAACATGCCGAAATCGACGTTGTCGGGCAGTATATCGACCGCGCCCTGTCTGCCAAAACGGATAACCGTCCCGAATTTCAAAAGATGATCAAAGACAGTTACAAACACGCTTTCGATTGTATTATCGTGTGGAAACTCGATCGTTTTGCCCGAAACCGTTATGATTCCGCTCATTACAAAAGTCTTTTGAAGAAAAACGGCGTAAAAGTTATTTCAGCGAAAGAAACTATCGGCGAGGGTTCGGAAGGTATCCTCCTTGAATCGGTTCTTGAAGGCATGGCGGAGTTCTATTCGGCAGAACTTGCCGAAAAAGTTTCCCGTGGTATGACCGAAAACGTTCTGAAAGGCATATGCAACGGCGGGCAAGTTACTTTCGGATACAAAGTCAATGCCGAGCATTGCTACGAAAAAGACGAACTTACTTCCCTTATCGTCGAGCAAATTTTCGAAATGTATTCCGACGGTTATAAAATCAAGGAAATCGTCGATTATCTTAACGAGCATAATATCAGAACGTATAAAAACGGCAAAATGACGATAAATATCGTTCAGCGTATGCTTTCAAACCGCAGATACATAGGCGAATATAAATTTCAAAGTACCGTCGTGCCGAACGGTATTCCCGCAATAGTTTCCGAAGAATTGTTTAATCGCGTGCAGGAAATTCTCGCTAAAAACAAACGTTCCCCGGCTCGCAAAAAAGCCGAAGACGAATATCTTTTAACGTTAAAACTTTTTTGCGGCAAATGCGGCGCGCATATGGTCGGTGAAAGCGGCATGGGAACTTCTAAAGTTTACCGCTATTACAAGTGCTACAATACGAAGAAAGTGCATACCTGCGATAAAAAGCCCGTTCGCAAGGAATGGATCGAAGATTTGGCTATTAAATCCGCTCTCGATATTTTGCAAAATAACGAGGTAATCGACTATCTTACGGACAAAATTTATGCGTTGCAAGGAGAAGAAAATCCGAGAATACCGAAACTGAAAGCGCAACTCGGCGACGTGGAAAAACGACTTGCAAACATAATGCAAGCCATTGAACAAGGAATTATTTTCGATACGACCAAAGAGCGTTTCGCCACTCTCGAAAGCGAGAAAAAAGAACTTGAAATTGCGATTTTGCAGGAAAAAATCAAAAAACCGTTTTTAACGAAAGAACAGATAATGTTCGGAATCGAGAAGTTCAGGCAACTCGATGTTTCTTCGTTAGAAGGTAAACAACGGTTGATAGACGCGTTTATCAATGCGATTTATCTTTACGACGATAAGATAACGTTTGCGTTTAATTATAAAGACGGAACGAGAACGGTAATGCTTTCCGAACTTACGGACAGCAAAAATAATTCGGATTTGAAATGCCAAGGTGCACCACGAAAAAAGACAGGTCTTCGACCTGTCTTTTTTCGTGGTGCATCATCCAAGCGAAATCGTTACGCGGCAAACCTGTTTGCCGTCGAGCGTCAATTTGCCGCAAGGCAAATTCTTGCCGAGAGTTCCCATAACCATCGGTTATGGGAAACGGCAATATTCCTGCTGTTTACAAAATAAAGCGAGCGTTTCGACCTGTCTTTTTTCGTGGTGCATCATCCAAGCGAAATCGTTACGCGGCAAACTTGTTTGCCGTCGAGCGTCAATTTGCCGCAAGGCAAATTCTTGCCGAGAGTTCCCATAACCATCGGTTATGGGAAACGGCAATATTCCTGCTGTTTACAAAATAAAGCGAGCGTTTCGACCTGTCTTTTTTCGTGGTGCGCCATCCAAGCGAAGTCGTTACGCGGCAAACTTGTTTGCCGTCGAGCGTCAATTTGCCGCAAGGCAAATTCTTGCCGAGGGACTCCCATAGCCGAAGGCTATGGGAAACGGCAATATTCCGTATTTCTTCACCGAATTTCCGGATGTTGCCTTGCCGTACGTTCTCATAACCTTCGGTTATGGGAAACGGCAATATTCCGTATTTCTTCACCGAATTTCCGGATGTTGCCTTGCCGTACGTTCCCATAACCATCGGTTATGGGAAACGGCAATATTCCGTATTTCTTCACCAAATTTCTGGATGTTGCCTTGCCGTACGTTCCCGTAGCCAAAGGCTATGGGAAACGGCAATATTCCGTATTTCTTCACCAAATTTTTGGATGTTGCCTTGCCATACGTTCCCGTAGCCAAAGGCTATGGGAAACGGCAATATTCCTGCTGTTTACAAAGTAAAGCGAGCGTTTCAACCTGCCTTTTTCGGTATATATTATCATTTTTCGGTATATCCGTCTGTACTTATTTTCTTTTTGTATATATAATTCTGAACGTCGTCCCTTTTCCTGTCTCCGACTCCGTTTCGATTTTCAGATCCAGAAGCTCGGAAATACGTTTAACCGTAGCCAATCCCAGACCGTTGCCGTGCGTCGTCCGCGATTTCTCGGCGCGGAAATATTTATCGAACATTCTGCGCCTCGTTTCCTCGTCCATTCCGACGCCGCTGTCCCGAACGGTGACGACGACTTCTTTACCTTTCTCTTCCAAAAATATGCCCACATTGCCGTTTTCGGGCGTGAATTTTACGGCATTATCTATTATATTTATGAAAAGTCGGCTGATAAGTTCCTCGTTGGAAACTATTCTGCAATCGCCCACGTCGGCTTCGATATCTATATTTTTCTTCTCCCACGCCGATTGCAACAACAAAATACATTTTCTGAGCGTTTCGGAAAGGTCGAATTCGCTTAAAGTTACGTCCAGACGGTTATTCGCGAGTCTGTCGAGCATAAGCGTTCCGGCGGTAAGGTCGATAAGTCTGTCCGACTCCGAAACGATAACGCTTAAATATTCCTTTTCCTCTTCTTTCGTTATCTCGCCTTTCGCGATAAGCTTCGCGAAACCCCTTATCGAAACGATAGGCGTTTTCAGCTCGTGCGAAAAGTCGTTGATAAAATCGTTTTTGGTCTCTTCCGAGCGTTTTAGCGCAAGCGCGACCGTTTCAAGCGCGTTCGCCGCTTCCTTATACTCCCCCGTGACGTCGCCGAGATAAATCTCGTAATCTCCCGAGGAAATTTTCGCAACCGCTTCGTAAATGCTTTTAAGCGAAGCCTTGCGATTTTTATATCTGAAAAAGCAAAGCGAAAAATTTATCGCGAAAACACAGCAGAACAAAAAAGCGAAAAACAGCGTTCCGAAAGGCATATTGAAAGTAATCGCGCCTGCCTTTTCCAGGATAAGAACGACCAAAAAACCGAACAGACACGCCCCGCCGCACGAAAGCGCGGAAAAGATAAGTTCGGAATATTCGCCTTTTCTCCCCTTACGCATCGGTCTTCACCGCCTTATAACCGAGTCCTCTGACGGACTTGATTTCAATCGATTTAACGCCCGAGAGTTTTTCTCTGATACGGTTGATATGAACGTTCAACGTGTGATCGTCCTTTTCGGACGTACCCCATATATCTTCCATAAGCTCGTTTCTCGTGAATATCTTTCCGAGCGAAGAAAGGAGCTTGAACAGAAGCAGAAATTCTTTCTGCGTAAGCTCGACGGGCGAGCCGTTCACCGTAGCCATCATCTGTGAAAAGTCCAGCGATAAGTCGTTAAACTGCAACTTTTGCTCCGAAGGAGACTTGCATCTTCTTAGCAATGCCTTGATCCTTAAAAGCAATTCTTCCTCGTCGACGGGCTTTGTCATATAGTCGTCCGCGCCGACCATAAACCCGTAATGTTTGTCCGACGGAGACTGTTTTGCGGTGACGATTATTATCGGCACGTCCTGATCAGTTCGCCGTATCGTTTCGGTCAGGCGGAAGCCGCTCATGTCCGGAAGCATAACGTCCGCAAGCACGAGATCGGGTTTTTCCGTCTCGAAAAGCCTGACAGCCTCGGACGACGAAAAAGCGGATATGGGTTTATATCCGCCGTTTTTCAAAACGATAGTCATCAATTTATTAGTCGGGATATCGTCCTCGACGACAAGTACTGAAAACATTTCTTCACCTTTCGGTCAGCCGAGCAAAAAATCGGCTGCCGCTTCGTTATTATACCACAAACGCGAGTTTTTTCAAAGCGTTTATGTGAAAAGATAATTAAAATGATGAAATGCGAATAAAAACAGAAAATTGCCGCCCTATTTTATTTACTAATAGTCGTTTTGATGATAAAATCAAGACAACAAAATCAAGGAAACAACAAAAATGTTAGAGTTGAACGACGTTGTAAAAGAATACTACACGCAGGACGAAACCGTCAGGGCGTTAAAGGGGATAAGCGTTAAATTCAGAAAAAGCGAGTTCGTGTCTGTTCTGGGACCTTCGGGTTGCGGAAAAACCACGCTTCTGAACATTATCGGCGGACTTGACAGATACACTTCGGGCGATCTCGCGATAGACGGGCGAAGCACCAAGCTTTACACCGATAAGGACTGGGACGCTTACCGCAACCACTCCGTGGGATTTGTTTTTCAAAGCTACAATCTTATTCCGCACCAGACGGTTGCCGAAAACGTGGAACTTGCGTTGACGCTTGCGGGCGTTCCCGCCGAAGTTCGGCGCGAAAAAGCCAAAAAAGCGCTCGAAAAAGTGGGTCTCGGCAATAAACTGAATGCAAAACCCAACCAGCTTTCGGGCGGACAGATGCAAAGGGTCGCTATTGCCCGCGCGCTCGTGAACGATCCCGAAATAATCCTTGCCGACGAACCTACCGGCGCGCTCGACTCCAAAACTAGCGTGCAGATAATGGATCTTCTCAAAGAAATTTCGTCCGAAAGGCTTATCATAATGGTTACGCACAACCCCGAGCTTGCGGAAAAATATTCTTCGAGAATAATCCGACTTTTAGACGGCGAACTCGTTTCCGACGACAAGCCGGTAACCGACGAGGAATATGCCGCGGAAATAACCGAAATCGGAAGAAAAAAAGCCGAAAAAGAAGCGGCGGACGGCAAAAATAAAAAACGGAAAAAGGACGAAAAGCACGAAAATCGCAAAACGTCCATGAGTTTTTTTACCGCGCTCTCTTTAAGCTTCAAAAATATGCTTACGAAAAAAGCGAGGACTATCCTCGTTTCGTTTGCGGGAAGTATCGGAATAATCGGAATTGCTCTCATATTGTCGCTTTCGAGCGGATTTCAGAATTATATCGACCGCGTTCAGCGAGACGCGCTTTCCAACTACCCGATAACTGTAACCAAAAAGTACGCCGATTACTCGTCTATGATGCAGGGATCGACCGACGCGGCTCAGACAGGTAAAGGCGAAAGATACCCGAAAACGACCCAAATCACCGTGAACAACGCCATTTCGGACTTATATAATCAGTTCATCCAGGGCAGCAAGGACAACGATATTATAAGTTTCAAAAACTATCTCGAAACGACCGATTACGACAAAACCAAAATCACCGCAATTCAGTACACTTACAACGTGAGTTTTACCGTTTACGGCGAGGACAAGATAGGAAATAAGGACTACACCCGTCTGAAAAGCCCGATCGAAGCCATGGTCGAAATGTTCAAAGATCAATCCTCCAACCCGTTCGCGACGGCGGAAGTTGCGGATATGTATTTCCCCGTATGGACGGAGATGATCGACAGCGAAACGCTTATTCAGAGCCAATACGACCTTATCGACGGTAAATGGATAAATTTCGGAAGCGACGACGAAATACTCCTCGTCGTGAACAGTTATAACGAAATTCCCGATTACGTTCTGACGGCTTTGGGACTTAAAAAGCAATTCGAAGCGGGTTCTTCGCTTACCCCCGACAGCTCGGAAGAAGACAGCCCGACATACAATACGAGCGACTTTATAGGTCTCGAATACACGCTTTTCACCTCTCCGTTCTCCTACGAAAAACAATCCGACGGACTTTTCAAAGCGACGGAAGACGAGGCGAAACTCGAAGAATTATCGAAAGCAAACGGCAGAAAAGTAAAAATCGCGGGCGTGATACGTCCGAAATCGGGCGTTTCGGCGACTTCGATACAAGGTTCGATCGCCTACGGGCGCGGACTTACCGAAGCTTTGATGCGCGATATGAAAAAGGCGGAAGTCGTTAAAGCGCAACTCGCAAGCCCCGACAAAAGCGTTCTCGACGGGTCTACGTTTCTTGCGTCGAATATGAACACCGTTCTGACGAAAGTCGGTTACGCCGATATAAACGACCCTGCAAGCATTTCGATTTACGCGTCGTCTTTCGAAAACAAGGATTACGTCGAAGAACTGATAAACAAATATAACGAAAGCGCGGACGAAGAGAGCAAAATACGTTACACCGATTATATGGGAATTATGCTTTCTTCCGTAACTGATATCGTCAACGCGATCTCTTACGTTCTCATAGGTTTCGTGTCCGTTTCGCTTATAGTTTCCTCGATAATGATAGGAATAATAACATATATTTCCGTTCTCGAAAGAATTAAGGAAATAGGCGTTTTAAGAGCTTTGGGAGCTTCCAAATGCGACGTTTCGAGGGTTTTCAACGCCGAAACGCTTATAATCGGCTTCACCGCCGGCGTTATGGGCATAATCGTAACGCTTATTCTCGACATACCGATAAGTTTAATAATTCACTCTCTTGCGGGGATTGCGAACGTTGCTTCGCTCCCGTGGGCGGGCGCGCTTATCCTCATTGCGATATCGATGTGTTTAACGCTTATCGCGGGGCTTATCCCGTCGAGACTGGCAAGCAAAAAAGACCCCGTTATCGCTCTTCGTTCGGAGTAATCCGTAAATCGACAGACAATTTTAAAAGTATAACGCGAGCCGAGGCGATTTTCGCCTCGGCTCGCATATTACATATTTATAATCACGCAAATTTTAATAAAAATAACCTTTTATATTTCCCGAAACTGTCAGTCGATCAATTCTATCCGTTCAAGATATTCTTCCAATACGAAAATATTGTCTAACGAAATAGTCCGTTTCTCCTTATAAAGCACATAATCGCTCCCCGACTCCTCGTCGGTCTCTCTTACGCCTACGATATCCGTTACGATTTTAAGTCCGCATTTATCGCAAGTTATAACCCTTTCGGTATGGCTGTATTCTCCGTCGGCAAGCGGAACATTGTTCTCTACGCAAACCGCATCGTCGCAAACATTCTCGTATACTCTTTTGAAGCATCCGCAAGCGCAGCTGTACGCTTCGAAATAAGTTCCTTCACATGCTCCGATCTCTCCGAGAGCGCAATATAGGACAAGTAAACTTTCGTGAATATCGCCGACTAATTGACTGCCCTCTTCGAGACAAATCGCGCATGCGGAGACTGCCGACCATCCGTCCTCGCAAGTGTCGCCGTTAAGCGTAAACGTGTAAACATATATGTGATTATACGAATCATGCGTATAGTTACAAATTATCGTTTTATCCGCGTCGGTTATCGTTTTCGTTCCGTGCATTGTCGAACGGCAAGGATCCCCGGAATTTGTTTCCTTGTACCATTCTTCTCTGATTATAAGTCCGCATTTCGAACATTTATCGCAAAAATATGTGTATTCGATTCCGTTTTCGTCTGTGTACGTTCCGTTTTCTACGGTTTCATACGAATGCTCGCCCGAAACGGAATAGACGTAAATTATCGTATCGCAGGCAATGCATCTGTCAACCGACACGCTTCCGCCGCAGGGTTTTGCGGAAAGCCCGACGGAGTCGGATACAATATAATGTTCCGAACGTTCCCACTCGTTCGTATTGCCGCAAACAGTACAGAATTCTTTCACGATAATGCCGTCCTCGCAGGAAGTCGAACCCTCTTTCAGCGTCGCGGTATATTTGTAATTATGCGACTGTGAATAATATTCGCTGTCGCAGTTATACGTTTTCCCTAAATACGTTATCGTTTTTGCATTATAAACTTTCCATTCGCACGGGTTTTCGCCATAGAGAACTTTGTATTTGTCCTCTCCGTATTCAACTCCGCAATCTTCGCATTTAACGCGATAATAACTATGCTCTTTTCCGTTTTTATCCGTATAAGTTCTGCTTTCGACGGTCTCAAACTTATGGTTGCCCGAATAGAGATCGAGATCGGTTAATTTGTCGCAAACGATACAATGCTCCATTGCTATATATCCGCCGCAGGGAGAATTCGAAAGATCTTTTTCGAGTCTTTCGATATAGTGACCGCTCCTCTCCCATTCGCCCGAAAGTCCGCAAACGTCGCATTTTTCCGTTACGATAACGCCGTCTTCGCAAGAGGTCGAACCCTCTTTAAGTTTTGCGGAATATTTATATTTATGCGAGCTTTCCAGGTGGCTTTCGGTGCAAGTGTAAAAGGTTTTATCCGAAGCCGTTATCTTTTTTGTTTTGTAAAAACGATATTCGCATTGACTTTCGCCATCGAAAACCCTGTATTCGTCGCAACTTCGTTCACAGCCGCATTTCGAGCATCTGTCAAGCGTGTAATCGTGTTCGACTCCGTTTTTGTCGGTAAAAGTCTTATCCTCGATCATTTCGAACGAGTGCGTATCGTTACCGACGCCATCGAGTTTATCCAATTCTCCGCAAACCGAGCAGCGTTCGATTTCGATAATCCCGTTACAAGTCTCCGAAATAAGTATTTGCTCCGTCTTTTCGTCCGAAATATGCCCGTAATGAGTATACGACGAACATTTCAGTTTGCATTTTTTGCATATCTGCGTAACTTTAACGCCGTCGTAACAGCTTTCGCCGAGCTTTTTGAACGACGTTTCCGTTTCGTGATCGGTGACAAAACCCTTGTCCGAAAGATACTCATAAACGGTCTTTTCTCCGACAACGATTTTTTCGACATATGAGCCGTAAGCAACGCAGTCGCTGAGAGCGGTGCTTGCCGCATCTCCGAAAAGTCTGAGTTTGCAATCGTCGCACGCGACACATATCTCCGAATGCTTAACTCCGTCTTTATCGACATATTCGCGGGTTGTCGGCGTTTTTTCAAACAAACCGTCGCAGTCCAGGTTTTCGTAATCTACGCCTATCAGTTCGCCGCAATCGGGGCATTTTTCAAGAGCGATATAGCCGCCGCAAACCTTATCGGTCGTCAAATCGGAAATGTTTACGGTTTCTCTTTCGGCGCGCCGCGAATAATGCTCGTCATATTCGATATCCGCATTGAATTTTTCGACGTTATTCTTTTTGATTTTTATGTAACCTTTAAGTTCGGTTTTGCAAAGCGTCGTTTTCGTTTCGGTATACATTTCGTATAATGCCCCGCAATCCTTACAGGTCACCGAGAACTTTTCATAGTCCTTTCCGTCTGCCGTCTTGCCGTCTTCGTAATCGCCGTCTTCGAAATATTCTTCTTCGATTTTGCAATTCACCATCGACGCGCCCACGTCGAATTTCTTCACCTTACCGCATTTGCAGGTCAAAACGGAAATCTGCGCCCCTTCGCACAAACCGAGATCCTTGCCGTCCATAAGTTCGGGATAAAGGGTTTCGTGATCGCATTTTGCAATCGTTCCCGAATCCGACCCGGACGGCGACTCGCCTTTCTTCCCGCACGAAACGCAAAGAATTGCGATAACGAAAATTGCGGACAACGCAACGATAATCGCCGCGAATTTTGATTTAAACTTCATAATATCCTCCTTTATTTCGGCTTTTCTGCCGCCGAAAGCTTTTGCTGTCGATTGTTATTCAATCTTCCCGCAACACCGGAACGTCGCCGTCGGTACATCTTATTGCATTTAACTTTGTATTTCTCAGAAAATTCGAAATTTTCGTAACGGAATTCCACTGCTCCGTAGTTCCGTCGAAAGTAAAGTCCGATAAACTGCCGCAATCCGAGAACGCGAAACTCCCTATTCTTGTTATGCTGCTCGGTATCTTGACGCTCGCCAAACTATCGCAAAACCAGAACGTATTATCGCGAATGATCGTCACGCCGGAAGGTATTTCGATACTCTTTAAACTTTTGCACATAAAAAACGCGTTTTCGCCGAATTCTTTCACGCTGTCCGGAATGGTCACGCTCGTTAAATTATAACAATGGTAAAAGGCGCTTTCTCCGATATCCGTCACGCCGACGGGTATTTCGATATCGGTCAGACTGACGCAATCGGAAAATGCCCACCCTGCGATAGTCGTCACACCGACGGGTATTCCGACGCTTGTTAATTTGTCGCATTCGGAAAACATACCTCTTTCGATGATTTTCACGCTGTTCGGTATTACAATGTTCGTTAGGCTCCTGCAACCGTAAAACGCATAACTTCCCATTGTTATTACGCTGTCCGGTATTACCACGCTCGCCAGGTTGTCGCAATTCGAAAATACGCTATTCGCTATACCCTTCGTGCCGACTTTTATATTTGCCGAAGCGATTTGTCCGTTTTCAACGCCGACAGCCCATTTATCGACATAAATTATACCGTTTTCGCGCGTATAAATGCTGTCGTTACAATCGGAAAACGCGCTCATGCCGATACTTCTCACGCTGTCGGGTATTGTCATATTCGTCAACCCGATACACCGACTGAAAGCGCCTTCCCCTATACTTATTGCGCCGTCGGGTATTTCTATGCTTGTTAAACTGCCGCAACCGATAAACGCGCATCTTCCGATAGTCGTTATACTGCCCGGTAATTCAACGCTCTTTAAGCTGTCGCAATAGTAAAAAGCGTTGTCATGGATACTCGTCACCGGTTTGCCGTTATACACGCCCGGAATAGATATATTCTTCGGATATGTTTCTTCTTTGTAATCGTAGCGTTTAGAAACGGAATAACCGCTTCCGTCGTTAAGAAGAACAAACTCAAACCATTTTATGTCGTTTGCAACCGTATCGTCTTCGCTTTCGGACATACTTTCGCTATCGCTTTCAAGTCTGCTTTCGCTCCCGACGAAACTCTCCGACAAACTCTCGTTATCATTTCGTGCGGAAGAATAAGGGCTTTCGTCGCTTTGAGAACCCGCATCCGAATTAACGGGTCTGCTTCCGGGAACAGAGCATGCGCTCCCCGAAACGCAGGCAATAACAACCGCCGCCAACAACGCAAAAATACTTTTTTTCATAATTTTGTCTCCTCTGCATTACATTATACAATAAGACCGTCAAACTGTCAATAAGTCTGCCGTAATGAAAAAAGGCTTTCGCCGCAGAAATATTTTCTGCGTAAAAAGCCTTATAAAATCTTTTTTATTCGGATTTATTCGGATAAAAGCCCCGAAACAAAGAGCTTAACCGCGTTTTTCTGTTTATCGCTAAGCCGCCCGAAAGCTTCGAGAATAAACTTTTCATCCTCGGACAAGTCGCTCGCTTTAACCACGGTCACGTTCCCGAAATCGTCTTCTCTGCTAACCAGATAATCTATCAATCACAGAGTTTTCCCATAGTTTCAACGCTCGGTTCAAGTTCGCCGCGTTCATATTTGCCGATAGCGATTTGATTGTACCCGAGGATTTTCGCAAGTTCCGCCTGACTTAAACCTTTCGCTTACGCAGTTCTTTTATTCTTCTCATAAATGCCCCTTATTTCAGCCTGTTTTGAACAGGTTTATTAAATAATATTATAGTCCGTTACAGGCTAAGAAGCAAGCGAAAAGGATAATATAGCCGAAAAGAATAAGTAAAAATTATCTGCCGAGGCGTTTTTCTATGCCGCGTTCCTCGTCGTAACGAGCTAAACATTTAAGATATTTTTCGGAGAGAACAAACAAATACCTCTCCCGCTGAACGTAATCGAGAGAATAAAAAAGCTTTTTGTCCATAAGCCTGTCGAGCGCGTCCGAAGGCTTTTCGCCTTCTTCGTCCAGCATGGCTTTCACTTCGGCGTAAAACTTTTCCTCGTCCTCGGCGGGTTTATTTACCGACCTTACGATCATTTTTCTGAAATAATTTTCGACGCCCAAGGTAGCTATGCCCTCTTCTTCCGCCTTTTTAACGCCGCTTTCCACTTCCTTGCGGTAATCCTCCCAGAATCTCGATTTCAAGCGTTTTTTAGCCTCTTTCGCCGCCGATTTGATACTTTTCGCAACTGCCATAATATTTACTCCTCATATAAAAATTGATTTATCGGGAGTAAAAAAAATACACCCGAACGTTTCTTCGGATGTAAATAAACTTAATTTTTAAGTTTTATCGAAAAGCGTGTGCCGTTAAATCAGCCTTTAATACTTCTCTTTCTTGCAGCCTCCGCCTTCTTTTTACGTCTGACGGAAGGTTTCTCGTAATGCTCTTTGCGGCGCAAATCACCGATTATGCCGTCTCTCGAACACTTTCTCTTAAATCTGCGGAGCGCGTTGTCAAGCGACTCGTTTTCACCGACTCTGATAGTGGACATATCCTCAACCCTCCTTTGCCCATAGGCTCAGTGTTAAAAGCGAACAAATTATAGCAAACAAGTAAAATTATGTCAAGCATTTTTCACCGAAAAATTATTTTCGACGGATTTCGACCCGCAATCGGTCTCAAACCCGGGCGAAATTCGGTTTTAAGCGGGTTGCCAACCCATTTTCTGACCCGAAAGGATATGGATATGTAGGTGCGGAACGGTCTGACCGGCGTCGTCGCCCTGATTTATGACGAGTCTGTAACCGCCGCCGAGTTCCAACAAATCGGTAAGCGACGATATGGTCTTCAAAATTCTGCCGAGCATTTCGCTGTCTTCCGCCGTCATTTCGGCAAGATATTTGAAATGTTTTTTGGGGATTGCGAGAAAATGATTTTTAGCCTGCGGGTTGATATCCCTTATGATGATAAAATCGTCGTTCTCGAACACCTTGTTTACGGCTATTTCGCCGCCTGCGAATTTACAAAACAAACAATCTTCCATAATTTTCTCCTTTTATTCGATTATTTCCGCCAGCGCGCCGTCCCTGAACGGTTCGACGAGCCTGACTTTGAGTTTTTTTCTTACAAAATCCGATTTAACATAGCAGCGAACGTAATTTTCGGTGTAACCCGCAAGATATCCGTCCTCGGTTTCTTCGGGAACGAGATAGCGGATTTCGCCGATATTTTCGGCAATATACTTGCTTTTAAGCTCTTTTTTAAGCGCGAGCATTCTTTCCGTTCTCTCGGCTTTGACCTCATGCGGAATTTCTTTGAGCTTCGCCCCTGCCGTGCCTTCGCGTTTTGAATACGGGAAGCAATGAATATCCGCAAACCCCGCCTTTCTCGCCGTTTCGAGCGACTCTTCGAAATTCTCTTCCGTTTCCGTGGAATATCCGACTATTATATCCGTCGTGAGCGCGGCGGTCGGGAAATACTTTCTTATAAGTCCGCACTTATCCAGAAACTCTTCCGCGGTGTAACGGCGGTTCATACTCTTCAAAACAGCCGTCGATCCCGATTGAAGCGACAAGTGAAAATGCGGGGCGAAATCTTTGAGTTTTTTCAAAGACTTCAAAAACTCCTCCGTTATGACGTTAACTTCCAAAGACCCGAGCCTTATGCGGCAATCAACGTCTATAAGTCGGTCTATAAGTTCTTTAAACCCCAAATTGTTGTAATTATAAGACGAGAGATTTATACCCGTAATAACCGCTTCGAGCGGGTTTAAAGCCTTGATTTCCTTAACGGCGTTTTCGGGATTTCTCGAACGAACCCTGCCTCTTAAATAAGGAATAATGCAGTAACTGCAAAAGTTGTTGCAACCGTCCTCGACCTTAATAAACGCCCTCGTTCTGTCCGACCTTTCGGGAATGAACTCCTCGTAATATTCGTCCTCTTCGACGATATTTACCCCTTCCGAGTCGAGCATAGACAAAATTCTGTCCTTGGACTTCGCTCCCGTGACGAGCGTTACGCCTTTTTTCTTCAAAAAATCCTCGGGAACTTTCTGCGACGCGCACCCAGTTACGATGATTTTGGCGTTTTCGTTGAATTTCCGCGCCCTCGCGATCGTCTGGCGGGATTTCTTTTCCGCTTCCGCGGTGACGGCACAGGTGTTTATGACGTACAGATCGGCATAGCCCAACTCTTCGCTCGTTTCGTAACCTTTTTCTTTAAGACCCGAAATAAGCGACTCGCTTTCGTAACTGTTCACCTTGCAACCGAGCGTGAATACAACGGCTTTCATTTCCGATCGTTCTCCCCGCCTTTTTTTCTCATAACGAGAGCTATCCATTCGCCCTCGTCTTTTCTGTCTTCCAAAACGAAATCGATCGACGAATACCTGTCTATAACTTCATTAACGCGGCTTTTTATAATTCCGCTCATCACCATAACGCCCCCGTTTTTAACGTGTTTGGGGATAGACTCGGACAATATGAGAAGTACGTCCGCGGTGATGTTCGCAAGCACGAGATCACCCGTTATGTTCTTATCGTCGAGAAGGTTATTGAGGTCTACTTCGCATTTGTCGCTCACGCCGTTTATCTCGCAGTTGTGCTTCGCGGACTTTACGGCGACGTAATCTATATCGGTCATAACGACTTTTTTCGCGCCGAGTTTCGCGGCGGCAATGCCGAGAATTCCGCTGCCCGTGCCTACGTCTATAACCGTTTCCGCGTCCGCGATATATTTCTGCATAAGCGAAATAACCATAGAAGTGGTTTCGTGTTCGCCCGTACCGAAAGCCATGTTGCTGTCGATAATGACTTCTATCTGCCCTTCTTTGGGTTTTCTTTCTATCCACGCGGGGCAGATAAGCACGTTTCCGAGTTCTATCGGGCGGTAATGCTTACGCCATATTTCTATCCAGTCGTCGCCGTCGACTATTCTTTTGACGGTCTCCAAGCTCCCCGTTTCGATATTCCCCTTGCAATTTTCTTTCAGAGTTTCGAGGTCTGCGGTGATTTTTTTGACCGTTTCGTCGGTTATGTCGAGAGGGATATAGGCTTTAACGAGCGTAACGTTTCGGTTAAGCTCCTTTAAAACGGCGTCGTCGACGTAATCCCAGGTAGATTTTCTGTCGTTGATAAGCTCGGCTACGTCTAAAACGTCGGATATCGCCACGCCGTAATTCGTATAATTCCACATAATGTCCGCAACGAGTTCCTGACAAGCGGAAGTCGTGGACACGGTAAGTTCGGTAAATTTCATATGTTCTCCTCTTTGTAAAGCAAAAAGCCCGAGATTAGGCGAAAAGCCCGAGATACCAATCGAGACCGACGGTAACCAGGATAAGGTACGCAAGATAAATACAAAGCATAACTATTCCCTGCCAGCGTTTGAATTTTTTACAAACAACGGTGGGAACGACGGCGATTAACGTAACGAGAATGGCGACGGGGAAATCGAGATAGATATTCTGCGCCGAAACGGGCAATTTCCCGCCGTAAACAAAGGAACAGACGGCGAGAATAAGCGTGGTGTCTATAACGTTCGCGCCGATCACGTTACCGACGGACATATCGGACTGCTTTTTGATAAGCGAGGTAATCGCGGTTACAAGCTCGGGAAGAGAGGTGCCGACGGCAACTATCGTAACGCCGATCACGGCTTCCGGAACGCCCCAGGACGAAGCTATTTTACTGCCGTTATCGACAAGAAGCTGAGAGCCGAAAACTATGCACGCCGCGCCGAAAACAACTTTCAAAATGTTTATGACAACCGATTTTTTATCGGTCGCAACGGCTTCCGCGGCGGCTTCGGGAACAACTTCCGGGGTCGGTTGATTTTTCGCCGAACGGATATTTTCCGCAATATAAAGCGCGAAAATAGCTATAAGAACGACGGCTCCCGCAATCGGGAAATTTCCGCCGAGCGAAAACGCAAACAACGCTATAAGAGCGGCTAAAAGCAAAAATCCCTTGGGCGCGAAACTTTTTCTCTCCGCGGCGATAGGCATAAACGTTATGCTCACCGCTAAAATAAGCGCGGTGTTGCAGATAACGGAGCCTATTCCGTTACCTATCGCCATACCGACTTTATCCTGCGAAGCGGCTATATAATTTCCCACGCCCGAAACGAGTATATTATGCCCCTCGACGGCGGCAATCGTGGAAACGATTATTTCGGGCAAAGTTGTGGCAAGGCTCACAATCGTCGCGCCGATAATGAATTTGGGGATTTTGGTTACTTCCGCGAGCCACACGGCTCCGTCCACGAACCAGTCCCCGCCCTTGACGATAAGGACGACGCCGACGACGAACAACAAGTACATCACTATTTTTTCCATAGTATAACGCCTTTTAAAAAATATCTTTTACGATCGTAAATTTTCGAAGTATTCGACGATATGATAGCATTTTATCGCGCGAAAGTCAATCAATGCCGTACCATAGTTTGTGTTATTCTCGCAAAGCTTAAAAAACAAACGACGAATTTTCAAATCATATTTGACAAATTTAAAATTTTACGCTAAAATAATTACAAATCGTGTAGCCGCAGAAATAAACTTCGAAGGCGTAAGTCCGGATTTAATTTTTAAATTCGGGCTTTTATTATGCCCGACAAAATAGCAATGTTTTGTCGGCAAAGCCCGAGAAGGAGCAAAAAAATGGAAAAAGCAAACAAACTCGGCGTTCAAAGCGTCGGAAAGCTCATTTGGTCGATGGGTCTTCCGATGATACTTTCGATGATGCTTCAAGCAATTTACAATGTCGTCGATACCGTTTTCGTCATAAACTCGAAAGCGGGAACTTACGGCAACGCCGCCCTTACCGCGGCATTTCCCGTTCAGATACTTATGATTGCCGTAGGCGTAGGCACGGGCGTGGGGATAAACGCTCTTTTATCGAGAAAACTCGGCGAAAAGGACTTCGAAACGGTAAATAAAATAGCGGGGAACGGAATTTTCCTCGCCGCCGTTATTTACGCCGTTTTCCTCGTTTTCGGGTTGTTTCTCGCCGAGCCTTATATGCGGCTCACCTCTTCGGACGAGACGGTTATAAAAATGGGCGCAGATTATCTCCGGATCTGCTGTTGCCTTTCGTTCGGTTCGATAGGTTACACCGTTTACGAAAGATTTCTGCAAGCGACGGGAAAAACCGTACACACTATGCTCGCGCAGATCTCGGGCGCGGCGGCGAATATTATTCTCGATTATGTTTTCGTTATAGTTATCGACGGCGGAGTTAAAGGGGCGGCTTACGCGACGATCATCGGTCAGGTTCTTTCGCTCCTGGTCGCAGCCCTCGTTCATTACTTTTGCAATAAGGAAATTGACGGAAACCCGATATATATCCGCCCGCGCGGAAAACTTATCGGCGCGATTTACAAAATAGGCGTACCCGCGGCGATAATGCAAGCTCTTCTCGCCGTTATGATGTTCGTCGTTCTGCAAATTTTCAGACTGATAGAAAACGCCGTGACCGCCGCCCTTATGGTGAACGCTTTCGGTATTTACTATAAAATCATGCAAACCGCGCTTTTCGCCTGCTTCGGGCTGAGCAACACGCTTATCACGATCACTTCCTACAATTTCGGACTTCAAAGCAAGAAGCGACTTAAACAAACCGCATTTTTCGGTCTTATAGATTCTGTCGTTTTATGTCTTGCGATAACTTTGATTTTGCAACTTTGCGCCGTTCCCGTTTCTAAGCTGTTCGGACTTTCTCTCCCCGAAATTTCGGGAGACGGCATCGCCAAAGCCGACATACTCTCCGCCTGCGAACGCGCGATAAGAATTTCAACGATCGGCTATGCGTTTATGGGTATAAGCGTTGCCGTTCAGGGCGTTTTGCAAGGACTCGGAAACGTGTTCAAACCTATCGTGATTTCGCTTTTAAGGCTTATAATTTTTCTCGTTCCGTTCGCGATTATATTTTGCCTTAGCGACGGAGTTGTCGGCAATTTCTGGTTCACGTTCCCGATAGCCGAAGTTTTAACGGCGATAATTTCGCTTTTTATGCTCGTCGGTTCGTTGAGATCGGCATTTAAAGAAATATCCGAAGAAAACGTTTTAACCGCCGAAAAGGCTTTATAAATCTTATCTAAACACAAAAACGCCGCCGCGAAAAATTTCGCGGCGGCGTTTAAAGCTTTTAGTTTTAAATTAGTCTGCCAGAATAAGGTGACCCGTTAAAAGCATATAGATGAAATCTATTATGCAGAGAACCTCAGTCCAACCAACGAAAAGGAACAGAAGGAACACAACGATGTGAACCACGCTCTTGGTGCGAAGCATAACCGAAAGTCTTACAAGACATTCAACAACCCAACCTACGAAGGGAATGATGAGAAGTATGGCTTTCAGAAGTACCGATTGACTGTTAAACCATTTGTCAAATTTCATTTTACTCTCTCCTTTAATGTTTATTTGACATATAAATAAAGTATACTTTATAAAACCCGTTTAGTCAACGAAATTTCAAAGATTTTCGAAATCCTTTTCGTTTTTCTTTATCTTTTCGGTTTTTCGTTATGTTTTAAAATCCGTATTCACACCCGACCGCATATTCGTCCGCATTAAAACGTTATCATATTGCTGTAATAGCCTTCCACGCCGTACTTTTTACCGTACTCTGTCAGAAACGCGAGCCAAGTTTCGTAAGCTTCTTTGGGGACGCTTATCTGAGTTCCGCCAAGCGTTTCGTCGAACATACAGAAGAACACTTCCTTTCCCATTTCAGGCGGAACAGTTCCTTTAAAGGTAACGCTTTCCAGACCGTAACCGTACATAAACGCATAATCGTCTATATATTCCACGCTTGCGGAAATTGTTACGTTGGCATACGTACTGTCGGCAAAGGCGTAAGCGTCGATCCTCTTTACCGTGTCCGGAATTACAAGGTTCGTAAGACTGAACATTCTAAGCGCCATAGTTCCGATTTCTGTCAACGTGTAATCTCCCGTTTCGGGGAAAACGAGTTCGGTTGCGGCGGGATCGTATGGAATCTGAACCAGTTTAAGCTCGTTACCGCCGAGTTTTTCATACAACCAGCCGCCGAACGCTACGTATTTTGGGTTGTCCTTTTCCACTTCGAATTTCATAACGTCGTTCACGCGGAAAACCGCATTTCCTGCGTAATCGGTTACCGAAGCGGGAATTACAAACGTGTCTTTTTCTATATAAAGGGAGAAACTGCTGAGCTTTTTGAGATTGCACCCGTTGGGGAAAATCAATCCTTCCGCCCCTTCTGCCCTGAGTCCTATCGCATTGTGATAATCGTCTATAAGAAGCCATTTGTCCGCGCCGTCGTACGCGTCGATTTCTGTCAACGTCGATGGGCAGCTTATATCCGTCATTCCGACGTCTACAGTTCCGAGATAGTTCTGATCGTCATCGAAAACATAAATCGTTGATCCCGAACTAAGGAAACCGGCAGGTAAACTGCGAACCCCCTCGGGCAATACCAGGTGGCGGATAAAGTTCGCTTCGAAAAAGGCGTAAGGATGAAACGCCGTAACTCCGTCCGGCACGCGGAAAGTATCGGTAACGTAATTATCGGTGTTTTCAAGCAGATCCTTGCCCGATACATCGCTTAAACAGGAAGCGTAAACCATAAATGTATCGCCCGCCTTGCCGTTGTATTCCGGACCCGTGCCGCGTTCTATCAACGCTTTATCTTCATAGCTATAATATTTACCGCTGTTAGTAACGACAACGGTGTCCAGTTTCCAGTAACTCGAATCTGCCCAGAAAGCCATAAATCCGACGTATTCCACGCCGTCGAGACGAACTTCTTTAATGCCCGTATTGAAAAAAGTGTTGTCGCCGATATATTTCAGACCCGAAGGAAGAGTAAACGTATCGCTTTGCGAAATAGCGTAACTTTGCGAAAACGCGCCCTGACGTAACTCTTTCAGATTTTCCTCGGTAGCCGAACCTTTTGTGGTATACACGGTTTCGCTACCCTCGATTTTTCGTACAGTTCCGTGGAAATCGAATTCTCCGATACCGGAATAATAGAAACAAGCCGAACCGATAGTGTCGATATCGCCTCTGAAAACAAGCGTTTCAACATCGTATTCTTTATAGAAAACAGCAGGATAAATATATTTTACCTCGGCGGGAATCGAGTATGAAGCGTAAGTTTCGCCGTCGACCGTTTTGCCGTCGAAATAAACCAACGTATCGCTGTTTTCGGTATAAATCGCTCCGAGTTCGTCCTGATAATATCCTTCGCAATCGTCGCTGAGAACTATTCTTCCGTCAAAACTCGTTCCCGACTCCGGGAATTCCCCGAAACCGAAAAACGCGTACGGTTCGATATATTTCACCGTTTCGGGAAGCTCCACCCAGGCGTTGGAATAAAGAAACGCAAGAGAATAAATTTCTTCCAGCCCCGCAAACTCTATTTCCTTGATTTCCTGTTGCATAAACGCGTAAGCGTCAACAACCTTTATGCTTTCGGGAATATATAAATAGGTTAAACCCGCCAATTCCCCGAGATTTTCGAAATGAGCAAATCCGTACGCCCCGAGTTTTGTTACAGGCTTACCGTTATGCTCGTACGGCAGACCGTATTCGCCGCTGAAATCGAAATCGGTGAAATCTTTATCGTTCTTCACCGCGATTTCGTAAGTACCGTCATCGAGCAAAGTAAAATTAAACATATCCTCGGGCAAAGATTTGTAATCGTATACAGCCGTAACCGTCACGTCTTCGGTAACGCAGCTGACGTCCGTATCCCACCCTTTAAATGTAAACAACCGATTTTTCGTGTGGTGCGTGGGAGTTACGGAACTGAGATCCGCATTGCCGCCGTACGGAACGGTCAGAGTTTTCAGAACCGAACCGTCGGAATTCACCGCGGTAACGGTATATTCTTTTACTTTAAACGCGGCGATAAGCGTCAGATCACCGGTAACGGGCGCGCCGAAGTCGTAAACGACAGCGCCGTTCATCCATATTGTGTCGTAACCGTCCTTTTTGTAATCGGGAGCTTTTACGGTTTCTCCCTCTTCAACAACCAGTTCCGCAACGGTGGCATCGCCGTCTTTAAACACAACGCTAAAAGTCTTTGCTTTGCCGCAACCGACAAGCAATGCCGCGCACAACGCAAGCGCCGCGACGACAACCGCAAAAAACGCTAAGTTCTTTCTCTTTTTCATTTGTACTCCTTTATCGGCATTTTCGCAGGATTTTACGGTTTTTATTTTTGCCTGTTATATCCCGCTTTTATCAGCCGATGCTGTATAAATATGCGTTAAAGTTTATACATATCGGCTCAAAATGTCAATAAAATACTACAAATTTCAAAGTTTCGGATTTTTTATATATACGCTAAAAATTTTTTATATTTTCGGTTTTTTATACAATCATTAAATCGGGGTTATACCTCAAAGATTTTCGAAATAGTTTTTGATTATTTCGTACAACTCGTCGGCGGTCGAGGCAAAAACCGTCGCCCCGTTCTTTTCGAGAAGTTCTTTTTCTCTGAACCCCCATAACACATTTATGCCGAAAAGACCCGAATTATGCGCGGTGAGCGTGTCGACCTCGCTGTCGCCCACATAAACGGCGTTGCGCTTTTCGACGTTTAAAGCTTTGAGAACTATTTCCACGGGTTCTTTGTCGGGTTTGGTTTTTACGCCCTCTCTCTGCCCGTAAACGTAATCGAAAACGCCGTCGCCGAAAAATTTGCGGATAACTTCGGTCGTTCCGTCCTGCGGCTTGTTTGAAACTACGGCGATAAGATAACCTTCCTTTTTAAGCCTTGCGGGAAGCTCGGTCATTCCGTCGTAAACGCGGGTTTTCGGACTTCCGCAAAAGTTATAGGAGTCGTTGTAAAACTTCACTATCTCGTCGAAATTATCGGGCATTACGCCTTTTAAAGACCTTTCTATAAGAACTCTCGCACCGTTTCCGACAAATCTTCTCGCTTCGTCGGCGGTTATTTCGGGATAGCCGAATTTCCGCATAGTTTTGTTTACGTTGTCCTCTATGTCGGGAACGGTGTTGGTGATCGTTCCGTCAAGGTCGAAAATTACGCATTTATTCATATCGTTTTACATTCTCTCCGGAACTTTTATTCCCAAAAGCGTAAGCGCGGACGTTATGACCGTGAGCGCGGAAGAGCAGATCGCGAGTCTGAAATTGGTGGTGTTTTCGTCCTCGCCGATGATTTTATGGTCGAAATAAAATTTATTGAACGCCGATGCGACGTCTATCGCGTAACGCGTGATAAAGAACGGTTCGAGCTTGTCCGCCGCCGCTTTAACCACGTCGGGGAAGGTGGAAAGAAGAGAAACGAGCTTGTATTCGTCCTCGTTGATTTCCTTTATCTCGTAGCTTCCGCCTTTGCCGCCCTTTCTTAAAACGCTCTTTATTCTCGCGGCGGTGTACTGAACGTAAGGTCCCGTTTCGCCGTCGAAATTAAGGATTTTGGAATAGCTGAACGCGATATCTTTTATCTTGCTGTTGGAAAGCGCGCCGAAAACGACCGCGCCCGTTCCGACCTGTCTCGCGATATTTTCCTTATCTTCGAGATCGGGATTTTTCTGCTCTATGATTTCAAGGCATTTCTCGTGGCACTTTTTCAGAACGTCCTCCAAAAGAACGACTGTGCCGTTTCTCGTACTCATAGCGACCTGATTTCCGTTTTCGTCCAGAAGAGAAACCATACCGTATGCGACGTGAATAAGATCTTTCGCCCAGGGCTTTCCCATAAGTTCTAGAACCTTGAAAATCTGCTTGAAATGGAGATTTTGCTGATACGCCACGACGTAAAGGCACTTATCGAAATCGTAATGCTCTTTACGATAGCACGCGGCGGCAAGGTCTCGGGTCGCGTAAAGCGAAGCTCCGTCCGACCTTAAAATTATGCACGGCGGCATACCGTATTTTTCGAGATCGACGATCTGCGCGCCTTCGCTGAGCGTTAAAAGTCCTTTTTCTTTGAGTTCGTCTATAACGGGCTGCATTTTGTCGTTATAGAAGCTTTCGCCCGCGTAAGAATCAAATTTTATGTCGAGTTCGTCGTAAATCTTCTCCACTTCTTTAAGGGTTATTTCCTTGAAAAGATTAAAAAGCTTCACGCACTCCTCGTCGCCGTTTTCGATAAGCTTGAAATAACTTCTCGCCTCGTCGTCCATAGCGGGATTTTCCTCGCTTTCCTTGTGATAGCGAACGTAAAGACGGGTAAGCTCCTTAACTCCGCCCTCTTCGACGGCTTTTTCCGAACCCCAGTGTTTATAAGCGTAAATAAGCTTGCCGAACTGAGTTCCGTAGTCTCCGAGATGGTTTATGCCGACGGTGTTATATCCGAGGAATTTGAAAACGCGGTACAACGCGCCGCCGATGACCGTTGTGGAAAGATGCCCGATATGAAAGGGCTTCGCGATGTTTACCGAAGAATAATCGATACATATCGTTTTGCCGTTTCCCATATCCGACGAACCGAACGCCGCGCCTTTTTCGGCGATCTCGTCCAAAGTTTCCTTTACGAGCGCGGATCTGTTTACCTTGAAATTAAGATACCCGTTCACCGCTTCGACCTCGCTTATCGCTTCGTCGGTGGTGAAAAGGTTTTTAAGCTCCTCCGCAATCGCAACTGGGGATTTTCTCATCGCTTTCGCGAACTTGAAGCACGGGAGAGCGTAATCGCCCATTTTATTGTCCGGCGGAACGGCTATCGCCGCTTCTATCTCGTCTTTGTCTACGCCGCAGGCGGAAAGCTTTTCCGCAATATGTTTTCTGTAATCCATTTATATATTCCTTATTTTGATTTTCTTATACTTTACGTTAATCGTTTAAATTTTAGCATAAAAAGCAAAATACCGCAACAAAAGAATTGAATATTTTTGCAATTTGCGGTATAATTTATCGTGAAATTATAAAAACAGGGCTTTGCCCTTCGAGTCTCGGCGACGATAGCGATTTTTTCGCGCCGACGACTAAACGGAGAAAAATATGAAATTAGGAGTAGTAGGATTGCCGAACGTAGGCAAATCCACGCTTTTCAACGCAATTACGCATGCGGGCGCGCAAGCCGCGAACTTCCCGTTCTGCACGATCGAACCGAACGTAGGCGTCGTTGCCGTTCCCGACGAGAGACTTCCCAAGCTCGCCGCTTTGTACAACAGCAAAAAAGTTACGCCCGCGAGCATAGAATTCGTCGATATCGCAGGTCTTGTAAAAGGCGCGTCCAAAGGCGAAGGTCTCGGAAATAAATTCCTTTCGCACATAAGAGAGGTAGACGCGATCGTACACGTCGTAAGATGCTTCGAGGACGAAAACGTAACGCACGTCGAAAATACGGTCGACCCGATAAGAGATATAGGCATTATCAACCTCGAACTTATCCTTGCCGACATCGAAACCGTTCAGAAACGTTACGACAAGGCGTTCGGAATGATCAAATCGGGAGATAAAAAGTATAAAATCGAATCCGATATTCTTAAAAAAGTTCTCGACAGACTCGAAGCCGAACTCCCCGTGAGAGGTCTCGAACTTACCGACGAAGAACAAAAGTACGTCGACGGACTTTTCCTCCTCTCCTCCAAACCCGTTATTTACGCCGCAAACGTTTCCGAAGCCGATATGGGCAAGGAAATCGACGATATTCCGCTTGCGAAACAGGTTGCCGATTACGCTAAAAAAGAAGGCAGCGAAACGCTCGTTATCTGCGCGAGAACGGAAGAAGAAATTTCCGAACTCCCGCCCGACGAAGCGGCTGTTTTCCTCGAAGACCTCGGGCTTAAAGAAAGCGGACTTAACCGTCTTGTAAAAGCTTCTTATAAACTCCTCGGGCTTATCAGCTTTTTGACCTCGGGCGAGGACGAAACGAGAGCCTGGACGATAAAAGAGGGTACGAAAGCTCCTCAGGCGGCGGGCAAAATCCACAGCGATTTCGAGAAAGGTTTCATAAGAGCCGAATGTATCGACTGGGAACTTTTGGTCGAACTCGGAAGTTACACGAAAGCCAAAGAACTCGGCAAAGTCCGTTCCGAAGGAAAGGATTACGTTATGAAAGACGGCGACGTGGTACTCTTCCGTTTCAACGTTTGATCCGTGTAATTTTCTCGTCGAACCAACCGTAAACGCCTGTTAAAAGTCGGTCTATAAGCCGATTAACGGGCAAAAAAACAATCAAAAGCAAAAAAATAACGGCGGGCGAACAATGTTCGCCCTTTCTGTTTATACAAATCATACATAACAAAAAAATCATGGACGTTTCAACCGACCGACGGATTTTATATGTAAACCGAAAGCGGCTTTTTCGTGGGGAACCACGAAAAAGCCGCTTAACAATTATCTTATTTTTAACCGTTTTTATCTTATTTTTAACCGTTTTACTAAATTGTTTCAGTCGATTTATTTGTTTTTATAATTAAGAATCAACGCGCCTATTTCGTTGAGCATCTGCTCCGCAACGTCTTTATCGACCTTGATTTTAAGTCTTTCGAAACGAGTTATAGGCTTAATTCCGTTAGCGCAGAAACTGAACATTTCGTATGCCGGCTGACGGGATCTTATTTCGAGTTCCGCCATCGCGCCTTTTTTCGTGAGCGCAAGGATAAGAGCGATAATCGCAAACACCAAAGCCACAACGCTGAGTCCCGTAGGAATAAGGAACCAATAAGTGTCTTTCGCAAGGAGGCTCCATACAAGTCCGCCGATAGCGAGAACCGCGCTTATTATAAAGAGAACGATCGCCTTCATAACGGGGTTTTTGTAACTGTCGAAATCCGTAACTATGTAATCGGCGTGGTCGAGAGGCATCTCTTCTCTCGCAAACGACCTTTCGCCCTGCTCCTGAGCGATAATTCTTCTGTCCGTAACGATAACGCTGTGCATTACGGTATCGTGTTTGGATTTCGTTGAAGCGTAATCATACTGTTTTATAAGAACTTCGTCCTTAGCCAACGTTATTTCCATTTTCTATTTCCTCCGCTTCGATATCGATTTTAACCTGCAAAATTTCGTTTGCGAGATTGCGAACCATTTTTTCCGTTTCGATCACGTCCGCAGTAAAGCAATTATCGTCTTTCTCGATAAGATCAGCCAAAAATCCTTCTTCTCTGTTGATGTGCATAACTCTGCACGGAACGTCCGGTCTGTCTTTCGTGTAAACGGTCAAGCCGAAGCAAACCCTGTACTTTGCAAGGACGATTAAAAGCACGACTCCGACAACCGCAAGAGCGCAAACCGCAAAAGCTATTATCGCGTCCAAAGGCGTACCTATAAGCTTCGGGATAACGCCCGCCGCCGAAAGAATACCCGCGGTAAGGAAAAGCGCGGCTACGACGATCAGCGTGACTATTCCCCAGACGCAATAACGTTTCGCACTTTTGAAATAAGACGAAACGCTGTCGATCCTGTCGACGGGAATTTCCACGTTCCTTCTCGAAGTCCTCTTTTTACTCTCCGAACACACCATATGAACCAACCTTTTATTGGTCAGAAGCACGGTGGTTTCGGTTGTCATCGTACTGTTTTTTCTGTCGTGAGTAATGTAGCAATCGTAATCGTAGCTGTCCACGATAACTTCGCCGTCGGCAAGAATAAGTCCGTTTTTGGCTTGTATCTGCCCGACTGCGCCGTTTTTTTCGGTATCGCCTGCGCTCATCTGAAATCCTCCCGTCCGATTTTTCGAATAATAAACCTACTATCCTATAAGTATAGTATACTAAACCAACTTTGATTTGTCAATAATAAAACCAAAATAAATGTTTTTTTTAGGCGATTTTTTACATTCGTCCGATCTTTTTGTTGATAAACATAAACGCGGCGGACAAGATAAGCGCGATGATATACCCCGTAAGAACGCCGTGATTGCCCTTTATCGCAGCTCCGCAACCGCCGTTGCAACCGTCGCCGCAACCCGAAAGGTTCAAAGACACAGGCACCTCGAAATAATATTCTTCGCCGTCCTCGACAAAACTTATCGTCCCGATCAGAGTGCCGCTTTCGTCGGTTTTGTAACCGAGCGTGGCGTTTTCTATCGTCTTTTTTATCACGAGACCGCTTTTGTAAGTAAAAGTAAATTCGAGATCGCCTGCAATTATTTTATCGTCTTTAATCGTCAGAACGATATCCGTATCGCGGGTTATGTCGACAATTTCGTCGTACACTTCCACGTCGACCGTTTCTTCGAGAACTTTTCCGTCCGAAGCGATATATGTAACCGTGATTTTACACGTTCCTCTCATAACCGCGGTCACGTTGCCGTTCTCGTCCGTTGCGGCTATTTCCTCGTTATCGGAGGAGTACGTCGGCTTGCCGAAATTCACGTTTTCGGGAACCGTTTTCACGTCAAGCTTTTCGGTTTGGAAAAGCAGAATTTTCATATTTTTCGGAACGATTATTTCCTCGCTGTCGATAATTTCCGACGTTTTCCCGCCGATAAACCATGTTTTGACGTCGTTTTCCGTAGTTCCGAGCTTAACGCCCTCTCCGTTCAAAGAGGAATAAATCGGAAATCCCCTGCCGATAACCGCATAAGGATTTTCGCCCGTCGCGGCAAACGCGACAACGATATAACTTCCGTCCCCGACGGTTTCCGTGCGCACGGCGGTTATCCCGCAACCGCTTGCGCGGATAAACTTCCTCGCCTCGGTTAATTCTTCTTCCGAATAAGCGTGTTCGCCGAAAAGAACGTTTTCGGAAAGTTTGATTTTCAGCACGGCGTCTCCGAACTCGGGCGTGACCGTATACGACTCGCCGTCTTCGATAACTATGATCTTAATTGTCTTTTCGGCATTTTCCGCTTTGAACGCAAGCTCCGTTTCGCCTGCGGCAATACCTTTCAGAACAAAGTTTTCGTATTCCGCAACGCCGTCAGCCGTAAACGAACAAGTATAATTTTCTGTTGCGTTTGCGGGAAGCACGGTAAGCGAAATCGTAATTTCTTCACCCGTTTTCAAAACGTAAAAGTCTTTTTCGACTTTAAATTCTTCGATTTTTATGTCCGAAACCTCTCCGCCGTCGTCGGGATCGTCGCCCTTACCGCCGCCCGAACTTCCGCCTATATTGAACGGCGGTTTTACGATTTCTCCGCTTTCGAACACATCTTCGCTTTCAGAAATCTCTTCGCTTTCGGAAATCTCTTCGCTTTCGGAAATCTCTTCGCTTTCGGATACCTCTTCGCTTTCGGACACCTCTTCGCTTTCGGACACCTCTTCGCTTTCCGATTCGAAAGGATTATCGTCCTCGGAATCCGACGGTTCGTCTATCGGGAAAGGTTCGTCGCTTTCGTGAATTTCTTCCGAGTCGGTTTCGGAAGTCTCTTCGTCCTGCGCGTCTTTTTCGCTGTCGCTTTCGGACTCGGTTTCCGACCGATCGTCCGACAGACTTTCGGCTTCGGACGAAGGCCCGATTTCGGAGTCGGTTGTCGACTCTGCCGAAGAGTCGATTATATTTTCGGATATATTTTCGGAGTCGCTTTCCGTCGGCTTATCCTCCGAAGACTCATCCGCAACGGTCTGTTCGTGAAAAATAACGCTGCCGGTTTCGCCGTCCGTAAACTCCGACGTCCACACGACGTCCGAGGTAAGCTCGCGACCGTTCGCCGAAACGCGAAATCCCTTTTTGAAAACGACTTTTCCTCCGCCGATCAGCGTCACGTCGGGGTTGCCCGCAAGCGAAAAATTCAGCATTCCCGCCGCGCCCGCAACGCTTCCCGCGTCGATCGTCATTTGGTTGCCGTTCTTGTCCGAGACCGAAATCAGTCCCGGATCGGCGGTCGTTCCCGCAGAGTCGTCGGTTCTGACGATAAATCCCTCGCTTCCGCCGTAAATAACGCTCAGAATTCTGAGAGACGAATCGTTGCTTTCCGCTTCGCCGACTTTTAAGGGAAACATTAAACACAAAAACGCGATCGCCGCCAGTACGACGAACGATACGACGATCGGAAATTTACTTTCTTTAATCTTTATCATAAGTGTAAGTCCAAAAATTTATTCCCTGATCCCTTTCAATTTAAAACTCGTCTTTATCTGATAATTTATTTTATGCCATTTCGGATTTTCATTTTATGCTATTTCGGATTTTCACGGGACGTAAGGCGTTTATAGTCCTCGTAAATCATATTCGTAACGTCCTCCCACGTCCTGTATAAATCCCGTTTAGCATTTTCGGAAACTTTTTCGTAAAGTTCCTCGTCGGATAAGATCTCGATTATTTTATCCGCATACGCTTCTTCGGAATTATCGCCGAAAAATCCGTTGACGTTTTCCGTTACCGTACCCGCCGTTTTCGCGCCTTTTAAAAACAACGTCGGCGTACCCTGACAAGCCGCCTCTATCTGAACGAGCGAATTTGTGTCGTAAAGCGACGGAAACAAAAACAACTTCGCCCTCGCGTAAATTTTTTCGAGCGTTTCCGCGCTTTCGATTTTCCCGCAGAAAATCACGCTGTCGGAAAGATCGAGCGACTCGGACAAATTTTTCAATTCTTCCTCGTCCTGACCGCTTCCGACGAAAAGCATTCTGAACTTCACTCCTTTGCCCCGCAACACGGCGAGCGAACGAAGGAGAAAATCTATGTTTTTAAGCAGGTTTATTCTGCCCACAAACAGGAATACCGTTTCGTCTTCCGAAAGCGAAAACATGTCGTTTACGAACTTATACGCGGACTTTTCGTCATCGATCGGCTTATGGGCCGTAGCGTTCGGACGGATAAAACAAGGAGCGGTAAGCCCGTATTCTTCGACGTAAAGTTTTCTTATCGCGTCGTTCACGGTATAACATTCGTCGCAGGCATTGAACACCTGCATTATGGCTTTGAGCGCGATATCCACGCTTGTTTTAAACTTTAAATTCCGCTCGAAATCGAGCTTATACTGCGAATGAATTGTCGAAACCAATGGTATGCCGCGCTTTTTAGCGTACTCCTTACCCGCAATTCCGAGCGAAAACGGCGAATGGATATGCACTACGTCCAATTCGCTTTTTTTAAGTTCGTTTAAAAATTTAACGTCGAGCGAAGGCATCGGTAAAACATAATCGTATTTATCGATATAAACCGACTCGCATCTGACCACTTTATAGGGATACTGCGAATCGTCGTGTTTCTCTTTGCCGTTGGGACAAAAAACGGTTACGTCCTCGCCTTTTTTCGTCAGTAACGTCGCGTAATTGTCCACGACTTTTATAACGCCGTCTATCATAGGATAGAAAACGTCCACGAAAAAACCTATTTTCATATATTCTCGTTCCTTGTCGCGACTGAACGCAAAACAGCCGCATTGTCTTTGTATTTTAAACTATGAGAAGTAATTGCCGAAGCAATCTTCCGACTTTTTTACTATCGTTTCATAAGTTCGGCGTGCGCGTTCGGGACGACCGCGACCGTTTTGTAATCGGTGTAAATAACGCTGCCCGATTTTGCTTTGGGCGGTTTTTTGACGAATTTCTTTTCGGCATAATCGATCAGAGCTTTGGTCTGCCCCTGCGCCTCGGAATAAAACGCGCATATTTCGGCGGCGATAACTATCACGTCGTCGGGGATCTTTTCGCCTTTCGTTTCGATTATAACGTGCGCCGAATGGTAAGCTTTGGCGTGAAGCCAGAGGTCGTCCTTGAACGCCCGCGAGGTGAGCCTGTCGTTCTGAACGTTGTTTTTTCCGCATTTCACGGTGTAACCGTTTACCGAGTAAACCCTGTACGGAGACTCTTTTTCCTGTTTCTTTCTGAATTTCGGTTGCGGAAGTATGCCCTCGCCGATAAGCTCGTTTTCTATGTCTTCGAAATCCGCGATTTCTTCGGCTTTTTCTATTTCGAGCTTAACCGAGCCGAGATAGCCGAGTTCTTTTTCGGTCTGTTCTTTCTGCGCCGAAGTTATTTCGAGCGCTTTTTTCTCTTTCGTATACTTTTTGAAATATCTCTGAGCGTTTTTATTTGGCGAAAGATTTTTATCGAGCGAAATTTTCACGGGCTTGTTCTCGTCGTAATAATTTTCGAGAGTCACTTCGCTCATTCCCTCTTTCACGAGATATAAATACGCCGTTAAAAGCTCTCCTTTGAGTCTGTTTTCTTCATAATCCCCGCAGGAAAGGATTTTTTCGCTTTCCGCCTGCAATTTTTTGGTATTCTTTTTTATGAGCGCGTTCACCTTGTCCGAAAGCTGTTTCTGTCTTAAAGCGAACGCCTTATTAACGTCTCGCGCGGTGTAAAACTCGTCCTGTCCGTCCGATATGCGGGAGAAAAACTTTTTATCCCCGCCGACCGAAGAATAATCGAAAACGTAAAAATCGCGAAGCTTGCCTTCCCCCGCGATATTGGGTCTGATCGGGGGATCGAAATAAAGCTCGGACAATCTGTCGTACATAGCGGCGGGATCTCTTTCCTCGCCGATCCTGAAAGCGAATTCGTTAGCCGTCGGAAAAGACAAGCCCTTTAAATTATTAAATAAAAAATCACCGAGATTACCGCCCGAAAACGCCGATAATCGACTTATAGCCCCGCTTTTGTCGGTTAAGTCCGCTTTGTCCTGGGGCTTCGGGAATTTGTATTCCGCGCCGGGGAGAGTGACTCTCGAAGTGGCAACGTCGAGCGGGGCGTTTTTAAGACACCCCAGAATAACGCCGTTTTCGGTTAGAATAAGGTTGGAATATTTGCCCATTATTTCCGCGTACAAAACCTTTTTCACGCTGTCGCGGAAATCGTTTTTGCAAAGAAAAGTTACGGCGATTATTCTTTCCGTTCCTATCTGCTCGATTTTCTCTATCGACGCGCCTAAAACGTGCTTGCGCATAAGCATACAAAAATTCGGCGCGACTTTGGGGTTCGGTTTTTCTTTCGAGATAAAACAAACCCTGCAATTTTCGGCGTTCGAGGAAAGAACGAGCGTTCTCGTTCCCGAAGAGGAATAAGTCAGAAGATACACGTCGTCCTTATCGGGCTGGGAAACTCTGTTTATTTTCGCGCCGCGAAGAAGCTCGTTAAGCTCGGCGGCGGTATGATGCAAGGTAAAAGCGTCCTGCGGCATTTTTACACTCCTTTTATGTACATTATATAATTTTTTTATGTAAATGTAAATTTTATTGACCGAAAAATTTGCAAAATAAATAAAAATGTGGTAAAATAGCCTGGCGAAGCTTAAAATAGCGAAAAATAAGATAAATCACTCACAAGGAGTCATTATGAAATACAGTTTTGAAAAAGGCGAAAAAAGCACGGTTAAAGTTTCCATAACGCTCACCGCAAAAGAATGGGCGGAAATGATGGATCGCGCTTACGAAAAGACGAAGGGCAAATATCAGATCCCCGGATTCCGCAAGGGTCACGTTCCCAAGTCCGTTATCGAACAGAGTTACGGCAAAGGCGCGTTTTACGAAGAAGGCATCAACCTTGCGTTCTCCAAGTATTATTACGACGTTCTCGAAAAAGAACCCTCTATCGAACCTATCGACAGACCCGAAGTGGAAATAGACAAGCTTGACGACAAAGTACTTTCTTTCACCGCTACCGTACCCGTTAAACCCGAAGTAAAACTCGGCGATTACAAAGGTATAAAGATCGATAAAGTTGAGTATAATGTTAAGGACGACGACGTAACGAGCGAAGTCAACAGACTTTTGGAACAGCACGCTACCGAAGAAAACGTCGAAGGCAGACCCGCCAAAAACGGAGATATCACCGTTATCGATTACAGCGGCAGCATCGACGGAGTTAAATTCGACGGCGGCACGGCTGAAAAACAGAACCTTACCCTCGGCAGCGGAATGTTTATCCCCGGCTTCGAAGAACAGGTCGAAGGAATGAACATCGGCGAAACCAAAGATATCAAGGTAAAATTCCCCGACGATTACGGCGCGGAAAACCTTAAAGGCAAGGAAGCGGTATTCACCGTTACCCTTCACGAAATCAAGGAGAAAAAACTCCCCGAGCTTACCGACGAGTTCGTAAAAGACAAGACGGGAAGCGAAACGGTCGACGCTTACAAGGCAAGCGTTAAAGAAAAACTCGAAAAAGCAAACGCTCAGAGAGCCGAAAGAGAAATCGAGGACAATATCATAAAGGCGATTACCGATAAGAGCGAAGTCGAAATTCCCGACAGCTTGATCGAAAGAGAAATCGACAATATGGTTCAGCAGGCTTCTTACAGACTTATGTATCAGGGTCTTAAATTCGAGGACTATCTCAAATACACCAACCAGACCATGGACGCGTACAGAGAAGGACTTAAAGACTCCGCGAAAGATCACGTCAAAACTCAGCTCGTTATAGACAAGATCCTCACCGACGAAAAAATCGAAGCGACGAAAGAAGATATCGACGCGAAGATCGCCGAACAGGCTAAATCGGTCGGAAAAGACGCGGAAGAGTATGCTAAGACGGTAAGCGATAAACAGCGCAGCTATATCGAAAACGGCGTTGTTATCGACAAGCTCTTTAAATTTCTTAAAGACAACAATACTATTGCGTAAAAACGAATATTATCGCGATGAAAGAGGTTGTTAATTCGGTTTAACAACCTCTTTTAGACAAAAGGAGAATATTATGGCACTTATACCCATGGTCGTGGAACAGACCGACAGAGGCGAACGTTCTTACGACATTTATTCCAAACTTTTGGAAGAAAGAATAATTTTCATAACGGGCGAAATCAACGACGCCGTGGCAAACACCGTGGTTGCGGAACTTTTGTATCTCGAAGCAAAGGACAGCACGAAAGATATCGATATTTATATCAACAGCCCCGGCGGAAGCGTCACTTCGGGACTCGCCATTTACGACACCATGAATTTCATCAAGTGCGACGTATCCACCATTTGTATCGGTATGGCGGCTTCGATGGCGGCGTTTTTGCTTTCGAGCGGCAAAAAAGGCAAACGCTATGCTCTGCCCTCTTCGGAAATTATGATCCACCAGCCTTTGGGCGGCGCGCAGGGTCAGGCAAGCGATATCAAAATTCAGGCGGAACATATTCTCGCCATGAAGAAAAAACTTAATTCCGTTCTCGCAAGCAACACGGGTAAGCCGATCGAACAAATCGAAAAGGACACAGACAGAGATAATTATCTCACCGCAGAAGACGCGCTCGGTTACGGACTTATCGACAAGATTTTTTACAACAGATAGTCGCAAACGGCTAAATTTTACCCGATTTATCGGTAATTTAACGCAATCTGCGGCTAAAAAGTCGTTTTTAAGGCTTGACGGGCTTCAAATCCCGCTCGGGCAAAGGAGGTTATATGGCTAACAATCATATCGGCGGAGAAGACGAGCATCGCTGCTCGTTCTGCGGAAAACCCAAAGATCTCGCGAAGAAACTTATCGCAGGTCCGGACGGGGTTTATATATGCGACGAATGCGTCGAAATCTGCAAAGAAGTTCTCGATAAGGAGGAAAAAAAGACCCGCGACGAAAGCGTGAGACTTTTAAAACCCCACGAGATCAAAGCCGAACTCGACAAGTATATCGTAGGACAGGACAAGGCGAAAAAGGTTTTATCCGTCGCCGTTTACAATCATTATAAAAGAATACACTTGAAAAAAGCTCTCAAAGAGGACGATACGGAAATCGAAAAAAGCAACGTTCTTCTTTTGGGACCGACAGGTTCGGGAAAAACGCTGCTTGCGAGAACGCTCGCGAAAATTCTTAACGTACCGTTTGCCGTTGCGGACGCAACGACTCTCACCGAGGCGGGGTACGTCGGCGAGGACGTCGAAAATATTTTGCTTAAACTTATTCAGAACGCCGATTACGACGTGGAAAAAGCTCAGAAAGGCATAATTTATATCGACGAAATCGACAAAATCGCAAGAAAAAGCGAAAACGTTTCGATAACGAGAGACGTCAGCGGCGAAGGCGTTCAGCAGGCTCTTTTGAAAATTATCGAGTCTACCGTAGCTTCCGTTCCCCCGCAGGGAGGAAGAAAGCACCCGCAACAGGATTTCATCAGAATTGACACGACGAATATTCTGTTTATCTGCGGCGGAGCGTTCGTAGGGCTTGACAAAATCGTCGGCAAAAGACTCGATAACTCCTCGCTCGGATTTGCGGGCAAACTTAAAGTTCAGGAAGAAAATTCGTCCGCTTATATCGACGAAATTCAGCCGCAGGACCTCACGAAATTCGGTCTTATCCCCGAATTTGTGGGAAGAATGCCTATCGTAGTCGGGCTTCAACCGCTCGACGAAGACGCGCTCGTGAAAATTATGACCGAGCCGAAAAACGCGATAGTAAAACAGTATAAGAAGCTTGTCGGGATAGACGACGTGGAACTTGTCGTTACCGAAGACGCGGTCAAAGAGGTTGCGAAAAAAGCTATCGCTTTAAAAACCGGCGCGAGAGGTTTAAGAACGATTTTCGAAAACCTTATGCTCGACAGTATGTACGATATCCCATCTCTTAAAGACGCGGAAAAAGTTATCATCGACAAGGACGTCGTGTTAGGCTTGAAACAGCCCGAAATAATCAAAAAGCAAATCGCATAAATCGTTTTAAGCGATTTTTATAAGTATTTAATAAGGCGCGGCTTTGAAAATCCGTTATGATTTTCAAAGCCGCGCCTTAAATATACGCGACAAAAAGGTCGGAACGCAAAATCGCGCTCCGACCTTTTGAATTTTAAATATATCGATAATTATTTAACGTTAGCGAAATATTTGATAGTTCTTACCATCTGAGAAGTGTAAGAGTTCTCGTTATCGTACCACGAAACGACCTGTACCTGATAAGTATCGTCGTCGATCTTGGCAACCATAGTCTGAGTGGAATCGAAGAGCGAACCGTATCTCATACCGATAACGTCCGAAGAAACGATTTCGTCTACGTTGTAACCGAAAGATTCGTTGGAAGCCGCTTTCATAGCCGCGTTGATGGAATCTTTGGTGATATCCTTACCCTTAACGACCGCAACCAAAATAGTGGTCGAACCGGTGCAGGTGGGAACTCTCTGAGCCGAGCCGATAAGCTTGCCGTTAAGTTCGGGGATAACAAGACCGATTGCCTTTGCGGCGCCGGTGGAGTTAGGAACGATGTTCATCGCGCCTGCTCTTGCTCTTCTAAGATCTCCCTTTCTGTGAGGTCCGTCGAGGATCATCTGATCGCCCGTGTAAGCGTGAACGGTGGTCATGATACCGCTCTGAATGGGATAAGTATCGTTAAGAGCCTTAGCCATGGGAGCGAGGCAGTTCGTCGTGCAGGAAGCTGCGGAAATGATCTGATCGTCCTTGGTCAAAGTATCGTTGTTTACGTTGAAAACGATAGTTTTAAGGTCGTTGCCCGCGGGAGCGGAAATAACGACTTTCTTAGCTCCTGCCTGAATGTGAGCCATGGATTTTTCTTTGGAAGTATAGAAACCGGTGCATTCCAGAACTACGTCTACGCCGAGTTTACCCCACGGAAGATCCGCAGCCTTCGGGCAAGCGTAGATGGTGATTTCCTTTCCGTCTACGGTGATGGAACCGGGTACGACAACGGTCTTTCCGTCTTCGCCGAGAACCGAATCCTTATAGGTTACGGTGTGTCCCTGCGCTACATAGCTACCCTGAGCCGTATCGTATTTCAAAAGATGAGCAAGCATTTTGGGGCTCGTAAGATCGTTGATCGCAACAACGTCATAGCCTTCTGCGCCGAACATCTGTCTGAACGCAAGACGACCGATTCTTCCGAAACCGTTAATCGCTACTTTTACATTTGCCATTTTATATGTCCTCCGATATAAATATTAACAATTTTGTTTTTTATATTCGCCGAATCCGCCGCAAGCTTATCTCAAAATCCGTTTTCGCCTGCCGTTTTGAATTACGGCGATGTCGCATACCTCTGCAACCTTTTATATTATAGTTTAAACCTACGGCAAAGTCAATTATTTTTTGCATTATTTTACTATTTTTCTTCCCGTTTTCTCTTTTTGAACTTTTATAAAATAATAAGCTCGAAAAGTATAAGAATAATAAGAAACGAAAAATTGATGAGCAAAAATTTAAGAAGATATTTCTTTACGTTCTCGCCCGTAGATTTAAATTTACCGAGCGTTATAAGGCTCGCCAGACTCGCTATCGGCGTTCCCAGTCCGCCGACGTTCACGCCCACAAGGAGCGAAGCGTAATTATTCGTAAATCTGCAAAGGAGCGTCGCCGAGGGAACGTTCGATATAACCTGGCAGGAAAGCGCGGAAAAAATCAACGTGTTTTTATCAAGAAGTCCGCCTATAAGTCGATGAACGGCGTCTATGCGCGACATATTACCGCTGAAAACAAAGAACGCGCAAAAAGTTAAAAGCAGCGGATAATTTACGGTGAGAAAGGCTTTTCTGTCGAAAATAAGAACGCCGATCGTCGCAATCCCTACGCCTATATAAAAAGGGAACAGCCTTAAAACCGAACATACCGAAACGGCAAACAAGACGAGGTAAATTATCGTTTTCGGTTTATCGGGCGTGTAAAAAATATCGTCTTTGATTTCGGCAGGTTCTTTTTTCACCGTGAAACAACATATAACGATCAAAACGAGAGCCACGATAAAGGGCGGGAACATTATTTTCAGAAATTCGGCGTTCGGGATATTATAAAAGGAATACAGATATAAATTCTGCGGATTTCCGAAAGGCGTGAGCATTCCGCCGAGGTTCGCGGCGATATTCTGCATTATGAACACGAACGCCATATACTCCCGTTTTTCCGTTCTCGAAAGCACGAAATATCCGAGCGGCAAAAAAGTGATAAGAGCCATATCGTTAGCCATTATCATCGAGCCGAAATAGGTTATGAACACGAGCGCGAAAACAATGTTCCGCATATTTTTGAATTTCGTTACTATTTTTCTCGCGAGTATTTCGAAAAATCTGATATTCGAAAGAGCTTCCACGACAAGAAGCGTTCCGAAAAGGCAACCGAGGGTCGCGAAGTCGAAATAGTTTATATACTCTTTATCGGGCGGCACGATAAACGCCGTGACGAAAGCCAAAGTCACGGCGATAACGAGAACGATATTCTTTTTCAAAAACTTTAAAACCGTTGTCATTTGTTATAAAAAACCATAGCCACAGGTGATTGCGTTCGAACTCGGTCTCGCGTTGTGTTTTTGGCTAATACGTCGTTGCGTTCGCGTGTTATACGCAAAGTATTAACGCGCTCACGCGCCTTGTCTTAGCCTAAAAATGCAAGGCGAGCGGGATTTGAACCCCATCAAGCCTTAAAGCCGCCTTTGCCTATAATTTACGCCTTATGCGTTGCGCAAAAATCATTTCGCTTTGGCGTCGAAAACTATATTGCAAAGCCCGTCCGCAAAATCGGGTTCGTGCGTGACAAGAATAAGCGCGCCTTCGTATTTGCCGAGAGCTTCCCTGAGAGCTTTTTTCGCTTTTACGTCCAGATGGTTGGTCGGTTCGTCCAAAATAAGTATATTAGAGGGCGAATTCCCCAAAATCGCAAGTTTAAGGCGCATCATCTCCCCGCCCGAAAGCGTGGAAACCGGTTTTACGGCAAGATCGCCCGAAAGCCCTACGACGGCAAGTGCGGAACGTACCTCTTTTTGCGAACAGCGCGGGTACGCGTTCAGATAAACGTTATACGCCGACAAATTACCGTTCTCGAAACCGAGTTCCTGCTCGATATACCCTATTTTCGCCGCGGGGTGGAAGTTAAACGACCCGCCGAGCGAGGGAATTTTCCGCATAAGAGTTTTTAAAAGCGTGGTTTTACCTACGCCGTTCGTACCTCTTATCCATATTTTATCGGTCGAATTAAGATGAAAATCGACGTCCGGGATAAGCTGAGAGGTATAGCCGACCCGAAGCCCGCGAACGATAAGCATATCTTTGGTGTTAAGGTCGATATACGGAAATGAAAACGAGCAATCGTGTTCGACAAGCGGCTTTGCCATAATCTCTATTCTGTCGAGCATCTTTTTGCGGGAATTAGCCATACCCGCCGTAGACGCGCGGGCTTTGTTCCGGTCGATATAATCCTGCAATTTCTTGATTTCCGCCTGCTGACGATTGTATTCGTCTTCGTATTGCTTGTTAAGTATCTCTCGTTTAACCAAAAACTGATCGTAATTGCCCGTAAATTTAGTAATTCTGCCGTTTTCGATACTGACGATCATCTTCGCGACGTTGTTTAAAAACGCGGTATCGTGAGAAATGACGAGGAAAGTCTTTTTATAAGAATTAAGAAATTTCGTAAGCCACTCGATATGTTCCACGTCCAGAAAGTTGGTCGGCTCGTCCAAAAGCGTTAAGTCCTGACCTTCGAGCAGAAGCTTGGAAAGCATAAGCTTTGCCCTCTCCCCGCCAGAAAGATTGCCGATAACGGTATCGTAACCGAATTTATTGACGCCGAGACCGTTTGCGATTTTCTTGATCTGCGCTTCGAGGTCGTAATAACCCGCGTCGTCGAGTTTTTCTTGAAGTTCGGCGGAACGGTTGACCATTTCGTCGAGCTTATCGCCCTCGGCGTTACACATATCGGCATAAACCTGTTCGAGTTCGGCGTTGATTTCGTCGAGATACGAGAACGCGCCCCTTAAATATTCCATAACGGTCAGCGATTTATCGAGCGTTGCGTGCTGATCGAGATAGCCTATTCGCATACGGGGCAAACGCTTGATTTCCCCTTCGTCCTGAACGAGTTTCCCCGCTATAATATTGATAAACGTGGACTTTCCCGCGCCGTTCAAGCCTACAACGCCTATATGCTCGCCGCTGTTCACGGTAAGATCGGATTTCACGAACAAATCGCGATCGTCGTATCTGTGGGTAAGTCCTTTGATTTCTAAAATACTCATACCGATATTTTAACACACGCCGACAAATTTAGCAAATTATTTAACTATGTTTACCCTTGTCAAACTCTATCGGCTTGACTTTTTTTCAATTTACGATATAATAAAAGCATAATATAGCCAATCGACCGCCCGCGGGAGATCGCCCCGGACGTAATCTCCCTCGGGCAGCCGTAGGTGATTGCGCTCGGACATAATCATCTACGGCTAAATAAAGGAAAAGTGAAAATGAAATTCAAATATAAATATAAAAGCTATCTTTACTGGATTTTCGGCGCGATTTACGCTCTGTCCGTCGTATGTTTTGTCTGGAACCTTTACAGACTTGCCGTTTCCGTCGGAAACTCTCTGGGGCTTACCGTTTACGATTATATAAGCATTGCTTTATGTCTCGTTCTCCCCGTAGTTTTCGCGGCATTCACGACGGCGGCGATAATTTCTTCCTATTATCTCGTGAAAGACAACGAAATCAAGGTCGCTTTCGGATTTTTATCCGATAAATACAAAATAAGCGAAATCGACTCGCTCGTAAAGAACGTTCGGAATAACACGCTCGTTATCGTTTTCAACGACGAAAGCACTTTGAACGTGATAATTTCCCCCGATAAATTCGACGATTTCTGTTCGGAGATAATAAAGCTCAACCGCAAAGTTTCTTACGAGCAGACCGACAGCGAAAGCAAATAATTTTGTTTCGACTAAAAACGCGGCATAATGCGGCATAAAATACTAAAATCAAGGTAGAAAGTTTAAATATTAAAGGCGGGGTATGGGAATTCAGCAATTAAATTCCCGTACCCCGCCCGTTTTTTATTTGTACTTTACTTCAAAATATTGCGATAATCGACTTATAGCCCCGTTTTTGCGATCCGATCGTCGAAACCGTTCGCCGAAATCCCCCGTCGAAATCCTCCTCCGAAGCCGTCTGTCGGAACCGCCTGAAAAATACGACTTTAAGATGCTTTGCATTTTAACGGCGATAAATTCAGGAAAATCAAAGCAAACGAACGCAATCATACTTGCCGTATTATAAGTGAGTTTAACGCCGATTTTACAATTTTTGCGCCGCTTAAACTTAATGAGGGCGTTTTCTTATTATGCCATTTTCGCGGCGGCGTAAAAAATTTCCCTCTGCCCCTCTTCGTTGGGGTGAATTCCGTCCTTGCACATAAGCGAACCGAAATCGTTTCTGCTTAAAAACCGCTGTCTTAAATCGATCACGTTAAGCCCTTTGTAAAACGAATTTTTAATAACCTCGTTATTGAACATTTCCTGATGACGGTAAATAGTATTCGCGTCGCCTTTGAAAAACTGCATAACCCTGTCTCCGTCCGCAAGCCTTGTTATAACCTCGTCGAAATACCTTTCCGAGCAGACGGGCGGAAGCGTACACGGAACGACCTCTACCCCCGCAGACAAAAGTTTATCCAGAGTTTCTTTGTAAAGCGCGGAAAACTCCTCTATGTCCGTTTTGGAATTATGGTCTTTGAATGGGTCGGCGGCAACGCTTTTCCAGTCGAAATCGGCGTCGTTTCCGCCAAGTTCGATAACCGCGACGTTTTTAACGGAACTGTCGAGCGAGGCGATATATTTATCCACTTTTCCGCGCTCGCAAAGCCTTTTGAGCGAGTTTCCGTAAGCCGAAAGATTTTCTATTTTTATATGATACTCGTCTTCGTAAAGCTTTATCGCGCAAGTGGGAAGAAACTCGATTTTTCCGCCCTCGGTTATTATGCCTTTACCGATAGAGTCGCCGAAAACCGTTATTCTTTTCTTTATCGCTTCCATTTTTCGTCTCCTTTATTCCGATATAAAAACGCCGTCGGTCACGCTTTTGTTTTACGACGCCCGATCTCGCCTTTCACGAAAAAGTATATCCCGAAACACGGGAAAACTCAACCTACTTCGCCGTTTTCGGCATATACGAATGATTTTCGCAAAGTAGATAATTTAAAATTCGACTCTACTCACGGTAGAATATAACGAAATTTTTATTTTAATCGTTTGATTTTTACATAAATCTATGGTAGAATATGTTCGATTGTGGATTTTGAAAGTATGGAAGATTTAAAGATAATATTTGCCAGAAATTTAATAATGCTCCGCAAGCAGATGAAGCTCACGCAGATCGAGCTTGCCGAAAAAATAAACTATTCGGACAAGGCGGTTTCGAAATGGGAGCGCGGAGAATCTATTCCCGACGTTTCCGTTCTGCTGTCTTTGGCTCGACTTTTCGGCGTGAGTATCGATTTTTTGGTTACGGAACACAAAAACGAAGAAGTCGCGAAGGAACAGACGTCTTATGCTTCCGCAATAAAAAAGAAGAACAGAATGCTCGTCGCCGCAATCACTTTCGTAGCAATTCTCATTGTGGAAACGATCGTTTTTATAGCCCTGCAAGGCGCGATGCCGTCTTTTTGGCGGAACGCGATGTTCTGCTATGCGATGCCGCTCCCCGCGGTTTCCGTCGTGGCGGTGGTATTCAGCGGATTATGGGCAAAAAAGAGCGTTAGCTTCGCCGCCGTTTCCGCACTCATCTGGACTTTACTTTTAGACGCATTTTTGATAATTATGCTCTGCGGAAGGATATTCCCGCTCGTATTCGTTCTCGGAATACCCGCCGAAATAGTCGCTATGATGAGTTATAAAATCAAAATTCCGGTAAATATGCTTAAACCTAAAAATAACGAAAAAGAACAAACCGACGAATAAAACACCGACAATTTCTTTTGAGTAATGATTATGGATAAAGATTTACACAAGGATCACAGACAAAGATTACGGGAAAGATTTGACAAGGACCCGAAAGGGTTTTCCAAACACGAACTTTTAGAGCTTTTGTTGTTTTACGCGATACCGCGGTGCAACGTAAACCCGATCGCGCACAAACTTATCGACAAATACGGCTCGTTGACGCAGGTTCTGCACGCCGACGCGGCAGACATCGCGGAAATCGACGGTATCGGTCCGTCTGCGGCGACTTATCTCACCGTTTTGGGCAGAGCGCTCGACCTTATCGCGACCGAAGAGGAAGAACAACAGAAAATTTACAACTTCGAGAAATGCAAATCCTATTTTCTTAAAGTTTTAGGCTCTTTGGACACCGAACGTTTCTGCGCGATTTTCCTTTCCAAATCGGATAAGATCATCATGCGTAAAGTTTACACGGACGACAGCGAAAACAGCGTGAGCGTGGATACTGTTCCGTTCGTTAAATCGCTCGTAAACCCGAAGATAAGCGCGGTTGTTATCGCGCACAATCATCCGTCGGGAAATCCTTCGCCGTCGCGCGCGGACGATTTGGCAACCGAAAAACTCGCAATGCTTTTCGCGCTTAACGGCGTTAAACTTTACGACCACGTTATCGTCGGCGGAAACGAAGTTTACAGTTATCGCATGGACGAAAGGCTGGAAAAGATTTTAAACTCCGCGAACCGTCGTTTCGAGGGTTTATAAATCCGTAAACCCCGATAAACGGGTTATCGTTTCGGCTTTGTTTTATACAGATAATCGACTTATAGGAGCGCTTTTGTTGCTTAATCAAAAAACTCGACGCGGCAACAAAACGGAGAAAAAACAATGAATAAAGATATGTGCGTAGTCTGTGACGACGGGATTTTGAATATTCGCGCCGGTGCAATCATTATGAAAGACGGGAAGCTCCTGATGGTTGGCAATGACAGAGACTATCTCTATTCCGTTGGCGGCAGAATAAAATTCGGCGAAACCGCAAAAGAGGCTGTTGTTCGCGAAGTGTTTGAAGAAACGGGCGTTAAAATGGAAATTGACCGTCTCGGCTTTGTACATGAAAACTATTTCTATGGCGACGAACCTTCCAATCTGAATAAGCCGATTTATGAGATTTCGTTTTTCTTTTATATGAAAGTGCCTGAAAATTTTACTCCGATCAGCGAAAGCTTCACGGAAGATAACGGCAAAGGACACCTTATATGGGTCTCGCTCGATGAGGACGTTAAGATGTATCCGGAATTTTTCAGAACCGAATTGAAGAACCCGACAAATACAGTAAAGCATTTTACTACGGTAGCCGACCCCAAATAATATACGCCTTGCCAAAGCGCCGCGATCTGCGTGTTTTCAGGCAAAGCAAACGAGCTGTCTTTTTGGCTTGTTTTATACAGATAATCGACTTATAGCGGCACTTTTCCCGCTTAATCAAATATAGCCAATCAATCGAAATCATGGTCAAATGATTTCGATTTTATTTTTTCGGACGCAATATAGCGAAAGATAAAGCCTTCGCCTTTATATAACGCTTTAAATCACAACACAACTTAAAGGGGGCGAAGGTGGCGGCGAAGCCGACGGATGAGTGGCAAGCGATTTGCTTTTCCGCTTCTTCCCACCGCATCAGCCGCTACGCGGTATTTTCTTTCCGAATAAATTTCTCGCTTTAAAATGTAAGGAGAACCCTTTAAAAAACGTTTTCGGCACTGAAAAAGGTTGCATTTCTATCTTTCGGGATAGATTTGCAACCTTTTTGATATTTCTTACAACTTTTTGTATTTTTCCGATTACTTTACCGCAACCCAGATTTCGCAAGTAAAATCGGGATTTAAAGTATCGTCCGAGGGATAAACCTCTATTTCCGCGCCGTTTGCGTATTCGTAACCGCTCTGAACGAAAAATTCCTTGCAAATTCTCGAATAGGTTTCGACAAAAGCTTCGGGCATTTTGCCTTTTGCGGTAAATACGGCATACTTAGCCGCGGGAAGATCGATAACTTCGAGACCATCTTCCACTTCACCGCCTCGATATTCGGTGGCGATTGCGTACGGGAAAGACTCGCTGTCCTTGCCCTCCGCGGAAAAGCTTATGCCGAGAAGTCCGCCGAACGTGGGGTTTTCCTTAGGTATTTTCGCGATAATTTTATCCGTATACCCCTCTTTTTTGCATTTTGCCCAGAACTTTGAAATCTCGACCGCAGTCATTTCCTGCTGTTTCAAGAAGCGGTCTCTTCTGCAAACAAGTTTAAGATCGCCGAGCGTTACTATTTTATAATCCATTAAACTACCTCCGCTGACGGTAATTTTTACGGAGAGTTTGGAAAAAGATTTGGTTTTCGCGCCTTTTTTAGCTTCCTGCGGGGTTACGCCGTGAAATTTCGTAAAGGCTCGCGTAAAGCTTTCGGGCGATTCGTAATTAAAGTCAAGCGCGACGTCTATCACTTTTTTCTTTTCGTTACGAAGCTCGTCGGCGGCAAGCGTAAGCCTTCTTCGGCGAATATAATCGCCCAAAGTGTAACCCGTAAGTACCAAAAACAATTTCTGAAAATGAAATTCCGAGAGGTAGGCTTTTTTCGCCGCCTCGGAATAATCTATTTCGTCTTTGAGATTGTCCTCGATATAATCTATCGCTATCTGAAAACTTTTAACGTAATCCATATGCCAAACAAGAATAATGTCTCCGTGCGTCAGTGAATGTATTATACACCGTCCGAAAAAAGATTTCCTGACATTTTTTGCTTTCAGATGCCAGCCATGGAAAATACAGATCTTGTCCGGCACGCACGGAAAAACCATCGGAAAGCGAACGTCTTACGCCCGAAAAATCAGAACAAGCCGACTATTTCGCCCTTTTCGTTTACGTCGATATTTTCGGCGGCAGGTTTTTTCGGAAGCCCCGGCATAGTCATAATATCGCCCGTTAAAACGACGATAAATCCCGCGCCCGCGGCAACTTTAACGTTTCTTACAGTAACTTTGAAGCCGCTCGGCGCGCCGAGAAGCGACGGATTGTCCGAGAAACTGTACTGAGTTTTCGCAATGCACACGGGCAGACGCGAAAATCCGAGTTCGTTAAGCCTTTCGATTTGTTTTTTCGCCTGCGGAGCGAACACTACGCCGTCTCCGCCGTAAATTTTCTTCACGATCGATTCGATTTTTCCGCTTATGCTCTCGTCGTCCCCATACGCGAAAGCGAAATCGCATTTCTCCTCTTCGCAAAGGCGTTTAACCTCGCGGGCAAGAGCTTCGCCGCCCTTTCCGCCCTCGGCAAACACTGTCGACAAAACTACGTTCACGCCGAGACTTTTGCATTTTTCGATAATGAAATTTATTTCCCCGTCGGTATCCGTCGGGAAGCGGTTTATCGCCACCACGCACGGAATTTTATAAACGTTTTTAATGTTGGAAACGTGCCTTAAAAGGTTCGGAACGCCCTTTTCGAGCGCGGAAATATTTTCCTCGCCAAGTTCGTTTTTCGCAAGTCCGCCGTGCATTTTGAGCGCGCGCACCGTCGCCACGATTACCGCGGCGGAAGGCTTCAATCCCGCTTTTCTGCACTTGATATCGAGGAATTTCTCCGCTCCGAGATCCGCGCCGAAACCGGCTTCCGTAACGACGTAATCCGCTGTTTTAAGCGCGAGTTTTGTCGCGAGAACGGAGTTGCAACCGTGCGCGATATTCGCAAACGGTCCGCCGTGAACGAACGCGGGCGTACCTTCGAGCGTCTGCACGAGATTAGGCTTCAAAGCGTCCTTTAAAAGCGCGGTCATCGCTCCCGCGGCTTTTAAATCGCCCGCCGTAACGGGTTTGTCGTCGTAAGTATAGCCGACGATAATTTTCGATAATTTTTCTTTTAAATCGGCGATCGAGTCCGCAAGGCACAAAACAGCCATAACCTCGGAAGCGACGGTTATATCGAACCCGTCCTCTCTCGGCGTGCCGTTCGCCTTTCCGCCGAGACCGTCGACGATAAATCTGAGCTGGCGGTCGTTCATATCGACGCACCTTTTCCAGGTTATTTTTCTGACGTCTAACCCGAGTTCGTTGCCTTGCTGAATATGGTTATCGATCATTGCGGCAAGAAGGTTGTTCGCCGCGCCTATTGCGTGAAAATCGCCCGTAAAATGCAGGTTTATGTCTTCCATAGGAACGACTTGCGCATATCCGCCGCCCGCCGCGCCGCCTTTTATCCCGAAAACGGGTCCGAGCGACGGTTCGCGAAGCGCAAGCGCAACGTTTTCGCCTATTCTTTTAAGTCCGTCCGCAAGCCCTATCGAAGTCGTGGTCTTCCCCTCGCCCGCGGGGGTAGGGGTTATCGCCGTAACAAGAACAAGTTTACCGTTCTGCTTATCGGTTTTTAAGTATTCAAGGTCGATTTTCGCCTTGTATTTTCCGTAATTTTCAACGTATTTTTCCTCTATTCCGCACTTCGCGGCAATTTCGGAGATATTTTTCATTTCGCATTCGCGAGCTATTTCGATATCCGTTTTCATTTATTTCTCCCCGTTTGTTATTTGCAATTTTTTAAAAATTCGCCTAAGATTTCGATCCCTTTTTTTATGGAGTCTGATCCGAGCGCGTAAGAAATTCTGACGTAATTATCCGCGCCGAACGCCACCCCGGGAACGACCGCAACTCCTCTTTCCGTTAAAAGTCTGTCGGCAAAATCGATCGAATTTTCTATAATTTCTCCGCTTGAAGACTTCTTTCCGAAACTTTCGGAAACGTCCGCAAGGACATAAAACGCGCCGTTCGGTTTAATGAAAGCTACGCCCGCTTTTTGCAGAGTTTCGGTAGCAAGAATCCGTCTTTCTGCGAAAGTTTCTCTCATTTCGGAAATAAATTTGTCGGAATTTTCGCGGTCGGTGAGCGCAGTCAAAGAAGCGTACTGCGTTATCGAATTGACGTTCGAAGTTATATGGCTTTGCGCCCTCGTCATCGCCTTTGCCACGTTCTCGGGAGCAATCGCCCAACCGAGTCTCCAACCCGTCATCGCGTAGGATTTGCTCATTCCGTCGATAACAATCGTTCTTTCTTTCATTTCTTCCGAAATCTCGGCAATCGAAACGTGTTTTTCGCCTCCATACACGAGGTTTCTGTAAATTTCGTCGGAAATAATAACTATATTTTTATGTTTTTCGAGTACCCCTGCGATTTCTTCGAGTTCTTTTCTCGTATAAACCGCGCCCGTGGGATTGTTCGGCGAATTTAAAACAAGCGCGCGAGTATTTTCGGTTATAACGCTTTCAAGCTCTTCGGCAGTCATTTTATAGCCGTTTCGCGGCTTTGTTTCGGCAAAAACACACTTTCCGCCGCAGTATTTGACAAGTTCGGGATAAGTGACCCAATAAGGAGAAGGAATAACCACTTCGTCGCCCTCTTCCACAGTCGCCGCGATAGCGTTATAAAGCGGCTGTTTCGCGCCCGCGCCGATAACGACCTGCGATGGAGAGTATTTAAGCCCCGTCGCGCGTTCGGTCTCCTCGACAACTGCTTTTTTAAGCTCGGCTATTCCCGAAGCGGGGGTATATTTGGTTCGCCCGTCCTTCATAGCCTTGTAAGCCGCTTCGATTATGTAATCGGGCGTGTTGAAATCGGGTTCGCCTACGCCGAAATTGACTATGTCTCTCCCCTCGGCTTTGAGTTGTTTTGCTTTTGCGGAAATTGCGAGCGTTGCCGATTCCGCAATGCCGGAAACCCTTTTAGTAAGCTTTATTGCCATAAATACCACCTCTCGGCTAAAAGCCGAACTTTACATTTTTTGCGCCGCAGAATAACTGATTTTTAAGTTACCCGAAAACTATAAACAAATTATATCATTTGTCACCCGTTTCGTCAACGGAAACGCAAAATACTTTGCCGTTTGTAAAAAAATAAAAGAGGTCGAGCTTCGTTTAAGCGCAACCTCTGCAAATTTTTGTTTAATATCTCCCCTCAGTTTTCTAAGTTTTTTATTTTATCAATAAACGACTCGATAATTTTACACGCCTGTAATTCTTTCGAATACCATTGTATATCGTCCTTTAATATATCAAAGAAATTTTTGCCGTCCAACTTCTCGTCTTTTATTATTAAACAACGTTTCCCCTCAGATTGCATAATACCCAATTCATACGCAACGTTAGGACTATATACGTTTTCTTTTTCCGGCTCGTCGAATAACGCTATCCCGTATTTGCAACAATATGTCAATGCAATAGGGTTATAAATATCATGCGTTAAATCATATTCATTCGCAATAATACAGTTGAACCCCTTATTCTCGATCCTTTTTTTAATCTCAGCCCGCAGATCGGAATTACTATCTCTGTATTTAACCATTAAAAAGACGTTTTTAGAGTATTCTTTTTCTTTTAAAAAATTATCGATATTTCTGCGATGTCCTACCAGCGGACGTCCTAAATAAGCAATGTCTCCGCACGGAAACGTCATTATCGCGGGATCGGAAGTCTTTTCCTCCTGATCGTATTTTGCCATAAGTTGTTTTATAAATCGATGAAAATCGTTCGGATCCGAATTATTGATTATAACATCTTTATATAATTGTACCGGTTGGCTTCTGAACTCGTCCCAAACTTTTTTGCTACGCTCCGTTCTGAATTTTATCGCTTCATCCGTATAACCTTCTTTTTTAAGTCTTTCCGAAACGAGATACGGATCCGTATATACAAATACGGGAACAACGTTTACGGATTTTTCATATGCTTTCGTTATATCTTTTATACATTTATAATTCCGTATAATAAGAAATATGTCCTGATATCTTTCCAATGCCGAATCTATATCGCTTTTCTTCACTCCGTATTTAAATTTTCCGCCATATTCATAGCTGAAAAAATTCCCGTTTTCCGCTTTTTTTATAGCCTCGAATTCCTCTTCCGAAATAAATTCAAGATCGATTTTATGATCCTCTTTATATTCCTCGCTTCTTTTTTGTCTTGTTGTGTATTTTTGTAAAATTCCCGCCGCAAATTGACCGTTATAATCCTCACGAATATATTTTATACAATCGGATTTACCGGTACCTGCAAGCCCGTCTAATAAAAACAAATTTTTCATAAGTATCTCCTAATCCTTCTTTATCCAAAAGTAATCGTGTGATAAAATACTTCTCTCTTTTTTAATAACAAATATCAAAAAAACACACGATATTCAAATTATAGCACATTAAATTAAAAAATACAACTTTTTCCACAAAATGTGTCCTGTCTTTTAATGTTTTATCGACGTCGGAATAAAATTATAAATCGAGGTTGTACGGATCAAGAAGAAAATCGAGAACATTGATAACGACGTATCCCTTTTCATTCCGTCGGACCTTTCCGGAAGCTGAGATTACTTTCGTTGTAAAAAAAATGTAATATATTACACTTTTTCACTGTAAAAAGTGTGACGAATAACATCTTTTCGTTGTAAAAAGTGTGTTAAGAAAAAACAGGCGAACGTGTTCAAATACGCTTGCCTGTTGATTTTATAGATAATTTCCGCCTGTCACGGGATAATTTTCTTATATCGATATCAGATAAATTGCAGGATATCGACAAGGATCGCGAAACCTAAAATCACGATAAGCCCCACGCCGTGAATAATCGCTTCCACTTTTCTGCTGACGGGCTTCTTTCTTATCCATTCGATAATGCAGAAAACCACTCTCGCGCCGTCGAGCGCGGGGATCGGCAGAAGATTGAACACCGCAAGGTTTACGCCTATAAACGCAGTGATTTCAAGGGCGTATCTGAACCCGAGACTTATGAGCTGAGAGGTCGTTTTTATCGTCGTTACCGTTCCGCCGACGGCGTTCAAGCCGAGCTTACCCGTAAGGAGTTGCCCGAGCGTTCTCAAAACCGTTCCGCCGATTTTGAACGAATAGCCGAAAGAATGACCTATCGTGCCGAAAAATCCGAATTTAACGTCCGTTGAATCGAGATAATAACTTTTCGCGGCTTCGGTTATGCCGAAATATTTTATAACGGCGTCACCCGTTTTTTTGGTTCCGTTCCAATCCGCGGTAAAGACGTGAACGTATTTTTCGTCTCTGCTCGTCCAGAGCCACACCGCGTCGCCCGCCGCTTTGTCTTTAAGAACGTAAGCTATATCGGACGGAGTGTAAACGAACGTGGCGTCTTTATAATCGACGTCGGGTTCGCCTATTTTAATAAGGAAATCGCCCGTTTTGAAAAAGCTCCACGGATCGGCTTCGAGCTGCATTGCATAGCCTATGCCCAAAGCGTCGTAAACCTTGGTGACTTCGGTAAGGTTTTTGCACTCCACGTCCGCGCGCAAAATCACGTCGCGTTTCTCTTTTACCAAAGTATATTCGTCGCCGCTCCCCGTTAAAACTTTTCTCGCAAGCTCCGCTGTTACAACGTCGCCTTTCTTCGCGTGGTTCAACGCGGTTATCAGATCGACGGTCATATATATGTTTGTTTTCTTGCCGTTTTTGGTGAGAGAAATAATGTATTCTCCCTCGTTAATCGACTTATCGGCGGGGATTTGCGTTTCGATGGTCTCGCCGTAAATCGCCTCGTCATAACGCATATACTTAACTCCGAGCGTGGATTGACCGTACGCCGTCATCGAGATGATTATGATAATAAGCGCTAAAATATAGTTCATTGTCGCGCCCGCGATAAGAACCAATATTCTCTGCCACGGCTTTTTGTTGTTGAACGAATTCGGGTCGCTTTCCTGACCTTCCTCGTCCTCACCGTCGAACGCGCAGAAGCCGCCGAACGGGAAAAGCCTTATCGAGAACTGTTCGCCGCTTTTAAGCGTGCGCTTGAAAATCGCGGGACCCATACCGATAGCGAATTCGTTGATTTTGAATTTGAATATCTTGCCGACTACATAATGCCCGAGTTCGTGTATGGTTATCATAACCATAAGAATAAGTATCGCAAGCGCAACGTAACCAACAGATTTTAACACCGGGAGAACTCCCGATTCCAAAAGATTATTTAACAATTATATATTCTCCGCTTTTTTATAAACGACTCTTCTCGCCTCTTCGTCCGTAAACACAAGCGACTCGTAAGTGACTTCGCCGTTTTTTGCCGACTCGGTCGCATAAGATATAAGCTCCGCGATATCGTAAAAACCGATTTTGTCTTTAAGGTACAAATCCACCGCGGCTTCGTTCGCGGCGTTCATCGCGCAAGGCAAAAGTCCGCCTTTTTTAAAGGAATCGAGCACGAGCGAAAAACACGGAAATCTGTCCGTATCGATTTCGTCGAAATGAAGAGTTTTGCCCGCGAGCGATAAAAACGGTACGCCCGTTTCATATCTTTTCGGGTAAGTGAGCGCGAGCTGAATGGGGATTTCCATAGACGGATAACCGAGCTGCGCCATAATCGCGCCGTCCGCAAATTCCACCATGGAATGGATTATGCTTTCGGGATGAACAATCGCTTCCACCTTTTCGAGCGGCGCGTTATAAAGCCTGCAAGCTTCGATAACTTCAAGCCCTTTGTTCAAAAGCGTTGCGCAATCGATCGTTATTTTCCTGCCCATATTCCAGTTGGGGTGTTTCAAAGCGTCCGCCGCCTTCATTTTGGCGATTTTGTCTTTGGGAAGATCTCGAAACGCCCCGCCGCTCGCCGTTATGATAAGCTTTTTAAATTCCGTGCCGAAATCGAACCCGAGACACTGGAAAATCGCCGAATGTTCGCTGTCGACGGGGATTATTCTTACGCCTTTTTCTCTCGCGAGCCGCATAACGATTTCGCCGCCCGCGACAAGCGTTTCCTTATTCGCAAGCGCGACGTCTTTCCCGAGATTTATGGCTTCCAGAACGGGAGCAAGCCCCGCGAACCCCGAAACCGCGACGAAAACTATATCGGCTTTTTCGCTTACGGCGTGCAAAGCCGCATGTTCGCCCGTGTAAAGGAGCGTTCCCTTGGGAAGTTCGGTAATTTCCCGAGCTTTTTCGGGGTTACCCAGCGCGATAATCTCCGGTTTGAAAATATTCGCCTGCCGTTCCAGGAGTTTTGCGTTCTCCCCCGCGGCAAGCGAAACAATATTGAATTTGTCTTTATGGCGAAGTACGACGTCGACGACCTGTCTGCCGATAGACCCCGTACTTCCTATAAGAGAAATATTTATCATTTTTAAATTGTTTTACGACGATTTTACCCCGCCGTAACTAATTTTCCCGCAACGGCTTTTCCGTCGCAAGGATTTTCCCCCGCAACGGCTTTCCCCGTCGCAAGGATTTTTCCCGCAATGGCTTTTCCGTCGCAAGGATTTTCCCCCGCAACGGCTTTCCCCGTCGCAAGGGTTTTACATCATAAGGACACCGCCGTTTACGAGCGGAATAAAAATCGTGAACACGAACGCGACGATAGGCGCGGTGAACGTGAGACCGTCGATACGGTCGGACATACCGCCGTGACCGGGAAGAATATTCCCCATATCCTTAACGCCGAGTTTTCTTTTGATAACGCTTTCCACAAGGTCGCCGAACGCCGTTAAAACAGCGCACGCGATACCCGAAACGGCGAACAGCACGGCTTCGAGCCAGATTGCGTCCTCGCCGAAAATCACTCCTTTTTTAGTGAAGATGAAATAAACGAGAAGGCTTGCTATCATTCCGCCGACAAGTCCGCCGATAAACCCGCTCACCGTTTTGTTCGGGCTTATCTTCTCGCACAGTTTTTTGCCGCCGATCGCGCTCCCGACAAAGTACGCGAACGTGTCCGCGCAAGGCGTTATCGCGAAAGCCATCAAAAGCGGCTCGAAAGTCGGATATCTGTTGATAACGAGGAGCGATACGAGTATCGTCGACGGGAATATCATTACGAATAAGCTTATGCCAATGCTCTCTAAGGAAATATTGTCGAACTCGAAAACGAGAAGCGACAAAAGAAGCAGGAACAAAAACAGCATCGCTCCGAACGCCCAGCCCATACCCTTGAAGCAGTAAGCGATATATACCGCGAAAGGATAAATGAAAATTATGACTTTCTGCGTTTTGAGAAGTTTATCCGAGAACGCCCTTTCATATTCATATGTGGAAATAACCGCCATAATGAGAATAAAAAGGTCGAACAAAAGATCCCCGACGGTTATCGGTTTCAAAAACACGTCGGCGAACACTTCCGCTGTCAGAAAGTATTTTAAAAGGAAGAAACCGACGGTTACGATTACTATGCCGGCTCCCGTTATAATTCTTTTTAGCATTTTTCAATCCTTCTGTCGTTAAACGACAAATAACGACTACGCAGTATGCAAACCTTAATCCCCTTGTTTGCGATTTTTTTAAATTTACACGTCGCAAAGCTTACGCTCCGCAAGCCGTTGAATTATCCGCCGAATATTTTCGACGATTTTTCACGCGTCTGATCAGACTCCGCCGAATCTTCTCTTTCTGTGGGAATACCATTCGAAAGCTTTTTTAAGTTCTTCCTTATGGAAATCGGGCCACAACACGTCCGTGAAATAAAATTCCGCGTAAGCGCATTGCCACAAAAAGAAGTTGCTCAGCCGCATTTCTCCGCTCGTTCTGATAACGAGATCGATATCGGGAAGAGACGAAGTGTAAAATCCGTTTACGAAATCTTCTTCCGTAAGTTCGGTTTTGCCGCTTTTTATCGCGAGGTTGGCGGCTCGGACGATTTCCGCCCGCGAACCGTAATTAAGCGCGATGTTTAAAGTCCTCTCCTTAAAATTCTCGGACTTTTTAACGGCGTTTAAACATTTGACCCTTAAACTTTCGGGAAGAGGGGTAATATCTCCCGATATTATGAGTCTGACCTCTTTTTTTATGAGTTTCGAGAGCTTTTTTTCTATAAGAACGCCCAAAAGACCGAAAATGGCGTCGATCTCCTCTTTCGGTCTCACCCAGTTTTCCGTGGAGAACGCATAGAGGCTGACGGCTTTTGCGCCTTCGTTGAAGCATTCCGTAACGACTTCGTCGATAACGTCCGCTCCTTTTTTATGCCCGTAACTCCTCGGTTTCCCTCTTTTTTTCGCCCATCTGCCGTTTCCGTCCATTATAATCCCGACGTGACGGGGTACGGCTCTGTCTTCTTCCATTATACGGTAAGAAGCTCCTTTTCTTTTTCCGCGGCGGCTTTATCGATCGTTTCGATAGCCTTGGTCACTTGTTTTTCGACGTCGGACTCGTATTTTGCGTATTCGTCGTCCGTCATCTCTTTTGCTTTATTCATTTTTTTGAGAGCGTCGAGAGCGTCTCTTCTTACATTTCTGACGGCGATTTTCGCGTCTTCCGCCATTTTCTTTACCTGTTTGACGATTTCCTTTCTTCTCTCTTCGGTGAGGGTGGGGAAAACGAGTCTTATAACGTTTCCGTCGTTGGTGGGATTGATGCCTATATCCGAAACCTGGATAGCCTTTTCGATGATTTTGAGAAGGCTCTTATCCCACGGAGTGATAACAAGGCACTGTCCGTCCGTAACGGCGATGTTGCCGACCTGATTTATCGGCGAAGGCGTTCCGTAATAATCAACTTTAATTTTATCGAGAACGTGCGGATTAGCTCTGCCCGCTCTGACCTGAGTAAGGTCGGAAATAAAAACGTCGGTCGATTTGTCGAGTTTATCGTCCGCTTCCATTATTATATTTTCAACTTTTTCGATGTCTAATGCCATATTTGTTCTCCCTTTTGTTTTCTTGAACGCAAAATACCCGCTTTAAACGCGGCTATTCCCGTTTTGTGTTTTTACGTTATGTATAAACGCCCGACGTAAAATTTACGTCGGAACGCGCTTACAACGCGCGCGTATATAACGTATATATTTATTATACGATAAAAAAGCGTAAAATTCAACGCTTTTTTGAAATTCTCACGTTTTTTTGTTTATTTTTCAATAAATAACCGCGTTTTTCGCCTTTTGCGGCGACTTTTAATAAATAACCGTGCCTTCTTTATCGCCTGCAACGGCTTTTACGATCGAATTTTCGCCCGAAAGCCCGAACGCGTGAACTTTAAGTCCGTTCTCTTTGCACATAACGACGGCTGACGTGTCCATTGCTTTAAGTCCTTTGGAAACGTATTCGTCGTAAGTGAGTTTATCGTACTTTACGGCATTCGGATTTGTCTTCGGATCGCTGTCGTAAATACCGTCGATATTCTTCGCGAGAAGAAGAGCGTCCGCCCCGATCTCCGCGGCTTTGAGCGACGCGCCCGTATCGGTGGAGAAAAACGGATTGCCCGTTCCGCCGCCGAAAACTACGACTTTGCCGCTTTTTAAATATTCGTCCGCAAGCTTATGATTGAAGCGTTCGCCTATGCCCGCTATGGAAATCGAAGTTAAAACCTTGGCTTCGACGCCCGCGGCGATAAGACTTTCGGAAACGGCGAGCGCGTTTATGACTGTCGCGAGCATTCCCATCTGATCGGCGGTGACTCTGTCCATATCGAGACCTTGTCTGCCTCTCCATATATTTCCGCCGCCGACGACAACGCCTACTTCCACGCCGAGTTCGGTAACTTTTTTTATCTGTTCCGCAACCGATCTAAGCGACGCGGAATCGAAACCGTGTCCGCTTGTTCCGGAAAGAGCTTCACCGCTGATTTTGAGCAGTATTCTTTTATATTTCGCTTTCATAAAACTCCTTGATCCTGACGAATAATAGAATTGTACATTCCGAATACATTCTGTCCCGCGTTTACATCTCCGCGGTCGCATTTATCTCATTAAAAACGACCGAAAAAAACGAAAACGCGACATATTTTAAAAAACGGGACGCGTAAAAAAACGCGCCCCGTATCGCACTGACTGAGAAAGGATTAGGGCTTTTTGATTTTATCGCCCGTAAAATCCTTATTTCTTCATTGCGGCAACCTGAGCCTGAACTTCGTCGGCAAGGTTCTCTTCTTTCTTTTGAAGACCTTCGCCCATTTCGTAACGAACGAATCTTCTTACGGAAATCTTTTCGCCGATCTGAGCCGTAGCTTCGATGATAACCTGCTCGATCGTCTTGGAAGGATCTTTAACGTATTTCTGGTTAAGAAGGCAGTTGTCTTCATAGAAAGTTTTAATTCTTCCCTCAACCATCTTGTCTACGATAGCCGCGGGTTTACCTTCTTCGAGAGCCTGCGCTCTTAAAATGTTCTTTTCTTTCTCGATAACTTCTTCGGGAACTTCTTCCTTGCAGACGTACTGCGGATTTGCAGCGGCAATTTGAAGCGCGATATCGTGAACGAGACCTCTGAACATATCTCCGTTTGCAACGAAGTCGGTTTCGCAGTTTACTTCGAGAAGTACGCCTACTCTTCCGCCCATGTGAATGTAGCTGTCTACGATACCTTCCGCGGCAATTCTGCCCGCCTTTTTAGCGGCTTTCGCAATTCCCTTTTCTCTGAGGTAATCGATCGCTTTATCCATATCGCCGTCGCATTCCACGAGAGCGTTTTTGCAATCCATCATTCCTGCGCCCGTTCTTTCACGAAGCGTCTTAACGTCGTTGGCAGTATAATTAGCCATACTGAAATTCTCCTTATTGTTTAATTTTTTTACGGAAAAATCCGCTGATACGGCGGAAATATCCGCTTTTGTTTTATTGCGGGCAAACGGCGTCGCCCCCGCAATTTCGCGCGGCGACGGTTTTCGCCTGTTTTGCGGACGAACGACATTCGCCCCTATATATCGGGAGACGAACGTTTTCGCCGCATATCGGTTTATTATGATTTATCGAATTACGCTTCGACGGGAGCTTCCGCTGCCGCTTCTTCCGCGGGAGCTTCTTCCGCTGCGGTTGCGGCGGGTTCGTCGTCGACAACGTTACGTCTTACGGCGTCTTCGCCCTGCTTAGCTTCGATAACCGCGTCGGCAATGATGGAAGCGATGAGTTTAACCGCTCTTATAGCGTCGTCGTTACCCGAGATAACGTAGTCTACAAGGTCGGGATCGCAGTTGGTATCGGTGATAGCGACAACGGGAATACCGAGCTTTCTCGCTTCCTTAACGGCGTTGAGTTCGCAGTTGGGGTCAACGACGAACATAACTCCGGGAAGACCTTTCATCTCTCTGATACCGCCGAGGTTGTGAAGGAGCTTGTCTCTTTCGGCTTTAAGACCTAAAACTTCTTTCTTGGGAAGAAGGTCGAATTCGCCGGTTTTCTCCATATTGTCGAGTTTGTTGAGTCTTTCGATTCTCGTTCTGATGGTCTTGAAGTTGGTCAAAGTACCGCCGAGCCATCTCGAATTTACATAGTACATTCCGCATCTTTCGGCTTCCTCGCGGATAGCTTCCTGAGCCTGCTTCTTGGTACCGACGAAAAGCACGGTTTTGTCCTGCTTAACCTGGTCTACGACGAACTTGTAAGCTTCTTCGACAAGGTCGACCGTGATTTGAAGGTCGATAATGTGAATACCGTTTCTTTCGCCGTAAATGTACTTTTTCATTTTGGGGTTCCATCTTCTCGTCTGGTGTCCGAAATGAACGCCCGCTTCGAGAAGCTGTTTCATAGAAGTTACTGCCATAATTGTTCCTCCGTTATTCCTCCCCGGGTCCGTTTTCTATGCGACAATGACCGCCTTTGATAATTGGATTTGACGGCACGAAGAGCCGCAAAGACCCGAGTGTGAATTTTATAGCTTGTTAAGTTTACCATATTTAAGTAAATTTTGCAATCGATTTTACGCCGCTTATATACAATTATTTAATATTTTTTTGATTTTTTGCCTTTTTTCGGGAAATTAAAACCGCCGCGAGGAAAATTCCGCCGATCAGAACGACCGCCGACCCGAGCGCGATCACCCCTATTTTTACGAAAAGTTTTTCGGCTTCGCCGCTTCCCTGCGTGAGCGCGTGGGCTTTTTCGACGTAATTTCCGTTCTCTTCGTAAACGACGTAAACAAACCTTTTTTCGCCGCTTATCTTCGCCCGCATAAACGCGAGGGGCGTTACCGAGGGTTTGCCGAATTTCCCGTTTACGATATCTTCCGCGGAATGCGACGAAAGCCTTTTATCCGTTTCAAAAACGTAAACGTCACCTTTTGCAAACGGGGCGTAAAACTCGGCGAATATGCCGCTTCTCTCTCTGAAAACACCCTGATAATCGACTTCGGCGGGGACTTCTTCGCTTTGATCGAAGTTTATTTCAAAGGTCGCCGAACCGTCTTCGTTGCGACGGACGAACTTTATTTCCACGCCCGCGTTATCGCCGTCCGAATAACGGACGCAATCCGCTGCGCCCTTTCCCGAACCGAAAGAAGTATACCCCGGGAGATCGGAAATCGCGGCGTGAGATATGCCGCCGAGCGAAACTTTTTCGTTTTCGACGTAATCGCTGATAAAGCCCCGTTTCATAAATCTGAAAACGTAAACCTCGTCGCTGCCGTAAGCGTTCCCGTAATACTCTTCGCCGTATCTTCCGCCGGGAAGAATGTACCCGTTATCCTCGTTCACGCGGTAAATTATGAACGCGCCGCCGTCGAAACCGTTGGAAAGTTCGGCGCCGTAGCCCGTTTTTTCGCGATATTCTATATAAAAACTCTCCCTTTTCGTTTTGTACCCGGGCAGAACGAGTTTATACGCCTTGATATTCCCTTTTCCGCTCTCCGTCGAGAAAAGGGTGTATTCCCCGCTTTTTAAAACGGGAGCTATGTTTTCGCCCTCGCTTAAAAAGCCTATCTTATAAAGCGTGTAAGAAAGCGGAAGAACGGGCGCGGGTTCGGAGCGGTCGACAGCCATTATATCGAGTTCGCCGACAAGCTCTCTTCTCTCGTCCTCGTAAGAATAAAGATCCGCCGCCCCAAGAACGTGCATAAACTCGTGGCAAGCGGCGGAAGAAATCGCTTCGCCGTCTCTTTCAAGGAGGGGATAAGGCAGGAAAATATAGTCGATAATCGACTTATCGCCTATCTTCTGCTCCTCAATCGTCTTTTCGGAATGCTTGTCGTCCACAACGTAAGCAGAACTCAGTCCGTCCGTTTCGCCTGACAAAAACACGCTTTTTTTCGCCCATAAAACGCTCGTTTTATCGGGAAGCGAACCGAGCGAAAAAACAAGAGTGAAACAGTCGACGTTGCCGTCGTTATCTCCGTCGGTTTCCGTTTTGCCCTTTAATTGCCCTTTCAGTTTTTCGTTTACTTCCGCAATGAGATTTTCCGTTCTGAAAAAAGAGTCCGCGCTTAATTTCGTTCCGTCCGGATCGGGTTCGCCGCTTGAAGAAAAGTTTCTGTTGTCGTAGCCGTTTTCGTTGATTTTTTCGTAAACTCCGCCCTTAGGTTCATAAGCGGGCGAGTAATAATCCGCGCCGTTATCGACGGTCACTTCCCCGACGATCTGCGTTTTTACGTTTGTTTTGCCCATAGAAATAAACGAAACATAGGAATCGAGCGAGTTTTCGCTCCCCGTAAAGACCTTTCCGGTTATGCTTTTCATATCGTCCGAAAAAGGTTTTTCGCCCGAAAAATTTACTAAAACGACGGTATTTATTACCGTTTCGGAGCGCCCGTCGTTACCGCTTTCGGTTTTGCCGCAGGAATATAAAAAACAATTTAAAAATATTACGGCGAAAACAGCCGCAAAAACATTTCTCGTAATTTTTTTCATAACAAGATTATACAACTTCCGCTCCTTTTTTTCAAGCTTTATCCGCGCATTTGGACAAATTCGACTTTTTTCTCGCGCTTTCGACTTATCTTTCGACTTTTTGCGTTTCTCCGCCGTATATAATCGAGCCATGAAAAAGCAATTCGATTTAAAGAAATTTTTTAAGTATCTGTTATCGCTTTCGGGCTACATATTCCTCGCCGCCGCCGACGAGGATTTTTCGCCCTTTCCCCTGCCCCTTCTCGCAGGCAACGTTTACGCGGGGCTTTCGCCCTTTTTATCGTTGTTTTTATATCTTCTGCCCTACGTTTTTTCGTTCTCCCCCGTGACGATCGTCTGCGCGGCTTTCGGCGGAACGATAATTGCGATATTTTTTCTTATAATGAAAAAATTTAAGAAAAAAGCGGGATTTTCGCTTGCGTTCGTAACTCTTTTCGCCGTTGCGCCGTACTGCGTTTTAAGCGGCAGTCACAACCTTACGATAAGACTCGTTCTGGGCGGTTTATGTTCTCCGCTTTCGTTCGTTTTCGTTTCTGCGGCAAAAGTTTTTCTCATAAAAGGGCTGAAATACCGACTTTCGACGGACGAAATCGTTTCCGCCGCGGTTTGTTACATAATCTCTTCCTTAGGCGCGATAAATCTTCTTTCCGCGCCCGTTTACGAAGCTTTTGCCGTCGCCTGCATTCTTTTTGCCGCCGCGACGACAAAAAGAGGTTTTGCGTGCGTGCTTGCCCCGATAACTGCCGTTCCTCTGTTTTTAAACTCTTACGACCCGTCGTTTTTCGCGCCGCTTTGTCTGTATTCGCTCGTCGCGGTGTGTTTCGCGCCCTATTCGGGACTTGCGGTTTCTGTCGGCGTTCTTGCGGTCAAGGTCGCGCTGTGGAATTTCACCGCGATTTACGACGAGTGGAGCTATATCTCTCAGCTTTTCATTCTCGCGCCCGTGTGCGTTTATCTGTTCACGCCGCCGAAACTTCTGAAAAAATTAAAGAAAAAACTCGAAATATACAAAGACAACAACCTCGGAAGATACGCTCTCGACAGAATGCGGCTCGATTTATCGGGAAAACTTTTCGAAATAGCTTCCGTTTTCGACGAGATGTCCGCATCGATAAAAAAGCTCGAAAAATGCTCCGTGAACGAAAAAAAAGTGGCGGAGGAGCTTGCGGAAGAACTCTATATGAAATGTTGTTCGGACTGCAAAAATCAGTCGCTTTGCAGAAGCAAGAACTTCCCGTCGAGCGAGGAACTCGGAAAAATAATCACGCTCGCAACGGCAAAAGGCAGGCTGAACCTCGCAGATCTTCCCACGGCGTTTTCGCTTAAATGCAAGTACCCCGAAAGCATTGCGGAACAGACGAACGAGATCGTTCTCGAAAGCGAACGGGAATTTCTGAAAGCCGAGTCGATGAAAAACGGCAGAGAACTTATTCTCGCGCAGACGGACGGAGTTTCGGAAGCGCTCAAAAGCCTCGCCGTGAATATGAGCATGAGCCTGGAAAGCAGGAGCGAAGCGGGCGATCTTGTTTCAAAAAACCTGATGAGCGCGGGGATTTTCGCGTTCGAAACTCTTTGTTTCGGCGAAGGAGACAAAGCGGAACTCAATATTCTTCTTCAAAAAAGGCAGGCGCAAAGTCCTCTTCTTTTAAAGTCCGTTAAAGAAGCTGTCGGCAGAGAAATGGTTATAAGCGACGCTCTCAACGTTTCGGAAGAACTGACCGCCTTAACGCTGAAACGCGCGCCCGCTTTCGACGCGGCGTTCGCGGTTTCTCAAAAAACCAAGTCCGACAAAGAAAAAAGCGGCGACACCCACAGCGTAACGAAAATTTCCGAGGGGAAATTTCTCATAGCTTTGAACGACGGAATGGGAAGCGGCGAAAGAGCTTCCGAAACCTCCGCCACGACGATCTCGCTTATCGAAACCCTTTACAAAGCAAATCTTTCGTCCGAAACCGTACTTTCGACGGTAAACAAAATTCTTTCCTTTAACGGCGACGACAACTTCACCGCCTTAGACGTCGGCGTGATAGATCTGTTCACGGGCGGAGCGGATTTTATCAAGATCGGTTCGCCGTACTCTTTCGTCGTGACCGAAGACGCGGTGAAAATCGTGGAAGGAAGTTCTCTGCCGCTCGGAATTTTAGAAGACCTGCACCCGACCGTCTGCAAAACGTCGCTTTCGGACGGCGACGCCGTTGTTTTCGTGAGCGACGGAATATCGGACGCATTCGGTTCCTCGTCCGATTTTATAGACTTTTTATCCACGCAAAAGGTTTTGAACCCCAAAACGCTTGCCGACAACATTCTGCAAAAAGCGCTTTTCCTCAGCGGCGGCGAAGCAAAGGACGATATGACGGCGTTCTGCGTGAGATTATTTAAAAAAACCGCGTAAAATTTCCGCCGAAAATATGCACAGGCATATTGACTTTCTGCGAATTTAAGCTATAATGGCGGCGCGTCTGACAAAAAACCGACAAAATCGCAAACGGTTTTCGTCGGCAATACAGCCGCCTCGCGACGTTAAACTTTGCGGGGCAAAGGAGCGGAAAAATTACGGAAAAGTACTATTTGAGAAAACGAAACAACAAACTCTCCAAAAAGTTCACACCCCCTTTCCCGGACGGCGTTTTTCCGCCATAGCCGAGGGGCAGGGCAACGCGGATCGGTTAAAAACGACAACGCTTTACATATCGAACCTCTTTGCCTCTCTCCCCGACTTTATCGTTTTTATTAAAAGCGATAAAAAGAAGTCGGGCAAACCGACAAAATTCTGTTGTCCGACTTCCGAAAATTTAAGGGAGGTAAGGAAATGGAAAATTTTAATTTTTATTCGGCTTTCGACGGTTTCGGCGCGGAGGTGTTCGTTCTTGCGATACTCGTGAGCGCGATCGTTGCGATCTTGAAAAAAATCTTCCCCAAAATGGGGAAAAGAAGCGAGCTTTTCATAAGGTTTGCTATCGCCGTCGGGCTTTACGCGTTATATGTTACGCTTCTCGAAAAGGACGTTGCTTTATGCCTTGAAAAAGGCGCGAGCATATGCGGGGTTTCTTACTTTATCCGCACGATTTTTTCGGGCGAAGCGGGCGAAGAGATAATCGACGAAGTTATAAACGCCGCGATACCGAAAGCAAAGCTTACCAAAAAACAACTTAAAGAAATCAGGTCGAAAAAAACCGAAGAAGAAATCCGCGAAGCGTTGCAAAAAGCCGCGAACGGACGAATTCCCGAGACCAAACTTACCGTTTTGGCAAAAACCGTTTATCAGATCAAAACGAGAACCGAAATGGTATAACGCTCAAAAACTTCTCGCCCGCGGCTTTAAAAGCCGCGGGCGAGTTTGTTTTTATGCGGATTTCACCCCCCAAAAAGCCTTCGCCCCACGGGAGAAAGTGGCAACGAAGTTGACGGATGAGGGGCTATGCCCCAATCTTTTAAGCCGCAATATCGGATTTTAGTTTACCCCTCATCAGCCGCTACGCGGCAGCTTCTCCTCGAATAGTTTTTTGTTTTTAAGGGGCTTTTTTATCGGGAGAAGCCTTTCCGTTTCGAGAAAAATCATTAAAAAACTCATACGCCCCGTTGCCGAAAGGCAACGGGGCGTACGGATTATATATAGGGGAGAGCTTATGAGCTATGATGTAAGCTTGTTTTAAAATCGTTTACGCGGCTTTTTCGGTTCTTTCGCCTTTAAGCTTGTCGAGGAAAGCTTTTGCTTCCGCTTCGGCTTTCGAAAGAGCTTCGTCGTAATTCTTCTTGTAAACAGTCGCTTTCGCGATGTCCGCTTCTATATCTTTCTGAACGGCGTTCCATTCCTCTTCGGAAAGGTCTTTCTTGATCTCTTCGAGATATTTGTCTCTCTGATTTTCGAAACGAGCCGTCAATGCGTCGAGGTCGGAGAAATCGGCTTTTGCGTCCTCTGCCCAGGCTTTGATCATTTCGATGTTGGTTTTTGTTTCGCTTATGATCGTGTTCCAGGTTTCCGTTCCGCCGGGGATAAGGTCGATAACCGACAACATGGTTTTGTAAGCGTTATCCGCAACGACCGCAACCTTTGCGATTTCGTCCTTGTATTCTTCCGCAAACGCGGCGATTTCGGCTTTAATTTCCGTTTCCGCGTTTTCCAGAGCCGCGGTAAGGTCATCCATCTTCTTTTGAAGTTCCGCGTTCATTTCGGAGTTTTTGAAGAGTTTGTCGGCATAAGCTTCGATGCTTCTTACCGTAACTTCGCCTTCGGAATTTTTCAAAGGATCGGTGTTTTCGAGTCCCAGAGCTTCGGCAACAGCCTGAGCCTGTTCGTCCGTCAAAGGATAATCGGCTACTCTGTTCGCGAATTCCGCAACGTTTTTAACCGAGTCCATCATAAGAGCCGCAGAAGCGTAAGTCTGATAAACCGCGCCGAGATAAGCCTTGTCCTTATGAGCTATATAGTTTTTCGCATAAAACTCGGTGTAAGCGGCGTACGTTTTATAAGTAACCGCCTTGTCGAACGCCGCCTGAGCCTGTTTCTTTGCAAGCAGGTAAGCGTCGGTAGCGTAAGCTTCTATCTTGGAATCGTACTCTTTGATGAGTTCGATAAGTTCGTCGTTATCCATTTCGACGGCGGTTTCGAGCGAGATTTCGCCCGTTTCGCTTATCGTGAGAGCAAGTTTGAACTTAGCGAGAGAAAGCGATTGAACAAGTTTGTTGTCGGGATGAGCTTTCTTGAACTCTTCGAGTTTTCTGTTGAGAGAATAACTGCCCTCGGCGTCGATTTTAACGCTGAGACCCGATTTATCCGCAGACGCTTTTACGGAAGCGTTTACGTTTTCGGTGAGCTTTTTAAGGTACTTATCGTCCTTTGCGCTGACCGTTACGTTCACGACGTGGTTGTCTTCCGTGAGATAACCTTCTTCGATGGAAATGTCCACTATTTTTTCTACGGCTTTATCTACCGTTTCGCCTTTAATGCCGCTTTCGTTATATAAAAGGACAAGACCGTCTTCGTTTACGCCTCTTACACCCGCGACGAGTCCGTCCTCGCCTACGACGAGTTCTACCGACGGGTTGATGTCGAGACTGACGTAACCGCTCTTATCTTCTTCTTTCCCGCAACTTGCGAGCGGAAGACACATACATGCCGCCATAACGGCAGCTATAAAGCCCGATACAAATTTTTTCATTTTATTTACCTCCGTACCGAAGTTTTTGCCCTCGGTTTATTTTCGCTTATTATACGTTTTGAAATTTCGTTTTGTTGCAAAAAAACGAAAAATTATTTTATTTTGTTCCAGAAATTTTCGAGCGAGCCGTAATTTCCTATGATTTTATCGCAATATTTATCGTATTCCTCTTCGGAAACGGGCGTTCTTTGCTTCTCGTAAATATCTTTGTACTCCTTTTCTCTCGAAACGAACAGACCCGATAAAACTTTACAAAGATCCTTTCTGTATTCGTTTACGCTCTGAGGCACGCGGGTCAGAGATTCGTAACCCATGGTGTCGAGGTCGGTTTTATCGAGAACGGCGACGAATTTCGATTCGTTGGACTTAACGACGTCGGTAGTTAAAGAGTCGAGATAATTCTTTGTCCTGTCGAGATATTCGTTAAGAAACTCGTCGGGATCGGTTTCCTTGTTAATTCCGCCGAAAAGAACGCAATAGTCGGAGAAAACGTTGTCTAAATCCCACGAACTTTTTATAACGTGTTTACCGCCCGTGACGGTCGCATACTCCGCTATGAGTTTTTCCATTTTTTCGACAAGGTCGCGCGCAAACAGACTGTTTTCCGCGTTCCAGTAGTCCTTTCCGCCCGTACAGAGCTTTATTTCGAAATTCACGACTTTCATTCTGATAATGAGCGCCGCTCCGTCCACGATACTCGAAACTTTGTTCTTGACGAGGTTGTAAAGCCCGCTTATTATATATTCGTCGTAAGCCTTTTCGATATCGGTCACGTTTCTTTCGCCGTACAGCTCGGGAAGAGATTTCACAGCCGACTTGAAATCCTTCTCGCCCGAAGCGGAAACGCCCGCCTTTTCCGCAAGAGAATTCACCGAAGCCGTTTCTTGTAAAACTATCGTATAAACGCCCTTTCCGAGGAAATAATTCTTCGCGGCGGAAGCGATTTCGTCCGCAAATTTGCCGTTCTTTGCCGAAGTTATCTTAACGGCGTTTTCGTCCGAGTCGAGGTCTATATACCCGAGCCGTGCCGCGTTGTCTATAAAAATTTCCACGCTTTCGGAAACGGGTTTGTCTTTAAGTTCGTTCAGAATATCTTCGTCGGACAAAATCACGTCCGCGTCCGAATTCGTGGCTTTAACGCTCTTCACTTTCCCGTTTTTATCGGTGACGAAAAGAGCCGAGGGGTTTATTTCGAGCATTATCTCGTTCGTCTCGGCGGAAGCGTTTTTAACGGCGAAAACCGTCGGGAAAACAATGAGAAAACAAGCCGTTACGGCAAGCAACGCCGCTATCGGTTTTTTCGCGAAAACAAAGTTTTTAAGTCTGCTTAAAACGCTCTGCCCGTCGCGTTTTCCGCTTTTTCCCTTTAACGGAACGGAAGCGTTTTTAACTTCTTCGGAAAGTACTATGTTTTTTGCCGAACGCTCTGTTTCTTCTTTTAAAAGTTTTTTCCAGTTACTCATTTTTTTACGCCTCCTTTAAATAATTTTTTAATTTATCCACCGCTCGCTTGTATCTCGAAGTAACGCTCCCGGTGGGCATATCGAGAAGTTTCGCGATTTCCTTGTGCTTATAACCCCATATGACGTGCAGAATGATAATTCTCTGATCCTCTTCGGACAGACATTTCCGCATCGCCGAAGTTACGGGCGAGTCGAAATCGTTTTCGTCGATACTGACGGCTTCGTCTCTGCCGAGGTTAAGTTCGACGAAATTATCGTAAACTTTTCTCGACCTCAGCTCGTCGAGCGCCGTGTTTTTCGTGATCTGCAAAATCCAGGGTAGCCCGTTTTTGCCGTCGAATTTATCGATATTCTTCTTTATTTTCAGAAACACCGTCTGAACGATATCCTCTGCGTCCTCGCGGTTTCTCATGTACGAATACGCAAACGAATAAACGCCGCCCTTAATCCCGTTATAGAGATTTTCGAACGCCTTTTCGTTTCCTTCGGCTATCTTATTAAGTTGCGCGTTTATCTCGAAACGATTCATATCTCCCGCAATAGCCGCTATTCAACCCCTGAAACGGCTGCCCCTGAATTTCCTTGCATATATTATACTATCGAAATCGAATTTTTGTTGCAAAAAATCAAAAAAACTTTATTATATAAAAAAATATATAAAAATCCCCTTTCGCAAAAGCTTGCGAAAGGGACGATTTTTTTCTTTTATTCATGTTTTTTTACGTTGTCGCCGAAATACGGTACGCGTTTTAAAAGCACCGCGCAGATAATCGCTTTCAAAATATCGGACGGTATGAAAACTATCCAGAATTTCAAAAGGACGTTCCATATATCGATGGTTCCGCCGAGATAGAAGGCTTTTAAAAGCAAAAAGTAAGTTATCCCGACGACGTAAAGGGCGACCGTACCGACCGAAAGCGTTAGAACGAGATTTTTCATTCCGCCGCCTCTTCTGAAAATAACGCCGCAAAGTACGGCAGAAACTACAAACCCGAGCGTGAAGCCGAAAGACGGCATCGTTACATAAGAAATGCCGCCTCCGCTCGCGAAAACGGGGACGCCGATAAGTCCGAGTACGATATACAAAGATATTCCGACGATCGCGTCCGGAATACCGAGATAGCACGCGAAAAACAGAACTACCGCGGATTGCATCGTCATCGGAACGGGAATAAACGGTATACTGATTTTCGCGCTCACCGTTAAAAGCGCAACGCAAAGCCCGATAAGGGCTATTCTTTTTGCCGACATAATTTCTCCGTTTAGCCGAAACAGTGTTATTTCAATTTTCCGCCATGTATCTTACGAAAGAATAGATAAGCGCGACTGCTACTCCGACGATAACGGTCATAACGATTATTCTGCGCGCGTCGGATTGTTGCGCGGTCGTTATCACGCCCATCGGGCGGACGGTCGCTTTCGCGCTGAAATATTCCTTGGCGTTTTCGTCTTCCGCGGCGGCAAGAATAGCTTTGAGTTTAAGCTCGGCAAGTTCTTTCGAACTGTCTTTATAGCTCACGCTCATAATAAGCGTATCGTCGCTTTTTACCGTGATGTTGCCCGCGTAAATTTCGGAGACGCCTGACTTGGCTTTCGCAAGCTCGACAACGGTATCGGTTTTGAAAAATTTGCTCATCGTTTTGACGAGTCGCTCGGCTATAATAGTATTATAATAAGAATTATTCTCGTCCGTGACCTTTACGATCACTTCTTCCTTAGCCACATAATACGGTTTTTTGACAAATCCGCCGTAAATCACGCCCGCGAGAACAATCGCGACGAGAATAATCGTTTCGACGAGCCAATGCTTTCTTATCGTGCGGAAATAATCCGCAAAACTCAAAGCTTTTCCGCCGTTCGTACCTTTTTGTTCCATTTTATCGTCCTTTCGAAAAGAGATAAAAGAATTATATCACAAAATACGCCGACGTGTCAATCGTCGATATCAACGTTGATCGTTTTCGGGTTGCGGGTTTTCGGGTTGCGGGGTTTCGGACTTCGGAACTTCGGGGCGTTTTTTCGAAAACAGTTTATAACAGCCGAAATAAAGCGCGCCGCCGAAAACAGCGACCGAGCCGAATTCTTCCGCGCCTAAAATAAGAACCTGAATCATATACGAATACTCGTTCGTGCCGCTTAAAATGAAAACTATCGGTATCGCGAACGCGTTTATCACGACGGGGAAAATTATCCCCACGAAAAATCTCGCGAACTTATTTTTTATCGCTTTGCCCGCAAAATAGGTGCAAAGCGCGGCAATAAGCGTCGCGAGGGAGCCGATGACTATATCGGGCGCGCCTGCGGAGCTGAAAATATTCGTTATCAGACACCCTACAAACAGCGCGGGGACGCTTTCGGCAAAAAAAAGCGGGAGTATCGTCAGCGCCTCGGAAAGGCGGAACTGAAATATCCCGAACGTAAACGGAAAAAGCAAAAGTGAAGCCACGACGTAAAGCGCGGCGATAACGCCGCTTCTCGCGAGCGTCTTTGCGGAAAATTTTCCTGACATGTTAAATTACCTCGGTTTTTTTATTTTATCGCCGGATTCGTCTCGCGGTGCGTCGACTCCGAATACGGCTTGCGACGAAGTGTTCTCCGAAAACCTTCGTCGGCGTTATAGTACTACTTTTTTTCAAAGAATGCAAGCAAAATCGATACCGTTATGCAATTTTTAAAGCATTTTCTTTAAACGCAACCGATAGTTGCGTGCGTTGTAAACGAAAATAAAGGTTCTGTCAAGCGAAATATCACCCGTTACGCTTGAAATTTTTCTTATCGGGCGTTATAATATTCTCACAGTTCGAATTGAGGAAAATTCAAAATAAAACCGTTGCGGTCGAGAACTTTCGGGGCTTCGACCGCACAAGGAGAAAAAATGCAGAATAATTTAATAAGATTAAGAAAAGAAAAAGGGCTTTCTCAGGAGGAGCTTGCCGATAAACTTTCGGTTTCGAGACAAGCCGTTTCCAAATGGGAACGCGGCGAAGCTCTGCCCGACACGGACAATCTCATAAGGCTTGCCAGGCTTTATAACGTTTCGATAGACGAGATAGTAGGCTACTCGCCCGAAAAAGACGACTCCGCCGCGGCGGACGGAACGGATAACGGAGCCGCAAATAAGGACGATACGAGCTTCAAAACTCCCGACCCGGGCGACGCAGCCGCGGACAACGGGCAATCGGACAATACCGAAAGTGCCGACGGAGTTTCCGACAAAAAGAAAAAACCGAAGAACGAGTACGACGAATTTCTGTCCCACGGCGGCGAAAATAAAGATTTTTACACCAAAGACGGCAAACACGTTCGTTTCGAGTCGGACGGAAATCAGAAACGAATAGTTATTTCGGACGACGACGATGACGATGACGACGATGTCGACGACGATAATTACCCGAAAAAGCATACCCGCCTTACGGATATTTTAGACGGCGTTTATGTAATCCTTACCGTCATCGCGTTTTTCGTGTGGGGGTCGGTGTTCGACGGCTGGAAAATCGCCTGGACTTTATTTATAACGATTCCGATTTTCACTTCGATAGTTTCGTGCGTGAGAAAAAAGCGCGTAGGCAAATTCAACTTCCCGTGCTTTGTTGCGTTTATTTATCTTCTTTTCGGAATGATCTTCAACATATGGCACCCGCTTTGGGTAATCTTCCTGCTTGTTCCCGCGTTTTATCCCATAGCGAGAGTTATAGACTCTTCAATTAAGGAAAAAGAGCGCAGAAACAACAAATAACGCAAAAAAATCGGGGCGGTAAAAAACCGACGAAATAAAAAAAGCCGCAATTCTATCCCAAAAGATAGAATTGCGGCTTTTTCAGTCCTTTTCGTTGTGAAAAAATTATTTTTCGAGACCTTTGAGCGTTTTGGAAAAAGTACTTATCTTTTCGTCGATGATCGCCTTATCCGCAGGCTGAACTTCGTAGTAACCGTTTTTCTGCATAACTTCGAAAACGGAATACTGTTCCTCCGCCGTTTCGAACATATTCGATTTCACGGCTTTTCTCACGTCCTTTCCGCTCGCTTCGGTCATTGCCGAGCCGTAAAGCTTGACGAGGTTCTTCTCGCCCGTCAGGATATCGTACAACGCGTCTTTTTCGTTTAAAATATTTTCGTTCTTCATTTTCTTCACCTCAATTCAAAAGTCCGAGCAGAACGGCATAGCGTTTTGCATGGTTGCAGGCAATCGTCTGCATCTGCGCGGCGAGAGCCGTATCGGTCAATGTTTTGGAGTAAAACGTCGCTTTTTTCGCCACGTTTTCTTCAAGGTTCATAAGGTCGGAGATAAAATCGACCTCTTTTGCCGTGAGTTTTGGTTGCATAAAAAATACCTCCCGAGAATTTGTCTCACGGAAGGTATTTCCTTTTTCGCTTATTTTTAATCGTTATCAGGTAAATTTTTTCAGATATTCGAGATTTACGCTCCACTCGGGTATCTCGTTTCTGCGCCTGTGAATTTCGTTCGCCCTGCCGAGAGCCTTGACATAATCGGCATAAGAACACTTATTCACTTTCATAAAATGCTTTATCGCCTTGTCCTCGTCGCCCATAAGCTGAGTTCTGCCGATATGGATAACGCTGTGACAATCGTGGCAGACGGCGATAACGTCTTCGAGCTTCTGAACGGCGTTTTTCTCGTCGTAACTCCACCTTTCGTGAGCTTCGAGCCTTTTCGCGGGACGACCGCATATCATACACTTCCCGCCCGCTCGCGCGTATGCCTCTTTTCTCACGATATCCCACTGCGCAGGCTTTAAAATGCTTCTTAAATTAGAATACCAGCACCCGTCGGGAACAAGCTCGAAATCGAGTTTCAAATTTGTTTTTTCTTCCATTTTTGCACCCCGAAAAGTCGTAAAAGCGTTATACCGTTATGTCGTTAAGCCGATTTTCGCGCGGAAAACTTCCTTGCCGAGACAGCGGCATTTTACGAGAATTTCGTCGCCCTCTTTTTTGTAATAAACGGTAAATTCCTCGCCGCAAATCATTTCCGAAATATAATCTATTTCGAGATATTTTATATCTTTCGTAACTTCCTCGTGAATCGCGTTAAGAATAAAATCGAGATAACGGGTATTGTTGACGTGTCCGTTATGGTCGAGATCGGTAAAATACGTTCTCGAAACGAAAGTTTTGAAATCGTCGGTCGAAAAATCGCTTATTTTTTTAAGTCCGCTTTCGTACTGTCTTTCTCCGACGTATTCGTCGTTATTGTAATTCACGTCTCCGTGCACGACGAGTTTTCTCGTTTTATAATTGCACAGACACCATTTCGAAGTGCCTTTGACAAGCGTTTCGCCCGAAAGATCGGTTATCGAATATTCTCTGTCGAATTCTATTCCCCTCGGCGGCAACGGATAGGTTTTTATCTCCGCTTCCTGCTCGAACGAAGGTGTTCTGACAACGTCGTAGCGGCACCTTATGAGCATCCAGACGATATCTCTTTTTATAAGCTCGTCGAACCCGACGCCGAGTTTATCGGCGTGAAGGGACGCGGCGTTCTGAAAAATATCGAAATAAGCCGAGGGCTTTATTCTGCCGAGCGCGTCGCACGAGTTGACGTCGAATTCTGTTTTTTTGGTAAATTCGTTCATTTTAAATTAAAAGCAAAGCCTTGTCGGGTACGTCCATGGCTTTGGCGTTATCTCCTTTGACGATGAAAAATTGCTGGTGATAGGTTTTATGCGGGATAAGATACACCCTTTTGTTCGTCCAGATCTTCTCCACGTCGTTTTTAAGAGCTTTTTTGGCGAGAATATAATCGGCGATCTCCACGTTCAGATCGATCTTCGCGTTCTCGTAACCGTTCGCGAAAACGTTTAAAAGCTCCGTTCTTATGCGCATAACTATGTAATCGTTGGATTGGATATGCCCCGTTCCCTGACAGTACGGACAGTCTTTCACGAGCGCGGAAACGCTTTCTCTGCGCCGCTTTTTCCTCGTTATTTCCACAAGCCCCAAAGGCGTCATTCCGATAACCTGACATTTTTCCCTGTCGAGCATAAGCTCGTCCGACAAAACCCTTAAAAGCTCCGTTCTGTGCTTTTCTTCCGCCATATCGATGAAATCGACGACGATTATGCCCGCGATATTCCTGAGTCTCAGCTGTCTCGCGATCTCCACCGCCGCTAAAAGATTTGTTTTATACACGGTGTCTTCGAGGTTGTCCTCGCCCGTAAACTTGCCGGTGTTTACGTCGATAACCGTCATGGCTTCGGTTTTGTCGATGACGATATACGCGCCGTTTTCAAGCGCGACTGACGAAGAAAGCATATTGTCCACGCTTTCGGAAAGTCCGTAATAACGGAACATATCGACCTTTTTGTCGAACAATTTAAGCTTGTTTTTCAAAGCGTTGTCTCTGCGCTTCGCGTAAAGCATAAGCTTATCGAAAAGCTCCTTGTCCGAAACGACGAATTTATCCACGTCCTCGGTGTAAACGTCGCGGAGAAGCCTTACGCCGACGTTCCCCTCTTCGTAAATACAGGTTGCCGGGGGCGCGGAAACGAAATTTTCCTCTATCTCTTCGAATTGTTCTTTTAAGTACTTGATCTCCCTTTTTATCTCGCCCTTTTTGGCGTTTTCGCCCGCCGTGCGGATAATTATCCCTTTGCCCTTCGGACGGAATTTTTCGGCGATTTTCAAAAGTCTGTCGCGCGTTTTGTCGTCGGTTATTTTTCTCGAAACGCCGACGAACGAAAAAGTCGGAAGATACACGACGTATCGCCCCGCGAAAGAAATATGGCTCGTGAGCCTTACGCCCTTGTTGCCCGCGGGATCTTTGACAGCCTGAACCATGATTTCGTCGCCGATCTTCAAATCGAGAACGGACGGGATTTCCACCCTGCCCTCTATCTCGCTTCTGTCCATAAGCATATCGTCGGCGGAAAGATAACCGTTCCTCGAAAGTCCCACGTTCACAAAAGCCGCCTGCATTCCGCCGAGCACGTTTTCCACTCTGCCTTTGAAAACGCTGCCTATCGGCACGGTGGCGTTCTTTTTTTCTATTCTGTATTCGACGAGCTTATCGCCTTCGGCGACCGCTCCGACGTAGTTTCCGCAAACGCAGTCCACATATAAGCTTACGGGCATAAATTATTTCCTTTTCCGAAATGGTTTCGTCTTTCGCGACTTTATATATTATATCTCTTTTTTCATCGTTTTGTCAATTACTATTTACACGTCTTCTCGATAAAACGCAACCTCCGCCGCATTCGCGGGAAATCGGAATTTGTCGAAAACACAATATATTGATACAGTTGTACTGATTGAAAACTATATGTAGTGGAAAGAATAATAACGAAAATACTTGACACGGCGAACCTCCCGTGTTAATATAAGTACCTGAAACTATGAGTTGTATGAAAAAAAACGTAAAAGGAAAAATTCATTCGTACGAAACGCTCGGCGCGGCGGACGGTCCGGGACTGAGATTCGTTCTGTTTATGCAAGGTTGTCTTCTGCGTTGCAAATACTGCCATAACCCCGACTCGTGGGCGCTTAGCGGCGGCTCGGCGCAGGTTACGGCGGAAGAAATTTCCGAAGAAATCGTTAAATACAAAAATTATTTCGGCAAAAGAGGCGGACTGACCGTGAGCGGCGGCGAACCGCTTTTACAGCTCGATTTTTTGATCGAACTGTTCGAAATAATGAAGCAAAAAGGGATTTCTACGGCGATCGACACCTCGGGCGCGTGCTACGACGAAAAAGACGAAAGATATTTGAAGCTTCTCTCTTTAACGGACCTCGTTATCCTCGATATCAAGCATATCGACGATGAAAAATGCAGAGCTTTGACGGGCAGGAGCAACGAAAACACTTTGGCGTTTGCAAAAAAACTCGACGAACTCGGCGTTTCGTTATGGATAAGGCAGGTTCTCGTTCCGGGATTTACCGACGACGAAAACGACCTTAAAAAAACGCGCGAATGGATCGAAACGCTTAAAAACGTGAAAAAGGTCGAGGTTTTACCATATCATACGCTCGGAAAAATCAAGTATGAAAAAATGGGATTGGCGTATCCTATGAAGGACGTTCCCGTTCCCGAAAAAGAGGAAACGGAAAAAGCCGAAAAAATTCTCGGTATTCGCGGCTAAGATACTCGCGGCTAAGATATTCGCGGCTGATCGACGCTACCGCCGGAACCGTTTTAAAAAAGGACGAAAAAATGAAACACGAACAATGGAAAGGCTTCGCCGAAGGCAAATGGAGCGAAGACGAAATAGACGTAAGAGACTTTATTCAACGCAACTACACCCCTTACGAGGGCGACGATAAATTTCTCGCCCCCGCAATGGAAGCAACCAAAAAACTCTGGAAAGAGATTTGCGATTTATCCGAAAAGGAAAGAAAAAACGGCGGCGTTTTGGACGCGGACACCGAAATTATTTCCTCTGTAAACAGCCATGAAGCGGGTTATATCGACAAGCCGCTCGAAAAAATCGTCGGTCTGCAAACGGACAAGCCGTTCAAACGCGCTCTGCACGTTTCGGGCGGACTTCGCATGGCGGCTCAGGCGCTCGAAGTTTACGGATATAAAATCGACGAAAAGGTACAGGATTATTTCAAAAAATACCGCAAAACGCATAACGACGGCGTGTTCGACGTTTACACCCCCGAAATGCGCCACGCCCGCACCGCTCATATCTTAACCGGGCTTCCCGACGCTTACGGAAGAGGACGAATCGTCGGCGATTACAGAAGAGTCGCGCTTTACGGCGTGGACTATCTTATCGCGAAAAAAAGTGCCGATAAACGACTTATAGACGGGGATATGACTCCCGATAAGGTTCGCGACAGAGAGGAGATCGCCGAGCAGATCAAGGCTTTGCAGGCTTTGAAAGCAATGGCTTTGAAGTACGGTTTCGATATCTCCCGCCCCGCCGCGAACGCTCGCGAAGCCGTTCAGTGGCTTTACTTCGGATACCTCGGCGCGGTTAAAGATCAGAACGGCGCGGCGATGAGTATCGGAAGAAACACCACTTTCCTCGATATCTATATCGAAAGAGATCTTAAAAACGGAGCGATAACCGAAGAGGAAGCTCAGGAACTTATCGATCATTTCGTTATGAAACTGCGCATAGTCAAATTTATGCGTACCAAAGAATACAACGAACTTTTCTCGGGCGACCCGACCTGGGTTACCGAATCGATAGGCGGTATGGGAACGGACGGCAGAACGCTCGTCACGAAAACGAGTATGCGTATGCTCCACACCCTCGTGAACTTAGGACCTGCGCCCGAACCCAACCTTACCGTTTTATGGAGCGAAAGACTTCCCGAAAACTTTAAAAAATTCTGCGCCGATATATCGCTTAAAACTTCGGCTATCCAATACGAAAGCGACGATCTTATGCGCCCCGAAATGGGCGACGATTACTGCATCGCCTGCTGTGTGAGCAGTATGCGCGTGGGCAAAGACATGCAGTTTTTCGGTGCGAGAGCGAACATCGCGAAATGTCTTTTGTACGCGATAAACGGCGGAAAAGACGAACTTATGCTCGACAAGGAAACGGGAAAACCTTTGCAGGTTTCGCCCGAGTTCGCCCCCGTTTCGGGCGACGGTCCGCTCGACTACGCGGAAGTTATCAGAAAATACGACAATATGATGGACTGGCTTGCGGGACTTTACGTTAACACCCTTAACCTTATCCATTATATGCACGACAGATATTCTTACGAAGCTCTCGAAATGTCTCTTCACGACACAAAGGTGAGAAGATTTTTCGCAACGGGCATTGCGGGACTTTCCTGCGCGGTCGACTCTCTCTCCGCGATAAAGTACGCGAAAGTTTACCCGATAAGAGACGACAACGGACTTGTTACCGATTACCGCATCGAGGGAGATTTCCCCAAATACGGCAACAACGACGAACGCGCGGACGAAATCGCCGTATGGCTCGTCAAAACGTTTATGAGCAAAATCGGCAGTCATTACACTTACCGCGAGTCCGTGCCTACGATGTCCATTTTAACTATAACTTCGAACGTCGTTTACGGCAAAAAGACGGGCAACACTCCCGACGGAAGACGTTCGGGCGAACCTCTCGCCCCGGGCGCAAACCCGATGCACGGCAGAGACACGCACGGCGCGCTCGCTTCTTTGGAGTCGGTCGCCAAAATTCCTTACGAATACGCCCGCGACGGAATTTCCAACACGTTCAGCGCAACGCCCTCTTCGCTTGGCTCGACCGATGAAGAAAGAGTGGAAAATCTCGCCGATATGATAGACGGTTACACTCGTTCGGGCGGATATCATCTGAACGTGAACGTGTTCAACCGCGAAATGCTTTTAGACGCTCAGGCTCACCCCGAAAAATACCCGCAACTCACGATAAGAGTAAGCGGCTATGCGGTTAATTTCAACAAGCTGAGCAAAGAACAGCAGGACGAAGTTATTTCCAGAACCATTCACGAAAGAATGTAAAATTCGGCTTCACTGTCCGAAACTTGTCGTAACAAACAAATTAAATACGATATAAATTTTAAAAGGCTGCGAATTACTCCGAAAAGGAATAATCCGCAGCCTTTTTATATCATATAAAGCGGGAAATCGATGATCATTTTTACGATTTATACAATGCTGTCAACAAGTAGGGGGCGAACACCGTTCGCCCAACCTTTTTCGTCTTTTAATTCTTTAAATTATTCCGCTTTCTTTCGCGAGTTTTTCCGCGTCCGTGCCTTTGATTTTTTCGGTGACTTCTTTCAGAAGCATCTTTTCTTTAAGCGAAAGCTTCATACTCGAAATCGGCTGTTTGTCGAGCGCGTAATATACCGCTCTCAGAAGCTCGCGGACGTCGTACACGCTGCCCCAGACTTCGGGAACCGCTCTGTCGATATCGAGAAGAGTGTAAACCGACTCCATACCCGTTCTCATCGAATATTCGATAGTGAAGATTGTGTCTCTCGGGGTTTCGGCGAACTGACCTATGAACGCGAAGTTGACTGCTCCGTCCGGAACGACCTTAGGTCTGTCGGAATTCTTTCTCGGGCGGAAGAACGCGTTTATGAACGGCATATAGCAAGTCGTGGTGTTGGCTTTCGTTTTAGCGTATTCGTCGATTTTCTCGATCGGCAAGCCTATATGATAAAGCCATTCCTTGCAGACTTCTTCGCCCGTACATTCGCGCATCGGTTTTTTGACGTAGTTGCCCGGTTTATCGGTGTTAAGCGAATAAAGCCAGATAAGAACCGCGTTTTTATCCTGCGATTTGAACTGCGGCTGACGGTTTATCGTCCAGGACAGATACCAGTTGTCGACGCTGTCCTTAACGGTCACTATTCCGCCCGTGGTAACTCTGCCCGCTCTCGGATCGCGGCGACAGATTTTCTCGATATACTCGATAATTTCATCGTCCGAAGTCTCTACGGTCGCGCTCATCCAGTTGGTTTCGTCGGGGTGATCGCAGTAGTTGGAAGGATTACCGAAAGAAGGATCCTGCAAAGCTATGTTTTTCCACAAATCCCACGATTCGCCGCCGCCTTTTCTTATCTTTGAAAGATCGGGCGCATGAGTCTGATCGCCGTAGCAACTCGTATCCGTGCAACAACCGTTGGTTATGAACACAAGATCGCTTTCGAGAAGGTCGATAGAACCTTTTTCGCCGTTTTTGACGTATTCTATCTTCTTCGCGACTTTCTTCTTGCCGTTGATTTCGAAAACTACGTTCTTTACGTCTATTCCGTATTCTACCTTAACGCCTCTTTCTTCGAGATATTTCTGCAAAGGCTGAATAAGGCTTTCGTACTGATTGTATTTCGTGAAACGAAGCGCGGAGAAATCGGGAAGCCCGTCTATATGATGGACGTATCTTTGAAGATATCTCTTCATTTCGAGCGCGGAATCCCACGAATGGAACGCGAACATCGTCTGCCAGTAAAGCCAGAAATTGCTCTTCCAGAAGTTATCGTCGAAATAATCGCTTATCTTCTTGTCTTCGAGTTCTTCCTCGGGAGTCATAAACAGCTTGCTTATCTGCATAGCCGCTTCTTTGTTAAGTCCGAATTTGTTGTCGGTATGCGCGTTTTCGCCGCGGTTTACCGTAGCTCTGCAAAGCGAATAGTTGGGGTCGGCTTTGTTGAGTCTGTAATATTCGTCGAGAACGGAAAGTCCGGGGTGTTCGAGCGACGGAACGTCTCTGAACATTTCCCACATAACTTCGAAATGGTTATCCATTTCTCTGCCGCCTCTCATATAATAGCCGCTTCTCGGCACCGCTCTGCCGTCACACGAGCCGCCCGCGATATCGAGTTTTTCGAGAAGGTGAATATGTTCGCCCTTCATCTGCCCGTCTCTGACGAGGAAGAACGCCGCGGAGAGTCCCGCAAGACCCGTACCGATAATATAAGCCGATTTCGCGTCGACCCCTTCGGGTTTGACGGGATGAGCGAAAGCTTCGTAATTGCCTGATCCGTAATACATAATTTTTTACCTCCGAATTTGTTGTTTTGGTTTTTACGGCTACATTATAACCCGCCTTTTTAAAAATTACAATAGACAATATTTTCGCCTTGTCCTAATTTCCGACGGCTATGCGAAATTGTAAAATTTTTTGACATTTTCGGGGTTTTGTCTAAAAGAAGAAAACGAAACCGTAACGACAAAAAAAGACTGCAAATCTATCCGAAAAAGATAAAAATGCAGTCATTTATCGTAAAAAAACATAAACGGCTTCCCCCGACAGAGAAAAATGATTTTTCAAGGCGTTAAAACTTATTCGGGGGGAAGCTGACGCGTAGCGGCTGATGAGGGGAATTACGCAACGATGTTATCCGAATATCATATTATTTAACGAAATTTTTGAAAGCGATTTCTATCGTTCCGCCGACAATCTTGCTCACCTTTTCGACAATCGCTTCGGGGCTTTCGCTCATATCGTGTCTCACCCAATCCAAAAGCACGCCGACGAACGCGTATTTATAAAAATGCGCGATATATTCCTTGTCTTCGTCCCGCACGGAAAACCCTTTCGACTTTTCGTCCACCACGTTTTTTAACAGAGGATAAACGAGCCTGTACAGATATTGTTCAAGCATTTCGAGCGAAACCGAACGATATATATTGTCTATAAACACCTTGTCCTTTTTCGCCAAAGCGAACACGGCGAGAAAACCTTCCTGCCAGGTGTCGTACGTTCTGTTTTCTTTTAAAACTTTTTCGGTGTCCTCTATGCAGGTCCATTCCACAAGATCGTAAATATCCTGAAAATGGTAGTAAAAGGTCTGACGGTTGATTCCGCAATCGTCCGCGATATCCTGCACGGTTATTTTGCTCAGATTCTTTTCGCAAAGCAGTTTTTTCAAAGACGCCGAAATAGCTCTTTTGGTTATATCGCTCATATTTCCTCCGTTTCGTCGTCCTTTTCGTCCGACGAAAACATTATAACAAAAGCTTGAATATTAGTCAAATATATAATATAAAACAATATCCGCCGCGAAGCGTAAAGCTTCGCGGCGGACTAAAAACCCTTGTAATTTGTTTTAAATAGCCACCTATAAGTCGATTATCGGCTTATTTTTAAATTCATCGGCAAAATTTCAGTCTGCAAAGTCGACCGAAATCGAACCCGTCGTCGTGGAGACTTCGAGCTTCTTTCCGCCGTTGCCGTAAGCCTCGGTAAGATTGCTTTTGCCCGTAGTCGTGTGGCTTTTGACATCGAATTCCTTTCTGTCGCCGTGAACCGTTCCCTTAACCGAACCCGTGGTGCATTTTGCCGTTATCGAAGAGGCGTTTTTAATATCGAAATTAACGCCGCCCGTCGTGCTTTTGAGAAATACCGTTTTTGCGTCTGCCGAGCATTTAATGCTTCCCGTGGTCACGATCGCCGAAAAATTATCGCCGCTTTTAACGTTTTCCGCCGTAATTCCGCCCGTAGTCGTTTTTATCTCCAATCTTTCCGCCATTTCTACGTCGGTAAGCTTGACCGAACCCGTCGTCGCCTCGAACTTTCCGCTTTCCGCTTTGACGTTTTTGCTCGTAACGCTTCCCGTAGTCGCGGTCGCCTCTATTCTTTTAAGGTTTGTCAGATCCGAAACTTCCACTTTTCCTGTTTCGGTATAAAGGTAAATTTCTCCCGAAAAATCACGGGGAACGCCTACGCTCACGACAAGTTTGGACGTATCGAAGCCCCACCAGAAGCCCCAGAACCAACTCGTTTTCTTGATGGCAAGGCAAATTTCGCCGTTTTCCGCGGTAAAATCGTGTTTGAGCTTACTGCCCTCGAAGTATTCGAAAACGACTTCGTTTCCGTCGATCGCTTTTACGTCGATTTTTTCGATCGCGCATCTGACACTGATCGATTTTGCTTCGGTTGTATCCGCTTTTTGTTGCATTTGTTCATAATTACTCATATCCGCGCCTCCTGTTGCGTTATATACAATCATTCCCGTAACGGCAAGGACGATGCCCGCCGCAAGAATTACACATAAAATAACCACTAATTTTTTCATTGTTTAATTTTTCTCCTTCTTAATAAATTTTTTATTCCGTTGACCGAGATTATCGACAGTTTATACACTCCGACCGAGCAAAGAATGCCGAGGGAAAGCGCGCACAATCCCCCGCCTATGCACAAAAGTCCGTAACCGACGTTTTGGGAAACAGCGTAAAAACCGTAACAAAACGAAGCTAATCCCCCGATCGTTGAACCGAGACACGCGCACGCTATTCCGACAAAAACGCCGACCGCCGCGCAAAATAAGCCTATTAAAAGTCCGAAAAGTCCGCACGCAAGCCCGAACCACAGCGGCGAACCGACTATGAGCAGAACGATCCATAACGTTTTTATTTTTCCGTCGGGTTTTCTGAGCCACGACTCGCTCGTCTCCGAGTCTATACCCGCTTCTTTAAGCGTTCTTATCGCTATAACTTCGGGCGAACCGATCTCTTCGACCGCCTCTTCTTCCGTTTTGCCGTATTCGACGCGGTCGTCTATCATTTCGTCGTAGTAATCGACAAGCCTCTGTCTTTCCTGTCTGTCCAAAGGCGATATCCCTCTTTTCAGTCGCCTTAAAAATTCCTTTTTAGTCATCGCACTCTCCTTTTATATATTCGTATACCTTTACGATATCTCCGAAATCATTGATAAATTCTTTGATTTTCGCTCTTCCGCCCGCGGTTATGGAATAGTATTTTCTAAGTCTCCCGTTGTGTTCCGCGCTTCTTACCCATACATAGCCGCCCGTTTCCAACCTTCGCAAAATGGGGTACAATGTCGATTCGGAAATGTCGATGTACGGCGAAATCTTCTTGATCAGTTCATACCCGTAAACTTCTTCGTGAAGCATCGCGGCAAGCACGCACACTTCAAGCACGCCTCTTTTAAGTTGTACGTCCATATACTTCTCAAATACCTCCTTTCGCACAATACTATATCACGCATAGTATTGCTTGTCAAGCGTTTTTTTAAACTTTTTTTAATTTTTTCATAAGCTTTGGCTTCCGCGCATAACATTATTATATGAATATTTCCGACGAAAAAATAAAAATCGAACGGCTTATCGCCGCCGCTATTCTCGTATTTCTTTCCGCGACGTATATCGCGTGCGTTTGCGTGAGAGTTAAAGCCGCGGCTGCCCCGAAACCCGATTTCACGATAGTTATCGACGCGGGGCACGGCGGGATTGACGGCGGCGTGGAAGGCAGAAAAAGCAAGGTGAAAGAAAGCGAATTAAACCTCGATATTTCAAGGAAATTAAGGGATAAATTTTCCGAAGCGGGCGCGAAAGTCGTTATGACGAGAAAGACGGAAGCGGGACTTTACGGAATACTTTCGAAAGGTTTTAAAAGGCGGGATATGAAAAGAAGAATGGAGATCGCCGAAAACGCGAACCCCGATATTTTCGTTTCCGTGCATCTGAATTTCTATTCTTCGCCGTCCAGGCGGGGCGCGCAGGTGTTTTATAAAATAGGCGACGAGCAAAGCAAAAAACTTGCGTTAAGCGTTCAAAGCTCGTTAAACGGACTTTGCGGAAAAGAATACTCGCCGCTTTCGGGAGATTATTACGTCTTAAACGAATCGAGCAAAACGGCGATTTTGTGCGAATGCGGATTTTTATCCAACGAAGAGGACGAGGAGCTGCTTTTATCGGACGAATACCGAAAGAAGCTTGCCGAAAAAATTTACGAAGGTATTCAATCCTATCGTTTCGGTTTAGCCGACTCGGTTTCGTGATACATACGACATAAATTAAAAAACTTATATATAAAAAGCGGCGGCGACAATTCCTTGTCGCCGCCGCTTTTATTCGTTAATCGACTTATAGCGCGAGTTTTACGCGTTATTCGCGATTTTTTCGATTTGATTATGAGAATTATTTCAGCCAGTAAACGCCGTTTGCATCGAACTCGTAATCAGCCGAAGAAACAGAAGATATGCTTGCGCTCGTATCGCCGAGGACTACTACCGAGGCGTTAATCGTTATCGGCATTTTCACGCAGGCAAACCCGCTCGCAAGAAGATATGCGCCGTTAGAAAGATTAACGTTAGCGGTTTTACCTATCGAACTTATGCTCGGGGAAGAATTAGTCGCCTCGCCGCTCATTCCGCCGCTCTTACCTACCGCAAGAACGTAACCGCCTTCGTAAGCGTAACCTCTTTCGGTGTCGATCGAAGAATCGGCGTTGCCGTAGGATATAACGACGGTTTTACCGCCTTTGAACACTATTCCGCCGTAAGAGTCGGTACTGTTGGAGTCAAGTCCGTCGCCGCCCGCAAGGACGTAAAGCGTACCGCCCGAAATCACTATCGAATTTCCGCTCGTTCCCGTGCCGTTAAGTCCGTCGTCGCTCGAAATAACGCTTACGTTACCGCCCGAAACGATTACGACCGCACCTTCGAGACCTTCATAACTGCCGACGACGTTTATATCTCCGCCCGAAACGGTAACCGTTCCGTCGCCGTGAATACCGTCGTCGTCCGAATAAAGGGTAAGGCTGCCGCCCGCAACGTTCACGTTTCCGAGACCCGTTTCGCCGTTTTCGAGCGTATCGGAGTTTGCGTGAACCGCGTCGTCGTAAGCTTTAACGGTTATCGTTCCCGCGGAAATCGTTATTTCGTTGTCGGCTTTTATGCCTTTCGTGGAAACGTCGCTCTTATCGCTGTTGCCGTCGTTTCCGCCCTGACCGCCTTGTCCGCCGCCCGGGAAACCGCCTTGTCCGCCAGGCCCCCTGCCGCCCGAAACGGAAGAAGAGGAAGAACTGCCCGTTTCGCTCGTACTACTGTCGGAAGAAACGGAAGACTCGGTATATTTAGAGTATTTATCGGTGAAAATCTGCAACGTTACGGTAGCCGAGCTTTCGTCCACGGTCACGTCGTAAGCGGAGTCTATTCCGTCTCTCGCGGCGTAAATAAGTATATCTCCGCCCGAGATCGCAACCGTTCCGCGCTGTTTGCCTTTGGAAGAAAGATCGCTGTTGCTCGTTTTTATTCCGTCGCCGTCTCTCGCGATCAGAACTATTTCGCCCGACTGAACGGTAACGCTGTCGTTGCCTTTAAGCGCGTTATCCTTGCAATCGACCTGCAAGAACAGATTTTTGACCTTCAAATCGTCTTTCGTGTGAATTCCGTTGTTATTCAGAGAGGTAACGTAAAGCGAACCTTTGCCCTGAATATCGAGATCGCACAATGCGTAAATACTTGCGGAAATCGCCGTTTCGTCGGTATCGGAAACCTCGTCTCTTATATCGTAAACATAGTTTTCGGTACCTTTTTTTGCCGAAAGAGTAACTTTATCGCCGCTTAAAATCTTAATCGGACATTCGGTCTGCGAAATAAGGCTGAAACCTTCTGCCGCAAGCTCGAATTTATAATCGTCCGTCACGTCGATTACGATATTTCCGTAGAACGTACCCGACAAACCGTAAACGCTTTCCTCGGTTATTCCGCTGAAAGTGAGCGTCGTTCCGTCGAGAGAATACGCGCCGTCCGTACCCGATTCGTAAGTAACTTTAAAAGAGCTTGTTTCGTCGCAATCGGAGCAGGTAAACTCGAAAACGTTGCCGCTTTGCGCGGATAAAACGTAATTGTGTTTTACACCGTCGTAAGTTTTGACTTCGACCTCGTTTTCGTCCGCGATATCGCCCGAAGAAACGCTTTCGCCGTCGTTTCCGCCGTTGCCCCCGTTTCCGCCGGGGATATCACCGCCCGGTTCGCCGCCGGGAGTCCAACCGGAGTTTCCTCCGTTACCGCCGGGGAATGCGGACGAACTCTGATTTCCGGAGTCCGTCGAGCCGTCGCCCGCGCTACTGCTTGTCCCGCCGCACGCCGTAACGACAAGCATTGCCGCGGATAAAATGAAGCATAAAATCGTCGTTAAAAATTTTTTCATAATATTCTCCTTTTTCTTCGGCGAAGCCGAAACCGAAAATTTCGTTTCGGCTTCGCCGAAGAATAATTTCAATAATCACAAACTGTCGGAATTCAAATCGACTTTACTCAGTACGATTTCAAGGTTTCCGTTCCTTTCCCTGAGCTTATCCACGAGCTTTTTCTCGTCCGCGTCTTTTTTGAGCGTAAGCTCGTAAGTCAGCCTGAACATACTGCCGAGATTAACCGTTTTCACGTTCACAAGTTCGTTTTCCTCGGAAAATTCGCCGAAAACGTCATCGAAAACGCTTCCGTAATCGAGATCTTCGGGAATAGTGATTTTCAAGGTTTTGCGTCTGCTTTTCTTCTCCGTCTTTTTCAAAATCACGTTGGAAGCCGCGATTACCGCGCAAGCTAAAACCGAAAACAGAATAGCGAAAGCGAGATAACCCGTTCCGATTATCAGTCCCGAACACATCGCGGCAAAAATCGCGCAGATTTCCTTTGCCGAGCCTTGCGCCGAACGAAATCTCACGAGAGAAAACGCTCCCGCGACCGCCACGCCCGCACCGATATTGCCGTTTACCATCATTATCACGACGGAAACTATCGTCGGCAAAATGAAAATCGCCGTTTTGAAGCTTCCGCTCGTTTTATTTTTATAGGAATACGCAAGAAGGTATATAAGTCCCGCCGCGAGCGAAATCAGTATACATAAGAGGAAATTTCCCACCGAAACGTTGGTCTGGGTGTTGTCGAAAATACTGTTAAACAACTCTTGCATAATTTTTGTCTCCTTTCATTTCGTTATTTATACCGCCGTTTACTCCGCTTGCTCCGCCGCCGTCAGCAACGATCTGCTTGTAGGCTTCGCCGTATTTGGAAAACGAAGTTTTGTAAATTTTCTCGTCCGATAAAACTTCGACGAGCCAAAGCGGCAAAGCCTTGTCGGTTTTTATCTCCATAAGCGTTTTGCCGCGCGGGAGAACGGGCGTTCCGTAAACCCCTTTCGTAAGATCGACGTTTTCGTCCCGCCACAAAATGTCGGTGTCGAACGTAATTCTTAAATTCGGGTCGGTTAAGCCGAAAAACGCTTCTCTTATATACGCGAGATAAACCGCCGGGCGAAGCGAACCGTAAAATTCCGCGAAATATTTTATTTCCCGCTCCACTTGCGTAAGCTCGCTTTCATCGCAAAGAAATTTTCTTTCGCCGCTCGCAAGTTCCTCCGCTCTTTCGATCGGTAGCATTTCCCTACGCTTGTAAACCACGCCGTCGTATTTCTTTTTCAGTTCGATAAAAACCTTATCGCCCGATTTCGGCGTTCCGTAGCTTCTCACTCTGAGTTTTTCTTTATACACGGGTTGTTCTATCGACTTTCTGATAAGCCTGAAATTCGGAGTGTCGTAATAAACGTTGCAAATTCTCGTTTTTCCGTACTCGTCGGCTTTCATTTTGCCGATAAACGCGCGCTTCACAGCTTCGGTTTGCCTGTCGTTTAAAATAAATTTTACTTCTACCCTTTTAAATTTATTTTGAATCTGCATTTTTACACCTCCTTATTTTTTATCGATTGCTTATCATTATATGAAAATATGCCGCCCGAAGTTTACTTTCAGTCGCAATCTTTTCGTTGGTAACCGTTTCAACCTGTTTTTAGCTGTCACGTTTTTGAATTTTGTTTTTCTTGACCTGTTTTTAGCTGTCACGATTTCGAATTTTGTTTTTCGCAACCTGTTTTATGCGGACATAATACCCCCCGAACCTAAAACGAACTTTAAAAATAAAACTTTTTTCAATATAAATTTATGTCCGCCTTTGTTTTGTTTGACATACGGATAAAACAATGATATACTATAACAAATGTTTTAGAACATATGTAAAATATTGTCCGAAACATATAAAATAAAAAGACAAACCGAATTTACGGAGGAAAACAATGCCACCGAAACCGAAATTTACAAAAGAAGAAATGGTCAACGCCGCAATCGAACTTATCTGCGAAAAAGGTTACGACAGTTTAACCGCAAGAGAACTCGGAAAGCAACTCGGAAGTTCGTCCTGCCCTATCTTCACTCTGTTCGAAGATATGGACGATCTTAAAGCCGAAGTTAAAAGGCGAGCCGTCGAGGTTTTCAACGAATATATGAAAGTAGCCGAAAACTTTACGCCCGCATATAAAAAGAGAGGTATGCAATGGGTTAAATTCGCGACCGAACAGCCTCGGCTTTTCCGCTTGCTCTTTATGCAGGAAACGGACGGAAACGTCGATTTCGACGAAGCTCAGAAAATAATTCCGTTCGGAAAGCAGAACGATATAGACATAATCACACGCGATTACGGCGCGACAAGAGAACAAGCCGAACATCTCTTCAAACAAATGTGGACGTTTTGCTACGGCTTGTGCGTACTTGCGGCGACGAAGGTATGCGCTTTCACCGAGCAGGAAATCGTTCAAAGTCTCGGCGAAATGTTCAGGGGTATGATTTACGTTATCAAATCGGACGCGACAACTATTGCAAAAGTTGCTCCCGCGTCGCTCGACACGCCCGAAGCGGAAAAAATAGCCGCTAACCACCCTCACCTTACGGACAATAAATAAAAAAACAAGCCGATTAGCCGCAAAAATACGCGTTAATCGACTTATAGCCGCACTTTTTACCAATAAATAAGCGACGATCAAACAAAAATAATGGAGAATTAAATGCTTAAAATCGAACATTTAACCGTGAAATACGGAGACAAAACAGCCGTGGACGACCTTTCGCTGCACATACAAAAAGGCGAGATTTACGGATTTATCGGACACAACGGAGCGGGAAAAACGACTACGATAAAAGCCGCCACGGGCATACTCGCCTTTAACGAAGGCGAGATTTATATCGACGGCGTTTCTATGAAAAACGACCCCGTCGCCTGCAAAAAGCTCATCGCATACATACCAGACAACCCCGATTTATACGAATATATGACGGGCGCGCAGTATCTTAATTTCATTGCCGATATTTTCGGCGTTAAAACGGAAACAAGAAAAGAACTTATCGAAAAATATGCAGAAGAATTCGAAATCAAGAACGATCTCGGTTCGCCGATTTCCGCATACTCGCACGGAATGAAACAAAAACTTGCGGTTATTTCCGCGCTTATCCATTCGCCCAAGCTCATAATAATGGACGAACCGTTCGTAGGACTCGACCCGAAAGCTTCGCATACGCTCAAAGAGATCATGCGGGCGCATTGCGTAAGCGGCGGAGCGATTTTCTTCTCCACCCACGTTCTCGACACGGCGGAAAAACTTTGCGACAAGGTCGCCATTATCAAGAAAGGCAAGCTCGTAAAAACGGGGACTATGGAGGAAGTTAAAGGCGACGAGTCGCTCGAAAACGTCTTCCTCGAACTCGAAGGCGAGGGCGAAAGCGGAAACAAGGGCGCCGACAAAAACGAAAGCGAAAACGGTTGACGAGGTAGATCAAATGCTGAAAATTTTAATCAAAAAGCAACTTCTCGAAATAAACCGCGCGCTTTTCTTCGATAGCAAGACGGGAAAACGCCGCTCGGCGACGGGAATTGTACTTTTCGTCGGCTTGTTCGTTTTACTTTTCGTCTTTCTTATGGCGTGGTTCGCGTTCGAGGCTTACTTCATCGGAAACGTATTTCTTTCGAAAGGATTAAATTGGTTATTTTTTGCCGCCACGGGAATCATAGGAATGTTTTTCGGAATTGTGGGGAGCGTTTTCAATACATATGCTTCCCTTTATATCGCCAAAGATAACGATCTTCTGCTTTCGATGCCGATACCCGTTAAAACCATAATCCTTTCAAGACTTGCGAGCGTTTATATAATCGGCGCGGCGTATGCGGGAATAGTAACTCTTCCGTCGGCGGTCGTTTATATGATTTTAACCGATTGGGCGGTTAAAGGAATAATCGGCTCGCTGATCTTTTGCATTGCCGTTTCGCTTGTAGTATTCGCGATTTCCTGCGGACTCGGGTTTATCGTTGCGAAACTTGCCGGCAAGCTCAAAAACAAAGGCATTTTAACGACGATACTCATGATTGCGCTTATAGGCGCGTATTATGCGATTGCCGGTAACACGGAATTTATTTTAAACGGACTTACCGAAAACGGCGAAGCAATAGCGAAAGCGATGAGAATTTACGCTTATCCGCTTTACGCGCTCGGAAAAGTCGGCGAGGGCGACGCTATATTTTCCGTTTGTTTTCTCGCGGCAACGCTTCTTTTGACTTATCTCGTTTATCTTGTCATATCGAGAAGCTTTTTAAAACTCGCAACAAGCGCGGCGAAAACGAAAGCTGGTAAATACGACGGGAAAAAGACGGCTCGAAAGAGCGAATTCGCCGCTCTTTTCAAAAAAGAGATCACACGCTTTACGACAAGCTCGACATATATGTTAAACTGCGGATTGGGCTCGTTTTTTATGATCGTCATAGGAATCGTCACGCTCATAAAAGGTTGGACTATTATTTCCGATCCCGAGCTTTACGAATTCGTAAGCCCGTACATTGCACTTGTAATATATTTAGTGCCGACGGTTATGGCGTCTTTAAATCCCATAACCGCACCGTCGATTTCGCTCGAAGGCAAAACTATATGGATTTTAAAATCCCTGCCGATAGATGTGAGAAAGATTTTAGGAGCAAAATTACTGCTCCATATCGTTTTTACCCTGCCTGCGGTAGAATTTTTGACTTTATGCCTTGCATTGGTCTTTAAATCCGAGCTTTCGATTGTAATTATTTCCGTGATAATAAGCGCGGCGTATGTACTTTGCTCGGCAATGTTCGGATTGTTTTTAAATCTTAAACGACCCGATTTCAGGTGGACGAGCGAATCCGCGGCGATAAAACATTGTTTTGCGCTCATAATCGTTAGTATCACGGGCATAATTTTCGCGTTCGCAATCGCAAATTTATACCTGCTGTGCATAAAAGCAATCTCCCCGTTTTTGTTCGGAGTTATACTTGTACTGATATTATCCGTTCCTATCGCTTTGCTTTCCCTGTATTTCAACAAGAAAGCCGTAAAGGACTTCGCCGAGTTGTAATTATTTGCTTGTTAAAGCAGAGACGGTTAATTTTCGAAAATAAATCCCCCATAAAATATTACACAATTAAGGACTATTTTATGAAAAAAGATAATAATTGTGAGGTTGATAAAGAATTAAAAAAACAAAACAGACACGTTGTCGGTCTTAGCCCTTCCGGTTTTAAATATATAAATTATGAAGACCCGTATGCGAGGAATTACCCGACAAAATGTCCTGTATGCGGAAAAGTCTCTATGATTGACCAATACGGAAACGGAGAATGCAAAAACTGCCTGTGGAATCTCGATAGAGCTTGCGAGGCAAACCCCGATAGCGTACAATACCCTAATACAATATCGCTTAACAAAGCAAGACTTCTTTACAGGCAAGGAAAACCGTTAAAACCCTCTTTCGAGGATTTTATACAAGGGCTTATGATGTATGCCAGACAAGAATAATACGAACCATGGTCTGACGGCGAATTTTTGACTAATACGTCGTTACGCTCGCGGCTTATACATTAAGTATTAACCCGTTCGCGTGTCTTGTCTTAGCCTAAAAACTCGCCGTCAGACTTGCCCGCAACCAAAACGCCGATATTTTCGATGATTTTTGGTAAAGGCGAACGCAGACGTACTTGCTGTACTTCAAGCGAGAATTTAACAAAAAGCGCGGAAATAGCGGCGTTTTGGCAAGGTTCGGATTATTCTTGTCTGGCATAACGAAATGACGTTTTATTATGCAAACCATGAAGCTGCCGTATATTATTCGGATGGCAATATTTGCTTCGATTACGACGGAAAAACCCGAAAATTCACCGACGAAAACGATTTTTACGCTAACGCTTCGATCGGCGGCAAACTGTTGAAAGATATTTGGGACGATATAAAAAACGCAGATTACATGCAATGCTGAAATTTAAATAAAAAACAGGCAGGCGCGAGTTTTTAAAAACTCGCGCCTGCCTGTTTTTCTGCCGAACGAAATTTTAACTCCGCCCGTCTTTATTTATATCGTTTTTTGTTTTTTAAATTCCGAAATACGTTGCCGCATTGCGATAACAAATATCCTTAACGACTTCCCCGACAAGCTTTTCGTTTGTCGTCATTTCGCCGCTTTCCATCATTCTGCCTAAGTAATTGCACAAAATACGGCGGAAATAATGATGTCTCGGATAAGAAAGGAAAGATCTGCTGTCTGTGAGCATACCGATGAACGCTCCGAGGTGTCCCGTTGCGGTAAGGTCGTCGAGATGACGATACATACCGACCTTGTTATCGAGGAACCACCAGGCGGGTCCGTACTGAATTTTTCCTTTCGCTTCGCTCGACTGGAAGCACCCCGCAAGCGTGATAAGTTCGGCGTTCATTTTGGGGTTTAAGTTGAAAAGAATAATTTTCGGAAGCGATTTTTCGGTGTTCAATCTGTCGAACAAAGCCGAAATATTTTTAAGCCCGTCTTCTTCCGAAATACTGTCGTAACCGGTATCGAGTCCGAGTTTTAAAAGCATTTCCGTGTTGTTGTTTCTCATCGCGCCGACGTGAAGCTCGGTCGCGAGTCCGTTTTCGGCGTAAAGTTTCATAAGGAAATAAGTCAGATAGCCTTTAAACTCCGCGATTTCGCCCGCCGTGAGCGTTTCGCCTTTTCTGCGTTTTAAAAACGCCTTTTCCGCGGCGGATTTTTCCGCTATCGGGTAAACGGATTCGAGCGCGAGGTCGGCGGCTCTCGTTCCTACTTTTTTAAACTCCGCAAGTCTTTGTTTCAAAGCGGCTTCGAGATCGCAAAGGCTTTCGATTTTATGCGTTTCGTTTTCGACAAGTGAGATGAAATCGTTGTATTTTTCCGCCTCGATATTCATTATTTTATCCGCGCGAAATGCAGGAATAACTTTGAATTTATAGCCCTTTTCCGCAATTTTTTCGAACGTTTTCAAATCGTCGAAAACCTCGTTCGTCGTGAACACGCAAGTAACGGAAGACCCCTCTATGAGCTTCTGCGGATTTACCGCGTTTTCGGCGATATAATCGTTGCACTGTTTCCAAATCGCTTCCGCGTTTTCCTCGTTTATTTCGAGTTCGCAGTCAAAGTATTCTTTAAGCTCCACCTGCGACCAGTGATAAAGCGGATTTCCGAAAGCCGTTCCGAGCGTTTTGCAATACGCCGCGAACTTATCGTGATTGGAAGCGTCGCCCGTGATAAGCCGTTCGTCCACACCGTAGTTCCTCATAAGGCGCCATTTATAATGATCTCCGCCGAGCCACACCTCGTAAATATCCTTAAAAGGTTTGTTTTCGAGTATTTGTTTTTCGGGCAAATGGCAATGATAATCGAAAATCGGCATATCTTTCGCGTAAGTTTCGTAAAGCTTTACCGCGGTTTCGTTTTCAAGCAAAAAATCTTTCTTTATGTAGCTCATATCAAGCTCCTTGATAAAAAATATCTTACGGGAATTATACCCCATATCGCGTTTTTGCGCAACTTATTTTTTGAGATTTCCGATTTTTCCGCAAAAAAAGATTCGGAGCCGAATGCTCCGAATCCGAAAATCTCCGATTATTTTTCGATAAGTTCGTAAAGAGTTACTTCGTCGGACAAGCCTTGCGGAATAAGTCCGTCTCTTCCGCTTTCTTTCGGAACGCTTCCGAAAGTGTTCTGACGAACGAACGCGAGCGTTAAATTCATCTCCCCGTCCGTTACTTCGAATTTCAAATCGACGGGCGGGAAAACAGTCGTTTCGCCGTTTATCGTACAGGCGGCGCACGGTAAATCCCAGGCTATAAGTCGATAAACGCCGTTTTTGAGCGGCGAACGCAAAGTAATTCTCCCGCCGTAATATTTAAGTCCCTGCGAGGAAAAGTCCCCGACTTTAAGCTTTTCGGGAAGCGTTTTTATAACGTCGTTTTCGTAAACGCCGAAGTTTCCGCATAAGAAATACCCCTCGATATCGTACCGTTCGTTGAAGTCGAAAGACACAGCTATTTCATTTTCGCCGAGCTTCAAAAACTCGTCGGGAACGGGGATAATGCGGAAACAGGAGTCTATTTTCGTGCCGTGAACCTCGGCGGCTTTCAAAGCCTTTCCGTTTATTTTAATCTCCGCCGTTTCGTCCTCGGTCATAAACGAAACCCCGCTTACTTTTTCGCCCGTATTTATCCGAAAACTCAGAGTGATCCTGCACAAATTTCGGGGTGCGGGATAAAATTTATCCTTAAACCAAGGCTGAACCATTTCGCCGTGGCGTTGTTCCAGTCCGAATTTATCGCGCAGTTTTCTGTCGATTTCGAGAACGTCTCCGCGCGCGAAAAACTCGCCGTTTATTAAACAATCGGCATAGTCGAGCGGGAGAATATTCGGTTCGGAAAGATCGAACGAAAATTCTTCGGGGAATTTCGTTTCTTTCTCTTCAAACTCCTTCGCCGTAAGTTTTTCGCCGTCGAAAAGGAGAACGAGCGCGCCGTCCCTCTCGAAATTCTTTTCGATAACGACGTTTTCGCCTTGTCTCTTAAAAGAAACCGGGCGTTTTTCGCCGCCAAAAAGATTTATTTCGACGGGATCGAGATCGTTTTTTATCGTTATCGTCGCATCGACCGTTTTTTCGCTCCTGTTAAGGAAGAAATACGCCTTGTTGTCGCCGAAAACGCGCGTTTCCGAAATTATATCTTCCGCCGAAACCTTAACGTCGCCCGACTTTATAAGTCCGAGAACCTTTTCGGGATTAAATCCGACGTTCGCCGCGCCCTTTAAATCATCCGAAAAATCATGACGAACGCCGTCGAGATATCGCGGAAGTTCGCCCGCGAGAATAACCTCGCCGCCGTTTTTCATAAATTCTTTCAACGCGTTGAGCGTAACCGACCGTAAATTATAATTGCCGTTCAAAATAATTTTATCGTACTTCTTTTTGCCGACGACGATTTGCCCGCGTTCGGCTTTGCCGTACTTTTCGAAAACGCCCTCGTCGATATAATCCGCCGCGCCGCCGTGAAGCCTTATATACTTGAACAACTCGAAATATTCTCTTTCGAGACGGCATATAAGCGGATTTTCGGAAGCAAAACAGTTGACGTAAGAACGCTCGTTCGTAAGCCCCCAGAGAGACTCAACGGGGTTGACGATAGCGGCGTTTGTTTCTTCCTCTCCGCTTAAAAGCAGGTATTGAAGCCTTGAAAAATAGTCTTCGAGGAATTTATGCTCGGGGTACCATGCCGACTGATGCAGAATGCTCGCGGGATAATCGCGCTTTGCCTGCCCTTTCATCGTGTACCAGGAAAGGTGCGGGCAACGAAGCGAAACGCCGCCGAAACTCTGCCAGTTCCCCGTGCGTTTATAATCGGAAAGAGTCATTTTCCAACCTGTTGCGGCATAAAGCTCGTCCAGAACGAATTTTTTGCCGAGCTGTTTCGCCACGGAAGACACGAGCGCGGGAACGCTGACCGCAAAATTATCCTCGCAAAGGTTATCCATTCCGGGATAATCCATATATTCGTAATATCTCATCGCGCTTCCGCACATTGTCGTTTGCGCGGCGAGATTGTCCTCGTGAAGAATATGCCCCGTAACGATGAGATTGTGTTCGCGGCACCATTTTTGATACGGCGCGGCGAAGTTTTCCAAAAACAGCTCTTCTTCCACCTCGATAAGGTCGTAAGCTTCCTTGCAGAAATCGTTCTCCGCGTCGCCGAACCACAAAAGAGGCAGTCTTTCCTCTATTTTATAGCCTTTGCGTTTTTCGAACTCCTCGAAAAGTTTATAGGTGTAAGGGATTTCCTTTTCGGCGTTTTTCTCCTTTCTGCCGAAACCGTTAAGATAGGGATTTCTGTGCGGCTCGTCCGTGAAAATGCCTTTTATGGCGTTTCCGAACAACTCGCCGAAAGCTTTGTAATATTTTTCGTGAGTAAGCTCCAAAAAACGCTCGGTGGCGGCTTTGTTCATCGTATCGGCATAAGTGTACCCGTTGTAAAAACTGTCGGGGGACATATAGTCGTAATAAAACGCAAAAACGCGCTCGCCCTCCTTATTTTCGCTTACGTCGGAAATTTTGCGGTAATTTTTAACCGCTTTATCTTTAAATTCAACGGCAAAAAGCCCGAGAAAATTTTCGGGCTTTTCGAAATTCGTTTTATCCACGACTTCGAAGTAATTCATATACTTCGCGCGGAATTCCTTGGTTTTCGTAACGTAACCGCCGCAAGTACCCGAGGGCCAGCGATCCTCGTCGTAAAGATAAGCTTCCAAACCGTTTTCGGCAAGCTTTTCGGCGGCGTGGCGAACGAGTTTTAACCACTCGTCGCTCATATATTCGGTTTTAAGTCCCGTGCGGGAATGAATAAACGCCCCGCCGAACCCCATTTTTTTAAGACACCCGATCTGAAAATCGATTTCTTTTTCTTCGATTTCGCCGTTCCACGCCCAGAAGGGTTTGCCGCGGAACTCCACAGGCGGATTTTTGAGGATTTTATAGTCGATATTCATACTTGAATTACCCTTTTCCGTTTTTGTTTTAATATACTTTGTTTTAAATACACGAAGTCGTAAACCCATATAAAGTTTACGACTTCTTTAATTATATATCTTTTATCGTTAAATTACAATCGTTCGCGATGATTTTGATTTCTTTCGGCGCGATAATTTCCGTTTCTACGCCTCTTTCCGTCTGTTTATGGGAAATTTCGACTTTGCCGTAAGGCGTGGGAAAGCTGCCTTTCGCAAATCCGAGTCCGCAAAGAGACGGGGTGATCTCGACCGTTTTTCCGCCGTCCGAGATTTTCGCGCCGAGAATAGTTTCCGTTAAAAAGGCGACGGGACCGCAACTCCAACCGTGGCAAAGCGAATGACGGAAACCCGTGTAACAGAATTTTCCGTAGTCCCCGTGAATGTCTTTAAGTCCGTTTTCGGGGATCTCGTCTATCCTGCCGCTGTCTTTTATCCAATCGACGTCGAAATCTTCCCAGAAAGTCGTCGCGCCTTTATCGAGCATGCCGCCGTAATATTCTTTGAGCATGGCGACCGCCGTTCTTGCCCCGCAAGTTTCTTTCGCCGCGGTTAAAAGATAGTACGCCATAAACGTCGACATACCCTTAGCCCCGCCCTCGGAAAGTTTTTCGGCGACCGATTTTTTATCGGCTATCCCCGCAAGATATTCCATTGCGACCGCTTGTTTTGCTTTTGCGGGCGAAGACTTGCGGCGAGAAAGTTTTCTTATGATCTCCCGCGCGGCAAAATCGTCTTTATCGAAAATCCTCAACAACTCGCCGCCTTTTTTCGCCGCGATTTTCAAAAGCGCGGAACAACCCTTAACGGCGTCTTCGGTTCCGTTTGTAGGCCAGTCGAGAAAGTTGTTCGGGAAATCGGTTTCGCCGTTTTCGTCTACGAGTTTCTCGGTGTTCGCAAGCAAATCCGCGAGATAATCGACATATAGCCCGACTTTTTCCTTATCGCCCGTGAAACGATAATAATCGTAAAGAACCAGTATCCACCAGAACGAATAAGCGGTATGCCCGTTCATCCAGTCCGTCGGCGGGGTTTCGCGCACGCCGAAATCCACGCAGTTTATAATATTCTCTCTGTCGCTCGCCGTATACAAAAGACCGAGCGTTTCGGTATGAAGATCGCCTATCCAGACAAGCCTGTCGCGCTTTATCCCGTCCCATATCATGCCGTTTTGCAAACACAGAAGAAGCGTTCTCTGCGCGACGGAGTATATCTCGTTAAGACGTTCGTCGTCGCAATAAAAACTGCCCGAAACGTCGTGTTTTTCGGTCACGCTTTCGGCGTAAACGTTTTTTATGCGATATTTACCGCCGTTAAATCCGAGACAAACGAACCGAAAACCCGTCTGCCCGTAACACCCGTCCGAAAGCTGCGGAAGAGAGACGGAAAAATCGCGGAGAGAATGGTCGTTCGTGGTGTTTTTGTTGCCGACGGGCGTTAAACTCTCCGTAAGCGACTCCCCGAAACGTATATTTACGGGTTCGCCGTCGTCGATATAATGCGTCAGAATGCGTATTCCGCCCTGAATTTCTCTGCCGAAATCGAAAACCACGCGGGTTTTACCGTTTATCGTCGTAACGTCGTTTTCGCCGAGTCCGATTTGTTTTGTTTTGTTTTTCAAAAGACTTTCCGCATTTTCCGCGTCGCCCTCGATAACAAGGACTTTCACGGGAAGCAGAAATTCCGTGTTTTCAGTCATTTTCTTTACCTTTGATAAATTTTAATGCGACAGCCGCCATTGCAGCCAAACCGACAACGGCAAAACCCGCCGCCCCGCCGTTCGCTCCGAGATCGGAACCGCAACCGCCGTTTCCGCCGCCCGAAGAACCGCTTTCGCTACCCGGTTTCGTTTCTTCGACCGTCACCGTGAATTTTTGAGTGTATAATTTCGTTGCGAGATAATATTCTTCGGGCGAATATTCCGCAAAAACCTCGTATTCTTTTTCGCCCGTTTGAGTTACGTCGGTAATTTTTCCGACAACCTCTTTCGTCTTTCCGCCGTATTCGGTTACGGTAAGCCCGATATCGCCGCCCTTTTCGGGGATTTTATCGGTTTTGCTTTGCCCTTCGAGATAAAGCGGCATGTTTTTAAGGTAATCGGCTTCGTTGTTCGTAAGTCCCGTGAAACCGTCTTCGAGCGCGATCACCAGGTCGAACCCGTTTGAATAAGTCCACGTCCACGGGATAAACCCGCGGACGATAAGTCCCTTTATTTTATCTTCGTCGAGCGCGTTGAAATTATAGTCTATTCCCGCGTTGTTTTCGCCCGACTTTTGCAATATGTCTTTGAGAGTATCCGAAGTTTTGCCGTTTAAATCCGCCGTGGGGATTTCGGGCAGAACTTCTTTCATTTCTTTAAGCTGACTTTCGTGGAACGTTATCACGACGATATCGTCCGCTATCCCCGAGCCTTCGAGCTTTTCTTTGAGCGCGCTTACGATTTCGGTTTTCTGCGATTTTATTTCAAGAATAAGCACCGTACCAGTGCCTTTTACGGCGTCCGCGATATCCTTGAAAGTCGGTATCGCTTCGTCGCCGAACTGTCTGAGCCTGAAATCTTTAAGCTGTTCGGACGAATAGTTTTCGATATTGCCCGTTCCCGTGGACGTTCTTTGCAAATTCGCGTCGTGCATAAACACGATTTCGCCGTCGGTTGCGAGATAACAATCGAGTTCGAGGTGGGTCGCTCCCGCTTTGATCGCCGCAAGCGTTCCCGAAACGGAATTTTCGTTATAATCGTTCGGAAGTCCTCTGTGCGCGACGTTGAACGGAAGTCTCGTCAGACCGCTAAGTCCGCCGACGATATCCGAGAACTTTTCCGCGTCGCCGACGATAACGCCGTACGCCCCGCCGAAAACGCTGTTTTTTATCGAGCTTTCGCTGTCGTTTTCGGCTCTTACCCAGACGGTTTTAAATCTTCCCTGAATATATCTCACGGTCTTTACGTCGGCTGTTTTTTCGGGAATAACGACAACGTTCGCACCGCTTTTGTTAGCGATTTTAACCGTTTGTTTTATATCCGCGTTTTCGTCGAATTCAATTATTCCGCGAACGAACGGATAAGCTTTTCTGAACGTTTCCACAGCTTCCGCGCTTTTGCTCATCACGGACGCGTCGAAAATCTCTCTTTCCGTTTTAAACCACGAAATAAGTTTTTCGGCATCCGCGGTTTTGCCGATATTCAAAATCGGCAAGGTGTCTTTTTTGAGATATTCGTCCAGCGCGACGGACAACGTACAGATGAGTTCGCCGTCCGACGACACGACGTTCAGATCTTCGTCGAGATTTAAAATCGCCGCGGCAGGTTTGCCTTCCGGAATTTTTTCCGCCGTCTCTTTATTTCCGACGTCAATAACGCCCACGGGTTCCGATTTTAAACCGGACGTACCGTAAGCCGACTCGCTTATCGCGACGAGTTTATCGTCGGGATACCAATCCGCAAGAGACGTTACGGGGTTTACGCTCAGCGCAAACGCGATGACAACGCACAATAAAAGAGCGTAACGGCAAAAACGTTTTTTCATCTTTTTCTCCTTATTTTATGTGTTTTAACCTGAAAAGCCTGCCTATAAGCCGATTAACGGCTTGTTTTTGTTTCGATTAAAAATTTATCAAACAGGCTCGGACGGTATTTTATCCTTGAATAAATTATAAAATCCGGTGTTCGTAACAAAAACTATATCTTCGCATTCCGAAAGCATTTTAAAGAGCCTTTCCGTTTTATCCCACGCATTGTAAGCGGTTATCGCCCAGGGGTGATCCCAAGCGTAAAAAAGCATGTCCTCGGTCGGTTCGGCGTTTATGAATTCCTCCGCGACGGAAAAAAGCCTGTTATCCAAAATACTGCACGTCGGATTCCACGCCATGAAATTATCGGGAAGGCGGAACGAAAAAGTATCGTTCGTGTCCCTCGCGAAACGTATATCCGTCGACGACAACATCACGCTCGTTATATAACCGTTATAGTACGCCGTGCCGCCGGGATAAGCAAACCCGACGGGCGAAACGCCCGTAAGTTCCCTGATTTTTTCCGCGTCGTTTTTTATCTCCGAAATTATTTCGTCGTCCGATAAAAAAGTAAGTTCTTTATGTCCGAAACCGTGCGAGATGACGTCGAAACCCTCGTAAACTTTGTTTTCTTTCGCGTAGTCGAACGCCATTCTCCGCCAATTTCCCGCAACTTCTATAACGTCGTTACCGTCCATAAGCCCCGTGTTTATGCAAAACGACGCTTTTATCCCGTACTTTTTCAGAAGTTCGATCATCTTTTCGTCTTCGGTCGTTCCGTCGTCCAAACTGAGAGTAAAATATTTTTTGTAAGTTTTCGTCACGCTTTCTCCCTCTGTCGCGGAATTTCCGCTTTGTTTTGCCGTTTCGCGTCCGCCCGAGGAATTCCCCGCGCACCCCGCGAAAGTCAGAACCGTTATCGCCGCCAATAAAGCCGCCGCAAATCTTTTCATACTCCACCCCGACCGAACTTCTTGTAAAAATCCTCGCACGTTAAACAGATAACGTCGCCCGAAAGACAAGCTTCGGACATTTTTTTGCAGAACAATTCGAGTTTATCCCATGCGCCGCGCTCCAAGTCGAACTCGTAAGAATGTCCCCATACGAAAAACAACAGATCTTCGCCGCGCGGTTTTTCCGACAGGAATTTTTCGGTCGTCGGCAAAAGGTTTTCGCCGCGGAACTGACAAGTGGGATTCCACCTGTAAAAATCGGTCGGAAACGTAAACCCGAGCGTTTCGTCAATCGTTCTCCCGTATAAAATTCTGCCGTCGTTTTTTATAAAGTTTATAACGTTATCGTCTACGTTCGGCATAGCCCCGGGGTAAGCGATCCCTTTCGGCTCGCACCCGCAAAGGCGGGCTATATCGTCGAAGTTGCCGAGTATCTCGCGGCGCAGATTTTCCTCGTCGAGACCTATGAGCATCGGGTGCGTTCTTGTATGGCACGCAACCTCGAAACCCTCGTATAAGCCGTTTAACAGCTGTTTTTCGGTTACAATATCGTGATGAAGCAGCGCGCCGTCGAAACACGAAATCGGGAGCGTTTCGAGCTTTCCCAAAACGCCCGTGTTTATGTTGAACGTTGCTTTTATTCCGTATTTTTTAAAAACGGAAATAACCCGTTCGTCCTGCGTCGTTCCGTCGTCGATACTTATAACGAGATATTTTCCCGGCATATCAGTAAAGCTCCGCTTTTATAAAATGTTCGTCGTTGTCGTTAAAAAGCGGCACGACGTTTCCTTTTATTCTCTTCCCGTCGACGGTAAGGCGAACCTTATCCCCGCCTTTGTTGACGAATTTTATATGCAGGCGATTGCCGCGGTAATTTCTCTCGGCTTCGCAGGTTTTCCAATCTTTCGGAAGCGCGGGATTTATATGCAATCCGTCGTAACCGCGTTCCAAGCCTAAGATACCTTCGTAATAACACATAAGTCCCCAGGCGGAAGTTCCCGTCTGCCACGAGAACCCGACCTGCATATCGACCGAGGGGTGTTTAAGATAGCAGTTGGTGAAAACGTACGGCTCTGTCGTGGTGATCTTCGACGGGTTATACTTGCCGTCGGGCGCGATTTTTTTAAGAGCGTTCACCGCGTTGTCGCCGCGTTTAAGCTTGCAGTCCGCCATAACTTTAAAACAACCCGCGTGGTTATAAATACCGCCGTTTTCGTAAACTCCGGGAAGCATTCCGCTCATTCTGCCGACGGTTTCGTCGTATTCTTTATAAGCGGGAACGCACATCGGAATACCTTCGTTCGTTTCGGCGGAGTCCATCGCCGCGACGACTTTTTCGAGCCTGTCCTTCGGACACACTCCCGAAAGAACAGACCAGCTTTGCGGGTTGACGTAAATCTTTCCGCCGTCGCAAGTTTTATCGCCAACAACCCCGAATTTCGAGAACGCGCGGACGTAATAATCGCCGTTGAACGCCTTTTCGTTGGTAACTTTCGCAAGTTTCGCCTTGCTTCTTTTAAGCTTCTTCGCGTAAGCTTCGTCGCCTGTATAACCCGCAAGCTCCGCCATTTCGTCGTACGCTCTGCAAATAAGCATAGCCATTAAAACGGACTCCGCTTTATCGTCGGGAATATTGAGCGCGTCGTTCCAGTCGGCGTGATGAATACGCGGAAGTCCGTTCGCGCCGTAATTATCCTTTCTTTCAAACCATTTTATAGCCTGTTTAAGGTGTTCGTAAACGGTGGCTTTGCCGCCGTCAAGATAATCGAGTTCGGTTTTCAGATAATCGAAATCGCCCGATTCTTTAACGTATCCGCAAGCGGCGTAAATCATCCACGCCGACGGGTCGGAATAAATATTCGGTTCGAGATACGGGTACCAGGTAAGCACGGCGTGACCGTCCTTATACTGATGCGCCACGCATTCGTTTATCGTCTTTTTGGCAAGCGGAAGATTGAAATTGAGCATTGCCATGCCGAGCTGAGCGTTGTCTCTCACGGCTTTTTTGCCGAGCATACAGTATGAGACCTGATGTTCCGCCCAGAAGTTGAGAATACGGTTAAACTGCGGTTCGGGGCATTTCGTTCTTAAATTTCCGAATCTCGCTTCTCCGTTCACGGCGTTATCCACAATGCTTTCGCATTCGTTTATAAGTTCGTCGCGGCGGGAAATAAGCTTTTCCTTGCTTTCGATAAGCCCCATAACGAAATAAACGGTTTTGCTTTCGCCCGCGGCAAGTTTTATGCGGTTTTGCAAAATTCCGCCGCGCGTTCTCACGGTTGCCGTCGATTTCGTGCAATCGAGACCGTGTTCGAGAATATAGGGTTTTGTCTGCGTACCCATCGTGCCGATGAACTTCTCGTAATTTCCGTCGTAAGAAAATACGGGTTCGCTCGACATAATATAGCCCGAGGAAAGCTCGTGCGGGCGATACGGATCGTGATTTTCGTTGAAAACGGCGTTTGCTTTTTCCACGAATTCGGTAAAGGAAGTCGTTACCGAACTGTAATAAACGGGTTGGGCAAATCCGTTAAGATCGAACGCTAAGACGGGCAATAAGTCGATTAACCGCTCTTTTTTGTCCTCATTGACGAGCGTGACTTTCCATATCTCTCTCGTGTCGAAAGGCGCGATAGCGTAAGTTATCGAACCTTTGATTTTATGCGCCGAGGAAGAAATCCTCGTGAACTGCTGACCGTGTTCGCACTTGTAGCCGTTCACCTTATTTAAAGCGGGATAACCCGCGATATTCCAATATTTTTTGCTTTCCGCGTCTCTCAGATAAAGATAAGAGCTGAGCGGACAGTTGAACGTTACCTGAACGGAGTTTTTATCGACGTACCTCGAATAAGTCGCGCCGAAGTGGGTCACGGAGCAGATATAGCTTAAATCGTTGAAAAAATGATTGCTCCAATCCTTTCCCGTTTCGGGGTTATAAAGGGTGAAAATACCTTTCTTTTCGTCAAATTTGTAATCCATATAAGTTTATTTTCCTTTCGGCGTAAGATTTCAGTCTAAAATTTCCGCCAATTTTTTCGCGAGGAACTGCCCTAAAAGGATATTTCCGTCGTTGTTTAAATGCAAACCGTCTACTTCATAATTTTCGTAAGTCCAAGCGTTGATTTCGGTAAGCTCGTTAAAAGCGTCTATACAGCTTATATTCCGTTTTTCGCAAGTGTCCTTTATCGCCGCCGCGTAATCCCCCAAACCGAACCCGTACATATTTTCGTTTTTAAGTCCGTTTAATTCCTGATCTTTTCTGTAAATGGGCGTAACGAAAATAATTTTCGCCTCGGAATGAGCCTTTTCTATTTCGTCGATAAGAGTTTTAAGTCCGCCGTAAAACGTTTCGGGCGACTCGTCGCCGTAAGCCCCCAAAGGATTGGGAAGAGTGGACGAGCCTATGCCGTAATCGTTCGTCCCCCCGAAAATTATCACGAGATTTGCCTCTTCCGATATCTGATCGCATCTCTCGATAAACGAAGGACTCATTTTACCGGCTTTATCGGGTAACCCTGCAATACACGAGCCTGCATAACCGAGATTTTGAATATTCTCGATAAACGCGCAGTTTTCGTAAAGATAATCGGTATAATGCGTGGTGATAAGATCGCTGTACACGCCTTTATCGGTCAGGCTGTCGCCTAAAATCGCGGTATAATAATACCCTTCGGGTTTGCGCACGCTTTCGCTCGCGCTTGCGCCGTCGGAACTCCCGCTCGTCGAATTTCCGCCCGAATAGCAGGAAGAAAAAGCAAAAAGCATAACAATAAGCATCAAAATAGAAATTATTTTCGTTTTCATATCTTTTATTTAAACCGGCTGTTTCCCGCCCCGCAGGGCGGGAAACAGCCGCAATAGTTTAATAGTTTAATATCCGTAAGAATAGTTCAGTCTGCCGATAGGCGCAACGTCGCCCGAGCGGTAAAGCTCGACGTGGTCGTACGCCGCAACGTTATCCGCGACCTTGAATTCTATATGATAGTTGTCGGAAGAAAGTCCGAGATCTTTAAGCGCGACTTTGACAAGCATCGTTTTGCCGTAAACCTTAACTTCTCCCTCGCCGCATTTTTCGAGCGATTTCCCGTTCTTCGAAGCTTTCATGATCGTCGTTTTGTCTCCCGATACGGAGCGGTTCAAAACGTAATTATATCCGTTCCAGAGAGACGTTCCGTTATCGGTTTTAAGAAGTATATTCATCCACTTCTCGTCGCCGTCCGTATAAGACGTTATATCGTCTTTGGTCGTGACGCGGAAATAGAGATATTCGTCGTCTCTCGCGACCTTGACGGTCTCGATATCGTTTCTGCCCGAATTATCGGTATATTTCAAAGTTTTGACCATAGCGAACGCGTCGCGATCCTTGCAATCGTTCGTGAAATCGACGTAAGCGCGTATATCGTTCCATTCTTCGCCGTCACGGGTCATATCCACCGTCGTTTTCGGGTAAACGTAATGCTTGGCTTCGCTGTAATTGAAAGCTTTTACGTTGCGGATAGTCTGCATATAGAAATTATCCGCCACTTTTTCGTTCACGCAAGGCTCGATATCTCTCGAATACTCCTCGTTGAACTGATCGACCGTGAAATAAACTCCCGTGGAGTCTCTCATTTTTTCGGCAACCCACTCGTTCCAGCCGGTTATAAAGGCATACTTGACGTTCGAGCCGTTTTTGTCGTATTTGAACGCCGTTTCCCACTGCGACTGGTAATTGAGACCTTTGCCGTAATTTTCGTGGTCGTTTTCGCCCGTCTCCTCGTTATAACCTCTGCCGTGAGTTCCGATAGTGTCGCTGAAACGAACGCTGTAATGCTGAGCGACGGAAATCGAAATCCAGTCGTCGTGCAGACGCTGAGGATATTCGAATTCCATCCAGGACGCGCCGTCGTCTTTGAAATAATCGTTTATGGGCCACTGACGGGTTTTGAACTCGAAGAAATCGTAATACTTTCCGTTATCGAAAGTCTTCAAAAAGTCGTCGCTTGCAAGCTCGTGACGAGTGATAAGCGGCTTGCCGTTGGGGCAGAACCACAAATCTTTATAAGTATCGGTCGAATAGAAATAATCGTAGACCTCGCGCAGGCAATCCGGATAAACGGTGTTTTTGTTATCGTTGTTCGCGATGTAATACATTACTTTCGGAACATTCCAGCCCGCATTTTTATATTCGAGCATAACGGGGAACAAAACGTCGGTTACCTGCTTGTAAAGCACGGCGTTGGACGTGTCGAGAACGATGAAATCTATTCCCGCCATCGTAAGCATTTCTATCTGCTTACGGATAACCCACTCGTCCGTCGAATTGTAATACCCGAAAACGGGTTCGCCCCAGAAATGAGCCGCGCCCACGGGCGAAGCCTGAGAGTTGGACTGGAACGCGTCGAGATCCAATCCGTCCTGAGTGATCTGGCTTATGTCGTAAATTCCCTTGTGGTTTGCGTGCTGACCGAGCGTAAGGAAGAAAAACATTCCGACGTATTTCTCGTTGTCCTTTTTCCCGTCGACGGTGACTATTTTTCTGCCGTAATCGTCCGTTCCGACAATGTTTAAAACGGTATATTCCCGATCGGTTATGTTTCTCGTGTCTTCCACGCGCTTACTTTCGTCGTAGCCGCTGTAAGCAGAGTTGTTATCGTTCACAGAGTCGGAATTTCCGCCGCTGTCGGCGCCGCACGAGGCGGCAGCCGTCAGGGCGAACGAAAACGCAAGTATTCCGCTCGCTATTTTTATTTTATTTTTCATAAATTCTCTTTTTTCTTTTTAAAGCAGATTACAGCCGCGGCAACCAAGCCGAGAACGGCTGCGCCGCTTGCGCCTACGGAACCGAAACAACCTTTCGAGCTTCCGCCGTCGGAACCGGAAGAATTACCGGAGTCTCCTCCGTCTTCCGTTACGGTGACGGTAAACGTTACCTTAACGCCGTTATAGGTGTAAGTTATCGTCTGCTCGCCGACTTCGTTTCTGTTATATCCTTTCGTCTGGCTGTAATTAGGATTGAGGATAGCTTCGCCGCCGTCCGCGTATTTCGCGAGAACTTCCATACCTCTGAGGTCGAGAGCTTCTCCGACCTTATAAACGGTCTTGTCGGGTTGCGAAGTTACGGTGAGAGCGTCGCTCGCGACATTTCCGTTTTCGTCCTTTTTAAGTTCTCTTCTCCATCCGAGTCCGTCGTAATTGGTGATTTCCACCTTTTCTTTCAGAACCGCGCCCGGGATAGGCGTTGCGCCGTTGAAGGAGCCGTTACCCCAGTTTTCGGAGCCGTTCGTCGTGTACCACTGGAAGCCGGGAAGGAACGTAACCGTTTCAACGACTTTGGAAACGCCTTCGATATAGTGAAGGGTGTTATCGTCGGGATCGGTGGGATCTACTCTCTTATCTACCCACGTTGCGGGAACAAGCTCGCAGGTGTCGAGGTGGATTACGAGCTGAGACGTCCATGTGCAAAGACGGGTCACCTTACCCTGTTCGATAAGATCGGAAACCTTTACGCCGTTTATGAGCATATAGTCCGCAACGTATTCGTAATTGTTTGTTCCCCAGAACGAACCGAGGTCCATGTAAATTCCGTTGAGCATAAAGGATATTACAAGCGACTTATGCTGAGTTTCTTCGTAAGAAGCCGCTCCCGAATCGTATTCGATCGTAAGGTATTTGTTCTTGGAAATATCGGATACGGTTATTTCGAACGTCTTGGAGAATTCGCCGTATTTGACGGTTATGGTCTGAGTTCCGAACGCGCGGGAATTAAATCCTTCGAAAGTAAGCGACGAAACGTCGATATCCGCTTTTGTTCCGTTGTCGTAAACGGCTTTTACCACAAGACCCGTGGTGTCGAGCGTGTTGTCGATACCGAAATCGTAGTCTTTCTTGGTCGGCGCGGAAGCTATTTCGATACCCGTAAGTTTAACATCGGAAACGGTTACTTCGAAAGAAACGCTCTTGCCTTCGTAATTTACGGTTACCGTCTTCGTTCCGGAAGTCGAGAAATCGTATTCGCACATATCTGCGGTTATTTCGACGGTTTCTTTTGCAAGACCTTTATATACGACTTCGAGAGAAATACCCGAAGTATTTACGACGTCGTTTTTATAATAATCGGTCTTGGGTTCGCCTTTAAGCGTTACGCTTTCCAAAATCTTAGCCGATACTCCGCCTTTGAAACAGAAATACATAGGTTTGGTTACGACCGCGTTTTCGATAATCGAATATTCGCCGTACTTATCGCTTACGCCCCATGCGTCGGCAGATCTTGTAGACCATGCAAAACCGGGAAGAATGCAGATTTCCGCGCCGTTTTTGACAGCCGCCATAAAGTCCGCGTCGTCGATATGGAAACCGAACCTTACGCCGTATACCCACATACGGGATACTTTCTTAGCTGCAACGAGCGAGGTTACGGTTTCACCGTTTATGGTTACGAAATCGCCGTTGGTCTTGCCGAATACCGCCGAAACGGCTTTGTCGACATCCCAAAGAGCTTTAAGTCCCGTGTTGTCGGTTCTCGTAAACTCTATGCTTATTCCGTCGAGTTTTCCGTATTGCTGTTCAAGACCGTATTTGATACCGCTTATAGTCGACGTTCCGTCGTACTCGGAAACGGTGTAATTGATATTGCAGGTTTTTCCCTGATAAGTTACGACAGCCGTTCCGTCGCCGACCGTTTCGTTCGCGTAACCCGAAATCATATCGATTTTAAGCTCGACTTCTTCGGTCGTATCGTCCGAATAAGTAAGAACGATCTTCGCGTCGGGAGTAAGTCTCGTTACGCGAGAATACTGTTTAAGGAACAATTTTCCGCCGTCTTTAACCGCGATCGAAGCGAGCGTTACGGGGCGAACGGAAACCGCAACGTTTGTCGTAACGGTCTTTCCGTTATAGGTAACGGTTACGGGCGAAGCCGCGCTTACCGCGTCGAAATTGCAGGAAACCATTCTGTCCTTAACGGGAATGATCGCATATCCGCCGTCGGTGTAAACGGCTTTGATCGTCATACCGGTTACGTCGAAGTTTTCGTCGGTGTAGTATGCCGTTTTCGTCGGAGCGGTTACGATTTCTACGCTTTCGGTTTTTCTTACGAGCATTTTGTTGCTCGAACCGGCTTTATCCACGGCTTCCATGGTGTAATCGCACGGAGTGGGAACACCGAGAGGTTGCAACGAAGTGTTATACAACTGAAAACCTTTAAGCAAGGTTATCGTCTGAACGCTTCCGATATCGAACCCGGTTTTAACGTGAATACGAAGGCAATATTTGCCGTTTCCGTACCAACCTACCAAAAATCTCGTAAGGTCGTTACCGCCGTTATTGAATTCGTCGAAAGTCTTTCCGTTGATAAGAACGTGCGCCTTGATGATTTTATGAATATCTTCGTCGTCATCGTACCATTTTTCGCCGAGACCTGTGTACGCTTTTTCTTCGCCGTAGCCCGCGTTGGTGGTAAACCAGATGCTGATACCGCTGTCGCTGAGCTCCCTGTCTCCGCCGTCTTCACCCGCATAATATCCGTCCAAGGGAATGGGATAAATATTCGTAGCGTCGAACGCGGTCGTTCTTTCGGTTACGGTTACGTCTACTTCGCAGGTTTTCGTCTGCACTCCTACGGCGTAAGTAATTTTACCTTTAACAACGCCTACGTTCGCGGGGTCGACGGTAATCATATCCGCGGTTACGTCGACCTCTTCCGTTTCTCCGCCTTCGTAAGAAGCGGTGATTTTAAGATCGCTTATCGTCATTTCGCCCGCAGCGCCGTTCTGTTCGATAGAAACGCTGCCGCTCTTATAGACAATCGAAGTAAGAGTTTTTTCCGCGGCTTTAACGGTTATCGCCTGCGTAACGGTCTTTCCGCCGTAAGAAACCGTAACGGTCTTTTCGCCGGCAGAAGAAAGGTCTACGGAAGAACACATTCCGCTCGTAACGTCAATTTCCTTAACGCCGCTCGTAACGGTCGTAGCTTCGAGAACCATTCCGGCGGGATCGAACGTTTCGCCGATCTCGTAAACGGTTTTGGTCGGAGCGGATTTAACCGCAAGCGTATCGGTCGCGTAATCGAAAGTATTAGCCGCGCGATTTACGTAAAGTTTGATATCGGAAGCGATTTCCGTGCCGTCGACTTTCGTGGAAGCGGTTTTGGTGAATACCCAGTCTCCGGCAGTTCCGTCCGTTCCCTGGAAAAGCATAAAGCCGGCTTTAAAAGTAACGTATTTAACGTCGTCTCTGTTGATAACTCCGTTTTCGAACTGGAGATACATTCCCGCTCCGTAAACGGCGATTCTGAACGCTCTCTTTCCGCTGTCGGCAACCCACTGGGAAACGGTTTTGTTTTCCGTACCGTTATCGACGAGTATAAGATCGCCTATTTTAACGCCGTCGGAAACGACGGAGTCCTCCATAAATCCCCCGTCCGAAAGATTTACGCCCTTAAAATGGAATTTAATCAAATTGCTTGCCGCGTCTGCGTTCGGTTGACCGATCGAATCGTTCGGACCTTTGGAAAGATCGAGAACTTCTTCCGGCGCTTTTGCCCCGTCTGCCTTAGCGTTCGTCGGGAAAAGACCGATCGCGCCGAATACGAGAGCCGCCGTGAAGACGAGCGCAAGTATTGCGACAGACAATTTTTTTGCTGATTTTTTTATCATAATTTCCTCCTGAAAATTATTTTTCTTTACGGTTTGACCGTAATTTTTAACCTTTTACCGCTCCGACCATAATTCCGTCGATGAGCTTTCTCTGATAAAGAATGAACAGTACGGTCGGGAAGAACGACATAAACGCGCCCGCCGCCATTTTTAAACTTGCCGTCGCGAGTTCGCCCGAAAGCGAATCGTAATAAATAACCACGGCAAGAGTGTAATTCTCCTTGTTTCCGCTTAAATATACGAGCGGACCGAAGAAATCGCTCCAACCCGAAGAAAACGTGCCGACCATAATATAAATGAGTATGGGCGAGCAAAGCGGAAGCAGAAGAAGGTATCTTCTGAAAATGTTCGCGCCGTCGATAGTCGCCGCTTCGTCGAGTTCTTTTGGTATGCCCTTTAAAAACTGACGAAGAAGGAAAATGTTGATCGCTCCGCCGCCGAACATTGCGGGTATGGTGAGCGATTTGAGATTTCCGAGCCATCCCAGGTTGTAAAAAAGCGAATAAAGAGGGATCTGCAAGATCGTTCCCGGGATCATTATCGTTGCGAGAACGCACGAGAAAACTATTTCCCTGCCCTTCCAGTTAAGCCTCGAAAACGAATACGCGCAAAGCGAAGCCGAAAGAGGAACGACTATTATATTGAACACGACGACTTTAAGCGTGTTGAAAATATACAGAAGATAGTTGTTTTCGGAAAATATCTTTTTGTAATTGTCGAGCGTAAAATGCGACGGGATAATCCTCGCGGCGTTTATGTCTATCTGCGACATAAACGAACGCATAACGAGCAGAAAAAACGGAAACGCGAGGAACACCGCAATAAGCGTGAGAACGAGATACTGCACGATTTTGACGATAACGTTATGAAGTTTCGCGTTACCGAATTTCTCGTTTCCGCCGTTTTTATATCCGACGTTTTCCATATCTTATCCCTCCTCTCCGTAAAATACCCATTTGGATTTTTTGAACACAAGGAACGTTAAAAGCGCGATGAAGAGGAACAATACCCATGCGTACGCGCTTGCGTAACCCATATTGTAACTTCCGCCGAACGCTTCGTTGTAAATTTTGATCGCAACGAAATAAAGCGAATCCCCTACGCCTCTGCCGTTTATTCCGCCTACGATAAGCGAAGTGTTGACTTGAAGCGAGCCGATTATTCCCGTGATAAGATTATAGAAAATTATCGGCGTGGACATAGGTATCGTTATGCTCGTAAGCTTATGCCAGGCGTTCGCGCCGTCGAGTTCCGCGGCTTCGTAAAGGGTTATCGGAATGTTTTTGAAGCACGAAAGCCATATTATCATTCCGCCGCCCACGTTCCACACGTTCATAAATATAAACGTCGCGAGCGCGGTTTTTTCGCTGCTGAACCACGTCAGCCCCGGCAGACCTATCGCGTCCAGCATATTGTTGAGTATACCGGACGGTCCGACCATAAACATATCCGTAAACAGAAGTCCGCTCGCAACGCTCGGAATGATTACCGGCAGATAAAACAGAGTTCTGTAAACCGTTATGCCTTTAACTTTGAAATTAGCCGCCTGCGCGAGGAAAAAACCCAGAAGAAGATTGAGCGGAATAGATATCGCCGCATACAAAAGGGTATTTTTCCACACTGTCGCAAAATCCGGGTCTATGGTGAACATTACGCGGTAATTGTTGAACCATTTGAACGTCGGCTTATTGAACATATCGTAGTCGGTAAAGCTGTAATAAAGCGATTCGAGCGCGGGGTAAAAAGTGAACACCGCCACGCCGATTATTACGGGCGAGGCGAAAAGGAGTCCCCAGAGGACGTCCTTTACGCTCTTCGCTCTTTTATATTTCGCCAGAAGCTTTTTTGTTTCGTTGACTTCTTCGTTCCTCATATCACATATTCAGAATACTGTTGATCGCTCTTGTGCAGGAGTCGATCGCGGTTGCATAATCTTTTCCGTTGCAGTAGTTCGCGATAAACGACGAGATCGTGCCGCTTATGTTGGAAGCGTGGCTCGGTCCTACCTGCGCGATATACGTCGTGTAGCAGTTCCAGTCGGGATCTCCGTCCACGCCGCAGTTATAGGTGTAAGCCGAAAGGTTAAGGTCTTCGTAGCCTTTGCCCCAATGGTTTTCGGGGTCGGTGTAATCCGCCATATCCTTTCTTACGGGAACGTAGTTCGAGCCGCTGTCCGCCATGATGTTCTGACCTTCTTTGGAAAGAAGTATCTTCATAAACTGCCATGCGAGATCTTTGTTTTTGCTGCCCGAATATACCGAATAACCTGCCGCGCCGCAACCGATCTTTTCGTTTCCGGGCATAACGGGCATGGTTACGACGTCGTAGTAATCGCTGACTTTTTCCGCGTCGGGATAATATGCTTTAAGCTTTGTCGCCATAAGCGAAGCCGCCTGCGAGTGGAAAAGCATACAACCCTTGTTGCCTTCCATACCCGCCTGTTCTACGGACGGTCTGGAAGCGTATCTGTTATCCATTATCGATCTGATGAACGAAACGGCGTTTTCGGTATTTTTGCTGTCGAGCGTAACGTTGCCGTCGTCGTCGAAATACTGAACTCCGTAGCTTTCGAAAATGGGGTTATAAACGGCTTCCCAAGTAAAATAGGGGTCGATAAGCGTGTATTCCGCAACTACTCCCCCCTGAGCGTCGTAATAATCTCTGAGCGTTTTGCAGACTTTAAGGAAATCGTCCCACGTCCAGCCGTTTTTAACGAGGCTCATATCGACGCCCGCCGCTTTGAAAATGGCTTTGTTATAATGGCAGACGACTCTGTCCGCGGAACGCGGGATAAGATACTGCGGTCCGTCGAAATCGGCTTGACCCATTTTAATATACGAATCGTAATAATCGTTGATATCGAAAGTGCTTTCGGCGTCCTCGGCTTCGGCTTCGATATAAGGCGTAAGGTCGGCAAGAATACCTTTGTCGCTGAGCGTGAACATATCCATGCTGTTATTTACAAGGATATCGGGAACGATTTTGTTTCTGTACCATTGCGCATAGGTATTGCTTATTCCGCCCGTGAAAGGTTCGAGCTGAACGGTCACGTTCGGATATTCTTTGGTAAGAAGTTCGCCGATCTGCGCGACTATTCTCTTTTCCGCGGGATAGTTCTCTACGGCGACTTTTAAGGTAGCCGTAATGTTTTTGTCGGGATGAAGATTAACGTCTTCTTTCGTTCCGCTCGAATTCGAAGCGGGATTTCCCGTTGTGCCGCAACTTATAAGCATAGTCACGGTAAGAAGCAATGTCAATGCAAGACTTAAAATCTTTTTCATTTTCACTATTCCTCCAAATTTTTTTATATTTCAAATTTCGGTTTAAACGATCTTTTTTACCTTCCGTACTCTTTAATTTTGCGGAAAATGCGGTAATTATATCCTTTTATTTTGTTTTTTTCCGAAACTTTTGCCTTATTTGTCGTTTTTTCGGCGTTTTTCTTATTTTTTATCTTTGCCGATCTTAGCCACAGGTAATTGCTTTTCGCAATTTTCCCCGTTAAGAGTATTTCCTTGCTTACTTGTAGCCACAGGTGATTGCGTTCAAACTCGGTCTTGCCTTGTGTTTTTGGCTAATACGGCGTTCCGCTCCCGTGTTATACATTCAGTATGAACGCGTTCGCGCGCCTTGTCTTAGCCTAAAAACGCAAGGCAAGACTTGTCGACAACCAAAACGCCGATATTTTCGATGATTTTTGGTAAAGGCGAACGCAGACGTACTATATGTACATCAAGCGAGAATTTGACAAAAAGCGCGAAAATTGCGGCGTTTTGGCGAGCTCGAACGCAATCACCTGTGGCTAAGCAAAGAAGAGGTACCTCTTCGATTTTTCGTTATTAAAATATTTTTGTCATTGCAATATTTTTGTCGGTCGGCTTCCCGAATCGCCACCAGACACGCCAAAACAGTAAATTTAGTCGATTTTCTATAATTTACGCGGGTAAATTTTATTCAAAAAATAAAACTCATCCTTTTCTCTTTATTTTTTTCCCTTATCAATCCCCGATAATTTTTTCGGTTCTGCCCGCCGGCAGGTTAAAAACCCGAGCGGATCATCTTTTATTTTCGGACAAACTCTCTCTGTAAACGGTTCTTGCCTTAACGACGTAAACGTCGCCCGAATAATCCGCTCCGTCCTTCATTTTCGATATTATTCTCCTGCCGATTTCCGTTCCGTAAGCCTCTTTGTCGAAAGAAATGGACGTGAGCGACGGAATATACTCTTTCGAAAGAATTATATCGTCGCAACCGATAACCGAAACGTCCTCGGGACAGGAATAACCGAGTTCTTTAAGCGCGCGCATCGCGCCGAAAGCCGCAACGTCGTTCATAACGAAGAGCGCGGTTATCTCGGGGTGAGCCGTCATAAGCTGTTTCGTCAAAACATAACCCGTTTCGCCCGACTCTCTCGAAAAATCGTCGTTGAACAGAATATAATCGTCGTTTTCGTCGAAACCGAATTCCTTTCTGCGAGCCGTGAATGTAGATCCTCTTTCGTCGGCGTAAAAACGCGGAGCGTCCACAACGCTTACATACCCGACTTTTTTATGACCGAGTTCTTTGAGCTTTCTCATACAATCGGTCATTGCGTCCGTAACGTCGTGATGAACCTCGATATCGCTTACGTTGGCGAAATTTACGAGTATCGTTCCCCTTTCTTTAAGCATTTTCAGAAGTTCTTCCGAATACACGTTCGAAGAAAAGTTTACGAGCGCGTCGAACTGTCTTTCGCCCAAAAATCTGAAAACGGTGTTCGCGTCTTCCTGAAAATCGAAAACCGTCATCATAAAACCGTGCGCGGTAACGTATTTCCCGACGTACTGCACGATTTCCATATGATACGGGTTGGTGAATTCGTTGATTATAACGCCTATATGATAGGAAAGCCCGAGCGACAAACTCCTTGCCGTGTGGTTAGGAAAATAATTGAGTTGTTTTGCCGCGGCGCGAACCCTTTCGGCTTTTTCTTTCGATACGTTAAGCCTGTTGGAAAGCACGTTAGAAACCGTCGCAACCGAAACCCCCGCTAATTTTGCCACGTCTTTTCTTGTCGTCATATTGCCTTTCCTCTAATTTTTACCCGAGTAAATTTATCGTCAAAAACATATTAACACAACAAATCGTGTTTGTCAATACCTTTTTGAAAATTTTTACATCGTTTTTTTTCCGCGGAATATCCCGAGGCTTTGTTTCTCGGGTTTTCCCGTCGATTTTTCGTTAAAAATTTTTTTAAAAAAGAAAAATCGCAAAACGCAAAAAAAGAAGACCGCGAAAATCTTCAAGCAGGTCTTCCTTTTAATATTGCGTTATTTGTTTTATTGCGTCGTTTATTTTTATATCGCGCGTTTACAGAAATTTCTTAATGGAGTCGACAACCTGCTTCGAGCAAAGTTCGATGCCTTTTTCGTTCAAATGGATAAGGTCGTCGTCTCTTATCACTTCTTCCTTCACAGGGTAAACAAGCCCGTATAAGTCGTTTATCGCTATGTTTTTGGCTTTCAATAACGGAACGACAGCCGCGTTTAATCTCGCTACGTCCTCCGCCGTCTGATAAGGATAATTGTTTCTTACGGGCGTGGTCGTGGCGAAAATCACGTTGGGCGTGATCTTCAAAAGAATGTCCGCGATACGGAGCATATTGTTGCAATATTCTTCCGTGGAAGTGAACTGCCCGTCTCCGAAAAGATCGGAAACGTCCCAAAGTCCGTTATTCCAGTGGATAACGTCGCTCCCCGCGATCTGATCTTTAAGTTCGAAAAGCATACGAAGCGTGTACTTTGCAAATCTGCAATTATCTTCGGGCTGGAAAACTTCCACTCCCTCTTTGCCCAAAATTTCGGCAACTTTCGCGCCGTAACCTATCATGCGGATCGAATCGCCCAAAAGCGTTACTTTTTTCATATTATTTCTCCTCTAATTTAATTCCCACGACGTAAGTCGCGCCCTCGAACGAATACGGATTTTTTCCGTTGCCGCTCGCGCAGAAAAGATAAATCGGCTTGCCGTTTTCGTCGAACAGCACCGACGGACGCTCCAAGTTGCACTGTTCGGACTCTTTTCCGTCCGTCCAGGTCAGTTTTCTCGAATACACTTTCGGGTTTTTTGGAATTTCGAAATGAATGCAATCGTCGCTTTCGGCGTAAAATCCCGCGCCCCATTCGCCGGTCAGCCCTACGTCGCCGTTTTTGGAGTCGTCTTTGGTTATCATGCAAAATTTCCCGCGTTTTTCGTCGTACCACAAAAACGGGTCTTCGATATGTTTGTTTTCGTCCTCGAATTCGAGTATCGGGTTTTCGGTGAGCCTTTCGAATTTCCCGTCGGGTTTATCCGCAACGGCAATACCGAGCTGCAACGGCTTTCCGAACGCTCTTCTCGATTTATAAACCATATAGGTTTTTCCGCTCGGAAGAATTACGACCGACGGGTTCGTCGTTACCGTGCAATCCCAGTGCGAACAGTCGCGCGGTTCCAGAAGCGGCTCGTCGCGGCGGACAAATTCGCCCTCGATATCGTCCGCAACGGCAAGACCGATACGTTTTCTGTTCCAGGTCTCGACCGAATAACGCTCGTCGATAAACCGACAATCGCCCGGGATATCGCCGCCGTAGGTCGTACCCATATAATAAAGATAATACTTGCCGTTCCAGTATTTTATGCAGGTGTTGTGAGTGTTCATTCCGTCGAAGAACTGTCTTCCTCTTCTCGGCAAAACCTCGCCGTCGAACTTGAATTCTCCGTCGGGACTGTCCGCCTTGAAGCGGCATACCGTACTGTTGAAAAGCCAGTTTGCGCCGAATCCGATATCCTCTTTCCATCGCGAAGCAAACATATAGTATTTGCCGTTTGCCTTTATCACCGAGGAATCCCACACATAATACCCGTCCTCTTTGAGGGCGATATGCGCTTTCCCCGTTTTATACCCGAAGTCTGCCATTTTTCTTCTCTCTTCTTTTATTTTTCGGGGATCGGAAACGCCCCGTTTGTATTTCGTATTTTACTACAAAGCGACAGGGATTGTCAATACTTTAACGAACAAATTAAGTTTTTAACCTCATGCCGGACAAGAATAATCCAAGCCGTGGTCGGACGGCGAAAAATCGACCGATACGCCGCCACGCTCGCGCGTTATAATAAAGCAATAAAGTTTGAACGCGACATAAAAACGCGGCGACCCGAAACTTCGGGTCGCCGCGTATCGTATCGTCGATATCTGTCGATATTATAAGTTATCTTTCCTCCCGCAGGCGGAAAAAACCGAAGAAAAACGTTTAGTCAACGGTTTTCAGTTCGAAAGTTTCACCGGTAGTCGTTTTCCAGACCATAGCCGTGATAACCTTATCGTTTCCGTCGGCGTCAGTAACTTTCATACCGGACATCTCTTTGTATTGGTTAGAACCGCTTGCAAGAGCAGCGGTATACAACGCAGCCGTGTTCGCGGAAATTATATTTCCGTCGTCGATAAGCGTAAACGGGAGATTCGGTTTTTCGCCCATACCGATATTGACAGCCATGTTTTTTGTAACGGTATCGTCTGCCTGAGCGCTGATATCAAACGTGTTGTTTTTAATCGTGAAAATCGGGCTTACGGTTTTGCCTACGCGCTCGATTTTTACGGGACGGGTACTTGTAACCTTGTTATTTACAAAAGTAAACGTCTTTATGGGATTTGCGTTTGCGTCGGAGCCTTCCGTGTCTTCACGCCACCAGATTGGGTTGGAATTGTTTGCGCTTGCGGTATTGGTGTACGCATTGAAAACGCAACCGTCAAACGTTACGTTGGAAGCGGGGCAAGTGCCGATGATTATACCGTTAAATACACAATTTTTAAAGGTAATGGAATTAAGATTGCTCCAAGGAGAAGTATACTTCTGAATATCGAAGCTGACCACTCCGTTGAAAGTCATATTCTCGAATACAACGTCGCTGTTAGCGGGAACAAGCATATAGACGGATGTATCTTTATAGCCGTCGATAGAACTGTAACCCGTCGCCGCGCTTGTAATGGTTCCGTCTTTAAACGTGAATTTATATTCTCCGACAGCGGCAGGTGTAGCGCCGTACTTATTCAGATTCGTACTGCCGAGCATAACGCCTTTGCCCGTGTAACCGCTGCTGTGTTCGCTGTATGCGATATCCGTTGTCTCCGCGTCGCCGAGCGTGACTTCCACGGGGGAAATATTTCCGTTTTCGTCTTTGAGATCGGCAAGCGTAAGGTCATTGTTCAAAGCATCCTGACCGACAACGACAGTCTCGGTCGTGTCGACGTTGCCCTGAACGGCTTCTACCGCAAACACTATCGAACAGGTCTTTCCCATGTACTCTTCACCCGAAACCTTCGCGGGAAGTTCGACGCCGCATTCGTATGCGGCAACTTCGGCGCCGTTATCGTCCGTTACGGGAGCGAGTTCGTTCCACGCAGATTTACCGTCAACGGTCATTCCGCCTACGTTAAATACAAGCGCTCCGTATAAAACGTCGTCGCTACCGTCCGCTTTTGCAACGAGCGTTCTGTATTTTGCTTTTACGTTGCTGTGATTGGTTACCGTGATTTTAAAAGTAACGCTATCGCCGGGAGTTATGCTTCTAAGCTCGATAATCGCCGTTCCGTCTTCCGCATAACTGAGTTTTGCGGTTCCGCCGTTTCCGAAAATCTTTTCGTTTTCATCGGCGGCGTCGACAGCCATATTGGTGTCGTCGAGAATTGCGTTACCCTCCTCTGCGGATATCAACTTGGGCGAATAAGCCGCGAAGTCGCTTATTGTCGCGGTGACTTTTACTTTGCCGCTTGTTACCGCGATATTTACTTTGCTTTCCGACGTGAATATCGCAAACGTTGCGCCCGCGATAAGACTTACGCAAAGACAAATCGCAAGCAGCGACGAAACGATTACGTTTCTTTTGATTGATTTTGTCATAAAATTTTCTCCTTTTTTAAATTTTGTTTTTTTGTTTGCCGGGCAAGGGTTTTACCTTCCCGATCAATTATTGTTACCGTTAAATATTTATTTACTTTTCCGAAATTTATTCCCCCTCCGCAAAATTTGATTTTTACCCGATTTCAAAGCTTTTTTCGCTTTTACTCGGGCTATGATTTGTGCATCTATTATGTTAATAGATGCACAAATCGAAGATCGATCGACAAAAAAAAGACAATAGAAAAACCATAATTTAACAAAAATTTGCAAATTTGAAATGTTTTCTCAAAATAATCATTGACATTACGTTCATTTTTTGCTATAATCTATCCGTATTGTACATCTATTAACATATTAGATGCACATATTTTCTAATCTGTAAGAGCAAAAAGAAGCTGCAAACCGATCCGAAGAGGAAAGGCTCGCAGCTTTTTACAAATAAAAACGTTTTCATTGTTTCTTGTTTTGTTTTTGCAAATAATCGTTGCGTTACGGGAAATTTTCTGCTATTATTTTGTTATGAACAACTCCGAAGACGGAAAATACCTGATCGATTATCAGTTTATAACTTCGCCGCTCGTAATAAACGGCATAGGACTTTATCAGATAGGAAAGAAAATCTGCGATTCCGACACGTTTTCGCCGCCGCATCTTCATCTGCATTGGTTCGAACTTACCATAGCCCACGCGGGCAAAGGCATTATTTCGACCAACGGCGCGGAAGAACTTATCGAAAGCGGCGACATTTATCTCTCCTTTCCTTACGACGTACACAGCGTGCGCTCCTCGCCCGACGATCGGCTGACGTATTCTTTTTTTTCGTTTTATTTTGTCGACGAAAAATACAAATCGATTTTCGATAACCTCGTTTTAAGCGTAGACGCGCAAAAATCCCGCGTTTTCCGTAATTCGCTTATCCCTCAACTCATAGATCTTATGATTTTGGAACTTTCCGAGGGGAAAGACGCCGCAACACGCGAAAAATCCGCTACGCCCGACAAAAGTTACGCCGAAAACAGACTGCTTTCGCTTACGCTCGAACAGCTTGTTCTTCTTATCCCGAAGTTTTTTGTTTCTTCCGAGTCCGGCGCCGACAATCCGAAAACGGAAGCGCAACTCACTTTTATGATTATGCGTTATCTTTCGCTCAATCTGCTTTCCGTCCGCAATCTTTCGGAAATCGCCGATTATATGAATTACAACTACTCTTATCTGTCGAAAATTTTCAAAAAGCAGACGGGAAAATCGATTACGGAATACTATCTTTCCGCAAAAATGGAACGTGCCAAAACTCTGATATGCGACGAACGATTTTCCGTTTCCAAAGCCGCCGAAACGCTCGGTTACACTTCCGTTTACTCCTTTTCAAAAGCGTTCAAAGAATTTTACGGCGTTTCGCCGAAGAATTTCAACCCCGCCATTCCTAGCGGAAATAAATATTCAATGCCCGATAAAAAACGCGGTTAATCGACTTATAGCCTTGTTTTTGCAAAAAAGACGACCCTTTTCGGATCGTCTTTTCGTTTACTTTTCCGCTTGCGCGGAAGCTTTAAGTTTTTACAGCGAAATTACTTTATAAATTCGTATGTTATCGTAACGTCTATGTTTCCGCTTGCGAATATCTGGAAATACGGATAGTCCTCGGTGAACATAGAAAGATCGAGTTCTTTGCTTTCGCCGCCGTTAAGCCCCGCCATTCCGCCGCTTCCGGGTGTCCAGTTGTCGTTACCTATCCACACCTGACCGGAAGTATATTCGCTTGCCGTAACGCGGATTTTCTTGTAACCCGCGGCGATCATATCCTGCGTGAATATATAAACAAATTTACCTCCGTCCGGCATAACAAGTTTAAAGCTGTTTCCGCTCGTAAAATCAACGGAAAAACCGCCCGAAGAATTACGGCTCGAAACGAAATCGCCGACTTTGAGTTGATATACGCCCTCTCTATCCAAAGCCAAATAAAGCTGATTTCCTTCGGCATAAACGAAGTCGTTATGATAGCCTACACAAAACTCTGTACTCGCGCCCCCGATCGGTGCTACGGGGCTACCCGCCCCACCGAAAATCGCACCACGTTCGTTGCTACCAGCATTAAGATATCTGCCTGTGAAAACTATCGTATTTTGCTCCTTGCTTGTTATCGGATTGCTCGCGTAACGTTTCCACCATTCGGCGGTAGAAACAACATGGGCGTCATTACCTGCATAAATAGTATCGAGAACTATATATCCGTCCTCTTCTATCGCGCAATAAACTTTCGGATTACTCTTCGTCCATTTTGTCGTTTCTTCACTCTTGAAAAGTGCGGCGGCGGTAACCGTCATGGCGATATCTTTCGCGTCTCCCCAGCTTTCCGAATTTCTTCCCTGCATCCAAATATTAGCGTAAGAATTATCCTCTTTTTTAAACATTGTCAGATCGAATCTCGCAGAGCCTTGACCCGGATAACATTTCTGATAAGCCGTTCCGGGAACGTCCATAAATACGCCCTGATTCGTTCCGTCCGAGTGATTTACCGTCGTGTAGTCCAATCTAAGATGCGTGTAGCCCTTTTCGATTGCTTTCTGCAAATATTCCGCGCTTATTCCGAACTGCCATCCTCTTACGGTTATGCCGTTTATCGATTCGGTGACGGAAGTGCCGTCGTAAGAATCCCAGTTGATAGCAAGAAGTATCTGATTTGCGAGGTCGTAAACCTTAACGGTTAAAACAACGTCCGATTTAACGTTCGAGACAGTGTAAACCCCGTCTTCGCACGCGATTTCCGTTTCGCCGTTAAATACTTTTATAACGTCTTCTTCGTTCGCCGCGGCAACGGTAAAGCTTACGCTTTCGCCGTGAGCGACCGTTTTTTCGGCGGCGTCGGCGTTAAAGCCGTTACCGTCGGCAACCGAAACGGTATAAGTGTTGATAACGACGCCTTCTACGGTTATCGTCAGAGCTTCGGTAACGTTTTCCACGGTGTATCTGCCGTCTTCGCCCGCCGCAACGATATTACCGTTGACTTTGACGACGGGAACGCTGTTCGTATAACCCTCGCTTATCGTAAGTCCGAACGAATATTTTCCGCCGTGTTCGATCTTTTCTTCGCCCGTAAGAACGTAACCCGTTCCCTCGGTTAAAGTAACGTCGTATTTTATAATATTAAGTCCCTCGACGGTTATTACGAGATCCTCGGTAACGTTCGAGAGCGTGTAAGTTTTTCCGTCCTCGCCCGCGGCAATTCTCATTTCGTTCGCTTTAACGACGAGGTTTGTTTTATCGTAACCATCTTTGATTTCGAGAACGAACGAATAATTTTCCCAGTAAACAACCGTATTTGCGCCAGTAATCGTAAACGCAACGCTTTCGGGAAGGGTAACGTTATAAACGTTTTTGGTCGCGCCCTCTACGGTTATTACGAGATTGCTTTTAACCGCTTTTACGGTATACTTTCCGTCTTCGCCGGCTTCCACGACTTCGCCGTTGACTTTCACGGTAAGATCGCTCTTGTCATAGCCGATCGCCTTTTCGACTTCGAACGAATAATCTTCGCCGTAAACGACCTTGGCCTCGCCCTTTATATCGTAAGCGACGTCGAAAGGAATAGTTACCGCGAATTCGGTTTTTTTAACGCCCTCGACGGTGATTTTAAGATTTTCGCTTACGTTTTTAACGGTATATTTTCCGTCCTCGCCCGCTTCTGCGGCTTTGCCGTTGATTTTTATCGCGGGCGTGCTGTTTTCATAAGCTTCGCCGACGATTTCAAACGAGAAAGAATAGTCCTTTCCGCCGTAAACGAGCGTATCGCCCGTAAGCAGATAGCCTTCGCCGACCGCGAGTTCTACCGAATACGCCGAATAATCGACGACGTTCGAATATTCGCTTTCCGCGTTATCGCCCACGGCTTTGACTTTGATCGCGTAACTTCCCGCGGCTTTGAACGCGGGGAACGAAGTATCCGCGGTCACGTTAAGATCTTCGCCGTTGACGTTCACCTTATAACCCGTCGCGGCATCCACAGCCGCCCAGGAAACCGAATAATCGTCTCCGAGCGAAATTACGGGAGCGGCAAGTTCCGTTTTGTCTCCGCTTTCGGACGCTTTGTCCGAGTCCGAAGCCGAAACCGAGCCGTCCGATTCGCTTGTTCCCGCTCCGCCGTTATCGCACGCGGCGAAAACGAAAAGCGACAACATACAGATCATGGCGATAAGAGCCATAAACCTAAGTTTTCTCATATTTTACCTCCGTTATTTTAAGTCCTTTCAAACCGCAGGCGGCTAGCCGCAAGTAATTGTGGCTACGCAAAAGCGCAAACGCGAGCGGATAAAGACTGTTTTCCTTTTTTATCGTTTTTATCTGAATATAATGTTTTCCGCGTCGAACAGTTTTCCTTCCGCCCAGTAAACGCCGCCTGCGCTCATAACGTCCAGAATAAACTGTTTAGCCTCGATATTCATCATAACCTGATCGGTTTCGTACTGCATATAATCGTAAAGATACATATATCTCGGCTGGAATTTGAGAACTTCGAGCCGACGGACGTAAGCCGATTTTTCTTCCGCCCCGAGCGAGCTTGAATTGATTTTTTCTTCGGCTTCGTCGATAAGCGAAATCATCGATTTCAAAAATCCCTTGTTCGCGAACGACAGCGCGACCGTTTCTTTATAATCGTTTACGGAAAGCTCCGCGTAGCATTTTGCCGTCATAAGCGAAACGTAATTCGTCGCGTACTCTCCGCCGATCTCGCCGAAATAATATCTGTTGAACTCGGCGATAAGCTCGTTCATATCGTAATCGGGATTCCAGAGCATTTTGGAAGCGACGTAAGGCTCGAAAATCGTCTGATAAATAGTCCTTTCCTGATAGTTGGATTGAAGCATCGCATACACGACGCCCATATTTTTCATATCGGTCAGGCGATCGCGCCATGTCGTGTAAGCGGGGTACCACCAGTAATGTCTCGGGTTGTAAGTCGTGTAATCCCAGACCATGAACCTGTTGCAGATCGAAGCCCACTTTTCCATATAATCGGAACCGTAAGCGTTGTTGTCCTGAACGGGATTTTTATAGGTAACGAATCTGTTCATTCCGATAGGCGCAAGCCTTACGGTGACGTTGGCTCTCGGAACGCACGTTTTATCCTTAACGGTATAAGTTCCGTCGGCGTTTTTATCGACGGGCGGCTGAGCCGACCACTGATAAGCGAACGTGACCACGTTTATTTCGCGCTCGATATTCTCTTCCGCCGCGAACTTTTCCACGGCTTCCGAAAGGGCGTTGATAAATCTTATCATTATGCCCGAATCGCCGTACTTTTTAGAAGCCGCCACGCAACGCGCGCAAAGGCAGGGGCGGGAATACAAATCGCTCTGACCGAAAAGGTAATAATTATTGTTATCCTTATCGTTTTTGATGACTTCCGTCATACCTTCTATCGCCATTCCGATAGCCGTTTTTCTCGTCGAGCCGTCGCTCGCGGTCGTTTCGGCGGCGTAAGTTCCGTCTTCGTTTATACCGTCCGTGTAGCAAAGATCAGCCGCGTAAAGGCAAAGTCCGCCGATATGCTCGTCGATAACCACGTTACTGCCGTCGTTAGCGAACGCTTCGACGTAAATCGGGTCGATTTTTCCGTTTTTAAGGTATTTCGTAACCTTTACCCATTGAAGGGCGTTATGCGTGTCGTAGCCCTGATACCATTTGAGATTTCCGCCCGCGCTGTCGGGAATTTTAAGATATTCCGAAGTGAAGCGGCGCGCGGTGGTAAGCTCGGTACTGTCGTTGAAAAACGATGACGGATCGAGATAAACCCTGTAATCGAACGCGGGAATTTCCGTTCTGTCCGCCTTAAACACGCTTGCGGACGGGTTTTCGGGAACGTAAGTCACGTCCGCCGTAAGGAACTTAACGCCGAGGAAATACTCTAAAAAGTCGTAAACTCCGTAAAGCGTTCCTCTGTCCTCTCCGCCGCAGATATAAAGCGACTCGCCGTCGGTTTTTATGATAAATCCGTCCGTTTTAAGCTCGGATTTGTCCGCTTTGACGCCCGAACCTTCGAGAGCCGCCGTGCGCCCGACGGAAATTATCTTTCCTTTTGCGGACGAATCGTCCGCGGTATAATTAAGCGTTTTGCCCGTAACTTCGGAAACGTATTTTATAAGTTGTTCCGCGGCGTATTTTTCGGTCGCCGTTGCGGAAGAGGAAATCACGACCGCATAATCTTTGACAAGACCTACGGACGTTCCGAAATCTATGCCCTGCGTCCGAAGCGCGGAAGAATAGTTTTCGCCCGAACTTTCCGACTCCGAAGACGAACCGCCCGTGTGGCTTGCGGACGAAGAGTCCGACTCGCCGCCGCTTTTACAGCTTATCGCCAGCGATAAAGCGAAAACGAAAATAAGAACGAACGCAAAAATCTTTTTAATTTTATCCATTTTTTATTCCTCCGCCGTTATCGAATAAATTTTATAGCCGACGTTGCCGTAAGCGTCCTCGGCGGCGTAAATCACTTTGTAAACGCCCGTAGAATTGATTTTATAGGAAGTCTCCTTAGCTCCGCCCTTTCCTTCCGAAACGATCTCGATATTTCCGTCGGGGCGGATAACCGTTATTTTAACGGCGACTTCGGAATCGTCTTTCGCGGTCGCTCCGCAAAGCTTAATCGTTTGTCCTTTTTTTGCTTTCGAGGGAATTTCGCCGTTTAAAGTGATTTCCGGCGGGTCTTTATCCTCGGCGACGAACCTGTAATTTACGGTCGATTTCGCTCCGCCCTCGTCCGTCGCGACGATATTGAGAACATATATGCCCGTTTTATCGAGAACGACTTTTCCCGCCGCCACGGGAGTCGCGTTTTCGAAAATTCTCGTTCCGCCGGGAGCCGTAAGCATCAGGCTGACCGTCGCGGATTTTTGCAACACGTCGAACGCGGCGATATCCGAAACGTCAAGCTCGCAGCCGACGGAAACGTTGGCGTTTCCGAGCCTTATTTTCGAAGAATACAGCGCGGGACCCGTTTTGTCTCCGCTCGTGAACGTCGAGGAATAGAACAACTGGTTGCTCACTCTCGTTAAAACGAATTCCGCCGCTCCGTTCGTTTCTTCGACGATTATGTCGGCGTAAACGCCGCCCGTAAAGCCCGCGAAAGCAATTCCTCTCGTATCGCGGGAAACGTACGCCATAACCTGATTGCCGTTAAGCGCGGCTTTATAATAGTTTTCGTAAGTTATCGTGAACGCATAGTAATCTTTGTTCGCGTATTCCGCGCTCGCAGAAGACGAGAAAGTCTGCTTTCTCTTTATTATCTTAACGCCCGTGTCCTCGCCGTTTATATACAAAGCGGGATTGTCCTTTTTAAGGTCTTTGAGCGTAAGTTTTATCGCGACGTCGTTTTCGTCCGTCAGAAGAAGGGAGATCGCGTTGAAATCGAGCTTATCCGCCATAACGAAAAATTCCGTTCTCATAGCGTTCGGCGAAAGTTTGTACGGGAGCTTAACCGTGTCCGCGCCCGCCGAAAGGCTTATTTTCGTACCTTCGTCGGTCGTTTTCGCCGAGCCGTCGAACAAAAGCGCGTCTCCGCCGTCCGAAAGCTTATCAGATTTAAGATAAAGCGTGAAAGTTTTGCTTCCGTGAGCGGTGCGGTATTCGACTTCTACGGAATTTTTGTCCTTAGGAAGAGTTACCGTTTCGCCCGATTTAACGCCGTCGACGTAAATATCGTAAGCGAGATTTTCGCCCGTAAGGAAGTATTTCGCGGTAGCCTCGGGGAAAGCGAACGAAGATCCTTTTTCCGCCGCTCTCGGGAAATCCACGGTGAACTTCACCGCGTTTTTATCGATATTCAAAGCGAAAGTCTTTTCGGCTGTAAACCCGAGTTTATCCGTCGTTTTTACGGTAATTTCGGCGTTTTCGTCGTTTATAACGACCTTTTCGCCCGCCTTTACTTCTTCGCCGCAGAAATAGATTTTATACGAAACTTCGCCGTGTCCGCCCGAAATTTCGGGGGTTTTTATCGTGTAAACCGAACCGAAGGCGGCGCTTTCCGAAACGTCGTAGTCTATGACCGTCTCTATTCTTTCGGCAAAGCATTTTATCGTATACGTTTTCGATACGTTTTTGCCGAACACGTTCGCGCCCGAATAAGAAACCGTATAATTACCCGCCTTTTCGGGAGTAAAACTTCCGTTTGTAACGGCTACGTCTTCGTTTTTGTCGTTTTTAACGGAAACGGCAAGATTTTTAATATATTCGTTGGGGTAAGTCGGCAAAGAATAAGCCATACCCTTAACCGCGGGAACGGTCGGATCGAACGAACCCGTTAAAATCGAGTCCGCGGTCTCGTAGTCGGAGTCGGAAACGATCGATTTTCCGCCGATCGACTGAACGACTATATCTCCTCTGCCCGAAACGACTTTGAGCGACAGATAAACCTCGCCCGTAGTGAAGCCCTCGAACTTAACGGGGAGCGACGAACCTTGAAGATCGGCTATCTTATACCACTTTTCGCCCGAGTCGTTTCCGTCGGGGCGACCTATCCAGGAATAATTTCCGTAACCGTAAACGCAGTTTTCCGTAGTATCGTAAGCGAAATTCATCGGATAAATGGTTTTCGCCGCTTCGTAAGATTTGTCGGGGTTGTCGTTGGACGGCGAAAGCCAATACGCAGAAAACCTCGTATCCCAGGCAACCGCGTCCGTTTTCAACGGATAATAGTTGTTGAAAGCCGTGGAAACGCTTCCGAAAGAGGCGTGAACGAGCGTGTTGTCGTAAGACATACTCGTTTCGGTTATATCGCTGTTTTTATTGAAACGAACGGTCACGGCGCGCTTTGAATCGTAAACGTCGGTGAGCGTTACGTCGACCATGGAAATGCTTCCGCCGTAAGAATTGTTCGTCGTAAACGAAACCACGGGAGTGTTTTTCCCGAGCTTTTTAAGATCGATTACGCCGTTATACTTAAAGCTTGCGCCCGAGGACGTCATATCGAACATAAGCCCGTTTTCGTTTACGCCTTTGACGTTTTCGTGGTTTTTGAAACTCGTTCCGTCGCCGAAACCGTTTTTGTCCGCCACAAAGGAAGCAAGCCCCGTTTTAACGGTTATTTCTATCGTTTTCCCGATAGTTTCGCCGCTTATTTCCGCCGATAAAGCAAGTTTATAGTTTCCCGATGCGGGGAAAACGTATTCGTCCGAAAGCGTTTCCGTTTTTCCCGAGGGAAGCGTGAGAACAGCCGAAACGGAACATTTTTCGCCGTTATAGAAGCCGTAAGTGTTCGCAAGGTTTATTTTTTCGCCCACATAATATTCCGAACCGATATCGGTTAAAATAATGCGTTCGCTCGAAACGGAAACGGTGTGATCTACCGAACGTTCTCTACCGAAAACGTCGGTATAACAATATGACGCGACCCAGAACCCGCCCTCGGACGGAGTAAACGCGAAACCGTCCGTCACGACGGATATCGTCTCTTTTTTAACGCCTTTATGCCAAACGACGGCGGAAACGTTGTATTCGCCGACCGACGGCGCGCCGTCGGTACGCTTTATTCCGCTGTAAACCTTAACGGACGGAAAAATCATTTCTTCGCCCGCCGCCCCGGAAACCGGGACTTCTCCGCCGTAAATAACTTCGTCCTCGGGCGCGCTTTCGTAAACTTTGAGGTTTACGATTTTCGCGCCGTATTCGAAAATATAACTTCCCTGCGCCCAGTCTAGAAATACGGACTGCGAATTTGCGGAAATTTCTTCGCCCGTAGGGGTTTTCGCCGAAACGAGACCGTTTTCGACCGCGTAAGTATCGCCTAAAAGCGCGTATTTATAAACCACGGGTTTATTTTCGTTTCCGCCCGCCGCCGAAGACAGCGCGAACGCAAACGAAGCGCACGCCGCAATAATCGCAAGAATTAAAACAGATATTCTTTTCTTCATCTTCCACCTCACTGAAACGTTACGGTTACCAGAGCTTTCGCCTTTGCGCCGTTAGCGAAATCGAGCTGCAACGGGTTTTTGGACTCCGCGGAGAAATACGCGTTTTTTAAATATCCCGTCGTGTAATAATTGAATTTATCCCCGACTTTTACCATACCCGAAATTCTCGGCGGCTCATCTTTCGATTTATCTTCGACGTATTCTTTCGCGCCCGAAAACGCCCAGACGTAACCTTTCCAGCCGTTGGAAAGCCACATACTGCCGTTTTCTACGCTTGCGTCTATTAAAACTTCGGACAAAACCTCGACTTTTACCTCCGTTTTGCCCGCGGTCATCGCCGTCTGCAAAACCGAATTGTCTATCGTATACGAGAACATATCCCCGTTTGCCGTCGTGTCGACCGCGTATCTGCCGTTTTCGGCTTTTATGAACGCGCCCGTCTGCTTGTCGAAAAGCATTTCGTTTTCGATCGATAAAAGCCACTGCTCGAATGTTTTAACGACAAAATTTCTTTCGTATCCGAACGTTTTTCCGTCCTTTTCGATAACGGCTTTCCATTCGTATTCGCCCGCGTCGAGCTTTGGCGAAACGAACGCTTCGCCGTCCGCCGTGACCGTTATTTCGGTTTCGCCTTTTTTGAGCGAATAAGTCGGCTCGTAGTCCGCCTGATAGGAGTCCTGATCCTTGACGAGTCTCGGGAGACGAACGACTTCGAGATAGTTGTAAGTCTCGGAAACTTCGGAATTAAAAACGTAATTCGGCTTGTTTTCGTCCGTTACGACAAGTTTTATCGTTCCTTTCTTAGTTTGGCTCTTATAGGAAAACGTATATTCCCCTACGCCGAGTTTTTTAATGTAAGCCTTGGAAAATTTACTGTTTAAAAGCCATTCTTCGCCCGTGAGCTTTCTGCCAGAAGCGTCGAAAACCTCGGAACGCTCACCTGACGGAACGGCGACTTTGTTTTCGGGCGCGGAAAGATCGACCGTGACCGTCGGAATTTGTATTTCGACGATTTCCGTCGGCAATTCCGAAACCGACTCGCTTTGTTTTCCGTCGGACGATCCCGAAGAATTATCCGAAGAACTTCCGCACGAGGCGGCGGCGAAAACAAACGCCGAAGCGAGAATAAGACAAAGTAATTTTCTCATCCTTTCAAACCTCCTATCGCAAATTTACTGTTTATTATCCTCTGCGTCGCGCAGTAGATCGCGACGGTAGGAATCATTACCATTGTGAACCCCGCCATAAGCTGGGGAAGAGACACTCTGAACGCGTTGGCTTTCTGATAGAACACATACATTCCGTAAGAAATGTTGGGCGTACTCGGAAGCCATATAAGATAAGTGCTGTAATCGTTCCACGTTCCCATAAACCCGAGAACGAACAGAACAACCGCCTGCGGGAGAGCCATTCTCAGATAGATTTTAAACAAAACCGTGTAATGCCCCGCGCCGTCGATAAACGCCGCTTCGGCATAGTCCCACGGGATTACCTTGAACGCGCCGTACATAAGCAGAAAGTTAGTGCCGTAAAAACAGCCGACGGGCGACGTTATGATGTTCATAAACAAGTTGTCGTAAACGTTGAGCGCTTTGTTTATCTGCATCGCGGAAGGAAGATTTCCGACGATCGGGAGTATCATTAAAACGATACCGAGATTGAAGAAGAACTTTCTGCCGAAAAACTCGTATTTCGCCTCGACGTAAGCGAAAAGCGTCGTGAAAAACACGCCTAAAAAGGGTTTCGCCGTCGAGGTAAGCAAGCTTACGCCTATCATGCTCGCCACGCTCACGTCCATTTTCTCGTCGAAAATAACGAAAATCTGTTTAAAATTCGTCCAGGTTGCTTTCCTCGGAAATCCGAGCGGATTTTTCATGCATTCGAGGTTATCGGCTTTGAGCGAAGTGTTGAGCATATACAGCGGCATAACGAGCATCGAAAGCGCGTATAAAATCAAAAACACCCATAACGCCCAAAATATAACGAGCGAAACTATATCCGACGCCGAACGGGTTTCGTATTTCATTTTTCTTTTCATATCGTCACTCCGTTTTAGGTCCGAATTTTTCGAGCGCCCACTTTAAAAGCATCGTAAGAGGCGCGACTATGATCGTTAAAATAAGTCCGCCCGCAGCGTATTTCGGGTAAGAAAATTCCGTGCCGTCGAGCAAAATCATTTTCGTGAAGTAATACCCCATATTCGAAACGTAATCGGGCGCGTCGGTATAATAGAATTCGAGGATAGGTCCGCCGTTTGTGAATATCGCCGCGAAACCCGTTATCAGAAACGTGGTAAGCGTGGGATAGATAAGAGGCAGGATTATATACCAAAGCTCCTGAAACATATTGGTAACGCCGTCGATTTTGGAACTTTCGAAAATTTCGGGGCTTATCCCTCTCATAGCCGTGGGATAAACGATAAGGCTTGTGGAAAAGGACAGCCATATCATATAAAAAATCGTCGTTTTGAAAGCGTACTTTTCGCTGTTCAAAAGGTTTATCCACTTTCCGCCGTTTAGTTTAAGGCTTTTCGTTATATACGCGAACGCGCCGTTATCGCCTATGAAATTGACGAAAACAAGCGCTATCACAAGCCCGGACATTATCGCGGGGATCATAATGAGAAAACTCACCGCTTTATTCAAAAAGCACTTTTTGAACAGCAGATAGGAAAACAGAATGTACAGCGGCATACAGATAACGAGGTTTATAAAGTACATTTTTATCGAGTTTATAAAACTGTACGCAAGGAGATTTCCCCGCCCGAACAACTCGCTTAAAAACGTTTTGAAGTTATCGAAAGCCGCAAAATGTTTTCCCGTTCCGTCTATCCGCTGAAAGGCAAGCAAAATCGAGTTGAAGTTGATCGCCACATAAAATACGGCGAACAAAATCAACTGATAGCCTATAAGCGAATAGACGAACAGATTTGTTTTTAACGTTTTTCGTTTATTGTTTTGCATATTTTCCCAAAAACGCGCCTGCGTTATCAGTCCTTATAAAATCCGTAAGATTTAGCCTGTTGAAGATATCCGCTCCACTTTGCGGCGGTGTTGAATTTCGTGATGTTTTCCATAAGTTTAGCCGCGCTGCCCGCGTCTCTGAAAGCGGGGATAATGCTGTATTGAAGCTCGCCGAAAAGCATAAGACCGGAAGAGCCTAAGGACGAATAAGCGTAAACGGGCGTAGCCGCGGTGTCGATATAGAACGAGTGAACGGAAACGTTCGCCTTGTCCTGAACCATATCGTAAGCGTTTTTGGTGAATTTAGTCATTTTTGCTTTCGTTTCGGCGGAAATATCGTAGTTATAGTTCCAGATCATTCCCGTGTCCGCGGTGACTTTGCCCAAGTTTTCGTCTTTAAGCATATATTTCACGAAATCTTTTATCGCGGCTTTCTTGTTTTCGTCGCTCTGTTTAACGACGAGAAGCGAACCGCCCGTCTGCGAGAACATCTGGCTCTTTTCGCCGTCCGCAGTCGGAAGGATCATATATCTGTAATCGCTCGTTCCGTAAGCCTTTCCGCCGTAAGCGACGTTGGACTCGATAAGCGATCTCGAACCGTTTTCGAACCAGTTGCCCTCGATGATGAACGCGGGCGCGGTATCGCTCGTGTCGATAAATTTCGTATGGCTCGCGTCGACGCTCAAAGACTTGTCGCTGAGCGTAACTTCGCTGACGTATCTCGTGTTGGAAAGATAATCCTGAACGAATTCGGTCATATCTTTAACGCCTTTCATAAGCCACGTTTTGTAACCGTCCTCTATCGTAACGACGGTTTTCGTTCCGTCCGCGAGTTCGATTTCTTTGCCGTTCGACTCGTGGGTATAAAACGCTTTATATCCCTCTTCGCCGATAACGCTCGCAAGATACGCGTATGCGACGTTGTTGACGTACTCGGGGTGGTTCGCGCCCATAAACACGAACACGTCGTCGACTCCGCTCGCTTTTATGCTTTCGCACATCGCCTTGAATTCGGTCATATTCTGCGGCTGTCCGTCGTCGTAAGTGCCTTTTATTCCGTCCTTGCCCGCGGAAACGCTTCCGTCCGCGTCGGTTACAAGCCAGCCTTTTTCGGCAAATCTGTCGTAATCGAAGATAAGTCCGCAGGGGCTTATGTTGTAAGGAAGAAGATAAACTTTGTCTCCGCTTCCCGCGGCTTTGAGCCAGTTTTCCTTATCGGCTATCTTTTCGCCGATAGTTTTGTTTCCCTCGGGCTTTTCGTTTAAAAGTCCGCTTAAATCTTCGAGATAATCGCCCGAAAAAATCTGCTGGAACGAGCAGTCCTCCGTTATGAATATATCGAAACTCGAACCCGATTTTATGTCGGCGGCTATCGTTCCGCCGAGGTTAAGGTTGGATTTTACGTCTATATAGTAGCTGTCGTTGTCGTTGCTCCAATCGGCGGCGATTTCTTTAAGCCATTCGTCGCCGAACTCGCCGAGGAAATAGGAAAGTTTTATCGCCGTTTTTCCTTTGGTGTCGGTGGAAGTTTTGCCCGAACCGCTGCTTTCGTTTCCGCCGCCGCAGGCAACCGCGGAAAGGGCGAGACCCGCAGCCATTGTTAAACCGAGTAACTTTTTAAGCCAATTTTTCATAATTTCTGTCTCCTTTTTTAAATTATCATTTCTTTACTTTCGTAAAGTTTGTTTCCGTCGTAAATTATCGTTTTGACTTCGTATTTGCCGAAATCGACCGAAAGCGCGGCTTTCCCGAACGAAATTTTCGCCTTTTCGGGCGTTTCGCCGCAGTTGAACAACCTTAAAACGTAACCGTTTGTCTGTCTCGCTTTCTTTAAGGTAACGAACGAAACGCGCGGGTTGTCGATTTTAACGCTAAATCCGTTGTCGTTTTTCTCGTCCACCGTCGGGAAAACGTTCAGAGCGTAAGGCTTTTCGGTGAATTCCTCGGCTTTTTGTCTGAGTTCGCGTTTTTCCGCTACGTCAAGTCTGAAAGCGAAATCCCTCTGTCCCTGGTCGACTTTGGAAATGAACATTCCCTCTCTTAAAAGCGGTCTGTTCGGAACGGGATGAGCGCAATACGTCGCCGTTTTTAAAAGCGTGAGCGAAATTTTTTCGCCGTTATAGGACGAGCCGTAGTTGGTCGGAGTTACTATTTCGAGAACCTTGTCCCCGCCGTTGTCGAAACAAACGAAATCGTGAGAAACGCATTCTCTGCCATCGTCGTAAAGTTCTTCCGCACCGAAAATCTGTTCGCCGAAGTATCTGCCTTTTCCTACGCCGAGTTCGACTTTTATCGCCCTCGAAGCTTCGCTCGGGAAAACGTTTACGTCGATATCGACCGCGCTTCCGTCTTTATAAATTCTGTAACCCACCCTCACTCTCGTAAGTCCGAGTCCGAAAAAGGCTTCCGCGCCTAAGAAAATATCCCCGTCTTCGGTTATCTGTATCGGCTTCATGCCCTCGAACACGCCGTCGGGCGTTTTCAAAAGTTCGAGGCGTTTGCCGTTATGCCCGACGTAAGGCTCGTTCATTCCCCAAGGGTCGGGCGTGTCTTCGTAAATCGTCGGCGCGAAAAACTCGCCGTTGACGTACTCTTTTCCGTTTACTTTATAGCTTTCTATCAAGCCCGTTTCCGCGCTTATTCTGACGTACTTTTCGCCGTTGTCGAAAACAATGTCTTCCGTAACTTCGGGAAGTTTTTTTCTCGGAACGACCTTTGTTTTCGCGGTGTATCTCGTTATCTCCATACCGCTCGGGTCGGCTTCGAAAATAACGCGCTTACGCCAGTCTATGGAAATGTTTCCGACCTCTTTTATCGTCTGCGATTTAAGCTTGTTGCCCTTATCGTCGAAAACCTCTATCACCGAATAATCGTCGATATAATGCTCGGTCGGGATAATCGAAAGTTCGCATTCTATAAGAGTTTTTCTCTTGTCCGCTTTTGCGGAGAAAACCATAAGCGGATAAGTTCCCTCTTCCGCCACCGGCTGACCTTTGCAAAGCGCGAAAAACGCGTCCGCGCGGATATTGTTCAGTATGTGCAATCCGTGGTTTATGTAAGTAAATCCGTTTTCCTCGCCCGCCTCTATCATATCGCCGGGGAGAATATCGTGAAACTGAACGTTGAGCATATCTTCCGTAACGTCTTTCAGAAGTTCCGCGGGGTAATCGTAAGCTCCTTTAAGCGAAGCTATGCTCGCGATTTTTTCGGCGAACATAAGACTGCGTTCGAGATTTCTGTATTTCTGTTTGAGTTCCGCCATAGAGGTGTAGCACCCGACCATACAGGTTATAAGCGACTTATCGAAAACCTCTTTGGGCGAAACGTCCGCGAAATATTCCTCGGGCGTGGAGAATTTAATCTCTATATCGCTCGTTTTAATCATTTCGCCAACGGCTTTAAGGTCTCTTCTCGAAGGTCCGCCGCCGTGATTGCCCACGCCCCAGCAGGAAAGTCCGATTTCCACGTCGCTTTTCTGACGTTCGATATCCTTGTTTATCTTGTCGCAGGCTTTTCCGAGGTCGGAATTGTATTCGGTTATTCTGCAAGCTTTAACCCTGCTCCCGTCGTAGCCCTCCCAGATAAACGTTTCCGCGGGAAGTTTAAGCTGAGGATAAGGCATATATTTTCCGTACGGGCGCATAAACATATAGGCGTTTTGCCCGCATTTGGCTAAAATCTGCACGAGTCCTCTCGAATGTCCGAACGGGTCGAAATTGACCGCCGCCGTCGGCATCACGCCGAATTTCTCTTTGAAATACAGCTCGCCCTCGCGGATCTGCCTTATTATCCCCTCGCCGCACGGCATAAGGCAGTCGGGTTGAAGATACCAGCCGCCCATAATATGCCATTTGCCCTCTTTAACGAGTTTCTGAATTTCTTTGAAAAGCGCGGGGGCGTATTTTTCGGTGTATTTATACACTGTCACTTCGTTATGACAGAAAATATAATCGAAATCTTTTGCGAGGTTTGCCGCGCTCTGGAACGTGGATAACGTCGCCGAAGCGCCTTCTTCCCATTCCCACTGCCATATCGGATCGATATGCGCGTTGCATATCATATGTAATTTTTTCAATTTTGCGTCTTTCATTGTCTTGTTATATAGATTCCTTGTCCTTCGCTGAGTTGAATTTTTATTTCGTTTTCGAACGCGATTTTTTCCTTGCCGATAAATGCTTCGTATTTCCCGTTTTCCAATTTCGCGGTGATTTCGTTTTTCTCTGCGGAAGAAAGATTTACAAGATAATATCTCTTTTTCCCATCTCTTTCGAAAACCGAAACCATAACTTCGTTCGAAGATTTTACCGAAACGCTTTCGTCTTTATACCGGCACATCGCGGGCATTTCGCCTCTGAAAATGCACTCGTTATCGGGCAGATTTTTTATTTCGTCCTCGGTAAACCCGTTGTAATATTTACCGTACGCCGAAACGCCCTTGAACTCGCTCGACAAAATATCGTCCGAGATCCGGCTTAAAAATTCGTTCAATTCTTTAACCCACTCGTAAACCTCGGCTTTTTTGCCGTAAATGTCGATAAGTCCGCCCGCGCCGTCCATAGAATACTTCTGCCCTTTATCGAACGTGTAATCTATCGGGTAACACCCGGGGAAATACGCGAAACCTTCGTGTCCGTAAGCCGCCGTAACGTGAGCCTGCAAAAGAATTTCGCCTTTCGTCATATGCTTTCTGTTCGTTCCGCCAGCCCACTGCCCCGCCTGCATATAGTTATAAAACTTACAGCCGACTTTTTTCTTCTTTTCGGCAAAATAGGCGTTAAGCTCGAACAATGCGACGTGTACCGAAGTCGGAACGCTTTCCCAGAAACTTTCGAACGGGTACTTATCCTGCGAAAGATAATCGAATTTCGCCTTGGAAACAAGCCCGTCCACGAGTTTGTCGTAAAAATTAAATCTGTTTTCAAACTTAACGGCAAGATCTCCTTTAAGGTCGAACGGCTTTGCGAGGTTTGGCTTTTTCGCGAAAGAATTCGCCATTCCGTACCAGAAAATATCGTCGTTTATCGAGTAAGAGAAAAAGTTGAAATGGAATTCGAGGTCGGGGAAATTCTTGTCGAAAACCCTTTTCGCCCTCGCGACCCCGTCAAAGGAAAGATAACCCGCTTCGTCGCCGAAAAACACGCCTTTGAACGCGGGATATTTTTCGTATTTTTTCACTTCCGCGATAAATTCCTCGTCCAGAGCCTCTTTCTCCGTTTCGCTAAGATCCTTAAACGCCCTTTCGTCGCCGTTGCCGAGCGAAGTGTATTTCCCGAACGAACGCATCGTCGGGAGATAATAAATCCCGTACTTTTCGCAAAGTTCCAGCGTTTTTAGCTGCGTCTCTTCTCTTATGTCGTAACCGAACCCGAAAATTCGGTTTATTCCCGCGTCTTTCAAGGCTTTGAACACCTCGTCCGTCAGTCTCGACGGATACGGGAGATTGTCGTATTCGCCCGTGGGGGCGCAAAAAATCGCCTGTATAAACTCTTTCATATCTCTTTCTTTCTAATCTTTTCTATATTCCGTTTATCCGATATTTTTCGTCGGTTTTATCCGACAATTTCGGTCTTCGGGGAAATTATAACACACATTTGAAAATCCGCTTTGCTATTTTTAGTTTACTTTTTGCTTTTTTTAGTCAAAAATAAAAAACAGAATTTCGAAAAAACGCGATTGTTGCTTGATTTTTTAACGCATAATACCTTTTATACCTTTAAAACGAATTTTGTGAAAAAAATTTCAATCGCTATTGACAACGACGGTTTGAAAATGTATAATAAGGCTATGAAAGACAGCGAAAACAAGAATTTTACCGAGGAATACGAGCGGCGCGGCGGCGAAACCCCGAAAGATCGGATCAAAGATCCAGTCTCGGCTTCTCACGACTTTTTCCCGAGCGTGAAAAGAACGCGTTCTTACGCGATCCTCAAAGCCGAAAAAGATTTCACGTTTCACATCTGGACGAGACCGTCGTCGTTTTACCATTCGCACGAGAATTACATCGAGATTTTCATTGTGACCGAGGGCAAAATAGTCCACCATTTCAACAAACAGCAAACCGTTATGAAAACGGGAGACGCGTTCATCGTTTTTCCGGGGCAATACCACAAACACAGCCCTTACAAAAATTACTCGTCGCAACACATAAATCTCACCTGCAACCCGCAGTTTGCGGACAAGCTTTTGAAATTGTATTTCGACGAAGACAAACCAACGTGCGCGAAACAGCTTATCCACCTGAACACGAACTCTTTTCAGACGGTTTTGAATTATCAGAAAATAATACTCGAATCGCCCGACGACGAAACGCAAAACGTGTATCTGAAAGCGTTTATTTCGTTTATTATCGGCTTGTTTTACATTAAGGACGATCAGACGGAAATGCCCGACTGGCTCAAAGAATTCATACGGAAACTGAACAACGTAAATTTAAGCAACGATTTCAAAATCTCCGAAATATACAACGTTGCCAACTATTCGCAAACGACTTTGTGCCGCGAATTCAAAAAATACACGGGCAAAACGCTCGTGTCTTATGTAAACGATTTAAAGCTCAATTACGCCTGCAATTTGCTCAAAAACACCACTTTCCCGCTGTGGTCTATCGCAAACACCGTCGGTTTTACCTCGCAGGCGCATTTTACGAGATTGTTTAAAGAGCGTTACGGAATAACGCCGTTGCAATACCGAAAAAACTGATAGATAAAGCATACAAAAACTTTAAAAAAGGCTCGCGCGGTTCATTCCGCGCGAGCCTTATGTTTTTAATTTGTTCAATCGATTGAACCGTTTGTGGAATTTAGCTTGTTCAATCGGTTAGACTTTTGACTTAATTTGTTCAATCAGTTGAACCATACGGTTACTCTGTTTTTCTTATCGAGCCAGTTTTTCCCGCAGGACTGATAGTCCGAAAGAGTTATTTTTTCGCCGTCTTTCAAAGCGATCTCTATTCTTATTAACTCGCCGTTTTTGGGTTTAATCGACTTATAGGCGGGTTTATCGTCGACTTCGATCTTCTTTTCGATATCTCCCGCGAACTTTTCTTCGTCAGTCGCAAGCGTTATCGCTCCATATGTAAACGCAACTTTTCCGTTAAGTCTCAGAACTTTAAGTTCGGGTTTGTACACGATATTTATAACGTCTCCGTCCGCATATTCGCCGCTTATATCGGCATAACTTCCCGAGCCGCTTATCTTTCCGTTTATAACCGTTTCCGCAAATCCCGAAAGCCTTACGAACAAGCCCAAATCGGCTTTGCCGTCGCAGGAAATAATAATTTTGCCCGTGTTTTCCGTCGGATATTCGCTTTCGAACGTCAATTTAACTTCTTTTCCGTTTTTATCCTCGGTTTTAAGTTCGCCCGCAAACAAATAGTTGACTATAACGCCCTCTTTTGCGGTCATGACAGCCGTTAAGGGCATCAACGCAACGCCGCACGCGCCTATCGCCTCGCAACACCCGCACGACCCGCCGTGCTTAAATTCCATATATCCGCCCGTGCCTCTGCCGCGCGTGTTCATATATAACGGACTGTAACTGTCGAAAGTCATTCCCGAAACGAACTTCTTCGAAAACATATTGTAAATCACGTTGTGTTTTTTGTTTAAGCTGCCGTATAAGGCGTTTAAACCCGATTTTTCGATACGATCGATAAACTTTTCGTCGCCCGTTTCCATAAACATTCTGAGCGAAATTCTCATCCAGGTTACGGTCACGCAGGTCTCCTGCATTATGTTTTCGGCGTATTCGGTCTGTTTTACGGACGAGTTGTCGAAAAGCTCGTGAGTACAACCCGAACAGCCTATAACCGTCATATCCGTTTTCTCGACGGCTTCGACGAAATTTTTAACCGCCGTGAAGTATTTCTCCTCGCCCGTTATTTCATAGTAAGCGAGAAGCCCCTCGAAAAACGACATCGTTTCGTACGCTTTCACCACGGGATATTGATAAGGCGCGAGCTTGTTTTCGAGCGCAAGTTCCAAAAAGTTGCAATCGGAGCTTCCGCCCGTGGAAATTATGTATTCCGCAAACGTCAGATATCTCTTTTCGCCCGTTTCTTTGTAAAGTTCGAGCATCGGTTCCAAAATCGTGCAGGAATTCACGCAACCCCACCAGGACGAAGTTTCCGTTATTTTCTTCTGACCTTCGCCGTTGCCGATTTTCGATATTATATAATCCGCGTGTCTTTCAAGAGCCGAAAGTATATGCTTTTTAAACTTCTCGTCGCGGCAGATACGGTAGTAATGTTGCAGTCCCGTTAAAACGTATTTTCTGCACCACATATCCCAGCCGTTGAACTCGGAAGCCTCGCTATAAGTCGATATTCTACCCTTTTCGTCCTGCGCGGCAAGTATTTTTTCCGCCGCTTCGGTAAGCACGGAGTAAAGCTCTTCGTCTTTCGTGTACAAGTAAATGAGCGAAGCTCCGCGCATTTCTTTTCCGAAAAATTCGCCGCGCCAATAGCCGTCGGAGTCCTCTCTCGTGATAAAAGGCTCGACGAGTTTTTCCCATCTCGCCCTGTTTTTAAGCTGGCTTTCCTTGACGAATTCCGCGTTATCGTCCATAACGCCGTTTATTTTTAAGTTTTCGCCCGAAAACAAATTCAAATCGTTAAACATTTTCGGTAAATTACCTCCGTATGCCGAACAAGAATAATACGAACCGTGGTCTGACGGCGGTTCGGCTTTATTCCCCGACTATTCATTGCGTCCAAACGCAATCACCTGTGGCTATCGATATTATATCATTTTCTTTGAAGTTTTTCAACTTAAAAAAAGCCGCCGCGAGAAAATTTGTTCGGTTTATAAAAACTAAAAAACGCAGATGTTACTTACCGTGCTTCAAGCGAGAATTTGACAAAAGGCGCGGAAATAACGGCGTTTTGGCGGGTTCTAACACAATCACCTGTGGCTACGGAAAAAACATAACATATTTTATTTATTTCGCAACCGATAGGGAAGTATTCATTCTTATTCTATTTCTGCAAACGGATATAATTACATATGAAAGTATGCTTTCTTATATTTTTGAGGTGCGAAGTGACAGTCAATGACGCCGTTGCGAAGAGAATAATTAAATTGCTCAAAGAAAAAAATATGACTCAATACCGCTTAGAACAACAATCGGGAATTCAGCACGGGCATATGCAGTGGATAATGAGCGGGAAAAGTAAAACAGTTACGCTGTCAACGGTAATTATGATCGCAAACGGTTTTCAAATGACTCTTCTCGAATTCCTTGACGACGAATTGTTCCTCTACGAAAATCTCGAAGTCGAATAAAAGCGACTACTCCCCCGCATATCAACCGATTTAAAAAAAATAACAATAAAAAACGGCTCAGCCGACGATCCTTTACGGAACTTCGGTCAAGCCGTTTTTCTATTTCATACCCTCTTTTTTTCTGCAAAACCGTTTACGCATCTCACATTTATTTCATCATTATTTGTATCCATTGACAGAAAATACCACCTATTAATATCACCGTTAAATTCGATTTCTTCGAGATTGTCGCAACCGCCGAAAATACGCAATCCTAATTGATTTAAACTTCCCGGCAATTTTGCGATTTTTAAACCGTCGTTATTCCAGAATACATAATCGCCTAGGATCTTCAATCTGCTATTTGCGCCGAATTCTATTTTTTCAAAACTTGTTTTTTCATTAACAGTACATGCAAAAGCATAATCTCCTATCTCTTCCACGCTGTCTGGGATAGATATTTTTTGCAGTCTCACGCAATTGTAAAAAGCCTTATCTCCAATATATTTCAATTGAGATTTTCTTTCAAATTTAATTCTTTTTATATACATATTATGATTTTTATCTTCATAATAACAACTACTGAAAGCGCCTTCCCCTATCTTTATTACACTAGCCGGTATTGTAACCGAATCTATGGACGACTTTGCCGCAAACGCATAATCTCCGATAGCCACCACCGGTTTACCTTCGTATGTTTGTGGAATTACAAGGTCATCCAGCGATTTTTTTAAATAATTAACATTTTGCCCAACACAAATATACCCGTTTTCTTCGCTGTCATACTTAAAATCAAGACCGACTGTCGCATCGGGATAACGAATAAATATATAATAAATCAAAAATGCCGTAAACAGAATATAAAATATAATAGTGCAGATTTTTAATATTATATGTACTTTCTTTTCAGTTTTTTTCATATTTTTCTCCCACACAGAATATGTAAAAAGTATTCGATCCTCCTCTATATTCCAATACGTTATATTGATGTTCTGAATCCCGTATAATTGAAAGTTCTTCCGGTTCGACAATCTGTTTGAAATCTTCTTTGTTTCCTTCATACTCGATTGACGTCCTTTTTCGCAAAACCCCACCATCTAAGCCACATATATTATCGCTTACAAGACTATCTATTTGTCCATATATTTTTTTTACGCTTTTAGGTATGATTAGCGAGTCTAAAGATACGCAATCTATAAACGCTTGCTCTTCGATGATTTCTATACTGTCAGGTAATGTGATTTTCTGTATACATTTGCAATCTGAGAATGCTTCCGCTGTAATTACTTTAACAAGTTTTCCTTTTATCTCTCTTGAAATAGTGATATCCAGCCAGGATTCGTCACAATCATATGCTTCGTAGTAATCGGTAAAGATAGGTCTTATATATGTCACGCCCTGTTCTTTTACGATTGAAATCGGTATTGGTATTATAAAAGACACAGCAACAAACGCGATTATAAGTAATACAACAACCGCTATACCTTCAATTAAATCTTTTCTTTTTTCATACTTCCTTTGCGGGTCATATTCAACTTCACACATTTTTCCTTACCTCCTCTATGTTTACAGTTTAATTATACATCATTTAGTGATGTATGTAAAGTATTTTACATCATTTTGTGACATAATATTTTTAATGGATATATCAAAAGAAATCGGAAAAAATATTAAAGAAGCAAGAAAAGCCAAAGGTTTTACTCAAAAACAGGTTGCGGCAATAATGAAAATGACCCAACAGCAGTATAGCCGTTTTGAAAACGGAGTTTTTCAATTGAATTACGAACAAATCATCTTTCTTTGTAATCTGTACGACATAACGCCAAACGACATATTTGAAATAGTTTAACGGCGTCTATGCATTTTACCTGGAATGCCGGGCAAAAACAAAACAAACTGAAACACACCGTAATTTTTTAAGTAGATGAATTGTCAAACTAAGTGCAACACTTAGAGAGAAAAAAGTTAAATAAATCAACAGGTTTTTGGTAATGTAAAA
>CAKQMB010000001.1 GCA_934254825.1 uncultured Clostridia bacterium | reverse complement strand
GCGACTGATGAGGGGGATTTAATTCTTGTCTGTTGCAATATTGCCTGTTATAATGTTTTGACTATTATATCTAAAAATAATACGAGAAATAGCTCCCAAAATAATTAGGTAACATGCCCCTCATCCGTCAACTACGTTGCCACCTTCTCCCGCTATTAAGCCGACGAACTTTATCTCAAACTATTACCCAAGGGAGAAGGTTTTTTTAACCATATAAGCCAATATAATTCAAATAAAGAAAAGGACTATCAAAAACCGATAGTCCTTTGTAATATATAAAAATAAAATACAAGATACCGTCAAGTAGACTGCGAATAAACGGCAGAAAGCCAGTCAGGAGAGTTTTTCAACCGTGATGCCGTCGGCAATGCTTGCCTCGTAAAAACTTGCCGCATAGCCTATTTTTCTTGCGTACATTTCGCCGACGTATTTTTCGAATTCCTTAATCGTACTTTTCTTTACGATAGAAACCGTACAACCGCCGAAGCCTGCGCCCGTCATTCTGCTTCCCGCGCAGTACGGGAACCCCTGCGCCGTTTCCGCAAGGCAATCGAGTTCCCTGCCGGTAACCTCATACTTTTCTTTAAGCGAGCGGTGCGACTCGTTTAAAAGCGCGCCGAGCGCGTCGATATCGCCGCTCTTCATCGCCTTTACCGCTTCGTTTACTCTTTGGCACTCGTAAACGATGTGTTCGGCTCTGTCTCTGATTTTGCCGTCCAGAAGATTTTTATGTTTTTCGAAATCCTCGGGCGTAACTTCCGCAAGACAATCGACTTTAAGGACCGTTTGCAGAATTTCGAGAGCATTTTCGGTTTCGGCTCGTCTTTCGTTATATTTGCTTTCTACAAGGCTATGCGGTTTGTTGCAGTTTGCCAAAACGAGTTCGTATTCGCCGAGTTCGAACGGAACGTATTCGTGTTCGATTTTCTTGCAGTCGAGCAGAATAGCATGGTCTTTAAGCCCGTTAGCGGAAGCATATTGATCCATAATTCCGCAGTTCACTTTGGCGTATTCTCTCTCGGCTTTCTGCGCGAGAAGAGCAATCTCTTTTTTGTCTATTTTTTCGCCTGCGATCGTCGCAAAAGCGGCAAGGGTGGAAACCTCAATCGCCGCGCTCGAAGAAAGCCCGCTGCCGAACGGAACGGTGCAGTCGTGAAGCATATCGCAACCGACTAACTTATGTCCCGCGTTGCGCCATATAAGCGCGCAACCCGCCTGGTAATTTCCGTATCTTAAATCGGCGTATTTTTCAAGCTCGTTTATATCGAGCGAAACCTTGAAATCGGTTGTCGTCCAGCTTAAATTTATTTTGTTTGTGCCGTTTGCCTTAACGAAAACGGTGTTTTTAAGCGACAACGCCGCGGGGAAAACCTTTCCTCCGCAATAATCCACATGTTCGCCGATAATGTTGACCCTGCCTGCCGCAGTAACCTTATAATCGTAATTCATTTTCTTATCATCCCTTTCCATATTTTCGAAAATTTGTATTATCATAGCTATTTAAAATCCCAACAGAACACGATTTTCAGGCGTATCTTACACTTAATTCTTCGTTCTTTCCGCGGCTTGTATTTGTATACTAACCCGCGGAAACGCCTTGCCTTAAATGTAAGCTACGCCTGAAAATTTGCGGTATCGACAACTTAATATATAGGGCAACCTTGAAGCCGTATTTTCTAATGATTTACGGTGAAGGCGACCGACGTTGTATACAAATACTACTAGGGCGAATTTGCCGTAAAGCATAGAAAATACGGCTTCAAGGCGAGTTCTGTTGGGGTTTTAAATAGCTATATTTTTATTATAATCTGTTTTTCAAAATATGTCAATTCAAAGCCGCAAACATTTTGTCGTTTATGATTTAAAAACAAAAAAACAACAAGACTCTTGTTGTTTTGTCGGATAACGCGTAAAATTCGATATTACGTTTGCTTTTTATATAAAATTCTGTTAAAATACAATATATAAGTTGCGGCGGTCTTAAATTCGGAATTTACGACCGCCGCACCGAAAAACCGAGAGGAAAAGGAAATGAGTAAAGGCAGATTTACTATACCTACGGACGAAAGTTTCGTAGAAGGAACGAAAATAATAGCGGAAAAATGGGGCGCGGACGCCGTGAGAGACTGCGACGGAACTAAGCTTCCCGAAAACCCCGGGCAGTTCGGAAAGGTTTACAACACATATTTCGTGGTTCGCGGCGACAACGAATGGGCGAGACAGCACCCCGAGGAGGCGCAACGCATTTTCTTGCTTTCGAACCGCAATCTCGCTTTAAAAGACACGCTCGAAATCGAGATTATGAAAGGCTTCTTAAAGGACGAATTCGACCCCGATTACGCCTATATCGACCTTTGGGAAGTTTACGACAGAACGACGGGCATCAAACACGAAAAGTGGGGCTATAACTCGATTAACGGTATGGTTACGGTTGAAAACGCCGTTCCTTTCCACGAGTATACGGTAACGTTTTTAGCCCGTGTGACGTGGCATCCCGTTCAGATTTATAACTATCTTACGAACGAGTGGACTTGCGAAAAACAGCTTACTTACGATCCCGCTTTTCCCGAAACGAGAGAGTACGTCAAAAGGCATATGGAAAAGTGGTGCGAGGAAAATCCCGAAACGAGCGTAGTTCGTTTTACGACTTTCCTTTATCAGTTCACGCTTATTTTCAACAATCTCGGCAAGGAAAAACAGGTCGAGTGGTTCGGCTACGCGCAGACGGCTAACCCCGTTTTGATGGAAGAGTTCGAAAAAGAGAGCGGAATTCACATGTGCGCGGAGGACTTCGTAGACAGCGGTTATTATAATAACTGTTTCCGTAACCCCACCGAAAAATTCCTTAAATATATGGATTTCGTGGAGAGATTCGTGAGCAAAATCATCGGCGAACTCGTCGAGATCTGCCACAAGCACGGCAAGGAAGCGATGATGTTTTTAGGCGACGACTGGATAGGTTCAGAGCCTTACGGCGAGCATTTCGGAAAAATGAATCTCGACGCGGTGGTCGGCTCGGTCGGCGGCGGCGTGACGGTCAGAATGCTTTCCGAAATTCCGCACGTTAAATATCACGAAGGCAGATTTTTGCCGTATTTCTTCCCCGATACTTTCTTTGACGGAAACGAGGACGGAGCGGTTGCCGAGCTTAACAAAAACTGGCTCACGGCGCGCCGCGCGATTATGCGTAAGCCTATCGACAGAATGGGTTTCGGCGGTTATTTAAACTTAGCCGCGAAGTTCCCGAAGTTTGTGGACAGAGTTGCGGAGATTGCCGACGAATTCAGAACGATTTACGACGCCATCGACAACAAAAAGCCGTATTGCCGCCTTAAAGTCGGTTTGCTTAATGCCTGGGGCAAAAAGAGAAGCTGGATGAGCCATATGGTCGCTCACGAGCTTTGGTATCAGCAGATTTATTCTTATCAGGGCATATTGGAGGCGATTTCGGGTCTTCCCGTAGATATCGAATTCTTGTCCTTCGACGACGTGAAAAACGGCGTTAATCGACATATAGACGTACTTATTAACGCGGGCGACGCTTATACGGCGTTTTCGGGCGGTAAGGTTTGGCTTGACGAAAAGCTCCAAACGGCTATAAGAAAATTCGTTTACGAAGGCGGCGGATTTATAGGTATCGGCGAGCCTACGGCTTGCGAAGGAAACGGCAGATATTTCCAACTTGCGGACGTTTTAGGCGTTGACGAAGAAGTGGGTTACACGCTTTCGAACGATAAATACAACATAAACAAAGTCGCTCACCCGCTCACCGACGGAATGAAAGATTTCGATTACGGCGAGGATAAAAAGAATATTTACGCTCTTGACGGCACGAAAGTTCTCGATATAACTTTTTCCGACCGTTTCAAACGCAGCGTGAACGTCGGCGAAGTCAAAATGGCGGTCAACGAATACGGCAAAGGCAGAAGCTTTTATATAACCGGTATTCCGTACAGTTTCGAGAATTCGAGACTTCTTTACAAGGCTATGTGCTGGGCGGCGAACAAGGATCTTAACGTCTGCTATTCGTCGAACGTAAACACCGAATGCAACCTCTACGAAGCGAGCGGAAAGTACGCGGTCGTTAATAACAGCAAGGAAAAACAAGTCACGGAATTTTACGATAAGTCGGGCAATAAGTCGATTATCGAGCTTAAACCGATGGAAATAAAGTGGCTTTGAAATTATTTTGATATAAAGCGATTGTCGGAATAAAGCGATTATCGGTAAAACGTGCGTCGGCAGCCGCGGGTGAACGCCCCGCGGCTGCCGACATTTTTCGTCCGACGCACTGTTTATTATAAATCCCGAGGTGTTGTTTATTATAAATATCGGCTGTCGGATATTACTTTTTTGTTGACCGAGCGTTATTTTTATGCTATAATAAACACTATGTATTGTCCCGGTCAAGACTCGGGTTATTTTTATCCGGCAAGCCGGCAGAGAATAAAGCGAACCGTGGGTTGACGGCGGAATTTTCAGTAATACGTCGTGCCGCGGGCGATTGCGCTACGCTCGCGTTTTACATAGTCTGAAAGGAGAAAACGAAGTTGGAAAATATGGAAAAGGGAAAGATAAAAACCGACGAAATAGCCGTTTTAATGGCGGCGGGAATGGGAACGAGAATGTCTCCTTTAACAGATAAAATCCCCAAGCCGCTCGTGAAGGTTTTCGGAAAAACGATGATAGAAACCATTATCGAAGGGCTTGAAAAACGCGGAGTAAAGCATATTTACGTCGTTGTCGGGTATTTGAAAGAGCAGTTCGATTTTCTTCCCGAAAAATACGAAAATCTTACCTTGATCGAAAATTCCGAATTTCAGACAGTCAACAACATATCCTCCATCCATGCCGCCGCGCCCGTTATGGGCAAGGAAGACTGTTTCATTTGCCTTAATTGTAAAGGTAACGTCCACATATAGAAAGAAAAGTAAGGTAGTCGAAGTAAGATTTACAAAAAGAGTAAGATTTGAGATAATAGAATATGTCCCGTATGAACCAAAGAGGAAAAAATCAATGGCAAAATACAAACATTTAACATTATCGGAAAGAGTAGAAATCTATACTCTGCTAAAAGCAAACAAAAGTATCCGAAAGATAGCAAAGGAACTAAAACGAGATCCGACGACGATATCCAAAGAAATAAGAAAGCATTTGGAAATTCATGAAACGGGTTGCGGCGGACGCGAAGATTATCGTGGACGCAATCAACGAAGCGTATAAACATCCGGGGACATATGAAAATCTCTTTTGGGACGATATTGTGAACCGACAGCTTAAAAACGTCGATCTGACCGTTCACGAAGTATTTGCGGGGCAGATCACGGAAATAGACTCGGTTGCCGAGCTTGCGGCGGTCGATCCGAATTACAAAGATTATAATTGACAGAACAATATAAAAAATAATTTATCGGAATAAAGGGGGTAAAATGAGCGAAAATAACAGGGTTTTGCCCGAAAACGGAGAACTGAAAAAGACGTTGAATCCGATGTCGGTCTGGTCGATCGCGTTCGGCTGTATAATCGGTTGGGGATCGTTCGTTAATCCTGGCAAAAAATTCCTGCCTAATTCCGGTGTTGCGGGAACGGCGATAGCAATGGTTCTCGGCGCGTTGGTTATGGTGATAATAGCCTTTTCCTATGCGTATATGGTGCCGAAATACCAGAAAGCGGGCGGCGAATTTACTTTTGCTCAGAATTGCTTCGGGAAAAACGCCGCGTTTATATGCGGCTGGTTTCTCGTCGTGGCGTATCTTACGAACGTTCCGATGAATTCCACGGCGATAGGTCTTATCGTCGACGGACTCGACGGAACGGCTGATATTCTGAAATTCGGCTGGCATTACAGCATCGCGGGGTTCGACGTGTGGATGGGCGAAACGCTTTTTGCGAGCGCGATTCTTATCCTGTTCGGGATATTCAATATTCTCGGCGTTAAAAAGGCGGGCTTTATTCAGACTGTGCTTGCGATAACTCTTGCGGTCTGCGCGTTCACGCTGTGTATTTCGGCGATAGTTTCGTCCAAGGCGAACGGCGTCAACATGCAACCGATATGGGGTTTCGACAAAAAAGCCGCGATCGATGCGGGCGCGACTATGGCGAATATCGAAAATTACGCAAACGCCAATATAGCGACTTCTGTTCTCGCAACGTTTTCCATTGCGCCGTGGGCGTTTGTCGGTTTCGATACAATCCCGCAGGCGGCGGAAGAGTTCAAATTCGGGTATAAAAAAGTAATGGGGATAATGTGCGTCGCGATTGCGTTCGGATGCTTTGTGTATATTTCGAATAACACCGTTGCGGCGGCGGCTCTCGAAAACTGGCCCGAACGCGTTATGGCGGGCGAGTGGGTGCTTCTTGTCGCCGCGGAGGAACTTCTCGGCACTTTCGGCAAGGTTCTGATAGGCGTCGGCGTTTCCTGCGCGGTTCTTTCGGGGATTATGGGTTTCTATCTCGCTTCGAGCAGACTTATGTATTCGATGAGCAAAGACGGTTATCTTCCCGAATGGTTCGGCAAGATCGACCGTAAGCATCAGACTCCGAAAAACGCGATGATTTTTTGTATAGTAATATCGCTTGCGGGTCCGATACTCGGCAGAGAAGCTCTCGGTTGGTTTGTGGATATGAGCGCGATAGGCGCGTCGATAGGTTATTTTTTCACATCCGCCGCATGTCTTGTAACGATGAAAAAATACGGCGACGGAACGCTCAGACTGAAAATAGCCGCAACGCTCGGCGCGGTTTTCTCCGTTTTGTTTATGGTGTTTCAGCTTGTTCCCATCCCGGGGCTTAAAGGCGTTAATTTCGGCAAAGAGTCCTACATAATGCTTGTTATATGGACAGCTATCGGCGCGGTATTCTATTTTATGCAAAGGCGGAAATTTTCGTCGGACGATAAAGACGGGAAGAACGGCGGCGATAATCGAAAATAAGATAAAAATTACGGGGGCGGGTACCGAAACGGTACCCGCCCCCGCTTTAATATTTTAATTGTTTTTATTACGGATCATCCGAGCGGTATTATGAAAATACCTTCGCCGCTTTTAAGTTCTGCGTAAAATTTTCCGTCGTTAAGTTTGTAATATTTCACTTCGCCGTTTTTATAGACGGCAACGCTGTCGCATCCGTCAAAACCGATCGATATATCGGTCGTGAAATCGTCTGCGGGATCTTCGCCGTTGAAAATATAATAACCGTCGAGATTTAATTCATCGTCGTGGAGCTTGTTGAAGATAGTTCCTCTCGTTGCCGTTACCGCCGCGCCGAATTCGTCTTCCTCGACGCTTTTCACGCCGGCAAAATGTCTCGGATAATCGTTATCGTCGCCGAGCGCGATTGTGGAGACGTAATCGTAATTAAGGATCACCTTAGCCTGTTTTTTCGCTTCGGTATTGACTTTTTGAACGTAATCGTAATACTGTTTTTCGCCCTTGTGCGACATTATTGCTTTTGACGACGGATCGCTCGGTGACGGGAACTGCCAATAAGTGTAATATCTGAAATTCTTTGCGCCGAACGCGAACCCCGCATTTATCTGATAATAAAAATCGGCGAGGGTCATTTCGCGTTTTCTTATCTGAGACATTTTCGTACTCGTGTAACTTTGAAGAGTGAGATAAAACTCGGCGTTCAGCTTAGCCGTTTCCTGAGCCGCGATTTGCAGGTTCGAAAGATACGAGTCTTTAAAGTACGCCACCTTTCTGTTGTTTTTCTCGTTCATAAAAGGATAATCGTCGTAATCGAAATATCCCGCGCCTGTTTTCGAAAGAAACTCTTTGACGTAATCTCTGTAAGCCGTTTTTCCGACGAGCGAAATATCGTCGGTATACTTCGTCTGTGCGTTGTCGGTATAAGGTAACATAACGCAGTTGAGGTAAATATCGGGTTTTATTTCGCGCAGTGCGGCATATAAATCCGCAATCGCGTCAAAATTGATATAAAACGGCTCGTCTTTTAATTCCAAACCGTAAAACGCGGCGTGATTTATATAAGGAGCGGTGTACTCCGTGAGCTTTTCGACGAGTGCGTCCATAGTTGCAAAATCCTTGCCCTCGCCGACGAGGCTTTCGGTTTTACAGGATAAATCGTAAATGCGGTGATCCATCACTATACATTTAAGTCCGACTTCTTCGCAAAGGTCGAGGTTGAGTTTTGCCGCGCTCGTTTCGAAATCGCCCGCGCCGAGCCAGGCGTCGCCGTTTCCGAGACACAAAAGCGTGTCGAAACCGCAATCTTTATATTCCTGAAATCTTTCCTTGGTTTTGAACGACTCCTGAGTAACTTTAACGCCGTTTTCGGTAACGTATTCGCCGTTCGTGGGGCATATATACGCGTACATATCGAGCGCTTTGTTTGACGAGGAATAATCGGGAGCGTTGTTCGGCGCGGAAATCTCTTCGTTGATTTTGTTTATCCGATCGGATCCGTCCGATACGCTGTTTCCCGAAGTTCCGCAGGCAAAAAGGGTGGTGAGAGACATTCCCGCCGCCAGCGCGAGAGCCATTGTTTTTAAAATTAAATTTTTCATCTATTTACCTTTGTTTTTTGTTGCTTGGATTTATTTTTCCGCGGGCGGTTGTGTTTTTATCAACCGTCCGCGGCAATGGTTTTGTTCTTTTTTAATCTGCCGTAACTACGTCCGTAGTCCAGCTCGTGCCGTCGAAATAAATACAAACAGCTTCTTTAAGCGGTATTTCGACGTCGGAGTTGTCGTCAACGATAAACTTCGTTCCCGCTGCTATTTCGAGCTTGGTGCCTTTTTCGTGAGCAAAGTTAAGGTATAAAAGAGCAGGGTTTACGGCTTCGACGAAACCCCAAATCGTTGTTTCTACGTCGTCGATATAAGCGGTTACGGCAAGACCTAATGCGTCTTTTCCTCCGAAGTCGATCGAAGCGTTTTTAACGTTTACTTTAAGATAAGAACCCGTCGAAGTCATGTCGATTGTTGCGGAAATCTCTTTTTCAACAAATTCGGTAGTCCAGCTCGTGCCGTCGAAATAAATACAAACAGCTTCTTTAAGCGGTATTTCGACGTCGGAGTTGTCGTCAACGATAAACTTCGTTCCCGCCGCTATTTCGAGCTTGGTGCCTTTTTCGTGGGTAAAGTTCAGATATAAAAGGGCAGGGTTTGCGACTTCGACGAAACCGCCGATCAATGTTTCTACGTCGTCGATATAAGCGGTTACGGCAAGACCTAATGCGTCTTTTCCTCCGAAGTCGATCGAAGCGTTTCTAACGTTTACTTTAAGATAAGAACCCGTCGAAGTCATGTCGATTGTTGCGGAAATCTCTTTTTCAACAAATTCGGTAGTCCAGCTCGTGCCGTCGAAATAAATGCAAACAGCTTCTTTAAGCGGTATTTCGACGTCGGGGTTGCCGACAACAATAAACTTTGTTTCCGCCGCTATTTCGAGCTTGGTTCCTTTTTCGTGAGCAAAGTTCAGATATAAAAGGGCAGGGTTTGCGATTTCGACGAAACCCCAAATCGTTGTTTCTACGTCGTCGATATAAGCGGTTACGGCAAGACCTAATGCGTCTTTTCCTCCGAAATCGATCGTAGCGTTTTTAACGTTTACTTTAAGATAAGGATCGGTCGAAGTCATATCGATCGTTGCGGAAATCTCTTTTTCAACAAATTCGGTAGTCCAGTTCGTACCGTCGAAATAAATACAAACTGCTTCTTTAAGCGGTATTTCGACGTCGGAGTTGTCGTCAACGATAAACTTCGTTCCCGCCGCTATTTCGAGCTTGGTTCCTTTTTCGTGAGCAAAGTTCAGATATAAAAGAGCAGGGTTTGCGACTTCGACGAAACCGCCGATCAATGTTTCTACGTCGTCGATATAAGCGGTTACGGCAAGATTTAATGCTTGTTCTCCGCCGAAATCGATCGTAGCGTTTTTAACGTTTACTTTAAGATAAGGATCGGTCGAAGTCATATCGATCGTTGCGGAAATTTCTTTTTCTACAACATCGGTAGTCCAGCTCGTGCCGTCGAAATAAATACAAACAGCTTCTTTCAGCGGTATTTCGACGTCGGAGTTATTGTCAACGATAAACTTCGTTCCCGCCGCTATTTCGAGCTTGGTTCCTTTTTCGTGAGCAAAGTTCAGATATAAAAGGGCAGGGTTTGCGATTTCGACGAAACCCCAAATCGTTGTTTCTACGTCGTCGATATAAGCGGCTACGGTAATATCTAATGCGCCTTTTCCTCCGAAATCGATCGAAGCGTTTTTAATGTTTACTTTGAGATAAGGATCGGTCGAAGTCATATCGATCGTTGCGGAAATTTCTTTTTCAACAACATTGGTAGTCCAGTTTGTGCCGTCGAAATAAATGCAAACAGCTTCTTTAAGCGGTATTTCGACGTCGGAGTTATTGTCAACGATAAACTTTGTTCCCGCCGCTATTTCGAGTTTGGTACCTTTTTCGTGAGCAAAACTCAGATATAAACGAGCAGGGTTAACGGCTTCGACGAAACCGCCGATCAATGTTTCAACGCCGTCAATATAAGCGGTTACGGCAAGACCTAATGCGTCTTTTCCGCCGAAGTCGATCGAAGCGTTTTTAACGTTTACTTTAAGATAAGGATCTGTCGAAGTCATATCGATCGTTGCGGAAATTTCTCTTTCCACGAACTCTTTTCCCCAGCGTTCGCCGTTATAATATAGCGTTATGCCTTCCGCGAAGAAAAATTCGACGTCGTCGTTACCGGCAACAACAAACTTCGTGTCTTTTGCGAATTCGAGTTTCGCTCCTTTACCTATTTCAATGTTAAGACTTTCTATTCTGAAAATCTGCGGAGCGGCTTCCTCGACGTATCCGTAGAAAACGGTATCCGCGTCGTTGACTTTTGCCGAAACGGTGAAGGTGGTATTGCTGCCCCACGGAAGCTTGTTTATATAATTAAGGTTTTTGTCGTGATTTACTATAAATTTGAGCGAATTGGTTTTCGCTTCGTCAATGTCGAGGATTATGCTGTTTTTAGCGATCGGAGTTTCGTAGTTTTTTATTCTGACGTTATCGATTTTAAGCCATACGTTACCTGCGTTATAATTCGGGTTTTCCGATCTGAACGGGTGCAACGTCGCAATGCGGATATACTTGAAATTGCCGTTGACAAGCTTATAAGGCATCGAGAAATGAACCCATTCGCCTTGTTTTTCAAGGGAAGTCCAATGGTATAAAACGGTTGTCTGACCTTCGTCCGCAAAACCTATTCCGACGTAATTTCTTGCGTCGGGAGAGAGTTTCATATCGAGTTCGATATAACTTTCGGAAAGGTTGATGGTTTTTTCGAGAGCGATAAGACCGAACTGGTTCCAATAGCTTTCGCTTTCGTGTCCGCCCGATTCGGCGGTCGCCGTCGCGTCGGCTTTAAGCATAAACGACCAATCGCTGTTTTCGGCATGATCGTTATCGTCGTACGTTATCGTTCCGCTTGCATAGGTCGGAGTGAAAAATCCTCGGTTAAAGTTCGAAAGATCGTCGATTTCGTTTTCGCCGAGCGCGCGCTTGACGTAAACGGGCATGATTTCTTCCGCTTCGCCGCCGTCGTTTACGAGCTTGAAAGTAAGTTCGTACGAGCCGAGCGCGGTGAACGTGTATTTATCGCCCGAAAAAACGATTTTATCTTCATCTTCGTCGCCGCCGACAGGAATAAACGAAACGGCTACGAATTTTACGTCGTAATCTTTGTTAGCGGTGTAATCCACATAAGAAACAAGGGTTTTGAGATCGATTTCTTCGCCCATAAGAATTTCCGCCTCTCTGACCGCAACAATCGACGGCGGAGCGACTTTGACCGTAAATTCTTTGGATATATTTTCGTCTCCCGTCCGGACGGTTATCGTCACCTTTCCGATTTTGTCGGGAGTGAACGTAACGCCCGAAACGAGATATTCGCCTTCCTCGTTTTTGGCAGACACATATTTCGCCGTGACCGAAAGAGCGGAACCCGATTCGTAATCGATAAGTTTCGATACGTTTACCGGGATACCCGCCGTAAAGTATTCGGGAATGTCCTCTTTAAAGGAAAGTTTCGTCGTTATTTCGGATGTGGTTTCGCTGCCGGGATTACCGCTTGACTCCGAGGGGTCGTCGGAGCAGGCGCAAAGGCTTATCGCCGCCGTAACGACGGTCAACGCGGCGAGCAGAATAAGTAAAAGTTTTTTCATAATTTTCCTCCATATTGATTTGTTAATCGACTTATAGACCGATATTTGTCGGTTATTGCCGCTTTTGCGGATTGGTTTTGAATTAACCTTTCAGTCCGCCTGCGGTAACGTTGTTCATTACCGTTTTTTGCGTGAGCGAGAATATAACTATCGGCGGTATCATCGCGAACACGACAGCCGCAAGATAAGTCGGCGTTGCGTTCGGCAAAAATTCCGCTTCGGATGAGAAGACATACAGTCCTACCGCCATAGTCGGGTATTTCGTCATATAAATAAGCGGGGTCTGATAATCGTTCCATGCCGTTATGAAGTTGAGTATCATAAGCGACATGATCGCGGGGATAGCCTGCGGAAGCATTATTTTGACCATTGTGGTAAAATCGGACGCTCCGTCGATCGTCGCCGCTTCCATATAGGTGTTCGAGATCGATTTGAAATAGCCGTAAAGCACTATAAACGCGAAATCGAAACCGCCCGCCCAGGAAAGCCATATCAGAAACGGGTTGTTGATAAGACCTATGTTAAAATAGAACTTATATCTTGCGCCGCCCGTTCCGATGATGGGGACGACCTGAATGAAAATGGCTATCGAATATAACAGCGTTTTGCCGGGGAAACGGAATTTTGCCATCGCGTAAGCGGTGAGCGCGCTCGTTCCGACGTTCACGATAACCTGCACGAGAGCCATCCATACCGAGTTTAAGAACATAAAGTAAAACGGAGTGTTGTTGAAGGTTATCTTTGTAAACGCGTTATAGTAATTTTGCCATTGAAATTCGCCGAATTTCGGGAAAGAAAAGAAGTTGTCGTAGTAATCTCCGCCTTTTTTCAAGGAGCTGTATAACGTCCAGAACGCGGGCGCGATAAGGGTTAAACCGTAAATCGCGAATATGACGAGGAAAACCGCGAGAAAAATCTTTTCGTTTTTCGATTTTTTAATCTTTCCGTTCGAAGAACGCTTCGCTAAAATATTTTTCATCAGAATTCCGCGTCCTCCGTGTATTTTTCTATAAAATATCTCACCGTGAGAACGATCGGGAACGTCGCGACGGTGACAACCACGCCGAGCGCGGCGGGGCGGTTAGCCACTTCAACGCCTTTACTGACGTTGTAAGAAAGCAGGAATATCAGATATCCCATAGTCTTCGCGCTTCCGTCGTAATCCTGCGGGAAGAGCAGGAACGTTCCGCTGTCGGCGGTGAAAATCGAAGCCAGGCTGAAAATGAACAGCGTCGAAACGGTCGGCAGAATGAGCGGAAGCACGATACCGAAAAATTCTTTCCATACGCCGACTCCCTCGATTTTGCCGTATTCGAAAATATCGGGCGGAATTCTCGTGACCGCGCCCGTCAGTACAACGATATTGCCGCCGAGAGAACACCACACGCCGAAAATAAGAACCATTAAAAAGCTTGTCTTTTCATAGTCTAAAAATCCGAGTTTTCGTATCTGAACGCCGAGGTCGAAACCCATTGCTTCGAGAAATTTTTGGAGCGGTCCGTTTATCGTTACAAGCTGACGGTAGATCGAAGCCAGAACAACGGTGCCGATTATTCCCGGAAGGAAAAACAGTATTCTGAAAAACATTTCGCCCGGCACTTTTTTGAAAAGCGCGTAAGTGAAAACAATCGAAACTGGGAAAACGATCAGGTTTCCGACGACCCATGTCACGAACGATCTGAAAAGAACGTGCCAAAGGTTGTTGTTGCTTTCCGACGCAAACTCGTCGAATATCATTTTAATATATTTTAAGGAGGCTTTTCCGGTTTCGTCGGTGAACGCGTATTTAAACGATTCTATGTTTACCGCGAGATAAAAAACCGCAAACTGTGCCAGCGGAAACAGCAAAAGCAGTCCGACGAAAAGAAACTTCTTTTTTTCGAGCGCGCTGTATCCGCTAAGCCGACCTCTCTTGCTATTACTTTTCATAGGCATTGCAAGATTTATTCCTTTTATCCTTTATATCTTTGTTCCCAAAGTTCTTTTGCTCTTTTGTATTCGTCTTCCATAACTTTTTCCGCGGTTAAGGAGTCGTTCGAATAAAATTTGTTTTCAAGTCCGAGGTGAACGTTGAATATGTCCATAGAGTACTTGGTTCTGTTGCCTAAGGGCATACGATAAATAACGCTTGCCGCTTCCGAAACTTTCGCAGCCGTTTTCAAAAATTCGGAGTCGGTGTGCATGGAGGAATAATCCACGGAAGAACCCACCGAATAGCAACTTACGGAAGTGCTTGCAAGATATGCCGTTCTCGCGGCGTCGTCGCTTGCGATATAGCGAAGGAAAAGCTTGGCTATGTCGAGTTTTTCGGAATATGCGTTTACTACTATCGAATGCGGCGCACCCCAGTCGTAAACGATGTTTCTTGCCGTTTTGACCGTTGTGTAATCGCTTTCGGTAACTTCGTATCCGTCGCCGCTCAATTCCGTTCTGCCTTCGTCGACGGCTTTTACGAGTGCGGAAAGTTCGGCGTCCGTTCCGATGCTTTCGCATTTGTCTTTTATCGCCGACAAAACGGGAGCTTTAAGCATTATCATCTTTTTGGTCGCTTCCGCATAGTTGGTGTACATTTCGTTCTGCAAGTGCTGACCGACGCACATAAACACGGCTTTTCCCGTAAGAAGATTGTGCTGAGCCTGGTTGGCTTTCGCGCCTACTGCGTTTGCGAAATTGTATTTTTCGCCCGTTGCGCCCGATTGGATTTTCTTTATCACGTCGAGACTTTTTATCCAGCCTTCGTTTTTATAAAGCTCGTAGGCTTCGGCGGGAACTTCGTAGTTCATCGCGCAGAAGTCCTGATAATATCCGATACCCGAATATTGAGAGACCCACACGTCTTCCATTCCGTAAAGATACGCGTGAGCGTTCTGTCCCCCGTAGGCGAACGGGTATAATCCGTCGATATCTCTTATTTCGTCGCAAAGAGCGAGCAGTTCGTCGCTCGTTCTCGGATATTCTTTTCCCGCGGGGAAAACGTCGGGATTAACGACAAGCCCCACCGGCGAAGAACGGAACGCGAAAGTGTAGTAATCGTCGCCGAGTTTGTAGTATTTATCGAAACCGGGCATCAGTTTATCTTTGATTTTTACTGTTTCTTCCGTGCCGTCGGCTTTTATCGGTGTGCTGTCGTAAACGTCGTTCAATTTGGCGGCGATCATATCCATTTCCTCGCTGTCGGACGCGTTTTTAAGCGCGTTCGGCGAAACGTTTCCCGTAATATAGAGATCGGTCGTGTTCTTTTTGCCGAGGATCATTTCGTTCGTGACCATGCTGCCTTGAAGATATTCCGTCGAATCCACGATATTGATTTTATAGCCTTCATCTTTATAAATGTTTTCGAATTCGTAAATCCAGTTGGAAACGAACGCGTCGCCGTAACCCGATTTGTAAATTTTAATGTTAAGGGTTTTCGTGTCGTTCGACGGTTTATTGTTGGTTCCGCCGCTGTTGCTTTCCGCGCCCTGACAAGCCGCCAACGCCGCCGCGGAAGCGCACGCCGCAATAACTGCGGAAATAGTCCTAATTAACTTTTTCATCTTTTACTCCTTTTGTTGTTTTTTTTGTTTTTTTAAGAGTTTTTATCGGCTTTTAAGCCGTTCTTTACTTTTATTATATAATCGCCGACGAGACTTTTCAACTTTTCTTTTTTTTCGTTTTAACGTTTTTTTACTGTTATGAATTGACTTGTCCGCCGTTTTATATTATAATGTCGTTATGAGTATTTATTGTATTCCGAAATTTAAAGACGATCAGATCGAAACTTCGTCGTGGAACGTTCCGACGATAAAGCACATACATATGGATTACGAGTTTACCACCATCGCGGAAGGCGAGGGGGAAAATATCGTGAACGGCGTAACCTACGAGTCCGAGTTCGGCGTGTTTATGCTTTTGGGTCCCCGCCACACGCATCAGCAGATATCCGACAGCCCGATCGTGAGAAGAGATCTGTGCGTTTCGGTAAAACTTATGGAAAAGATATGCGACGAACTTAAAGACGGTTTGTTCAAAGAAATTTCTTCGCAGACAAAACCTATTATAATAAGGCTTATGCCGTCGGAATGTCACAATATCCTGTCGAGACTCGAAAATGCGGGGAACGCTATCGCTTACGACGACGAAACGAGAAAAATAGTTCTTCATTCCATAGTGTCGTATCTTCTCGGCGTGTATGTGGAGAACGCGGGTCTTAACGCAAAAGTCATGCAGAAGGATTTTATCGATTTTATGCGCGAATTGTATAAACCGGAAGTTTTTTCGAAACCGATTTCGCAGATCATTCCGCTTTCCAACTATTCGCATTCCCGTTTTTTGGTTCTTTTCAAAAAACAAACGGGTAAAACTCTGATAGAGTATGTCACGGATCTGCGTATGGAATACGCCGCGAAACTCCTTATACAGACAAATCTGCCTATCGTTACGATCGTAGGCGAAGCGGGTTACGACAACCAGTCTTTCTTTACGAAAAAGTTCAAGGAAAAGTTTTCCGTAACTCCGAAAGAATTTCGCAAAAACAGGCTTATAAGTTGATTAACGGCACTTTTTTATCGGCATCAACGTGAAAACCGCACCGCTGTCAATGTCTTTTTTGTTCGTGATTTCGACGTTTTTGAAATCGAATTTCATATCGAGAGGTTTTTCGGAGAATATCGTGTATTCGTAAACCTCTCCTTTTTTTTGCCACCCCGCGGTTATTTTGTTTCCTCTGAAAGAAAAACTTCCTTTTACTTTCCCGAGTCTGTCGGTAAAACAAGGCGAAATTTTAATTCCGCCGAGTTCGACTTTTATTCCTAAAACGTATGCGTAATACCAATATCCCACGGAACCCAGAGAGTAGTGGTTGAACGAATTCATAGACGGGTCGAAAATTTCTCCGTCTTCTTTAATTCCGTCCCAACGTTCCCAGATCGTCGTCGCGCCGCGTTCTGTTTCATACCCCCAGGACGGGTAGGTCGTTTGTAACAGAATGTCGTAAGCTTTTTCGGTTTCGCCTATATCGCAAAGCGTCGGCAACAGGAAACGCAAGCCGAGAAATCCCGTCGAAAGGTGACCGTTTCTTCGTTCGATCGCTCTTATAAGTCCGCTTCTGATTTCTTCGCCCGTCATAAATCCCGCGGCGTAAGAAAGCAGATAAGCCGTTTGCGTATCGCCGGAAACAGTCGATCCCGAAACGCATTTTTCGAAGAACCTTTTTTTCATGTCCGAACGGAGATTTTCATAGATTTTTGCGGAATTTTCGTCTCCGACGATTTTGAACATATCGGAAAGATTTTTCAACGAAATTCCGAGATAAGCGTAAGCGACGACGGTTTTGTCCGTTTCTTCTCCCGCGGAAAGCCAATCGCCGTAATTGAAAATTTCATTTGGCGGAAAACCGTTTTTTTCGGCGTTAAGGAAATATTTTACCCATTTTTCCGCCTGCGGCAAACACATTGTAACAATCGACTTGTCGCCGTAAAACAAGTAATGCTTCATCGGCAAAATCGTTATGGCGTCGCTCCACGCGGGGGCGGCGGTCGTTTCGGGGCTTTCTTTCGTGAAAAACGGCACGAAAACGGGAACTCTTCCGTCGTCGTAGCAGGCGTTGTTCAACATTTCGATATAATTTTTGAAAAACAAATTGCAATCCGAGTTATAAAACGCAGTATCGCAAAAAATCTGCGCGTCGCCCGTCCAGCCGATCCTTTCGTCTCTTTGCGGGCAGTCCGTCGGAATGCTTATGAAATTGCCTGCCTGTCCGTTTAAAATATTGCGATAGATCTTGTTCGCAAGCTCGTTTTCGCTTTCGAAAAATCCCGTTCTTTCGAGATTTTGCGATAAAACAAGTCCGATCAAATCGGTTATTTCGCATTCTTCGCTCCATTCGAGCCTTGCGTAGCGAAATCCGTGGAAAGTAAATTTCGGGTCGAACGCGCAGTCTTTTTCGCCGAGCCTCAATTTGTCCGTCGCTTTTGCGGAACGTAGATTTTCGGTGTAAATTTCCCCGTTTTTATCCAAAATTTCCGCGTAACGAACGGTGATTTCCGTAAGCGGCAAACCTTTTGCGAAGAACTTTATAACGCCGGCAATGTTTTTGCCGAAATCGTAAGTAATTCCGTTTTCGTCCGAAGAAATTACCGTCGGAGTGATTTTTTCGATGATTTGAACGGGTTCGTAGTCGTATTTTTTAAAAACGGCTTGAACATCCGTTTTTATCGTTTCGTACTTTTTTAACGTTTTTTTATTGAAATCGATATGTTCGCCGTCGAAAAAATCGGCAAAAACAATATGAGATTCGCCGCAAGTCCAGCTTGCGTCGCTCTCGATCGTTTCGCTTTCTCCGTTATGGTATTCGATGATTATTTTAGCGTAAATCGCGGGCGTTTTTCCGTAAATTTCGCCTTTCGCGATATAGCCGAGCCGCCCCGCATACCAGCCTTTTGCGACGGTTATTGTGAGCAGGTTGTCTGCATGAAGCGCGTTCGAAACGTCGTATTCGCAAAGGTGAACCTCTTTTGAATAGTTTGTCCAACCGGGCATAAAATAGTCGTTTGAGAACTCGTTGTTCAGCGACCAGTCGAACGCGCCGAGCGCCGAAACATAAAGGACGGCTTTTTTCACCTTTTCCCCGACGCGAAAATGTTTTTCGAAAACAATCGCCCCGTTAAAAATTTCGTTTTTCAGTTTTTCATCGTAAGCAGTTATCCACATAATCCGATATTTTACCGATTCCGTAAGTCTTTCTTTTTTATTTTATCATTTAATTTCATTGCTTTATATGCTTTTTTTTCAATGTTTTGCCGTTATTTTACTGTATATATCGGATAATCCGAAAAGAAAAAACGTATGCGCTTGTCATTGTTTTGCCGATAACCGCAAAACTTTATAAACGTATACATAAGATATCAGCCGTATAAACATATGTGACGGCTTCTTAGTTTTTTTTGCTTGGGCTTGAAGATTTGTAAGGAGCGAAGCGACGGAATAGCGATTGTTCGGACACGACGGGTTTGCTTTTTGTTAGCCACAGGTGATTGCGTTTGAACCCGCCAAAACGCCGTTATTTCAGCGCCTTTTGTCAAATTCTCGCTTGAAGTACATATAGTACGTCTGCGTTCGCCTTTACCAAAAATCATCGAAAATCTCGGCGTTTTGGTTGTCGACAAGTCTTGCCTTGCGTTTTTAGGCTAAGACAAGGCGCGTGAGCGCGTTAATACTTTGCGTATAACACGCGAGCGCAACGAAGTATTAGCCAAAAACACAACCCAAGACCGAGTTTGAACTCAGTCACCTGTGGCTAAAACTAAAAGTCCGCAATCGCGTCACTTCGTCGAAGCTAAGCCTCTTTGTGCGCCGTTTTCTGAAACGGCTTCACCTTACGGCTTGCTTCTCCTCTTCCCGAAAAAGCATTCTTTTTCGGGAGCCCTTTTTGTTTCATATAAAAAGGTTTTTAACTTTCTATGAGGAAAACTCTCACCCTCAACGAGGGCATAAAGAAAAACAGCCGTATAAACATATGTGACGGCTTCTTAGTTTTTTTGCTTGGGCTTGAAGATTTGTAAGGAGCGAAGCGACGGAATAGCGATTGTTCGGACACGACGGGTTTTCTTTTTGTTGAAACTAAAAGTCCGCAATCGCGTCACTCCCGGATAGTTGAAGAAATCAACGATCCGGGAGGAAAACTCTCACCCTCAACGAGGGTGTAAAGAAAAACAGCCGTATAAACATATGTGACGGCTTCTTAGTTTTTTTTTGCTTGGGCTTGAAGATTTGTAAGGAGCGAAGCGACGGAATAGCGATTGTTCGGACACGGTTGGTTTGCTTTTTGTTGAAACTAAAAGTCCGCAATCGCGTCACTCCCGGATAGTTGAAGAAATCAACGATCCGGAAGGAAAACTCTCACCCTCAACGAGGGTGTAAAGAAAAACAGCCGCATAACTTATGCGACTGTTTTTCTTTATTTATCTGGCTGGGGTGGAGAGATTTGAACTCCCGGATGACGGAGTCAGAGTCCGTAGCCTTACCGCTTGGCGACACCCCAATATTCTGTTTCGACCGATTGGTTTTGCATGCTGTACGCGCAGAACGTGTTTTTGCTAACGCTTCGATACACGCCGCAGAACAGCTCAACACGCGCCTTTCAACGCGTCATTTAACGCGCCCCTCAGTCGACCTTTTTATTTTACACGCTTTCGTTTTTTTTTGCAAGCGTTTTGATAAGGTTTTAGAAATTTTTTTTATTTTCGTCTATCCGCATTTTTTTGCGCCGCCTGACGTCGATTTGTCGTTCGAAACACAAAAACCCGCCTATAAGTCGATTAACATACCTTTTTTGCGATAATCGGACAGTAAAATCCGTCGAAATTGCCGTTTGAAAATAAATAGCGATTTTTCGGGTTGAGAAGTGTGACGATAAACATTGCAGTCTACTATGACGGAACGGAATAGGAGATAAATCGTAAAAACAACGGCGAAAACAATAAAAACAAGCGGAAAACCTTGTGAAAAAGCCAAGTTTTTGCAAAAATGAATTGACATACGTTCTTATGATATATATAATTAAGGAAAAAGAACCGAACTCAGCCGACGGCAAAGAAAATCGGGAATAAAGAGTCGAATGCGGTCGGGTGATATTTCGGTATTAAACGGGAGAAATACAACTATGGAATTTTCACGCTTTTTGGACGGCAGGCGGGCGGAAGCGAAAAAGCTTGTCGAACTTCTCGGGAAAAAATTCAAATACGTCGCCATACTCGGAACGGACGTTAAGGCAACGCTTTATATGGCGGATATAAAATCGTCCAACGTGCGCGACGGTTCGGGCGAGTGCGGTTTTGTCGTCAGAATGTGGGACGGCAGAGCTTACTATGAATATTCGCTCGACGACATTAAGGGCGACGCGGAAAAACTCGCGGAAAAAATCGTTCGCGAGGCAATGCCCTCGAAAACGGTTTCGGATATGGAGATCAAGCCGAGCGAACCTATCGACGAACCGCTCGTCAAATCCTTTATCAGAGAAAGCGATTTCGACGAATACACCGACGGCGAGCTTCTCGATTTCTGCAAAAAGATGAGAGACGCGGCGAAAGCCGAGAGCGACAAAGTCGTGAACGCGACAGGCTATCTTCAACCCTTTACCGTTTCCAAGCTTTTCGTTTCTAAAAACAGGGAACTCGATCAGTGTTACGGTTGGGTCAACGGAATGGTTATAGCCGTTTACAACGACGGTAAAATGGTCCGCGCGAGAGAAGACGCGTATTCCACCAAAATTTCAGACGTTTTCGAGGAGCTTCCGGGGAAAATCGGGAGACTTGTCGAAAAGGCGGCTTGCCTTGCGAAAGCTCAGCCGATAAAGCCGGGCGTTTACGACGTTATCACCGACAGTTCGATAACGGGACTTATCGCTCACGAAGCGTTCGGTCACGGGGTGGAAATGGATCAGTTCGTCAAGGACAGAGCGCTTGCCAAGCAGTACGTCGGCAAATACGTCGCTTCGCCCATTTCCAATATGAGAGACGGCGCGGCGGCGACTCTTTCGGCGGCGTCCTTCTTCTTCGACGACGACGGCGTTCTGGCGGGAGATACTCAGATAATAAAAGACGGCATACTCGTTTCGGGTATGTGCGATCTCGTTTCGGCGAGCGAACTGGGCGTTATCCCCACGGGTAACGGAAGAAGAGAAAGCTACAAGAGAAAGGCTTACACGAGAATGACGAACACGTTTTTCGAGGTCGGAACGGACAAGCTCGAAGATATGATCGCTTCCGTAAAGCACGGCTATATGCTTTTCGAAACCAACAACGGAATGGAAGATCCCAAGAACTGGCAGATACAGTGTACCGCGGAATACGGCATAGAAATCGTCGACGGAAAGCTCACGAACAATTACGTTTCGCCCGTCGTTATGAGCGGAAGCGTACCCGAGCTTTTAAAATCGATTTCCATGGTGTCCGACGGCGCGAAGATAATCGGCGCGGGAATGTGCGGTAAAGGTTATAAAGAATGGGTCAGGGTCACCGACGGCGGACCCGCGCTCAAAGTGAGGGTTAAACTGGCATGAAAAATCGTATCGAATTACTTAAAAAACTTCTCGGGGAGAACAAAGAGGTCTCCGATTATAAAATCAATCTCGTCGGCACGAAATCGAGCGAACTGTTTTTCGTAGGCAAAAAGCTCGAAACGACGAGGGCAACCGACGTGTGCGATATCCTCGTGACCGTGTATAAAGATCACGACGGCAAAAAAGGCGAGTCCGCTTTTTCGGTTTACGAGTCTATGACGGAAGCCGACCTTAAAGACAAGATCGCCGCGGCGGTAACGAGAGCGAAACTCGTTTCCAACGAACCTTACGATATAGTCGACGGTAAAATCGCCGAAAGAGAAGTTCCTTCCAATTTCTCGGACTATGAACCAAAAGAGCTTGCCGCGCTCATCGCGAAAGCGGTGCAAAAAGCCGACCTTTTAGGAAACGGCGCGATAAACGCTCTCGAAATTTTCGTTTACAGACACGAAACGAAAGTTATAAACAGCAAAGGCGTGGACGTTGCCGAAGTCAAATACGACGCGATGATCGAAGCTATCCCCACCTGGAACGAAAACGGCGAGTCGGTCGAACTTTACGAAGCCTATCGTTTCACGGAGTTCGACGAGGCGGAAATTATCGCCGAAATAAACGAAAAAATGCGTGAAGTAAGAGACAGACAGCACGCCGCGAAACCCGCAAACAAAATCGAAGCGGACGTCGTTCTGAATATTCAGGAGGCAGGCTCGCTTTTCTCGGAGCTTGCGGGCGATCTCAATTATTCGTCGGTATATTCTCATCTCAATCTTCACAAAATCGGCGACGATCTGCAAAACGGCGACGGCGATAAGATAACCGTAACGATGAAAGGCGAAATGAAAGGCAGCGATTATTCCGCGGCATTCGATTCGGACGGTTTCGAACTCGTCGATAAAACGATAATCGAGAACGGTAAAGTCACGGGGTATTACGGAATGAACAGATTTGCTTCCTACCTCGGCGAAAAGCCTACGGGAAATCTGAGATGCGTGAGCGTGAAAGCGGGAACGCTTTCGGACGGCGAACTCGAAAAGACGACTTATCTCGAATGCGTTTCTCTCTCCGGCTTACAGCTCGACCTTTATAACGACTATATCGGCGGCGAAATAAGACTTGCGTATCTGCATAAGGACGGCAAAGTCGTTCCGCTTACGGGTATTTCCATGAGCGGCAGACTTTCGGGCGTTCTTTCTTCGATAAGGCTTTCCGATAAGGTAAAAGTCCGCAGAAACTACGGCGGACCTTACAAGGTTCTTCTTAAAGGAATGGAAATTCTTTAAAACAGAAACGGTCGCGGTTTTTACCGCGCGAAAAATACGACCGAGGGCAGAAAACATGGCAGAATATAAGAAAGAAACTTTTGAATGGATGCAATCCTGGTGCGATCATACCGAAAAAACCGATTTGCCGAGAATTTTACTTATCGGCGACAGTATAACCCGCGCATACGAAAGTAAGGTCAGAGAGCTTCTCGCCGGGCATTATTACGTCGATTACATAGCAACGTCTTATTCGATCGATCAGCCGATTTACGCGGAAATCGTGAAAAATCTCGTTAAGGATATGCCTTACGCGGCTATTCATTTCAATCACGGACTTCACGGCCGGCATATGACGGACAAGGTTTACGGAGAGGGCGTCGACGCGTTGCTTTCCGAGATAGGAAAGGATAAAAGAGTAGTCGTCGCGACGTCCACGCTCGTCAAGGAAAAAGGCAATCTCAGAGTAGATTACCGTCAGACGGGAATTGTCCTTCGCAGAAACGAGATAGTGAAAAAGATTGCGGCAAAACGCGGTTACGAGATCGACGACCTCTATTCCGTGAGCGCGAATATTCCCAACGAACACAGGTGGGAAGACGGAACGCATTATTCCGAAGAGGGCAGCGCGAGCCTGGCGGCGGCGGTCGCGAGAATTTTCAAAGCGTAAAACCGCATAGGGCTTTAAATCCGTGAATTCGGAGCAAAAACACCGAAATTCCGCCCCGAAAAAGAAAATACCGTCTTAAAACTTAAAAATACTGTCCCAAAACGCATAAAAAAAGTTGACGGGGCGAATAAAAAATGATATAATCGCTAAGTGATTATCTGTAAAGGTATGCAAAATACGGGCAGATAATCCTTTATCACGCTTTCTTTAAACGGGTTAGGGTCCGTTTTCAGAATATCCAAATCTATAAGGAGGTAAAAAAATGCCAACTATCAACCAGCTTATCAAAGAAGGAAGAGTAACGGCTAAGGACAAGTGCAAGACTCCTATCATGGGTCATTGCCCGCAGAAGAGAGGCGTATGCCTTTCGGTTACGACCACTTCTCCCAAAAAGCCTAACTCGGCACTTCGTAAGATCGCAAGAGTTCGTCTTACGAACAAGCAGGAAGGTACGGTTTATATTCCCGGCGAAGGTCACAACCTTCAAGAGCATAGCTCCGTGCTTATCCGTGGCGGAAGAGTAAGAGATTTGCCCGGCGTAAGATATCATATCATCCGCGGCACGCTCGATACCGCAGGCGTTGCGAAGAGAAAGCAAGCAAGAAGCAAATACGGCGCAAAACGCCCCAAATAATTTTTAGTTCAAACTCTTAAAATTATTTACGTTTGCATGAACAAATCCTACTTATGGCGGAAATTCTGAAACGCCCGAAAAGTAGGCAGTACGACGCTACGGGCGTCGGAAGGTTCGCTCCCGAACGGTTTTAACCGAAAATAAGGAAAACCGAACGGTTTAAGAGCGATAGCTGTACACGGGTTATATTTATATACCCTAAAAAATTTAAAGGAGGACAACAACTATGCCAAGAAGAGGTGGCGTTCCCAAGAGGGACGTATTACCCGATCCTATATACGGCAATAAAGTGCTTACCAAACTTATCAATCAGGTTATGCTTGACGGTAAGAAAGGTACCGCGCAGACGATCGTATACGACGCTTTGACCAAATCGTCCGAAAAACTCGGCGTTGAACCGATGGACGTTTTCAATCAGGCGATGAACAACGTAATGCCCGTTCTCGAAGTTAAAGCGAGAAGAGTAGGCGGTTCCAACTATCAGGTTCCTATCGAAATCAGACCCGAGAGAAGACAGACTCTCGCAATCCGTTGGATCGTTGCGAGCGCAAGAAAGAGAAGCGACCGCGATATGTGCAACAAGCTCGCATCCGAGCTTATGGACGCATATAACAATGCGGGCGGAGCCGTAAAGAAAAAGGAAGATACTCACAGAATGGCGGAAGCAAACAAGGCGTTTGCTCATTACCGCTGGTAATTCCGGAGCGGAGGGGATTGTTTTTGCGGTTATCGCCGCGTAAAACGATAAAACCTCGCCGAGGACTGCATATATTAAGGAGTAATTTTACAATATGCCAAGACAATACGACTTACAACATACCAGAAACATCGGTATTATGGCGCACATCGACGCGGGTAAGACTACCACGACCGAGCGTATTCTTTTCTACACCGGAAAGACTCATAAACTCGGCGAGGTTCACGACGGCGCGGCTACGATGGACTTCATGGTACAGGAGCAGGAAAGAGGTATAACCATTTGTTCCGCCGCTACCACTTGTTTCTGGAAAGGAAACAGAATAAACATCATCGATACTCCGGGACACGTCGACTTCACCGTAGAAGTCGAAAGATCTCTGAGAGTTCTCGACGGAGCCGTTGCGACTTTCTGCGCAAAGGGCGGCGTAGAACCTCAGTCCGAAACGGTATGGCGTCAGGCGGATAAGTATCACGTTCCGCGTATCGCATACGTTAACAAAATGGATATCAACGGCGCAAACTTCGATAACGCCGTACAGATGATGAGAGACAGACTTAAAGCAAACGCTATTCCGATCTGCCTTCCCATCGGTAAAGAAGATACGTTCTGCGGAATTATCGACCTTGTCGCAAACGACTCGATAATTTACCACGACGACCTCGGAAAAGATTTCACCGTCGGACCTATCCCCGCCGAATATGCGGACAAGGCTGCCGAAGCGAGACAAGCTCTTATGGAAGTCTGCGCGGAGCAGGACGACGCTTTGATGGAGAAATTCTTCGAAACGGGCGAACTTACTCCCGAAGAAATGAAGAACGCCATCAGAAAGGGTACGCTTGCAATGAAGATCAACCCCGTTCTTTGCGGTTCGAGCTACAAGAACAGAGGCGTTCAGCATCTTCTCGACGCTATCGTAGATTATCTTCCCAGTCCTATCGACGTCGACCACGTTAAGGGTATCAACCCCGACACCGACGAAGAAGAAATCAGAAAGACGGACGACGAAGAACCGTTCGCGGGTCTTGCGTTCAAGATGGTTGCGGATCCGTTCGTAGGAAAACTTGCGTATTTCAGAGTTTATTCGGGTACTTTATCCGCAGGCTCTTATGTATACAACGCTACGAAAGGCAAGAAAGAAAGAGTCGGAAGACTTCTTTTGATGCACGCTAACCACAGAGAGGAAATCGACAAGATTTACTCCGGAGATATCTGCGCTATCGTAGGTTTGAAAGAAACCACCACGGGCGACACGCTTTGCGACGAAGATCACCCGATCATCCTTGAAAAGATGGAATTCCCCGAACCGGTTATTCAGGTCGCTATCGAACCGAAGACCAAAGCGGGTCAGGAAAAGATGACGCTTGCTCTTTTGAAGCTTGCCGAAGAAGATCCTACTTTTAAGTTCTATACCGATAAAGAAACGGGACAGACCATAATCGCCGGAATGGGCGAGCTTCACCTTGAAATCATCGTCGACAGACTTCTCAGAGAATTCAAAGTCGAAGCTACGGTCGGTAAGCCGCAGGTTTCCTATAAAGAAACGTTCAGAAAAGCAGTCGACGCCGAAGGAATGTACAAGAGACAGTCCGGCGGTAAAGGTCAGTACGGTAACTGTAAAGTCAGATTCGAGCCTTTGGAACCCGGAAAGGGATTCGAGTTCGTCGACGAAACGGTCGGCGGATCCATTCCGAAGGAATATATCGAACCTGTCAGAAAGGGTATCGAAGAAGCTTCCAAGAACGGTTATCTTGCGGGATACGAAATGGTCGATTTCAGAGCTACCGTTTACGACGGATCTTATCACGAAGTCGACTCTTCCGAAATGGCGTTCAAGATCGCGGGTTCGCTTGCGTTCAAGGACGGTATGAAGAAGGCTAACCCCGTTCTCTTAGAGCCTATAATGAAAGTTGAAATCGTAACTCCCGAAGATTACTTCGGAGACCTTATGGGTAACGTTTCTTCGAGAAGAGGTACTATCCTCGGAACGGAAGACAGAAACGGCTCGAAGGTTATCGATTCCTTCATTCCGCTTTCCGAAATGTTCGGTTACGCAACCGAGCTTCGTTCGAGAACGCAGGGCAGAGGTCAGTTCACGATGCAGTTCGATCACTTCAACGAGTGTCCGAAGTCCATTGCGGAAAAGATCATCGGCGAGAGAGCCGTTAAGCACGACGACTGATTTTAATCGGTTAGGCGAATACGGTTACAAACGTCAAAATAAAAACAAACAAGCGGTATAAAGCCGACAATCATAAAAAAATCGGCTTTATATCGGAACAAATAAAAGCTTGGCGGTAAAAAATCGATTTTATCCGCAAGCGAACGTCCGATAAGCCTTGCAACCGCGAGGCGGGCGGACGATAAAAAAGGTTATCATACCGAAAAGGTATATAATACAAAAAATAAAATAAAAAACAACCAAATCTAATTAAATTGGAGGAAAACAACTATGGCAAAAGCAAAATTTGACAGAAGCTTACCGCACGTAAACATCGGTACCATCGGACACGTTGACCACGGCAAGACCACCTTGACCGCAGCTATCACGATGGTTATGGCTTGCAAGGGTGACGCAGAGAAGATGAGATACGATCAGATCGATAAAGCACCCGAAGAAAAGGCAAGAGGTATTACGATTAACACCGCTCACGTTGAGTACAAGACCGACAAACGTCACTATGCTCACGTTGACTGCCCCGGACACGCAGACTACGTTAAGAACATGATCACCGGCGCTGCTCAGATGGACGGCGCGATCCTCGTTGTTGCTGCTACCGACGGTCCGATGCCGCAGACCAGAGAACACATCCTTCTTGCTCGTCAGGTTGGCGTTCCCTACATCATCGTATTCCTTAACAAGTGCGATCAGGTAGACGATCCCGAACTTCTCGAACTTGTCGAAATGGAAGTAAGAGGTCTTCTTGACGAGTACGGATTCCCCGGCGACGATACTCCTATCATCAAAGGTTCCGCTCTTAAAGCTTTGGAAAAGGCTTCCTCGGGTTGCCCCGACGCAGAAGTTCTTGCTGCTCCCGAATGCAAGTGCATTCTTGAACTTATGGATGCTATCGATAACTACATCCCCACTCCCGAAAGAGACGACGCTAAGCCGTTCCTTCTTCCCGTAGAAGACGTATTCACGATCAGTGGTCGTGGTACCGTTGCAACCGGAAGAGTTGAAAGAGGTGTTGCTCACGTTGGTGACCCCGTTGAAATCGTAGGTCTTCAAGATAAGCCCACTACTTCGGTTATTACCGGTCTTGAAATGTTCAGAAAGACCCTTGACGAAGCTCAGGCAGGCGATAACGTAGGCGCTCTTCTTCGTGGTATCGACAGAAGCGGTATCGAAAGAGGACAGGTTATTGCTAAACCCGGTTCCGTTCACGCTCACACCGAGTTCAGCGGTCAGGTTTACGTCCTTACCAAAGAAGAAGGCGGAAGACATACTCCTTTCTTCAACAATTACAGACCTCAGTTCTATTTCAGAACTACCGACGTTACCGGAACTATTAAGCTTCCCGAAGGCGTTGAAATGGTTATGCCCGGCGACCACATCACGATCGACGTTACCCTCATCACTCCTATTGCTTGTGAAGAAGGTCTTCGTTTCGCTATCCGTGAAGGCGGAAGAACCGTTGGTTCCGGCGTTGTTGCTAAGATCGTTAAATAATTCGATTGTCAGCTGAAACCGAATTTTAAGATACCTGTCGCCGCTGTTAAAGCGGCGCGGGCGTCTGTTATTTTAAGATGCCTGTTTGCCTCCGTAAAGGGAGCAGAGGCGTCTGTTTAAGAATCCCGCTGCAAAGCGGCGGGATCTTTTTGCGTGTTATAAATTTCCGGAAGTTATTTCGGCTCGAATATCTCGGCGCGGAAATCGTATTTGCCGACGTTTTTGACAGAAAAATCGAAAATTTATGCGTTAGTTTGATAAAAATTAGCATTAAAACCGATTTTCGGCGTAAATTTGTTGTGTAGCCGTAAAATTTATGGTATCATAAAAGAAATTTCGGGAGGCAAAATTATGCCAATCAGTGAAGCAGACAAACAAAAGCTTTCCGCTTTTTACGGCGGCGCGCACGAATATCTCGTAATGCTGAATTTATACGACTCGGCTGTTCGTCTTTTAAAACTCAAATTCGAGGTTTTGAATAACGAATTCAAGGTGTTGTATGCGAGAAATCCCATTCATCATATAGACAGCAGATTGAAATCGCCCGAAAGCATGATAGCCAAGCTCAAAAAGAAAGGTTACGACGTGTCGATAGAGTCGGCGAGAAAAAACGTCAACGATATTGCGGGCGTAAGGGTTGTCTGTAACTATATCGACGACGTATACAGCGTCGCGGAAATGCTCAAACGTCAGACCGACCTCGAAATAGTAAAAATTCAGGATTATATCAAAACGCCGAACTACAACGGTTACAGGTCATTGCACCTCGATATAAAAGTTCCCGTTTATCTTTCGGACAGAACGGAATACGTCGTAGCCGAAGTTCAGATAAGAACGATCGCAATGGACTTCTGGGCGAGCTTAGAGCATGATATCCGTTACAAAGCCGATAAATCGAAGCTTCCGCAGGGTATAAACGAAGAAATGCTCGAATGTTCCAACAAAATAGCCGAAATCGACGCGCAAATGCAGGATATGTACAAGCGGATAAAAGCTGCGGAAGAGAAGTAATTCCGATAAAAATAAAATTCAAGACGAGTAAAATCCCGATAAATCTAAAATGCCATTTTAGATTTATCGGGATTTTTGTATATATCAGTTGACAAATAAGGAAATAATAATTAAAATAAAGATATATAAAAGACAAACTCGGACGAGTTAGGGAGAGGAAAAGAGAAGAAATGTATATAAAAAGACATCTTGAAAGTCGGATACTCGACGCTTCGCGCTATTACCCTGTGGTTATGGTTTGCGGGCAAAGACAGGTCGGCAAATCCACGATGCTTAACCATATTAAGGAAGCCGACAGAAAATACGTCACTCTCGACGATATAAACGCTCGCCGACTTGCTCAGTCCGACGTCGGCTTGTTTTTCGAAACTTACGGAAACAAACTTCTTATCGACGAAATTCAAAGAGTGCCGTCGCTTCTTATAGAAATAAAGCGTATTGTAGACGAAAAGGCATTAAAAGGCGAAGAGAACAGCGGCATGTTCTGGCTAACGGGGTCGCAAAAATTTCAAATGATGAAAAGCGTTTCCGAGTCGCTTGCGGGGCGTGTCGCGGTATTCGATATGGCGGGATTATCGGCGGCAGAAATCGAAAACAGACCCGAAGGAGTTTTTTCGCCGGATATAAACGATATTAAAAAACGTATGGAATTTGCCGTAAAAAAGGATATTCACGAGGTATATCGCGATATTTTTCGCGGAGGAATGCCGAAAGTCGCGGTATCCGATATCGACAAAGAAAGATATTATGCGGATTATGTAAGCACATATCTTGAAAGAGACGTTCGCGACCTTTCGCAAGTCGGTAAAATCGGCGAGTTTTATGATTTTTTGGTTCTGCTTGCCGCTAGGACGGCTCAGGAATTGAAATACGACGAAATAGCAAGGGCGGCAGGCGTGTCCGCTCCCACCGTCAAAAATTGGATATCGATTCTGGAATGTTCGGGTATAGTAACTATTTTACGTCCGTACTACTCAAATTTGACGAACAGAATAGTAAAAACACCTAAATTATATTTTATGGATACGGGTTTATGCGCTTATTTATGCCGCTGGACAGACAGCGAAACGCTTGAACGCGGTGCGATGGACGGCGCGTTTCTCGAAACCTATGTTGTTTCGGAAATAATAAAAAGTTATTACAACAGCGGAAAACGTCCCGATTTATTTTATTACAGAGATACCGAAAAACGTGAATTGGATTTGATTATCGAAAAAGGCGACGCAATTTATCCGATAGAGATAAAGAAGAGTAAAACGCCTGTTCGTGCCGATAAGAATTTTTATGTTCTCGATAAATTTCAAAAGAACAAAAAGACGGGTATAATTATTTGCCTGACCGACGAATTGATTCCTTATAACAGAGACGTCTGGCTTTGCCCGATTTCCGCAATATAAAAATTTAATCCCGATAAATCTAAAATGTCATTTTAGATTTATCGGGTTTTTTGTTTAATAAGAAATAAAGTTTATCGCAAAAAAACAGAAAATACCATGTAGAAACAGATAAACAAAGAAACTATTTTCGGTTTGCGTTCATAGATTTTAAAAAAGCAAGTAAATCTCTTTGCTGAGCTTCGGAAAGACTTTTTATCTGCAAAATCAATTCGCTTTCGGGCGATTTTTTTTCTTCTTGTCTATCTTCAATGAAAAATTCGGAAAGACTGATTCCGAAAGCATTGCAAATCGACCTTAACGTCGAAAGTTTAGGTTCGGTTTTTCTCACATATAAATTATTTATCGTGGATTGCGTTAGCATCGCTTCCATTGCAAGGTAGTTTATCGACCACCCTCTTTCGTTTCTTAATTGATCAATTCTTTCCAACGTATTCATATATTTAAACCTTTACATTTTTTTTTATTCTATAACTAAAAAGAGTTAACTTCCTAACTCTTTTTGTTTGACTAATTAACTCAAATGTGTTAATATGTAAAGCGTTAGATGATAAAATGAGTTAAAACATCTTTTTATATCAACTCAAATAAACAAAATTTTCATATTCGAAGATCAGCCGAAAACCCGAACGGAATTCGCAATATCGCATTCCCGGAAAACGAAGCGATAAAAATCATCCGAAAAACCAAGAGGTTTAAATATGTACTTTAAGAAAAACGAAAATTTTAAAATCGGCGAAAACGAAACTTTTGTCGTCGAAAATCTGCTCGGCGAGGGCGGGCAGGGCGAAGTTTATCTCGTATCGAACGGCGGACGAAAATACGCGCTGAAAATCTACAAAGGGGAAGTAAGCCGTGATTTTCGGTTCAATCTGAAAAACAATATCGAAAAGGGCAGTCCGTCGGACGATTTTCTCTGGCCGAAACGACTTTTCGAAAACAAAGACGGGAAAATCGGCTATCTTATGGATTTGCGACCTTCGAATTACGTTTCGTTTGTTTCGTATCTTACGGGTAAGCATCCGTTCAAAAACAGAACGACCCTCATCAAGTGGTGCATTTCGCTTTGTTCGGCGTTTAAAAAACTGCACGAGCAAGGGTATTCCTATCAGGATCTGAACGACGGGAGCTTTTTTATAGATCCCGACACGGGCGCGCTTCTTATCTGCGATAACGATAATATAACCGCCGACAAGAAGAACCTCGGAATTCTGGGCAAAATGCGGTATATGGCGCCCGAAATCGTAACGGGTAAAAATTTGCCGGATATGCATTCGGACAGGTTTTCGCTCGCCGTAATTCTGTTTATGGCGTTGTGTCTCGGAAATCCTTTCGAGGGCGAGAGACTTAAAAATTACGACATTGTCGACGAGAAGGCGGAATACGAAATGTTCGGTTCCGATCCCGTGTTCGTTTATCATAAGGAACGAAAGGACAACAGACCTATACGCGGCTATCATTCGAGCGTTCTAAAACGTTGGGCGTATATTCCTCTTTATATAAAAGAAGCGTTTCACCGCACGTTCGTGGACGGACTCGAAGACAGGGAAAACGAGCGGACGACCGAGATAGAGTGGCTGAAACTTTTAACGAAATACCGCGACGAACTTCTTACTTGTCCGTACTGCGGCTACGAGTATATTTACGGTTTCGAAGAAAAAAAGAAATACGAAGTATGTCCGTCCTGCGGGAAGCCGACCAAAGAAGTTTGCGTTTTTACGATAAACAAGAACAAAATCGTTTTAGAACCCGAAAAGCAGTTATATCTTTGTCATCTGGACAAGTATACGGCGGATTATCGGACGGCAGTCGGAAAAGTTATCGTAAACAAAAACAATCCGTCGCTTTGGGGAATAAAATTCGAGCTTTCGGGCGACTTGGAGATTAAAGACGCGAGCGGAAACGTAAAAATAATTGCGGGAAACGGCGTTGTGCCGATTATCCGGAATTTAAAAATAAAATTCAAAGAAAACATTATGGGAGAAATAAAATGATCTGGGATAACATCTGGGATAAAAAATATATTGAAGACAAAGTGGATCGCATTGACGCAAGATGCAGATACATCATAAAGAGCCATAAAGTCGTAATCAAGTATATGATGCGGTTGGATAAACGAGGTTTTGATTTTACGACCGGTTGCGACGAATTCGACGGCGGTCTTACTTACAGTTATAAGATACATACAAACGGTTATGATTTAACGATATATTTCATATATCACGATCTGAAAAAAAAGAGCGATATCGACATCGATTATTACGTCGAATTTCCGTCAAACGGCTTGACGAGAGATTTCGTCGACAGGCTCAATTCGAAATATAAGGAAGAGTTAAAATATAGTATTTTCGGAAATTTACGCCTTTACGACGAAGAAGAGATTGCGGAAATAAAAGCGAATCGAGACAAATATGAGCAACATGACGAGTCTCAATTAACGGATATCAAACCGTGTATAGCCCTTTCGAGCCGTCAGCCGAAACCTGCCCGCGACGTGAAGCAAAACTTAGCGGAAATAATCGGTGCGCTTACGGAAAAGGGCGGCGTGGTCGAGAAAATCAGAAACGAAATAGAAAGCGCGGGTTAAAAAAGCAGAAGACAAAACGCCCGGAATTCAAGCCGACGTTTCGGGCGTGAGGAGAAATAAAATGGTCTGGAAGAAGGAATATGCCGATTGCGCGGCGGATTTCAAGGAATGCGAAAAACTTACCAACGAGTATTTAAATCTGTTGTACAAACGCGGATTCGAACCGACGTTTTACTACGACGAATTCGCATGCGGACCGACTTACGGAATCAAGGTAAACATAAACGGCTACGATCTGACGATGTATTTCGATTATCTCGAAACGGACGGAGAGTGCGGAGCGGATTTCGAGTATTATGTTGAATTTCCTTCAAGCGGCTGTGCGGAAGATTTTATCGACAGACTGAGAAAGAAATACGAGGACGACTTGAACGACAGTCCTTTCGGGGAGTTGTATCTTTACGACGAAAAGGAAATCGCCGAGATAAAAGCGAGCCGAAAAAAGGATGCGGAAGAGGACGACGAACCGTATGAAGAAATCGATATCGAGCCGTGTATAACGCTTTCGTGCGGATATCCGAAACGCGCTCGCGACGTAAAGCAAAATGTAGAGGAAATAATCGGCGCGATTACGGAAAAGGGCGGCGTTGTCGAAAAAATCAAAAAAGAAATAGAAAAAGAGATTTCGGATAAATGAAAGTTGATTTTCAGAGAAAACAATCGAGCAGAGAAAATAATCGGGCGGGTTAAGAACAAGGAAATAAAAGCAGGCAAAAGTTTTAAACGAATAAATTACTTAGACGATTAAGGAGATATAAAATGGAAGACAAAATTTTAGGCGACGGCATAGCGCGCCAGGAACTCAATTTGTTGTTCGTAATAGACAATTCGGGATCGATGGAAGGGGAGAAAATCGGAGCGGTGAACAACGCCATACGCGACGTGATGAGTATTATGCCCGAAATTCAGGAGGATACTTCGGACGCGACAATCAAAATTTCCGCGCTTAAATTCAGCGATAAAGCCGAGTGGGTATACGCCGAACCGAAAGATATCGGCGATTTCAAATGGAAAGATTTGCCCACGGAAGGCGGCACGAACTTTTCCGAGGCTTGCGACGCGCTTTCGAAATGGCTTTGCAAGAAAGAAAACGGCGGGCAGATGCCCGATTTCGGAGGAATTGCTCCGATAATCATTTTGATGACCGACGGAATGCCGACGAGTTACGACTGGGAAAAGCGTCTCGACGAACTTAAAAAGAAAGGGTGGTTCCGCGTCGCGCTTAAATATGCTTTGGCGGTAGGTATAGATACCGACGAGGCAATGGACGTGCTTCGTAAATTCACGGGCAACCCCGAAACCGTGCTTAAAGTTTACACGGCGGAAGCTTTAAGAAAGGTTATTAAGGTTATCGCGGTGACGGCTTCCAAAGTAAAATCTAACAGCGGATCCACGAACGGCGGCGGAGTTGCGGGCGCGGTTGCCGACAACAACCACATGGCGCAGGAGCAAATTGCCGAAAAGCTCGAAGAGGTGAATGATATTGAGTGGTAGTTTAAGCGCGGGGGGTGCCGACAAAATCGCAAAGCAACGGCTTAACCTGATTATGCTTGTCGATTGTTCTTCGAGCATGCGCGGCGAGCGCATGAAACAGGTGAACGAGGCAATCCGAGATATAAAAACGCGACTTATCGATATGCAAAACGAGAACGCGAACGTCGACTTTTATATTACCGTAATTACTTATTCTACCGACGCGTTTTTTTTAAACGGTGACAGGTGCAAACCGATAGAAGACTTCGATTTCAAGGGGATAAAGGGCGGCGGATGGAGCAATCTGCATATCGCGTATCGGAAACTTGCGGATATTCTGAAAAAAGAGTCGCAAGGCGGGATTATGCCCGATTACGGGGGAGTTGCGCCGATTATACTTCTGATGACCGACGGACACCCGACGAAAGACAACGTGAAAGAAGAGCTGTCCGCGCTTAAAAAATTGCCGTGGTTTCGGGTCGCGCTTAAATACGGAATTGCGATAGAACTAAGCGATAATCGTACTATAAGCTGCCTTACGGATTTTGTCGCGGGTAACGGCGACGTTATCGAGTGTTACGATTCGAGGATTTTGGAACGTATAATCAAGATAATCGTTTTAACGGCTTCGAAGGTAAAATCGACTTCTGCGAACGTTTGCGTCGGAAAAACGGTTTCCGCAACGGAAGAGGTAAAAATTCAGGTTAAACAGGCGATAGCGGAGGTGGACGACTGGGAATGGTAAAGTATTTCACGAAAACCGCCATAGGCTATTCGCACATCCGCGCGGGTAAAGTCTGCCAGGATTATTCGGCTTGTTATCACGACGATAAACGCACGATCGTTACCGCTTGCGACGGACACGGCGGGGAGATTTACGTCCGCAGCGACAGGGGGAGCAGATTTGCTTCCGAAGCAATAGTAAATGTCTTCAAGGGGGTGGAAAAATCCGCGCTTTACCGTGCCGATCGCGAAAAAACGGAAAAGAAACTGCGCCTTGAAATTCTTTGCGAATGGAACGCGCTCGTAGATCGGGATTTATCGCATAAATCGATTTCGAAACGCGAAACCGCGGGGCTTAACGAAGACAAGATTTTCAGATTAAAATCCGATCCGCAGGTAGCTTACGGCACTACGCTCAACGGCGCGATGATTTTCGGAAACAAACTGATTTGCGCCTCTTTGGGCGACGGCGGATGTTTTGTTTTTAAGCGCGGCGAAGTTTTTACCGTATTTGACGATAATTCCGACGAAAACGTGGCAAATCTGACTTATTCTATGTGTCAGGCGGACGCTTTCGACCATTTATCGGTTAAAATAATCGATTTGTCGGCGGCGGACGGCGTGATTGTGTTCACGGACGGGCTTATAAATCCGTATCGTTCGCTCGAAAACTTCGGGGGCGCGCTTGTTCGCCCCGTCGTATCGAAACTTATCGCGGGGAAGACTGCGGAAATCAGCGATTTTATTACGGATATGGGCGAAAAAATCGGTATCGGAGACGACGTTTCGGTCGGAATTATATTAAGTTCCGCCATAAAACAGAAATATTACAAAGGAAAATGAAATGGATTTCAAAGAGGCGTTAAAAAAAGTATATGAAACGCGAAATTCCGACGATGAGCTTGGCGAGCCGTTTCTTGTTTGTTCCCGCGTGGCGGATCTGATCGGAAATTCGTATGAAGAGAAGAAAAAATTGTCGGTTTTTTTCGCCGTCGAAAAAAGGTTACGTCTCTTATCGTTACTTTGCGAACTTCCGCCGGAAAGCGTCGACGCAACGAGACAACAGTACGATACGGTTTGCGATTTGCTGTCAAAAAACGCGTTTAATCGACTTATAGACCTACTTATCGATATTATCGGTATTGTAACGCCCGCTATGGACGAGGAATTTTACGAGCCTTACGATGGCGAAAAGGACGAAGATTTGTCGGGGAGCGGGGCGATCGTTTATAACGGGGAAACGGGAAATAACGGAGAAACGGAAAACGCTGCGGGCTTACCGCCGGAAGCGCAGACGTCGCAAATTGCACAGACGGCAATGTCGTCCGGACAACAAGTTTCGCAAAGCGTTTCGGGCGGCGCTTCTCCGACGGCAAGTCGGAATACTTCCGCAAGTTACGGCAACCAAAGTACTTATGATTACGGCGGCAGCGGCGTTAAGCGGGGAATTTGCATATTTCTGTTGTCTTTGAACGTTTTTCTTCTGACGTTGTTCGGGGTGGGAGAAATGCCCTGGCACGCGTACCGATGGATAATCGGTCTTGCTTCTTCCGTTATGATTTTATCGGGCGGAATTCTGTTGTCGGATATTATGGACGACGTTTTGTTCAACGGCGAAATCTTCGATACGATCGCTCTCGGCGCGGCGGTAATTGCAAATCTCATATTGTTTTTCGTGTTCGGGGACAATTATAACGTGATTTGCTATTGGGTTTCGGCGGCGTTATTGATTATGGGCATCTGCGCGGCGCAACGGTCGTTCGATTTTGCTTCGGACGTTTGCGGGTGGATAGACGTTGTCGAATGCGTTTTAACGGTTGCGACGGTCGTTTTGAACATTTTTTTGTAACGTATTGTTAAATAAATATCGATACGTTGTAAATTATATTAAACATAAGGAAGTTTTTTACAAAGGAGAATAAAAAATGAAGTGGTGGGTTTATCTGATACTTATCGTTATACTCGGACTTATAATCTGTACGGTTTACTGGCTGATAAATTTTCGCAATACTGCCGTAAGGCAAAGAGAATGTATTGAAACAGCGAAGAGCCGCGTGAGGATTTTAAAGGCGAAGTATTTGCAGGTTCTCAGAAAAGTGGGAACAACGCAGAAAGAATCGAACGACGCGCAGGGCGGAGCGTATTTCACCGCAAATAAAAACGGCGGCGGAAAATTTATCGGCGGCGCGATCGGCTCGGTGGATTCGAACTTTGAAGAAGTCGGCAAACTCGTTGTGTCGCTTGCGAACGAATACCAGTCCGCGCAGCAGAATTTAAACGAACTTGTAAACAGATATAACGTTTACATAACGGCGTTTCCGAGAGTTGTTTTAACGAAAATTTTCGGATTTAAAAAGGAAGAGTATGTCGATTCCGGAAATCTTTCGGAAAGCACGAAGCTTTCGGGTTTCGATGAGCATGACATTTAAATTTCAAAAAAAGTCGAAAAACGACCGATGTTTTTCGTTGTACGTTTTTCGATAAATTAACATAAAAAAATCTTACAGAGGAAAAAATTTATGTGGTGGCTAATTTTAATTGCGATAGTGGTTGTTATCGTTTTAATTATCGTTATTATGCATTTTGCAAGAGTTTCGCTTATTTGTTGCATACTTACAAATATTCCGATACTGTATTTCGGGTTTACCGCTATCTGCTCGGGTAATTATGAATTATTTTCGCTTGTCGGGTGGGTCGGAATACTTTCTTTTATGTTTTACGGCGGACCGGCGTGTTTTGAGGATTCGAGAGAAACGAACACTTACCTGATTTTGGGGACTTTGGTTGAAGAGACTACGGGCGATTCGCCGGCGAAAACATTTTTTTGGATATTGTTGGGTTCGGGTATTTTGAACGGAATTCCTATGCTCGGTGTTTGTACCGGAGGTTTCCCTCTGGTCGGAACATGGATCGTTATGGGAATGAAGATATTTGAAATATTGGCTTCCGTAATCGGATTTATCAAGTCGTTTTTTTATTGAAAATAAATTTAGGGTAATTCCATTCGAAAATGTGATATAAGCGGAAAATTTTTTTTAGCTCTCCATATCGCTTGATTTATTTCTCGGTTTTTATTAAAATGTACCTGTATATTATTACGGTATATCTTATTTATGTAATGTGTTGCGTGTTCGGTTTTAAAAAGTCCCGGGTTCGTCTCGGTTATCCGCCGCTTTACACGCACGGTTGCGGAGCGTCTAAAATGCTCGGCTTAACCGACATTACATACGGAAAACTCAACAAAGGAGAGCATCAATGAAATTAAAAAAGGAATTGCTTCTGATTATTGTCGGCGCGGTACTCAGCGTTGCGCTGATAATAAGTATGATCGTTATCATCGTTTCGGCGACGGATAACAGTCATAAAGGGCAAAATCACGAAATCGAATGGCAAGTCAGCGTTGCGCCTACTTACGAAACGGAAGGACTGGTAACGGGCAAATGCGCTAAATGCAAGAAAGAATTTAAGGAAAAACTTCCCAAGCTCGGCGGATCGGACTACGAAATCGCGGAGTATTTAACCGATAACACTTCCTGCGAAGTCGAAAAAGAATGCGTTCTGAAAATTACCGTTCTTGATAACGAAGTCAAATTCGACGCGACGTTAAAAGGCGGGTTGCACATACTTGACGGCGAAGAGATCGATCTTGAAAATGCGGGCATTTTCGTAATCGACGAGAACGATACCGAGTCGAAAATCAAACCTTTGGGCAATCAGCCGCTTACATGCGACGAAAAAGGCGGAGCGGGATATTTCCAGTGCGAGAAGTGCAAAAACATGATAAGCGTTCAGGTAAGAAAGGAACACGCTCCCGTGACGGGCGGTTTGGAGGACGTCGAAACTGATTTCCCGAACTGCACGGACAGCGGAATTACCGAACCGTTTAAATGCAAATACTGCTCGAAAACCGTGCAGGTGACCGTTCCTTCGAGAGGTCACGATTACGAATGCGACATAAAGCCCAACGAAACTTCGCCCGAAACTTACACCGTAACGTTGAAATGCAAACGTTGCGGGGTTGACGACAGCAGGAGTAACGTTGTTTCCTACACTGAGGACAGAACGGAACCGACATGCGGAAAGAAAGGCAAAATCGATTACGTTCTCGCTCTTCCCGGCGGCGGAGAATTCAAATTCACCGTTTATCTTCCCGCTTTGCAGCACGAAAGCGCTGTTTACGGCGTTATGGATCGGGAAGAATACAGTATTCTGGCTTATCCCGCGCTTATCCCGAGCGATCTCGACGAGTCCGAAATAAAATGCGACAGCACGAAAGAGTTCGTCGGCGGCTTCACCTGTATGCATTGCGGGCAGAATGTAAACGTGCGGATTTACAGACCGCATAAAGCTCCCGTAAACACGAAGTGGACGGACGATACCTCGAAAGGCACTAAGTACAGAAGCTATAAATGCGTCGATTGCGACAAGCAGGTAAGAGAAGAAATTCCCGCGTCCGCCGATCACGAATACATTTATTCGGTAACGAAGGTTTCCGGCGGCTATGAAGTCACAGGCACCTGCATTTATTGTTCGGACGTTAAAACCGTCAAGGCGGAAAACGTTCGCGAAATAATCGCAAGGGAAGCGACCTGCGCGAAGCTTGGGCAGAAAATTTACCGCTTCACCGTTGACGGAAAAGATTGCTCCGCGGCGGAGGCTATCGCTAAAAAAGCGCATACTTATAAAGGCGCAGAGATTATCGAAAGCGGTAAGATCTATTACTGCGGGCAAGACGGCGTGAAACTGTTCGGCAACTCCGGTAATTTAACGCAAGGGTTTATGACGTGCGACGAATGCCATGAGCTTATCGGCGTCGAAGCGAGACACGTCGAGCCGACCGATCCGAACGAAATAGAGATCGAAGAACCCACTACGGAAACCGAGGGCAAGAAGACGTATACCTGCAAAGCCTGCGGCAAGAAAATCGAGGAAACAATCCCCAAAAAGGAAGAAGAATAATTCGGCACGCGAACGGGATTTTCCGACCGATTATTTTCCGAATATCATCTGAAACGACCGAGCCGCGATTTCGGTCGTTTTTAATTTCCCGAATATTTTGAAAAAGTTTGATTTTATTTTAGTTTAATGGTAAAATAAAGGTATGTTAAAAAACAGAGAATGCGGAGTGCTTCTGCCGATAGCCTCTCTTCCTTCCGCGGAGGGCATAGGAACGTTCGGTAAAGAAGCTTACAAATTTATAGATTACATTTCGTCCGCGGGCGTTAAAATATGGCAGATTTTGCCGCTGCTTCCGCTCAGTTACGGCAACAGTCCTTATTCGCCGTGTGCGTCGAAAGCTTTTTGTCATTATTATATCGATCTCGAAACGCTTAAAAATCAAGGCTTGCTGACCGCCGAAGATCTTTCCGAAGTCCCGATGGGAAGCGACCCGCGAAGAGTTGATTACGGACTTCTTTTCAGTAAAAAAGCTGAAATTCTGAAAAAAGCTTTTTCCCGTTTCGATAAGGAAGGCGGGGCGTGGAAGGAGTTTTTAAAGAAAGGCGAGTATAACGATTACGCGCTTTTTATGACGCTCAAAGAAAAGTTTTCTTATCGCGTAACGTCCGATTGGGAAGAGTATAAAACTTACGATAATCGACTTATAGCCCGCTTTTTAAGCGATAATCGCGATGAATACGAGTTCTGGCTGTTTACTCAGTTTTTGTGCGAAACGCAGTGGTTCAAGCTTAAACGATACGCCGCGGAAAGAGGCGTTAAAATCCTCGGAGACATTCCGATATATATGGCGGGCGACAGCGTGGAAGTGTGGAAATACGGAAGCGAACTGTTTTTGCTCAACTCCGACGGTTCGCCGAAAGTCGTTGCGGGCGTTCCGCCCGACGCGTTTTCGGAAGACGGGCAGCTTTGGGGTAATCCCGTTTACGACTGGGAGAAAATGAAGCTTGACGATTACGCCTGGTGGAAGGACAGGATAAGATATTGTCTTTCCGTTTACGATATCGTTCGGCTCGATCATTTCAGAGGGTTCGACAGGTATTATTGTATCAAAAACGGCGAAACCACGGCTAAAAACGGCGAGTGGGTCGACGGTCCGAAGACGGATCTTTTCAAAGATTTTCTCGACGCGCCCGTCGTTGCGGAAGATCTCGGCGTTATCGACGACGGAGTGCGTAAGCTTATGCGCGAAACGGGCTATCCCGGGATGAAAGTTATGTCGTTCGGCTTTAACGGAGATCCGCACAGCGAGCATAAACCGGAAAATTATCCCGAAAACTGCGTGGGGTACAGCGGCACGCACGACAACGAGCCTTTAAAGGTTTTGTTTTCGGACGAAAATCCGCAAAGAGACCTGATAACCGCCGATTTGCGTTACGAATGCAAAAAAGCGGGCGTCAGACAAAATTTAAAGACGGAAAACGGAAAAATCGACACGGCGATAAACCTTCTGATGAGTTCGAAAGCGAAAATCGCGATCATTCCTTTCCACGATCTGAAAAGGTTCGGCGAGGAAGCGCGGATAAACGCGCCGTCCGTCTTTTCGGACAAGAACTGGTCGTTCCGCTACATTGTTTCCGATTTCGACAACGCGACGAAAAATCGGCTTAAAGCCCGCATAAAAAGGTACGAAAGAGGCTGAACGCGGACTTGCGATAAACGTCGCTACGCGAAATCCGACAAAAACGAAGAACAGCATATGAAATTTACGGAGAAGAGCATATGAAATTTATTCATGCCGCCGACATTCACCTCGGCTCGAAAATAGAAGCCAAGCTTCCGCCCGAAAAAACGGAAGAGAGGAAAGCCGAAGTGCGCGCGGCGTTCAAAAATATGGTCGAAAAGGCGAGAGCGTTCGGCGTAAAGGTGATTTTGCTTTGCGGCGACGTTTTCGACGGCGACAGACCGCTCAAAAAAGACAAAGAATTTTTTTACAGCGTCGTGAGAAACAATCCCGACGTGGATTTTCTTTATCTTCGCGGCAATCACGACAATCTCGAATCTTATTCGGAAAACTACGATAATTTAAAGACTTTTTCCAAGGAGTGGACGAGCTATACTTACGGCGACGTCGTTTTCAGCGGACTCGAAATCGCCCCCGAAAACTGCACGTCGTTTTATTCGTCCTTGTCGCTCGATCCGTCGAAAATCAACGTGGTGCTTTTACACGGGCAGAAAAGCGAGTCGGTCGGCGACGGGAAAATAAATATAGCAAGACTCAAAGATAAAAATATCGATTATCTCGCCCTCGGGCATATCCATTTCGCGAGCCGCGGAAAGCTCGACGAGCGCGGCGTTTACGCATATTCGGGTTGTCTCGAAGGGAGAGGGTTCGACGAGACTGGCGCGAAAGGTTTTTACCTCGTCGATACCGACGGCGGAAAAATCTCCTCCGAATTTATCGAAAATTCCGTGCGGAAAATCGACGAGTTCGTTATCGACGTTTCCGCGGCGGGCGGCGAATACGAAGCTTATAAAATCGTTCGGGAAAGCATTTCCGCGGACAGAAACGATATTTTGAGAATAGTTTTAAAGGGCGAAATATCGTTCGACGGCGAAGGTCTCGCGGCGGAAACCGAGAGACTTTTAAAAGGCGATTTTTATTTCGTTTCGGTTAAGGACGAAACGCTTCGGAAGTTCGATTTCGACAAAATCGCGGGCGATAATTCTTTAAAAGGCGAGTTTATAAGGCAGGTTCTCGCAAGTTCGGAGAGCGAAGAGGTTAAAAGAAAGGTTATATCGGTAGGCATAAAAGCTCTTTCGGGGAGGAGGGAGATCGACGTATGAAAATATTAAAAATTCACGTTGAAAACTACGGAAAGATAAAGAATTTCGATAAATCTTTCGGCGACGGGATAAACGAAGTTTTCGAAAACAACGGCTTCGGCAAAACCACGCTCGCTTCCTTTATAAAAGCTATGTTTTACGGACTTGCGCCCTACCGCTCCAACGGCAAGGAGTTTAACGACAGACGTAAGTTTTACCCGTTCGACGGCGGGAAGTTCGGCGGAAGTCTCGATTTCGAGTTTAGCGGCGATAATTATCGCATCGAGCGGTTTTTCGGAAAGAAAAGCGATCTCGACGACGAATGCAAGATTTATAAAAATTCGATGCCGACAAGCGAACTCGATCCCGTTCCCGGGCTTAAAGTTTTGGGTTTGGACGAAGAGTCTTTCGTAAGAACGCTTTTTATCGACTCCGAAATCGCCGATATTTCGTCCACGGGAACAATAAACGGACTTCTGGGCGAATTCGTTACCGACTCGGACGGAGTGAGTTACGAGGACGCGCTTTCAAAACTCGAAACCGCGAGGAAAAAATACAAGGCGGCAAAAGGCAATAACGACCTCATATCCAACGCGAAAGCCGAAATTTCCGATCTTAAAACCAAAATCGAAAACATAGAAAAAGAAGGTCTCGCGCTCGAAAATTACTACGCGGAGCTGAAAAAACTCACCGAGACCGAAAAAGAGCTTTCGTTGCAACTTAAAGAGGCTTCGGCGAAAAACGTTGAAATAGAGAAGTGGAAAACCTATCGAAAACTTAAAGCCGACGAAGCGGAAAAGCTCGCCGAGCTTAAAGTTTACGCCGAAAAATATCCGCGGGGAATTCCCGAAGAAAATGAAATTTCGCGGACGGACGAGCTGGTGACGGCGGTCGAAAGGCTTAGGGCGAGAAGAGAGTCTTTGGTGTTTCAGGAAGACAAAAAAGCCCGTTTACAGACTTATACGCGGACTTTTGCGGGCGGAACGCCTTCCGACGAGGCTTTCAGAAAGCTCGGTTCGACGATAAGCGAGATCGCTTTAAGAAAAAGCGAAATCGAAAATTTAAAAGGTAAAGAGAACGCGCGCGAAGCCGAACTCGAAAAAAAATTCGGCGGGATAAATCTTAATGCGGCGATTGAAAATGCCGAACGCGCGGCGGAAAATTACAGAGAAAAGGAAGAAATATATCGGCAGAGCGTTGCGATCGCGCCCGCCCCGAGCGATCGCCCCGAAAAGAAAGGCGGCGGCATCGCGGTCATTTCGGCTGTCTTGTCGTTTGCGGTTATGGTTGTCGGGCTTATCCTTGCGTTTGCGGTCGGCGGAAACTATGCGGCGGCGGGATATATAGCCGCGGCGGTCGGTGTCGTCGGTTTGGCGGTAAGCGTTGTTTTAGTCGTAAACGGAAATAAAAACCGCAAAAAATCGCAGGATAACACCGAAAGTATGGCTAAAATAAGAGCCGACGTAGACCTTGCGGGAGAGAATTTGCGCGAGATACTCGTGCCGCTCGGATATTATTCGAGAAACGGAGTTATGTTCGATTACGCAAAATTCAAAGCGGAAGCCGACGAATATTTTATGCTGAAAAACGACTCGGCTTCGAGAAGAAAAACCCTTGCCGAAAAGTCGGAGCAGGTTTTAAAGGCTACCGACTCGGTTAAAAATTTCCTTTCGAGATTTTTGGGCGAGGTAAACGAAAACGATCTCGAAAACGAGCTTTTCAGGCTTAAAAATATGGTCGCGGAATACAGAAGACTTTCCGACGAACAAAGCGAAACCGCTAAAAAATACAAGACGACGGAAAATGAGGAACTCGAAGCGAAAAAGGAGATCTCGGCGTTTTTCAACCGCTACGGTTTACTCGTTAATGACGACGAAAAAAGGCAGTTAAAGAACTTAGAGGCGGACTTATTAAATATTTTAAGGCTGAAAAACGAGTGCGTTCGGCTTAAAAATACCGTCGCGGAATACCGCGAAAAAAACAATCTCACCGTAGAGCCGACGGGCGAAGCGTTATCTACGGACGAGCTTTCTTCGAGGTTCAATTTGTGCCAGAGGGCGATAGCCGTAAAAAGGAGCGAGATATCCGCCGCGGAGTCTGTTTACGAAACATTGTCCGAAAACAAAAACAAGCTCGCGATCGCGGAAGATAACCTTAAAACGTATACCGAAAAGCGCGAAATCATAGCTTTGGCGGAAGTATATCTCAAAGCCGCGGACGAAAAGCTTCAACAGAAATACGTTGCGCCCGTGAAAAACGCTTTCGTCAAATATTCCCTGCCGCTCGAAAGGGCTTTGGGCGAAAAAATCGTAATGAACAAGGATTTCAAAATGTTTTTCGAGTCCGGCGGAGAGATAAGAGATGACAAGCATTTGAGTTCGGGACAGCGTTGCATTTTGTCGCTTTGTTTCAGGCTTAGCCTTATCGAAAACGCTTTCGGCGGCGAAAAACCGTTTCTTATTATGGACGATCCGTTCGTCAATCTCGATAAGGAGCACATCGGAAAAGTTACGGATTTTTTAAAGGAAATAGCAAAAAACGAACAGATAATTTACTTCTGTTGCCACGAAAGCAGAAAATTGCTTTGATCGGTTTTATTTGTTCTGATCGGGTTCGATTATCCGAAAAAACCGAGCGTTTAAAATTTTATCGTCGGACGGCGTTTAAATCAGACGTAAATAGTCGATAATTATCGTATGATAAAATCGAACGCGAATATCGGAACGGTAAAAAGAGCAATAGAAAAATGTCTTAACGAGGACGTAAACGTAAAGGTAAATCTCGGCAGAAACAAATACGTTTCATATAAGGGCAGGATAACGAACGTCTATCCGGCATTGTTCACCGTCTCGCCTTACGGCGAATTCAACGGCAAAACGAGTTTTTCCTATTCGGAAGTCTGTTGCGGCAACGTAATAATCAGGCGATACAAAAACCAATAAGGTGGGCTGTAAAAAAATAAATTTCGGTTTTAGAAAAAGTTATTAGTAAAACAGGATGCTTGTTTTGTATAAGCCTTCGCCCTTAGATATTTTCCGAAAACACTGTATAGTAAAAAAAGGGGCGAAGCCGACGGATGAGGGGTAAGCAGAAAACCAACAAAAAAGCATTTTCTATTTCATTTATTCAAAGAGCGGCTAAACGATAGTCTCTCCGAACTGATTGTTTATCGGATGAAAACATAGCAAAATCCCCCTCATCAGCCGCTACGCGTCAGCTTCCCCCCAAATAAACTTTTAACGCCTTGAAAAATCGTTTTTCCTGTCAGGGGAAGCCATTTTTGGCTCTATTCAATAAAAAGGCTGCATTTCTATCTTTTTGGATAGATTTGCAGTCTTTCTTTATTTTATCGTTTTTTACAACCCCTTTTTATTTTTGGCTGGAATTGTTGACAAAACTAATTAAATTAGTTATAATATTATCACGATTAGTTACGGAGGGCGATATGTCAAAAAATAATATCAGCGACGAACTTATCGTCGAGACTTCGGCTGCTATTGCAAATAAAGTCGGATTAAATAATTTGTCGCTTAAAATAATTGCCGAGGAATTAAAAATCAAATCGCCGTCTTTGTACAATCATATAAGCAGTCTTGAAGAAATAAGGCAAAGACTTATGGTCTACGGTTGGAAGCAGGCGGAAGAAAAAATACTTGATTCGGCTGTCGGGGTATCGGGGTATAAGGCTTTAAAGAATATGTGTTATGCTTTTTATGATTACGCTACCGATAATAAAGGGGTTTTTACCGCTATGCTGTGGTATAACAAATACGAAACTATCGAAAAAGAAAAAGCTACCGCAAAACTTTTTAATATGATATTTAAGGTAATGAGCCCCTTAGATATCAGCGATGAAAATATAAATCACATTATAAGAACGCTAAGAAGTTTTTTAGAGGGCTTTTCTTTGCTTGTAAACAATAATTCTTTCGGAAATCCCGTATCGATCAAAGACAGTTTTGATTTATCGTTGGAAATAATTATAAACGGTATCAAATCGTTGGAAGGAGTAAAATAGTATGAATGAGTACATAAATTTAACATCGGAAAATATTGACGACGAGCATATCTGTTGCGCTATCGGCGACAAAAAGCATCAGATAGGCGTTAACGCGAAAAAGGAGTGGATTAAAAGTAAGCTGGCGGACGGGCATGTTTTCAGGAAGTTGAATGCCAGAGGAAAAGTATTTATTGAATATGAACCGATAGAAACCGCCTGGGTGCCTGTCGACGGGAAGAATTACGAATATATTTATTGCTTATGGGTGGCAGGAAGTTTTAAAGGCAAAGGAATTGCAAAGGAATTATTGGAATATGCGATAAACGATTCCAAAGAAAAGGGTATGAGCGGTATTTGTACTTTAACTTCCAAAAAGAAAAAACCTTTTATCGGCGAAAAAGAATTCTTTATTCATTACGGTTTTAAAGTCGTTGACGCAATAGGCGATTATGAATTGCTGGCGCTTCAATTCGAAACGGGTGAAGAACCGAAATTTAATGATAATGCCCGGAAAATGGAAATAGATAATCGGGAGTTTACGATTTTTTACGGTAATGAGTGTCCTTATGCGGAGTATGAAGTAAAAGAATTGTCGGAATATGCGAAAGAAAATAATATTACGATCAACTTCGTCAAAATCGATTCTTTGGAAAAAGCAAAAAACGCGCCTTGTATATTTAATAACTGGGCAAATTTTTATAAAGGAAAATTTATATCGAATACTATATTGAACGCTAATTCTTTTAAAAAGTTGATCGGTAAATAAAACGGAGTTTATCGAAACGAATACAATGTTTACGAAAGAAAATACGATCGCAAAGTTAAACCGATAACCGATTTTTCTTGACTTATTTATAAAAATCGGGTATATTATTCTCGTTTGATATACATATACCCCTAACGGTATGGCGTTGTATTATGGCGGTATATCCGAATAAAAAAGCGATAAAAATCCGAAAAGGAGCAAGAAAAATGAAACAGTGTATAGATTCTCCCAATTTACATAGAAGATTAGCCAAAATTATAGGTCAGATACAGGCGATTGACAGAATGATCGACGAAGATATTCCTTGCGAGGATATTTTGTCTCAGATAAGCGCGGCGAAATCCGCTCTTAACAAGGCGGGGCAGGCCGTTCTGGAAGGGCATATCAGACATTGCGTGAGAGACGGTATCGAGCACGGCGACGCGGATAAAACCATCGAGGATTTCACGAAAGCCGTAGAACGGTTCGCGAATATGCAGTAATTTTTATATAACTTATATATTACAGCTTGTCGCGATTTGTGATTTTCCCGGACAATATCGAACGGTAACGCGAGTTGCCGTTTTTTTGTGCTTAAAAATTTGCAGTTTACATAATTTTTTATTGTTTTTTCCTTGACAAAGCATACCCATACGGGTATAATATACATATACCCCCATAGGTATATTGATAAAAGTTCGTAAGCGCTTTACGAGCAAAAAATCGGAAGAAAAAAGGAGAGAGGTATGAAAAAGTTTATAAACAATATCGCGGAGAAAGTCGAGAAGTTTATGGAACTCGGCGGAATTAAAAAAGAGATTGCATTCTTGATAATCGCGGGAGTTTCCGTTATTTTAAGCTTTTTAAATCAGAAGCTCGGGTGGTGGAATTTGCCGTTCGACGTAGCGTGGGTGTCCGTGATTTTATGCGGTATTCCGATGCCAGACAAGAATAAAACAAACCGTGGTCTGACGGCGTTTTTTTGACTAATACTGCGTTCCGCTCCCGTGTTATACATAGAGTATGAACGCGCTCGCGCGCCTTGTCTTAGTCTAAAAATCCGCCGTCAGACTCGTTCCGACCAAAACGCCGATATTTTCGATGATTTTTGGTAAAGGCGAACGCAGATGTACTTACTGTACTTCAAGCGAGAATTTGACAAAAAGCGCGAAAATTGCGGCGTTTTGGCAAGGTTTGTTTTATTCTTGTCTGGCATGTCGAAGCGATAATCGGGCTTGTAACCGCGTTCGATATCAAAGCCGACGTGCTTGTTTCTATGGCGATAATAGCTTCGCTTTGTATCGGCGAGGATTTCGCGGCTGGCGAAGTTGCGTTCATTATGCAGCTCGGCGCGCTTTTAGAGGATTTAACCCGTTGCGAAAGCAAGAGCGGGGATTGAAAAACTCGTTCGCTTAACGCCGCAAACGGCAAGGGTTATTTCGGGCGAGTCGGGCGAAACCGAAAAAATTATTCCCGCGGAAGAGGTGAAAGTCGGGGATATTATCCGCGTTTTACCGGGCGAAACCGTTCCCGTGGACGGGGTTATAATTTCGGGGCAAACCTCGATAAATCAGGCGGTTATGACGGGCGAATCGCTTCCCGTCGACAAAACGGTCGGCGACGAAGTGTCCTCGGGTACGGTAAATCAGTTTGGAGTATTCGAAATGCGGGCATTGAGGGTCGGCGCGGACAGCTCCATTCAGCGTATGATAGATCTTGTTCGTTCGGCGGACGCGAGCAAGGCGAAAATCGTCGGACTTGCGGATAAGTGGGCAACCTGTGTCGTAGTTATAGCGTTGACGGCGGCGGGTCTTACCTGGGCGATTACGGGCGAAATAATCCGAGCCGTAACAATTCTCGTCGTGTTCTGTCCGTGCGCGCTCGTTCTCGCAACCCCCACCGCGATTATGGCGGCGATAGGAAACGCCACGAAACACGGATTTCTTGTCCGCGAGGGCGACGCTCTCGAACGGCTCGCCAAAGCCACGAAAATCACCTTCGACAAAACGGGAACGCTTACTTACGGAACGCCCGAGGTGAGAGAAGTGAAAAGCGTCCTTTCCGATTATACCGACGAGGAAATTTATAGCTTTGTCGCTTCCGCAGAACAGCTTTCGGAGCATCCGCTCGGCAAAGCGATAGTTTTATGTGCCGCGAAAAATAATATCAAAATCATTAAACCCGAAAATTTCGAAATGATTCCCGGTGAAGGCGTTACCGCTTTGATCGGCGAAGTTATGGTTTCTGCGGGCAATCAAAAACTTATGCGAAAATGCGGCGCGGTTATATCCGAAAGCGTGTTAAAGCAAACGGAAAAACACCTTTTAGAAGGTTGCACGGTTATTTATATAAGCGTAGGGCAAAAACTCGCGGGTTATATAGTACTTTCCGACACGGAACGAAAGGAAAGCGCGGGTATGATAGACGAAATCAAAAAAATCGGCGTTACTCCCGTTTTGCTTACGGGCGACAACGAAAACGCGGCGAAATCTATCGGCGAGAGACTTCATATAACGGAAATTCACGCGAATTGCCTGCCCGAGGATAAACTTAAATACATAGAGAGTTATCAGAGCGGCAAGGAGTCCGTTTGTATGATCGGAGACGGCATAAACGACGCGCCCGCCCTCAAAAAAGCCGACGTAGGCATAGCTATGGGCGGAGTGGGAAGCGATATCGCGGTCGACGCGGCGGATATCGCCCTTATCGACGACGAGGTTAAGGAACTGCCGCATTTGCTCGCTCTCTCCAAGCGAATGATGACGACGATCAAGCTAAATATGTGCTTTTCTATGGGATTGAATTTCCTTGCGATCGCGCTCGCGATAACGGGTATATTAAGTCCTGTTGTCGGCGCGCTCGTGCATAACGCGGGTTCTGTTCTCGTTATTGCAAACTCCGCTTTGCTTTTAAAATGGAAGAAAAAGTGATCTAAAAACTTGTTTGTAAATAAAACGAAAGGGGATTTTTTTGTCGCCTTTCGTTTTGTTTTTTTGTAGCATTAAATATCAAAAAGCCGCCTATAAGTCGATTATCGGCTAATCGGCGTTTTTTTATTGCGCCGAATTTATAGTTTAAAAGCGAAAAAACCAATGATTTGCGGCGTTGGTTTGTTTAAACGCGTTCATGCTCGGGAAATCGGTTTCGAAGCTTGATTTAACGGATATAGACGAATTTTGATATTTTTGAATGATCTGCGGCGGCAGTTGTCCGAAAGTTACAAAAATAAAACAACGATGATAAGTAAAAAAATTGTTTTATGTTTTGTTTTTTCGGTATGATAAAAAAAATTTACAAAAAGGAAAAATAACACCGAAAAATTGTTGCTTATTGTTCTTTATTGTGTTATAATACATAAGCAAAGTTTGATGACTTTGTTTTGTCGCTACTGTGGCTCAGTCGGTAGAGCAGCTGATTCGTAATCAGCAGGTCGCCGGTTCAAGTCCGGCCAGTAGCTCCAAATCGAACCGGGTTAATCCAAAAAGGCTTAACTCGGTTTTTTATTTATTAGTTACACCATACGGAATTCAATTTGGAGCAACTGCCCGGCTATCACCGCCGACGACGGCGCGCTTTCTTCTTTGTATATATTATTTTTTTGCACGCCGCGTCGCGGTGACGCCATTTGCCGAAAAATATATAATAATTTAAGTCGAGCAAATGGCTTTTCCGTCGCAAGACAAAATAAGCGACTATAAAGAAACAAGCGCACACATTGTCTCGCTCCTTACAAGTCCGGCCAGTAGCTCCAAATCGGACCGAGTTGTGTTATACGAAATACGGCTCGGTCTTTTTTTTTGTTCTTTTTCGTTCGATATGTCGGGTTATCCGATTTGGAGTTACTGCCCGGCTATCACCGCCGACGACGGAGCGCTTTCTTCTTTGTATATATTATTCTTTGCGCGCCGCGTCGCGGTGACGCCATTTGCCGAAAAATATATAATAATTTAAGTCGGGCAAATGGCTTTTCCGTCGCGAGACAAAATAAGCAACGATAAAGTGACAAGCGCACACATTGTCTCGCTCCTTACAAGTCCTGCCGGTAGCTCCATCTTTGTAGTACGAAAAAGCTACAAAACACAAAAAAACACAAGATTTAGTAGGTCTTGTGCTTTTTGTTACTATATTTAGTGTTTTGCGCGCTTCGCGAAATATTTGAATTTAAGAGCTGCATTTTGACCTGTTTTTTGAAAAACAGGACTCGAACTGACGATCTTGCTTTTTTTATATTGAAAAAAACAAAACAATAGAAAATAATATTATCATATATTTCAAAAGTAAAAAGGCAAGGAAAGTCGAGAAAAAAATTGTCGTCTGCGCTATAATTGTTGTCTGTAAGGAGTTAAAGGAATATGAAAGAACAGATTTTGGCTGTCCAGCGAATGCAGGATTATATCGAGAAGAATAATGCGGAAGAAATCAATTTGTCGGACTTAGCGCGCGCGTCGTTGTTTTCTCCGTGGTATTCTTATCGACTGTTTCGTGACTCTCTTGGGCTGACGCCGACTGAGTATATTCGTAAATTTCGGCTTACTCAGGCGGCTAAACAACTTAAAAGCGGTAACGTAAAGGTCATTGATGCGGCGTTTGACGCAGGATTTGCCAATGTAGATACCTTTACACGGGCATTTTACAGAGAATTCGGGTTAAATCCGAGCGACTATATGAAAAATCCCGTTCCTGTCACCTTCTTTATTCCTTACGGCGCAAAATATCGAGAATTAAAAAAGGAGAACATCGACGTGTCAAACATTCAACCTATTTTCATTCAGGTTATCCGTAAACCGGAACGCCTGTGTATTATCAAACGCGGCAAGCAGGCTGCGGACTACTTTCCCTACTGCGAAGAAGTCAGTTGTGACGTTTGGGGTATTCTTATGAGCATGAAGTCGCCCTGCGGAGAACCGGTTGCCATGTGGCTACCCGAAAAATACAAAAAGCCGAATACATCCACCTATGTGCAAGGTGTTGAGGTCGAAACCGACTATGTGGGAATAATTCCCGATGGTTTTGAAACCATTCATCTGCCCGAAGCAGAATATCTTATGTTTCAAGGACCGTCTTTCCGTGAAGAAGATTATTGCGAAGCTATCCGCACCGTACAAGCGGCAATGGATAGTTACGATCCGTCCGTCATCGGCTACCTTTGGGACGATGAAAATCCGCGCATTCAATTAGAACCTCGCGGACAGCGCGGATACATTGAGCTGAGAGCCGTGCGGAGGATTCAAAAATGAGCGAAGCGATTTTTGTCGAAGGATTAACGAAAAAATATGGAGAAAAAACCGTAGTCGACAATTTGAATCTTTCGGTGAAAAGAGGCACGGTATTCGGACTGCTCGGAGCAAACGGCGCGGGAAAAAGCACCACGATAGAGTGCATACTCGGCACGAAGAAAGCTGACGAGGGAACGGTTCGGTTGCTTGGACAAGATCCGAAAAAGCAACGCCGCTCATTATTTGAACGCGTCGGCGTACAGTTCCAAGAGGGTGATTATCAGAAGGAAATCAAGGTTTCCGAACTTTGCGGAGAAACGGCAAGTCTTTATCGCAAACCTGCCGATTGGCGCACGCTTTGCGAGCAGTTCGGCATTGGTGATAAAACAAAAGCTGCGGTGAAAAGTCTTTCCGGCGGCGAACGCCAGCGGCTTTTCATTGTCATCGCACTGATCCCTCAACCGGAGATAGTTTTCCTTGACGAACTGACAACGGGGCTCGATGCAAAAGCACGGCGTAGTGTGTGGAAAACGCTTGAATCGCTAAAAAAACAAGGTCTTACAATATTTCTGACTTCTCACTTTATGGATGAAGTCGAAGCTTTGTGTGATGAGATTTGTATTCTGAAAAAGGGGACTGTCGTCTTCCGCGGAACTGTTGAACAAGCAAAGAGTCAGTGCGACGTCGAACACTTTGAAGATGCATACTTAAAATTATCCGATGAGGAGGTGGACGCATGAAACGATTTTTTACTTTTTTGAAAACCGAGTTGAAGCTCAGCCTGAGGGATATGAATATGGTGATTTTTGCCGTAATTATGCCGCTTATAGTGTTCATTATTCTCGGCATTGTATATGGTGCGAAACCTGCTTATGACGGGGCAAGTTATACTGCTTTGGAACAGTCTTTCGGCGCGGTTGGGGCAATTGCGATTTGCGCAAGCGGATTGATGGGATTGCCGCTCGCTGTATCGGGCTTACGAGAGATGAAAATTCTCAAAAGATTGCGCGTTACGCCTGTTAGTCCCGTATTTATTCTCGGCGTGGAACTTGCTATGTACGTTATCTACTGTGCCGTATCCCTTGCAACGCTGTCTGTTGTCGCACTCTTGTGGGGTGTAAAACTACACGGTTCGTTCTGGGCATTTCTCGGCAGTTGGGCACTTACAATGCTCTCAACTCTGTCAATCGGTATGTTGGTCGGCGGCGTTGCGAAGAATACGAGACAGGCAAGCATAATTGCGTGCGTTCTCTATTTCCCGATGCTTGTACTTTCGGGAACGACGCTTCCGATTGAGGTTATGCCAAAGGCAATGCAACAGGTTGTCAGCGTATTCCCTTTAACGCAAGGGCTGACGATGATGAAAAACATGTTCCTCGGTATCGGTGCGAATAGCGTACTGCTACCTATCTGTGTAATGCTTGGGGTTACCGCGGTTTGTTCCGTTCTCTCCGCGTGTTTTTTCCGATGGGAATAAGAGAGCAATTAAATTTCTACGAGTAAGATGTCTATAATTTTGAAAGAAGAAGTCGGGATAGGATATCACCGCCGCCGACGGCGCGTTTTTTCTTATAGATCACATTTTTTTGCTGTTGACTGTCGAAAACACAATATCGGGTTTCAATTCAAATGCGGAGCGATATACATAAAACCATATAAAAAAAGACCGCTATCCAATAAAACGGATAGCGGTCTTTTCAGTGTATGATTACAATTTTAACAACCTGGTCAGATATCCGAATAACGTTTCTTTCGGCGTATCGTTGCCTTTCAGAAAACGCCATTCCATCACAAGATAAAGCGTATTTGCATAATGCTCGGCAAGCATTTCGCTCGGAATTCCGCGCAGCGGTTCAACGCAACTTTCGCATATCGTTTTTATCTGCGAATTCAGGTAAATGCGAATACTGCTCATAAAATAATCGTCCGCCTGATTGTGTTCGACGATTCGTTGTATCTGCTCCGACCATTTATCGAACAGATTATAGAGTCTGTCGAAGAATACGGGCAACCTGTTTTGGGGAGCGATGTTCGCGTATTCTTCAAGATTGATTTCCTTTGTGACGGAATACCAAAGGTAGTTTAAAAGGTCGTATTTATCGTCGAAATAATTATAAAACGTAGCGCGGGGATAACCGGATCGGTCGCACACTTCGTTTATGGAAATATCGGCGAAGTCTTTTTCCGTAAGCAGATTGAAAAAAGCAGAGCCGACGGAATCCAACACTCTCTTTGCTCCTTTTGTCTGCGGCTTTGTAATATCGTATTTCATTGTTTCTCCTTTTGCATTTTACCCACAAATGTCCAGTTTTTTGCAAGACTGTAAAAAACGGTACTTGATTTTTATCCGGTTTTCGATTATATTGTAACACGAAGAAAGAAATTTTGCAAGTGCAAAAAAATGTGCAAGCGAAAAAAATATTCCGGAGGTCTATATGATTTTCTATTTTTCCGCAACCGGCAACTGTAAAATGATTGCCGAAACGATTTCAAAAAAGACAGGCGAAAAAACCGTAGCAATCAAAGATTGTATGCAGAATAAGGATTTTTCGTTTGAATGCGGCGAAGGGGAGACAATCGGCTTTGTAACGCCCACTTATTTTTGGGGACTGCCCTCTGTCGTATCGGATTTTGTCAAATATCTGGATATAAGGCACGCCGAGAACGTTTACGCATATACGGTTTCGGCTTACGGAACGACCACGGGGCAATCGGCAAAATTCCTTGCCGACCTGTTACGCAAAAAAGGCGTTTCGGTATCCGCCGCATACTCCGTCAAAACCGTCGATACCTGGGTTCCTATGTATAATCTGAAAGACAAGTCGAAAAACGAACGGATTACCGCCGCCGCAATCAAAGAAGCGGAAGAGGTTGCAGACAAGATACAAAACAGAGTTCGGGGAAATTTCGTCGCGGCGAAATTACCTTTGCCGCTTGTAAATTGCTATTATCGCAATTACGATAAATTCAGACAGACAAAATACTTTTTCGTCAATGAAAACTGCGTAGGATGCGGATTATGCGCAAGACAATGCCCCGTGAAAGCGATAGAAATCAAGGACGGAAAACCGACGTGGGTAAAAAATCAATGCGCGTTATGTCTCGGTTGTCTGCATCGTTGCCCGAAAGCGGCGATCAATTACAAGAGCAAGAACACGCACGGGCAATTCGTAAATAAAACGGTAAAATTATAAGGAGATCAGAGTATGAAAGTAACGATTATCACGGGAGCATCTTCGGGGCTTGGAAAAGCATTTGCGAAAAATCTGTTGAATAACGCAAAACAAGACGACGAATTTTGGCTGATGCCAGACAAAAATAATCCGAACCTTGCCAAAACGCCGCAATTTTCGCGCTTTTTGTCAAATGCTCGCTTGAAGTACGTCAAGTACATCTTCGTTCGCCTTTGTCAAAAATCATCGAAAATATCGGTGTTTTGGTCGATAGCGGAGGTTCTTCTCGGCTATGAGTCCGACGGCGAATTTTTAGACTAAGACAAGGCACGCGAACGGGTTAATACTTGACGTATAAACCGCGAGCGTAACGATGTATTAGTCAAAAATACGCCGTCAGACCACGGTTCGTATTATTCTTGTCTGGCATCGCCCGTAGAAAAGAAAGACTTGACGAAATGGCGGCAGACTACAAAAACGTAAAAATCAAAACGTTTGCGGTCGATTTGTCGGATAAAAACTCACGGACAGCCTTTTTTGACGAAATGAAAAGTCTGAACCCGACAATTAAGACGCTGATAAACAACGCGGGGTATGAAAGAGAAGGCAAGTTTATAGATTTGCCGCTCGACGTATTGCAGAACATTATCGACGTGAACGTGTCGGGCGCAACCGCGATGATTCACGAATGCGCGCCGTTTATGGAAAAGGGCGGATATATTATCAACACCTGTTCCGTATCGGGGTTTGTTCCGAACGTGAACGCCGCCGTGTACAGCGCGACGAAAACCTATCTTTTGTATCTGTCCCGCGTGCTTCGCGAAGAATTGAGAGAAAGGAAAATCAACGTTCTCGCGCTATGCCCCGGAAATATGGATACCGAAATGAACGCAAAGAAAAAGGCGGAAGAAAACCATTCCCGCGCAAACGGTTTGCCGTGGCTGAACGTAGAAAAGATTGTCAAAAAGTCGCTGAAAAAGGCAAAGAAAGGCAACGCGGTTTACACGCCCGGAGCATTTTACAAGTTTTATCGCCTCGCCGCAAAGATATTCCCGCAGGCGATTATGGTAAAATTCGCAAAACTATAAGTAAAGTGTAAATTGCCATATAACGAGATTTTGTCGTACATACAAATCGAACGGGGATAAAACTTTACGAATTAACTCGGCTTTCTGTTTAATTTCATCCGTCAAAGCCGATCGAGTCGAACCGTGATAATTTTTGCTTTTCTTCGGTACACAATATGCTTGACTTTGCGATAATTTCGTGTAAAATACTGACAAAAAGTCATGGAGGTGATATAATGGGAGCAGGCGGTGTAACTTCCTCATGATCATGATTGGGATTGGAAAAACGGCGAGGGGCAGAGAATAAAGGAACACATAGAACCCGACTATATAAAATATCGTTGAGGATGAAGTTTATGAAAAGTACACAATATGAAATCGATAAACAGAAAAACAAGCGGAACTTAGTGAGAAACGAGTTTTTATACAACGGCAAATCGGCAGGAAAGTACGATTTTCCGATAATAAAAAAGCAAAATATCGACGTCGAAAAAATTAAACTTCTGAGTTTCCTCGACGCTAAATCCGACGACGAGAAAAACAGGGATAAAACCCTGCACTTTTTCACTTATGATTGGAAATTCGAAAAAGTTTACGAAAAAGCCGACGATGAGTTGGAAAAATTAAAGCAGTATTATTGCCTGCTCAGCCCGGATTTCAGTATATTCACGAATATGCCTCTCGCTCTTCAAATCGAGAGCGTTTTTAAAAATCGTTGGTGCGGCGCGTTCTGGCAAAGCCGTGGGCTTAACGTTATTCCGACGGTGAGTTGGGGCGACGAAAGGTCTTTCGATTTTTGTTTTGACGGAATCGAAGAGGGGTCTGTCGTTTCTGTTTGCACTTATTATCGCGAGAACGACGAATTGTCGTTTATGACCGGCTATAACGAAATGATAAAGCGGATAAAGCCGAGCCTTGTGTTGTGTTACGACGAGCCGTTCGAAACGATGAAAAGAAACGGGAACGTGAAGTCGTTTTTGCCCACGACTTACGAGTGGGTAAAAGACTTGCCGCCATGCGAACAGTCAAGGTTTTATTTTGAAAAGAGCAATCGAAACGTTGTGGGGCTTAATCCGCGCGATTTTAAATATATCGATTATAAAGACCCTTACGCGCTTGATTTTCTTGCAAAATGCCCCGTGTGCGGTAAAATTTGCGCGGTCGATCAGTTCGGTAACGGGGAGTGCGACAACTGCTCGTGGGGGCTTGGCAGGGACGACGGGAAATTTCCGGATAAAGTTATGTATCCGAACCTTGTTTCTCTCTGCAAAGCAAGACGACTTTACGGAGAGGGCAAGCCCTTAAAGCCCGATTTCGAGGATTTTATCGCGGGACTTGAAATGTATAGCGAAATGACGTTTTATTATAGAGGCGTCGAGGCGGCGGTTTATTACGACGAAAGCGGAAATGTTCACATGGAATACGGCAGACAAAAGAATATTTTTCCGAGCGCGGAAGAATTTCGCGATAACGCCCGAGCGGACGGGAAATTACTGAAAGATATTTGGGATAATGTCGAAAAAGCCGATTACATGCAAGGCTGAAACGCCCCGCCGGGGTTGTTTTGTCTCCCTCGCCGAAGCAAAGCGTTTCGAACGCGAAAAATTTTTTGAAAGAGTAAAGCGATAAAAATTATTTTTTTCGACTTGTTTTAACAAACGCAAAGTTCTAACCGTCTTTTTGCCGCCATATGATATACCAAAAAGCAAAAAGAGGTAAAAGCTATGAAAGACGGTATGGATTATGCAGAAATGCTCGGTCTTGACGTTTCGTCCTGCGACGTAACGATTAAGCCCAAAAAGAACAAGCGCAAGAAAGATATCGTCGGCGACGTGATAAATAAAGTAAACACGGACGCGGACGAAACTATCGACGAGTACGAAACCGTGGAGATTACGAAAAAAACGAATAAGCCCCGCGGAGAGAAGAAATTCAAGTTCGATCTCGTTTACGCCGAGGGCGTTGCGGTGTTCCTTCTTGTCGTGACAATTCTTCTTACGAATATTTTCTGGGAGAACAGCGGCATAAACAGAATTTTCAAAAAGACCTTTAACGTTGCGAGCGAAACTTTGGACACGAGAGTAAACACCAGCTTTAACGCGCAGGCTCCGTCGGGCGAACTCGAAGTCAAAATCGAGGAAGGCGTTATGGAATACAGCGGAAAGGGTTCGCTTTATCCCGTTTGCGACGGAAAAGTCGTTTCTGTTGTCGAAGAAGACGGCAAATACACTGTTACGCTTAAACACAGCGACGTTTTCAAATCCGTTATAACGGGCGTCGATTTCGTTTACGCCGATAAGGGCGACGATGTTTTCAAATACGTTCCCGTATGCTTCGTAAACGGCGGCACGGCAAAGGTATATATGTATAATTCGGACGTTCTCGTAACAAATTACATAGTCGAGGGCGGATCGATCATATGGGAAAGCTGAAATTTAAGGTTCACCCGTTATTTATAATTTTCGGAATATACTTTGCTTTCACGGGCAAAGTATTTTCTTTTTTATCGTATACGCTTTGCGCGCTTATCCACGAAGCGGGGCATTCGTTCGCCGCGGAGATTTTCGGTTATAAGCTCAAAAAAGTCACTTTGATGCCGTATGGGGCGATCGTTTCGGGCGATATGTCGGGTATGAGCGCGAGGGAAGAGACGGTCGTCGTTATAGCGGGACCGCTTGTTAATCTCGTTATCGGCTTTTTCATTTTCGCGCTCTGGTGGGTTTTCCCCGAAACGTACCCGTACACCGAACTTGCCGCCCAGGCAAATTTTGCGTTGGCGGCGATAAACGTTATCCCCGCGTTTCCGCTCGACGGCGGCAGGCTTCTCGTTTGTCTCTTGTCCAAAAAAATCGGCAGAGCGAAGGCGATAAAAATCGCCAAAATCGTAAGCTACGTTATTTCGGCGGGGCTTATAGGGTTGTTTATTTATTCTTGTTTTGTAAAGGTGAATTTCAGCATACTGTTTTTCGCCGCGTTCGTTTTAACGGGCGCGCTCGATAAAAATGCGGCGGACTCTTACGTTCGGATATTCGACGAGCTTTCTTTGCACCGGATGCGTCGGGCAAAGGAAATAAAGGAAATTGCCGTAAGGAGCGATACGACGGTCAAAAAACTTTATCACATACTTACGGGAGACTATCTTTATCGCGTTTTCGTGCTGGGCGGGAACGGAAAACCTCTTAAAATAATCGAGCCGTACGAACTTGCGGATTTCCTTTCCGAAAAGCTTCCGAACGAAAAAGTAATATAAGATCCACATCGAAAAACAAAAAACGGAGAGCCGATCGCTCTCCGTAAATAAAATGCAAATATGTGCCTATAAGTCGATTAACGGCGTGTTTTAACGGTTATTCGTAAATTCCCACGCTCGTTTCGCCGTCAGTCTCGCTGAGTTTTACGACGATTTTTTCCTTTAAGGACGAGGGAACGTTTTTGCCTACGAAATCGGCTCTTATCGGAAGTTCTCTGTGTCCTCTGTCCACAAGTACCGCAAGTTTTATGCTGCTTGCGCGCCCCGCGGAGAAAACGGCGTCGATAGCGGCGCGGGTAGTGCGCCCCGTGAAAAGAACGTCGTCGACTAAAATTACGTCCTTTCCCTCTACGTCTTCGCGTTTAAGAGTGTCCGAAACGGTGATTTCCCTTTTAACGTCGTCGCGGTAATGGGTTATGTCAAGCTCTAAAACGGGAACGTTCACGCCCGAGTTTTTGTCGAGATTTTCGGCAATTATTTTGGCAAGCGGAACGCCGCGCGTTTTTATGCCGATCAAAACGGTGTTTTCTATATTCTGACTGCGTTCGATTATTTCGTATGAAAGACGGGTCAAAGCTCTTTTGACGGCAATTTCGTCAAAAAGCAGATTTTTAAGCTTCATTTTTCTACCTCTCGCGGAAAAATATACCATTTTTTTTAAATTAAGTCAATCGGATTAAAGAGGTAGCGCGCCGCGAAGAAGAAAAAGTTCAAAAAAAGAGCAAATTCGATTGTAATCGTCATTTTATTTGCGATTATGTAATATATAATAAAGGAGACCTTATAGAGATGAAAAACGTGAAAGTCGCTCTTTTAAGACCCGTTTTTGAAAATACGGAAACGGGCGGGGAAGTAAACGAGAATTCGAGAGCGGTGGCGAGAATAAAAACCGCGGACGGAAGAAAGGTCGTAAACCTCTCCGTTTGCGGACTTTATAACAGAACGGGCGGGGATTATTACTACTTTTTAGAGGGTAACATTCCGCCTTTTTTTCAGATGTTCGATCTGTCCGGCGGGGAGTTTTCTGTGTTGAACGAAAACGACGTCGGCGCGACGGCTGTTGTCTTTGTTACCGAAAACAAGGCGATAATCGACTTATACGGCACTTTTTCATCAAACGGAATGACGGCAAAGGAGGTGCTTTTATATGCGGAGACGTATTTTTTCTCCGACGCGCTCGCAAACGGATCGACGGGTTTTCACGGCGAGAAGGAAGATGAAGGAACGCGCGGAAAAACAGAAGATTACGACGACGAAATGATCGCGGAAGAGAATTATTACGAGTATGAAGACGTAGACAAAGAAAACTTGAAGGTGAAAAGTGTTAGCGGCGAAGAGACTGAAAATGACGGAGCTGATGAGAAATTGTTCGGAAAAGAAGAAGAAAAGACAAACGGCGCTTTTAACTCTGAAAATGAAGCGCGCGGTTTTTTCTTTGAGAAAATCCGAAAAGACGTAAACGAAATTTTTAAAGATTTTCCGCGCGAAAAAGCCCTCGAAGATATGGTCGGCGAAAGCCGATGGGCGAGAGTTTGTTACGACGGGGAAAAATATTACGCCGTAGGGGTGATTTACGAAAACAAAACGCCGAAATACGTTTGTTACGGCGCGCCGGGAAGATACGGCGAAAAACCCGACGGAGTTAGCGGATATTGTTCTTTTATCCCGACTTCGCCGTTCAATTTAAAAGGCGACGGGTATTTCGTGATGTATCAGAGCGCGACGAGCGGCAAGCGGCTTTAAGTTCGGCAGGCGAAAAATCGTTTGGATTTCACAAGCGGAAAACGTTAAAAACCTTGTAATTTTTTTGAAATAATGTTATAATGCCGATATGGTAAAACTTTGGTTCAAAATTATTAAGGATAATAAAATAGAAAAGCAAACGACAGTCTCTCACGACGAAAAATTTACTTATGCATCTTTCGACGAGTATATTTCCGAGGGGTGTTACGCGCTCGACGCGGCGACGCCTCTTATCATTCGCCATCACATAATGAATTTCGCGAAGTATAATCACGTCAATTTTCTTCCGTCCGACTTTGTCGAAAACGTTGACTTCGATAAGCTCGTCGTCGAAAATCTCGACAGATAATTTGTATTTTTGTTTAATTCCCGCCCGAAACCACGGATTTAAATCCGCGGTTTCGGGCGGTTTTTCTTTGTTCGGCATTCAATAAACGAATTTTCAAATAAAATCGGGGAAAGGCGCGCTTATCGGATTTATTACGGAAATCGTAGTGTCTGTACTTGCTGTATTTCTGTGGATATTTGTAATATACGCTATTTTGGGCGGTTACTCGATACCGATTTTGTTTTAGAAATAAGTCGAATAAAAAAATAAGAATTGCCGAAGCTTTTATTATGAAAGCCTCGGCAATTTTTTCGTTTGTAATAGTTATGATAGCCGTTTTTAACGTAAGCGTGGAGGGATTTACGGGTTTCAATCCTCTCGAATGGCTTTTGGGTTACGGCGGATTTTGGATACGCGCGTTTTATGTCGTTGCGGGCGTATGCGCGAACTTTCTTCTCACGTTCGCGGCGATTTTCCGCCCGTTCAAGCGTCTGAATTGATTTTTTCTCGGGCAAGACCTGCGATTTAAATTTTCGGCGCTCTTTAAATGGGTTAATCGTCCAGCAACCAGTCGATAAGATTAAGAGAAAGTATTCCGTCATAGGAAGAAGTCAGGTCTCGATCCATAGATAAGATAATTTTGGGGTAATTATCATTGATACGTTGTAACGGACGAAGCTCTCTTTCACGAGTTTCTTCCGATTGAATGCTTTCGGTAACTTGTATATATATCGTTTCGTTTGTCTTTGTTGCGCGGAAATCTATCTCGTAATTGTCAATTTTACCGATATATACCTGATAACCGCGTTTTAAAAGTTCAAAGTAAACGATATTTTCGAGTAACCTTCCGCGGTCTCCTTTACCGTAGCCGAGTAAATAATTGCGAAGCCCGGGGTCGACAATGTAGTATTTTTCGAGCGTTTTCAGATAATCTTTTCCCTTGATATCAAAACGTTTTGCTTTGTAGAAGAAATAAGATTGTTGCAGTGCGGTAACGTAATCCTGAACGGTATGCACCCCCGGTTTTAGTTTTGTATTTTCGATTGCTTTGGAACTTGACAGAGTGTTCGATACCGACGTTAAAGAGGTTACATTTCCGATATTATCGGCAAGAAATCTCGCGATTTTTTCAAGTAAAGCCGGATCGGTTATTTTTTTCTCGCCTTTTCGTAAGTCGCGTTGCAGAATATCTCTGACTAACACAGTCGTGTAAATACTGTCGAGTAGTGCGTCGGCTTTTTCCTGATCCAATCCGGTATCTGCAAGGCTCGGCATACCGCCGAAACGTAAAAAAGCCTGAAAAAGTTCGGAAATATCGTATATGTTACCGTCGGGGGCGTAGACCTGTTTTTTTGTGTTGCCTAACAAGTCTTTTGATTCTTTAACGGAAAAATTATGGAAATAAATAAATTCCGAAAAGGATAAAGGCAACATTTTTATTTCCACATATCTGCCTGAAAGGTAAGTGGAATATTCGGACGATAAAAGATAAGCGTTAGAACCGGTAATGTAAATATCGCAATCGAAATCGACGCGAAAAGCATTGACGGCGTTTTCCCAACTGTCTATCCGTTGCAATTCATCGAAAAAGAAATACATTCTTTTTTTCGGCAGGCATTTTTGTTTTACATATTCGTAAAAAGATTTGTAATCGAAATCGTCGTAATTATGAGATTCAAAATTCATCTTAACGATTTGTTCGGGGAGTATTCCCGTTTTGAGAAGATGTTGAATCATCAAATCGAGCAATTTTGATTTACCGCAACGGCGGACGCCCGTGATAACTTTAACGGGTTCGGTATCCTGAAACGAAATAAGTCGATTTAAGTATATATCGCGTTTTTTCAATTCTTTATCGAATAACATAAAGCGATTTCTCCTTTTTATATGTCGAAATTATAACACATAAAATATGAAAAGTCAAAAGTTTATACTCAAAAACGCACAAACTTTTTAAAATTAAACTTTTGTGCAAAAATCATAACAAAAAAAATAAAAAAGTTTATACGGATAATTTATTATAAAAAGGGGGCGAACATTGTTCGCCCCCTTGTATTTTATTGCTTATGCAACGGTTTTCCTTGCGGTAATCAGTGTTTTGTCCTCCTTCGTCGGCGTTCGCCGCTGTTTTTTCAAAAGAGCGAAGGCGTGAGGAGAAAAAATTTCAGACCGACGGGGCGCGGCGAGCCGCAAACGAACGAAACCATATTTTCGTAAATTCGAACAGTTCTTCCAGAGTGACCGAAGTATAATTTCGGCACATTTTAACGTATTCGCAAGTAATTCCGTCGACAAATATACTGATATCGAGAAAAAGCAGATTTCTGTCCGCAATGCGTTTGTCGGCAAGGCAAAGCTCGTAAAACTTATTGCAGGCGATCGTGGTAAGCTTTTTCGCGGCGAAAATAAAATCGTTCGAACGGCAGAGCATTTTATAACTGTCGTGATTTTGCTTCATATATTCGAAAAACAAATCGATAAATTCTTCCATATTCGTCGGTTGAAGAATTCTCGCGTTATCGAAAAAGTTTTCGATAAGCTCGTTTTCGTAGTCTTCCGCAACGCCGTAAATATCGTCGTAATGCGCGTAAAAAGTTCCGCGGCTGATCTCCGCGCGGGCGCAAAGCTCGCTTACGCTTACTTTTCCGAGTTCTTTTTTCTCCGACAACATCTCCGCAAAAACGCGTTTAATTGTTTTTCTTGTTTTTTTAGACGAATTATTAAGGTTTTGAGCCTTCATTTATCCTTTTTTATACAATTTCATTGACATTGTTAATATTTTGACAATGGCAACATTTCTGTACTTTCCTTTTTGTTTTTTTTCTATTATAATCCGACATTGTAAAGATGTCAACAGTGTTCAAAAAAACATTGACAAAAATCAGGTGATAATTTCGGGCGAAGAACGATCGTTTTTAAAAGGACGACCAAAGAACGAAAAAATACCGCCGCCCGAAAGGAGGTAAAAATGCGAATTATCGAAGTTGAAAATCTCACCAAGGATTACGGTTCGGGAAGAGGCGTTTTCGACGTCAATCTTCATGTCGATAAAGGCGAAGTGTTCGGCTTTTTAGGTCCGAACGGCGCGGGCAAGTCCACCACGATACGACACCTTATGGGATTTTCCAAACCCGACAAAGGCGAAACGAAGATTTTCGGAAAGAACACTTTCGAAAAATATTACGAAGTCTTGAATAAAGTCGGGTATATCCCGGGCGAGATTGCTTTGCCCGCAGGGCTTACGGGTTATGAATTCCTTAATATGATGCGCGATTTGCAGGGTATTCATAACAACGAACGGCTCGAAAGAATGCTTGAAATGTTCGAGCTTTCGTCGGTACAGCTGAGCGGCGACACGAAAAGAATGAGTTTGGGCGTTAAAAGAAAGCTTGCGGTTGTTTCGGCGTTTATGTCCGATCCCGAGGTGCTTGTTCTGGACGAACCGACGAGCGGACTCGACCCCGTTATGCAGGAGCGTTTCGTCGAATTTATTCACGAGGAAAAGGAACGCGGCAAAACGATACTTTTATCGAGCCACATATTCTCCGAGATAGATAATACATGCGACCGTATCGCGATAATAAAGGACGGACGGATCGTTTCGGAGTTTATCGCAAACGACTTGAAGCACGCTTCGCGCAAATTCTATTCTTTGGTTTTCGCAACCGAAAATGGCGCGGAAAAATTCGAAAAACAAGCCGCGGGACTTAAAAGTTATAAGCTAATAAATTCGGATAAAACGAAAATCGATCTTTCCGTAGAGGACGAAGATTTAAACGGGCTGATCGCCATTTTGTCCGACAGCGACGCGACGTTTTTCGGCAACAGAAAAGAGTCTCTCGAAGATTACTTTATGAAGTTCTATAAAGAGGACAGAGATTACGGAGGGGCTATAAAATGAGCGATAAAACCAACGAAAAAGAAAAGAAAACCGAAACGGTCATAAGCCTTAAAAATCTTACGAAAGACTATGGCGAGGGCAGAGGAATTTTCGATCTCGATCTCGATATCGGAAAGGGCGAAATGCTCGGCTATGCGGGTACGAACGGAAGCGGCAAAACCACTACGATACGAAACATTTTGGGTTTTGTAAAACCTACGGGCGGAGAAGTTACCGTAAACGGACTTTCTTCGTGGGAACATTCGAGCGAAATCGCGAAATATATCGGTTACGTTCCCGGCGAAATAGCTTTCCCCGACCTGAAAACGGGTATAGATTTTCTTAAATGCCAAGCCGACTTTTTAGGGCTTGAAAATATGGATTATGCAAACGAGCTTATCGAAAGACTTCAACTCGACCCGAGGGCGAATTTAAAGCGGATGAGCAAAGGCATGAAACAGAAAACCGCGCTCGTCGCCGCGCTTATGAACGACTCGCCGATAATTATTCTCGACGAGCCGACGACCGGTCTCGACCCGCTTATGCGAGTAACTTTCCTCGATATTATAAAGGAAGAGCATAAAAAGGGCAAGACGATACTTATGAGCAGCCACGGTTTCGACGAACTCGAAAGCACCTGCGATAAAGTCGCGCTGATAGACGGCGGAAAAATCGTCGACGTGTGCGACATGAACTCTATAACCGACAGAGCGGTAAGAGAATTCAAGATAGAGTTTAAAAGCGATGAAGATTACAAGCGTTTTCAAAAAGAGGATTACGGCGTGACGAGACTTCAAGATATTTACTCGCAAGTCACGGTAAAAATTCCTTCGGGAGACGCGATTAAACTTCTGAAAACACTTAAAAATTACGACGTGAAGTTTATTTCGGAAATACCTTACACGTTGGAAAAACATTTCAAAACGATATTATTAAAGGAGCATAAAAATGTTCAGTAAAGCGTTATTCAAACAGTCCTGCAAAGCAAACGGGACGATGTGGGCGATTATAACTTTCGCCGTGTGCTTTATGCTCGCCTGCGTTATGCTTATTTCGGGCAACGGCGACATAAGTTCGGTCAAGGATTCCATTCAGGACACGATAATTCAGAAAGAAGTCGATTCTCAGATGGAAAAACGCGCGGTAAACTATTATTACAGACAGGTAAACGGAATGAAGCGTTTCGACGAGCTTTTCGCCGCCGAATTCCCCGCGGAATATATGAAGAAAAAAGCCGAGCTTGCGGGCGCGAGCGATCTCGAAATCGTCAAAGCCGCCGCGGCGAGCGTAAGCGAAAAAGTAGGCGCGCAGCTTAAAGCGGAAACGATAGCGGGCGCGAAGGAAGACCTTAAAAAAGCCAACGACGGGAAAGAATTCGCCGACGACTCGGACGAGGTTTTAGAGCTTGTCGCGGCGACTCTTTATCCGATCGCGGCGGGAAGTTCCGAGTTCGTCGATTTTCCCGAAAAATATAAAAACAATTACGTTGATTTAACATATCTCTACGGTATAATAGGAAATATAGCGGACGAAAGCGCGTTTATAAACGGCGAAGAGCATCTCGCGAATATAGACGAACGCGCGGAAACTTACGCTTCCGTATTCCTCGCTTACAATATGACGACCGACGCGGCTCTGGATAAACTCCGCGACGCGCTTTCCGAGTACAGCGTCAGCAAGGAAAAATTCGATTCGTTCGGTTACACTTACGACAGAGTTTTCGAAATCGGTCGGGAAATAATAGTTACGTTCCAAGGCAGATACGATCTCGAAATAGAAAAACTCGATGCGGCGCTTTCAAAAGGCGAAATAACCGAAACGGAATACGCAGAGAAGAAAACCGCGCTTATGGACGAGAAAGGCGAGTTTATAAACGACATCGCGGGAAGTCTTTTAGCCGAGCTTCCCGAAGGAGTTTCGTCCGCGCTTAAAGAAGTGGGCGAAGCCGATCTTTACACGCTTATCGTAGGTTCGATTTTCTATAAGCTCGCGGGTCTGCTTCTTCCGATAATCTATATGATTATGGCTTCCAACAACCTCATTTCGGGGCAGGTGGACAGCGGCTCGATGGCTTACGTTTTGTCTACTTCCACCAAGAGAAAGGACGTCGTGTTCACGCAAGGCGTGTTCCTCGTAGGCTCGCTTTTAGCGATGTTCTCGCTCACGACGGCAACGGGTTGCGTTTGCCTTGCGATAGTTAAAAACACCGTCACGCTTACTTACGGAAATCTCGTTTTGCTTAACGTCGGCGCGTTCCTCGTTCTGCTCGCGCTTTCGGGATTGTGTTTCTTCACTTCCTGCTGGTTCGACAGAAGCAAGCGTTCTATGGCGATCGGCGGCGGACTCAGTATTTTCGCGCTCGTCGCGGCTATGCTCGGACTTTTCGGCAGCCCCGTTATCCCGTCCGTCGTAAGGCTCACCGCGCTCAACAACTTCAACTACACGACGATTATTTCGCTGTTCGACGTGATCTCGATTATGGAGGGAACGACGACGTTCGTCTGGAAATTCGCGATACTTTTGGGTATCGGAATAATCGGGTATATAGCGGGTTCGATCAAATTCGTCAAAAAGGATCTGCCGCTTTGATTTAAGGCTTTTTGCGGGCGGTCGTTCAAACAGCGGTCGCCTGCGGCAAAAATAAAAAATAAAAACAAAAGGAGAGAGAAAAATGTTTGAATTCACAAAATTATGCAAAGAGTACGAAGATATGTCCGTTGCGGAAAGAGGAGTTATCCTCACCGTCAAATCGGCTAAAATCCTCGCAAAACTCGCCCTCGGCGAACACGACGCAGACCCCGTTTCCACGCTCGCGAGCTTCATTATCGGCTCGGTCGTGGCGGACGGAAAGATAAACGAGCAGGAATATCTGCTTATTTATCCCGCGCTTGTCAAAGTTTTCGGCGACGATTTCGATTTCGCTTCCATAAAGAAGGAATTCGAGAGCGACAAAGAGGGCAAAAAAGCTATCAAAAAGTACACGCAGGAGCTTTTGTCCCTTCTTGCGGCGGCGGACGACGAGCTTAAAGCCGACGTCGTAACGCTTTGTCTTTGCGTGGTAACGGTAGACGGAAAGGTTTCCATAAGAGAAAAACGTTATATCCGCAAACTCTGCGAAGCTTGAAATTAAATCGATATTAACGAAAAAGTCCGCCCGCGGAAGAAACTTTTTAGTTCTTCCGCGGGCGGACTTGATTTTTATAAAAGTTTATAACGACTTTTTGTATTCGGACGGCGTTACGCCCGCGATCTTTTTAAACACTCTCGAAAAGTAGTTTTTATTGCAGAAAGACAGTTCGTCGGAGATTTCGCTTATCGGTTTCCCGAGCGATATGAGTTTTTTCGCTTCCTCGATTTTAAGCTCGGCAAAAGCTTCCATAACGGTGCGTCCCGTCTGTTTTTTGAACGCCTTTTTTATATACGACTCGGAGAAAAAGAGGTTGTCGGCAACGTCTTCGAGCCTTATGTTTTCCTTTATGTGATTGGCGAGATAGGCGTAAACGTTCGCCGTGATTTTTTGAGCTTCGGTTGCGGCGTCGTTATCGCTTATATCGTCGATAATCGACTTATAGGCGGGTTTTATGCAATCGATGACGAAAAGTTCGAGGAGAGAACGAAGCGCTTGTTCCGAAAAAACGTCGGTGTCCGCTTTCACTTTCGGGAGCTTGATTATAGAGCTTCCTTTTAAGCTGTCGAAGTATTCCGCGGCGGTTTTGGCGGCGTGGCTCAAAAGAGTTTTCGCAAAAGCCGAAACGTTAAACGGTTTGTTGCAAAAAAGGGAAATCGAATTTTCTTTAACGGTAAAAACGGCGTAAAAAATCACGGAACCGTTTTTTGTCGCGGAAAAAGAAAATTCCGAATTCGGGATAACGAAAATCCCGTTCCCGTTTCCGAGATAAAATTCCTTTCCGCCGGATAAAATTTTCACTTCGCCTTTGCCGCAAACGAGCAGGCAAAAAGCGGGGTATCTCACGCGGAAAGAAACGCCCGTTTCCGCGGACGAATATCCCAGTCCGTAAACCGAGCGCACGGAAATCGTGCGTCTTAACGTTTTGTCGTTGTCAAAAATTTCGTCTGCCATACGCTTATTATATCACTTACTTTCAAATTAAGCAACAGCTGCGCGCAATAATAACAGCGAATGTCTTTTTTGGTTGACATTAAGGCGAAAAACATATATAATGTTAACGTTATGAAATGCGAACTTAAAAATACCTACACGGGCGAACAAACTCCGTTTAAAACGGTGTTGGAATACGGCAGATACGAGGGCGGAACCTATTTTAATTTCGATTGCGAAAATTCCGCTCTTTTTTCGGCTTACGATAAAGACAACGAACCTATTTACAAAGGCGACGTCGTCGAACTTTTTATCTGTACTTCGGGCGACAGGCGTAAATATTACGAAATAGAAGTCGCACCCAACGGAACGACGTTTTTTGCGAAAATTCTCAACGAAAACGGTCTTCACGCCGAAATGCTCGACAGGGCTTTCGACTCGAAGGTTATAAAAATCGACGGCGGTTACAGGGTGGAAATCAGAATTCCCGACAAGGCGATCTGTCTGAATTTGCACGGCGAAACGGTTTTCAATGCTTACCGCATAGAAACCGAGGGAGGAACTCCCGAGAAAAATCTTCTCGCGCTCAATCCCACGCTTTGCGGGTCTTTTCATATGCCGCAGTTTTTTATTCCGCTTGACGTAAAGGCGTAAAATTTCGGGTGAAAGGCGTAAAATGGACAAAATAGCAAGCTTTAAAATCGACCACACCAAGCTTTTCCCGGGACTTTACGTTTCAAGAAAGGACGTTAAAAACGGAGTTACGATAACGACTTTCGATATGCGTATGACCGCGCCCAATCGCGAGCCGCCCGTGGACGTGCCTGCGCTTCACACGATAGAGCATCTCGCGGCGACGTATCTTCGGAATTCCGAGGTTAAGGACGATATCGTCTATTTCGGACCTATGGGTTGCAGAACGGGCTGTTATCTTCTTATGTTCGGAGACCTTACAAGCGAGGACGTTTATCCTCTTATCGTAAAACTTTGCGATTTTATTATCGGTTTCGAGGGCGAAATTCCGGGCGCGAAGAAAGAGGAGTGCGGAAATTATTCCGAACAGAATTTAAACACGGCAAAATATTATGTGAGCCGCTATAAAAACGAACTTATCGAAAACAAGCGGTTCGAATATCAAAGATAAAGGAGAAATTCAATGGATTATCAGGGAACAATTTCGAGAGGCGTAAGAGCGCCGATCATCAGACAGGGCGACGACCTCGTTAAAATTACCGCGGATTGCGTTACCGAAGCTTCGAAGCAGGGCGGATTTGCCATTCAGGACGGAGACGTTATCGCGGTTACGGAAGCCGTGCTTGCGAGATCGCAGGGCAATTATGCGACCGTCGATCAGATAGCCAAGGACGTTTCGGAGAAATTCGGCGATCACACCGTCGGTCTTGTCCTTCCCATTTTTTCGAGAAACCGTTTCTCGATGATTTTAAAAGGGATTTCCAAAGGCGTTAAAAAGCTTATCGTTCAACTTTCCTATCCTTCGGACGAGGTCGGCAACAGCTTCGTAACGCCCGAGCAGCTTTACGAAAAGGGCGTAAATCCTTATTCCGACGTTTTCACCGCCGAGGAATTCAGAAAAACTTTCGGCGACGTAAGACATATTTTCACGGGCGTGGATTATATCGATTACTACGAAAAAACGGGTAATTGCGAAGTAATCCTCGCAAACGATCCCTGCGAAATTTTAAAACGCACGAAATACGTTATAAATGCGGATATTCACACGAGAAAACGCACCAAGGCAAGACTTTTGAAGGCGGGCGCCGAAAAGGTCGTAAGTCTCGACGAGATACTCACTTCTCCCGTGGACGGAAGCGGTTATAACGAAAATTACGGTGTTTTAGGCAGCAACCTCGCAACCGAAAACAGCGTCAAGCTTTTTCCGAGAGCGGCGAAAGAATTCGTCGAAGCTCTTTCCGCGGAAATGAAAAAACGCACGGGTAAGAGGGTTGAATGTATGGTTTACGGCGACGGAGCGTTCAAAGATCCAGTCGGCGGAATATGGGAGCTTGCAGATCCCGTTTGTTCGCCCGCATACACGAGCGGACTCGAAGGGAAGCCGAACGAGATAAAACTTAAATATCTTGCCGATAACGATCTCGCTTCTTTAAGCGGCGAAAAAGCCATCGAAGCGATGAAAGATATGATAAAGCATAAGGAAAGCGACCTTACGAACAATATGAAGAGTCAGGGAACCACGCCGAGAAGGATAACGGATCTTCTCGCAAGTCTTTCCGATCTTACGAGCGGCAGCGGAGACAAGGGTACGCCGTTCATTCTTATTCAGAACTACTTTAAAAACTACTCAATGTAATAAATCGTTTCGGCTCGGTTTTTCGTCGGTGAAAAACCGAGCCGAGTCAACGGATCCGAAATTTCGGATCGCGAATAAACGCGGGAAATGAAAAAACTTATCGTCGCATCGAACAATAAAGGCAAACTTAAAGAAATAAAAGAAATACTGAACGGAATTTACGAGGTCGTGCCGATGGGCGAGGCGGGCTTTAACGAGGATGTCGTCGAGGACGGAAACAGTTTTTACGAGAACGCTCTCATAAAAGCGAAAACCGTTTCCGAGGCTCTTAATGCCGACGCTTTGGCGGATGACAGCGGTCTTTTGGCGGAAGCTTTGAACGGCGAGCCGGGCATTTACTCGGCGAGATATTCGGGGAGTCACGGAGACGACGCTTTAAACCGAGCAAAACTTTTAAAGGAACTCGAAGGCAAAGAGAACAGAAAGGCTAAATTCGTTTCGGTCGTAGTACTTTATAAAACAAACGGAGAAATAGTAAAAGGCGTAGGCGAAACTTACGGAACTATCGCTTTTAAAGAAGAAGGTTCGAACGGTTTCGGCTACGATTCGCTTTTTATTTCGGACGATCTGCATAAGTCTTTCGGGGTGGCTTCGAGCGAAGAAAAAAATTCCGTCAGCCACAGAAAACGCGCGTTAATCGACTTATTGAGGGGTTTATGAAGACTATTCTCGTTTTATCCGATACGCACAGAAACAAATCCGCGCTCAAAAAAATCGCAAACGTGATTATGGAAAACGATTACGTTTTTCACCTCGGCGATTATTACGACGATTTCATCGATTACGCTTACGCGCTTAAAGATAAGGTTTTTCAGGTTCACGGAAATTGCGATTACGGTACGAGCGAAGCCGAAACCGAAATCCTCACCGAGATCGAGGGCGTGAAAATCTTTGCCACGCACGGGCATAATTACGGCGTGAAACAGGGACGGGAAAAACTTTTAAGGCGAGCGAAACAGCTCGGGGCGACTCTTGTTTTTTACGGGCATACGCACGTCGCCGAAATTTACGAAAAGGACGGAATAACGCTTGTAAATCCCGGCTGTCTTTACGAGTATTCTCCCAAAAAAAGTTTTGCTTTCGTGGTTATCGACAAAGGAAAAGTAAACGCTTTTATAAACGACAAAGCGTTTCAAAACTGAAAAACGCGTTAATAAATCGCGGCGATCGTAATTTTATATCGTAATTTTGTAATATCCGCGCCCGCAAAAAAGAAACGACGGGCGTTAAGTCTATATGAAAAAGGTTAAGTTATCTGACGTTTTAACGTATATATATCCCGTGCTTTTAGGCACGCTTCTCGCGTTCGATTACGCGCTTTTTGTCGTTCCCAACAATTTTGCTCCGTCGGGAGTGAACGGTATCGCGGTAATGGTTCAGCATGTTCTGAAAAAGACGGAATATGTTTCTTATGTGGCACTTCTCATAAACATTCCTCTCTGCGTTTTCGCGTACTTTAAGATAGACAAAATTTTTGCCGTGAAAACGTTGGAGTTTTCGCTGTCTTACTCGCTTGTTTTCCTTCTTTTAACCAAGGTCGAAACGGTGAGCGAGGCGTTAAAACCGTTTGTTTACGAGTCCAAAGGCGTGGACACCATTTATCCCGCGCTCATAGCCGGGCTTATTATGGGTTTTTGTATCGGATTTTCGGTCAAAAACAACTCGTCTACGGGCGGAACGGATATTCTGGCGAAGTATCTCAGCAAAATCAGACCTGAATGGAATTTCTTTTACGTCACGTTCGTTATGAACGCGATCGTCGCTTTGGCGAGCTATTTCGTGTTCGGGCAGGAGGTGGACGGCGTTATGGTTTACGATTACAAACCCGTTTGCCTTTGCGTTTTGTATGCGTTCGTTTCGAGCTTTGTCGGCAACAGAATTATTTCGGGTCTTAAACACGCCTGCAAATTTACTATCGTAACCGATCAGTGCGACGAACTGGAATATGAGATAACTCACACGCTCAAACACTCCGCAACGAGGCTTCACGGCGTGGGTATTTACAAACACCACGATAAGGAAGTGCTTATCTGTATCGTAAATTCGCATCAGGTCGCCGATTTCGAGAGGATAATCAAGAAATTTCCGAACACGTTCGTTTATATCGAATCGGTCGATCAGACGATAGGTAATTTCGTAAAGGTCAAATAAAGAGAATATCGCGGAAATATCGAAAAAGCCGCCGATTTGCGGCTATGATTTAAAATAAAAAACCGCATTTCAAATGCGGTAAAACGCAAGTATGGCGGAATTGGCAGACGCGATAGATTTAGGATCTATTGGTAATCCCGTGCAGGTTCGATCCCTGTTACTTGCACCAAGATAAAAAGTCGACATTTTTGCAGAAATAGCAAATGTCGGCTTTTTTGTTGTCTGAAAATGTGTTATAATGTAATTGTGAGAGAAGTTTTATCTTATTTAAGGAGTATGTTGTTGAGAATTTCAAATAAAAAGGAGAGAATGAATGACAAAAAAGATGAGTGAGTATGAAACGGATAAACAAAACGATTTTAAATTCTTCGAATATAAAGATCCGTACGCGAAAAACAGGGTTGTTAAATGCTCGATTTGCGGGAAAGCCGCACTCGAGGATGAGTTCGGAAACGGCGAATGTAAAAATTGCGGGTGGAGATTCAGCAAGGACGAAGAAAAATTCGAACGGCAGCTCGGTATAAGTTATCCTATGCTTGTTTCTCCGACAACAGCTCGCGAGCAGTATGAAAAAAGAACGCCGTTCAAGGCGACGTTCAGGGAGTTTGTGAACGGACTTTTCTTTTACAGCGAAATGCTTTTCACTTACAAAGGCGTTTCTTATGAGGTGTTTTTCAAGGACGAAAACGTTATCGTTTTATGCTCGGAAACTATGCAGCAGGAAGATCGGACAAGAGAAGACTTTGAAAATCACGCCTATATCAATGGGAAACTCCTGAAAGATATCTGGGGCGACGTAACTTTCGCGGGGTTTATGTTTTGCGGCTAACCCCGCAACCCGAAACGGATTATTCGGGATCGTCGGCGTTGTTTGATGAAAGAGCTTTGCGGCGGTTTCTGCGAACTCTGTTGATGTGCCGCGCGAACGCGCCGCCGTTTAAAATCTCGGCGACTATAAGCTGTTCGAAGGACGGCACGGGGCAGGAATATCCCTCGAATTCTTCGTAGTATTTTTCCGCTAAGCGGTCGGGCAGGATCATATACGCCGTTCTTAGCGAGGGAAAAATCGTTTTCGAAAAAGTGTTGACGTAAATCACGTTTTCGTCGCTCGCGTTTTTAAACAATGTTTCGGTTAAATTTGCCGAAAGCGAAAATTCGGACTCGTAATCGTCCTCGACGATAAGCGAGCCGTTTTTTTTCGCCCAAAAAAGATATTCCGCGCGTTTCGAAGCGGAGGCGGTAACGCCCGTGGGAAAGCTTCGGTACGGCGTAACGTGCAGTACGTCGGCTTTGGAACCGCTTAATTCTTCCGATAAAATACCGTCTTTTCCGAGCCTTAATTTTTCGACTTTCGCGCCGCTTTGCAGATAAATTTTCTCGATAACGCCGTAAGACGGAGTTTCCACGGCGAACGTTTTGTCGCTACCGATAAGTTCGGCGATAATTCCGTAAAGATATTCCGCGCCCGAGCCGATTATGACGTTTTTTTCTTTCGCCGTAACGTTTCGGCTTGTTTTCAAATAATCGACAACCGCCTTTTTCAGCCGCGGAAGCCCGCCCGCACCCGATTTTTCGTAGATTTGTTCGCCGAAATCGTTTAAAACGGAGCGCGCGGAGGAAGCGAAAACGGTGAACGGGAAATATTCGCGGTTTGTTTCGGACTTGATAAGATCATAAGAAAAATCACAAGGAAAGTCGCGGGGAAAATTACGGGTTTCGGCTTCCTTTATAACGCTCGATTCGAGATAAGAAACATAGTAACCGCTCCTTGCTTTCGGCTCGATATATCCCTCGCTTTCGAGAAGTTCGTAGGCGTGTTCGACGGTTATGACGCTCGCAGAAAACATTTCCGCGCACACCCTTTTCGACGGGATTTTCTGCCCGTAACGGAGCGTTTTGTCGACTATGTCGTCACGCAGTTTTTCGTATATCTCTTCGTATTTCTTTTTCATAATCTGACCTTATAAAATAATCTTGTTTTGGGTATTTTTATATGCTCAAATTTATGATATACTGTTTGAAGAAAAAAGTCAAAGGATTTTATAAAAATGAAATTCACCACAAAAAAATTGTGCGTTACGGCAATGTTTACCGCGCTCAACATAGTGCTTAGTTCGTTCGGCGTGCCTGTGCCGGGCGGAAAAATTTATCTGAACGACGTGGCGATATGTTTCGCTTCGCTTTTGTTGGATCCGATTTCTGCGTTTATCGTCGGCGGAGTGGGGGCGTTTATCGGCGACGCGATTTTCTATCCCACGCCCATGTTCGTTTCACTCGTCACCCACGGATTGCAAGCCGTTGCGATATCGCTGATTGCGGACGGGTGGAGAAAAGGGGAACTTCCGAAGCTTTGGCGGGCAATAGTCGGGGTTGCGGTCGGCGCGGTCATGATGGTCGGCGGGTACACGCTCGGCAAAATTTTTGTTTACAGCACTTTGGAATACGCTATAATGAAGCTTCCTTTCGAGATATTGCAGGCAACCGTAGGAGCGATAGGCGGAACGGTTTTGTTGTACGCGACTCCGCTTAAAAAGATAAGAATATAATAAAAATACAATACGAAATCGATTTGCGGGCGCACGGCACAGCCGTGCGCCCGCATTTTATATAAAACGGCAAAAGTGGCTCTATAAGTCGATTAACGAGCTTTTTTATGGCAATCGCCGAGTTTTCGGCGAAAAAATATGCCGAGCGAAAAGCAAAAAAGTGCCGGTAATTATTCAGGCAATGCGGAATTTTCCCCGAACCGGACGTCAAAAAAATAATCAAAACCTCTCAAATCGCTTGTTTTTACAATAATATAATGTTATAATACTTATAATGCTTATTATTGTCCGGCATGGCTTTGTTTCGTGTCGAAAAAAAGCAAAACGAAACAGAAAAGGAGACGACATAATGAAAGTACCGTTTTCTCCCCCGGATATATCCGAGCTTGAAATACAGGAAGTTGCTGAGGCGTTGAGATCGGGTTGGATAACCACGGGACCTCGCACCAAACAGCTTGAAAAAGAAATCGCGGAATGGGTTGGCACGGAAAAGTGCGTGTGCCTCAATTCGCAGACGGCATGCGCCGAAATGGCGCTCAAAGTTCTCGGGATAGGAGAGGGCGACGAGGTTATCGTTCCCGCTTATACATACACGGCTTCGGCTTCGGTCGTTTGCCACGTCGGGGCAACGCTTAAACTCATAGATTCTCAAACCGACAGCTTGGAGATGGATTACGACGCGCTCGAAAGGGCGATAACCGATAAGACAAAGGTTATAATTCCCGTTGATCTCGGCGGCGTTCCTTGCGATTACGACCGTATTTTTGAGATAGTCGAACGCAAAAAAAGCCTTTTTAAACCCTCGAACGATATTCAGCGCGCGATAGGAAGAATAGCGATCTGCGCGGATACGGCTCACGCTTTCGGCGCGACATATCACGGTAAAATGATAGGTTCTGTCGCGGATTTTTCGTCGTTCAGCTTCCACGCCGTTAAAAATTTCACGACGGCGGAAGGCGGCGCGCTCACCTGGCGGACGATCGACGGAATAGACAATGAGGAAATTTACCATAAATTGCAGCTTCTTTCGCTCCACGGGCAGTCCAAAGACGCGCTCGCGAAAACCAAGCTCGGCGCGTGGGAGTATGACATCGTCGGAACGTGGTATAAATGCAATATGACCGACGTCGTCGCCGCGATAGGCTTGAAACAGTTCGAGCGTTACCCGGGTATGCTCCGTCGCCGCGAGGAGCTTATCGGGCGTTACGACGCGGCTTTAAAGCCGCTCGGCGTCAAAACTTTGCCACATTACGGGAAAGACTGCGGAAAGGATTACCGCTCGTCCGGGCATTTGTATATCACGGAAATTCCCGGGATAACCTACGAGCAGCGCGGCGAAATAATAAACAAAATGGCGGAAAGGGAAATTGCCTGCAACGTGCATTATAAACCCCTTCCCATGCACACCGCCTATAAAAATCTCGGGTTCGACATAAAGGATTATCCGAACGCATACGAGCATTTCGCTCACGAGATAACCCTGCCGCTTCACACTTGCCTTACGGACGAACAGGCGAAATACGTTATAGATAATTTTATCGGAATTTTGCGGGAATACCTTTGATCGGGAGTGGCTTTGATGCTTATAAAAAAATGGGAGAAGCTTCCCGCCGAAATGCAGACGGACGCAGTGCGACCGTATTACGATATACTCGCAAAAAAGCAGTTTTCGCTTTTTAACAAGCGGATTTTCGACATAGTCGTTTCGGCAGTGATGCTTCTTTTGCTTGTCCCGCTGTTTCTTATTCTTGCCGTCGCGATAAAAATCGACAGCAAAGGACCTGTTTTTTATCGTCAGGAAAGGGTGACGCAGTACGGAAAGCATTTCAGAATTTTCAAATTCCGCTCGATGACGCAAAACGCCGACAAAGGCTCGCTTGTAACCGTCGATAACGATTCGAGAGTTACGAGGGTGGGGAAGTTTATCAGAAAATTCCGCTTAGACGAGCTTTGTCAGCTTATAGACGTTTTCAGAGGAACGATGACTTTCGTCGGCACTCGTCCGGAAGTCCCGAAATATGTCGAAAAATATTCGGACGAAATGAAAGCTACTTTGCTTCTTCCCGCCGGGGTTACGAGCATTGCGAGCATCAGATATAAGGACGAAGCCCGACTTTTAAACGGCGCGGAAGATACGGACAAGGTTTATGTCGGAGAAATACTTCCCGAAAAGATGAAATACAATCTCGAAGAAGTTCGGAATTACGGGTTTTTTCGGGATATAAAAACTATGTTTCAAACCGTTTTCGCCGTATTCGGCGGCGATAAAGAGGAAACTGCCAAAGCCGGAAAAAACGACGGATTTACCGAAACAAAAGAAACGGACGAATTGACCGGAACAAAAGAATGAGAGGGATAAAGATATGAAAGACGGACTGGTTTCGATAATAATGCCGTCCTGGAACACGGCGCGTTTTATAGAAGACTCGATAAAATCCGTTCTCGCGCAAACTTACGAAAACTGGGAACTTTTAATCGTCGACGATTGCTCGTCGGACGAAACGGACGAAAAGGTTCAACCTTTTACGGCGGACGAACGAGTGAAATATTTCAAACTCGAAAAGAACGGCGGCGCGGCGCTTGCGAGAAACTTCGCGTTAAGAAAAGCCGAGGGAGAGTGGATAGCCTTTCTCGATTCCGACGATTTGTGGACGCCCGAAAAGCTTGAACGTCAGATTAAGTTTATGAACGACAACGGCTATGTGTTCTCTTATCATGAATACGAGAAAATCGACGAAGACTCCGAGCCGCTCGGCGTTTACGTTTCGGGACCGAAAAAAGTTACGAAGGGAAAAATGTACCGCTACGGTTACCCCGGTTGTCTTACGTTTATGTACAGCGCGAAGTACTTCGGGGAAGTGCAGATAAAGGACATAAAAAAGAACAACGACTACGCGATTTTGCTTAAACTTTGCAAAAAAGCAAATTGTTATCTGCTTAAAGAAAATCTTGCGAAATACAGAGTTCGTAAAAAATCGATTTCGCACGACAAGCTTTCCAAAAAGCTTAAAAGTCATTACGATTTGTTTCATTACTGCGACGAAAAATGCGCGCTTGTCGCGTTCTGGTTCGCTTGCAGAAATATGTTCTACGGCGTTCTGAAAAAGAAAAATTACGAAAAGAGAATTAAGAGATGAAAAGAAGCTCGATTATTTATAAATTAAGACGTAAATGTCAATTACTTGCAGCCAAGCTGTTTGCTCCGGAAAAAATATCGAAGTTTTACACAAGGGTTGTGTTAAAAAAGAAAGTCGATTTAAAAAATCCGAAAACTTTCAACGAAAAAATACAATGGATGAAGATTCATGCGTATCCGCGTATGCCGATCGTTGTTAAATGCGCCGACAAGTATGCGGTTCGTTCTTATTTACAAGAGAAAGGATTGAATGATAAATGCGTTCCGTTGTTAGGCGTATGGAATAATGCGGAAGAGATAAATTGGAATGAGCTTCCGAAAAGTTTTGTTTTAAAATGTAATCACGGATGCGCTTATAATATTTTAGTCCCGGACAAAGATAAGTTAGACAAGGTAAAAACAATAAAACAATTAAATAAATGGTTAAAAGAAGATTTCGGAGCCTTTAATATTGAGAGACATTATTCGTTGATAAAGCCCCGTAAAATTATTTGCGAGGAATTTTTGGGCGAGTGTATAACGGATTACAAGTTTTTCTGTTTTAACGGAGAACCTAAATATATATACGTTTCCTCGGATCTTATTCACGACAGAGAAGCTCGAATAGGTTTCTTTTATCTTGACGGCAAAAAAATGCCTTTGGTACGAACGGATTATACGGATATTCCGAGTGTGACATTGCCGATTTTTTTCGATAAAATGCTTGAAGACGCAAAGGTTTTGTGTGAAGACTTTCCTTTTGTTCGCGTGGACTTTTTCGTTATCGAAAAAAAATATTATTTTGCGGAATTAACATTTACTCCAAGCGGAGGCATGATGCCGTTTGATCCGGAACGTTTTGATACGGAATGGGGAAAAATGTTGAATATCGACGAGCTGTTAAACGATGAAAAATATAAGAGTCCTTTTAAGAAGATAGAATAATGGAAGAATACAGGGATACAATTGAAAGAAGATCGTGGGTAGAGATAAATCTGAAACAAATTGAGCAAAATCTGCAAGTTTACAAAGATTCATTGTCGGAGTCTATGAATATAATCGCCGTAATTAAGGCGGATGCATATGGGCATGGTGATGTTCGTATTGCGAAGTTGTTAGAAAAATGTAACGTTTCGGCTTTTGCCGTTTCAAACATTGATGAAGCTGTCAGACTTCGTGATAACGGTATTAAATCTGAAATAATGATTCTCGGTTATACGGATCCTCGGTTTGCTTCTCTTTTGAAGAATGAAAATATTATTCAGACAATCGTTTCCGAAGAACACGCTCGCGATTTTGCCTGTCAAGGGATAAAAATCCGTTGTCAATTCGCAATCGATACGGGAATGAACAGAATTGGTCTGAACGGAGATTTTGCAAACGAATGCTTTGAGATTATCGATAAATACAGAGAGAAACTTGATATTGTAGGAGTTTTTACACATTTAAGCGTGGCTGATAGCGCAGATGCCGACGATTCGGAATTTACGCGAATGCAAATCCGCAAGTTTTCGTCAATCGTCGAAAAAATTAAAGAGTTTAATATGCCGTTTATTCATTGCTATAATTCCGCGGGCGGTTTATATTGGGCAAATCGGTTTACTCCTTACTTCGATGTCGGTAATTTTGTAAGATTGGGTATAATGTTATATGGTTTACAACCGGGCGAACAGCATCATATGCCGAGCGGAATACATCCCGCTTTAACCTGGAAGTCGGCTGTTTCAATGGTAAAAAAAATATATAAAGGGGAATTTGTGGGTTACGGCAGATCGTTCCGGGCAGATCGGAATATGGTTTTGGCGACTTTAACCACAGGGTATGCCGATGGATACAGCAGAGCTTTTTCAAATTCGGGTTTTGTTCTATTACATGGAAAAAAAGCCCGTATTATCGGTAAAATCTGTATGGATCAAATGATGGTTGATGTCACCGATATACCGGAAGTTTGCGTCGGAGATGAAGCTGTTTTGATAGGAGAGAGCGGGGATATGTATTTAGGCGCAGATGAAATGGCGAAAGCAATCGGAACGATCGGTTACGAAATTATCTGCGATATATCAAAGAGGGTTCCTCGTATTTATGTAAATTATTGATACAAACAAGTCAGTTAAGGAAAAACAGAAAACGATGAAGAAAAAGAAAGTAGGAGTAATCGGTAGTATCGGAAATTCGGCAGACGGGCAAACAATAAAAACTATGACCTTACTGTCTGCCTTAAAAAAAAATACCGATTGGAAAATTTTTGAGATAAATACCGGAGATCGAAATAGACATCCCGTCAGATTGTTTATTCGTACAATCTTTATGTTACTGCGTTGCAAGGATGTGTTTATTTTGGTTTCTCGCAATGGCGCTAAATTTTTCTTTCCGCTATTATCTTTTTTTTCAAAGGTGTTTAAAGTTCGCGTTTATCACGATGTGATAGGAAGCTGTGCAGTAAACTATGCTAAACAAAGCAAAAAACATGTAAACATTTTGAATTCGTTTAAAGTCAATTGGGTGGAAACACGATTGATGTTGGAAGAACTTAATCGGTCAGGCGTAAAAAATGCGGAACAATTATACAATTTCAAGGATTTGCAAATTATTGACATCAAAGATCTGAAAGAAGATTTTGTAAAGCCTTACCCTTTATGTACCTTTTCCAGAGTCGTGAAAGAAAAAGGGATCGAAGATGCTGTAAAAGCGGTAGAGGCGGTTAACAAAGAAAAAAACGATGTTATTTTCTCTTTGGATATATACGGAGCTATCGACGAGGGGTATAAAAACGATTTTAATAAATTGTTAAAATCGTCGAACTCGGAGATTTCGTATAAAGGAATTATCCCTTATAATAAAAGCGTGGAAATTATCAAAAATTATTTCGCGTTATTATTTCCGACGTATTGGGAAGGCGAAGGGTTTCCCGGGACTATTATAGACTCTTTGTTCGCTGGAGTGCCGGTAATAGCAACCGACTGGAAATCGAATTCCGAGTTGATTTGCAACTATCAAACAGGTATTGTTTATCCTAACGATGAAATTAAAGATTTGTATTCGGCTTTAATCCGGATGGCGGATAATTATCACGCTTTGATACAAATGCGGAGAAATTGTATTTCGGAAGCAAAACGTTATGAGCCGGACAAGCTTGTGAATGAGATTATAAAAAAAGTGGAAGAGAGAAATAAATGAAACGCTTATTATGTATTATAAGCGGTATGAACGCCGGCGGGGCGGAAACCTTTCTTATGAAAGTTTATCGTGCGATAGACCGGACGAAATATCAGTTCGATTTCTGCATAAACGCCAAAGAGGAGTGTTTTTACGAAAAAGAAATAACTTCTCTCGGTGGGAAATTTTATCGCATACCGCAAAAATCAGCGTCGCTGAGCGAATTCAAAAAAAAGCTCTATAAAGTCGTGAAAGAGAACGGCTACGAGTACGTTTTGAGGATAACTTCCTCGGCTATGGGGTTTATGGACTTGAAGATAGCCAAAAAAGCGGGCGCGAAGGTTTGCGCGGCGAGATCGTCCAACTCGGGCGACGGCGGAACGCTGAAATCGCTTGCGGCTCATATGATCGGCAAAATTCTGTACACGAAATACGTCGATGTAAAAATCGCGCCGTCCGATTTGGCGGCGAAATATACTTTCGGGGAAAGGGCTTATAAAAAAGGCAAAGTTGCAGTTTTACATAACGCCGTGGACGTGAACGTCTATAAATTTTCGGCGGCGGCGAGAAGGGAAATCCGCGAGGAATTCGGGATTTCGGACAATGTTAAGGCAATAGGGCATATAGGAAGATTCAGTTATCAGAAAAACCATACGTTTTTGCTTAAAATTTATGCCGAAATCTTAAAAAAAGAGCCGAACAGCGTTCTTATACTCGTAGGCAAAGGCGAACTCGAAAAGCAGATAAAAGAGGAAATCGAAAAGCTCGGGATAAGGAATAACGTTATTTTTACGGGCGTCAGATCGGACGTCCCCGCCCTTCTTTCGGCAATGGATGTTTTTGTCTTTCCGTCTTTTTACGAGGGAATGCCGAACACGGTTATCGAAGCTCAGGCGACGGGGCTTCCGTGCGTTATATCCGATTCGATAACCCGCGAGGCGAACGTTACGGGGATTGTAGATTATTTATCGTTGAAAGACGATCCGTCTGTCTGGGCGGAAAAGGCGATCGAAAAAACTACGGAAGAGACTGACAGGAGTTCGTTCGGGGAAAAACTCGTCGGTTGTCGCTATGACGTTCAATCCACGGTTGACGATTTTATAAAGCTTATTTTTAAAGACTAATCGAAAATCGCCGAAGATAAGCGAATCGGCGAAAAATTTGTAAACAAGGGTCCGGAAATGACATATATCATTTTATTTATTTTCTTAATAACGGTCGAATGGCTCATATTCCTGCTTATCGGACAAAAAGAAAACGGCAAGGCGTATTTATGCGGAGCGGACGCTCCGACCGAAAGGAAGAAACAAAAAAGTTTGTTCTGTTCTTTGATTTGCCTTGAATTCATTTTGTTTGCAGGGTTTCGCGCGCTTAATATCGGCGCCGATACGAAAACATATCTTGCCGCGCTCGATTATTATAAGAAAATGCCGAGAGGGGAAATCTTAACTTCGGCGAGAGTATATCCTTACAACTACGAGTGGGGGTATTTTCTTCTCACCAAACTCTGTGCGTTTTTAGGGCTTGGTTCGACGGCTTTTCTGTTTGTAATAGCCGCTATAATTTACATTCCGTTGTTTATTTTTATAAATCGATATTCGACCGATCCGTTTTTGTCCGTTCTCACATACTTTGCGTTCGGTCTGTTTGCATACAGTCTCGGAATTTTCAGACAGATGATAGCGATATCGATTTGTCTTTGCGGAATTCGTTTTGTGGAAGAAAAGAAAATAGTAAGGTATCTCATAGTTTGCGCCGTAGCCGCGTTTTTTCATAAAACAGCGCTTGTTATGGTGTTGCTTTATTTCGTAAACCTTTTAAAAATAAAAAAAAGAAGATGGTTGTTTCTTGCCGTTGTGATTGCTGTGGAACTTGTCCTGTTCTTTTTTTCGAGACGAATAATCGAATGGCTCATTGAGATATTTCCGAAATATTCGAATTATATCGGAAGTAAATATGATCTTCAAGGCGGTTCGTATCTCGGGCTTGTTTATATTAACGTTCTTCTTTTTTTCGGGTTGTATTTCGTTGTTCCGCGAGTCGGGGAGAAATATTTGCTCAGCGTTAAAGCAATCGCTCTTGCGGCGATATTGCAAAGCTGTGCCTATTCGATGGCTTTGTTCGGAAGAATAGTTTGCTTTTATTCGGTTTTTTCGCTTGTTTTGCTTCCGCTTATTGCAGAATGCTTTGCAAAGGAAACTTTTATCACGAAGACCATTCTCGCAATTGCGCTTATAGGGTTGGCGTATATTATGCTCTCGGGGGCAACTGCGATTTTGCCGTATGGTTTTATATGGGGCAACTAATATGAAAGTATTGTATTACATACATTCGCTCGTTATCGGCGGGGCGGAAACGATAGTTACCGAATACCTCATTGCGCTCAAAGAAAAAGGCGTTGAAATCGTTCTTGTCGTAAATCAAACGGTTGGTTCTTTTCTCGAAAAAAGACTTGACGATGAGGGAATAAAAATATATGCTCTCGATAAAGCCGCTCCGAAAGGAAAGATAGGAAAATTTGCGGTAAGAGTAATAAATAAACTTAAAAATCATCGAAAGATTTTAAACGATATTATCGCTCGGGAAAAACCGGATATTACGCATATTCATACCGATCCAAAAAGGTTTTACGGGGTGGATTTCCCCATAAATAAAATTGTGTTTTCCTTCCACGCAAATGTGGAAAGGGCGCTTAAAATGATGACGAAAAAAAGCGGTGGGATTTTACGGGATATGGCAAACAACGGGCTTATCTTTCTCGCGCTTACAGAACAAATGGAAAAGGATATACGTTTGCATTTTAAAACGGACAACATTTACCGTTTGCCTAACGCCGTCAATCTTTCAAAAATAAGAAGAGAGGCTTACAGGAGAGATGAATTTCTGCCGACGATAGGAGTTCCCGAAGATGCGTTCGTTTTAGGACATGTCGGAAGATTTAATCCCGTTAAGAATCACGAAAAGGTTTTTTCTGTTTTTAATGCTCTTCATAAGGAAAAAGAAAATTCTTATCTTATTTTGGTTGGCGGCGGAGATGAAAAGAGAACGGAAGAGCTTAAAAACCTCGCGGAAATTTACGGGCTTAACGATTATGTTAAGTTTATGGGCATAAGAGACGATTCTGCACGGATAACGGCGTGTTTTGATGCTTTGGTTTTTCCGTCTTTTAATGAAAGTTTTTCGCTTGTCTTGGTCGAAGCGCAGACTCTCGGTGTAAGATGCGTCGCTTCCCTCGGAGTTCCGCGGGATGTAATAAAAAACGATAATTGTTTTTCTTTACCGCTCGAAGCTTCCGACGAAGAATGGGCGAAATTACTTCTTGGAAAAAGTGTTGCGAAAAACGGCGGAGATCTAAGCGAGTTTGATCTGAGTGTCGTTACCGATAAGTTGATCGAAATATACAAAAAAGTTTCGGACGAAAAAGATCCGGGAGCGGACGGCTGCTTTTAAAGTATGGAAAAAGATAAAGTTTCAAATATAACGGGAGGCGTTTTTTGGGCTTTTGCCGAAAGAATATCGGCACAGCTCGTGTCCGCACTCGTCGGAATAATCTTAGCGAGAATTCTCCTGCCCGAGGACTATGGCGCGGTTTCGATCGTTATGGTATTCATTACTATATGTAACGTTTTTGTGACGAGTGGCTTCGGAGCGGCGATAGTTCAGAAAAAAGAGGTTGATAAAACAGATTACGACACGGCATTTATTCTAAGCCTCGTAATGTCGGTCGTTTTGTATTGCGTGTTATTTATCATTGCGCCTTTTGTTGCCGATTTTTATAAAATGCCCGTATTGCGACCTGTGATAAGGGTGCTTGGTATAAGGCTTATTTTAACTTCGCTCAATACCATTCAGCAAGCCCATGTTCAGCGCGAAATGCAGTTTAGAAAGTTTTTTATATCAACGCTTTTCGGAACGGTAGTTTCCTGCATTGTCGGCGTTATAATGGCGTATTCAGGCTGTGGCGTGTGGGCGCTTGTATGTCAGTATTTAACGAATACCGCGATAGACACTATCGTCCTTGCGTTTGTGGGCGGGTGGAATCCGGGATTTAAGTTTTCAAAAACGAAAGCGAAAGAGATTTACTCTTTCGGCGGAAAAGTATTGTGTACAGAGCTTATTTTCACGCTTGAAGGCGATATACGAAGCCTTATCGTGGGAAAAGTTTTCGGTTCGGCGGATCTTGCGTATTACGATCAGGGGCGTAAATATCCGTCGCTTATCGTCGGCAACATCAATTCGGCTCTTACAAAGGTTTTGCTTCCCGCGCTTTCGAGAGAACAGGACAACCTATATGAACTGACAAAAATATTGAGAAAATGCGTTATGATCGGTTGTTATCTTTTATGTCCTCTCCTTATCGGGTTTGCGGCGGTTGCGGACGATTTTGTTACCGTCGTTTTAACTGAAAAATGGGCGGCGGCTGTTCCGTTCATAATTATTTTCTGTTTTTCGTATTTAACGAGACCGATTGAAACGGCGTGTCATCAGGCGCTTCTTGCGATAGGCAGAAGCGGAATAGTGTTCTGGATTATCGTTTCGATAAACGTGGTTGGAATAGCGAGCGTTATCGTGAGCGTTTTCGTTCTTCAAAGCGTTTTATGGATAGCTTTGTTTTCGCTCGTATGCACGGCGGTGAGCCTCGTATGCTTTCTTATTTCGGCGAAAGTCCTTATAGGTTACGGCTTTAAAGAACAGCTTTCCGATATGTGTCCTGCGATAGGTATGTCTCTTGTAATGGGCGCGATCGTATATCTGTTCGAGTTTATCGATTTTAGCGTATATTTGAAACTGACGGCGCAGGTGCTTACGGGAATAATTATTTACATAGCCTTGTCCGTTCTTACAAAAAATAAATCGTGGAATTTTATCATAAGTTATCTTAAAGAGAAGTTCCGCAAGAAAAAACAGTGAGAAAAACATGGAAAAATTAAACGGTAAAAAAATACTCGTAACGGGAGCGGCGGGTTTTATCGGCGGCAATCTCGTTAAACGACTTATAACTTCTTTAAGCGGCGCGGAAATAATCGGCGTCGATAATCTAAACGATTATTACGACGTTTCGATCAAAAATTTCAGGCTCGGAGAGATTGAAAACGCCGCAAAAACAAGCGGTTCGAAATGGCGTTTTATAAAGGGCAGTATAGCCGATAAAGAACTTATAGACAGGCTTTTTAAAGATTATTCGTTCGATATCGTGATAAATCTCGCGGCTCAGGCGGGCGTGAGATATTCGATTACCAATCCCGACGTTTATATAGAAAGCAACGTTATAGGTTTCTATAATATCTTAGAGGCTTGCAGACATTCTTACGATAACGGGGAAAAAGGTATTGAACATCTCGTTTATGCTTCGTCCTCGTCCGTTTACGGGAGCAACAAGAAAATTCCGTATTCCACCGAGGATAAAACCGATACGCCCGTTTCGCTTTACGCCGCTACGAAAAAAACCGACGAGCTTATGGCTCACGCTTACAGCAAACTTTATAACATTCCGTCCACGGGACTCAGGTTTTTCACCGTTTACGGACCTGCGGGAAGACCTGACATGGCGTATTTCGGGTTTACGGACAAGCTTATTCGGGGTAAGACAATCGAGATTTTCAATTACGGAAATTGTCTTCGTGATTTTACTTATGTGGACGATATCGTAGAGGGTATAAAACGTGTTGCCGAACACGCGCCGGAAAAGAAAGTCGGCGAAGACGGATTGCCTGTGCCGCCTTACAAGGTGTATAATATCGGTAACAATCATCCCGAAAATCTTCTCGAATTCGTTAAGATTTTGCAGGAAGAACTCGTAAAAGCGGGAGTTTTACCCGAAGATTACGATTTCGAATCGCATAAAAAACTCGTTCCCATGCAGGCGGGAGACGTTCCCGTAACTTACGCGGACACGAGCGAACTCGAAAAGGATTTCGGCTTTAAACCGAGTACGGATTTAAGAGAGGGGCTTCGCAGATTTGCGGTCTGGTACAAAGGCTTTTACGGTTAATTTTTGCGTTGATTTCAACGCGAAAAATCAATCGCGATATAAAACAAATAAAACCAAGGAGATTAAAATATATGAAAATAGCTGTTGCAGGAACGGGATATGTGGGTTTGTCGCTGGCAACCCTTCTCTCTCAGCATAACGAAGTAAAAGCGGTGGATATCGTTCTCGAGAAAGTCAAAATGATAAACGAAAAGAAATCGCCTATCGTCGATAAGGAAATTCAGGAATTTCTTTCGGAAAAACCTCTCGATCTCGTTGCCACGTTGGACGGCGACGAAGCCTATAAAAACGCCGATTACGTCATAATCGCCGCGCCGACGAATTACGACCCCGAGAAGAATTATTTCGACACTTCCGCCGTGGAAAGCGTTATAGAACAGGTTTTAAAGGTCAATAAAAACGCGGTTATGGTTATAAAATCGACTATACCCGTCGGGTACACGGAAAGCGTCCGCAAAAAATACGACACCGAAAATATTATTTTCAGTCCCGAATTCTTGCGCGAAGGTCACGCTCTTTACGATAATCTTTATCCGAGCAGAATAGTGGTAGGCGTCCCGAAAGACGACGAAAAGATGAGAAAATCCGCCGAAAAATTTGCCGATCTTTTGGTAGAAGGCGCGATAAAACGCCCGATAGACGTTCTTTTTACTCACCTTACGGAAGCCGAAGCGATAAAGCTTTTCGCAAATACATATTTAGCTCTCAGAGTCGCTTATTTCAACGAACTCGACACTTACGCCGAGCTTAAAGGTCTCGATACAAAGTCGATAATAGAGGGCGTTTCGCTCGACCCGAGAATAGGCGATTACTACAACAATCCCTCGTTCGGTTACGGCGGGTATTGTCTTCCGAAAGACACCAAACAGCTTCGCGCCAATTATGCCGACGTTCCGCAGAACCTCATTTCGGCGATCGTAGAAGCCAACACCACGAGAAAGGATTTCATTGCGGAGCAGATCATAAAGAAAAACCCGAAAGTTGTCGGCGTTTACCGCCTTACGATGAAAGCCAACAGCGACAATTTCCGCCAGTCTTCCATTCAGGGCGTTATGAAAAGAATAAAGGCGAAAGGTATAGAAGTCGTCGTTTACGAGCCGACTATGAAAGAGGACAGCTTTTTCAACAGTCGGGTCATAAAAAATCTCGACGAGTTCAAGAGTATTTCGGACGTTATAATCGCAAACCGATATACGGAAGATCTTAAAGACGTTTTGGATAAGATTTATACCAGAGACTTGTTTTTCAGAGAATAAATATAAAGAATAAATATCATTATATATTGCGCGCGCGGCGGAAAATTCCGAAAACGGATTTCCCGCCGCGCAATTTTTTTATTTGCGAAAGATTTCCGACTTTACGAAAACTTTACATTAACTTTACCTTTTTTTGCCTGTTAAACTTTTTTTTATGGGTTATAATACGGTTGTAAAACAAAAAAGGAGAAAGAAAAAAATGAAAAGAAAATTGATGGCAATCATTGCGGGCATAGTTGCCTGCATATCTTGTATGGCATTTACCGCTTGCGGTAACGGCAGTTCGTCTACGACCGAAAAGAACATCCTCGTCGTAATGAGAGAAGCGGCAAGCGGCACGAGAGAAGCGTTCGATAAATATGTAAATCTCGACGCGAAAGACGCGGTAGACACCGCCGAAGAACTTAAAGACACGGGTCTTGTAAGAACCAAAGTTTCTCAGAACGAAACGGCAATCGGTTACATTTCCCTTGCTTCCGTTGACGACAGCGTTAAGGCTTTGAAAGTCGAAGGCGTCGAACCCACCGTAGCGAACGTAAAAGACGGCAAGTACAAAATTCAGAGACCGTTCCTTCTTTTAACAAACAAAAACGTTGCTTTAAGCGCGGCGGCTCAGGATTTCTACAACTATCTTATGAGTAAAAACGCGGAAGAGGGTATCCTTGCTTCGGGCGGAATTACGGTAAGCGATTTCGATACGAGAGCGGATTACACCGTTCCCACCACGGCTCTCAGCGGAAATATTTCCCTTATCGGCTCGACTTCTATGGAAAAAATGATCCAGAAGCTCGTTGCGAACTACCTCGCTCTCGGCGGAGATATGGTAAAAGACGTTAAGTTCGATTACAACTTCAACGGTTCGAGCGGCGGCAGAACGGCGGCTAAGAACGATACCGACGGAACGGTTATAGGTCTTGCAAGCTCGGCAAAAGCGGACGACGCTTACACGGAAACGACGCTTTGCCTCGACGCGGTCGCGATCATCGTAAACAAAAACAACGATAAGATAAGCGACGTAAACGCGACGATACTTCACGACATATTCACCGGTAAGATCACGAAGTACAGCGAGATAAAATGATTATAGATAAAACAAAAACAAAAGAAAGCGCTTTCAAAGCGCTTTTTGCCGCTATGGCGGGTCTGTGCATTATCAGCGTTGTGGCGATATTCGTCTTTCTGATAATCGAAAGTCTCCCGGCATTCCGCAAAATAGGATTTTTCAAATTTGTGTTCGGCACCGAGTGGACTCCGAATTCGGACGATAAGTACTCCCTTCCCTTGGCGGGAAGTTACGGCGTGCTTAAAATGATCGTCGGCTCGATCTTCGCAACGGTCGGCGCGGTTCTGTTCGGCGGGGCTACGGGCGTGTTCACGGCGGTGTTTATTTCGAGGTTCTGTCCCAAACGTATTAAAAAGATTTTTAGTGCGATAATCGACTTATTGGCGGGTATTCCGTCGGTAATCTACGGATTTTTCGGTATGAACGTACTGCTTCCGAGGCTCGGAGTTTTCTCCGCAAACGGCAGCGGAAGCGGACTTCTCGCCGTGTCGCTCGTTCTTGGACTTATGATTCTCCCGACCGTCGTGTCGCTTTCGAGAACGAGCATCGACGCGGTCCCCGACAGTTATTACGAAGGCGCGTTGTCGCTCGGTTCGTCTCACGAAAAAGCCGTTTTCAGAGTGGTCGTTCCCGCGGCGAAATCGGGTATAGTCGCTTCGCTTATCCTCGGCGTTGGAAGAGCGGTCGGCGAAACGATGGCGGTTATCATGGTTGCGGGCAACAAGGTTAATTACCCGAACGGGCTTTTCAAAAGCTTCCGTGTTTTAACGGCTAACATCGTTATGGAAATGAGCTACGCGGGCGAAGTTCAGCTCGGAGCGTTGATTGCGACGGGCGTCGTGCTTCTGATTTTCATTCTGATAATAAACCTCCTTTTAGGGCTTATAACCGAAAAGAAAGGCAAAAAAACGGGCGGAAAGAAACGCGAAATAGGCTTTTTAAGCTCGTTCAATCACCTTATAAGGATCGAGAAAATAGGCAAATATTTTTCCTATGTATGTTCGGCGGTCGCAAGCCTCGCGCTCGTGTTTATTATAGGGTTTATAGTTATCAAAGGCGCGCCGCAGGTTAAGTGGGATCTTTTGTTCGGCGAATTCGTTTTAGCCGAAAAAATCAGCATATTCCCGTCGATCGTAACGACGCTGATAACCGTTGCCATAAGCCTTGTCATCGCCCTTCCGATAGGTATCGCGACGGCGGTTTTTTTGAACGAATACACCAAGAAAAACAGTATTTTCGTAAAAATCATAAGAGGAGCGATAAACGTTCTGAGCGGAATTCCGTCGATCGTGTACGCCCTTTTCGGAATGGTAACTTTCGTTGTCTGGTTCGGTAATAAAATCTCTATCTTAGCGGGCAGCTTCACGATAGCGATAATGCTTTTACCTACGATAGTAAGATCTACGGAAGAGAGTCTGAAAGCCGTCGGCGAGGGGCTGAGAGAAGGCAGTCTTGCGCTCGGCGCGGGAAAGGTAAGGACGATTTTCAAAATAGTTCTTCCGAGCGCGCTCCCCGGGATAACCTCGGCGATAATTCTTTCGATAGGAAGAGTCGTTTCGGAGTCCGCTCCGTTTATGTATACTATGGGAAGCACGCTTTCGCCTATGCCTACGGGCGTTATGGACAGCGGAACGACGCTCGCCGTCGCATTATATAAGCTGTCGGGCGAAGGATATTATGTAAACGAAGCCTACGCTACGGCTTTCGTGCTTCTTATTATAGTGCTTATTTTAAACACGCTCGCGGGCGTGGTTTCGGGTAAACTCGAAAAAAAATTAAAGGGAAACAAAAAATGAGAAAAGATAAAACTTCCGAAAAAGTCGTTTTCGGGAAAAACGTATCGGTTAAAAACGCAAATCTTTGGTACGGCGATTTTCAGGCGCTCAAAAACGTAAGCGTCGAAATCCCCGAAAAAAAGGTTACGGCGTTCATAGGTCCTTCGGGTTGCGGAAAATCCACTTTCTTGAAGTGCTTAAACAGAATGAACGATCTTGTCGAGGGGTGCAGGATAGAGGGCGATTTCCGTCTCGGCGAAACGGATATTTACGGCAAAATCGACGTAAACGAGCTTCGCAGAAACGTGGGAATGGTCTTTCAGAAACCCAATCCGTTCCCGATGAGCATTTACGATAACGTTGCGTACGGTCCGAGAACGCTCGGCATACACAAAAAATCCGAGCTTGACGAAATAGTCGAAAAATCGCTCCGCGGCGCGAGTATGTGGGACGATCTGAAAGACAGACTTTTCAAGTCGGCTTTGGGTCTTTCGGGCGGACAACAGCAAAGGCTTTGCATCGCCCGCGCGCTTGCCGCCGATCCGAAAGTGCTTTTAATGGACGAACCCACTTCCGCGCTCGATCCCATTTCCACGGGCAAGATCGAGGAGCTTATGGAAGAACTCGAAAAGGACATAACGATAATAATCGTTACCCACAATATGCAGCAGGCGACGAGAATTGCCGATAAAACGGCGTTTTTCCTGCTCGGCGAGCTTGTGGAATTCGGCGATACCGAGAAAATTTTCTCTTCACCGGACGACGCGCGCACCGAAAAATACATCACCGGGAGATTCGGTTGATATTTTAAACCGAATTTCTGTTGATTTTTTTGGCTTAAATACTTGAAAAAAGGAGACGATAAAGGTATAATGAGCGTAAGGAGCAAATACGAAGACGAGCTTGACAAGGTTTTCACCAAACTCGTTAAAATGTGTCATGCGACCGAAATCGCGATAGAGAAGTCTATCAAGGCATTGAAAACGAGAGACGACAACCTCGCGAAAGAGGTTATGGCGGAAGATAAAAACGTGGACGATATGGAACGCGAAATCGAAAGGGATTGTCTGAAAATCCTGCTTATGGAACATCCCGTGGCAAGCGATTTCAGAGAGGTTTCGTCCGCGCTGAAAATGATAACCGACCTCGAAAGAATAGCCGATCAGGCGGCGGATATTTCGGAACTGAGCTTACAGTTCAAGGGCGAAAAGTTCATCAAAAAGCCCGAGCATATCGAGCTTATGGCAAAAATCGTAACGGGAATGGTTAAAGACGGCGTAACGAGCTATATCAATCACGACCTCGAAACCGCCCGCGGACTCGATAAGCGCGACGACAAGGTGGACGAACTTTTCGAAACGGTTAAAAAAGATCTTGTCGAACTTATCAAAATCGATTCGGCGAACGCCGATCAGGCTATTTTGTTTATGATGATAGCAAAATATCTCGAAAGAATAGGCGATCACGCCGTTAATATAGGAGAATGGGTCGGCTACGCCGCAACCGGGTCGAGATAATCCCGCGTTAAACTCGGGATAATTCAAATTTAAGCTCGGGATAATCCGATTTTAAGGTTTGAAAAACACGGCTTTGCGGGGCGCGACTTAAAGGACGAAATGGAAGAAAAAAAACTTATTTACGCGGTAGACGACGAACAGTCGATAAGAGAAGTTTATAATTACGCTTTAACGGGCGCGGGCTTTTCGGTCGAATGTTTTTCGTGCGGAACGGAGTTGTTCGAAGCGATAGGAAGAGTTTTGCCGAGCCTTATTATCCTCGACATTATGCTCGAAGGTATGGACGGCTACGCTATTCTGGAAAAACTCAGGTCGAACGTAAAAACAGAGAATATTCCCGTTATAATGGTTTCGGCGAAAACCGAGGAGATAGACAAAGTTAAAGGGCTTAACCTCGGCGCGGACGATTATCTTTCCAAGCCGTTCGGTGTTTTAGAACTTGTCGCAAGGATAAACGCCAAGCTGAGAAAAGCGAACGCCACCGCCGCGAGCGCGATAATAAGGTATAAAGATATCGAAGTCGACGACGAAAAACGCGTTATAACGATAAACGGAGAAATCGCAAAGCTGACGCTTAAACAATACGAGCTTTTAAAGCTTTTCGTTATGAACGCCGAAAAGGTTATGCAAAGAGACAAACTTTTAGACGCGGTATGGGGTGAGGATTACGGCGAAACGAGAACGCTCGATATTCATATCGGCGATCTTCGCAAAGTTCTTTCTTCGTCGCAGGCGGAACTGGAAACCGTGAGAGGAGTGGGGTATATACTTAAATGAAACATAAATTATTGATTTTTAATCTTATAATAGTAACGCTCGCGTTGCTTACGGTATTCCTTTCGGGAATATCTGTCAACAAAAGCTCGCACCGCCTGACCGCGGCGGCGGAAACTCAGGCTCTCGCCGAGGCGTATACGTCTGTTTTCGAAGAAAAAGATATCGATAACGCCGTCAAGAACGTTCCCGAGAACGTCAGAGTTACTTTCATAAATTACGACGGAAAAGTTTTAGCCGACAGCGAGGGCGATATAAGCGGCAATCACCTTGACAGAGAGGAGATCGTAGCCGCGCTCAAAGGCGAGCCGAAAGCCGTGTTCAGATACAGCTCGTCGGTTAAAAAAGAAATGGTTTATTACGCCGAAAAAATCGATTTGGCGGACAGCTATATATTTTTGAGAGTGTCTATCCCCGTGGCGAGCGCGGACGATTACGTCAGAAGCACTATCCCCACGATGATTTACGTTTTAATCGCGGCGATTTTCGTTTGCTATATAGCAAGCATACTTATGACGAGCAGTCTTTTAAAGCCGATTAAGGACGTTAAAGACAAGATAACCGCCGTTAAAAACGGAGATTATTCGCCGTCGATCCCTCGCGGCAACGACGAGGAAATCAACGCTATGCTTTCCGAAATCAACGACGTGAGCGAACGCCTGAAAGTCAGCATCGAAGAGGCGAGAAACGACAAAGAAAGGCTCGATTATATCCTCGATAACATTTCGGACGGAATAGTCGTTCTGGATAAGGACGGAAGCATTGAACGAGTGAACGCCAACGCCGCCGCTATCTTCTCGGTTAAAAACGCGGAAGGCAAAAATTACGGCGTTCTGACGGAAAACGAGAAATTCAATAACGGCGTCGAAAAATGCCTTGATACGAGCGAAAACTGTTCTTTCGAAGTAAAAACGGGCGGAAAAATCTATATGACTTCCGTAAAAATGCTTGAAAGGGGTTACGCCGTTATCGTGATGACGGATATCACCGCCGTTAAAAACAGCGAGAAAACGAGAAGCGAGTTCTTTGCTAACGCGTCGCACGAGCTGAAAACTCCGCTCACCGCGATAAAAGGTTTCAACGATATTATTTGTCTGTCCACGACGGACGAAAAAACCAAGGAATTATCCGAGAAAATCGCCAAAGAGACGGACAGGATAGTCCTTCTTATCAACGATATGTTAAACCTTTCCAAGCTTGAAGCGGAGAGAAGTCCGATAAAGGAAAGAGTTGATCTTTTCAAAGTTTGCGAGGACGTTAAAGAAAGCCTTTCCGGGCTTGCCGAACAGAAAAAAGTGACTGTCGAAGTAAGCGGTTCGGGCGAGATCGAAGCCGAGAAGGAACACGCCGTTGAACTTGTCAAAAACCTTACCGAAAACGCCGTGAGATATAACGAAGCGGGCGGTCACGTTTGGGTGAAAGTCGGAAAAACGGACGGAAAAACAATTCTCGCCGTTAAGGACGACGGAATAGGCATAGACGATAAAGACAAAGAAAGAATTTTCGAAAGGTTTTATCGCGTTGATAAATCCCGCTCGCGCGAAATGGGCGGAACGGGTTTAGGGCTTGCTATCGTCAAGCATATCTGCGCCGTTTATAACGCCGATTTAAAGCTCGACTCGAAAATAGGCGAAGGCACGACGGTAACGGTTTCTTTCCCCGAATAAAAAATATCATCTGAGCGGGCGAACAATGTTCGCCCCCTAAAATTTATTTGATGGATAATGAAGCCTAAAATAGTCGTTAATCGACTTATAGGCGCATTTTCACCTCTCGATTGTCCTCTTCCGTCGGCATTCGCCGACACCTTCTCCAAATGGAGAAGGCAAGGTTTTTTTTGCAACAATTAAGTAGGGGTGATTATCAATCGCCCGCTTTTTATGTTAAGAGCAAATCGTTATTTAAACGGCTTCCCCGTTTTACGGGAATTTTCGAAGAAAAGAGACGTTTTTTTTGGGGAGGAGCTGTCGCATAGCGACTGATGAGGGGAAAAGATAACGCCGAAAATGAAAACAATATATAATACAACCAAACCCCGGGGATTGTCGTTGACGCGATACCTCGGGGTTTTATCTTGCCAAAAATTAAAAATCTTAAATCAAAAATAAATAAAATTAAAAAATAAATTAAAAATATTTATCAAAACGCTTGACAGAGTAAAAGTTTGGGATTATAATACAGCCATAATCAAACTTGCGGACGCAAGAGATTATAAAACAGAATCTTAAAGGACCTTAAAGATATTATGAAGAAAAAGTTGTTGGGAACTTGCCCCGTTTGCAGTGAAAAACTTATAGTGAGCGAGCTTTCGTGCAAGTCTTGCGGAACGAAAATTCAGGGCGAATTCAAACTTAGCAAATTCGATTATTTGAGCGAAGAATTGCAGAATTTCGCGCTTATTTTCATCAAAAACGCGGGTAATATCAAAGCCGTGGAAAGCGAAATGAATATTTCTTACCCGACCGTTAAAAAGTATCTCGAAACGCTTATAACGAGTCTCGATTTCGATAAAAAAGTCGTAAGCGCGGTGAAGCCGACGAGAGAAGAAATACTGAAAATGCTTAAAAGCGGCGAAATAAATTTCGACGAAGCGGAAGAAATGTTAAAGCAGATATGAAAAGCCTTAATTTTTCAAGCCGAAAAATTTTAAAACGGAGGAACGAAAAATGTTCGAGGATTTTTTAAAGAAAATAGAGGAAGAAGCAAATAAAAAAGGCGTAAACGCCGATAAAATCATAGAAAAATACAAAAGAAGATACGCGCTTGCCTTAGAGGCGGGGTTCACCGAAGAGGAAGCGCTCGAAAAATTCGGAAAAGCGGAAGATATCGTAAATAAGGAATGCGTAGACGAAAAACCGTTTGAAAAATCGTTTGAAAAATCGAGCGAAAAATCGGAATATGACGACAAAAACGACCGCGAGACCGACGAAAACGCCGCTTTCGACAGTGAGAGTTCGGACAACGATTTTGTTATAGAAATCGCGCACGGGTTCGATCTGACGATTTTTTCGGGAGATATGCGAGGCATAAGCTGCAAGACGGACGGCGCGTTCGGCGAATATTACGATATAACCGCAACCGAAAGAAGTTTAAAGGTAAAACCCAAGGAAACCTCGGGGAATATGAAGGTCGGCAAGCGCGGAGAATTGATTGTTCGCGTCGATAAAAATCTTGTTTTTAACAACGTTTTGCTGTCCTCGGCGGCGGGCGATATCGACGCTTCGCGGTTTTCCGTCAAAACCCGTAATTTTGAAGTAAGTTCGGCGGGTTCGGGCGATATCGTTTTCGGAGAAATCGAAGTGAGCGAAAAAGCGGTTATAAAAACCGTTTCGGGTGATCTTAATGTCGGATATTTAAGCTCGCCCTCGGTTAAGCTTTCCACCGTTTCGGGCGACGCGAAAATAAAAAATTTAACCACGGAGTCGCTCAAAATTTCCTCGGTTTCGGGCGATATCGATATCGAAAAAGCCAAGGCGAATTCGGTTGAAGTAAGCGTTGTTTCGGGCGACGCGGAAATTTCGGGCGAAGTGGGGCAGTATAAAACGTCCTGCGTTTCGGGCAGCGTAACGATTAACGGTTCGGAAGTTTCGGAAACGGTATCGGACAAAGTGACGAAATCTCTTTCCAAAGTTTTCGACAAGCTTTACGATGCCGAGAAAATGTCCGAAAAATACGGCAAAGCTTACGACGCGGAAAAAATGTCTGAAAAATACGGTAAGTTTTACGATGCGGAGCAAATGGCGAAGAAATACGACGAAGAGTACAATGAAAACGGCGAATTCGACGACGAAACCGACGATAACGAAACCGACGATGAAGAGTAGACTTTTGTTGCGTTGAAATTGTTTTATTTTGTTTTTATAAGTCACGAAAGAATAAAAATACTTTTTCAGCATATAATAGTGATAGAGACAAATAATGAAATAGTCTAAAAAAGTGCATTATACTATTGACAATTTAAAAATAAGCGTATATAATGTAAGTATAAAAAGCGGAGTACCCTGCCAAAAAGTGGGAGCTAAAAAAGATGGTGTACCCTACCTTAAGTGGGAATTAAAAAAGCGGTGTACCCTACCTTAAGTGGGAGCTAAAAAAGGCGAGGTCGGGGATTTTTCCTCGACCTCATTTTTATGGAGTACAAAAGATGACGAGACTTTCATTTTATATTGTCGATTCGGTTTATTGTGATTTTTTACGGAAAACAGATCCCTGTGTTCCATATACAATGGATAAAAAGGCAAATCGCCCTTTTGTCGGCATATTGCTGGAAGTTAACGGAATAAATTATTATGCGCCGTTGAGTTCTCCGAAACCAAAACATTTAACAATGAAAAATCAAATTGATTTTATCAAAATAGACGGCGGACAATATGGTGCAATAAATTTAAACAATATGATTCCGATACATAATAATTCCGTGACTTTGATAAATCCGACCGTGCTGCCTACCGATGATAAAGCAAATATTGCTTATAAAAGATTGCTTGAAAATCAATTAACCTGGTGCAATTCTCATAAAGACGACATTTTAAATAAAGCATTGAAATTATACAATCAAATCATAAACGGAAAAGGCTATCCGCAACTCATAGCAAGATGTTGTAATTTTGGTATGGATGAACAGAAAATGAGCGAATACATTAAAATAAAAGGTTGGAATGAATAAAATTTTCATAAAAGATAAAACCCCGAGAGTGCAATTTTTAATTTGCATTACTGGGGGTTTTAATTTGTTACGTTTTGCGATAAAGGAAATATCAAATAAAATTCCAAAATTGTCAATGATTAAATTCTAAGTTTTCAATTTTTACTTAAGTTAAAATGAACGATTTAAATATTTCCACTTAATAAAAATGGTAAACTTACCAGAAATATTAAGTAACAAATGTGTTACTGCTTGTTGCCACTGCTTTTATAATAATACAGCCGCGAGGTTTCGGATTTATCCGAAACCTCGCGGCTGTTTGATTGTAAAATATGCGAAAGTTTTGTCTTTAAGGTCTTTCTAAAAGAGGGGCGTCAAAATTTTCAATTATTTTCTTTATTGCGTTTTTACAGTTTATTAGTTGATCGTAACTTTTTACTCTGTAAAATTGTAAAGAAAACTTATTCTTCTTTAATATGAATATAAACTTACGTTCTATCCTTTTTATTTCGAAAATGTCTTTGCCTTCCTTTAAAAGTGTTCGAAACATAGTTAATTTTTTAAATGCCGATTCATACGTTTCAAATCCGTTTGATATTCCTATTTCTTCAAAATTGTTGTTATTCGGATAAAGTCCGAAATAAAACAAGTTGTCTTTTTCATCAATATAAAATTTATATCCTTTTGTCATATTTATTTATCCTTTTTTGTTTTTCTGCTATGCGAGAGAGGCGAGGTCGAGCCAAATGGCGGGACGAATACCCTCACGAGCAGATGAGACATGAGATCCATTGTATCCGATAGAGCCGTCGCTGTTGATAACACCGGCACAATTCCCATAGTATCCTGGTGACCGCAGCCACCACCAGCAGGTGGCTTTGCCATCCTTTGTGTAACTGCTATTCGTATATACTCCTTGGGTTATAGCGTAAGCTGTCGGGATACACTTTCTTGATTCGGCAATAGGGAAAAATTTTTCTATTTCTGTGAAGCTTAGTAAGAATACTTTATCATTTGTTGCATTACCGGAATTTGTATTAAATTTTGGGTTTTTGTCCGCTGATACATTATTTGATATGATTATTTTTCGGTGTTCCTCGCTAAAAGCATTGTTTAAAAATGCGCTATTAAGCCAAGAACGTAAAGAACATTCTTCCCATGTGGTATTTATATATTTCGAATTGTATTCTTTGCAATCCAAGGCATATTTACTTAATAATAGGATTTGGTTGTCGTTAATTTTCAAAACTTCCCATTCTATTTCTTCTTTACCATTTGATGTGTCATTATCTTGTTCGTAAAGACCAAATTTCACAGTTTGTCCATATGTCACGTTTTTGATAGTTTCTATTTGAGCAAAGAAAAAACATTTTAAAGCTTCTTTGTCACTATTTTTATAGTCTATATTCCTAAATGCTTCGGCGGCATCGATGTATTTTTCTTCATTATATAACTTCATTGCGTAATTATATTTGCATTCCGACACCATAGTTTTGCTATCTTTATAGTTTACATTAGCAAATGCTTCGGCGGCTTCTAAATATTTTTCGCTGTTAAATAAGCTCATTGCGTATTCGTATTTGCTTTTTAATACCATTGTTTTACTATCTTTATAGTCAACATTGCCAAAAGCTTCCGCCGATTCGAGATATTTTTCGTCGTTATATAAACTCATTGCATATTTGTATTTGCATTCCGGAATCTTACTTTTGCTATCTTTGTAGGTTACGTTGCCGAAGGCTTCGGCGGCTTCGAGATATTTTCCCTCGTTATACAGCTCCATTGCCGAATTATATTTAGCGTTCGGGATAATAATTCCGACTAATAAAATTATAAATACTACGGCAAAACATACGATAGGCGTTGTGATAAGCGCAATTTTTTTAGCCTTTTTAGCGACTTTTTCGGCGGCAGCACGCTTTTTTTCTTCTTCGGCTTTCAGTTCTTTTATTCTGTCCTGACACTTAACTATTTGTTGATCGCTGTCCTTCCAGCCTGAGATTGAATTGAATAACTCTATTGCTTGTTCATAGTCTTTAATCTTGTCGCGCAATATAAAAAACGATTTTGCCTTTTCATATATTGCGTTTTTGCGGCTGTTTTCCGCTTGCGCAAGGCAGTTTTCGGCAAGCTCGGCGGAATCTTTAAATTTAGGAATTGTTTTGAAAATGCTTGCGGCGGATTTAAAATCTTCTTCCGTTTTTGCCGATTTCATTATCGATAAGGCTTTGTTGTAAGTATCGTTTAAACGCGTTTCTTCGTTGCGTTTTCTTATATAATCTACGCAATTTTTAAGCTCGTTTTTCAAAGCGGTATCGCCGAAACGAACGGCTTTCTGATAGTTATTGCTGTTATCGAAAGGAGTGGAGCAATTAACAAGCTTATCCTTCGTTTTTACTTCAAGTTCTGCAAGAAGTTTACCTAAATACGCCTGGGCGTTTTCGGGATCCTGGTCGAGAACCTTTTCGCAGTATTCGTCCGCTTCCTCGAAATTTCCGTCCTCTAAGAACATAAACGCGCGCTTCAAAAGGGGAGCGACGTTCGCGTTCCCGTTATTTATAACTACGGTTTCTTTCGTTGCGGCAGGCTTTTCCGAGGACGCGTTCACGATCTTTTTTATGCCCCTTATAAGATCCTGCATAAAGCCGAGTTTGGACATATCCTGCGCCTGCAAATGCGAAAATTCTTCGGGCAGGTCGTACGGGTCCATATCCTTATATGCGGGAATAAGCATTTTCTTGCCGTTGCTGTTTTTAACGAGCGCGAGATATCTCGACCATTCGTTTTTGACCCATACGGCGCTGAAATATTCGGGCTTAGAGCCGAGAACAACCATTACTTTTGCGGAATTGAGCGCGGCGAAAATGTAAGGCTCATAAGCCGATCCGAGCTTATCTTCAAGCGTAATGCGCGCGAAAAAGACTTTGAAACCCTCCTGAACGAGCTGATGATAAAGGTCGTTCGCAAGAACGCTGTCCTGAGTTCTTCTGCCGTTGTTATCCGTTTCTTTGTAACAGATAAAAACGTCGAAAGGCTCTTCTTTCGAGGAAATTTCGAGTATGCCTTTTTGTATATCGTCGATAGCTTTCGCTTCCTCTTCGTAAATCTGCCGTTGATAGCCGTCGGCGTATTGCAGGGCGGACTTATAGTCTTCGTCCATATAAATCGACGTGAACTGAGCGCGGTTTACCGTGGGAACGCGTTTGTGACTTGCGGGGTCTTCGACGTATTCGATACCGTATCTGCAAAGAACGAGCGACCAGTACGCTTCCGCGTCCGCGCCGTCTTCGTTCAAAATCTGTTCGTAAATGCCCATTGCCTTGTCGAATTCGTTATTCCGACGGAAATGGTTCGCGCGATCGTATAAATTGGCTTTTTTATCGTCGTCAAGGCGGGGCAGGGTTTGTTTCGTTCCGCAACTGTCGCACACGCCGACCGTTTCGCCCTGCCTGAATTCTATCGTGCCGCCGCACATTTTACATTTGAAAACCATTATATTTTATCCCTTTTATTTTAATAATTTGCATTTGTTGTTTCTTTCTTTGATAAGCAGAACAAGTTCTTCCGCTGTCGAAACAGCCGTTTCATCCTCGTCGGATAAAACCGCCGCTTTAAGATCTTTTATTTTTGCGGATATTTCGGCTTCTTCTTCGGCGAGCGCGGGACTACTCATCGGGTCGGAGTAGCGAATAGCTTCGTAAACCTTTTTACATTCGGCTTTCACTTTTTCCGTTTTCGCCCTGTTTAAAATGTTCTGCGCTTCAACCGTGGACAATTTCACGAACGCCGTCTGAGCCTTGATTTTATCGTCGATATCCGAAACGATTTCCGCGGCGGCGTTCGCCTTTATCACGGCAATAGCGTTGAACGCCAGCACGAGCAGGCAGGCGATTATGCCTACCCAGTTCGGTAAATCGGGGATAATCATACAAACCGCGCCGACGATAATAGTTAAAACAAGCCCCGTATAACTTACGGAAATAAGCGGCAGTTTATAGAAAAACTTTTGGAGATTTTTTTCTTTGAATGCAATCACGGCGCATACAAGCTGACCGATAAACGCAAGCGTTATAAATATGTAGCCTATCCAGAACGCTCCGCCGAACTTACTCATTCCCGCGGCTTCGCCCGGGGTCACAAAGCAAATGACATTGAATACGGCAAGAAAAATCGCCCATATAACGACGTACGCTTTAAAACTCTTTTTCATCTTTAAATCCTCCCGTTACAGTATGCTTTTAAGCAATTCCGCTTTCATATTGTTGAATTCTTCTTCGGTGATAAGCCCCGCGTTTTTCATAACGTTGAGCTTTTCCACCTTAACTTTGAAAGCCGCCATATCGTCCGCGGGGTCAGCCGTTTTAGCCGTATCAGCAGTTTTAACCGTATCAGCCGTTTTAGCCGTGTCAGACGAAGCGGGGTTCGCCGCCGACGGTTGAGGGAAAACGGGAGAAGCCGCGTTCATAGCGTTATTGACCGCGCCGCCGACGAGAGAGCCTACAACGCCGCCAACGCCCGCCATAGTTCCTATGCCTACGCCCATATTCGTAAATTGACCGACGGCTTCGTTTTCGGCAACCTTTTCCGCAACGTCGAAACCGCGTTCCTGCGCGTAAGTATAACCTTCCTGCGCGCGTTTCGTAGCTATCGCCTGCGATTCGATTATCGTTTGTTGCGCTCGGGTCTGTTCGTCGATTATGCTGACTTGCTGGCGAAGTTTTGCTTCCGCGATATCGGCGTAACTGCGGAAGTGCAGAGATTTGAATTTTTCGTACTGCGCTTCGCCGTCGGGTTTAACGATAGTCGTAACGAAAAATCTTTCGAGCGAAACGCCGTAATCCTCGAAATCGGGGCGGAGCAGTTCTTTCAGTTTGTCGGAAAGATCCTGCAAATGTTCGTCGATTTCGAATATGTTGATTTTCTGCGCTTTTATCGTTTGCGCGATATAGCTTTTGACTTTCGTCATAAGGAACGCGCGGAAATACTGAACGAGCTTTTCTTGCGACAAATAGTTTTCCGTGCCTACGAGCTTAACGAGCAGTTTTCTCGAATCGTCCGCGCGCAGTGACATTTCGCCGCTCGCTCCGATAGAAATCGGGAAACCGTAAGTCGGTTCGACAAACTGAACGCGGCTGTCCGTACCCCATTTTATAGACATCTGCTCGGTTTTATTGATAAAATAAACTTCGCAGTGGAACGGCGTCCGGTCGTTTGTCGCGCGGTTTAAAATTTTGCCGAGCTTGGGAATGTTCTGCGTTTCGAGCGTGTAACGCCCCGCGCCGAACAGATCGAGAGCTTGCCCGTTCATAAAAAATATCGCTTCCTGACTTTCGTGAACGATAAGCTGAGTTAAAGAGTTGAAATCCTCCGAAGGGTGCTTCCATATAAAAGTTGAGTTATCCCCTTCGTACTTGATAACCTGAGCAATTTCCATATTTTACTCCTGTTTTTTTGTGCATTAAATATTCCGATAGATGCACATAAAACGACAAAAATAAATTAAATGCACGCCGATTTTCTGCGATTTTTACATTTTGAACAATTAAACGTGATAATACATTGACAAATTTTACTATGAGAGTTATAATATAACAAGAAAATGTGCATCTATCGGAATAATAGATGCACATTTTTTTTGCCTGATTTTTGCCGATTTTTATAGGAAATTTAAAGCATTTTCGCTATTTTGTTCATCATTTCGGCTTTGTGTTCCCAAAGAGCGTGAACGTAGCGATTAAGCGTTATCGTGGCGTTTTTATGCCCGAGGATTTCGGACAGGGATTTAACGTCCATACCGCATTCCAAAGCGCGCGTTGCAAACGTGTGGCGGAGCGAGTGAAAACCCTTGTGTTTCAAGCCGTTTTTTTTCAGAAAAAGTTCGAACGTCCTTTGATAACTGCGGACAAAAGCGGGCTTTTTGCCGTCCGCAATCACGAATTCGCATTTGCTTTTTCTTTTCAGTTCTTTCAGCATTTTCAAAATCGTTTTCGGTAAAGGGATCAGTCTCCGCGAATTTTCTGTTTTCGGCGCGCCGATAATCCGAACGTGTTTGCCGTTTACGTTTCCGTCGTAACAGGTTTTCGTAACGGAAAGCACGCCTTTTTCGAAATCGATATCGCTCCATTTGAGAGCGAGAAGTTCGCCCACGCGCAGCCCCGTGTAAAGACATAAAACGATCCCGCGGTATTTATCTTTTTTGGCGGAAAACGCGGCTTTTTCGATTGCTTTTTGTTCCTTTGCGGTAAAACAATCGACTTGTTTTTCTTTTGTCTTCGGTCGAACGACTTTATCCGCCGTGTATTCCGATAAATATCCCGCCGTATGCGCCGTTTTAAGCGAGTTTCGGATTATGGATAATATCGAATTCGTAAAATTGGGGGATAAGCCTTTGCCCGTGCGCTTATTTCCGTTTGTCGTCAGATCGGCGACGAATTTTTGCAGCACGAACGGCGTTATGTCCGCAAGTTCGAGATCGCCAAGACGGGGGAGAATGTGCGTTTTTGCGGATTTGTAATATTGAAGGGAAGTTCTTTTTTTGCTCGAAGGCTCGACGTAATGAGTGAGCCACTTTTCAAACCATGTTTTGTAATTCATATCGTTAGCTGTTTAAAATTATTTTTATACATAAAAAACCCCGAGGAGTCGGGGAAAGTCCGAAAACTCGGGGTTTTATAGAAGTTTTTGTTTAAGTTGAATTTTTAAAGCTCCGCAATGTTATAATGTTACGACACCGCAATGTCATAATGTTACAACGCCGTTCGCGTATACTTGTTAAAATCGGATTATCGGACTCAGCCGTTCGGGTATGCCGACGACGGAACGGAAATAAACGACAGAGCTTTATCTGCGACGGAAACGTTAAAAGATATGTTGATTTTATTTTCGGAAACGTATTTGTCGTTCGGTCTTGTTTCGTCGAGTATGAGTTCGTCGGACGTTTCCGTAGCCACTTCCGCCGTAATGCCGGTTATCTTGTTGTTTTTGACGACAAGAGAAAATTTCGCGGTTTTGAGCGTGTCGAGAAGTTCTTTCTTTTGGCTTTCAAGCTCTTTTAATGTCTTGTCATACGATAAATCCGAATTTTCGCTCGTATTTCCGCCCGAAATTTCGCTCATAATCACCGAAACTTTGATATCTTTGATTTTAACGTCGGCGTAGTCGGTTTTCACGTCGGTTTCGAGAACGACTTTCTCGATATATTCTTCGAGATCATAGTTATTCGGCGCGGCTAAGGTTATATCGTAACCCTCGTCGATTTTAAGCGTTATTTTGCCGTCTTCGCCTATGATAATATTTTCACGCATATGGTCGGAAGCGTTTGAAAGAACGTCGACAACGTCTTTCGCGGCGATGTTTTTAAGTATGGGCGAAGCGATCGCTTTGAATTCTTTCGCTTTGAAAAGTTCGCCTATGGTGAGCGAGTCCGAAGATTTTGCGAGGAATTTTAAGAGATTTGCCGTTTTGTCGAACAAATCGGTATATGTTTTAACGGCGTCGAAAGTGTAAGTTATACTGCCTTTACTTTCCGTTTTGGTGATCGACATAAGCTCGCTCAGTCCTTTCACATATCCGCGGATAATTCTTTCCGAAGCTTCGCTCGAAGGTATCGAAAGCAAAGAGGAGAGGAGCGCGTCGATATCGCTTCCGTAGCAGGAAGAATACGAGCCTGCGCCGATCGAATTTACGCTAAGCGGATTTGCGCCGAGCGAATTTATGTCTGTCATGCCCGAGCCGCCGGAGAAAAATTTGTCTTTGATATCGTATAAGTAAACGAGGTCGGTTTTTTCCGTGTCTGCCCGGCAATCCTTTTTAAAATCTGCAAGGCTTTTATCGTAGCCGAGATAAAATTGTCTGAACAATAAACCGTTTCTTACATAATAAACCTGACCGAAATTTTCGTTCGTTTCCTTGGCGGTAATGAAAATATCGGCGTCGAACATATCGAAATCCTGCGTGGTTTCGTTATATTCGAGCGCGCCCGCGATCTCGCCTTCGGAAAGGCTTTTGTTTGTGATTGTCGTTCCGGAGTATGTAGTAGTTCCGTCAAACTTTAAGGAAAAGCTGCCGTTTAAGTATAATGCCTGTTCGTCGTACAAATCGGTTACAGCCGCCGCGAGAGTGTCGATATCCGCGCTCGAAAGCGGTTCGCCGTCTTTGTCGCAGCCGCCGAAGACGGTCGTCAGCGAAACGACAAATATCAAAGAACAAACGGTAAGTAGTTTTTTAAGACGCAAAAATTTCATAATTTTCCTCCTTAGCCGCGGGCGATGCCAGACAAGAATAATCCGAACCTTGCCAAAACGCCGCAATTTTCGCGCTTTTTGTCAAATGCTCGCTTGAAGTACGTCAAGTACATCTTCGTTCGCCTTTGTCAAAAATCATCGAAAATATCGGTGTTTTGGTCGATAGCGGAGGTTCTTCTCGGCTATGAGTCCGACGGCGAATTTTTAGACTAAGACAAGGCACGCGAACGGGTTAATACTTGACGTATAAACCGCGAGCGTAACGACGTATTAGTCAAAAATACGCCGTCAGACCACGGTTCGTATTATTCTTGTCTGGCATCCCTGCGGCTGTCGATAATATACTTATCGATTTCATTATATGCGAGCATTTTCATTTTGTCAAGAGGTAAAATTGTTTTTTATGACTTGTTTTTTTTCGCCTTTACCTTTGAACGAATGTGTTTATCTCATAAATTCTCGCTTTTAAGAGTTTTTTCGGAAATAATAAAACCCCCGAGGTTTCGGGAAAAGTCCGAAACTTCGGGGGTAAACCGCTATGTCTTTTTAATTAAAAGAGTTAAAGTTTTTCGCCGTAATTTTAATAGCCGTAATCCGGGCTGACGATACCGGCGGGAAGGTCTAAGTCTATAAGCGAAGGCGCGCTGTTTTTAAGATAAATATCGAACGAATAAGTAATTTTAATCGTGGTGGAGTAGTTCATCGAACCGCTTGTTTTTCCGTAAGAACCGCCGCTTCGGCTTGTCGTTTCATAATCTTCGTTGTAACCGTTGCCTCCGTAATTGTCGCCCCGACTGCCGCCCGAGCTTCCTCCCGAAACATTGTTTGAACTTCCGCCCGAGCTTCCGCCCGAGCTTCCGCCGGTTACGGTCTTTCCGCTTACATTAACCGTAATACGCGATATTCTCTTATTTTCGACCGTGAAGCAAACTTTCGCGGTCTGAATCGTTTCGAGAATTTCGTTTTTCACGTCTTCGATTTCGCTCAGTTTTTCGCTTTCGGCTTGACTTAAATTATCGCTGCCGAAAATGGCGGTGAAAGCGGAGTCGTCGTCGCCGGTGATCGCGGTGAGCTTAACGTCTTTTATCCTTATCGCCGCGTAACCGTTTTTTATTCTGGTTTCGAGAACGATATTTTTGAAGTACTCTTCGAGGGTGTAGTTGCCCGGTTCGTCCAGAGTAACGAAATAATCGCTGTCTATTCTGATAACGACTCTGCCGCTGCTGCTTACGGAAATCTTTCCTTCTGTATAAGCGGAAAAGGCGGACAAAATATCGATCGCGTCTTTCGCTTTGATGTTTTTAAGCAGGGGAGAGGCTATCGCTTTGAATTCTTTCGACTCGAACAGATCGCCGACCGTAAGCGAACTCGATTTGTAATAAAATCTGACGAGGTCGGCATATTTATCGAGCAAATCGCAGTATGTCCGAACTATATCGAGCGTGTAAGTCTCTTTGCCGCCCGTAATCTCGCTTATCGCGTTGCCTTCCGTTTTTGTGATAGATAAAAGCTCGCACATGCCTTTGATATAACCGCCGAGAACGTTTTTCACGGCTTCCGAGTCTTCGCTCGCGAGCAAAGCGGGGAGAAGCGCGGCTATGTCGTTTTCGTAATACGGATAGCCGTATTTTAACCCGAAAACGTCAAACCTTATGTAAGAAAGCCCTTCTCTGATGTTTCCCAAAAATCTGAGATCGTCTTTATCGTCGTCTTTTTTACATTCCTTTTTCAAAGCCGCGGGGCTTTCGTCGAAATAATTGTAAAATTGATTGTACAGATATCCGTCTCTCATATAATAGGCGTTGCCGTAGTTCTCTTTATTTTCTTTAACGACAACGAACGCGTCCGCGTCGAGAGCGGCGAAATCTCCGAGATCTTCGTCATATTCCGCGGTACCCGAAAAGTCGCAGTCGATCGCGGTGCTGTTGGTGCTTATGCCTACGGGAGAAGTCGTCGTGCGGACTTGCTTCATATTGAATGTTCCGTTTGCGTATAAAGTTTTTTCGTTATACAAATCGGTTACTGCCGATGCGAGAGTCTCTCTGTCCGTTTTCGACAGCGGCGAACCGACCGCCGCATTGCAACCGCCGAAAATCGTAGTGACGGAAACTATAAATATCAAAGTACTAACGGTCAGTAGATGTTTAAGCCTGAAATGTTTCATATTGTACCCCCATAAGTTATAGACATTATATGTCTGCGGCGGATTTTTGTCAAGTGAATTTGTAAAGTAAAAACGTAACTAATACCATATATAAATAAGTCGATAGCGTTAAATTATCGGAAATACGGATATTTTTTTGCAAAAAAAGTTAATTTATGATACAATATCGTTGCGGGGATAAAAGTATCCGCGGCGGCGGAACTTCCGCCGCCGCGGATTCAGACCCGCAAAAATCCGCGGATAGTTTCGCACGGCGCGGAAATGCCCGCGGAAAGGAGATTATATGAAAATAAAATTCAGAAAAGATCTTTATGCCGACGTAAGAATCGAGCGGAGATTTACCACGAGAGTGTCGTTTGTAAACGGCGACGTTAAGCAAATGACCGAACTGGACGTCGAAAAAGCCTTTTTGCGCGTTTTCGACGGGGATATGTGGTATTATTCTTCGACGACGGACGTAGGCGAAGTGCAGAAAGAACTCGACGAGCTTTATTCGTTCGCAAAGCCGAACCCGAACGTTTTTTCTCACCCCGTGGTGAAAAAATTTCAGGTCAACAAAGATAAGAAGATGCGTTTTGAAAACGACTCGGTCGCAAACGTCCCGTTGAGCGAAAAAACAAAGCTTTTAACCGACGTTCTGCCGATTTTTACAAGTCCGCACGCTTCCGTGATTTCCGCGTCTTATATAGACAGATATTCGCATTTCAGGTTTTATTCGGCATTGGGAGCGGATATAGAATACGATTATCAGACCTGCGGTTACAGCCTTTCCGTTCAGCTTGCCGAGGGTGAAAACAATTTCGCGAACTCTTTTTCGGATTGCAAAACTTCGTTTAAGGATCTCGCGATAGATAAAACGAAACTTAAAGAATTCCTCGACGAAAACGAGAATTTCCTGCTTCACGCCAAAAAGCTCGAAGCGCCGGGGATTTATCCCGTTATTCTTTCTCCGCTCGCGACGGGTATTTTCGCTCACGAGTCGTTCGGACACAAGAGCGAAGCCGATTTCATGCTCGGCGACGAGACTATGAAAAAGGAATGGGCGATAGGAAAGAAAGTCGGAAGCGATATTCTGTCGATCGTCGACGGCGGCTCGCACGACGGGTCGGGTTACGTTCCTTACGACGACGAGGGTACGAAATGCACCGAAACTTACCTTATAAAAAACGGCGTTTTAACCGGCAGACTTCACAGCGCGACGACCGCCGCGGAGCTTAACGAAGAACTTACGGGCAACGCGAGGGCGGTGAATTGCGACTATGAGCCTATCGTAAGAATGACTACGACTTTCGTAAAAGAAGGCAAAGAGACTTTCGACGACCTTGTAAAAGGTATAAAACACGGATTTTTCATTAAAGACGTAAGCCACGGCTCGGGAATGAGTACGTTTACGATCGCGCCGACTTTGTGTTACGAGATTAAGGACGGAAAGATAGGCGATCCCGTGAAAATCGCCGTTTTAACGGGCGACGTTTTCAAAACGCTTTCGCTCGTGGACGGACTCAGCGACAAGTGCGAACTTTTGTCGTTCGTTACGGGCGGCTGCGGAAAAATGGAACAATTTCCGCTCCCCGTAGGCTTCGGCGGACCTTATATGAGAATAAAGGAAATGGGGGTTCAGTAATATGAGAACGGAATTACTTAAAAAGAAAACAAAGAGCGCGTGCGCGAACGTTACGGGCGGCGCGGTCGATTCGTTAAGGCTCAAAACCGAAACTTCCACGACGGTAAGGGTTTACGACAACGGTTTTATAGGTATCGCGGGTAAGTTAGGAGACGCAGACGAAGAGGCTTTGAAAAAAGAGGCGAAAAATAATCTCGAAAGAAAAATTCCTTATCCCGATTTGCCCGATAAACCCCTCTATAAGTCGATTAACGTTAAAAAAGACATTATAAGCGACGAGAAATTTCTGCCGTATGTAAGGGATTTGTTCAAACGCGTCGCGGAGGAAAATCCCGAATTTATCATCAACGGCAAAGCGTATCTCAGCGAGATAGACTCTTCCTATTCGAGCGGCGCGGGGCGCGATCTTTCTTACGCGGGCAACAGCGTCGAACTCGCCGTTATTTTCAAGGATAAAAAATCCGCGAATATTATGGACGGAAGTTTTTCCGCCGAGGACGACAAGCTTATCGGCGACGATTTCGCCAAGGACGTAAAAACCAAGCTCGACGCTTATTTAAATCAAGTTCCGCACGTCAAGGAGGATAAAGTTCCCGTTATAATGAGCGGCGCGTACTTTACTTTCATTATTCAGCATTTTATCGCCGACGTTTATTGCAACGGCGCGTCGCTTCTGAACGGCAAGCTTAAAACAAAAGTGTTCAACGATAAATTCAGCGCGCTTATCGACCTTACGCCCGGCGAGAGAATAGGCACCGAATTTTTCGATACGGAAGGCGTTGTGTCCGACGATTACAAGTCGTATATCGTTAAAAACGGCGTTATGGAAAAGCTTTTCACGACTAAATTCACCGCCGAAAAATACGGCGTGGAAAACCTCGGAAACGCGGACGCGGGATATGCGGACGCGCCCAATTTGTCGGGTCGCGGATTTGCGGTCGAGAGAACTGCGGGCGGACTCGAAGAAATTTTAAAGGGCAGAGAAGCCGTTTTTCTCGACGTTTCCTCGGGCGGAGATATGACTCCGGACGGAAATATGAGCCTTCCGAGCCAGCTTTCGTTTTTGTATCGCGACGGAAAGCTCGTCGGCAGACTTCCCGAATTCGCGCTTTGCGGTAACGTTTTCGATATTTACGGCAAAGATTATCTCGGCGCGTGTTCTTTGGGTTCGATTTTCAAAACGGCGGAAAGAGAAACGGTCGTCGTTGCGGAAATGAACGTGGTAAACAAGAAGTAAAGAAATAAAGAAATAAAGAAATAAAGAAATAAAGAAATAAAGAAATAAAGTTTCGGGTTATTTGCCTTAAAAAAACGTTTTCGTCTTCTTCCGTCGGCGTTCGCCGACATCTTTTCCAAAGAGAGAAGGCAAGAATAAGGATTGAAAAAAATATACAAAAGACGGGCGAACGATGTTCGCCCGATTTCGTTAAGGGCAGATAAAGCGTCAAAAAATAAAAAAAGCTCCGACGGGTCGGTTCTGTCGGAGCTTTTTTTAAGCGTTTAATAATACCGCCCCGCCGTTTCGGCGGGGCGGTATTATTAAAGTTCGGAGTTTTTTAAATCACCGATTTTCTTCTTCGTCGGCATTCTCTTTGTTTTCTTTGAGTTCTTTTTTTTCGGCGGATTTTTTGGATATCGCCTGCATAATGTAAGTAACAATTATTACTATTCCCACAACGGCTACGATCGCGAGCATACCTTTCCATAAAATTTCGAGAGATTTGTTCAGATCGTCCGTGTTTATCGCGAGTAACAAATTCAATAAATCAAGCATTTAATGTACCTCCCGAGATTAAAGGACAAGCCCTATTATAAGTCCGCCGACGACAGCCGAGGCGATCTGACCAGAAACGTTCGCGCCCACGGCGTGCATAAGCAGGTAGTTTGTCGGGTCTTCTTTAAGACCCATTTTATGAATAACTCTTGCGGACATGGGGAACGCCGAAATTCCCGCCGCGCCTATCATCGGGTTGATTTTTTCCTTGCAGAAAATATTCATTATCTTGGCGCAGAGAACTCCGCCGACCGTGTCGAATACGAAAGCGAAAAGTCCGAGACCCATTATCATAAGCGTTTCCGTGCTTAAAAATTTGTCGGCTTGCATCTGGAAAGCGATCGTTATGCCGAGCAGAAGAGTGATAAGGTTGCAAAGCGTGTTTTTCGCGGTGTCGGCAAGGTTGCCCAAAACTCCGCATTCGTTCAGAAGATTTCCGAACATCAGAAACCCGATAAGCGCAAGGCTTTTGGGGGCGATGAGTCCCGAAACGAGCGTTACGACGATAGGGAACAGAATTTTAACGGTTTTGCTTACCTTTTTGCCTTTATATTCCATTCTGATGCGGCGTTCTTTTTTCGTCGTGATGGCTTTGATAACGGCGGGTTGAATTATCGGAACGAGCGCCATATAGGAATACGCCACGACCATTATAGGTCCGACGTAATTGCTCGAAAGCTTTATCGCCACAAGTATCGAAGTCGGTCCGTCCGCCGCGCCGATGATACCTATCGAAGCCGCGTCTTTAAGCGGGAAGCCGAGAAGCGTCGCGACGATTATCGTAAGGAAAATACCGAGCTGAGCGAACGCGCCCAAAATCATAAGTTTCGGGTTTACGATAAGCGGCTCGAAATCTATCATCGCGCCGATACCGATAAACAAAAGTATCGGCAGAGCCTCGGAAGCCTCGATTCCCACATTGAAAAGCCATTCGATAATTCCCGTCGAATTTCCGTCCGCGCCGATAACGTTGGACAGAGGAATGTTGACGAGAATTGCTCCGAAGCCTATCGGCAACAAAAGCGCGGGTTCCATATCCTTTTTTATCGCGAGATAAATAAGAATTCCGCCGATTATCCACATAACCGCGTGTTTCCAGGTGACCGCGGCTATCGCTTCATACAAAAATTCCATAAATTTCTCCTTGTTTTTTTCTTTTGTTCGGGAGATATCGTCGACCAAAATCGTTACGAATATAAAAAAGACCACACCGAAAAAATCGGTATGGTCTTGTCATTTCAAATTAAACCGGGGCGGGAATTTGAATTTCGCCCGTGTTAGCGATTTAATTGCGGATTTTTTCCGCCGACTACTCCCCATAGAAGCTTTTTTATTTTAACATACGCCCTTTTTTGTTGTCAAGTAAAAAACCCGCCCCGAAAAAATTTTACTTGACAAATTTACTTTGCGGGGTATAATTAAAATATGGATTTCGGGTACGCCCCGGGCACCCGAACGGGAGGTATATAAAATGGATAAAAAAACTCTGGATTACGTTATCGAACAGACCAACGCGCTCATAGCTTCGCCCACTTGTTGCAAGGAAGCCCGCGAAGCCGCGGAAAATTGGCTCAAAGCCGTCGGCACGGCGAACGAAAAGGAAGAAACCGCTAAATACGTTAAAGAACTCGAAGAGGATATAGAGGGAATAGACGAACTTATAGAATTCGCTTCGTCGCCGCTCGCCGTAAAACTTTTCGGGGAAGAGAAAGCGAAAGGCTTTTTGGCTCACGCCGAAGAGCTTAAAAAAAGCGGCGCGAAATATTGCGATTGCCCCGCTTGTCTTGCCTGCGCGAATATTTTAGAGCATAAAAACGAGCTTCTCGGCTAAGCTGTTATAAGCCGTTAATGTAAACAAAAATAAGCCGATAATCGACTTATAGGCGTACTTTTATATTTTAATAAGCAAAAAACGCGCGGAAAGTACGCGCGTTTTTTCGTATGTGTTGTTTTTAACCGTTTTTGTTCCGGAGTTCCAGAACGGACATAAGCGAACGAAGCCTTATCGTAACCGCGCCTATGTTCGAGATTTCGTCGATTTTGATCTGAGCGTAAAGCCTGTCGGAGCTTTGAACTATCGAACGTACTTCGTCGGTCGTGACCGCGTCCACGCCGCAGCCGAACGAAACGAGCTGAACGAGGTGAATATTGAGTTTTTCGGGCGCGTTTGCCACGAATTTCGCCGCGTTGTACATTCTCGCGTGGTAAGTCCACTGGTTTCTTACGTTCGTGTCGAGTTTGGTTTTTTCGGGGCGGATAGAGTCTTCGCTTAAAACCATCGCGCCGAGCCTTCCGATAAGCTCGTTTATGCCGTGATTTATCTCGGGGTCGACGTGATAAGGTCTGCCCGCGAGAACTATTACTGGTTTGCCCGTCTGCTTTGCTTTTTCGATGAGTTCGTCGCCTTTTTTGCGGATATTTTCGAGATAATCGGCATATTCCGCATAAGCGGCTTCCGTCGCGGCTTTAACGGTTTTCGCGGGGATTTTTTTGTACGGGAAATACTTTTTCAGTATCGCGCGTATCCTTCTCGAAAAATCGCCCTTGTTTGCGAGACTTATAAAGTCGCAAATGAACGTCGCTTTGTTCACGTCCGAAATATTGAGCTTAACGACCTGCGGATAGTACGCGACTACGGGACAGTTGAAATGATCGTCGCCGAGCTTTTCGTCTATGTTGTAAGTCATATCGGGATAGAAGATCACGTTGGCTCCTTCCGCGATAAGTGCCTCTATATGTCCGTGAACGAGCTTTGCGGGGTAGCAAACGGTGTCCGAAGGGATTGTATACTGACCTCTTTCGTAAAGCTTTCTGTCGGAGAAAGGCGACGTCACTACGTTGAAACCGAGTTCGGTAAAAAACGCGTGCCAAAAAGGCAGAAGCTCGTAGTTGTTGAGCGCGAGCGGCAAGCCTATGTTTATCTTTTCGTCGTCGATATTCGTGTCGATATATTTCGAGAGAAGTTGTTGTTTGTAAAGATACAGATCTTCTTTGTTTTCGGTCTTTTCGCCCGTAACGGGTTTACTGCACCTGTTGCCCGCAATGTATCTCGCGCCGTCCGAAAAGGTGTTCACGGTGAGATTGCAGTGGTTTCCGCAACCGTTGCAGGTAACGTTCGCCGCCTTATGAGTGAAATCCGCAAGTTTTTCCTTTCCGATAAGCGTGCTTTTGTCTTTTGCGAGTTTCTGCGCGTATAAAGCCGCGCCGTAAGCTCCCATAAGAGCCGAAAAAGCGGGGCGGATCACTTCTATTCCGAGTTCCTGCTCGAACGCGCGAAGCACGCAGTCGTTTAAAAACGTTCCGCCCTGAACAACCACGTTTTTGCCGAGATCTTCGGCTTTTGCTATTCTTATAACCTTGTAAAGCGCGTTTTTGACTACGCTTATCGAAAGACCCGCCGAAATATTTTCCACGCTCGCCCCGTCTTTCTGCGCCTGTTTTACCGAGCTGTTCATAAACACGGTACACCTCGAACCGAGGTTCACGGGCGCGTCCGCAAACAAGCCCAGCCGCGCGAATTCCTCCACGCCGTAACCGAGCGATTCCGCAAAGGTTTGGAGGAACGAACCGCACCCCGAAGAACAGGCTTCGTTTAAGAAAAGTTGGTCTATAAGTCCGTTATCGACCTTAAAACACTTCATATCCTGCCCGCCGATATCGAGAATAAAGTCGACGTCGGGGCGGAATTTTTTAGCCGCGGTGTAGTGCGCGACGGTCTCCACGAGTCCGTTGTCAATGCCGAACGCGTTTCTTATCATATCTTCGCCGTAACCCGTTACGGCAGACCCCGCGATTTCTATATCGGGGTATTCTTCGTAAAGTTTTCTTAAATAATCGAGAACTATCTCGACGGGTTTTCCCACGCTCGGAACGTAAATGGGGCGGAAAATGTTTCCGCACGCGTCGGTCAGAAGAATTTTGACGGTCGTCGAGCCTGCGTCGATGCCGAGATACATTTTACCTCTCGGAGCGTCGAGTTCGGCGATTCCTTCCGAGTTCTTTTTATGTCTTTCCCTGAATTGTTCGTATTCTTCCTCCGAGCGGAAGAGTGGCGGGCAACTCTCGTATTTTTTAAGCGATCCCGAACTTCCGAAAAGATTTATGATCTCGCTTATCGTAAGCGTTTTGTCCGTTTTCGAAAGAGCCGCGCCGAGCGCGACGTAATAAAGCGAGTTTTCGGGGAGTATGCCCTCGATACCAAGCGTATAATCGAAAGTTTTTCTGAGTTCCGACAAAAACGTGAGCGGACCGCCGAGATAAAGCACGTTGCCTTCGATTTTCCTGCCTTGCGCAAGCCCCGCGATCGTCTGATTGACCACTGCGGCGAGTATTCCCGCGGCAACGTCCTCGTTTTTTGCGCCCTGGTTTAAAAGAGGCTGAATGTCCGATTTCGCGAAAACTCCGCAACGCGAGGCTATCGTGTAAACTTTCGTGTGCGATTTCGCAAGTTCGTTAAGCTCGTCCGGCGTGACTTTCATAAGCGTAGCCATCTGATCGATGAACGCGCCCGTTCCGCCCGCGCACGTTCCGTTCATACGCATTTCGAAACCGTTCGTCAGAAAGATGATTTTCGCGTCCTCTCCGCCGAGTTCGATAACCGCGTCGGTTGCGGGGTAAAATCTCGAAACAGCCGTTTTTTCGGCGTAAACTTCCTGAATAAAGGGCAAATCGAGCGAGTCAGAAACGCCCATTCCCGCAGAACCCGAAAGACAAATCGCGACTTTCTCGTCTCCTGCCGCTTCCTTTGCCGCCGTAAGAACGCTTACCGCCGTTTCGGGTATTTTCGAAAGGTGTCTTTTGTATTCCGAAAACAGGATTTTTCCGTTTTCGTCGACGATAACGGCTTTTAAAGTCGTCGAGCCGATGTCTATTCCCAGTTTTTTCATACGCCGCCCTCGCTTTTATCCGTTTTTTCGCCTTTGCCGCAACACCCGCAGTTACCGCCGATTTCGCAGACTTCGTCGCCGTTGCCGCCGGTATAACCGACGGGGAGAATTTCGCCTTCGTCGACGGGGAGAATTTCGCCTTCCGCTTCCGTCGCGGCGGCTTTGTTCAGCGCGTTTTCTTCCTCGCCGTCGGTTTCTTTTGCCGATTTGTCTCTCGCGATGGAAAGCATGAGTTTTATTCTGTTTTCCTGGTTTACCGCGGACGCGCCCGCGTCGTAATCGACGGGGAAGATATTCGCGTCGGGGTAAAGCTCGCGAAGCCTTCTTATCGTGCCTTTGCCTACGATATGGTTAGGCAGACACCCGAACGGCTGAGCGCAAACTACGTTTGAGTAGCCTTTTTCGATAAGTTCGGCAACTTCGCCGGGAAGAAGCCACCCTTCGCCCATTTTAACGCCGCGATCGATAACTTTGTCCGCAAGTTCTTTCACCCTGTCGAACGAAACGGGCGCGACGAATTCGGGGTAAGGCTTCAAAGCCCCGATCATCAGATTTTCATAGTTTTCAAGCGTTCTTTCGGCAATTTTTCCTATCAGAAGTTTGATTAAATTCCCGCCGTAATAACGGTGGTCGACGGAAACGTTCGCCGCGCAGTATTGCAAAAACCCCGTAACGCCGGGGATCATATATTCGCAACCTTGTTTAAGCAGTATTTTTTCAAGTCCTCTGTTGGCAAAAGAGGAGTATTTAACGTAAATTTCGCCTACGATACCCACTTTCACGAGGTCTCGTTTCTCTCTCGGGATATTATGAAAATCTTCCGCCATGGCGGCGAGATTTTTCTTTATCGCTTTTTTCGAACCGCCTTTTTTATTGCGGAACTGTTTGGTCAGTTCGTCCGTCCATTTTTTAACAACTGCCGCGGTGTCGCCCGCGTTGATTTCGTAAGGTTCCGTCTGGTTTTTCAAAAGCAGGAGCATATCGCCGTAAATAAGCGAGGAAAACCCGTCGAACAGCATTTTAGGGGTGATTTTGAAACCGCTGTATTTTTCGAGTCCCGCAAAGCTCACGGAGATTACGGGAACGAACCCGAGTCCCATTTCTTTGAGCGCTTTTCTCAAAAGAAATATGTAATTCGAAGCTCTGCAACCGCCGCCCGTCTGGAAAAAGAGGAGTGCGGTTTTTTCCGGGTCGTAATCTCCCGATTCCAAAGCGTATAAAAGTTGCCCGCACGAGCAGATCGCGGGGTAACACATATCGTTGTGCAGATATTTCAGTCCCGTGTCGATAACGTCTTTTCCCTCGTAACGCACCACCTCGAACTTATATCCGTTCATGCGGAAAATACTCTCGAAAAGCTCCATATGCGTGGGGAAAATATCGGGGCAGAGAATAGTATATTCCGTTTTCATTTGCTTTGTAAAGTCAATCATTCAACACTCTCTCAACGATCTCTCAATCGGCGGGATCTCCGCTGTTTTTTACACAGGGGCATACTCCACCCATTATATCCGTATGATAGCACATAAACGCCTTGAAAGCAAGAAAAAACAGCCGTAATCAATAAGTTTTTCTCTTAATTTCACATAATATTTAGTCTTTCCGAAATTCCCGTAATAGCCTGCGCGGCGAAATCGAAATTGCCAGCGCGAAGAAATCGAAATTGCCAGCGCGAAGAAAACGCGACCGCCCGCGCGACAAAAACGGTTATATAATATATATAAAACAGTTGACAAAAATGCGAAATGCCTTTATAATGTACACGAGAAAATAGGATTATGGGGTCAAAGCGCCTTTCGAACAAGCCTTTGACAAGCGTCCGAAATCGATGAAGTAAACAAGAAAATCAAAGCAATTTAATCGGAGGTAAAGAGATGAAAACAGGAACGAATAAAAAGTCCTTGTCGTTGATCCTGGCGTCGCTTTTGTGCGTTGCGCTTACGGTTTTCGGCATAGGAAATCTTTCGGTTTTCAAAAACAGACAGGCAAAAGCCGCCGCGGGAAGCGCGGTTGCGAAAGTCGGCGAAATCGAATATGCCGACTTAAACGACGCTTTTGCCGCACTCGGAGACGCAAACTCTTCGCTCGAACTTCTCGATGACGCGGCGTGGGACGAAACCACACCCGTTTATTGGAAGACGAACGGCGGCAGCGGTTATGCCGCTACGTTTGCCGCGGCTCTTACGGCTTCTTACATGTCGGACGGGGGAGCGATCACGATCGTTTGCCGCCCCGGCGCGGACGTAGGCTACATGACGCACGGTCACGTCGAAGACGACCTTACCGTTTACGGTAACGGCGCGTATATTTCGGACGGCGAGTGCGATATAGAGGTCGACACGTTCCCGTACAGCCGTACGACAGGGAAACAGGTCAATTCGGGCAGTTATCTTTCGGATGACGTTACGATAACCGCTTATAAACTCGGAAATCTCGGCGTATGGGGTCAGAGAAACACGAATTACACGGTGAACGTCAATCTTTACGATTGCGACGGAAAGGCTATCGACGGCAAGACCAACGTTCAGCGCGTTTACATAAGCGGAAAAACGGGCGTAAACAATTTCAATATCGTCGGATGCGACTTTTTGACCGCCGCTACCTCGCTTTACAGCAATGCGGACGGTAAAATCGTCATAAGCGATTGCTCGTTCACGGGTTCGCAGGTTCCCGTAAACTTCAACCATAAAACGAACGGCGATATGTCGCTCACGGTTGAAAACTGTACGTTCGACTCCTGCGGAGACGAAGGCGATTGGAAAGCTTTTGCCGCTCCCGTGCGTTTCGTAAACAGTGCGGACGGAACTATGGGCGCAACCGTCGACGGTTGTACGTTCGTAAATACCGTAGGAAATAACGGAGACGTTCTCGTCGGCGACGGCAGAGAAGGTCAGTCTTCCAACGACGTAGCCGTTTCGGTTAAGAATACCGAGGCGAACGTTACCGTTCAGCAGCCCGGATATTACGATGCGTCCGGAAATGTCGCGAGCGACGACAAGGCGGAAACTACTGTTACCGTTTCCGATACTCCTTACATTGCGGGCGATAACTATACGACGATCGAGCTTATTTACGGCGACAACGTTGCCGAAGAAGATATCGTCGCGGCTAAGAAACTTTACGAAGGCGTTGCGTATTCCACCAATAAAGCCGCCAACGAAGCGTATATGGCTTTGTTCGGCGTAACATGGGGAAAGGGATATCTCGACGTTACCGATAATTCCGCTCCGCTTTACAAATATGCGGGCGTAAGCGGTTCCGTAATGGAAGTTAAGTATTACGTTCACGGCGTAATGCCCGGTTTCACTTCGTTGCAGTCGAATGGAAACAATATCGATTGCACTGTCGGCGGAAACCACCAGATCGCGAGAACGAGCTATTCGATAATCGGCATAAACGACGAAAACAATAATAAGGCTCAGATCACGAACGGAAACGTTCAGGCATACGTTGCCGGCGGTTACGACAGCTTGTTTACAAGCGCCGGAACGCTTAAAATAAAAAATATCGAATTCACAAGCAAGACGTCCACAACCGTCGGGGCTTCGGCTACTATCGCCACCGAGGGTTCGAATAAATCGGTTACGTTTGCCGAGATGATTATCGAGGATTGCGTTTTCCGCGGCAGACTTTACGTTTACGATAATTTCGAAAACCAAGACAAAATGACGTACACCATCAGAAACTGTACGTTTGACGGTACGAATTATTCGGGCGACAGTAACGCATACGCTATCTTTGCTCAGTGCAAAGGCGGAAACAAGCTTTTCATAACCGGTAATAAAATAAGCGGTTATGCGCGCGGAATCAATATTGACCACGCTAATATCAAAGCGGAAATTTCCGAAAATACGATTTCGGTAACCGATACGGGTCGTTCGTGCGTTCAGCTTTCGAGCCTTTCTTCGGCAAAGGTTACGGACAACAATCTTAATCTTACGGGCGGCAACGCGATAACTCTTCACGAGAAGTTGCTCACAATGACGACCGTTCCCGAAATCACGTTCGAAAAGAACAACGTAACGGGCAAAGGATATCTCGTATACGACGACGCCGCGGCGAACAACAAAGCGTTCACGAGCGAAAATCTCGTGTTCAGTTGCAATGCCAACACCGTTGCCGAAACGGTAGACACCGAAAACGGCGTTAAGGACGGCAAGGAAACCGCCGTGTCCGACGTTGTCAACGGAGAAATTCATTTCTTCAAAGACGCAGACGGCGTATGGCATATCAACAACGGTCAGGGACTTGCGAAATTCGCGGCAAGCGTAACCAAAACCAATACATATAAAGGCGAAACCGTAAAGCTCGATTGCGATATCGATATGACGGGCGTTGAATATACTTCCGCGGGAAACGGATATCTTACGGGATTCGGCGGAACGTTCGACGGTTGCGAACATACGATAAGCAATCTTTCGATTACCGAATCGGGTAATTACAGCGGTTTGTTCTATGTTCTTACGGGTACGGTTAAAAACCTTAATATTATAAACGCAAACGTTCAGGGCGTAAGAGCCGCGGTTCTTGCGGGCGCTTCCTATTCCTGCACGATCGAACACGTTACGATAAGCAATTCCGTAGTTACGGGCGAACAGAAGTGCGCGGGTCTTCTCGGCTTCCAGATGGAAAACTCCACGCTCGACATCAGCGATTGTAAGGTCGAAAACGTTGAGATAAAAGCCGCAAGCACAAAATATTCCGACGTACAGGGTGCGTCTTTCGGCGGACTTGTAGGATTTATTCACCGCGACGTAAAAGCGACTATAACAAACAACACAGTTAAAAACATATCGTTCGAAGGATTGCTCGGCGAGGATTTCTATGCCGAACATTCCATAGTATATTATCAGTATTTATCTCATCCGTTTATCGGCGCGCTTATCGGAACGTCCGATAGCGGAGAGTACGATTCTTGCGAAACGGTTCTCAGCGGAAACAAGGTTGAGGATTCTCTCGACGGACTTATCAGCGGACCTACGACGAACGGTTTCTTAGGTTTCTATTACCGTAGCGATTTCTCTGCGAAAAACGTAACGAAAATCGTTATAGACGACAATGTTGTCGCAAACAATGTCGTTGTTCATATCGGAGACGCTTATTACGCTTCTTTCGAAGACGCTTTGGCGGCGGCTGTCGACGGCGATACGATAACTCTTCTCGAAGATATTACCGTTACAGGCAAACAGGTTGTTATCGATAAGAAAATAACTATCGATCTTAACGGCAAAACGCTTAAAGTAAGCGGATATACCGCTCAGAAAGAGCAGATTAACGTAACGGGAGAACTTACCGTTAAAGACAGCGCGGAAGGCGGTTTGATTTGCTCCGATTATACCGGTACTTCCGGTCTTATCGTAAACGTTGCCGACGGCGGTAAATTTACGCTCGAAAGCGGAACGATCACTACCGAAGGTATGGCTAATTCGGGCAACGCCGTAAAAGTCGCGAGGGGCGGAGAATTCGTTCTTAACGGCGGCGTTGTCAAAGCAGATTTCAAGCGTATGAACTTTGCCGTAAACCTTGCGATCGGCGCAACGTTCACGATGAACGGAGGTTCTGTTCTTGTCAACAAAGATCCCGACGGAAAAGAAACGAGCGTAACCGGCATTAACGGTAGCTACAACTCCGTTATTACTATAAACGACGGTGTGATCGACGCTCCTCAGGCGATTGTTGCAAGAAGTTCCACGACTTCCGTTACGGGCGGCGATTTCAAGGGAACGATTGCCGTTAAGAGCGGCTCGATTTCGGGCGGTACGTTCGACTCCGCACTCGATTACAAATATCTTGCGGACGGTTACGTTCTCGAAGACAAAGGAGACGGAACTTACGGTCTTAAAGAGGGTAAATATATTGCCGGAATAGACACTGTCGGCTACGAATCTTTGCAGGCGGCTGTAAACGCGGCAGGGGAAAACGCAATAATAAAACTTGTTGCGGACACAACCGAAAACGTAACGATCGAAGCGGGCAAAAACATAACTCTCAATCTTAACGGATTTACGTTAAGCGGCGGAACTGGAACGGCGAAAGCGGCGATTCTTAACTACGGCACGGTCGTAATTAAAGATTCGACAAATTCGACGGGTACTATTAAGCGTGAGGATAACGGAACGGTAGGCGAAACTTCTTACTATGTAATCCTCAACCTCGGCACAATGACGATCGAGTCCGGAACAATCACAAATAATTCCGGTTATGAACAGGCTAATCCGAGCGGAGAAATGGTCGGTTCGTCGCTTATCTGCAACGGAGACGACGACCCCGGCGCAACGCTTTACGTTAAAGGCGGTAAGCTCACTCAGCTTAACTTTATTGCAATCAAAAACGGCGCGCTCGGAAATCTCTATGTGACGGGCGGCGAAATCACTTCTAAGCACTCGGCAATTCAGAACTGGTTCAACGCGTCGATAACCGGCGGTACGATCAGCGGTCAGCTCTGGACGGACGCGTGGAAAGAGGGCGAAAGCGTAGGTAACACCGAAATCGGCGGCGACGCGAACTTCACGGGCGAAATCGTAATGGATATTACGGGCAGCGTAGTTCCGAAGCTTAACATTACGGGCGGAACGCTCGACATAACGAATTGGAGAATAACCGACGATTGCGCGAACGCGGGCGGTAAGCCTCAGGTTTCGGGCGGTACGTTTGCTTCTGCGGTAGACGAAAGCTATTGCGAGAGCGGATTTATCCCGACCGAAAACGAAGACGGAACTTACGGAGTTAAGGTCGGCGAATATCTCGTTAAGATCGGCGAAGTTAAATACGATAGCCTTAACGCGGCTGTCGAAGCGGCAAAAGACGGCGACACGATAACTCTTATCAAAGACATTCTTCTCAGTGAACAGGTCGCTATCGGAAAAGCAATCACAATCGACGGTGCGGGCTACGAAATCAAGGCGACTAAGTATATTGCAAGCGACAAAGCGGGAATGTTCTATCGTACCACCTCCGCAAGAGGAACGCTTACGTTCAAGAACGTAACGCTTAACGGTAACGGAGTTTCCAAGATATTCATTAACGAAGGCGGCGCGGGCGAGACAGTGTTCGATACCGTTGTTTCGACAAACGGCGGCGGAATGAAATACGGCTCGGGTATTCATATCTCGGGCGGCGGATCGCACGCAACGATCAGGAACTCCACGTTGACCGGCAGTACCGGAACGACGGAACTTAACGATGAAAATTATTACGCGGCAAACGATCTCTGGGTAGGCGGAAACGTCGAAGTAACCGTTGAAAATTCGGTTATCGGAACAGTATTCGTCAACACTACGACCGCTCCCGCAACGTCCGTTCACGGACACCTTATCGTAAGAGGCGAAGAAACCGAAATCGGTTATATCGCGGGCGAAAACACCGTTGCCGATAAGAACGGCAGCTTAGGTTCTCTCACGACTATCGAGGGCGGCTCTGTCGACACGATATTCGACGGCGGTTTGTATGAAATCTCCGACGGTACGTTCAAAACCGAACTCAAAGACGAGTGGTTGAAAGACGGATTTAACGTTGTCGAAAACGAAGACGGAACTTACGGCGTAAAGATGGTATTCTACGTTGCAAGCGGATATAACGGCAAGGTTGTCGCAGAGTTCTCTTCGCTCGACGAAGCATTCGCTTACGCAGCTGAAAACGAATACAAATTCGTAGTAGTAAGCGGAACTTACGTTCTTACAAGCGATCTCATTATCCCCGACGGTAAATTCTTAGATGTCACGGGAACTCTTACGATTGCCGAAGGCGTAACGGTAACTATTCCTAAAACAGCTAAACGTTTGGCTGCGGTACTCGGCGGTAAGATAATCAACAACGGTACGATTCTTCTTTACGGCGAAAGCAACAGCGGTGGTTACTTTATGTTGAACGGCGGTACGCTCGAAGGCAATCCGCTCACACCTCCCGAGGGTTATGTCGTAGACAGAAACGGTAGCAACTTCTATGTAATAAATATCTCTACGGCGGCTGTAATGGTTGAATACAATGACGGCACTGTTCGTTATTTCAACGAAAACATTACAACCGAAAACGCCAAGAAGATAACACTTCTCAGAGATTTCGAAGGTAACTTCACTATCAGCGGAACGGCTTCCGTAACTTATAACGTAGAAATAGACCTCGGCGGACACACTCTTTCCAAGAGTCTTTCGACGGACGGCGGCGTGATCCTTGTCAGCTACGCTAACGTCGTTATCAAAAACGGTACTGTTTTAAGTACCGCGACGGACGGAACGAGCAAACCCGCGCTCAAAGTCAACAGCCACGGAAACGTAACCGTTGCCGACGACGTAACGCTCGACGGCGGAACGACTCAGCCCGCGATTTATCTCGAAGGCGGAGAAGTAACCCTTTACGGTAAGGCAACGAGCAAGGGCGGCTACGCTATAACCACTCAGGGATTAAACGAACACAACACCGTTATCACTATTAAAGACGGCGCAACCGTTACCGCGGAAAACGGCGCGGCGATTTACAACCCGAAGGGCGACCTCATTATCGAGGGCGGCGCTATCACGGGTAAGATCGGCGTTCAGATCTGCGCAGGTACGCTTTCGATAAGTGGCAATGCTCAGATCACAGCAACGGGAGCTGCCGAAGCTCACGAAGGCGACGGTCCCGTATTCGACGGCTCGGCTGTTTCGATAATCGACCGTGAAGGATACGCGGGCTTAACGTCCGTCGAAATCACGGGCGGAACGTTTACTTCCGCAAACGGAACGGCAATCAGAGCGTTCGCTTATAAAGATAAGACGGAAAGCGCGTTCGATAACAGTTCGAAAGTTGTTAAGGTAAAAGGCGGCAGCTTCTCGTCGATACCCGACAATATGGATGAGCTTTGCGCGGACGGATATATCGTTTCCAAACGCGGAACTTCTTACAGCGTTATAGAAGGCTCGTATGTCGCTATGATAGGCGACGTTAAATACGGAAGCATTCAGGCGGCTTTCGATAAAGCAAGATCGGGAGATACGGTAGTTCTCCTCAGCAATATCGTTCTTACGGGAACTCAGGGTACGCTCTACGCGCTTGTCGACGGAGTTATTATAGACCTTAACGGTTACAGCATAGACGGTTCGAGCGTTTCCGCAAATGCCGCAAATCCCGCCGCGTTCGGCTTAAATGTCGAAGTGGGCGGAAGCGCGGGCGTAATCACGGTAAAGAACAGCGCAAGCGCTCAGTCGATAATCACGGGCGTAATGCCGATGAAAGTCCTTTCCACAAACAGCAATCCGTTGAAACTCGTTATCGAAGGAGATATCCTTCTTAACGCGACAAACGGCGGAAACAAAGTCGAACTCGACAGCGGCGTTTATATGGTTGCGGACGACAAAGCGAAAGCAATGATAGTAAACGGCGGCTTCCTCGTAACGGTAAGCGGCGAAGAACGTATTTACGGTCAGCTCGTATCGGCTCTTAAACTCGGCGAAGTCAAGCTTATGAACGATTACGTTGCGGGTACAAACCTTAAAATCCGTTCGGATTGGGGAGACGTTGTTCTTAACCTTAACGGAAAGACTTACAGCTTCTCGGGTTACGGCAACTGCTTCGAATTTGAAAGCGGAGCAAAACTTACGATCAAAAACGGTAAAGTTGCTTCCTCCAACTCCGCGTTCTCTGTTCCGGAAGGAATAAGCAATGTGGAATTGAACGTCGAAGACGTCGAAATCACCGCGGAAGATTACGCAATCGTAACCAACGGCACCGCAACGAATATAACGGTAAGCGTTAAGAATTCCGTAATTACTTCGAGCGACGGAGTAGCTATTTACTTCCCGTCAACGGGCAGCCTTAATATCGTCGATTCCGAAATAACGGGTAAAGTCGGCGTACAGGTTTGCGCGGGTACGCTTGCGATAAGCGGAGATAAAACGGTTATCACGGGTAACGGTACGATCGAAGCCGCAGGCGACGGTTCCGTTATCGACGGTTCTGCCGTTTCGATAATCAAACGCACGGGCTACGGCGATATCGCTTCCGTAACGATTACGGGCGGTAAGTTCGTTTCCGTAAACGGCACGGCTGTCAAGGCTTACGCTTTGGACGGAACGACCGAAAGCGCGTTCGATAACAGCGCGAAGATAGTTGCGATTTCCGGCGGAACGTTCTCCGGAGAAATCGAAGCAAGCCTTCTTAAAGACGGTTACAAGCTCATCGAAGTCAACGGAGCTTACGGAGTTATAGAGAAACTTATCCTCGGCGCAAGCGTAACGCTCGGCGAAGACATTTCGTTCAACTATTATGTAAAGACCAAGACCGACAACACGGTTGTAGTCGTCAAGTATATGAAGAACGGAGTTATGACGGAAGAGACTCTTACCGAATTCGTCGAATACACGGCAGGCGGCAGATATGCGGGCAAGTATGTATTCAGAGGAATTACTCCTCAGATGATCGGAAGAGATATCACTATTGTCTACACGGACGGCGAAGCTCACGACATAATCGAAAATTACAGCGTTGCGGATTATCTCGAAAAGGCATATACCAACGCAAACAACGCTCAGGTAACCAAACAGCTCGCCGCCGACGTTATGTATTACGGTCTTGCCGCAATGAAATATCGTAAAGCGGACGAAGCGGATATTGCCGACATTCAGTCTCGTATAACAAAACTCGGAATGACTCAGAGCAACGTCGAAATGACGGACACTTCCGTAAGAGAGGGTGAAACTATCGTTTATGTAAGCGTCAGATTCGACAATGCGAACAACCTCGTATTCGCGGTTAAAGACAGTGTATTCGAAGAAAATCCGAGCTATAAATACTATATCGGAAAAACCGAAATAACCGAATGGAACACTACGCTTATCGAAGGATATCACGTTTACACCTGCGAGGCTTTGAAAGCGATAGAGTATGTCGGTAAGACGTTTACGGTAAAGGTATATCGCGCAGACGAAGTCCTTCAAACCCTTACCACGGACGTGGGCAGCTACTGCGCTCGTATCGCGGCAAGTCAGACTTATGCGACCGAACTTAAAGAACTCGCAAAAGCAACGTATGCTTACGGAACTTCCGCATCGGCGTACGCAAACCGCAGTAATGGCTAAGACGGAGGTAAAATAAAATGAAAAAACAATATGAAGAACCTCAGATCGAGATAATCGTTCTCGACGACGTCGATATCGTAACGACTTCTACGGACGATCCGTTCGTAACGCCGTTCGAATAAGACTTAAACTTTGATAATTCCTCGTCTCGGTTTGACTCGGTTTGACTCGGTTTGACTCGGTTCAGCGCAAATCGATATCGATCCGAGGCGGGGTAAAAAAATTCGGCAACAAAGCGGACATATTCCCGGAGGTGCAAAATGGACAACGAAAAGAACAAAAAGGAATGGGAACATGCGGAAGTCGAAATAATCGCGATTTCCGAAGACGTTATCGTAACGTCCGATATCGAAATGCCGATAGAGGATTTATGATACGATAAAATCTTTAAAAAATAAAGGTTTCAACAAATAAAAGTTTCTTAAAATAAGGGTTTTAACAGCCCTTATTTTCAAGTATGCTGAAAATTAAAACACTTATTTTTATTTTCAAGTACGCAAAAAAAAGGTAAAAAATGGCATTCGAGTATATAGAAAATTTCAAGAAAATGGGTTTCGGAATGTTCAATCATTTCGGACTTTACAGCGTCCTCGGAAAGGGCGAATGGGTTTTGGCTCAGAAAACGATCGATCACGCGAAATATAACGAACTTACGAAGAAATTCAAAGTAAGAAGCGACTGGGCGAAACAACTTGTCAGAACCGCGAAAGCGGCGGGTTGCAAGTACATAACCCTTACCACTCGTCATCACGACGGCTTTTCGCTTTACGACACGAAAGGTCTTAACGATTTCGACGCTCCGCACAGCGCGGCGGGCAGAGATCTGATAAAAGAATTCGTGGACGAGTGCAACAAAGAGGGCATAGTTCCGTTTTTCTATCACACTCTTCTCGATTGGTACAACCCCGATTATAAAAACGATTTCCCGAAGTATATAGATTATCTCGTAAAAAGTATAGAAATTCTTTGCACGTCTTACGGCAAGATCGGCGGTTTCTGGTTCGACGGTATGTGGGATAAACCTGACGACGACTGGCAGGAGGACAGGCTTTACGGCACGATAAGAAAATATCAGCCCGAAGCGATGATAATCAACAACACCGGTCTTTCGGCGTGCGGCGAAACGGGTCATAAGGAAATCGACAGCGTAACTTTCGAGCGCGGCAAAGCGTTTTTCGTCGATACGTCCAAAAAGCCTATTGCGGGCGAAGTCTGCGAGGCTTTGACCGACCACTGGGGTTACGCAAAGGACGATATTTGCGTTAAATCGCCCAAAGAACTTGTGGAAATGCTCATAGATTGCCGCAAGTTCAACTGCAACCTTCTTTTAAACACCGGTCTTATGGGCAACGGTCTTATTCCCGTGGTTGAAAAGGAAAATCTCCTTATGCTCGGGAAATGGATAAAGACAAACAAAAACTTTATCTATAACGTTGTTTCTGCGGGAATAGAAGCCGAAAACGCGGATATTTTAACCGACGGCAAGTATTATTACGCGGTTATAAAGAAAGTTCCGATGAGCGCGGATCCGAACGTTGCGAGGGGCGGAGAAGTAAAACACGTTAAAATTTCGACCGACAAGAAAATCGTTTCCGCAAAGTGGCTCGATAACGGTAAAAGCGTTAAGGGAGTCAGGAAAAACGAGTTTGCCGTTCAACCGTTTTCTTACGGCGTTTCTCTGAGCGCGAGAGTTGCGAAATTCGAACTGAAATAATCAAATAATTTTATATGAATTTAAAAATCCGCCCGTCGGCTCTTTGCCGACGGGCGGAAACATTTTATTGTAATTTATTTATTTTCGACAAAGTCTATGATCGGCGAAACGTCGTCCAGAGAATGCGGGTGATGTTCGCACTCGGGTTTTAAAATAAACTTTATTTCGAGTCCTTTCGATTTGTAAAAATCAACCATTTTCAGGCAGTTATCCTTATACGGCACCACGGAGTCGCTCCCGCCCGCGACGATAAGCACGGGAATATTGTTATGCGAAAATTCTTCGAGATTGTCTATCGGGCTGAATTTGAAATTTTCGAACGACTCTTCCGTCATCCCGTATTCTCCAAGCATCTGCTCGTGTTCGCGGCTTCCTTTCGGAGGCCAGGATTTAAGATTTAAAACGGGCGCGTCGAGATAAATTTTCCCGACGTATTCGGGGTAGTAAAGCGCGTAATTGAACGCGTAAAGTCCGCCTCTCGAAAATCCGAAAAGAAAAGGTTTTTCTTTAAATCCGAGATTTTCTGTTAAATAAAGGTGGAAAGCGTGCATAAGCCTTACGGCGCGGTCGCTTCCGTACATATCGCTTATTCCGTAATAAACGCGTGCGTAGCCTTTATCGAGAAGCGTTTGTTCGGCTTTATCGAACGCATAGAAAAACTCCGTTTTCCAAACCCATTTCCCGTTGAAATTATCGGGGATGATAATCGTCGCGTTGTGTCCGTTGAATTCGAATTCTTTAATCATTTGTTTGCCTCCGATAGTCCGAAATTATTGTTCGTCCTCTAAAACGTCGGCGTTTTTAAGCGTTGCGACGAACTTTTCGATATCCGCCATGATCGCTTCGTGATCGCCCTCGAAAGACTGCTCGATCCTTTCCGCAACCTGTTCGGCGGTCGTTTCCTCTTGAAGGAGAGTAAACATAAACGCGCCCATTTCGTTGAGTTTGATCATTCCCTTGAAATATTTCAAAGCGTCGCCCGTTGCGACGGCATATTGAGCGTCGCCTACTTTTCTGACTACGAATCCTTTTCTTATTTTCATAATTTTACCTCGTTAGATTTGTGTAGGAAAATCTTTCCGTTTTTTCTCCGCCCGGAAGCGTAATTGTTTCGCTCCACACAGAAAGAGGGCGAACCCATATTTTTCCGTCGCCGTACAAAGCTTTGTAAACGACCATCTTTTCAAGCGTTTCGCTGTGCGTTGCAATATACAAAAGCTCGTAAAAATTGCCTTTATAGTGCTTGTAAACGCCTTTTTTCGGGAAGTTTTCCATATAATTTATCCTTGCGGCTGACCGCTTATCGGCTATATTACCAATCCTGACGGTCGCTTATCTTAATATCGTCGTAAAAATCGAAATATTTGCGTTTAAAATCGTCGTTATGTCCCTTTTGCGGCTTTTTTTTCGGCTGCTCGGTGATTTTCTTTTGTCCCGCGGGTAATTCCGGCGTTTTTTTATCTTCTTTGTTTTCCATTTTTCTTATAAATCCGCTTGAAGCGGCTTTTAAATTGCCGACCGCGTTATCTGTGGCTTACGAGAAAAACCATCAGTACGGCGATATCCGCAGGGCTTACCCCCGATATTCTCGAAGCCTGCCCGAGGTTTTCGGGTTTTATTGCGTTGAGTTTTTCCCGAGCTTCGAGCCGAAGCCCTTTTATTGACGTGTAATCGATATCTTCGGGCAGAGCTTTTTCTTCGAGTTTCTGCGCCTTTTCTATCTGTTCTTTGCCTTTTTTGAGATATCCCTCGTATTTCGCGTCCGTTTCGACTCTTTCGATTATATCGTAAGGATAATCGCCGAAAAGATCGAAATATTTGCAGATATCGGTAAGCGGAATGTTCCTTTTTATCATATCGATAGGGGAAAGGGGGGAAGAAACGTTGTCGAAACCGTAATTTTTAACGAACGGTTCGCACGTTTTCGCCGCGATCTTGACCGAAGCTTTTTCTTTAAGCTCGGCGATTTTCCCTTGTCTCCAAAGATATTTTTCGTATCTGTCGTCCTTGACGAGTCCTGCCGCTCTGCCTTTCTCGGTAAGTCTCGAATCGGCGTTGTCCTGCCTTAAAAAGATTCGGTATTCGGCTCTCGAAGTCATCATACGGTAAGGTTCGTTCGTACCTTTGGTAACGAGATCGTCGATTAAAACTCCGATATACGCCTCGTCTCTTTTTAAAACGAGAGGTTTTTTGCCGCGGAGATAAAGCGAGGCGTTAAGCCCTGCGATAAGTCCCTGCGCCGCCGCTTCTTCGTAGCCGCTCGTGCCGTTGATCTGACCGGCGGTGAAAACAGACGGAATTTTTTTGAAAGCAAGGCTCGGCTTTAAGTCGAGTGAGTCGATACAGTCGTATTCTATCGCGTAAGCGTAACGCATTATTCGACAGTTTTCCAAGCCGATAATCGACTTATACATGGACTTCTGCACGTCGTGAGGGAGAGAAGTCGACATTCCCTGAACGTAAATTTCGTTGGTGTCGTACCCCTCGGGTTCGAGGAAAAGCTGATGCCTTTCCTTGTCCGCAAAGCGCATGACTTTGGTTTCTATGGACGGGCAGTATCTCGGTCCCGTGCTTAAAATGCTTCCGTTATAGAGGGGCGAACGGTTGAGGTTGTCCCTGATTATTTTATGCGTGGTTTCGTTCGTATATGCAATATAGCAGGGTTCCTGCTTTTCGGGGATTTTGTCGGTCATAAACGAAAACGGGTAAATTTCCGTTTCGCCGTTTTGTATTTCGAGTTTGGAAAAATCTATCGAACGACGGTCTATTCTCGCGGGCGTACCCGTTTTGAAACGGCGGACTTTAAAGCCGAGTTTTATGAGCGAGTCGGTAAGATGAGTTGCGGGAGCAAATCCCGAAGGACCCATATTCTGTTCCCATTCGCCTGCGACTATTCTGCTGTTTAAGTAAACGCCCGTCGCAACGACGACCGCGCGGCATCCGAGTATGCTCCCGAACGAGGTTTTAACCCCGCAAACCTCGCCGTTTTCGACGAGGATATCGGTCACTTCGCATTGAAGTATGTAAAGCCCGTCGGTGTTTTCGAGGGTTTGTTTCATTAAGGAGTGATACAGCCTTTTGTCTTCCTGCGAGCGGAGCGACTGAACCGCCGCGCCTTTTCCGCGGTTGAGCATTTTTATCTGCATCATCGCCTTGTCCGCGTTTATGCCCATTTCGCCGCCGAGCGCGTCCAGCTCGCGGACGAGATGTCCTTTCGCCGTGCCGCCGATAGAGGGGTTGCACGGCATAAACGCGATATTGTCGAGGTTTATCGTGGTGAGAGCGGTTTTCATTCCCGTTCTCGCGAGGGCGAGAGCCGCTTCGCAACCCGCGTGTCCTGCGCCGATAACCACGGCGTCAAATTCGTCTTCTATAAATTCGGTATCCATTATTTTTTCAAAATCATATTTTTGAGATCTTTTATCTCGGTGTCGACTCTCGTATTTTCTTTGATAAGTTCTGCGATTTTATCTCTTGCGTGAATAACCGTCGTGTGGTCTCTTCCGCCGAGCGCCTGACCTATCGTAACGAGCGGGATCGACAAAAGTTCGGTCATAAGGTACGCGCAGATCTGCCTCGGCTCGACGACTTCTTTGTTTTTCTTCTTTCCGACAAGATCGGAGCGTTGAATTTTATAAAAATTACAGACCGCGTCGATTATCGAGTCGGACGTTAAAACTTCCTTTTCGCCGCCGCTCGGCGCGCATTCGTTCAATGCTTCTTTGGTAAGTTCGAGCGTTATCGGCTCTTCGTGGAGCATGGAAGCGAAAATAACTTTGTTGAGCATTCCTTCGAGCGATCTCACGTCGTTATCCGAATTTTCGGCAAGATACAACGCAACGTCGAGCGAAAGAATGTATTTGCGCATTTCCGCCTTTTTTTGGAGTATCGCGATTTTGGTTTCGATATCCGGAGGAAGCACCTGCGCCATAAGTCCGCCTTCGAAGCGGGTTTTAAGTCTTTCGGAAAGAAGTTCGATTTCCTTCGGGTGGCAGTCCGCGGACAAAACTATCTGTTTGTTCTGCGAATAAAGTTCGTTGAAAGTATGGAAAAATTCTTCCTGCGTGGATTGCTTTTTCGCCAAAAACTGAACGTCGTCGATAATAAGCACGTCGACGTTTCTGTACTTGTTTCTGAAATCCATTCCTTCCTGCGAATATGCTTTACCCTGGCGGATAGTCGTTATAAGGTCGCTCGTGAACTTTTCGCAGGTCGCGTAAAGAACGTTTTTAAGCGGGTTGTTCTGCTTTATGTAGTTTGCGATGGCGTGCATTATGTGCGTTTTTCCTAAGCCCGCTCCGCCGTAAATAAACAGCGGGTTATAGCTGTCCGACGGGTTTTCGGCAACGGCTTTCGCCGCAGCGTAAAGGTAGCGGTTGGACGAGCCGACCACAAACGTATCGAAAGTGTATTTGGGATTTATGGGAGTGGAGTCGATTTCCGATTCCACGGGCGCAACGCCTTTTCTCGCGAGATAATCTTCGTCGCTTCCCTCGACGTAAAGCTTGATATCCGTAACGCCCGATCCCGTGACCGCTAAGGCTTCTCTTATCTTGTCTACGAGCCTTTTAGCCACTTCGGACGCAAAAAGTTCCGATTTCGTCGATAAAATAAGCTTAGAACCGATAAGATCGATCGGCTTTAACTGTTCTATGTATGTAGAATAGGCGATCGTGCTTACGGACACTTTAAGTTGCCTTAACGCCCTTTCCCAAATCAATTCGTAATTTTCCATCTGTATTTTTCCTTTTTTAGCCACAGGCGATTGCGTTTGCACCCGCCTAAACACCGCAATTTTCGCGCTTTTTGTTAAATTCTCACTTGAAGTACGGCAAGTACGTCTGCGTTCGCCTGTGGTTAACCTCAGGCGATTGTATTATAATCCGCCGAAACGCAGCCGCCGATAACGGCAAACTAACCCAAAATATCGAATAATGTGTACTATATATAATAAACCAAACCCGAAAAAAAATCAACTTATTTAAGCTCGCAAAATAAAAATCAAGATTTTGTGCTTTTCGGTTTTACGCGGCACTATTTATTGACAAAACGGGTAAAAAAGGGTATAATTCAATGGTGAAAACCGAGGGCGGACGGCAATGATTATCGATTCTCTAAAACTTAAAAATTTCAGAAATTATTCCGACGAGGAATTTAAGTTTTCGGATGGGATAAACATAATCAGCGGAGCAAACGCGCAGGGCAAAACAAACTGCGCCGAAGCGATTTTTTATCTTTGCACCGGTTATTCGCCGCGCGCCGCGAGGGATAAACAACTTATTTTAGCGGGCGAAAGTAAAGCCGTCATTATCGGCGAGGCGATTTCGGCTTTCGGCAAAGTCGGCGTCGAAATCGATTTTTACGGCGACAAAAACAAGGAAATCAAAATAAACGGCGTTCCGATCGCAAAAATCGGCGAGCTTATCGGCAACGTAAATTCGGTTTTTTTCAATCCCGCCGAGTTGAAACTTATTCAGGAAGCCCCCGAGGACAGGCGGCGTTTTCTGGATATTTCTTTGTCGCAGATGTCGAGTAAGTATTTTTACGCTTTGCAAAAGTATAAAAAAGTGCTTTCGCAAAGAAATAATTTACTGAAAGAACAGGACAGAGATATGGTTTTCGACACGCTCCCCGTGTGGGACGTAAGTCTTGCGAGCGCGGGCGCGAGGGTCGTTTCGGAAAGAAACGCGTATATCGCGAAGCTTGCGCCGCTCGCGAAAGAGGCTCACGCGATGATAACCGACGGCGCGGAAGAAATGACCGTTTCGGGCGATTATAAATACGCGGGCGAAGAAGGCGAGATTTACGATCAGCTTATGTCCGCATTGAAGGAAAGGATAGAAAAAGACTACGAACTCGGCTACACGACGGTCGGTCCGCACAGAGACGATCTGAAAATCAAGGTGAACGGCGTGGACGTCAGAACTTACGGTTCGCAAGGTCAGCAGCGTACCTGCGCGCTTTCCTTAAAACTTGCCGAAACGGAGATTTTCAAGGAGCGATTCGGGGAGTATCCCGTGCTTATTTTAGACGACGCTTTCAGCGAACTCGATAAGCTAAGACGGAACAATCTTTTGCTTGCGGCAAAGAAAATGCAGACGATAATCACCTGTACCGAGCCGGACTCGGTTCCCGATTACGAAAATTACAATAACATAAAAATTAAAAACGGAAAGATAATAAGATAGCCTATAAGTCGATTAACGGGCGTTTTTCGGGGTTATAGGCAATAAATTAAAGTGGCTTGTATGCCGAGAAAAGTGTTTTTCGGATAATACAGGCGATAAATAAGGAGATAAAATATGGGTTGCGATCACGATTGCGGATCTTGCGGCGAAGCTTGCGAGAAAAAAGATTTTATGGCAAAACCGCTTCCGAGTACTAAAATCGGGAAAATGATTGCCGTTATGAGCGGCAAGGGCGGAGTCGGCAAATCTATGGTTACGGATTTGCTTGCGGTAAACACTTTGAGAAGCGGCAGAAAAGTCGCCGTGTTGGACGCGGACATAACGGGTCCGTCCGTTCCCAAGGCTTTCGGCTTAACCGAAAAAGCCACGGCTACGGAAGACGAAAAAATCAATCCCGTTATTACGAAACAAGGCATAAAAGTAATGTCTATGAACCTTCTTTTGCCCGAGGATAACGATCCGGTGGTATGGAGAGGTCCGGTTATAAGCGGCGCGGTAAAACAGTTTTTCACCGACGTTTACTGGCAGGACGTAGACTATATGTACGTCGACATGCCCCCGGGAACGGGCGATGTTCCGCTCACGGTTTTTCAGTCGCTCCCCGTGGACGGAATAGTTATCGTTACAACCCCGCAGGATCTCGTTTCGATGATCGTCGGCAAAGCCGTTAAAATGGCGGAGATGATGAATATAAAAATTCTCGGAATTATCGAGAATATGAGCTATGTCGAGTGTCCCGACTGCAAAACGAAAATTTACCCGTTCGGCAAGAGTAAGTTGGAGGAAGTCGCGGAGGAATATTCGCTCCCGATTTTGGGCAGACTGCCAATTTCGCCCGAACTTTCCTCTCTTACGGACAAAGGCGAAATCGAAAACGTCGGGGAATATCTTACGGACGCAATGAACGTTATTTTAAAATAAAACGAACGTGTTTTCAAAATAATTTTAATATCGATAAAAAATTTCGGCGGGAACTATTGAAATCCCGCCGATTTTTTGTTATTATTTAATAAAGAAAACGTAAGGGGGAGTTTTATGAGAAAATCTTTACGCTTATTATGTATGTTTGCGGCGGTTTTATCGGCTTGTTTGTGCGTATTATGCGCTTGCGACCCCGTGCCTTACGGCGTTGACCGCGAGGAGTTTAATAAGGTTGTACGAGTTGAACTTATCGAATATACAAACGATAAACAGAAACATTTCGTGTCCTGGGTGCCGGATCAGTTTGACAAACTTATTCCGTTCGAAACCGGAAATGCCACCGTCATAGAGACTCTTCCGCAGGAAAAAATTTCCGATTTTTCGGACGCGTTTGTAAAAAAATCGATTATGCACACTTATTACGCGTATAATTCTCCAAAGGACGTATGCTTGCGGCTTGTTTACGAAAACGACGATTTTCTGATCGTATGGGCAAATTATAAGCAGCAGTCCTATTCGGGTTATATAGGCAAGTATTCTGCGGACGGCAAAGTTCTGGAATTTTGGGGATGTTTTTATTCGCTCGGTTCTTATATCGATCTTGTAAACGATTTTTTCGATTATAAACTTCCCGATTACAGACAATCGTCCGAAAAATCATAAAATATATCGATAATTAAAAAAGGAGGCAAAAAGATGAGTTTGAAAAAAATGTTGAAAAAAAGCAAGCTTTTTAGTTTCACGGCGGTTTTGATTTGTATCGGGTTTGTTTTAACTTTTCTTACGGGTTGTCACAAAGATCCGATGGATACCGTGTGGGACGGAAATTACATTTATAGCGGCATATACAGATGTAAAACCAACGGCGAAGACGAAGAAGTAATTGTCGATAAATTGTCGTTGGACGGCGAAACCTACGAATATTGCGGTGGCAGAGAATATTGTTATATAGGCGAAACGTTTTATCTGGGAGCTTCTTATAAAGATTTCTACGAAAACAAACGTACTTTTGTCGTAAAATATGAGATAAAAGATAAAACGTATGAGATAATATGTCGAGATAAGGAATTAGAGGGCGAAACCTATGAGTTATCTCAGGTTGAATACTTTTTCGTGAAAGAAGATAAATTGTATTTTTCCGCTCTTTTCAGAAAAGACGAAATCTGTTTTTCGGCTTTTATGGGGTATGATCCGCAAATTGACTCGCTTAATACTTATTTTGTAACAGATACGGGAAATTTGACATCCCAGGTTGGATTAAAATGCGTGTATGATTACGAGAATTATTTTGTTTTTATTAATTATTACGATGGAAACTATCACTCATACAACAAAATTACGGGGGAATCGTTTGTGCTTAACAAAAACGGATATTACAGTTTGTTGTTTCTGAACGGATATTTGATTAGCGGAAACGCGAATAACGAAATTTTTATAATATCCGTTGAAAACGGTTCCGAAAAAAAGATTTTTTCTTTCTCGTCGGAAGAGAAGCTTTCCTTTCAAAACAGAGATAAAGAAAACGGCAAGATATACTTTATTACGGAAGAGCCGACCAAAGACGAGGATGCATATTATCATATAATCAGATCGTCGATATATTTTTACGATATAAAAACAGATAAATTGTATAATCTTACTCCTCGAAATCCGTTCGATACGAAAGTGTATTCTTTTTTAGGTGAGAATTTCTTTGTAGAAGAAGATGTGTATGAGACTACGAGACGTGTAACAGATAGATACGGAAAATCAAAAACAATAAAATGTTTTGAGGAAAAAAATGCCAGGATTTATAGGTTTGACGAAAACGGAAACGTAAAATATATCACAAATCTTTTTCCGGGAGAGAAAAAGGGTTATATAAAAGAAGAAGACGACGGAAATATTCGTTATTTAGGAAGCGGCGGCATAGGGAACACGGACAAAATATTTAATCCCGAAACAAATAAAACCAAGAAAGTTAAAAGTGTTTCGAAAACGAGAGCGGAAAAGTTTATGGAATACGGCGTTCAATGCGGAAATTTATATTATATAGCAGACAGAGGCGGTTGGTTTAGCATAAACGCTGTTCGCAGGTTCAATAAAAAGACTAAAAAAATCGTCAGGGTTCAGTCGTACAGCATAACTCCAAGTACTTATGTGTTGGAGTCGGCAAAAATAGATCTTATATTACCCTATTAAAAACTCGGCTAAAAACGTCGGGGAGAATTTTCTCCCCGACGTTTTTTGTGTGTAAAGGGAACAGTAACGGCAACACAGGCGTAAAAACAGAGTTGAGTTAAAAATTCGTTTTTTAGAACTTGCCTTTTCCGATAAGGCGGAAAACTTCTTTCAGTAATCCGCCGACTTCCGACGGTTCGGCGTAGCTTAACTTTTCTTCGATCTCGTTTAACTTTCTTTCTTTATCCATAACGGGAATATGGGCAATCGAAAGTTAAATATGCGCCTATAAGTCGATTAAACGGCTGTTTTTAAGTTTATCGGGCTGATTTTATCGGCTTAATGGTCGTGGTTTTACGCTTTTTTGACCGAAACGCCGTCCTTGGAAATCATAACGGTGTAACCTTTGCTTAAAATCTCGGCGCGAAGCTCGTCCGAAAGGGCATAATTCTTCTCGGCTCTTGCGCTTTGCATTTTTTCGGCTAAGGCTTTAACGTCTTCGGGAACGGGTTCTTCGTGGTTTTTGTCGTAATTCTTAACGAATTCGTCGGCGTTTTTGGTGAACAGACCGAGCAAAGAATAAGTCTTTTTAATCTGCGCGAGCATGTTTCCCGCCGTCGGATCTTTCTTTGCGATAAGCGAACGAATTTGTTTGAAATAAGCGTAAAGCTCGGAAAGCGCGAGGGCGGTGTTGAAATCGTCGCTCATTGCTTCGTCGAACTTTTTATCGATTTCGGGATATTCGCCGCTTATCTCTATGCCCGCTTTCTCGGCTTCGACGTAAACTCTGTAAAAATCGGCGAGATGTCTTTCGGCTTCGGGAAAGAGGTCGGGCGTAATATTTATATCGTTACGATAGTTGGTGGAAATAAGCGCGAATTTGATCGCCTCGTTGGAGTATTCTTTCAGAAGGTCGGATAAAAGCAGGCTGTTGCCGAGCGATTTGCTCATTTTTTGTCCGTTCACCTTGATAAGTCCGTTATGAACCCAGTATTTGACGAACTGTTTGCCCGTGAGAGCTTCCGTCTGCGCGATTTCGTTTTCGTGGTGGGGAAAGATCAGGTCTCTTCCGCCGCCGTGAATGTCGATCTGTTCGCCGAACGCCTTTCTGTTCATCGCCGAACACTCGATATGCCAGCCCGGTCTGCCTTTTCCCCAAGGGGAATCCCAGCAGATCTCGCCCTCTTTCGCGCTCTTCCAGAGAGCGAAGTCGAGCGGATTTTTCTTTTCGTCGTCGTTTTCGATACGAACGCCGTTGAGCGCGTCCTCCAAGTTTCTGTGCGAAAGTCTGCCGTAAGGCGCAAACGACTCCACGGAGAAATAAACGTCGCCCTTTGCGGTCGGGTAGGCATGTCCTTTTTTGATGAGTTCGGACACGAAATCGATTATGTTATCGATATTATCCGTCGCTTTAAGCCAGATATCGGGATCGTCCACTTCCATTTCGCGCATAACTTTATCGATTTTTTTGATCATCATTTTCGCGTATGCGTCGGCGGGAATTCCCGTTTCTTTTGCGCGGGCGATGATTTTATCGTCTACGTCGGTATAATTTCTCGCGTAAGTTACGTCGTAGCCTTGTTTTACGAGGAATTTTCTGATTATATCATAAATAAGCGCCTGATACGCGTGACCGATATGCGCTTCGCCCGAAACGGTTATGCCGCAGGCGTACATATTGACTTTGTTGCCGTTTAAAGGTACGAATTCTTCTTTCGTCCCCGAAAGGGTGTTGTAAATTCTCATTTTCTTTCTCCTTTTCCGTAAAAGTATGTATAAACAAGTATGTTAATTGTCGAGTTTTCTTTCGAGTTCGTCTATCCTCGCGCGGAGACTGCAAATCTCTTCTAAGATAGGGTCGCATTTATCGGGCGTGTTGTCGGGAACTTTTTCGCCTTTTATTCTGACTATTCTCCCCGGAACGCCCACGACGGTGGAGTGGGGCGGAACGTCTTTCAGCACAACGCTTCCCGCGCCGATTTTTGAATATTCGCCGATGGTAATTCCGCCGAGAACTTTTGCCCCGCACGAAATAACGCAGCCTTCTTTAACGATAGGGTGTCTGCGTTTTCCCGAGTCCTTGCCCGTGCCGCCGAGCGTTACGCACTGATAAATAAGCACGCCTTTTTCGATAACCGCCGTTTCGCCGATAACGACGCCTGCGCCGTGATCGATAAACACGCCCGGGGCGATTTTAGCCGCGGGGTGAATTTCGATACCCGTTAAAAACCTCGCGAATTTGCTTATCATGCTTGCGAGAAGTTTCATATGGTGGCGGTAAAAAAAGTTTGCCACTCTGTGCCTTGAAAGCGCTTTTATGCCGGGATATGTAAGCCATATTTCGAATTTTGAGCGCGCGGCGGGGTCGTTTTGCTTGGCAAAAGCGATATCCTCGCGCATAGCTTTAAAAAACATACGTCAGTCTCCAAAAAATTAAAAGTTTTCCGGGCAACTTCGAAAAGTCCGTTTGTCAAAAAAAACGTCTTTCCGCAAAATACGAAAAGACGTTTAAAACGTGGTCCCACTTTTCTTCAAAGAACGTTGCCGTTCTTCCTTTATCTCCTTTAACGGCGGAGCGCCGAGGGTGATTAGCCCCTCTTGACTGCGAAACGCACTTCGCGCTTATTCCGGCAAAGACTCGCACCGACCGTCTTTTCTCTGCGCCCGAATTATAAGCGTTACTCTTTTTCGCAACGATTTGATATTTAAAATAATTTTTATGTGACTTGCGTTGATTAACTTTACGCAATCTGTAAGTCGATTATAATCGAAAACGGGTGGTAAAGTCAAGTAATGTCAACCGAAAAAGACCTTTTTTAAGAAAAACGGATTTTTGAAAGCTTTTTCCGTTTAAAAATCGTCGCCTTCGTCCTCGTCTTCTTCCTCGTCCTCGTCTTCGTCGTAATCCTCGAAGTCGGAGTCGTCGGCGTCGGGGTAGTCGAAATCGTCCTCTTCGTCGTCGTTCGGCTCGTTGTCGTAGTAGTCGGTGTCCTCTTCTTCTTCGTCGTCGAAAAGTTCCTTGGCTTCTTCTTCGCCGAGCTTATCGAGAGAAAGCATTTCTTCGCCGTCCTCAACCTTGTTGCTGATAGCTTCTTTCTCGTCCTCGTCGAGGTAGTTTCTCCATTCTTCGTCGCTGTCCGGATCAACTTCCTGTTCGGGTTCTATCGCCGCCTTATCGTTCTTTTCCTCTCTGCATTCGGCGCACATTTCGTCGCCCGGATCCATATAATTGCGTTTGCAAATGGGGCAGAGGATCTGATCGTTGTCGTCATCGTCCCCGAACGAGGCAAATTTAATGGTCGGACCGATTTTGAGTTCGGCTTTGCACACGTCGCAATATTTTTCGGTATCGGGCATATAATTGAGGTCGCACCTCGGGCATTTTACATATTTCATATAACGTCTCCGCTTACATTACCGCAAAATGCGGTTTCATATATTTAAAATCGGCTCTAACGAGCGTTGCGGTGTAATTATATCATATTATATGAATTTGTAAACTGTTTTTGAGTAAAAAACGAAATTTTTTAAATTTTCATTTTTCTTGTTTGCGTTTGTCGCTTTTTTTGCGTTAAAATTCGGGTTACGCTCCTTCGAGAAGCATCTTGTCGGCAATGAGCGCGATAAATTCTCCGTTGGTCGGTTTTTCGCCCGAAAGATATGTCTGCACGCCGAACAAGTCGTTTATGTTGCCTATTCTTCCGCGCGCCCAGGCGACCTCTATCGCGTGGCGGATAGCTCTTTCCACCTTGCTCGGCGTTGTCGCGTATTTTTCGCCGATCATAGGGTAAAGCTTTTTTGTTATATTGTTTATAACGTCGGGATCGCACACCGCGATTTTAATTCCCTCTCTTAAATAGCCGTAGCCTTTTATGTGCGGAGGAATGCCGACGGAGATAAAAATTTTGCTTATCCGTTCGTCTAAGGAAGTCGTTTTCGCGGCTCGCATATTGTTGGGTAAATTTTCGTGATTACCGTTTAAAAACAGGTCTATAACACGATTAACGAGCGTTTCCACAGGGCAAGGCTTGGCAACGTAAAAGCACGCGCCCTTGGAAATACATGTCTCCACGACCTCTTCGCTGGATAGCGAGGAGTAAACCACGGTTTTGGTTTTTGCGCCGTAAGCTTTAAGTCTGTCCAGAACTCCGAGTCCGTCGAGACCCGACAAAATCAGGTCTATAACGCAAAATTCGGCGTCGTTTTTCAAAATCATATTCGCGCCTTCTTCACCGTCCGACGTTTTTCCGATTATAGTAAATCTGCCGCTGTTTTCAAAAGCTTTTGCAATTTCTTCTGCTTTCAACGGGTTATCCGCAAGTATCGCAATTCCGTGTTTATCCATTGTCGTTTCTCCTTTCAGTTTTTTTTAGCCGTAGGCGACGTTGTGTATCGCTCGGGCAGCTATCTGTTTCATTTTAACACAAAAAAAAGTAAAATTAAATCGAATCGGGCGGATTATTTGTTATTTAAACAACATAAAACGTCGAAAAAGGACGAAAGCGTTTGCTTTTGCGTTGCGTTCGGGCGGGGCGAAGCGATTTTTGTCGGGCAAAACGGTTTTTTGTCGGCTTAAAAAATAAAATAAAGAAAAAAGTAAAACGCCGCAATAATACCGTTGACAAACGTCCGAAAATTTTCTATAATAAAATTACAGGTGTAACGCTACGCTTGTAATTTTTTTTAAAATCGAGGTTAAATTTTAATATGCCGAGAGATTTTATGTTTACAAAAGAACAAATCATAAACGCCGCGCTTTCCCTCACGAGAGAAAAGGGGTTTTCCGCAGTTTCCGCACGCACGCTCGGGGAAAAGCTCGGCACGTCTTCGAGACCCGTGTTCGGGCGTTTCGAAAATATGGAAGAAGTCAAAAGCGCGATTATCGAGACGGCGAACGAGCTTTATCAGTCTTACAGAAAAACAGAGATCGAAAGCGGGAAATACGTTCCGTTCAAGGCGAGCGGAATGGCGTATATCCGTTTCGCGCGCGAGGAAAAGGAGCTTTTTAAGCTGCTTTTTATGCGCGACCGTTCGAAAGAGGGGCTGAAAAGCTACGCCGACGAGATGGACGAACTTGTAAGTCTCGTAGGCAAACAAGTCGATCTTGATAAGGATAAGGCGACTATGTTTTACCTCGAAATGTGGATTTATGTTCACGGCATAGCCTCTATGATCGCGACGAATTATCTCGAATGGGACGAGGAAATTGCGAGCCGCGCGGTGACCGACGTTTACGAGGGTTTGAAGCTTCGCTATGGCGAAAAAGAGGGGGAGAAAAATGATTGAGGTTAAAGTAATTAAAAAGACTTACGGCGCGGGCGAGAGCAGAACGGAAGTTTTGAAAGGTATAGATTTGCAGATAAAAAGCGGGGATTTCGTCGTTATTCTGGGCGCGTCGGGTTCGGGAAAGTCAACGCTTTTAAATTGTCTTTCGGGGCTTGAAAGGGTAGACGAAGGAAGCATAGAGTACGACGGTCTGAATATCGCGAAACTTTCGGATAAGGAACTTACGGCGTTTCGCAAAGATAACGTCGGGTTCATTTTTCAGCAGTATTATCTGTTGCCCGATATGACCGTGGAGAAAAACGTGCGGATGGGCGCGGATCTTGCGGATAATAAGGAATATAAGGAAATTATCGCGGCGGTGGGGCTTAAAGATAAGCTGAAAAAATATCCGTCCGAGCTTTCGGGCGGGGAACAGCAAAGAGCGTCGATTGCCCGCGCGCTTGCGAAAAGACCGAAAGTTTTGTTTCTGGACGAGCCGACGGGCGCGCTCGACGAAAAAACGGGGCGGCAGGTGCTCGATTATATCTGCAAGCTGCAAAAAGAGTACGGTTTTACCGTCGTTATGGTTACGCATAATGCGAATATCGCGGAGACGGCGAACACGGTTATAAAAATGAACAGCGGCGAGATTTCCGAAATTTATACAAATGCCGAGCAAAAATCCGCATACGAAATCGGGTGGTGAGAAGATGGTTATAGGTTTAAAAGACGTAACGAAACTCTTCGGGATAACCATAGTCGCGTGCTGCGCGGCGTTCGTATGCACGTTGTTTTTGAGTTATAATATCGACCTTGTAGCTATCGGAAACGAAATAACGACGGAAGCGGCAAAGGCTCTGTATGACGCGCAGGTTATGATGGGTAAGGTGATTGCGGGCGTTTCGGGCGGATGCCTTGTCGCAACGTCCGTCGTAATGCTTTTGTTTTACGTTAAAAATTACGTCGACACGCGCGGGAAAGATTTGGGAATTTTAAAGGCGCTCGGATATTCCGATATAAAAATCGCAAAGCATTTTCGGATTTTCGGGTTATCTGTTTTTGTCGGGTGCGTTTCGGGGTTTTCGGCGGGTTATCTGTATCTGCCGACGTTTTATCAAAAGCAGGCTTCGGATATGTTTCCTTCTCTCACGGTCAACTTTCATCCGCTGCTTGCGTTTTTGCTTATCCTCGCGCCGACGATCGTTTTTGCGGGCATTTCGGTATTGTTTGCTTACTTCAAATTGAAAAAGCCGCCGTTGGATCTGCTTAAAGAGCGGCGGAATTATAAAACGAAAATCGGTAAACGCGGCGGTGCGGACGAGCCGTTTTTAAAGGGTTTGAAGGGGGTAACGCTCGGGAGCAGAAAATCGCTTGTTTTTCTTATCGCGTTTTCGGCGTTCTGCTTTTCGGCGATGGTGCAGATGTCTTTTTCGATGAACGAACTTGCAAGCGAAACGTTCGCGTGGATGATTTTGTCGATAGGTTTGGTGCTTGCGTTCGTAACTTTGTTTCTCTCGCTTTCGAGCGTTGTGAAGGGAAACGCGAAAACGATTGCCATGATGCGGGTTTTCGGGTATGACGGCGGGGTTTTGAACAGAAATATTCTCGGTGCGTATCGTCCGATCGCCTGTATCGGATTTATAATCGGAACGTTTTATCAGTACGGTTTGTTGAAAGTAATGATTAACGTTGTTTTCGCCGATATCGAAAACGTGCCGACCTATAACTTCGATTTCAAGGCTCTTATCGTAACGTTGGTTTTATTTATCGCGGTTTACGAACTCGCAATGTATTTTTACTTTTTACGCATAAGAAAAATTTCTTTAAAAACCCTTATGTCGGAGTAAAATCCGGAGAAATATTTTAGAGAAATAAAACCCGAAGCGGGGCGGACTTGAAAAGTCCGCCCCGCTTCGGTAATATATCTGATTTAATCAAATGTAAAATTAAATTTTCGATGAGTGAAAAATCGTTATAGTTTTTTTATCGTTTACTTTGCGGCGCTGCTCGGGGTGAAAACGTAAACGTCCTTTGCCATTTCGCCCATGTTGCCGTCTATCGCGTAAATCGCGCCCGACATAAGGTCGATAACCCTTTGCGCAGTGCGTACGCTCACTTCGGAAACGTCCACGATAACGGGTTCGCCGTATAAAAGTCTGTCGATAATCGCCGCCACGTCGTCAAACGATTTCGGAGAAAAACGTTCGATAGATCCGCTGTTCGAGTAGTCTATTTTCCGTTCGCGCGGGCGTTCGCTTACGTTTTGTTCGCCCGATTTTGCTTTGCGTTTGTTCTTCGTCGTAAAATTAAATAATCCCATTTCTGCCTCCTTGTAAATTTCATTTTATTGTCTTGTCCGGTTGCGTCAAGTTCTTTCGCCGAAAACAGCTCTGCCGAGCCTTATCATATTGCTGCCGTTTTTTATCGCGATTTTATAGTCTCCGCTCATACCCAAAGAAAGCGTTTTAACGGTCGGCGTCTGCTCGCGGATTTCGTCGTAAAACTCTCTCACGGCTTTGCATAAATCGGCTTTTTCTTTATCCGAAATCCCCTCGGGAAGCATTGCCATAACGCCCGTAAGTTTTAAGCCTTTCAGCGCGATAATCGACTTATAGAGCGGTTTTGCCGATTTGATGCTTGCTCCCGTCTTGCTGAATTCCTCGCCGGCGTTGATTTCGAGCATAACGTTTTGGCAAACGTTTAAGGAAACGGCTTTTTCGTTTATCGCCGCCGCGAGATCTTCCGTAGAAATCGAGTCTATGCAGTCGGCTTTCCCCACGACGTATTTTAGCTTGTTTTTTTGAAGCGTGCCGATAAAATGTTTTTCGCAAGGAAGATAAAAGGGGAGTTTATCCCGAAATTCCTGAGCGTGATTTTCGCCTATCGCTTCAAGCCCCGCCGAAATCGCTTCGTTCACCCTTTCTACGGGTACGAATTTCGTCGCGCCGAGAAGAGTAATCTTTTCGCCGCGGTCGTTGCCCGAGGTTATTTCCGAAAAAATATCGTTAAGTTTTCTTTCGATTTCAGTCATAAAAAATCCTTTCGGGCGGATATTGCGATAAATTGCGACAACCGCAAATCCGACGATAAAAAAAGACGATAAAAAATTAAAGCCGCTTTAAAGCCGGACGATTGATTTAACGCAACCGTTTGCGACCGAAAAGCGGCTTTATCTTCTTTTTTACTGCGCAATTCCCTTTGACAAGCCGAACCGAAGCGTAAATGCGGCAGGTCGCTCCGTCAAAGCAACCTCATGGCACACGCAATCGACCGTTTAGCGCTGCTATATCCCTATCCTGACGCGGTTCGCGGCTTTGCGTTGCATAAGACCTTGACATCATCACGCCTTACCTCACGCAGCCAACCATACGACAAGCCGGGGGGAACGATCAGCCTTGCTGTAGCGGATTGCAAGTACAGGGCACCGCTATCTCCCCACTCAGCGCAGTGCATACATTTTAACCCAAATCGAAAAAAATTGCAAGCGAAAAAGTATGAAAGTTTGAAAAATAATTGTCGAAAAGAATGTTTAAAATCGGACGAGCGGAGAAAAACAGCCGAAGAACGGCTTTGCCCGGCAAAAAAATAAAGAAATAATGAAAAAAGGACGAGAATTATTCCCGCAGTCGCTTAAAACGGTTCAAAATCCTTTACAATACAGATATTTTTTGTTATTATTATATATACTTAAAATTAAACGAGAGTATCGGCTCGGGCAGGCGCAAACGAAAAATCGCCGCGTCCTTGCCGAAAATTTACGCCTTAACATAAGGCGCGCGGAGGAATGAGGAATTATGTATAAAAAAGTTGACGCTTCGCTTAATTTCCTTAAAAGAGAACAGGAAATCATCGATTTCTGGAATGCGAACGACATTTTCGAAAAGAGCATAAAAAACAACGAAGGACACGAAGAATTCACCTTTTACGACGGACCGCCGACGGCTAACGGCAAACCGCACATAGGACACGTTCTTACCCGCGTTATGAAGGATATTATTCCGAGATATCAGACGATGAAAGGCAAGCACGTTCTGAGAAAAGCGGGCTGGGACACTCACGGACTGCCCGTAGAACTCGAAATCGAGAAAAAACTCGGACTCGACGGCAAACAGGATATCGAAAAATACGGAATAGAGCCTTTCATCAAGGAATGCAAACAATCGGTATGGAAATATACCGACGAATGGAAGAAAATGAGCGACAGACTCGGCTATTGGGTCGATATGGAGCATCCTTACGTCACTTATCACGACGACTATATCGAGTCGGTTTGGTGGGCGCTTAAAACAATTTCCGAAAAAGGACTTTTGTATAAAGGTTACAAGATAGTTCCTTACTGCCCGCGTTGCGGAACGGCTCTTTCCTCGCACGAGGTCGCGCAGGGCTACCAGGACGTAAAAGAAAAGTCCGTTTACGTCAAGTTTAAGGTCAAGGGAACGGAAAATACCTATTTCCTCGTCTGGACGACTACGCCCTGGACGCTTCCCTCGAACGTCGCTTTGTGTATGAACGCGGAGTACGACTATGTGGAGATAAAAGTCGGAGACGAGCATTATATTCTGGCGGAAGCGCTTTTGCCGTCCCTTTTCGAGGACTACGAAATAGTTTCGAAAAAGAAAGGCAAGGACTACGAGTACGTCGAGTACGAGCCTATGTTCCCGTACGCTCTCGGTTCGTTTAAAGAAAAGGCGTTTTACGTTACCAACGACAGCTACGTTACGCTTACCGACGGTACGGGCATAGTTCATATCGCGCCCGCATTCGGCGAGGACGACGCCAACGTCGGAAGAAAATATAAGCTCCCGTTCGTTCAGATGGTAAACGATCGCGGCAGATTTGTCGACGAAGTAGAACCGTATAAGGGTATGTTCGTCAAAGACGCGGACAAACTCATAATCAAAGATCTTAAAATTTCGGGTAAGCTTTTCAAGGACGTATTGTTCGAACACAGCTATCCTTTCTGTTGGAGATGCAACACGCCGCTTTTGTATTACGCGAGATCGAGCTGGTTCATCAAAACGACGGCTATAAAAGAGCAACTCATCGCTTCCAATAAAACGGTAAACTGGATGCCCGAAACGATAGGAACGGGCAGAATGGGCAACTTCCTCGAAAACGTTATAGACTGGGGTCTTTCGAGAGAAAGATACTGGGGAACGCCGCTCCCGATCTGGGTTTGCGAGGACTGCGGAGAAATAAGAGTAATGGGTTCCAAAAAAGAACTCAAAGAAGCTTGCGGAATAGAAGGCGATATCGAGCTTCACCGCCCGTATATCGACGCTCCGACCTGCAAATGCGGCAAATGCGGCGGCAAGATGAAGAGAGTAAAGGAAGTTATCGACTGCTGGTTCGATTCGGGTTCTATGCCGTTCGCTCAGCATCATTATCCTTTCGAAAATCAGGATCTTTTCGAGAAGCATTTCCCTGCCGACTTCATTTCGGAAGCGGTGGATCAGACGAGAGGTTGGTTCTACACACTTCTCACCATTTCCACGTTGCTTTTCGGAAAAGCTCCGTTTAAAAACTGCATAGTTTTAGGACACGTCAACGATAAAAACGGCATAAAGATGTCCAAGCACATAGGCAACGTCGTAGACCCGTGGTCTGTTCTCGACGTTCAGGGCGCGGACGCCGTAAGATGGTATTTCTACACGGGCAGCGCACCGTGGCTTCCTTCGAGGTTCTCCGCCGAAGCCGTTTCCGAGGCTCAGCGTAAATTTATGGGAACGCTCTGGAACACTTACGCGTTCTTCGTGCTTTACGCCGATATCGACAAATACGACCCGTCGAAATACGATATCAAAAAATGCAAGCTCTCGCTTATGGACAAGTGGGCGCTTTCCAAGCTCAACACGCTCGTTAAAACGGTCGACGAGGGTCTTGCCAAATACAAGACTTTCGAGACGGCGAGATATATTCAGGATTACGTCGACGAACTTTCCAACTGGTACGTCCGCCGCGGCAGAGAAAGATACTGGGGCAAGGAGATGACGGACGACAAGGCGGCGGCTTACACCACGCTTTACACCGTTCTCGTAACCCTTTCCAAGGTCATCGCGCCCTATGTTCCGTTTATGGCGGAAAGCATGTATCTTAACCTCGTTCCCGAGTTTTATAAGGACGCGCCGATGTCCGTTCACCTTTGTTCTTTCCCCGAATGCGACGAAAGCTTCGTGGACGCCGAACTCGAAAAGGGAATGGAAGACGTACTCGAAATAGTCGCGCTCGGCAGAGCCGCCCGTAACGGCAGCAATATCAAAAACCGTCAGCCGCTTCAAAAAGTTTATATCGCCACAGACAGAAAGGTAAATCTTTCCGAAGGACTTTTAAACATCGCGAAAGACGAGCTTAACATAAAGGAATTCGAACTTTTACACGACGCTTCGAAATTCGTTTCTTACAAACTCAAACCGCAGCTCAAAACGCTCGGACCGAAATACGGCAAGCTTTTGGGCGCGATAAGAAACTTCCTCGATACCTGCGATACGGCTAAGGTCGTCGCGACCGTCAAAGCGGGCAAAACTTACGAAACCGAACTCGACGGAGCGAAAGTCGAATTCACGCTCGACGATCTGCTTATTTCTTCCGAACCCGCCGAAGGTTTCGTTTCCGAAAGCTCGGACGGACTCACCGTAGTTTTAGACGTTCACATAACCGAAGAACTGATGCTTGAAGGCGCGGTGAGAGAACTCGTTTCCCGTATTCAGAACATGAGAAAGGAAGCCGGCTTCGAGGTTACGGACAGAATTATCCTCGGCTATAAAGCAGACGGAATTTCGGGCAGAGTACTTAAAGAGAAAGCCGACGAGATAAAATCAGACGTTCTGGCGGAAGATATCACGACTGCGCCCGACGGTTACGTCAAGGATTTCGATATCAACGGAGAGAGCGTTACGCTCGGCGTTAAGAAAATATGAGAATTGCCGATAAGTGGAAAGATTATTCCATAATCGCCACCGGCGACGGAATGAAATTGGAGCGTTGGGGAGACGTTTATCTCCTTCGCCCCGACCCGCAGGTCATCTGGCCCGAAAGAACGGATATGTCCGCCTATAAGTCGCTTAACGCGATATATAACAGAAGCGAGAGCGGCGGCGGAGGGTGGAAAATTCTCAAAAAAATGCCTCAGGAATGGGTGGTTTCTTACGGGGATTTAAAGTTCCTCGTAAAGCCTATGGGTTTTAAGCACACCGGTCTTTTCCCCGAGCAAGCCGTGAACTGGGACAGAATGAGCGAGCTTATCCGCTCGGCAAATCGCCCCATAAGCGTGCTTAATCTTTTCGCGTATACGGGCGGGGCGACGGTAGCCTGCCTTGCGGCTGGCGCGAGCGTTTGTCACGTCGACGCGAGCAAAGGTATGGTCGAAAGAGCGGGCGAGAACGTTCGCCTTTCGGGGCTTAAAGACAAACCCGTAAGGTTTATCATAGACGATTGCAAGAAATTCGTGCAGAGAGAGATCCGCCGCGGCAGAAAGTACGACGCGATCATTATGGATCCGCCGAGCTACGGAAGAGGTCCGAACGGCGAAATGTGGAAGATAGAAAGCGAGCTTTATCCGCTCGTTGAGCTTTGCACAGAAGTTTTGTCGGATAATCCTTTGTTCTTCCTTATAAACAGCTACACGACGGGGCTTCAACCCATGGTTCTGAAAAACATTTTAACGCTTACCGTCGGGGCGAAGTTCAAAGGAACGGTAGAGGCTTACGAGGTAGGCATAAAAACCGAAGAGGGTATAGATTTGCCTTGCGGCGCGGGCGGACTTTTCGTCGGCGAGTAAGACGATCGGTCGGTGGATTTTTTCGTCGGCGAATAAAACAACAGATCGGCGGATTTTTCGTCGGCAAATAAGACAATAGGTCGGCGGATTTTTCGTCGGCGAATAAAACAACAGATCGGCGGACTTTTACTTTTCGCCGATGAATGATTTAAAAATTAAAAAACAAGAAAAAGCCGCATAAAGCGGTGCAGACAGAGTAATTCAGGAGTTATATATGGTCGAACAAATGCAGAAAGACGACCTCGTGGTTTTATACGAAGACAATCACGTTATAGTCGTTTTGAAACCGCAAAACGTTCCCTCTTGCGAGGACGAAACCAAAGATAAAGATATGCTCACCGTGATAAAAGAGCATATCAAGGAAAAAGAAAACAAAGCGGGCAACGTTTACGCGGGGCTTGTTCACAGGCTCGATCGCCCCACGGGCGGCGTAATGGTGTACGCAAAAAGTTCGAAAGCGGCGGCGCGTTTGTCCGAACAGATGAAAACGGGCGATTTCGATAAGAGATATGCGGCTGTCCTCGTCGGTTCGCCGAGAGAGAAAAAAGCCACGCTTACGAATTATCTCAAAAAAAATCCCATAAATAATATGGTATACGTTTGCCCGCAGGTGACGGAAGGCGCGAAGTTCGCGGAACTCGAATACGAAACGCTCGAAGAGAAAAACGGACTTACGCTCGTCACGGTCAAACTTCACACGGGCAGAAGTCATCAGATAAGAGTTCAGATGGCGAATATCGGCACGCCCGTTTACGGGGATATGCGTTACGGCGGAGAAAAGGCGAAAAAAGGCAAGCTCGCGCTCTGGGCGGTTTCCCTTTCGTTCACTCACCCCGTCTCGAAAGAAAGAATGTGCTTTAAAATTCAACCGCCGGCGGATATCCTTCCCTGGAAGTATTTCGACACGGAAAAAACCATTTCGCTCGGATTGTAAGTTTTTTCGGGCAGATTAAACAAACACGATAAATAATTAAACACACAAAATAAACAAATAACCGGGAAAATCCCCGGGAACAGATCGCGGAGGGACACTTGCTTAAAGTCTTTTTTGAAAAACTTAAAGAATCGCTGATATCCGTTCTCCCCGTAACCCTTCTCGTCGTGATTTTGAATTTCACGCCGATTATCTCGCTGACGACAAGAGAAATAATCGTATTTCTCGGCTCGTCGGTTATGCTTATAATCGGTATGGCGTTTTTCAATCTCGGCGCGGATATCGCTATGACGCCTATGGGCGACCATATCGGAGCGGGACTTACAAAATCCAAAAAAATACCGTTTTTGATAGCGGTATGTTTTGTTATGGGCGTTTTTATCACTATCGCCGAACCCGATTTAACGGTACTCGCAACGCAGGTAAAGGATAAAATCGATCCCACGCTTTTAACCGTTACGGTCGGTATAGGCGTAGGGTTGTTCCTCGTCATATCCGTTGTGAGAATGTTTAAGGGTACGCCCCTTTCTCACATACTGATATTCTTCTATATGTGTCTTTTCGCGTTCGGATCGATGCTCGTTATCGGTAACGAGGAATTTCTTCCGCTCGCGTTCGATTCGGGCGGGGTTACCACGGGACCTATAACCGTACCTTTCATAATGGCGCTCGGCGCAGGTATCGCGGGTACGCTCGGCGGTAAAAAATCGGGCGAAAACAGTTTCGGTCACGTCGCGCTCTGCTCGATAGGACCTATGCTCGCGGTTATGATCCTCGGAATTTTCTCCAAAGGCGATATGACCTACAATCTCCCCGATTATTCGATAGCCGAAAATTTCTGGGGCGCGCTTTTGTCTGCAATCGGTACGGTTGCGAAAGAAGTAGGAATTGCGTTGGGACTTATCGTAGGATTTTTTATAGTTCTCGATCTGATTTTTCTTAAATTGCCCGCAAAAAAACTGAAAATAATCGGTTCGGGCGTTATTTACACGTTCGTTGGTCTTCTCGTATTTTTAACGGCGGCGCAAATCGGATTTATGCCGATAGGTTATAAGATCGGTTGCGAGCTTGCGGGCGAGGAAAGTTATATACTCATAATCGCGGGGTTTGTTCTCGGCGCGCTCGTGGTTTTAGCCGAGCCTGCCGTTCACGTTCTCACAAAACAGGTAGACGAAATCACCGCGGGCGGAATTACCAAGCGTTCGATGCTTATCGCGCTTTGCCTCGGCGTTGGCATATCGATAGGTCTTTCGATGCTGAGAATAGTTTTAGGCTTCAACGTGCTTTACTATCTCGTTCCCGGTTATCTCATCTCGATAGGACTTTCGTTCTTCGTTCCGGGGATTTACACGGCGATCGCGTTCGACTCGGGCGGAGTCGCGAGCGGACCTTTGACTTCAAGCTTTATTCTTCCGCTTGCGATAGGGGCGTGTTACACTTTGTCGGGTGCGTCCAAGGTTTTAACCGACGCGTTCGGTATCGTTGCGATGGTCGCGATGACGCCGCTTATAACAATTCAGCTTCTCGGTTTCAAAGCAGTTATTCAGAAGAAGTTGCGCAAGAGCATAGCGATGAAGAGAATTTTGAGCTATGACGACGAGTACATTATAAATTTCGACGTGTGATATGAAAGAAAAGATAAAAAATAAAATCGCCGAAGCGGTGACGGAACACAATTCAAAACTCGAAAGCAGAATTCCCAAAGCTCCCGCAAATCTCGTCATAATCGTAACGATAGTGAACAGGGGCAAAGCGGACTTCTATATGGATTTTCTGCAATCGTTCGAGGTAAATATGCAAATGGCTATGGGCGCGCACGGAACGGAAAATCTTTCCGCCGCGAAAGGCTTTTCGGGGTCTGCGTATACGGAAAAAGCCGTGCTTTTCAGCGTTGCGAGAGAGGACAAAAAGAAAGAGATCCTCGGCGCGCTTCAAGATAAGTTCGACACGGTGCGCGGCGGCGGAGGCATTGCTTACGTCATCCCGCTCACGAGCGTTATAGGCGTTGCGATATACAGTTTTTTAAGTAATCAGGTGAGGTAAAAAAAGATGACCGAATTTAACCACGAAGTTATTTTATGTATCATAAACAACGGCTTTTCGGACGCCGTTATGGACGCGGCGAGAGAATTCGGCGCAAGCGGCGGCACGGTGATAAACGCCAGAGGTACGGCTTCTTTGGAAGCGGAAAAGCTTTTCAATATTACCGTTCAGCCCGAAAAGGAAATCGTTATGATCGTTGTCAAAAAAGAGATCCGCGACGACGTTCTGCACGCGCTTTATAAAAAAGTCGGGCTTGAAACGCCGGGGCAGGGCATTGCGTTTTCGCTTCCCGTAACCGACGTGACGGGTATAAGAGACTGATTGCGGTTTATATGCGATTTATAATCGAAAAATCAAAATAATTAAAACAATAAAAGCAGTAAAAACAGCCGCCCTTATTTCGTTTTTTTAGACGAAATAAGGGCGGCTTGATATTTTAAGAGATTTAAATTATTCGGCTTTTACCTTAACGGTGATTTTAGTCGAAACGTCGGGCAGAAATTTAACTTCCACAACGTAATTTCCGGGCGTTTTGATAGGTTCTTTCAGAATAATTTTCTTCTTGTCTATATCGTATCCGCTTTCGGCGAGTTTTTCGGCGATTTCCTTTGAAGTTACGCTTCCGAAAATCTTTCCGTTTTCGCCGCATTTAACGCTGCATTTAACTTCCGCGTTCTTCATTTTCGCGGCAAGTTCTTTCCATTTTTTTATCTCTTCGGCTTTATGAAATTCCTGCGCTTTGAGTTTGTTCTGAACGGCGTTTATTTCCGTACTCGTAGCTTCGATGGCTAATTTTTTCTTTAACAGGCAATTTCTGGCGTAACCGTCGCTGACTTCGATAACGTCGTTCTTTTTGCCCGTTCCTTTCACGTCTGCAAGTAATATAACTTTCATCGTTCAAGCCTCCTTGTGTTCTTTTTTATACATTGTATCACGATTTTCCGTAAAAATCAACTTAACGGCGTCAATATTTTTCGTTTGCCTTTTTGCTCGGTTTTTTTCGGTAAAAATTTTCGGGTTTTATGCTGTTTTGTATTGCAAAAGTGTTTTTTTGTATAATTCGTCAAAATTTTGATTGACAAAATTATAATACTATGATAAAATTGTGAACGGGAAAACGATGAAGGAAATTTTAAAGAGATTATTTTAATTTTTTAACGCGGTTTTGCGCTCTTTTTTTTCGCACTTTCCGATTTTCCTTAAATTGAATAATCCGAAGTTTCGAAGAGGTACCTCTTCTTTGCTTATTACATAAGCAAAGAAATGTTTAAATGCTTTTTAAAAATTTCGGAATTATAAAAAAATAAAAATTTTCATAAGGAGAAAAAATGAAACAATTAACCCAAAAAGCAAAGTTGTTGCTTGCTTTTGCGTGCGCGTTGTGCGTTTGCCTCGGAGCGATGTTTTTCGGTACGGCGATTAACGCATCCGCGGACGATGCAACACTTGTCGACGGTTGCGAGCAGGTGACGACCGAACCCGTCGGACTTCTTCATATCGAGACGGGAAAAGTCAAAAAAATGACATATCACGGCTTGTATAACGTGGACGGTAAAATCGCTTACTATTTCAGCAATGCTGCGGAAAACGGCGCGGGAGAAGCGAGATTTTCCACGCTCAATACAGATACTACACCTAGCAGCGGTTCGAGACTTTACGATGTAAATCACAGCGTAACGAAAATTACGTTCAGTTATAAAGTTAAAAACACGAGCGAAACGGTTGTTGCGGACGATAACGTAAGCAAGTATCTCTTACAGGTTTTCGGACCGAACAACGTCGAAGCGACTAAAAATACCGTTTTCGATAAATATAACGGTCGCGGTTGGACTCCTGTCGATTATACCGAAAATACCGCGTGGCAGACTATGTCTATCGAACTCACAGAGGACGATAGAGATATTTTCTCGGGCTTCATTTTCAAAATGGGCGGTCTTACGGGCGAACTTCTTATCGCGGATATTAAACTCGAAGTCGAAAGCGATTTCGGTACAATGACTCAGATTACCGAAGAGCCTTCCGACGGCGTTTTACACCTCGAGGCAGGCGCAAAGCTTAAAAACATGGAGTTCGGCGGTTACTATAACGTAGACGGCAAAACTGCTTATTATTATCATAACGACAACCCCGCTGCGGGAAACGGCGAAACGAGATTCGTAACGGCAGGTACCAATACGCAGGCAAACCCCTATGTTTTCGATCAGTACGACGCATATTCCGTTTCGTTTAATTATAAGATCAAAAATGATTGTACGACAAACGTTAAGGATAAGGAAACCGCTTATATCTGTCAGGTTCTCGGATCCGACGGAACGTATGACATTCTTGAATTTACTCCCACGATCGATAACGAATGGCACAGACAGACTTATTTCCTTACTTCCGCACAAACCGCTAAATTCTCCGGTTTGATCGTGAAGATGGGCGGACTTAACGGCGAAATGCTTATCGCAGACGTCAAGGTCGAAAAATCCCTGATAAACGGTTGCGAAACCGCAACCGAGCCTGCTGGTCTCGTTCATATCGAAGCCAAAAAAGTTAAGGGGATGACTTACGGCGGACTTTACAACGTAGACGGAAAAGCCGCTTACTATTATCACAACGAAACCGTAACGGCGGACGGGGAAACGAGATTCGTAACCGAAGGAACCGATACGACTGTAAAAGTAAACGGATCTTACATTTTTGCTCAGCTTGACGTGCAGTCTTTCTCGTTCAGCTATAAGCTTATAAATCAGTGCACGAAAGGCGTTGCGGACAGACCCGCCGATAACTATATTTGTCAGATAATCGGCAACGACGGTACTTACGACATCCTTGATTTCGTTCCCGTTGTTGACGGAAAGTGGCATGAATACAGCTACACCCTTACGGAGGCTCAGACAGCGAAATTCGCAGGATTTATCGTAAAAATGGGTGGTCTTGAAGGCGAAATGCTTATCGCGGACATAAACGTCGAGAAAGTGCCTATGATTTACGGATGCGAAACCGCAACCGAACCCGAAGGTGTTCTTCGGATAGAAGACGGAAAGACGAAAAATATGACCTACGAGGGCGTTTACAACGTTGACGGAAAAGCTTCTTACTATTTCCATAACGACAATCCCGCCGCAGGCAACGCCGAAACGAGATTCGTAACCGAAGGAACGAACACGAAACCTTCCACGGGCAGAACTTACGGATATTATAACGCATACAAAGTATCGTTCGAATATAAAATTCTCAATTCCGATACAACGATAATAACGGGCGACGACGCTAACGCGCCTTATTTCGCTCAGGTTCTTACCAAGCTCGGCGAATATCTTCCGCTTGCGTTCGCTCCCGCCGCAGACGGAGAGTGGCATACTCAGACGTTTACGTTTACGAAAGAACAGTCCGACGTATTCTCGGGGTTAATCCTTAAAATGGGCGGACTCGACGGCGAAATGCTTGTTGCAAACATCGCGGTCGAAGAGCGTACGTTTATAACCGAATGTGATAAGGTAAACGAAGAACCTGTGGGTCTCCTTCATATGGAAGTCGGCAAGGTTAAGAAAATGACCTATCACGGCTTATATAACGTAGACGGAAAAGTCGCTTACTATTTCAGCAACGTCGCGGAAAACGGCGCGGGCGAAACGAGATTCGCAACGAGCGGAACGGATACCACGCCTTCGAGCGGATCGAGAATTTACGCCGTTGATCACAGCGTATTAAAAATCACTTTTAGCTATAAGGTCAGAAACACAAGCACCGCAGTCGTTGCGGATGATAAAGTCAGCAAATATTTGTTGCAGATTTACGGACCGAACAATGAGGCAAATAAAGACACCGTTCCCGACAAGTATAACGGTTACGGATGGGAAGCCGTAGACTACACGGTTAACGGCGAATGGCAGACAAAAACATTAGTTCTTTCCGCCGATGACAGAGATATTTTCTCGGGCTTCATTTTCAAAATGGGTAACCTTCAAGGAGAGCTTCTTATCGCCGATATTCAGATTGAAACCGATAAGGTTGCTCCTGTAATCACTGTCGGAGAAGAGACGAAAACGTCTTACGCGATAGGCGATACCCCGAGTATCGTTGCAACCGCTAACGACGCCGTTGACGGAAACGTCAACGTAACCGTTGCTTACCCTGACGGCGCGCTTGACGCAAACGGAAAGCTTGTACTCGGTGAATGGAAAGTAACGATAACCGCAAAAGATATTGCGGGTAATGTTGCAAAGAAAGAAATAGATATCGTCGTTAAGGACACAATCGCTCCCGTTATAACCGCAAAAGAAAACGTTAAATTCAGAGCCGGAACGGAGTTTGATGAAGATAAACTCGAAATCGCCGTTACCGATAACGTGGACGAAAACGTAAATTATACCATATCGTTGGAAGATGGCGCGGTAAATGCGAACGGAAAGCTTAACTCGGGTATATGGTATGTTACGATTGTTGCCAAGGACACGGCAGAAAACGAGGGCAAAAAAGTCGTTTCCATTGAGGTGAACTTTATCGAAGGATGCGAAGAAACGAGAGAAGAAATAGACGTTCTTCATATCGAAACAAAGAAAGTTAAAAACGCAACTTATCACGGAGTTTATGAAGTAGACGGAAGAAAGGCGTATTATTTCACCAACGAAACTGCTTTGGGCGAAGGCAAGAATATGGAAGCGAGATTCTCTTACGGCGCAACCGATACGAGTGCTTCCAGTTCCTCTATGCGCGTTTACGAAAGCTATAAGGCTAAGAAGATTTCTTTCGAATACAAGATAGTAAACGCGGTTTCGCTTAATTGCGACGATATAAATACTCCTTATATCGTTCAGACTTTCGGCGTTCAGACTCCCGGCGGAAAAGATTGTATGTATCCGATTCACGGAGTGCTTGTGGAAGCGGACGGTGAATGGCATAAGATTACAATCGATTTCAATGCGGAAGATCTGGCAATTCAGTTCTCCGGTTTCATTTTCAAGACCGGTGGACTTGAAGGCGAACTTCTTATCGCTAACATTATAGTCGAAGATAGCGTTGCTCCCGTAATTACGGTAGACGAGAACAACAAGACCGTTTATACCGTTGGTGAAGAGCTTAATATTCTCGCTACCGCAAACGACGAGCATGACGGGGCAGTCGAGGTTACAAAGGAAATTCCCGACGGAATGGTTGTAAACGGCAAACTTGCAGAAGGTAAGTGGACTGTTGTTCTTACCGCTGTCGATAAGTACGGCAATAAAGCTACGAAGAATTTGGAAATCGAAGTTAAGAAAGCGAATACCCCCGGTGAGAGTACGGATGAACCCGATAGTTCGAGTGAGTCGGAAAGCGAGAGCGGAGAGACGAGCGATACAGCTTCCTCGTCCGAAAGCAATGGTTCCGAAATTACTTCGAATACTGAAACCGGCGGTTGCTTCGGCTCGGTAACGGGCGTTGCAGGTCTTGCGGCTATAACTCTTATGGCTACTGCATTCGTTATTGTTAAGAAGAAAAAAGACTGATAATCGATTGAAATAAACCGTCAATAGGTTATAAAAAGATTAAGGCGTAATTTTTTTCTTTTCGCCTTAAAACAGATGAGAGAAAGGCTGCAAGCCGATCCTAAAAGGATAGGCTTGCAGCCTTTTTAAATAAATTTTTAATCCTTTTTCCCCTTGCCCTCCTAATACGTGCTTTCCTAATACGTGCTATCCTAACACGTTCTTTCCTAACACGTGCTTTCCAAATACTTGCCTTCCCCCTTCCCCAACCGGGAAGGCTATTTTATTTGTTTGACTGAAATGAACTCTTGCCGTCTTGCGATTTTAAGTATTTTTCTCTATGTTACTTTCCGAGCAGGTCTTTTATTACTTCGCCGCCGATAATCAAGCCGACCACGCCTGGAACGAACGCGCAACTCGCGGGCGTTTGCCGCTTGGAGCAGACCTCGCTTTCGGGTTGAAAATGCGGCGTTATCGGTTCTTCTTTGGAGTAAACCACTTTGAGCTTTTCGACGCCTCTTTTTTTCAATTCTCTGCGCATAACCTTGGCAAGCGGGCATACGGACGTTTTATAAATATCCGCAACTTCGAACATTTCGGGGTGAAGCTTGTTTCCCGCGCCCATAGAACTTATTATCGGTACGCCTTTTTTATAGCAAATTTCCGCCAAACCGAGCTTTCCCGCGACCGTATCGATAGCGTCCACAACATAATCATAAGACGAAAAATCGAAATTCTCCGCCGTTTCGGGCAGGAAAAACTCGTTTTTTTGGATAATAACCACCTCGTGGTTTATTTCTTTTGCCCTGTTTGCGATAGCTTCCGTTTTAAGCGTTCCGACGGTTTTCTCCGTCGCGATAATTTGTCTGTTTATGTTGGAAACGCTCACTTTGTCGTTATCGACGACTTCTATCGTCCCAACGCCCGAGCGCACGAGAGCTTCTATGCAGTAGCCGCCCACGCCGCCCGCGCCGAACACGGCGACTTTTTTATTTTTGAGAATATCGGAGCTTCCTTTGCCTAAAAGCATATCCGTTCTTATAAATTTATTATCCATTATTTTTCAACCCTTTTTGTGTGGTACGTTTAAAAATTGCAGTTGCAATCAGTGCCGCGGCGAGCGCGAATGCAAGGGCGTACGGGTAAACCGCGTGAGAGATTTTACCCGATAACAGTCCGTATAAAAACGGAACGATCAATATGCCCGAGCTTGAAGCCGCGAACTGTAACCCCATAATCCTTGCCGCTTTATCTTCACCGAAAGATTCGGGCGTGAGGTGAGTGAAGTTCGGGAAAATCGGACCGACGCCCAAACCGCCGAGGAACGCTGTCAAAACGGAAAGCCATATGTTCCCGACGGGAATAAAAAGCGTCGCCACGGCTATAATCTGTACGCCGAACGAAACGGCGATAATCGCCTGCGACCTGAATCTTTTCACAAAAACGCCCGATAAAAATCTTCCCGAAGTCATTCCGACATAGTAAACCGTCAGAAGTTTTGCCGCCGTTTCTTTTAAAAGCCCTTTTTGCGTGACGAGATAGGTCGTGAGCCAGCTTCCGAAAAGATATTCCACCGCGCAGGTGAAAAAGAAAATCGCAAGAACGGGAAACAGTCCGTTTGTTTTCAAAAGTTCCTTTGTGGTTATTTTTTCTTTCAGTTCGCTTCGTTCTTCGTCCGCAGTCTCGTATTTTTTCCAAAGCGGAAGGGAAATCGTGATTACGAGCGTTATTAAAAGCTGAATGAAAAAAACGATTAAATAGCCCGTCCGCCAACTGAAATTCTTTATCGCATACGATATTACATACGGCGAAACGGCAACGCCTATTCCGTAGGAGCAGTGCAAAAAACTCATAACGCTCGCCGAATAATGTTTTGCGACGAATGCGTTAAGTCCCGAGTCTATCGCGCCCGCTCCGAAACCGAGCGGGATTCCGCACAAACTCATCAGCCATAATTTTTTCGAAAAATAAATCCCGATTATGCCCGTTGCCGTCAAAAACGTAGAAAAAGCCGCAACTTTTCCCGTTCCGAATTTTGCGATTGCTTTTCCGCTCAAAAGGCTTGAAATAATCGTGCAAAAGGTAACGGGTATAGTCATACAATAATTCAGCGATGACGAAATGCCAAGTTCCGTATATATCGCCGGCCACGCGGAACCCGACAGAGAATCGGGAAGTCCGAGACCTATAAACGCGGTGAAAATCACCGCCAACAAGATAGTTGTCATAATTAAAAATGTGCCGATAATCGACTTATAGGCGTACTTATCCTATTTAATCGGGGTTAAATCGGGGGTAAAGAGAAAGCTTATTCCACCGATTTCAAAGATTCCACCATTTTAACTTTGTTGGTCAAAAATGCGAAGAAAATGTTTATTACAAGGCTCGTTCCGCATGTCAAAAGCACAGTGTGAAAATACGAGCTTTGATAAATGTGATATATGTAGCAGATAAGCGGCGTTTCGTTTATCGAAAGTACGGCGTATAAAAGCGGGTAGCCGAGGGTCAGCCCTAACAGCGAACCCAAAAACGTGAGCGATATTATTTCGATTATGAACGACGACGCGATTTCGAATTTCGAAAATCCGAGAACTTTAAGGGTCGCTATATCTTTGGTACGCTCTTTGAAATTGAGCAGAGCGAGGTTATAAAGAACGACTACGGCAAGAAGTATCGCGAAAATTCTTATTGTCATCGTCATAATTCTTATCGTCGAAACGGTCTCGTCCGCGTGCGCGCGCATTTCGCGCATAGACATAGAGGAAAGAATTCCGTTTAAGGACGAGAAACTTTCCGAAGCTTTGTCCGCAGCTTCGGGCGACGCGGTTTTTACATACGCGCCCGTCGGCATAAACGCGATTTCTCCGAACCTGTTTTCGGAAAAAATAATGCCCTGGGTTGTGCAAAGGTCTATGATTTCGGTAACGTCGCCTTTATATCTCGTTCCGTTGTAAATAAACGAAATTTCGTCGCCGACCGAAACGCCTATGTCTTTCGCAAGCTTGGAAGAAACCAAAATCGATTGGTTGTCATAACCGAGATTAACCACGGTCGGGTCGGACGGCATAACGTAAACATAAGAAGACAGCGTGCTTTTGCCTTGCGCGGTTACGGAATATTTTGCGTATTCGTCGACCGAAATCACGCCGTCGGTCGAAAGCAGTTCTCCTTTATGCGAGACTGTGTCGGAATAAGAAACGGAAACGTCATAGGGGATATATCCGTTAAGTTCGAGGTCAAGTCCGTAATTTATGGTATTTTCGATGCCGAAACCGCAAAGAAGAAGCGCGGAGCAACCCGCCACGCCGAGAATAACCATAAGCGTGCGGCTGATTTTTCTTTTCGTGTTGCGAAGAGCCATTCTCACGGAAAGCGGAATTTTGTCGAAAGCCTTGACTTTCGCGAGCGGCAAAAGTTTCATTTTAACCGAATTGTCTCCGCGAAGACTCGTTGCGGGCGGCTTTCTTATCGAATCGAGACAGGCGAAAACGCTCGTAAGCAGAATTATAAGTACTAAAATTGCAAGGCTTATAAGGTATTCCCACCTGAAAAACGCCGTTTTTATCTTCGGGAGCTGATATAATATTCCGTATTTGACCCCGACGACTTTCGGAATTATCATCGGTCCGAGAATAATGCCTATCGCCGAGCCGATAATTCCCAAAAGAATGAAAATATCGGTATAATGCCTGAGAATTTCGAATTTCGAATAGCCGAGAGCTTTTAAAATACCTATATTTTTCTGCTCGCGGTTGATAAGCTGTGAAATCGACGTCAGGATAATGAGCATAGCCACGAGATAGAAGATCACGGGGAAAATGTAAAGCAGTTTTTTAGCCTGCGTGACGTCGGCTTCGATAGTCACGTTTGTCGGAAGTCCGCTTCTTTCGAGCGCGTAAACATAGGTTTCTTTGCCCGAAAAGGCGTTTACGGCGTCCGAAATAATCGTTTTTGCGTTTTCGCTTTTAAAAATATACTGATTTTCGTATCCGTCCAGAAAATTGCTTATATAATTTTCAAAGCCCTCGTCGGTATAGCCGAACGCGTTTTTATATTGTTCGAGGGCTTTTGCGAGCGATTTAACGAGCGCGGTTCTGCCGACGTATAAAAACGACGGATTGTAAATCGAATTGCCGAGCGACTCGGGGTGAACGATCGTACCCGAAAGGTTAAGTTCTGCGGTCCTCACGAGCGGAATTTCGGTTTCGACGGTGAAGTTCTCGCCAACGGGGTGATTTTTTGCGAAATTTTCGTCGGCATAAACGCCCTCGTCGGTTACGGGAACGGATGAAGAGTAGGGTTTGTTGAGAAAATCGGAGTTTTTAAACGTTGCGATATAAACGCTTTTTCCGTCTATTTTCGCCGTCATAAAAACTCTCGATTGATATGTAACGGAGTTGTTTTCGAGAAATTCTTTAACTTCGTCGTCGGCTTTTTCCATTGTGATCATACCGTCGCACATATCCGAAACAGAGTAAATATGGTCGAGTTTTTCCTGAAAATCCCTGTAATTCGCCCATATTCCGGTGAAAAGCGTAACGGCAAGCGCGGCGATGAGTATTACGGAGAGGTAGCTTTTGAAATTGCTTTTAACTTCTCTTAATACTTTGATTTTTAAAACGTCGGTTTTTACCATTCTATATCGTCGATCTCCTTGGGCGAAGGATTTTTCTCGTCCGAAATTATCTTCCCGTCGCTCAGGCGGATAACCCTTTCGGCGATAAGGGCGATATTTGCGTTATGCGTAACGATTATGACCGTTTGTCCGTCCTTTTTGCAAAGTTCTTTAAGCAAAACGAGTATGCTTTTGCCCGTTTTCGAGTCGAGCGCGCCGGTCGGTTCGTCGCAGAGCAGGATAGAGGGGCGTTTGGCGATCGCCCTCGCGATCGAGACCCTTTGCTGTTCTCCGCCGCTCAGTCCGGACGGGAAGTTGTTTACTCGTTTTTCAAGCCCTACGAGTTTTAAAGCTTCCGCGGCGTCGATTGAGTTTTTGGCTCCGTGAACGGAAAGCTCGACGTTCTCTTTTGCGGTGAGGTTCGGCATCAGGTTGTAAAACTGAAAGACGAAGCCTACTTCGTTTCTTCGGAAAAGCGCGAGTTTTTTATCGCTTAAAGAGGTAACGTCGATATCGTTTACGAAATATTTTCCGCTCGTCGCCGAGTCCATTCCGCCGATAATGTTGAGCATTGTGGATTTGCCCGCGCCGCTCGAACCCAATATAACGACGAATTCGCCTTTTTCTATCGCCAGATCGATGCCGCCGAGCGCGACTATTTCCGCTTCGCCGTTGCCGTATTTTTTGGTTATTTTTTGAAGATTGATAAATGCCATTTTAATCCGTTTCCGTTTTGGTTTCTATTGTTCGGGCGAAAGTCGGAGCCGTACTGCCGTCTTTGCCGATTATCGTTTAAATTATAACAAAAATATTTTTATAAGTCTAACGCTTTAAGTGAAAACCGATTAAAAAACAAAGCGAAAAATGCAAAACGGCAAAAACTTTTTAACGAAAAAAGCGATTTCCTTTTTTTAAGGAAACCGCTCGGGAACATAACATACCTTGCTCCGCCGCTCAAAAAACGAATGCCGCCATGCGAAACCGCTTGCGACGTAAAACGGAGCATAAAATGTTTATTTGATTTCGGGATGTCTTACCTTGTACTCCGCAAGAGCGCAGGCAAGCTGATCGGGGCAGGACGTATTCGACCTGCACTTGATGCCTTTAAGCGTTTCGATCACTTCGTCTATCGGGCGATCTTTAACGAGCTTTGCAATCCCTTGTAAGTTACCGCTGCAACCGCCGATAAATTTAACGTCGGTGACTTTGCCGTCTTTCGTAACGTCAAAAAGAATCTGCCTGCTGCAAGTCCCTTTCGTATTGTATGTTTCCATTATTATAACGCCTCCTTTAAAGCCGGAATTTATTTGTTTAATCGACGAGGCAATCGTACACCGTGGCGTAAACGTTGCCTGCCTTTTCTTCCCACTTCTTATAAATATTCTTCGCAGTTTGCCTGTTCGGAACAACGAGTTTAAGTTCGAGCAGAGGCTGAGAAGGTTCTACGATTTTCAGAAAAACGGTGTAGGTTCCGTCCTTGTTCATATAGTAATCCGCACTGCATTCCTGACGTTTCTTGTATTTCGTCCGATTGTTTTTAACGAACATCGAAATCTCTTCTCTTAAAGAGGAGGGGATCTTGACGTAAAAATCGGCAAGACAAACTCGTCCATCCGGAGTGATGCCGTACAGTGGTTCGCCTTGATCGGAAACGTTGTAAATAAAGGAATGGTCAAGCAAAGTCCCTAAAAGGGGTTTGCAATCCATATACGAGATCCAGGAGTTGGAAGAACAGCACATATCGAGTACCGTGTTTTCCGAAAGCGGAACTTCCATCTTGTCAAAGACGAACAAAAGTATTAACTTGTTTACCAAAGCGTCGCCTTTGACTTGCATGATATTCTCCTCGGGCGTAAAACTTAGCCGCAGGCCGTGACATGATCACCTGCGGCTGTCGCAATCGATTTAACGATTAAGCGGCGAACTGTTTAAGCTCGGCAAGAAGATCGTCGCAGTTGTCGGCGTGGATTTCAACGTTAAGCGGTTTGGAAAGGTCGAGACTGAAAATACCGAGAATGGATTTTGCGTCAACCACATATCTGTCGCTTCTAAGATCGATTTCGTAAGCGTATTTCTGAACTACGGAAACGAACGCTTTGACCTGGCTTGCCATTTGAAGAGATATACGAACTGATTTCATTGTTTTTTCCTCCTGATAATTAGCGAGTTGTATTTGGCGGGCGCGCTTTGCGCATACCCACGCATATTATAAACAATAATTAAAAAAAAATCAATAGTTTTAAGCATAAAATTATTGTTTAAATTTTTTTATTATGATATAATTTTTCCGCGGGGCAGTTAAAGGCTGTGCAGGTAAAAAAAGGAGCCGTATGATTACTTTAAACGAATCTCTCGAAAAATTCAAAGAAAAAACAGAAGCGGTCGTAAACGCGAAGTATCTTTTTGCGGAACGGGAAATAGGCGAGGTTCTGAAAGTCATCGCCGATTCGAGAATGCTTTACGAGCTTTTCGAATACGTCACGGAGGACTTCGATTACGAGACTTACAAGTCGGTATGTTTTTCCAAGGGCAACGCCGTTAAACTCCCCAAAAAGGACGAGGATCTGCTCGCCCTTTGTCTGATGCTTCTGGTCGATATCGACAGGGGCAATATCTCCCTCGACGAGTTTTGCGACGACTATTTTCCGAACGGCGGTTCCAGCCAGGGGAAGTATGCCGCGTTTGTTCTGTCCGTTATCATTCCTTTTGCGGATACAACAGAAAAAGTGGTCAATAAGTTGATTAACGCGCAAAAAGAGGAGCAATCGGCAAGCGAAACCGAGGAAGAAAAACCCGAAAAAGACGACCTTGAAGAAGAGGAAAAAACGGGCGCGGAAGAAAATCCCGACGCCGTTTCCGACAAAAATCCCCGAAAAGAGGATAAGGCAAAAGAGGATAAGAAAAAGGAAGAGCCGGCGAAAAAGAAAAGCAGCGGTTTTGCGTTTATCGACGAAGAGAGGAGCAAGCTCGACGAAAAGCATTTGTTCGGTAAACCCGAAGCCGTCGAAGAGGGGAAATTTATCTTCGACAAGCTTGCGGGCGCATTGAAAGATAAAGATTACGAAGCCGTCGCGGTGTGCTTTATCGCGCTTAAATATTTTGCGAAAGCCGAGAAAAAATATAAAATAGACGTCGATAAAGTATCTGCGGGCGTTGCCGGAGCGATGAATAAAAATGACTGAAAAAACATTGTCTTCCGAGAAGATTTTCAGCGGAAGAGTTATTTCTTTGAGAAAAGACAAAATTTTAACCGAAAGCGGCGCGGAGCAGTTCCGCGAAGTGGTTTCTCACGGCGGCGGGGCGGCTATTCTCGTCGTTAAAGACGGGAAAATTCTGCTCGAAAAGCAGTTCCGCTATCCTTATAAAGAAGTGATTTGGGAAATTCCGGCGGGGAAAAGGGACGCGGGCGAGGATTTTGCCGAAACGGCGAAAAGAGAACTCGAAGAAGAAACGGGTTATCGCGCCGAAAAGCTCGTCAAGCTTTTCGAAATTTACCCCACGCCCGGTTATACGGACGAGAAAATAGGAATTTTCAAAGCCGAAGGGCTTGAAAAAGGCGAACAACATTTCGACGAGGGTGAAGATATCGTTTCGGAGTGGATCCCCGAGGAAAAAGTTTTCGAAATGATAGAAAAAGGCGAGATCAAGGACGGTAAATCGCTTGTCGCGTTGCTTTGGTATAAAGCCGAGAGAGTAAAAAATGGCGCGTAAAATAACCAATCTCGAAAAAAGCGCGAAAAAAGACACCGTCGGAATGATCATAACATTGATAATCTATGCCGTCGGCGCGGTTTCCGTACCGTATATCAAGGTTGCCGAGTGGCTCGGCGGCGGGCAGGCTCTCGAATGGTATCTTGCTTTCGCGTTCAAAATGATTTGTTCTTCGCTTCCCGTGTACCTTATTTTTCAATTCGGATTAAAGGAACTGATAACGGGTTTTTCGGGCGGAAAAAGAGGACTTTTGCTGTGCGTTCCCGCATTTTTGGTCGCTCTCGACAATTTCCCCTTTCTGCCGCTTGTAACGGGGAGCCTCCGATTCGTCGGGGCGGCGGGGAATATTTTTCCGTACGTTTTGTATTGTTTTTCGATAGGCGTTATGGAAGAAACGATTTTCAGAGGAAATCTGCTTCCGCTTTTTATGTTTAAATTTTCCCGCGATAAAAAAGGGACGTTTTGGGCGGTGGTTGTCTCCTCGGCTGTTTTCGGCGCGATGCACCTTCTTAATTTGTTCGGCGGATTTTCGCCTATGGTCTTTCTGCAAGTCGGCTATTCTTTTCTGATAGGCTGTATGTGCGCCGTGTCGATGCTGTTATCCGGCAATATAATAATTCCGATCGTCATTCACGCGTTGTTTGATGTGGGCGGCTTTCTCACCGATTGCGGATTTCTGGAAGGTACGCTTTGGACGGCGGGTAACGTCGCTCTGACCGCGGCGGTTTCCGTTATTCTCGCAATCGTTATCGTTGTTTCGTTTTTAAAAACCGATTTTTCGTTTCTTTACGAAAAGCTTAATTTGAACGAGACTTTAAGCGATCCCTTCGAAGAGGATGAAAACAGATAATTGCCCGATAATCGACTTATAGACGGGTTTTTATTGCTCGATCAAACAAAAAATTCCGATAAATCGCGCCCCGCGGCATCGCCGCGGGGCTTTTTTCCCGTTTTCCGTAAAACAACAAATTCTCTTATCGTGAGCGAAAAGTGGGGTCAATCGCTTGCTTTTTATTTGTGAAATCGTTATTATGGAAAATGACGATATATGTAAAACTCAAAAAGCCTTTCGAAGTTGTTGTGTTTTGAAGACGTTACGAAAGGGAAACGAAAGAAAAAATTCGAATAACGGAGTATGGAATTTACAGACAAATATTTGATTGCGTTATACCTTGTCGCCGCGCTCGGCGCGTTCCTGATAGGATTTAAACTTCTGTCGGAAAACCTGCAAAAGGTTGCGAACAAGGGACTCAGAAAGCTTTTCGATAAAACTTCGAAAAGTAAGATCGCGGGCGTCGGCATAGGCGTCGGGGCGACCGTGCTTATGCAAAGCTCGGGCGCGACGACGGTTATGGTCATAGGTTTCGTCAACGCGGGTATGATGAGTCTTTATCAGGCGACCGCGGTTATTATGGGCGCGAACATAGGAACGACCATAACGACCATTCTTATTGCGGTGGGCGTAACGAGCGTCGGAAAATACTTTATGGTGTTTTCCTTCGTCGGTATTTTCCTTTCGATGCTTCTGAAAAACGGAAAGGCGAAGAGTTGGAGCCTGACTCTGGCGGGCTTCGGTCTCGTATTTTTCGGTCTGACGATAATTTCCGCGTGCAGTAACGGCTTTAAAGATAACGAAACGATAAAAAGTCTTCTTTGCAGCAGTATAAAGCCCGCTTTTATAGAACCGATCGTGCTTATGCTTATCGGCGCGGTCATAACGGCGATAATGCAGTCGAGTACGGCGGTAAACGCCATTTTGCTTTCGCTTGTTTCTGCGGGAATTCAGATAGGCAGCGGCGGCAACGCCATTTTATATATAGTTCTCGGAACCAATATCGGAACGTGCGTAACCGCGCTCATAAGCTCTATCGGCGCGACGACCAACGCAAAACGTTCCGCTCTTATCCATTTTCTTTTCAATTTCTTCGGTTCGCTTATTTTCCTTATCGTTCTTATGATATGGAGAGATTTTATGAGCGGTTTCTGGATGAATATCATCCCGACCGCGGAAATGCAACTCGCTTTATTCCATTTGGCGTTCAACTCGATCTGCACGCTTATTTTCCTTCCGCTCACGAAGTGGATAGTTAAAATTACGGAAATAATCATCAGAGAAAAAAATACGGAAGAGGAAACTCGTCTTGCGTATATGGACGAACGTATGCTTTCCACGCCTACCGTCGCGATCGCTCAGTTGCAAAAGGAAACGGTCGCTATGGGCGACAGGTGTATGAATAATCTTCATGCCGCGTTCACGGCGTTTGTCGAAAGGGACGTTTCCGCCACCGAAGCCGTTCATGCAGAAAACGACGAAATAACCATTGTTTCGAGACAGATAACCGACTACCTCGTCAAGGTCTCGGGCGAGGACGTTTCCGTTCACGACGATCAGAGAATTTCCATTCTTTACCACGCGCTCGCCGACCTTCTGCGTGTTTCCGAAATATCGGACAATATCGCGAAATACACGCGCAACTGCGTAGATAAAAACCTTGTTTTTTCCGATCAGGTCATCGATCAGCTTAAAGCGATGTACGACGATTTGAGCGAAATGTATAAAATCGCCGTCGCCATTTTCGAAACCAAGAATAAAGACGGTTTCGCCGCGCTCGAAAAAATCGAAAACGGAGTGGACGCAAAGCGCAAAACTCTTATCGACGAGCATATCGCAAGGCTCAACGCGGGTTCGTGTTCGCCCAAAAACAGCGCGGTGTTCATAAACCTCGTGTCAAACCTCGAAAGAGCGGGCGACCATATCAATTTTATGGCTCACTCCATAGAGGAACTTCAATAAAAATTTCAAACGCCTCCGTAAAGGGGGCGTTTATTTTTTACGGTATAAAATCGCCGTATCGGGGCAAAATCATATCGTATAAATCTCGTCCGGGCGGACGGAAAAGGAGTATGATATGAGCAAAAAAAGAAAGCATCCCGTTAAAAAAATGACCGAGAAGGATTACGAAAATTACGTTATGTCCTTAAAAGACGAAAAGCCGACCGAGGCGATAGTTCCGAAATCCCGAAACGACGACTGATTTCGTTTTTTTACGGCGAACGATTTTAACGCCGCAAAGAACGTTTTTTCGATTTGCGGCGACGAATTTCGACTTTTTTCGTTGTAAAATTCGCTTAAAACGATTGTGATTTTATAACGGATGTTGTATAATGGATAAGGAATGATTATAAAAACCAAGGAGAAAAGGTATGGTAAAAATCAAGGAAGCCGTCACGGCGAGGGATATGAAAGCGTTTGCCGAATATCCGTTGAAGCTTTATAAGGACAGCGATTTTTATGTGCCTTGTTTTACGAGCGACGAGAGAAACATAAAAAACCCGCGTAAAAATTACGCCGCCGAAGGTTGCGAGGTCAGATGTTTTCTCGCTTATAAAAACGACGAGCTTGCGGGTAGGATTGCGGGCATAATCGTAGAGGAAAGCAACAGAAAATTCGGCGAAAAGAAAATTCGTTTTTCGAGGTTCGACTTCAACGGCGACGAAGAAGTCGCCGAAGCGTTACTTAATGCCGTCGAGCAGTTCGGTAAAGAACGCGGAATGACGGTTATTCACGGTCCGTGGGGTTTCAACGATACGGACAGGGAAGGAATGCTTACGCAGGGTTTCGACCGCGCCGCCACTTACGCCACCAACTACAACTACGAGTATTATCCGAAAACGCTCGAAAAACTCGGCTACCGAAAGGAAAGCGAGTGGATAGAATTCGAAATGTATCCCGAAACGCTCGATCCGAGGATTTACAAAGCCGCGGAATTCGTCGAAAAGCGTTACGGTTTTGTCGAACTCAACGATAAATATCCGATAAAACGAGTCATAAAAGAGTATGCGGACGCCTTTTTCGACTGTTACAACGAAGCGTATAAAGATCTCGATTGCTATGTCGAGCTTAAAGGCAACGTTAAAAAGAACGTCCTCACACAGTTTGCAACTGTAATAAATCAGGATTATTTTTCCTGTATACTCGACCCGAAAACGGGCAAAATAGCCGCGTTCGGCGTGGTTATCCCCGCGATAGGCAAGATAATAAAGAAGCATAACGGCAGGCTGGTAGCGAGCGCTATCCCGCTTTTGAGAGCGATTAAAAAACCCGACGCGTTGGAGCTTACGCTCATAGGCGTCGCGCCCGAATACAGAGACACGGGCGTGAATTCGATGGTTATTTCGAGAATTCATCGGAACATTATGAAAAACGGAATAAAAGACGTCGTGTGCAACCCGATGCTCACCACGAACGCGGGCATTTTGTCGCAGTGGAAGCACGTCGAGCATAAGGAGATCAAGCGCAGAGCGACTTTCGGGAAAAATATTTAAAAGCCGCTCGGCAAAAATCGGGAAATACGATTAAAATAATGTCGCCGCAAAGGAAAAAATTTCCTTTGCGGCTATTTTTTCGGGCTTAAATTTGTTGTAATTTATTATTATTTATGTTATTATATTATATATTACGTTTTTCGGAGACGTTTTTTAAAGACGATCTCCTGTTAGCCGCAGTCGAATGCGTTACGGCGGGTTCGAACGCGGTCAACCGTGGATAGCAAAAAAATTTATCAAGCGGAGACAAAAGCAATGCGGAAGAGAGTACTTATAAAAGATCTTTTTTCGGATAAAGAGAGTTACGGCGATAAAAAAGTCACCGTTATGGGCTGGGCGAGAACGATAAGAGACTCCAAAGCCTTCGGATTCATAGAACTTAACGACGGCAGTTGTTTCAAAAACCTTCAAGTGGTTTTCGAACGCGATAAAATAGACAATTACGACGAGATAGCGTCGCAGAACGTCGGAGCTTCGCTCATCGTGGACGGAACGCTCGTTTTAACGCCGGGCGCAAAACAGTCGTTTGAAATCAAAGCGGAAAAAATCGCGGTCGAGGGAACTTCCTCTCCCGATTTCCCGTTGCAGAAGAAACGCCACTCGCTCGAATATCTTCGCGAGATCGCTTATTTAAGACCGCGCACCAACACATTCGGCGCGGTGTTCAGAATAAGAAGCGAAGCGGCGTTTGCGATACACGAATTTTTCAATTCCCAAGGCTTCGTTTACGTTCACACCCCGCTTATCACGGGCAGCGACTGCGAAGGCGCGGGCGCGATGTTCCAGGTGACTACGCTCGACCTTAACAACGTTCCCAAAAAGGACGGAAAGGTCGACTACACGCAGGACTTTTTCAAAAAACAGGCGAGCCTTACCGTTTCGGGTCAGCTTTCGGCGGAAGCTTACGCGATGGCGTTCGGTAACGTTTACACGTTCGGACCGACTTTCAGAGCCGAGCGTTCCAACACCGCGAGACACGCGGCGGAATTCTGGATGATAGAACCCGAAATGGCTTTCGCCGATCTTTCGGACGATATGGACGTTGCGGAAGCGATGGTAAAGCATATCATTTCGCACGTTATGAAAACCTGCCCCGCGGAACTCGAATTTCTGAACAACTTCGTGGATAAGGGACTTATCGACAGACTCACGCACGTTATGACGAGCGACTTTGTAAGACTGCCGTACACCGAAGCCATAAAAATACTCGAACCGATAAAGGACAAGTTCGAATTCCCCGTATACTGGGGATGCGACCTTCAAAGCGAACACGAGCGTTATCTCACCGAACAGGTTTACAAAAAACCCGTTTTCCTTACCGATTACCCGAAGGAAATCAAGGCGTTCTATATGCGTTTAAACGACGACGGGAAAACGGTTGCGGCGGCGGATCTTCTCGTACCCGGCATCGGCGAGCTTATCGGCGGAAGTCAGAGAGAGGAGAGGGAAGACGTTCTTTTAAAGAGAATGGACGAACTCGGACTTAAACCCGCCGACTACGACTGGTATTTAAATCTCAGAAAATACGGCGGAACGACGCACTCCGGTTTCGGTCTCGGCTTCGAAAGAATGGTTATGTACCTTACGGGTATCGCAAACATAAGAGACGTAATTCCTTTCCCGAGAACGGTGGACAACCTCGAATATTAAAAACGGCGGACAATTCCGATCAAAAAAAATCCTGAAAGGAGAGTTTCTCAATGAAAATAATCGTCGACGCGTTCGGGGGAGACAATGCGCCCGAGGAAATAGTACAAGGCGCGATTGCCGCCGTAAACGAAAAAGAGGGATTCGACGTAGTGCTTGTCGGCAAGGAAAACGCCGTCCGCGAAATACTCGGAAGGTGCGAATTCGATTCGTCGAGAGTTTCCGTCGTGAATGCGGAGGACGTTATCGATTGCAACGAAACGCCTACCGACGCGATAAAAAACAAACCCGATTCATCGATAGTGGTATCGGCGAAAATGCTTCGGCGCGACGAACAGGCGAAAGCGTTCGTTTCGGCGGGGTCTACGGGAGCGGTTCTTGCCGCCGCCGTGCTTTTAACGCCGAGAGTGAAAGGCATACTTCGCCCCGCACTCGCACCGACTCTTCCCAATCTTAAAGGCGGGGAGACCATGCTTCTGGACTGCGGCGCCAATCCCGACGTAAAGCCCGTCAATCTCGTGCAGTTCGCGATGATGGGCAGCGTTTATATGAGCGAGGTCATGGGCGTTAAAAACCCGAGAGTCGCGCTTTTGTCCAACGGAACGGAAGATAAAAAAGGCAACCTTACCACAAAAGAAGCTTTCGGACTTTTAAAAGAAATAAAAGGACTTAACTTCGTAGGCAATATGGAAGCGAGGGAAATTCTTTCGGGCGATTACGACGTAGTCGTTTCGGACGGTTTCAGCGGAAATATCGCCTTAAAGAGCCTGGAAGGGGCGGTGAATTGTATTTTCACGACCTTGAAAGCGGAAATAAAGGCTTCCAAAAAAGCCACGGTCGGCGCGCTTCTGATGAAGAACGCGTTCAGAAAAGTTAAAGGAAAGCTCGATTACAATAAAAAAGGCGGAGCGGTGCTTCTGGGTATGGAAAAAGTAATAGTAAAAGCTCACGGCTCGTCCAAATCCGAAGCTTTCAAAAACGCGATATTCCAGGCGTATAACGCCGCGGCGATCAACGTTTGCGGAAAAATCAAGGACAATATAAGCAAAATAAGCGGGGAAAACGTATGATATTCGTTATGTACGAATGCGAAGAGAGGATAGGTTATTCTTTTAAGGACAAAACCCTTCTTCGCACCTGCTTCACCCATTCTTCCTATTCGCACGAGCATTCCTGCAAGAATAACGAGCTGCTGGAATTTTTCGGGGACTCTATCCTCGGGTTCGTCGTTACGGAATATCTTTTTTCGAAATATCCCGGCGAGAGCGAAGGAATACTTACGGTTTACAAACAACAGATAGTATCGAGAAAACCGTTGGCTCAGGCGATAGTCAGGCTCGGTCTTAACGATTACATACTTTACGGCGAGGGAGAAAAAAGAAATACTCCCGAACATCACGAAGCTTCGTGCGAAAATCTGTACGAGGCGCTCGTCGCGGGGATCTATCTCGACGGCGGCGAAGACGAAGCGAGAAACTTTATAAAAAGAACGCTTTTAAACAGATTTAAACCCGAAAAAAAATCGGCGGCGGAGGAAATTCCGCGCGCAAGTCAAAGCACAAAATCCGAAAATTATAAAGGCAGGTTGCAGGAGTACGTTCAGAAGAACAAACTCGGCGAGATTGCGTACAGGGAAATCGGTAAAACGGGACCCGCGCACGACCCCGTGTTCACCGTGGCTGTGTATGTAGACGGAAAAAAATTCGGAGAAGCCGGCGGAAAAAAGAAAAGCGAAGCCGAGCAGAATGCCGCGGCGATAGCCCTCGGAAAGCTTTCGGGCGGGGCGGAAAAGGTTTCGGAAAAAAACGAAAAACCGGGCGCGGCGGGTAGTCCGAAAGGCAGACCCGAAAATCGCGGAAAAGCGAACGAAAAAAACGGTAAATCGAACGACAACCGCGGGAAATCGAACGGGAAATCAAACGATAACTGCGGAAAATCGAACGACAACCGCGGAAACGTCTCCGGACAAAAGCGGGGCGGAAATAAAAACCAAAGAAAAAATCCTGACGCCGATAGGAAGAACACCCCCGGACAAGCGGCGGAAAAAACGGTAAATAAAACGGCAAATAACACTCTCGGCAAGCGGAAGTCGCCCGCAAGCCGAAAAGGAGAAAGAATAAAGTGAATTTTAAAAGAATAGAACTCGTAGGCTTTAAATCTTTCGCCGATAAGCAAGAAATTCAATTCGAAAACGGAGTAACGTGCATAGTAGGTCCCAACGGTTGCGGAAAAAGTAACGTAGCCGACGCGATAAGATGGGTTCTCGGCGAGCAGTCCGCAAAACAGCTCAGAGGCTCGAACATGCAGGACGTAATCTTCAACGGTACGCAGAACAGAAAGGCGCTTTCCTATTGCGAAGTGTCGCTCGTGTTCGACAACACCGACAAGGTTTTCAAGGATCTCGAATATACCGAAGTTGTTTTCACGAGAAAACTTTACAGATCGGGCGAGAGCGAATACTACGTCAACAGAAAACTTGCAAGGCTTAAAGACATAATCGATTATCTCCGCGAGGGCGGCGTTTCGAAAGAGGGTTACACCATCATCGGACAAGGTAAGGTATCGGAAATTCTTTCCTCGAAACCCGAGGATCGAAGAGCGATTTTCGAAGAAGCCGTAGGCATTGCGAAAACCAAGAAAGAAAGAGCGGAAACTTCGAGAAAACTCGACAGAACGAGAGACAATATCGTTCGTATAACCGACATAACCTCGGAGCTTGAACGTCAGCTCGAACCTCTTCGCAAACAGGCGGAAAAAACCCGTAGTTATCAGGCTTTGTCGGAAGAGCTTAAATACCACGAAATCAACGCTTACCTTTATAAATCTTCGCACGCGTCGCAGTCCAAAGCTACGATTAACGGCAGAATAAGAGATATCGTGAACGAACTTGCCCTTCGCAGCGCGGAGCTTGACGACGCGATAAAATCTTATAACAGACATCAGAAGGAGATCGCCGACGCCGACGATTATGTAAAGCAGGTAAACGACGAACTCCTGGAAAAAACGCAGGAGTTCGAACGTCAGTCGGGTAACGCAAAGGTATACGGCGAAAAAATCAATTATTTCAGAAACGAAATAAAGAGACTTCGCCAGGAAATCGCCGATGCGGAAACGAGACTCAAAGAACTCGCCGAGCAGATCACCGAGAGAAAGGATAAAGTTCTCGACAGCGAAAAGCAGCTTGCCGAACTCGAAATAAAGGGCGGAAAAGTAAGCACCGAGCTTGCGAGAGTCGTCGCGGCTATTTCCGAGGGCGAGCAGAACGCGCGTAACGCTCAGGACGCTATTTTGAAAAGCGTGGAGTCTCTGGCGGATTTAAAACAGAACATAGGCGCGCTTTCTTCCGAAAAGAACGTTATCGAAGCGAGACAGAAAGAAACAAACGACCGTCTCGACGCTTTGTCCGGTAAGCTTTCCGAGCTTACAATGGAAAACACGGTCAAACAAGCCGAGCTTTCTCAGACGGACAAGCTTATAAACAACACCAAAAACGATATAAAAGATAAAGAAAACGACATAGCCGCCACCAATATTTACATATCGGATATCAATTCGAGAATTTTCAAGCTCAATTCCGAAATAGCGGCTTTGGAAGCGAACAAACGCACGTTCGCGAGCATAAGGGATAATTTCGAAGGTTTCCCCGTTTCGGTAAGACACCTTTTGAATAGCGGAAAGAGTAATCCCGAAGTCGCGAAGAGAATTAAAGGCGTTGTCGCGAACCTCGTCAAAACGGACGCGAAATACGAAACGGCAATCGAAACGTGTTTCGGCGGAGCGATGCAGAACGTCGTTACGGCAACTCCCGACGACGCGCAGTACCTCATCAACTTCCTTAAACGTACCGAGGGCGGAAGAGTAACCTTCCTTCCCGTTTCGTCGATGAAGCCGAGAGCAGACGGCGCGGACACGAGAATGGCTCTTAACGAAAGAGGCGCGCTGGGACTTGCGACAAATCTCGTATCTTACGACAAATATTTCGATAACGTAATCAAATTCCTTTTGGGAAACACGCTTATCGTAGACACGATCGAAAACGCGACGAATATCGCCAAGAAGTATCGTTTCGGATTCAGAATAGTCACCCTCGACGGCGACGTTCTCTCGTCCAACGGTTCTATGTCGGGCGGTTCGAGAAGACAGGGCGCGTCGGGAATTCTTTCCATGGACAGAAAGGTCGACGACGCCGATAAAGCCATCGCCGAAAAGAAAGAGGAGATGGATAGAAGAAACAACAAAAAGGCTCAGCTCGAACAGCAGGTTTCCGAGCAGAAAGCGGAACTTGAAAGAGTCAACGCGTTTTTGCAGGATTTAAGACAGAAATCGGTCGCGCTCAAAGAACAGATCGCCGCAAACGAAATCAAGATAGAGGACTTGAAGAAAGAGATCGAGGGTTGCAGAAACTCTATCGCGCTCATTTCTTCGAGAATTAACGAAATCGACAGAGAGTATTCGGATATCGAAAGCGGCAACCAGGCTTTGGAGCAGAAAAAGCAGAGCGCGTCTTCGGACGTCGTTAAAAACCAGAGCGTTTTCGACGAATACAAGAAGAAGAGAGACGAGCTTATCGAGGAGAATACGCGTATTCAGGCAAAACTCGGTTCTCTTGCCGCGGAAATCAAGGCGGGGCGCGATGACGTCGAACGTATGGAAACCGAGAGAGATAACCTTAAAGTGACCATAGAAAAAGATCAGCAGACCATAGACAGCAACGATTCGATCGTGTCGGGTCTTATGGCGGAGGTCGAGAAGGTTGCGCTCACGGGTTCGCAGAAAGAATATCTTCAAACGCTCAAAGACAAGAGAGCTTCGTTCGAAAGAAGAAAAGCCGAACTCGGCGAAAACGTCAAACAGGACAACCTTCGCAGGGAAATGGTTCAAGCCGAGATTACAAAGCTCAGCGAGAGAAAGTACAGCGAAGAAGTTTCGCTTTCCAAGATCGACAGCGAGCTTGAATATATGCAGCAAAGGGTTGCCGAAGAATACAACGTCACTTACGAAGACGCTCTTCCCACGGCAGATCCCGATTACGATATATCCGTTTCCGCGCAGGAAATTTCGAGACTCAAAAAGAAGATCGGTTCGCTCGGAAGCGTAAACTTCACGGCTATCGAGGACTTCGAAGTTCTCGACGCGAGATACCAGGATATGGCAACGCAGAGAGACGATCTTCTCAAAGCCGAGGACGATCTTAAAAAAGTTATCGCGGATTTAACCAATGAAATGAGCGAGAAATTCTCGGAAGGCTTCACCAAGATCAGAGCCAACTTTTCGAGAATATTCAAGGAGCTTTTCGGCGGCGGATCTGCGGATCTTATTCTGGAACAAGGCGAAACGGACGATCCGCTCGAACAGGGCGTCGAAATCGTCGCGGAGCCGCCGGGGAAGAAATTGCAGAAGATCTCGCTTTTGTCGGGCGGCGAAATGTCGCTTACCGCAATCGCGATATTGTTTGCGATTTTGAAACTTAAACCGATGCCGTTCGTCGTTTTGGACGAAATAGAAGCCGCGCTCGACGATGCGAACGTAGAAAGATTTGCAAATTATCTTCGTAACTTCTCGGACGATACGCAGTTCATCGTTATAACCCACAAAAAGGTTACGATGGGTCTTGCGGACGCGCTTTTCGGCGTAACCATGCAGGAAAAAGGCGTTTCGAGAATAGTTTCCGTAAAACTTGCGGACGTTGTCGACTCGCTCGGAACTTGATACTTTTTACAGGGCAAAGTCCGCATAAAAATCGGGCTTTGCCCGAAATCTTTAACACTATTATATATTAAGGAAAAGCATATATGGGATTTTTCGGTAAATTATTCGGCGCGCTTAAAAAGACCAAGGACGGACTCGGCAATAAGCTTCGCCAACTTTTTTCGAGAGATAAAATAGGCGACGATTTCTACGAAGACCTCGAAGACGTTCTTATTTCTTCCGATATTTCCGTTACGACGGCGGAAGAGATCGTCGAAAATCTTCACGAGAGAATGATTAAAGAGAAACAGTCCGACAAAGATCAGGTTTTGCAGGCTTTAAAGGACGAAATAACCGCTTGTCTCGACAACGCGGGCGATTTCGAAGTGGAATACCCTGCGGTCATAATGGTTATCGGCGTAAACGGAGTAGGCAAAACCACTTCGATAGGTAAAATGGCGCATTATTTCACGTCTATGAAAAAGACGGTAACGATCGCCGCCGCGGACACGTTCAGAGCCGCCGCTGCCGATCAGCTCGAAATCTGGGCGGACAGGGCAAAGGTAAGAATAGTAAAAAGCGTGGAGGGGAGCGATCCTTCCGCCGTTGTTTACGACGCGATTTCTTCGGTAAAAGCCAAGAAAACCGACGTTCTGATCATCGATACGGCGGGCAGACTTCACACGAAATCCAATCTTATGGAAGAGCTTAAAAAAATGTCGAGGGTAGTTCAGAGAGATTTCCCCGAAGCACATTTTTATAAACTCATAGCTTTGGACGCGACTACGGGACAGAACGCCCTTTCGCAGGTCGAAGTGTTCGACGAAGCCGTCGGTATAGACGGAATTATCCTCACCAAGCTCGACGGAACGGCAAAAGGCGGTTTCGTTGTGTCGCTTTGCAACGAATTGTGCGTTCCCGTGGCGTTTGTCGGAACGGGCGAAAAGATAGAAGACGTGGATACTTTCGACAAAGAATCCTTCGTAGACGGAATTTTCGATTAAAAAACACATTTAAAATATGTTAAAAAACCGCGGTGTAAGGCAAAAATGCTTGACACCGCCGTTTTTTTGTTGTATAATGAAGACAATCGCGAGCTAAAACGGAGCGGGAATGAAACGGGGGACGATATGAAAGTCGGCGACGAAATTTATTATAACGAACTTTTCGCCGAGTATTCGGAATTGCTAAGTCCTGCTCAGAAAGAAATTTTCGATATGTATTCCGGTATGGATTTATCTCTCGGCGAGATCGCGGAGATAAAAGGAATATCCCGCCAGAGTGTGTCGGACGCAGTCGGCAAAGCTAAAAAACAGCTTTCTTCGTTCGAGGAAAAACTCGGGCTTTGCCGCAAGAAAAAAGCCGTTAAACGGCTTATAGGCGGACTTACGGGCGAAAACGAAGCGATTAAAATCGAAATCGAAAAGATATTGGGTTGATCTATGGCAGTATTTCAAGGCTTATCCGAAAAACTTAATCATATATTTTCCAAGATGACCAAAAGGGGGCGTCTTACCGAGCTTGAAATAAAACAGGCTATGAGAGAGGTAAGAATAGCTCTTTTGGAAGCGGACGTAAATCTTACCGTTGCGAAGGACTTTATCGCGAAAGTCAGCGAGAAAGCCGTCGGACAGGAGATTTTAAAGAGTTTAAGTCCCGCTCAGCAGGTTATCAAGATCGTAAACGAAGAGCTTACCGAACTTATGGGTTCGACGAACAGCAAACTCATCGTCAGTCCCGAACCGCCTACGGTCATTATGATGTGCGGTCTTCAAGGCGCGGGCAAAACCACGCTTTGCGGAAAGCTCGCTTTATATCTGAAAAAACAAAACAAAAAACCCCTTCTCGCCGCGTGCGACGTGTATCGTCCCGCAGCGATAAATCAGCTTAAAATAGTAGGCGAAAAAGCGGGAGCGGACGTTTTCGAAAAAGGTCAGGGCAATCCCGTAAAAATCGCGGCGGAAGCCGTGGAACACGCCAAAAAGTACGGCTACGACGTTGTTATAGTCGACACCGCGGGCAGACTGCATATCGACGAAGCTTTGATGGAAGAGCTTGAAAACATAACGAAAACCATTCGCGTCGACGAAATTCTTTTGACGGTCGACTCGATGACCGGTCAGGACGCCGTAAACGTCGCGAAGACTTTCAACGAACGTTTAGAGCTTACGGGCGTGGTTCTCACCAAGCTCGACGGCGATACGAGAGGCGGCGCGTGCCTTTCGATAAAGGCGGTAACGGGTAAACCTATCAAATTCGCGTCCGTCGGAGAAAAACTCGGAGATCTCGAACCTTTCTATCCCGACCGTATGGCGAACCGTATTCTCGGTATGGGAGACGTTCTCTCTCTTATCGAAAAAGCGCAGGAAGCCGTCACGGAAGAGCAGATGGAGAAGATGGAGCGCAAGTTCAAGGCGAACAGCTTCACACTGGACGATTATCTCGACCAGTTCGCGATGCTCAAAAAAATGGGCGGCGCGAAAAGCCTTTTGGGTATGCTCCCGGGAATGGGAACAAAAGTCAAGATAAGCGACGACGATATAGACGAAAGCAAAATCGAGAGAACGAAAGCGATAATTCTTTCGATGACGAAAAAAGAAAGAAACGATCCGTCGATAATCAACTATTCGAGAAAAACGAGGATAGCGAAAGGCAGCGGAACGACTATTCAGGAAGTAAATCAGCTTCTCAAACAGTTCGAACAGAGCAAACAGATGATGAAGATGATGAAAAACAAGCGCGGCTTCAAAATGCCGTTCTGACAGCGGCGTTTTGCCAGGGTGTTTCGGCAGGGCTGTTTCGGTCGGGCGTTCCGACAGGGGCGTTCTGTCAAGGTGTTTCGGCAGGGTTGTTCCGACGGGGTGTTCTGTCAAGGCGTTTTGTCAAGGCGTTTCGGCAGGGTTGTTCCGACAGGGGCGTTCTGTCAAGGCGTTTCGGCAGGAGCATTTCGGAAAAACGTCATTAAGGCGATCGGCCGCGGCTAAGCGCAGAAAATCAAGTTACGAACGTAACGTATCGGAAAGATATTTACGAACGATAAAATCAAGAAAAATCTAAACGGAGGATATAAATCATGGCAGTAAAAATGAGATTGACGAGACTCGGGGACAAGAAATCGCCCACTTACCGTATCGTAGTCGTCGACAGCAGAAAAGCAAGAGACGGCGAGTATATCGATAAGATCGGACATTACAATCCCACGACCGATCCCGCGGTAGTCGTTATCGACAAAGAAAAAGCGGCAGATTGGCTTTCCAAAGGCGTACAGCCCACCGAAACCGTCAGAGCGCTTCTTTTAAACGCCGGAGTTATCGAGAAGTCGGATAAGTTGTCGCCTTCCAAGACTAACCCCAAGAAGAAAAAGAAGTAATTTTCGGGAAGTGAAGTAAATGTTGGATTTAATTAAGTATATTATCGGTCATTTTGCCGAAAATCCCGACAACGTGGACTACGAAGTCGTGGAAAAAGGCAACACGGTCGAAGTAACCGTTCTTTTAAACGAAAGCGATATGGGCAAGGTAATCGGTCGTCAGGGTAAAATCGCCAAGGCGCTCCGCACTATCGTCAATTCCGCTTCCAAAAAGACGGGTAAAAGGTACAATATCGAAATTAAGGGAAAGAACTGATCTTTTCCGACGTTTCGGGAGTAAACAGACTGAATTTTAAGACAAAATCGGCTGTTTTTTGCAATTAGCGGCTGCGTTTTAAAACTAAAACGCAGCCGTTTTTCAAATAGCGAACAGATGAATAAAATAGAAATCGGAGCGGTTGCGAAACCGCAGGGAATAAAAGGGGAATTGAAAATAAGGCTGTTCTGCGACGGGTTCGAGTCCGTTAAAAATATAACGGAAGCCGAAATCGACGGGAAAGTTTACGCCGTGGAGAGTTTTCGCTTTTCGGGCGGAGACGAAGCTATTTTAAAGCTCGTCGGGTTAAACGACAGAAATCAAGCCGAGCTTCTCCGCAGAAAAGAAGTTTTTGCGGACAGAAGCGAAATCGAAGTCGAAGAGGGAAGGTATTTCGTCTCCGACGTTTTAGGTTGTAAATTATTTTTGTCGAGCGGTAAAGAGCTGGGCGAAATTTTCGATATAGTAAGCGGCAACGTCGACTATTATTACGTTAATACCCCGGAGGGAACGGCTGTTTTCCCGCTTGTGGACGGGGTTCTGGAAAGCGTCGATATTGCCGAAAAGAAAGTTACGGTAAACGCCGGAAGATTTACGGAGGTCGTTATGTATGAGGATTGATATTCTCACGCTTTTCCCCGAAATGTTCACTCCGCTCACCGAGAGTATTATCGGCAGGGCGATTAAATCGGGAAAGGTCGAAATCGTGGTTACGGATATCCGCGATTACACCGAAAACAAACACAGAAAGTGCGACGATTATCCTTTCGGCGGCGGCGCGGGAATGGTTATGACTCCGCAACCCGTCTATTCCGCAATTCAGGCGGTCGACCCCGATCATAAGGCTCACAGAATTTTTATGTCGCCGAAAGGCAGGAGATTTTGCCAGAAAATGGTTTCCGAACTTCTTTCTTACGACAGAATTCTGCTTCTTTGCGGACATTACGAAGGCGTGGATCAGAGAGTTTTGGACCTTTGTATGGACGAGGAAATGTCGCTCGGCGATTTCGTGCTTACGGGCGGCGAGATCCCCGCAATGGCTATAACGGACTGCGTTTGCAGATATGTGGACGGCGTAATTTCGGGCGAAAGCCTTTCGGAAGAGAGTTTTACCGACAATCTTTTGGAGTATCCGCAGTTCACCCGCCCGCAGGAATTTATGGGACTTACCGTTCCCGAAGTTTTAGTTTCGGGCAATCATAAAGAAGTCGACAAATGGCGAAAAAACGAGGCGGTGAAGCTTACGAAAAAACTTCGTCCCGATCTGATCGCGGATGACACCGAGCCGAAATAACTCGCCCGAGGTGAAAACCGAATGGAAATTAACGAAAGAAAAATAAACTGGTTCCCGGGGCATATGGCAAAGGCTCTGAGACAAATGGAAGCGGACGTGAAACTGTGCGACGGCGTTATTCTCGTGATGGACGCACGCGCCGTTTTCGCGTGTTTCAACAAACGGCTGGACAAAGTTTTCGGGAACAAACCGATCGTGTATTGCATTAACAAAAAGGACTTGATTTCGGTTTCCGCGGCGAAAAAAATAGAAAGCTATTTCAAGGCAAATAACCTCGTTTATCAACTTATAGATGGACTTTCCAAGCGCGACGGGCAGAATTTGCGAGATAAATGCGACTTTGTTTTAAAAGAAAAAATCGAGCGCAACGCCGCGAAAGGAATGGTAAGAACAATGCGGTTTATGGTCGCAGGGCTTCCGAACACGGGCAAGTCCACGATTATAAACACGATGAGCGGAGCAAAAAAAGCCGAAACGGGAAACAAGGCGGGCGTTACGAGAAGCAACAAATGGATCCGTCTCGGCACGTTCGATCTTCTGGACACGCCCGGCACGATGCCGCCGAACATCGAAAATCAGACTTACGCAAAGCACCTTGCTTTTATCGGCGCAATGAACGACGATATTTTGAATACCGAGGATTTGGCGTTGGAACTTATCGCGGAGCTTAAAACCATCGCGCCCGCGGAAATGCAGGAAAAATACAAACTCGAAACGGTCGATTTACCGCCGCTTGAAATTTTCGACGCGATCTGCAAAAAAAGAGGTTATCTTTTAAGGGGCGGCGAAAGCGATTACGAACGCGCGGCGAAAGCGATAATAGACGATTTCAGAAAGGGCAGAATAGGCAAAATCGCACTCGAAACAGAACCTTTGAATAAAAAATGACAGATAAAACCAAAGAAAAACTCGAATTCGACAAAACGTTTTTGTCGGATAACGTAAAATATATCGCGGGTGTGGACGAAGTGGGGAGAGGTCCTCTTGCGGGACCCGTCGTATGCTGCGCGGTCATAATGCCGCTTGACGATGATTTGGCGACAGACGGTGTGGACGACAGTAAAAAAGTCTCCGCAAAAAAGAGAGAAGCTCTTTACGAAACGCTGAAAGAAAAGGCGATAGCTTATAAAATTTGCAGAGTGGAACCGAAAGAAATCGACGAGATAAACATTCTGCAAGCGACGATAAAGTGTATGAAAGAGTGCGTCGAAGGTCTCGAAGTCAAGCCCGATCTTCTGCTTGCGGACGCCGTTAAGCTCGACGTGCCTTGCAAAACTCAGGCGATAATAAAAGGCGACGCCAAAAGTTACAATATCGGCGCGGCGTCGATAATCGCCAAGGTTTACAGAGATAAACTTATGGACGAATACGACGAAATTTACCCGGGGTACGGGTTCGGGAAAAATAAAGGTTACGGTACGAAAGTTCATATCGACGCTTTGAAGGAGAAAGGAGCATGCCCGATACACAGAAAGACTTTCATAAAAAACTTCTCGGCAGACGGGGAGAAAAATTAGCGGAAGAAGAAATCAAAAAGTCGGGCTATAAGCTCGTTAAACGCAATTTCCGCACTCCTTACGGGGAAGCAGACCTTATTTTCGAAAAAGGCGGCGAGACTCTTTTTGCGGAAGTCAAAACGAGGAGCAACAAGCTTTTCGGCGAGCCTTGCGAGGCTGTCGGATATAAAAAACAGGAAAAATACAGAAGGATTGCCGAATATTATTTTCGGGAGAGCGGAACGGACGGCGCGAACTTTTCTTTCGCGGTAGCGGAAGTCACTCCCGACGGCGTGAACGTTATATTTAACGCTTTTTAAAACCGTGAACGTTATATTTAACGCTTTTTAAAACAATGAAGATATGCGTAACGACCGCTTCGGGCATAGAGGCGGTGACAAAAAGAGAAATAACCGAAATCACGGGCGAAACCGAGCTTAAAGCGCAGGACGGAAGAATTTGTTTCGACGGCGATTTTGAAACGATTGCGAAATGTAATCTGTACCTTCGGACGGCGAACCGCGTGGAGATAATCGTCGGCGAGTTCAAAGCCGAAAATTTCGACGAACTTTTCGACGGCGTAAAAGCCGCGGAATGGGAAAAGTATATCGATAAAGACGGCAAAATCATCGTTTCGGCAAAGAGCGTTATGAGCAAATTATTCGCTTATTCCGCCATACAATCGATAACGAAAAAAGCGGTGTGCGAAAGGTTAAAGTCCGCCTATAAGTCGATTAACCTGCCAGAAAGCGGCGCAAGATACAAAATCGAAGCGTCGATAAGAAAGGATTATGTAACCCTTACGCTCGACACTTCGGGCGAAGGACTTCACAGGAGAGGTTACAGAGGACTTGTCGGCGAAGCTCCGTTAAAAGAAACGCTTGCCGCCGCGCTCATAAAGCTCACGGTGTGGAATCCGTCGAGACCCTTAGCCGACGTTTTCTGCGGCACGGGAACGATACCCGTCGAAGCGGCTTTATCCGCGCTTAAAATTCCGAGCGGAATGAACAGGGATTTCGATTATCTTTACTGGAAAGGCGTAAGCCGCGATTTGTTCGAAAAAATCAAGGAAAAAGCGATTTCGGAAATCGATGCGGAAAAAGAAGTCCGCATAAGCGGTTTCGATATAGACGAAAACCAGTTAAAACTTGCGAGAAAACACGCGGAGATAGCCGGCGTTAAGGATAAAATTCATTTTCAAAGAGCCGATATGCGCGATTTCTCGTCGAGATTTTCCCACGGGGTGATAATTTCCAATCCGCCTTACGGCGAAAGATTATCGGAAAGACGGGAGATAGAAAAACTTTACCGCGACTACGGGAAAATGGTTAAAACTCTCGACGAGTGGTGTTGTTACACATTGACTTCGGTGGACGATTTCGAACGCTTGTTCGGCAGAAAAGCCGATAAAAAACGTAAAATCTACAACGGAAAGCTCGAATGCAATTTCTATTCGATGCTCGCCGCCCCGCCCAAGAAAATCGACAGCGAAAATAAAAACGGGAAATCCGTTTAAAAAATAAAAGGAGAAAAAGTATGTTAAAAGGAGTTTCTAAAATCGTAAGCCCCGAGCTTATCAAAGTGCTTTGCGAAATGGGTCACGGCGACGAAATCGTCATTGCGGACGGCAATTTCCCGAGCGAGAATTTCGGCAAAAGAGTTATAAGAGCGGACGGAATAAGCGGAACGGCAATGCTCGACGCGTGCCTCGCGCTCATCCCTCTCGACACTTATTCCGACCCGAATTTCATTCTTATGCAACTTATGGACAGAGACGTGGGCAAAATAAACCCCGTTATCTGGGAAGAATACAAGGCGATTGCCGAAAAGCACGACAAAAACGTGAGAGTGGGCAATATCGACCGTTTCGATTTTTACGAACGCGCGAAGAACGCTTACGCCGTTATCGCGACGGGCGAAGCCGCGGTTTACGCGAATATTATCCTCAAAAAGGGCGTAATCTGATTTAAAAAAAGGCGTAATCCGGTTTTGAGCCGCATGTTTTGCGGGGCGAGCGCATAAAATTTGCGAAATCGGATAAGAAAATTGCCGAAAGCGCGTTAAAACGCTTGCAAAAGATTTTATAATGTGATAAAATGGCAAAGACTTCGGACGGTCCGCTGGCTATGGTCGGAAATTTAACCGACCGACGGCTATGAACGTCGCGCAAATAAATGGAGGTATAAGTCATGACGATTATTGAGCAGATCGAAAAGGAAAACCTTAAAGGCGAAGTTCCTGTTTTCGCTGTCGGCGACACGGTAAGAGTATCCGTAAAGGTCATCGAAGGCGCAAAAGAGAGAATTCAGGCTTTCGAAGGTATCGTTATCGCTAAGAAAAACGGCGGTATCAGAGAAACCTTCACCGTCAGAAGAATTTCTTACGGTATCGGCGTAGAAAGAACGTTCCCCGTTCATTCTCCCAAGGTTGCCGGCATCACGGTTGTTAAGAGAGGTAAGGTAAGAAGAGCTAAGCTTTACTACCTCAGAGATCTCACCGGTAAGGCTGCGAAAGTTCAGGAAATTCTGTAATTCGCGAGTCGGAAAAGCGATAACTTATTATTTACATATAAGAAACGCTTTGAAAATCAAATCAAAAAAAGAAAGTTCGGATGTCCGGACTTTTTTTTTGCTCTTTTTTGTCTGTTTCTTGTCTTTTTCTTGTCGATCGCCGCCGTTTTCGTCGGATAAAAATTCGACAAAAACCGCTTTTCATTATATATATATTATGAAAAGTCGGAAAAACTTTAAAAAATCGATTTACAAACGGGGAAATAAGTTGTATATTATTTGTAGCCGAACGGCTCGGACGGGTTTGTCCGATAAAAATCAAAGGATAAATTTATGAAAACAAATAAAGCCGTAATGTTTATAACGCTTGTTCTGGTCGCCGTGTTTTACGCGCTCACCTGCGGTTTTGCCGCAACAAGCGTGAAAGCTCCTCAGACGGCTTTTTCCACGGTTAAGGTGGAAATGTCGGACGGAAGCGCGGTCGCCGCGTCCAACACGAGCAGCGTGACCCTCGACATAGACAGGGGAACGAACAAGGTTTACGCGTATATCGGCGAAATACGCACGTCTCATAAAGATTCGGAAGGGAAAGAATACGTCAACGTCGTGTTCGATTTCAAACGCCGCACGACAAGCGACTCCTCCTACTCGAAACGCGTGGGCGATAAGCAGGACGAAAGAGTTTACGTTACGAACGGCAGCGGCGGTTACCGCTGGACGCTTATTTACGACGGCGAAAAAACGGAACTCGACTATAACAGGGTTAAAATTCATTGCGCGGACGAAATAGATATATACGAGGTCGCGTTCGTCGATAAGGATGGAAAAGTTCTTAACGCAGAATACGTTTCGGGTTCGGAGCTTGACGGAGAAGCGGGACACGAAAACATTTGCGACGAACCCTCGTCGTTCACGAGTTCGGTTTCGAAATCGCATATTTTCACCGAAAGAGAACTTAGCGAGATCGCTGCGGTTAAAACGATCATGCGAAACGACGGAAAAACTTTGGGCGAGGGCGCGCTGAACGCCGAGCTTAACGCGTTGTCCGTCGCCGTGTTCGGACTCAACACCTTCGCATTGAGACTTCCGTCTCACCTCGCGGGTTTCGCGATACTTGTCGCCGTTTATCTTTTAGCCGATCTTCTTTTCGGAAACGATTTTATTTCGGTGATTTCCGTTGTCGTTTGCCTTGCGTTCGGAAGCGTGTTTTCCGTTTCCTTGCTTGCCTACGGTTCGGTGTCGGCTTGCTTTGCGATATATTCGTTTTACTTCGCGATTAAATTTTTCGCGGCGGACTATTATATAGAAGATACAAAAAACGCCGCGCTCGATATTTCGCTCGCGGGACTGTTTTTCGGTCTGAGCGCGGCGGCAAACGCTTCGCTTATAACTCTTCTTGCGGGACTTGCGGCAATCGTTATTTACGCGTATGTAAGAGCGGCGAAAAGATATAAAAAGGAAGAAAAAGCCGCGAAAGGCTTGGACAAGGAAACCGTTTATCTTGCTTACGGCAAGAAAAAGACGTTCTATCGCCTCGCCTCGCTTTGTTCGTTTATCGTTATTCCCGCGGCGGTTATTCTGATTTCTTACGCGTTCGCGGGGAAAGCGTTAAAAGGTATGTACGGCGCGGGCTTTATCGGCTCGGCATTTTCGTTCATCGGTTCGGCTTTCGGCTTCGGAGGCGAAATCGTACCCGTCAGGCTTCTTATCGGTATGGGATCGGAAAACTTAGGCGGCGGTTACTACGCGTTTGCGAACTATGTTGCCGCGTGTTTAAGTATTATTTCGTTACTGTTCGTTATCGTTCTGCTCGTTATAAAAGGCAAAAACAAGAAAGTTTCGGAAGCGGTCGACGGTTCGGCAAATAAAACGAAGCTTATTTTAACGGCTTTTATTTCGGCGTTTATCGCTATGATATTCGGTGCGGCGGAATACGTTACCGATTTCGCGCTTTGCTCGGCGTTTTACGCGCTCGTCGTCGCTTTGGCGGTCTGCCTTGCGGGCGAATTATTCGGCAAAAAAGCGAACGTCGTCGCGATTGTTTTAGTAAGCGTCGGTTTAGCGGCGTTTCTCGTAAACTACGTCGGATATACGGGAATAAACGTTTCCGAAACGGCAAGAAATATTTTATACGGCTGGCAGATTTAAGTCGGAAACTTTCGGAGGGGGCTATGTTAGCAAAAACAAAAGGTTACGTTCTCACGGGTCTTCACGGGCGCGCGGTGGACGTAGAAGTAGATACAAATCTCGGCATGCCGGGTTTTGAAATAGTCGGGCTTCCCGACGCCGCGGTCAAAGAGTCCAAGGAAAGGGTTCGTTCCGCGATAAAAAACAGCGGGAAGAAGTTTCCCATACATAAAATTACGGTAAACCTTGCCCCCGCCGAGCTTAAAAAGGAAGGCGCGGGTCTCGATTTGCCTATCGCCGTGGGCATTATTATCGCCAACTTGCAGCTTGTAACGACAAAGCAGGACACGGCAATGATAGGCGAATTGTCGCTCGACGGAAAAATAAGGGGCGTGGACGGAATACTTCCCGTACTCATTTCCGCCCGCGAACAAGGCGTTAAGGAGATAATCATCCCCGAGGAAAATTCCGAAGAGGGCAGTTTCATAGACGGGATAACCGTTTATGCCGCGCCCGATTTAAAATCGGTGTGCGACCATTTGGAGGGAAAAACTCTTCTCGAAACGGTCAAAAAACGCGATTACTCGGAAATATACAAAACCGCCGAGTACGACAACGACCTGAAATTCGTCAAAGGTCAGCTTGTGGCAAGGCGGGCTTTGGAAGTTGCCGTGAGCGGCAATCACAACATAATTTTAGAAGGACCTCCCGGCGCGGGCAAAACGATGCTCGCCAAGTGCATACCTTCGATAATGCCCGATTTAAGCTTTAAAGAAGCTCTCGAAACCACGCAGATCCACAGCGTTGCGGGCAAAATGAAAGGCACGGAAGGAATAGTATATAAAAGACCGTTCATGTCGCCCCATCACACAGCGTCGAGCGTGTCGATAATAGGCGGCGGGCAGTCGGCAAAACCGGGAATAGTGAGCCTTGCGCATAACGGCGTGCTTTTCCTCGACGAAATGCCCGAGTACCCCCGCTCCGTTCTCGAAAGTTTGCGACAACCCTTGGAGGACAGAGTTATAACGGTAACGAGAGTGAAAGGCAATTTCGAGTACCCCGCAAGCTTTATGCTGGTGGGAAGTATGAACCCCTGTCCATGCGGGTATTACGGCTCGAAAATCAAGGAATGTACCTGTTCGCCGTATCAGATAAAGAAATACAGAGAGAAAATTTCGGGACCTCTTCTCGACAGAATGGATATCCGCATAAACGTGGACAGCGTTAAGTATGAGGAGCTTGTAGCCGACGAAAACGTTGAAAGTTCGGCGGAAGTGAGAAAACGCGTGAACAGAACGCGCGCCGTTCAGAGAGAACGTTTCAAAGACGACGGGATTTCGTCCAATGCCGAGATGAGCGAAAGACATCTCAAAAAATACTGCAAACTCTCTCCCGAGTGCGAGGAAGTGTTAAGATACGCTTTCGAAAGCCTTAAACTTTCCGCAAGGGCGAGAAGCAGAATAATAAAAGTAGCGAGAACGATTGCCGATATGGAGCTTTCGGAAAACATCGAACCGAAGCACCTTATGGAAGCGGTCGGATACAGAGGCGAGGAATTATGAGAGAGCTGACTTTGCTCGAAAAGGCGATAGTCTTTCTCGATTCCGCGGAAGGGATAGAGTATAAATACAAAAAGTTCATAATCGAAAACTTCAAAGGCGACTTTTTCGGAGACAAAAAGGAACTTTCGGAATTTTTCGAACGCAACAATCTTTCGGTACTCGGAAAATCGATTGCGGAAATGATCAAAGACAAAGCTTACGTCGAAAAACGCATAGCTTCCGCTCTTTCGGGCGCGGACGACGTGATAACGCTTTTCTCGGTCGGCGAAATCGGCGAGTATTATCCCGAATCGCTAAGAGAAACTCCCGCGCCGCCGCTCGCGCTTTACGTTAAAGGAAACAAAGAACTGTTAAAGGCGAAACACAAAGTTTCGATCGTCGGTTCGAGAAAAACTCTGCAACAGTACGCGAGGGCAACCGAAGATATTTCGAGGAAAATAAGCTCGAACGGCGCTGTCGTCGTAAGCGGCATTGCGGACGGCGCGGACGAAGCCGCAATAAAAGGCGCGCTTCCCTCGGGCAACGTGATCTCCGTTACGGCAAGCGGAGTTTGCCCCGTTTCGCCTTCCGGAAAACAACCGTTAGCCGATAAAATATACGAAAACGGGCTTGTGATAAGCGAATATCCTCACGGGTATATTCCGAGAAATTATTCCTATCCCGTGAGAAACAGAATAATCGCCGCGCTTTCGCCGGTAACTCTTATCGTGAGCGGGAATATGAAAAGCGGAGCGAGATACACCGCGGGATATGCGAGCGATTACGGAAGAGAGACGGCATGTCTTCCGTACGGTCTCGGGGTTACCTCGGGCGAGCTTTGCAAAAGTCTCGTAAAAAGCGGCGCGGCAATGATCGAGACCGCCGAGGAACTTGCCTTTCTTATGGGAATGCCTTTGAAAAAAGAAAGGGAAATAACTTTAAACGAAAGCGAAAAAGCCGTCTATAAGTCGATTAAAGAGGGTGTTTCGTCGATGGACGAACTTTCGAAAAGGTTCGGACTCGGAATAAGCGAACTTATGACGACAGCCGTTTCTCTCGAAATGAAAAGGCTTATAGCGAAAGGCTCGGACGGACGTTATTACGCAACCTGAAAACAACGGAACGTTCCGTGCGGAAAAACTCAAAAACGAAAAAATACCAAACAATTTTGGAGGAAATATGCAACTTATAATCGTAGAATCGCCGTCAAAGGCAAAAACCATCGAAAAATATTTAGGCGGGAAGTATAAGGTGGACGCGAGCGGCGGGCACGTCAGAGATTTGCCCGAAAAGAGACTGGGCGTCAACATAGCCAAGAACTACGAACCCAATTACGTTATATCCGCGGACAAAAAGCCGATCATCAAAAGACTTAAAGAAAAGGTAGAAAAAGCCGATAAAGTTTATCTCGCAACCGACCCGGACAGAGAGGGTGAGGCGATAAGCTGGCATTTGCAGGAAGTTCTCGGCTTAAAGAACATAGCGCAGAGAATAGAATTCAACGAAATAAGCGAAAGAGCGGTTAAAGAAGCTTTGAAAAATCCGAGGGAGATAAACTATAACCTCGTGGATTCTCAGCAGGCGAGAAGAGTTATGGACAGACTCGTGGGTTATAAACTCAGTCCTCTCCTTTGCAAAAGAATTCAGAACGGACTTTCCGCAGGGCGCGTTCAGTCGGTCGCGCTCAGAATAATCGTAGACAAAGAACGCGAAATAAAAGCGTTCGTGCCTACCGAATACTGGAATGTGACCGCGCTTTTGTCGGACGGTCAGCATAAGCCTTTCACGGCGTATCTCGCCGAAAAGGACGGGAAGAAGTTCAAACCCTCGTGTAAGGACGAAGCCGACGCCGTGGAAAACGCGGTGAAGACGGCGAACAACGCTTTCGAGATTAAACAGATCAAAAAGACGGACACCAAGAGCCACGCGCTTCCGCCGTTCACGACTTCCACTATGCAGCAGGACGCTTCGGCAAAGCTCAATATGTCGTCCCCTATGTGCATGCAGGTTGCCCAGCACCTTTACGAAGGTATCGAAACTCCCGAAGGACATCTCGCTCTCGTAACGTATATCAGAACGGACTCCGTGAGAGTTTCTGCCGAGTCGCAGATGAGCGCGAGGGAATATATCAAAGAGAAATACGGCGAGGATTATGTTCCCGAAAAGCCCAATTTCTATAAATCCAAGAAGAACGCGCAGGACGCGCACGAGGCAATTCGCCCGATAGACGTTCGTCTCACGCCCGAGAAAGTCAAACCCCTTCTCGACAGAAATCACTACAATTTATACAAACTTATTTACGAAAGATTTATCGCTTCGCAGATGAGCGAGGCTAAATACAATTACGTCACGATAGACTCCGTTTGCGGAAACTATACCTTCAAAACCAACGGCAGAACGGTTGTTTTCAAAGGTTACACCGCCGTTTACGACGATTATAAGGCAACCGACGCAACCGACGACGGCGAAATCGTCAAGGTTATTCCGCCCGTAAAGGAAGGCGATAAAGTCACTTCGGAAAAAATCGAAAAAGAACAGAAATTCACCAAGCCGCCCGTGAGATTTACCGACGCGAGCTTAGTCAGAATTATGGAAGAAAAAGGCATCGGCAGACCGTCCACTTACGCGACGATAATCTCCGTGCTTTCCAAACGTAAATACACCACGAAAGAAAACAAATATATCGTGCCGACGGAAATCGCTTTCAGAATAACCGATATGCTCGTCAAATATTTCCCCGACGTTATGGACGTTTCGTTCACGGCGGATATGGAAGACAAGCTCGACGATATCGAACAGGGCGGACAGGACTGGCATAAAATCATAGCCGATTTCTATCCCCCGTTTGCCGAAAAACTCGCTTTCGCGGCTACCGACGGCGACGAAGTTACCGATATTTTGTGCGAGAAATGCGGCGCGCCGATGATAAGAAAGAACGGCAGATACGGCAAATTCCTCGCTTGCTCGAATTATCCGAAATGTTCCAACATAAAATCGGAAAAAGAAGAAGTTTCCGACGTTAAATGCGACAAATGCGGCGCGATGATGGTCTATAAAACGGGCAAATACGGTAAATTCCTCGCTTGCCCGAACTATCCCGAATGTACCAACGTCAAACCTTTGGATGAGGAGTCGACAACCGAAAAATGCGAGAAGTGCGGCGGCGAAATGGTCGTTAAAAAAGGCAGATTCGGAAAATACCTGCAATGTACGGCTTGCAAGGCTACGAAGAGCTTAGCGGAAAAAGTCGGCGTTTGCCCGCAGTGCGGCTGTCCGACGCAGAAGATGACGTCAAAGAGCGGAAAGGTGTTCTACGGCTGCTCGGGTTATCCCGATTGCAACTTTATGAGCTGGGATCTGCCCACGGGCGAGCATTGCCCCAAGTGCGGAAGCTATATCGTGCTTGCAAAAGACGGAAAAACGCGCAAATGCTCGAACAAGGAATGCGATTACACGGATAAGCCGAAAAAAGCAAAGAAAGGCGAAGAAAAAAACTAAAAACCAATGAGAGAAAAGATAAAAATAATCGGCGGCGGGCTTGCGGGCAGCGAAGCGGCGTATTACCTTGCGAAAAAAGGCTACGAAATCGAGCTTTACGACATAAAGCCGAACTCGTTCACGCCCGCGCATAAAAGCCCGTTGTTCGGCGAACTCGTTTGTTCGAACTCGCTCAAAAGCAACGATGTTTACGCCAACGCCTGCGGACTTTTAAAGGAAGAAATGCGTATTTTAGGCTCGATGGTCATAGAATGCGCGGACAAGACGAGAGTTCCTGCGGGTGCGGCGCTTGCCGTAGACAGAGACGAGTTTGCGAAAAGTATCACCGAAAAACTTAAATCGATGCCGAATATCCGCTTTATATGCGAAGAGTCGGAAAGCTTCGGTTTAAACGATAACGTTATCGTCGCGACGGGTCCTTTGACGACGGGCAAACTTTGCGATTTCATAAAGTCGATCACTGGCGACGGGTTTTATTTTTACGACGCCGCCGCACCGATAATTTCGGGCGAGTCGATAGATATGAACGAAGCTTTCGTATCCGACAGATACGGCGAAGCGGGCGAGGGTGATTACGTCAACTGTCCGATAGACAAGGACGGATATCTCGAATTTTATAAAGAACTTATTTCCGCAAAACGCGCCGAACTTCACGATTTCGAGGACGTTAAAGTTTTCGAAGGGTGTATGCCCGTGGAGGTTATGGCGGCTCGCGGCGAGGACACTCTGAGATTCGGACCGTTAAAACCCGTGGGGCTTACCGACCCGAGGACGGGAAAACGCGCCTACGCCTGCCTGCAACTGAGAAAAGAGGACGAAGAGGGCAGAAGATATAATATGGTCGGGTTTCAGACAAATCTTTTGTTTCCCGAGCAGAAAAGAGTGTTTTCGATTTTTCCCGCCCTTAAAAACGCGGAGTTTCTGCGTTACGGCGTGATGCACAAAAACACCTATATAAACTCCCCGAAAAACTTAAACTCCGATTTTTCGATGAAAAATCACCCGAGCGTGTATTTCGCGGGGCAGATTACGGGCGTCGAGGGCTACGTCGAAAGTACTGTAAGCGGACTTATGGCGGCGATAAATATCGACAGAAAACTTTCGGGAAAAGAGCCGCTTAAACTTAATTCTGACACCGTAACCGGCGCGTTGTCGGAATATATCGCATCCAAAAACGAAGATTTTCAGCCGATGAACGCAAATTACGGTATACTTTCTCCCCTTCCTTTGTCTTTCGGCAAGGTCAAAAAAGCCGATAAAAAGAGAATTTTAAGCGAAAGAGCGATAAAAGAAATAAAACTTATCAAGGAACAATTATGAGTATAGAATTTAAAGGAACAACCATTTGCGCCGTGAGAAAGGACGGCAAAACGGCTATCGCGGGCGACGGTCAGGTCACGATGGGCGAGTCAGTCGTTTTCAAAAACAGCGCGAGAAAAGTAAGAAGAATATATAACGGCAACGTCGTTATAGGTTTTGCGGGCGGAGTTGCGGACGCGTTCTCGCTTTGCGAGAGGTTCGAGGCAATGCTCAATAAATACGCGGGCAATTTAGAGCGCAGCGCGGTGGAGCTTGCCGAGCAGTGGCGCAGGGATCAGGCGGGCAGAAAGCTCGAAGCGATGATGATCTGCGCGGATAAAAACAATCTGCTTATAATCTCCGGTATGGGCGACGTTATGGAACCCGACGGCGACGTGTGCGCTATCGGAAGCGGCGGAAATTACGCTTTGGCGGCGGCGAGAGCTTTGGTCGAAGAAACCGATTTAAGCGCGGAAGAAATTGCGACGAAAGCGCTCAAAATCGCAAGCAAAATATGTATTTTCACCAACGATAACATTCGTTGCGAAGTCGTTTGACGGCGCGGCGTATCGGCATATTTAAGTCAGGGAGGTTTTTTAAATGGATTTAAGCCCCAGAGAGATAGTTAAAGAACTCGATAAATACATTATCGGGCAGGACAGGGCGAAGCGCGCGGTTGCCGTAGCTCTTCGCAACAGATACAGAAGAAGTCGGCTTTCGGAAGAACTCCGCGAGGAGATCACGCCGAAAAATATAATTATGAAAGGACCTACGGGCGTAGGTAAAACCGAAATCGCGAGAAGGCTCGCAAAACTCGTCAAAGCGCCGTTTATAAAGGTTGAAGCGACGAAGTATACCGAAGTCGGCTACGTCGGCAGAGACGTGGAGTCGATGATAAGGGATCTCGTAGAGGCGAGCTACCGTATGGTAAAAGAAGAGCAGGTTGCCGTCGTGTCCAAAAAAGCGACTGCCGTTGCCGAGAAAAAAGTACTCGGGGTTTTAACCGAGGCTTTGAAAACCGAGCGCGGAGACAAGCCTAAGGAAGAATGGGAAACCGAAATTTTAAACAAACTTCGCGGCGGCGAGTACGATAAATTTCCTATCGAGATAGACGTTGCCGAGGAGAATAAACCGCTTGAACTTATGAACGGTATGGGCGCGGAAATTTCGATAGGTTCGATTTTCGGCGATATGATGCCAAAAAAACGCAAACGCAGAAAGATCACCGTCAAAGAAGCGATGACGCTGATCGTTGCGGAAGAGAGCGAAAAACTTATCGATAACGACGCGGTAAAATCCGAAGCCGTGAGAAGAGCCGAGGAAGAGGGGATTATCTTCATCGACGAAATCGATAAAATCGCGAGCGGCGCGAAATCGAGCGGTCAGGACGTTTCGAGAGAGGGCGTGCAGAGAGATATTCTGCCTATCGTCGAGGGTTCTGCCGTAAACACCAAGTACGGAATAGTTAAAACCGATTATATTCTGTTTATCGCGGCGGGCGCGTTCCACGTTTCGGCTGTCGAGGATCTTATCCCCGAATTGCAGGGCAGATTTCCGATAAAGGTCGAACTCGATTCGCTCACCAAGGACGATTTCGTGAACATTCTCACCATTCCGCAGAACGCCATCACTTCGCAGTACGCTCACCTTCTCGCCGTGGATAACATCGAGCTTGTTTTCACGCCCGAAGCCATTTCCAAAATCGCCGAAATTTCGGCGGAAATCAACGCAACGAGCGAAGATATCGGCGCGAGAAGACTGCACACCGTTATGGAAAATCTTTTGGAGGATATTTCCTATAACGCGGGCGGGGATATTCCGCTTACCAAGGTCGTTGTGGACGAAAAGTACGTCGAAGAGCATTTGTCCAAGGAAATAGCGGCTCAGAGCGTTAAAAAGTATATTTTATAAAGAATTTTAAAGAGGATAAAGAAATGATAAACATACCCAAGGGAACAAAAGACGTTTTGCCTTTCGAAAGCTATAAGTGGCACTACGTCGAAAGAATTGCGAGAGAAACCGCCGATTTGTATTGTTTGAACGAAATACGCACCCCCACTTTCGAACACACCGAGTTGTTTTTGAGAGGCGTGGGCGACACGACAGATATAGTAAATAAGGAAATGTATACTTTCCTCGACAAGGGCGAGAGAAGCATTACTTTAAAACCCGAGGGAACGGCGGGCGTTGCGAGAAGCTTTATAGAAAACGGACTTTTCAACAACGCAATGCCCCTTAAAATGTATTATATCACGCCCGTTTTCCGTTACGAGAACCCGCAGAAAGGGAGACTGAGAGAACACCACCAGTTCGGCGTGGAGGTTTACGGCGGCGCGGGCGCGGATACCGACGCGGAAGTTATCAAGCTTGCTTACACCGTTTTGAAAAAATGCGGACTTTCGGTTAAGCTTTATATCAACAGTATGGGTTGCCCCGAGTGCAGAAAGAAGTATAACGAAGCGTTGAAAGGCTATTTTGCCGATAAGCTCGACAAGCTTTGTCCCACCTGTCGCGAAAGATATTATAAAAATCCGCTCCGTATTCTCGATTGCAAGGAAGAGGGGTGTAAGGTTCTTTGCAAGGACGCGCCGAAAATAGTCGATTATCTTTGCGACGATTGCTCCGCGCACTTCAAAAAATTGCAGGAGCTTTTAACCGATTGCGGCGTAGCGTACGAAATCAACCCGTTTATCGTGAGAGGTCTCGATTATTACACGAAGACCGTTTTCGAATTCGTGACCACGGCTCTCGGTTCGCAAGGCACGGTATGCGGCGGCGGAAGATACGACAACCTTATCTCCCAGCTCGGCGGAACGCCTACCTGCGGCGTTGGTTTCGGTATGGGTATCGAAAGACTTTTAATGCTTATGGAAGCCGAAAACGTCGTTATCCCCACGCATGATAACGTCAAACTTTATATCGCCACTATGGGCGACGAAGCTTATAAAAAGGCTTTCGAAATAGTGTCCGTTTTAAGAGACAAAGGCGTTAAAGCCGAAGTCGACCACGCGGGCAGAGGAGTTAAGGCTCAGTTTAAATACGCCGATAAAATTCACGCCGAAAACGTTATAACTCTCGGCGAAAACGAGCTTAATTCGGGCGTTTGTCAGATTAAAAATATGGCGGACGGCACGCAGAAAGAAATCAAAATCGACGAAATTCCGACATATTTCGTGAGATAACGCGCATAATAAGTTCGGGGTAATTGCTTTTCGGGTACGGGAAAACGGCGATTTTTCCGCCCGAAGCCGAACAAAAACAAAGGAGATCACAATGGAAGAAAAAATAATTAATGTTTTAGACGACGAATTCGAAACGGAAGTTTTAAAGGCGGACAAGCCCGTACTCGTAGATTTCTGGGCGAGCTGGTGTATGCCCTGCAAAATGCAAGGCGAAGTTCTGCACGAGGTTTTCCCAAAGCTTGCGGGTAAAGTAAAGGTCGTAAAAGTCAATGTCGACGAAAGCGAAAAGACGGCTATAAAGTACGGAATATCGAGTATTCCCACGCTTATGGTTTTCGTCGGCGGCGAGATAAAAGAGAAGACCGTAGGGCTTTCTTCGTCTGCGGAAATAAGCGAAATGCTTATAAAATACATCGGCTGATTTTATCGCATTAAGTTGCAAAAATGCGGCTATAAGTCGATTATCGCTATAAATTGCAAATAAAAACGGCATATGCTTACCCTTTTTCAGGAAAGTAGCATATGCCGTTTTGATATTGCCGAAAAAAGAAATCCTCGTCGCTTGGCAACGATCTCTCCCGCCGACTGATGTCGTTATGACGGGGAGAAAGAATCCCGTCGCGCTCGGAAGATAAGCCTTATGTAACTTGCGTTTCAAAGTCGGCTCGGGATCTTCGCGTGAGAAGAGCGGTTTCCGCAAAACTAATTTTCAAAGCTTTTTTATGGCTTCATTCCGTCCTTTCGGACGTCTAATCCCTCTTTAAATACATAAGTTCGCGGGTTGTAAGGTAATTACGATTTCGATTTTCAGCAAGCGACGGAATTCCTTTTTTATTGATTTTATACCGAATTTATATCGGATTTATACCGGTTTTATCTCGGTTTTATGTCGCTCACGATTTTTTTATGAAAAAAAACGTTCTTTTATATATTTGTGACACTACTATATCACGCCCAAAGGGCGTATGTCAAGCATTTTACGCCTATGGGTTGTAAAATCTACATATGATAACGACAGCGCAGATACAAAAAAAGATTGCCGAAGCGATAAAACTAAGCGGAAAAACGCAGGCGGAGATAGGCAGAAAGCTCGGAATATCTCAGCAAACCGTGTCGCACTATGTAAAGGGCGACAAGCTTCCCGCGCTCGATACGCTTGCGAATTTATGTGTTTTATTAGACGTGGATCCTGCGGAAATTCTCTGCACGGAGGATTACGAAATAACTTATTAGAGATGAGTTATCAGAGGATTTCGATAAAAGAGCCTATGTGTAACGATAAAATACATTCACGGCTTATGAATTACTTAATGTATTTTTAATTGTATATTTCATCTTTGTGTTGAGTGGCAAGCAGCCGCGTGCGGAAAATTTTCCGCACGCGGCTGTTTACGTTTTATGTAAAATTTTTATTATTGTCGCGATTTGAAATCGTCGATAAGTTGCTGGATATGAACGATTTCCTGCGGTTTCAGCCCGGAAACGTTTATCGTTTCGTTTTTGTCGCGCCCTAACAGATAGTCCGTGCTTATGCAGAAAAAATCGGCTAATTTAACCAGCATTTCCACCGACGGCGCAACGTTGTCGTTTTCCCAATTACTTATACATTGTTTTGTAAGTCCGAGTTTGTTTGCGAGTTCGACTTGCGTCATATTCCTTGCTTGTCTCAATGCTTTTATGTTTTCGTTCAGCATATTTTATTCTCCGAAAATATATAAACTTTTTACCATTGTATAAAAATTACTTGACAATATAAAAATACTTTGGTATATTGATAATTGACGAATTGTTGTTTATCAAATAATTCCGATCGGAGGAGAAAGGTTATGAAAAAGGCACTTTTGATATTTTTTGCGGTTTTAACCGTGATAATGATGACGTTTGTACTCGCTTCGTGCAATGTAAACGTAATTCGTCCGAGTAGCGACGCTTCGGAGAGTTCTGATTCGGGTTCTGGTAGCGGCTCGGAGATTATTAAGGACGAAGCAAAGGGGATTGTTTCCGCCGCTCTTAACGAAAAAGGCGAGCTTATCCTTAAATTTTCGGACGGCTCGGAGGTCAATCTCGGCTCGGTTACGGGTAGCAAGGGAGATAAAGGAGACAAGGGCGACCAAGGAGAACAAGGCGAAAAGGGCGATAAAGGAGACCAAGGCGAAAAAGGTGACAAAGGTGACAAAGGAGATAAGGGAGAACAAGGCGAAAAGGGAAATCCCGGTGCCGACGGGGCTGACGGTAAAGACGGCGTTAACGGCTCCGACGGAAAGGACGGCGTTGACGGGGCGGACGGAAAGGACGGCGCAGACGGCGAGAAAGGAGATAAAGGCGATCAAGGCGAGAAAGGGGATAAAGGTGACAAGGGAGACCAAGGCGAAAAGGGCGACGACGGCAGAGGAATAAGCTCCACGGAGATTAACGAAAAAGGCGAGCTTATAATAAACTTTACCGACGGAACGTCCGTAAATCTCGGCGTTATAAAATCTGAAAGCAAAAAGTGCGTAACTGGTATTCGTGTCGAGGACGAGTTTATACATATTACTTACAGCGACGGAACAACCGAAAGCTTTAATTTCGCAAAGGGAGCTTCCTGCAATCATTATAATATTGTAAGGGTCGAGCAGGTTAAGCATGCTTACAACGCAAATACGGGCTTTACGGACGGCGTTTACCTTGAAATCTGCAAGGACTGCGGTTATACCAAGGGCGTTGTCGGCGTATTCCATAATTTCAATATAGACCACATAGACCCCGATTGCGAAAATTACGGTTACGATAAGTACACCTGTTCGATTTGCGGTTACATAGAGGAGCGCGATATCGTTTCCGCTCTCGGTCACGACTGGTCTGCCAAAATTTTGAGAACCCCGTCCTTTGAAAAAACGGGTGAGGTAATCGGAAATTGCGGCAGATGTAATAAATCTCTTTATTTTTATTTACCAAGACTTTACAGCCTTGAATATACCGTTACGGAAATCGACAAAGGCACTTGTTTGCATATAGGAAAGAACAAATACGAAATCAAATTAATCAACGAGCAAAAAGGGTTTGATTATACGGCAGAAATAACCTCGTATGTTGAGCCGAGGCATCATTCGGACAGCTGGACGGTTACGACAATGCCGACTTACACCGAAAAGGGCGTTCTTTCGGGAACTTGCAAAGATTGCGGCAAGGATGTTACGATAGATTTGCCGTCGATAAATTCGGGCGACTATGAAACGGTTGAAACTACAAATTATCCTTCTTGCCAACAGGAAAATAAGGGTACATATTATATTGTTGTAGACGGGCAAAAAATAACCGCGGCGGACGTTGTTATTCCTAAAACTTCCCATTATAAATTCAATGGGTGGTATATCGAAGATGATGCTGTCCAGGTGTTTGATAGCATTTCCGATATGCAAGCAAGAGGAATTGAGCTTATTGGTGCGCAATCTTTATCGTGTGCATATACTACTAAGGCATATTTTGAGTGTTCGGGGTGTAACAAGGTTGTTTTAATAGCAGTAAGAAAAAGACATAGCGGCGAGCATAAAATAACGCCAGCAACGTGCGAAAAGGACGGAGTAGACGAAATAAATTGTACGGAATGTAATTCTGTTCAGAAGGAAACCATTCCCGCCGTCGGGCATGACTATGCTTATACTTGGAACGAAAAAGAAAAAACATTTACTGCAAAATGCAGAAACGTTTCAAACGGAAAAGTGGAGACCTGCGAACATCCCGAAACAAAAATCGAAAACGTTAAGGAATATGCGGTTAATACCGTGGATCCGACTTGCACTTCGGAAGGAAACAAGCGTTATATTGTCCTTACCGAAAGCGGAGAAGTATTCTCTTTCTATGAGGCATTGCCGGAATTGGATCACGTTCTTAACGGAAAAAGAACAGAGTTAAATTTTAAATTTGATGACGCATCCGATATTGCGGCTAACGGGCTGAAACCATTCGGAAATGTGAATGTATCGTGTGCGCGCGAATTTGGCGGATATTTTACTTGCGAAGATTGTCATCAGATTATTGCTGTTTCGATCTCTCTTGCTCATAAGCCTATCGACTCCACGATTGTCATTAAGGACGGCAAGAAAACCTACACATGCAGAGGTTGCAATCAGACAATAGAAGAGGATATAGTATAAATCTTAAAGTAGTAAATTTTACTTGCCTTCTCCAAAGGGAGAAGGCTTTCTTTTGTCATCTTCCGTCGGCTACGCCGCCACCTTCCACAAGCGGGGAAGGCAAGTAATAAGATTGTAAAATTTATTATAAAAAGCGGGCGATCGGTGATCGCCCGCCTGCAACTACGAGATTTTGTTGCATATGCAACGATTTTTTGAAATAAAATTTTTACTTTACTTTTCGGGGAAGAGATATTTTATCGCCTGATAAATATGTTTTATCGGCACGATTTCTATCTTATCCGAATATTTTTTCAAGTTTTCCGTGTTTCTCGCGGGCAAAAGCACCTTTTTGTAGCCTAATTTAACCGCATTATCCACGCGTTTTTCGGCTTGCGTGACGGGGCGTATTTCACCCGTCAAGCCGATTTCGCCGAACGCGCAAACGTCTCCCGCAACGGGTATGTTTTTATAAGAACTCGCTAAGGCGAGCGCAACAGCCAGATCGCTCGAAGGCTCGGTTAGCTTAATTCCGCCCATAACGGTGACGTAAACGTCGAAAGTGTAAAAGGGCATATACGCGCGCTTTTCCAGAACTGCCAGAATAAGCATCGTTCTGTTGTAATCGAGACCAAGCGGCATACGTCGCGGCATTCCGAAAATGGTTTTCGACAGCAAAGTCTGAATTTCCACGGGCATACAACGGTTGCCCGAAACGGACGGGGTGACGATACTGCCCGCATCCTTTCCGCGTTCTTCCGAAACGAAAATGCCGTTGTAATCCTTAACGCCGAAAATCCCGTTTTCGCGCATTTCGAAAACTCCGACTTCCTGCGCCGAGCCGAACCTGTTTTTAACCGCGCGGAGTAGTTTGTAGTTATCCTGCGGCTGCCCCTCGAAATATAAAACGGTGTCCATAATATGTTCGAGAACCTTAGGCCCTGCAATCGCGCCCTCTTTTGTGACGTGACCGACGATAAAAACGGTAGTTTTTGACGATTTTGCAAATCGCATAAGTCTCGAAGCGCATTCTTTGACTTGCCCGACCGTACCCGACGAACCGCTCAGATCGCTCAGATAAACGGCTTGAATGGAGTCTACGATAAGAAAATCGTAGCCGTCCGCTTCGTCGATGATATTGTCGAGACAGGTCTCGTTCATAAGCATAAGGCTGTCCGAATTTATTCCGAGACGATTGCAACGCATTTTAACCTGCGCCTGGCTTTCTTCTGCGGAAGCGTATAAAACCTTGTAATTTTTCGATAACGACAGCGCGACCTGCGTCATAATCGTCGATTTTCCGATACCGGGATCGCCGCCGATAAGGACGAGCGACGAGGGGACTATCCCTCCACCCAGAACGGTGTTGAGTTCTTCTATGCCGGAATCTATCCTCGTAAGCTTTTCGTGTTCGACCTCGGAAAGTCTAACGGGTTTCTGATAAGTCGGTCTTTTTGCTTTATCGAGAGAAGAGGAGACGACGGTCTCCTGAATTTCTTCGTTTATCGTTCCGAATTTCCCGCAGGACGGGCATCTTCCGAGCCAACCCGGGGTAACCGCTCCGCATTCGGAGCAAACATATCTTGATGTGGTTTTGCTTTTTGCCATGATTTATCCTTTGTCGCTCAGCCTTGATTGCCGGCTTTTTGCGGACGGTGTTAACCCTTGTATTTTTGCGTAAGACAGTACGCCTGAACGGCGATCCCTTCTTCTCTTCCGACAATGCCGATACCTTCCAAAGTGGTGCAGGTTATGCCTACGGCGGACTCGTTTACGCCGAGAGCATTGGCAAGATTAAGGCGAATTTTGTCGACGTATTTTGCGAGTTTCGGTTTCTGCGCTTCAATCACCGCAGATACGTTAATGAGCTTATAGCCCGACTTATCGAGAATTTCGACGACTTTTTCAAGCAAAATCATACTCGAAATTCCCTTGTATTTTTCGTCCGAATCGGGGAAGTGTCTGCCGATATCTCCGAGGCTTGCAGAGGAGAGCATCGCGTCCATAATAGCGTGTATCAAAACGTCGGCGTCGCTGTGACCTAACAGCCCTTTATCGTGGGGGATTTCTATTCCGCCCAAAATCAGTTTTCTGTTTTCGACGAGTAAGTGAAGATCGAACCCCGTGCCTGCGAACAGATTTCCGCTTTGCAAAACCGAAAAATCCTCGGGATAGGTGAGTTTTTTGTTTGCGGTTTCGCCCTCGACGATATGGCAGGTCCCTATGTATTTGGTAAAAATTCCCGATTCGTCGGTAAATTCTTCGCCCGCTTTTATCATTGAAAAAGCTTTTTTGATAAGCTCGGTTTTAAAAGCCTGCGGGGTCTGCGCGGCGTACTTGTTCTTTCTCGAAGACGAAATTATGACCGTTTCGCCCTTTTCTTCCGTTGTTTCGCATATAGTGTCGGTGACTGGGATAGCGGTTATCGCCGAACCGTATTTTTCCGCGGCGGCGACGCAATCGCGGATTATTCTTTCCGAAACGAACGGTCTTGCCCCGTCGTGAATAAGAACTATATCTCCGCGGGTAGCGTCAAGTCCGTTTTCGACAGACCCGTTTCTTGTTGTCGATCCCGTTACAAAAACGGCGTTAATCGACTTATAGCGGCACTTTTCTTTAAAATTCGGCTCGTCTTCCTTGGAACATACTACGATTATCTCGTCTATTACGCCGCTTGACGAAAACGCCGACAAAGTTTTTTCGAACGGCGTTATTCCGCCGATATCTTTCAAAAGCTTGTTAAACCCGAAGCCGGCTCTTGTTCCCGAGCCTGCGCAGGTGATTATCGCGCTTACCATAATCTTCTCCTTAATGCCTTATACTTGCTATATCATTATATGATATAAAACAAAATCATTGAAACCCGCAACGAATTATTCGTTTTCGCCGATTATTCGTTTATAATTTCGTAAAGAGAAGCGGCTTCGTCCTTTTTTACCGTTTCTTTAAGGTTTAACACTCTGAAAACGAGCGAACCTTCGCCGAACGCAATGGAAACGACGTCGCCTACTTTAAGATTATAAGCGGGTTTAACCGATTTGCCGTTTACCTCGACTCTTCCGCCCGAACACGCGTCGTTTGCGACGCTTCTGCGCTTTAAAATTCTCGAAACTTTCAAAAATTTGTCTATTCTCATAATTTACCTCACGATATTTTTACCGAAATCTGCACTAAATTCGTTAAAGCCCCTCAAAATCCTTGACAAGAAAGGCGATCCGCATTATAATTATGTAATGCTATAATCTCCATAATAGCGTCTTTTTACGCCATTTTCGGGAAAACGCTCCCGGACGCGGACGACGGCAAAAGCTGGAACAAGGATTGTTTTTTGCAGATAAAATCTACGAAAAACGGGAAATTTCAGTGGCGGAAAATCCGACCGGTCTTTGCTTGACCGAAAGGCGGACGAAAAGAAAAAAGTCAAGCGGTGAAGAAAATTCTTTCCGCAAGGACGAAAATCGTTCGCCGTAAGCGGGCAAAAAAGCCCGTCAATCTCGGTCACAGGCGTATTATACACCATTGTGGGAATTAAATCAACAAAAAAAGGAGTCAATTTAATGACACGCAATTTACCGTTAGTTAAATTCGGAAACGTCGAAAGAAGAACCTTCTCCAAGATAAAAGAAGTTCAGCCGATGCCTTATCTTATCGAGGTTCAGAGAGATTCTTACGCGAGCTTTATCGAAGAGGGCATAAGCGAAGTATTCGAGGACTTTTCCCCGATTACCGATTATTCCGATCGTTTCGAGCTTTACTTTCTCGATCATTCGCTTTCCGACAAACCGAAGTACGACGAAAAGGAGTGCCGCGACAGAGACGCCACATACGCGGTACCTTTAAAAGTAAAAGTCAGACTCGTGAATAAAGTCACGGGCGAAGTTCTCGATCAGGACGTATTTATGGGCGAACTTCCCAAAATGACCGAGAACGGTTCGTTCATCATAAACGGCGCGGAACGCGTTATCGTTTCGCAGCTCGTTCGTTCTCCCGGCGTTTACAACGGATTTGAATTTTCCAAGACGGGCAGAAAACTTTACGGCACGACCATTATCCCCAACAGAGGCGCATGGATAGAATTCGAGCAGGACGCCGACAACACGTTGTGGGTTAAAGTCGACAGAACGCGTAAGCTCACGGCTACCGTTCTTCTCCGCGCGCTCGGTTTCGGAACGGACGAAAGCATAAAGGCTATATTCGAGGACGACCCGATGATTACGGCTACCATGGAAAAGGACGTAGCCAAATCCGAAGGCGAAGGTCTTTTCGAACTTTACAGAAGACTTCGTCCCGGCGAAGTTCCCACCGAGGAAGCTGTTCGTCAGCACCTTAAAAATCTTTTCTTCGATCCGAGAAGATACGACTGCGCGAAAGTCGGCAGATATAAATTCAACAAACGCCTTAATATGGGCGTAAGACTTCCCGGCGTAACCGCTTACGAAGATATCGTAAACGAGGACGGCGAGCTTCTCGTCAAAAAAGGCGAAGTGATAACTCCCGAGCAGGCGAAGCTTATCCAGAACAGCGGTATAAACGTAGTTTACGCTCTTACCGAAAACGGCGGAAAACATAAGATCATCGGTAACAACGTCGTCGATTTCGAGGCTGTCGCGGGAGTTTCTCCGAGACCGTTCGGACTTATCGAAAATATTTATTATCCCAACTACGTCTTCGCGAAAGAACTTGCGGAAGCGGTTAAAACGAGTACCGTAGAGGACGTTGCGGAAAAATATATCGACAGAATAAATCCTCTTTTCTACGTCGAAGAAATCGTTGTTCCCGCGGGCGAAGAAATGAAACCCGACGACAAGAAGAATCTCGAAAAGAGAAGAGAACTCCGCAGAAGATTTGTTTTCGCGTGCCGCGCGTTCTTCGATATCTTAGAGGCGGGCGTACCCGAAAAACTTACGAGCGAGCAGAAGAAAAACATTAAGCCGCTCATCGATAAATTAAACCATAAGCACATAACCACCGACGATATAATCGCTACCATTTCCCTGAACAGCGACCTTAATTACGGCATCGGAACCGTCGACAATATCGACCACCTCGGCAACCGTAGAGTAAGATCGGTAGGCGAACTTTTGCAGAACCAGTTCAGAATAGGTATCAACCGTCTCGAAAGAGTTATAAAGGAAAGAATGTCCACTCAGGACCCGAAAGACATCACGCCCAACGGACTTATCAACGTTCGACCCGTTTCGAGCGCGATCAAGGAATTCTTCGGTTCTTCCCAGCTCTCCCAGTTCATGGATCAGACAAACCCCATCGCCGAGCTTACGCATAAGAGAAAGCTTTCCGCGTTGGGCCCCGGCGGTTTGAACAGAGAAAGAGCCACGTTCGAAGTCCGAGACGTTCACTACACGCACTACGGCAGAATGTGTCCTATCGAAACCCCCGAAGGTCAGAACATAGGTCTTATCACGTCTCTTTCGGCTTACGCGAAAGTAAACGAGTACGGCTTTATCGAGTCGGCATACAGAAAAATAGATAAGGCGACGGGCAAGGCAACCGATCACGTCGATTACCTTACCGCGGACGAAGAAGACGCGTTCGTCGTCGCTCAGGCAAACGAGCCGCTCGACGAAGAAGGTCGTTTCGTAAACGCCCGTGTCGCTTGCAGAAGAAGAGACGAGATAACCGAACTTCCGAGAGAAGAAATCGATTATATGGACGTTTCGCCCAAGCAGCTCGTATCGGTCGCTACCGCGCTTATTCCCTTCCTTGAAAACTGCGATACCAACCGTGCGCTCATGGGCTCCAACATGCAACGTCAGGCAGTTCCCCTTCTTAAACCCGAAACTCCTATCGTAGGAACGGGTATAGAAGCGAAAATAGCGTACGACTCCGGCGTTATGATAATCGCCGAGAAAGCGGGCGTCGTCAAATCCGTTTCGGGCAGCGAGATCATCGTCAACGAAAACGACGGAACGACCACCGGTTTCGACAGAGTGTATGTACTCAAAAAGTTCCAGAGATCCAACCAGGGCACCTGCCTTAATCAGAAGCCTATCGTTAAAGTAGGCGATATAGTAGAAAAAGGAACCATCCTTGCGGACGGTCCCGCAACCTGCGACGGCGAGCTTGCGCTCGGAAGAAACATTCTCATCGGCTTCATGACGTGGGAAGGTTATAACTACGAGGACGCGATCCTCCTTTCCGAAAAACTCGTTCAGAACGACGTGTTCACCTCGATCCATATCGAAGAACACGAAATCGAATGCCGCGAAACCAAGCTCGGCAACGAAGAATTTACGAGAGATATTCCCAATATCGGCGACGACGCGCTTAAAGACCTCGACGAAAACGGCGTGATCCGTATCGGCGCGGAAGTAACGAGCGGCGATATTCTCGTCGGTAAAGTATCGCCCAAGGGCGAAACCGAGCTTACTCCCGAAGAAAGACTTTTAAGAGCTATCTTCGGCGAAAAGGCAAGAGAAGTCAAAGATACGTCTCTCCGCGTTCCTCACGGCGAAGGCGGTATAGTCGTAGACGTTAAAAAATTCACAAAAGCCAACAAAGACGAGTTGTCTCCGGGCGTTACCGAACTCATCAGAGTTTATATCGCGCAGAAGAGAAAGATCTCCGTCGGCGATAAGATGGCGGGACGTTACGGAAACAAGGGCGTTATTTCGAGAATTCTTCCCGAAGCGGATATGCCGTTCTTAGCGGACGGAACACCCTTGCAGATAGTTCTTAACCCCCTCGGCGTTCCCTCCCGAATGAACATCGGTCAGGTTCTCGAAGTACACCTTTCGCTCGTATGCAAACAGCTCGGCTGGAAGATCGCGACCCCGGTATTCGACGGCGCGACCGAAAAGGAAATCAAAGATCTTCTCGAAGAAAATCATTTCGTCAATCCTTACGGCGAAGTCGACGGTAAAATTCAGCTTTACGACGGAAGAACGGGCGAACCGTTCGAACACAGAGTAACCGTCGGTTACATGTATATGATAAAGCTTCACCACCTTGTCGACGATAAGATCCACGCGCGTTCGGTAGGACCGTACTCCGTGGTTACTCAGCAGCCCCTCGGCGGAAAGGCGCAGTTCGGCGGACAGAGATTCGGAGAAATGGAAGTCTGGGCGCTCGAAGCTTACGGCGCGTCGCATATACTTCAAGAAATTCTTACCGTCAAGTCGGACGACGTTGTCGGAAGAGTTAAAACTTACGAGTCTATCGTAAAGGGCAGCGATATTTCCGAACCCGGCATACCCGAATCGTTCAAGGTTATGCTTAAAGAGCTTCAAAGCTTAGCTCTCGATATGAAAGTTCTCACCGAAAATCACGAGGAAATCAACCTTAAAGATCTCACCGAGGACGCAGACGACGTCAACGTCAATATCAGAGAGAAAGAGAACGTCGATTACGTCGATCTCGCTCCCGAAAAGGAAGAGGCTCACGAGGAAGAAGAGGACGAAGTCGGTTCTATCTTCGACGATTACGACGAAGATACATTCGACGAGGACGAAGGCTTCAAATCGAGCGACTTGTTCGACGATTTCGAAGATCTTGACGATCTTGACGCCGACGATGACGACGACGGCGAAGATAAATAATACGGGAGGAGTCGTAAATAAATATGTTTGAACTTAATAACTTTAATTCGTTACAAATAGGCGTAGCCTCTCCCGAAAAGATCAGAGAATGGTCGTACGGCGAGGTAACCCGCCCCGAAACAATAAATTACAGAACTCAGAAACCCGAAAGAGACGGCTTGTACTGCGAAAGAATTTTCGGACCTACCAAGGACTGGGAATGCCACTGCGGTAAGTACAAGAGAATAAGATACAAAGGCATCATTTGCGAAAAGTGCGGCGTTGAAGTCACGAGAGCAAAGGTCAGAAGAGAAAGAATGGGTCACATCGAGCTTGCCGCTCCCGTTTCCCATATCTGGTACTTCAAAGGCGTGCCTTCCCGTATCGGTCTTATGGTAGATATTCCGCCCAAACAGCTCGAACAGGTTATTTATTTCGCCTGCTACGTCGTTCTGGATCCCGGAACTACCGATCTTCAATATAAACAGGTCATAAACGACAGAGAATACAGAGAAGCTTGCGAGAAATTCGGCGAAAAGAGCTTCAAAGTAGGAATGGGCGCGGAAGCCATAAAGGAACTCCTTATGGCTATCAACCTCGAAAAAGAAAGCGCGGAACTTAAAAAACTTATCGCGGAAAATCCCGAAAGTCAGAAGAGCGCGAAGGCTATAAAGAGACTCGATATCGTAGAAGCGTTCAGAAAGAGCGGCAGCCGCCCCGAATGGATGATCCTCGACGTCGTTCCCGTTATCCCGCCCGAACTTCGTCCTATGATTCAGCTCGACGGCGGAAGATTTGCGACGAGCGATCTTAACGATTTATACCGCAGAGTTATCAACAGAAACAACCGTCTTAAAAAGCTTATGGAATTCGGCGCGCCCGAAATCATCATAAGAAACGAAAAGAGAATGCTTCAAGACGCCGTAGACGCGCTTATCGACAACGGCAGAAGAGGCAAAGCCGTCTCGGGCGTAGGCAACAGAGACCTTAAATCCCTTTCGGCGATTTTAAGAGGTAAACAGGGTCGTTTCCGTCAGAACCTTCTCGGAAAACGTGTCGACTATTCCGGTCGTTCGGTTATAGTCGTAGGTCCCGAACTTAAACTTTATCAGTGCGGTCTTCCCAAGGAAATGGCGATCGAGCTTTTCAAGCCCTTCGTTATGAAAAAACTTGTGGAAAACAACACCTGCCATAACATAAAGAGCGCGAAGAGAATGGTCGAGAGAATGAAACCCTGCGTATGGGATATTCTCGAAGACGTTATTAAGGATCACCCCGTTCTTTTAAACCGTGCTCCCACGCTTCACCGTTTGTCTATTCAGGCGTTCGAGCCTGTCCTCATCGAAGGCAGAGCAATCAAGCTTCACCCGCTCGTCTGCGGCGCGTTCAACGCCGACTTCGACGGCGACCAGATGGCTGTTCACGTTCCGCTTTCCATCGAAGCTCAGGCAGAAGCGAGATTTTTGATGCTTGCTTCCAACAACATCCTTAAACTTTCCGACGGTAAGCCGGTTATGTCTCCTTCTCAGGATATGGTTCTCGGTTGTTATTACCTTACCATTACGAGAAAGGAAGAGGGCAAGTATTACGACGAGAGAGAAACCGAATACGTTCTTAAAGACGACGGATTTTTCTACGACGAAAAAGATATTAAATTCGTTCCTTCGGAAATCGTAAAAGGCGACAAATTCGTCGTAACGAAAGCCGATAAAGACGGAATTTATTCGAAAACGGAAAGAGAGCTTAAAAACATAATCGTTTCGTGCAAACTCGTTAAAGAGGGCGGAGATCCGTCCGAAGCGGTAACGGCTTATTTCTACGAACCCAACGTTTATTCTTCTCCCGACGAAGCTTTGATGGCTTATCAGACCAAACAGCTCTGGTGTCAGGACGAAATTTACGTCAGACGTAAAGTAACGTTGCCCGACGGAACGAAACATTCGGGCATAATCAAAACCACCGCGGGCAGAATTATCTTCAACCACGGTATTCCGCAGGATATTACGGGCGCGAAATTCACCGTAAGAAATCCCGAGGACGCGGACAGTTATCTTCAATTCGTGATCAACTTCCTCGTCGGCAAGAGTCAGCTCAAAAAGATCGTAGACGCTTGCTTCAAATCGAGAGGTTCGGGTTGCGCCGCGGATACGCTCGACTATATCAAGTCTCTCGGTTATAAGTATTCTACGATCGCCGCTATCACCACGTCGGTATTCGATATGCAGGTTCCCGGCGACAAGAACAAAATTATTCGCGACGCGGGCGAAGAAGTCATCGGCATCGAAAAGAAATACAACAGAGGTATTCTTACCGACGACGAACGTTATAAAGCCGTCGTCGATATATGGACGAAAGCTACGGCGGACGTTTCCAAGGTATTGCAGCTTACTCTTCGTAAGTTCAACCCCATCTGGATGATGGCGGACTCGGGCGCGCGTGGTTCTATCGACCAGATAAAGCAGCTTGCCGGAATGCGTGGTCTTATGACCAACCCTAACGGTAAAATCATCGAAATTCCCGTTAAATCGTGCTTCCGTGAAGGTCTTACGGTTCTGGAATACTTCATTTCCTCCCACGGCGGACGTAAAGGTCTCGCGGATACGGCGTTAAAGACGGCAGACTCCGGTTACCTTACGAGACGTCTTGTCGACGTTTCGCACAACGTTATTATTCGTGAAGAAGATTGCGGCGACGTCAAGGGTATGGAAATCGAGGCGATCAAGGGCATTAAGGGCGAGATTATCGAAAGCCTGGAAGACAGAATCAACGGAAGATTTACTCCCGTGGATATTCTCGATCCCAAGACGGGCGACGTTCTCGTTAAAGCCAACGAAATGATCACCGAGGACGACGCGAAGAAGATTTGCGCCGCAGGCATAGAAAAAGTTACGATAAGAAGCGTATTTACCTGTAAATCGAAGTACGGCGTCTGCGCTAAGTGCTATGGTAAGAACATGAGTAACTCGCTTCCCGTTCAGATCGGCGAGGCTGTCGGTATCATTGCCGCGCAGTCCATCGGCGAACCCGGTACTCAGCTTACGATGAGAACGTTCCATACGGGCGGTATTGCGTCGACGGGCGATATAACCCAAGGTCTTCCGAGAGTAGAAGAGCTTTTCGAAGCAAGAAAACCCAAGGGCGAAGCTATCGTTTGCGAACACAGCGGTACGGTTACCGTTCAGGAAAAGGACGGAATTCGTCACGTTATGGTCAAGTCCCCCGAGGACGGATCCGTTAAGGATTACGGAATTCCGTTCAGCGCGGATCTGAGAGTTAAAACGGGCGACGTTGTAGAACCCGGTTCCGTTCTTACGGGCGGTTCCGTAAACCCGCAGACTATCCTTAAAACCAAAGGTTTCAAGTCCGTTCAGGATTACATTCTGAAAGAAGTTCAGTCGGTTTACCGCAGCCAGGGCGTTGACATTAACGATAAACACGTTGAAATCATAGTCAATCAGATGCTCAGAAAGGTAAGAATTCTTTCGAGCGGAGACACGGGTTTCCTTCCCGGAGAATGCGTGGATATGCTTACGCTCGACGAGGAGAACAGCAAGGTTCTCGAAAACGGCGGAGTTCCCGCTATCGCGAAGAGAATTCTTCTCGGTATCACGAAAGCGGCTCTTGCAACCGAGTCCTTCCTTTCGGCGGCTTCCTTCCAGGAAACTTCCAAGGTTTTGACCGACGCGGCTATCCACAACAAGGTCGATCCGCTTATGGGTCTTAAAGAAAACGTTATCATCGGTAAGCTCATTCCCGCAGGAACGGGCGTGAAGGATTACAAAAATCTTTCGCCGCAGTATAACTCCATAAGAGGAGTTGCTTCGGACGACGATATGGCAGACGACGATTTTGCCGACGCCGAAGATGACGGCAACAAATAATTAAAACTTAAACCGAAAATGTTGTAAAAGGCGTTTTCGGTTTTTAAGTATCAGATTTATTTTGTTTTTTATGCCGCGGGCGATTGCATTTTATGGAAATCGCCCGCGGCGGATAAAAAGAGGGCAGATATGAAAAAAGAAGAGCAGAAAACGAACGCGATAAGGTCGCTCGAACAAAAGAAAATCGATTTCAAAGTATATAATTACTCGCAGGAAGAAGCGATAAGCGGAGTAGAGGTCGCGTCCGTTCTCGGGCAGAACCCCGATATGGTTTTCAAAACGCTCGTAACCGTCGGAAAAAGCGGAAATCATTATGTTTTTATGATTCCCGTCGCGAAGGAACTCGATTTGAAGAAAGCCGCGAAAGCCGTCGGCGAAAAGAATGTCGAAATGATAAAATCCAAGGAACTTTTGCCGCTCACGGGTTATATTCACGGCGGTTGTTCGCCCGTCGGAATGAAAAAGTTTTTCACAACGACGATAGACGAAACGGCGAACAATTTCGGAACGATTATGTTCAGCGGCGGCGCGATAGGTTTTCAGATTGAAACGAGCTTATCCGAGCTTGCGAAAGTAATCCGTTTTTCCCTTTCCGACCTCACAAAATAACTTTTTTTATATAAAATTTTACTATCAGACAATCAAAAACAGGACCAAAAAACGATTGCATCGTATTTTGGTCTTTTTTATAAGGATTTTTTTCGAGCGAATATTACAAAAAATAAGGTATAATTCACGAAAAATGCTTGACAGACGGTAAAATATGGACTAAAATAAGATTGTATCGTATTTTAGTCCATATTTTTATATGAGGTGTATTTAATGAAATATATAAACAGGGATATGGAAAAACTTATTTCGGAACTTACGAAAGAATACGCTTGTATTCTCGTTACTGGTCCGAGACAGGTCGGCAAAAGCACTATGCTCGAACATATCGATAAAAATAGGGCAAGAGTTACGCTTGACGATTTGCAGGAGAGAGCGCTCGCCAAGCAAGATCCCGAAATGTTTCTTAAATTGCATAAACCGCCGATTTTGATCGACGAAGTTCAGTATGCTCCCGAATTGTTTTCATATATCAAAATCGCGATAGATAAGGGCGCAAAAGCGGGGAGTTTTTGGCTTACGGGTTCGCAAAGCTATAAATTGATGAGTTTATCACAGGAAAGTCTGGCGGGGAGAATTGCTATTCTTAATTTAACGTCGCTTTCTCAGCACGAAATTTTTCAAAGCGGAGAAGTTAAACCTTTTATGCTTTCACTAAGCGATTTGCAAACCCGCGTAGAAAATTCGCCCGAAGCGAGTGTCGACGAGATTTACGAAAGGATATGGAACGGAAGTTTACCCGGGCTTATAAGCGGAAAATATACGAACAGAGACGTATATTATTCGAGTTACCTTCAAACATATATTTCAAGAGACGTAAAAGAAGAGATTTCTTTAAAAGACGATCTGAAATTTATTGATTTTATTCGCGCGGTTGCTTGCAGAATAGGGCAGGAGTTGAACGTTCATTCGATTGCCGTCGACGCGGACGTTAGCGACGATACGGCTAAAAGATGGCTCGGATTGCTCGAAAAATCGGAAATTATTTTCTATCTGCACCCTTATTCGAACAATCTTCTCAAAAAGATAGTAAAAACGCCGAAAGTTTACTTTTTCGATACGGGTCTTGTGTGTTATCTGACGAAATATTCAAGTCCCGAGATTTTACAAAACGGCTCATTGAATGGCGCGATTTTAGAAAATTATATCGTTTCCGAAATAAGAAAATCTTATCTTAATTGCGGAAAAGAGCTGTATTTGTATTATTACAGAGATAAATTACAGCGTGAAATAGATTTGGTTTTAGAATCCGACGGAACGCTTTATCCGATAGAAATCAAAAAATCGTCCAATCCCACTCTTTCAATGATAAAAAACTTCGAAATTCTTAATAAATCGTCATTGAAAGTCGGCAAAGGGGCGATTATATGCTTAAAGGACAATTTATCCGCTTTGAATGCCGAAAATCTGATAATTCCCGTCAGATGTATTTAAAATTTCAGACAAAACATATAAAAGATACCCCTATGCGACAGAAAAATTCCCGTAACATAGGGGTTTTTTCTTTTTAACTTTTTCTCAATCGTTAACCGATAAATAAAAAGACGGCGGCGACTTTAAAAAGTCGCCGCCGTTTTTAGTATGTTTCTGTCGGGAACAACCCGAATTTAACAAAAAGTCAAATTGTATCAGTGAGTAAGGAAGAACATTGCAAGGAACAAAGCCGTAATAATCCAGGTTCCGATTTTGATTTCCTTAACCTTTCCCGAGAACAATTTTATTACGAGATAGGATATAAGTCCGAACGCTATTCCGTAAGAAATGTTATATGTGAACGGCATCATAGCCATAGTCAAAAACGCGGGGACGGATACGGAAACGTCCGACCAGTCGATATCTTTAACGCTTCCCATCATAAGAACGCCGACATAAACAAGCGCCGCGCCGTAAGCATAGCAGGGAATAAGTTTTGCAAGCGGAGCAAAGAAGAGCGCGATCAAAAATGCCGCCGCGGTTATAAGCGAGGTGAAGCCTGTTTTGCCGCCCGTGGCAACGCCGGCAGAAGACTCTACGAAAGTGGTTACCGTGGAAGTTCCGAGAACCGCGCCCGTGCAGGTCGCAATGGCGTCCGCAAGCATGGCTCTGTTCATATTGGGAACTTCGAGTTCGCCGTTTTCGCCTTCGACAAGCAAGTTTCCGCCGCGGCACGCGCCGTATAAAGTTCCCATAGTGTCGAACATATCGACCATACAGAACGCAAGAGCTGTTGTTATAAAGAGAATAACGAGTCCGCCGACGGAAGCGCCGTCTTTCGCGAGATACGTTGAGAAATCGAAGCCTTGCGTGAAGACCTTTCCGAACGTTTCGTTACCGAACGCCACGAAGGGTTTTAAAGGATTGAACGAGAAAGTTTCGCCGAAACCATCGTAAAATCCGGGTACGGTCAAACCTAAAAGATAATAAAGAGCCGTTCCGCCGAGAATACCCCAAAGGATCGAACCTTTTATTTTTTTGTGCGAGAGAACCGCGATGAGCAGAATGGAAATAACCGCGACAACAAGCGGCATTACCTCAGCCCAGGTTGCTTTATTGAAAAGGTTGAACGAAGCGAGCGTAACGCCTGTCGTTTCATGCGGAATAACAAGTTTTGCGTCCTGCAATCCCAAAAACGCTATAAACAAGCCGATACCTGCGGGGATAGCCGCTTTAACAACGGGCGGAATCGCTTCGAAAATAATTTTTCTGAGTCCCGTAACCGTAAGAATTACGAAAATAAGTCCGTCCAAAAGAACGAAAACGAGCGCGTTCGCATAAGTGAAACCGAGACCTTTGCAAACGGTAAACACGAAAAATGCGTTAAGACCCATTCCGGGAGCTTGCGCAAGCGGAAGGTTTGCCATAAGTCCGATAAGGACAGTGCCGATAACCGCGGAAAGGGCGGTGGTGACGTACATCGCGTCGAACGAAACTCCGTCGAGAGCGGAGAACATACCCGAGTTTACGACGAGTATGTACGCCATTGCGAGGAAGGTCGTAAGACCTGCGATGATTTCCGTTTTTATCGACGAACCTTTTTCGGTGATCCGAAACTTTCTGTCGAAAAACGATGTTTTCTTTTGTTCGATATTTTCCATAAATATCTCCTTATTTTCCGCTTATCCGCGGTTTTTTACTTATTTGTTTTTCCCGATGCAGATAAAATCTTTATAATTTCTTCGAGATTATCGGCAAAATATATCCCTTTCTGACGTTCCTCGGAAGACAAGCCTTTGTCTATCATATGCTTTAAAAGGGCTTTCAAATCGTTATAATAGCCGTTTAAGTTATAAACAATACAAGGGGCGTTCAGGTGTTTCAAAGACACTTTCGACATAACCTCGGTAATTTCTTCCAACGTTCCCGTGCCGCCGGGGAATGCGATAAAAGCGTCGCCAAGCTCGATCATTTTGCTTTTGCGCTCCGTCATATCTTTGGTTATGATCAGCTTTGTCAACCCGTTGTGTTGAAGCTCGTTTTCGATAAAGAATTGCGGCTCGACGCCCGTTACCTTACCGCCGTGATTTAAAACACTGTCCGCAATCGCGCCCATCAGCCCCGATCTCGAACCGCCGTAAACAAGAGCGTTGCCACTCGAACCTATCCACGCTCCGAGTTCTTCAACCGCTTTGCGTAAAGACGGATCGTTACCTTCGCTTGCGCCGAGATAAACGGTAATATTCATACAAACACGCTCCTTTAATTTTTTGTCGATCGATTTTTGCCGTAAAACGGTAATTATGATTTCAGACGTTTCGCGGCAATACCTCGAAAACAAAAACAGCACACAGACTTTTCAGCCTAAGTGCCGATATGTACTGACCGATTAAATATTATACTATAAAATGTCGGTTATGTCAAATCCTTTTTCACAGGAAAGACATATACTTGCTTAGCCGATTAAAACCCTGCCAAAACGCCGGTATTTTTAAAAATAAAACGGCGGTCGCAAGCAAACGGCGACAGAAATAAAACGGTGACCGAAATAAAGGCTGTCAAAATCAAACGGCAGGCGAAAGTAAACGGCGACAGAAATAAAACGGCGGTCGCAAGCAAATTGCGACCGCCGTCTTTCATCGATTATTTATAATCCGTCAAAATCGATTTATCGGATAATTATTCTTTTCCCGCAAGTTTCTTGTATTTGCCGAGTCTCGCGGTGTTCTCTTCTTCGGCTTTTTCGAAAAGCTTTTCGGCAAGCTCGGGCTGAGCCTTTTTGAGCGTTGCGTAACGGTTTTCGCCGAGAATGAAGTCGTGATAACTTTCGGTAGGATCCTTGCTGTCGAGAGTGAAGGGGTTAACTTCCGTTCCGACCTTTTCGGGATTGTATCTGTAAAGGTGCCAGTAACCTGCGTCAACGGCTTTCTTTTCCTCGGTCTGCGAGTTAGCCATGTTGATACCGTGGTTGATACAAGGCGCGTAGCAGATAAGGAGCGACGGTCCGTCGTAGCTTTCGGCTTCCGTGATAGCGTTAAGGAACTGCTGTTTGTTGGATCCCATAGCGCACTGAGCAACGTAAACATAACCGTAGCTCATAGCCATCATGCCGAGGTCTTTCTTCTTAATTCTCTTACCGCCCGAAGCGAATTTGGCAACCGAGCCGGTAGGAGTGGACTTACTTGCCTGTCCGCCGGTGTTGGAGTAAACTTCGGTGTCTACGACGAGTACATTTACGTCTTCGCCCTGAGCGAGAACGTGGTCGAGTCCGCCGTAACCGATATCGTATGCCCAACCGTCGCCGCCGATGATCCAGATGGATTTCTTGATTACGCAGTCAAGCATTCCGTCAAGTTCTTTAAGGAGGTCTTTAAGTTCGCCCTTGGCGTTCTTGATAGCGGAGGGAAGAGCGGTTTCCAAAGCGGCGTAAACGCGTTTCGTAACGTCCGCGCTCTTCTTGTTTTCAAGCCAGAGCTTGCAAGCCTCGCCGACTCTTCCGTGAAGGTTGAGTTCGAGGATGCGTCTCATAACGTCCGCAAGTTTTTCTCTTCTCTGGAAGTAAGCAAGGTGGAATCCGAAGCCGTATTCCGCGTTGTCTTCGAACAAGCTGTTTGCCCATGCGGGACCTTTGCCTTCCGCGTTCTTGGTGTAAGGACACGTCGGGGAAGAACCGCCGTAAATGGACGAACAACCCGTAGCGTTGGCGATGATCATACGATCGCCGAACATCTGCGTGATAACTTTGATATAAGGAGTTTCGCCGCAGCCCGCGCACGCGCCCGAGAACTCGAAGAGCGGCTTAGAGAACTGCGAACCTTTAACGGTGTTCTTCTTGAATACCGAAGTATCTACTTCGGGAAGTTTTTCGCTGAAATCGTAGTTTACGGTTTCTTCCTTAACTACTTTTTCAAGCGGGATCATCGTAAGAGCTTTCTTGTCTTCCTTGGTGGGACAGATATTTGCGCAGACGCCGCAACCCATACAATCGAGCGGGCTTACCTGCATTCTGTAAGAGTAACCTTTAAGACCGATAGCGGCTTTGGTTGCGAACGTTGCGGGAACTTCTTCGCCGTCTTTTACGAGAACGGGACGAATACAAGCGTGCGGGCAAACGAACGAACACTGGTTACATTGAATACAATTTTCCGCATTCCACTGCGGGATCTTAACTGCAACGCCTCTCTTTTCGAACTTGGTCGTTCCGGTGGGAACGCTGCCGTCCGCATTGAAAGCGGAAGAGGGGAGTTTGTCGCCTTGAAGAGCGATGATCGGGTGAATAACTTCTTGGAAATACTTATCGTCGGCAAGTTTAGCGGGTTCTGCGCCGGTGGTGGCGTCTGCCCAGTCTGCCGGAACTTTGATTTCTTTAAGTTCGGAAGCGGCTTTGTCGATTGCGGCGTAGTTCATGTTAACGACCGCGTCGCCTTTCTTGCCGTAAGATTTCTTAACGTACTGCTTCATCCAGTCTTCCGCTTCCGCGTAAGGCATGATTTCGGGATTGATCTTGAAGAACGCAGCCTGCATGATAGCGTTCGTTCTTCCGCCGAGACCGATGGAAGCGGCGATCTTTATAGCGTCGATAACGTAAAGTTTGGCGTGCTTTTTGGCAAGCAAACGTTTCATGGACGCGGGAAGATTTGCCCCGAGGTCTTTTGCGTTATCCCATTCGCAGTTAAGCAGGAATTTGCCGCCTTCTTTAAGGTCGGTGACCATATCGTATCTCGTAACGTAAGAGGGCTGCGAGCATGCGATGAAGTCCGCCGCGTCGATAAGATAGGACGACTGTATCGGAGTTTTACCGAAACGGAGGTGCGAAACCGTTATGCCGCCCGACTTTTTGGAGTCGTAGAAGAAATAACCCTGAGCGTACATATCGGTGTGATCGCCGATGATTTTAATGGAGTTTTTGTTCGCGCCGACCGTACCGTCCGAACCGAGACCGTAGAACTTGCAGCTGATGGTTCCCTCGGGAGCGGCGTTATACTGCTCGGAGAAATCAAGCGAAGTGTGAGTGATATCGTCGTGGATACCTACGGTGAAGTGGTTCTTCGGTTTAGCGGATTCGAGGTTCTTGTAAACGGCGTAAACCATAGAGGGGTTGAACTCTTTGGAGCCGAGACCGTATCTTCCGCCGTAAACCTTGACCTTCTTCTTTCCGAGTTCCGCCAAAGCGGTAACGACGTCGAGATACAAAGGTTCGCCGAGCGAGCCGGGTTCTTTGGTTCTGTCGAGAACGGCGATGTTCTTAACGGTCTTGGGAAGAGCCTTAACGAAAGCTTTCGCGTAGAAAGGTCTGTAAAGTCTGACTTTCAAAACGCCGACTTTGTGTCCTTCTTTGTTCATTCTCGCGATAGTCTCTTCGATAGCTTCCGCGCCGCTGCCCATAATAACGATGACGTTTTCCGCGTCGGGTGCGCCGACGTAATCGAAAAGGTGATAGCTTCTGCCCGTAAGAGCGGAAACTTTGTTCATCATCTTCTGAACGATTGCGGGAACTTCGTCGTAATATTTGTTGGCGGTTTCTCTGTTCTGGAAGTAAGTGTCGCTGTTCTGAGCGGTACCTTTCTGGATCGGGTGATCGGGGTTCAACGCTCTCTTTCTGAAATCTTCGATATCTTTCATATCGACGAGTTTCTTCATATCTTCGTAGTCGATAGCTTCGATCTTGGAAACTTCGTGGCTCGTTCTGAAACCGTCGAAGAAATGAAGGAACGGAACTTTGGATTTAAGCGTGGAAAGATGAGCGACGAGCGCAAGGTCCATAACTTCCTGAACGGAGTTGGACGCGAGCATCGCAAATCCCGTCTGGCGGCAAGCCATAACGTCCGAGTGGTCGCCGAAAATGTTAAGAGAATGAGCCGCCAAAGCTCTTGCGCTGACGTGGAACACGCAGGGAAGAAGCTCGCCGGAAATCTTGTACATATTCGGGATCATAAGGAGCAAGCCTTGCGAAGCCGTGTAGGTTACGGTAAGCGCGCCTGCGGAAAGAGAACCGTGAACCGCGCCTGCCGCGCCCGCTTCGGACTGCATTTCCGCAAGTTTGAGCTTCTGACCGAACATATTCGTTCTGCCGGCAGTGGACCATTCGTCTGCAACTTCCGCCATAGGCGAGGAAGGAGTGATGGGGTAAATCGCCGCAACTTCCGAGAACGCGTAAGCAACGTGGCTCGCGGCGGTGTTACCGTCAATAGTCATAACTTTCATTAAATTTTGACCTCCGTATGAAATTGATTATAACTTTTGAAATTGATTTTTCGGTTGCGGCGGAGAGTGCCGCAAAAACCGATTGATATTATGATTGTTTTAAACTAAATCATATAACCTTATATATTATAGCCTATCGAGGGGTAATAGTCAATGGTTTTCGGGGAAAAAGGAAAAAAATTTTACTTGTTTTACAAAAAAAAGGTGAAAAAAGTTCAGAGGTTACGAAACGCTTGTTATTTTAAGGCGATTTGTGCTAAAATACAAGCTATGCAGGCTATAAATTTTCAGGGCGTCGGGTTTTATTACACGGCGACCGCCGACAACGGTTCAACAAAGAAAACGCAGGTTTTAAGCGATCTCGATCTGTCCGTGGAAAAAGGGGCGTTCGTCGCGCTTTTGGGGCGGAACGGGAGCGGTAAAAGTACACTCGCAAGGCTCATAAACGGACTTTTGAAGCCGACCGCGGGCAAAGTTTTCGTTTTCGGACTCGACACGTCGGAAAAGAAAAATCTTTTCGAAATAAGAAGAAAAGCGGGTATGGTTTTTCAAAATCCCGACAATCAACAGATCGCCTCTATCGTCGAGGACGATATCGCTTTCGGACCCGAAAATATCGGCATGCCGAGAGAGAAAATCAAAGAAGCGATCGATATGGCGTTGAAAGCCACCGATATGGAAAAGTTCCGCAAGGCGGAGGCGGCGAGGCTTTCCGGCGGGCAGAAGCAAAGAATTGCCATAGCGGGAGCAATCGCGATCGAACCCGAAATTCTCATTATGGACGAATCGACCTCAATGCTCGATCCTAAGGGAAGAAAAGAGGTTATGGAAGTCGTGAGGACTTTAAACAAAGAAAAGGGCATGACCGTTATCGACATAACGCACTATATGGACGAGGCGGCGGAAGCCGATTACGTTTATGTGCTTGACGGCGGATCCGTCAGACTTCGCGGAACGCCCGAAGAGGTTTTTGCGGAAAAAGAAACGCTGAGAAAATGCGGGCTGGAATTACCGAGACCCGCGCTCATTGCGGAAAAACTCAGGCGCGTCGGCGTACCTCTTTCACCGTCGGTTTTAAACGAAAAGAGTCTATCGGAGGAATTATGCGGGTTGTTGCGGAAAATCTGAGTTTTTATTACAATAAAAAATCGAAAAACAGAGTTTGCGCTTTGTCCGACGTATCGCTGACCATTCCCGAAGGATCGTTTTTCGGCATAATCGGGCATACGGGCAGCGGAAAATCCACGTTTGTTCAGCATCTCGACGCGCTTATCCCCGTTCAGGAAGGTAAACTTTTCGTAGGAGATTACGACCTTTCGGGGGGTAAAAAGACGGACAAAAAGAAGCTTAAAGAACTGAGAAGCAAAACGGGGCTTGTCTTTCAGTACCCCGAATATCAGCTTTTTGCCGAAACGGTTTTTCAGGACGTGGCTTTCGGTTATAAGAATTTCAACAAAAACGCCACGGACGAGCAGATAAAAGCCGCCGTTTTCGGCGCGCTCTCGCTTGTCGGGTTCAATGCCGATATGGCGGACAGATCGCCTTTCGAGCTTTCGGGCGGGCAGAAGAGAAGAGTCGCGATAGCGGGCGTTCTGGTTACCGAACCCGAAATTCTGATTCTGGACGAACCCGTCGCGGGGCTCGATCCCGCGGGTAAGAACGAGCTTATGAAGCTTCTTCATTCCCTTCACGAAACGACGGTAAAAACGATCGTCATAGTTTCGCACGATATGGACGAGGTTTGCGAAAATTGTACCGACGTAGCCGTCTTTTCGGAAGGTAAAGTCGTTATGACGGGCAAGCCGAAAGAAATTTTTTCAAGGAGCGAGGAGATGAAAAATCTTCGCCTCGATATACCCGTGACCGCGAAACTTACGGAAGAGTTGAAACTTGCGGGTATAGATATCGATACCGATTTTACTACGGACGACTTTGTTTCGAAAGTCGCCGCACTGTACAAAAACACGAAATAATCGACTTATAGACCGACTTTTCGGTACTGATCAATGATTTTACAGGCTTCTTTTCGAAGAGTAAAGGAGAATAATGTTAGGAGACGTAACGTTCGGGCAGTATTATAACGCGGAGTCGTTTTTGCATAAAACGGATCCGCGCGTCAAACTGCTTTTGCTTATCGCGTATATAGTGGCGGTGTTTCTTGCCGAAAACTTTTTGTCGCTCGCGGCGGTTTTTGTTTTTCTCGTCGTGGCGATAATTTTCTCGTCGGTGCCGCTTTCGTCTGTTTTAAGGAGCATAAAAGCGATAATATTTCTTATCGTGTTTATGTTCGTTTTAAACGTGTTGTTTCATGTAAAAAAAGAAACGGATACCGTCTATTTCTGGGTCGTAACCAAAGAAGGGCTGATTTCGGCGACGTTTTTATCTTTAAGGCTTATACTTCTCGTAACGGGCAGTTCGCTTTTAACGCTCACCACAACGCCCGTCAGCTTGACGGACGGACTCGAAAGTCTGTTAAAGCCGCTCGCGCTTATAAAATTCCCCGTTCACGATCTCGCTTTGATAATGTCGATCGCGCTCAGGTTTATTCCCACGCTCGCGAACGAAACGGACAGAATAATCAGCGCGCAGAAAGCTCGCGGCGCGGATTTCGAAAGCGGAAACATAATTTCGAGAATAAAGGCGTTGGTTCCCGTTCTCGTACCTCTTATAGTAAGCGCGCTTCGCCGTGCGGATGAACTCGGCGACGCTATGGACGCAAGATGTTACACGGGTAGCAAAAACAGAACCAAGTATAAAAAACTCACTCTTTCTTATCGCGATTTGGTTGCGACTTTGTTCACCGCCGCGCTTATAACCGGGGTGGTTTTCCTGAATATTTATTATGTTCAGATTATCTCGTTTATCTTTTAAAATACGCGTTAATCGACTTATAGGCGGTTGTTTATGAGAATAAAACTTACAATCGAATACGACGGAACGTCGTTTTGCGGCTGGCAGATCCAGCCTAACGGCATATCCGTGCAGGGAACGATAACCGAAGCGATAAAAAAAATCACGGGAGAGGACGTTAAGCTTATCGGGAGCGGAAGAACGGACTCGGGCGTTCACGCCGAAGGGCAGATCGCTCATTTCGACACAGACTCTTCCGTCCCGCCCGAAAAATTCGCGTCCGCTTTGAACGCGGTTCTTCCCGAAGACGTTAAAATCGTAAAAAGCGAAAAAGTATCGGACGATTTCAACGCGAGGTTTTCGGCGAAGAAGAAAACTTACGAATACCGTATGTACGTTTCGGAATATTCAAAACCTCTTAAATGTCGGTATGCGGTATGGGTAAATTATCCGCTCGACGTAAAAAAAATGAACGAAGCCGCGCAAGCCTTTGTCGGCACTCACGATTTCAGATGTTTTCTTGCAGCGAATTCTTCGGTGGAAAGCACGGTGAGAACGATTTACCGCGCCGAAGTTTTTAATCGGGGCGACGAAATCGTCTTTTCGGTCACGGGAAACGGGTTTTTATATAATATGGTAAGAATTATGGCGGGAACGCTCGTCGCCGCGGGCGGCGGGAAGATCTGCGCGGGGGACGTTGAAAAAATCATAAGCGGCAAGGACAGAAACGCCGCGGGAAAAACCATGCCCGCCTGCGGACTTACGCTCAAATCCGTGGAGTACGACTGATACGACGCTCAAAACAATATTTTTATAAAAAAATTTTCGCGAAAGCGTTTAAACGCTTGACAAACTTTATCAAATACAATAAAATATTATGGCGTAATCGTGCGAGGGATAGTTATGCCTTGCGTAACGTCAGCGCGCGATTAAGGAAAATTACCATGGAAGAACTAGCCCCTCCGAAATGCTTTTTTCCTGTATAAAAATTATTATTTGGAGATTTTCAGATGAAAACTTATATGGCAAAAAGCCAGACGGTAGAAAGAGAATGGTATATCGTCGACGCGGAAGGCGTTTCGCTTGGTAGACTTGCTTCGCAGGTTGCCTCCGTTCTTCGCGGAAAAAATAAGCCCACGTTCACTCCGAACGTAGACTGCGGCGATTTCGTTATCGTTATCAACTGCGACAAAGTAGTTCTTACCGGTAAGAAACTTGAACAGAAGTTCTACACTTATCACACGGGATATATCGGCGGATTGAAGCAGGTTCCCTATTCGAGAATGATGGCGGAGAAGTCCGACCTTGCCGTTTACGAAGCGGTTAAGGGCATGCTTCCCAAGAACAGTCTCGGCAGAAAAATGCTTACCAAACTCCGCGTATACAAAGGCGCAGAGCATAATCAGCAGGCTCAGCAGCCCAAAACGCTCAACATAGAGAGATAATCGGAGGAATAAGGTATTATGGCAAAAGCATCAGTTAAGAAAAAGGTTCAGTTCTGGGGAACGGGAAGAAGAAAGAGCGCGATTGCGAGAGTAAGACTTATTCCCGGCGGTACCGGCGTTATCACCATCAATGACAGAAGCATTGACGAGTACTGCGACCTCGATACGTTAAAGCTTATCATTCGTCAGCCTCTTGCCCTTACGGGTACCGAAACCGCTTACGACGTTTTCGTAAACGTTACCGGCGGTGGATTTACCGGTCAGGCAGGCGCAATTCGTCACGGAATTTCGAGAGCCCTTCTCGAAGCTCAGCCCGAACTTCGTTCGGCTTTGAAAGCGGAAGGCTTCCTTACGAGAGACCCGAGAATGAAGGAAAGAAAGAAGTACGGCTTGAAGAAAGCAAGAAAAGCTCCTCAGTTCTCGAAGAGATAATTTTCGGCTTACGAAAAGCAAATTTTACGGGAGTACGCAACGTCGCGTATTCCCGTTTTATATTGACTTACGGCTGCGAAATTTTGCGGCGCGGGAGAGAAGATATGGCATCGACAAAAGAGTACAGAGATTTTATTTACGAGCGGCTTTCGCCGATCGGCGAAATTTCTTTCCGTCCTATGATGGGCGAATATCTGGTATATTTCGGCGGGATTTATTTCGCAACGATCTGCGACGACAGATTTATGGTCAAAATCACGGAAGCGAACAAAAAATACGATATGGAAGAAGTGCTTCCTTACGACGGCGCGAAGCCTATGTTTTTGGTTACCGAACTCGATAACGACGAACTCCTTAAAGAAATCGTTTTCGACACGGTGAATTTTTTACCGAAGAAAGAGAAAAAGAAAAAGTAATCGAAATGCGGCAGTGACTGTGAAAAAATCGCAGCTCCCGCCGCATTTTTTTTGTCGGATAGCGTTGTCGGAATACGCGGGGTAATATCGCTCTTTTTTCGGTTTGGATTGTCGGAAAAAGCAGAAAAACGCCGTCGGAAATAGTCGATATCCGCCGTCGGAAAATAAGGAAATCCGCCGTCGGAAAACGTAAAAATCCGCCGTCGGATTTTGTTGTTTTCCGCTGTCGTAATTTGTCGGATAACGCTGTCGGAAATTAAGCAAAATCGCCGTCGGAATATGTCGTAATTTGCCGCTTGTATTTGTCGTTGCGGCTTAAATCAATATTTATCGGTTGAAAATACAAAACGGCTCAAAAAAAGTTGACAAAAAAACTTAAAATTGCTATATTTATAGGGCGGATACGGGAACGGTTTACCGTTAGTGTCCGAATATAGGCAGACGGTTAAACTTTCTTAAAGCATTTATGCGAAAATGAGTTCGTCCTCGGAAACCGAACCGAGTAAAAATTATCGGTTTAATGCGGGTATGGCGGAATTGGCAGACGCGTAAGATTCAGGTTCTTATAACCGAAAGGTTGTGCAGGTTCAACCCCTGTTACCCGCACCACGACCGCTCCGAAGACGAAAAGTTTTCGGAGCGGTCGACTTTTTTATTGCGTATTTTATCGGGAATAGAACAAAAGCGATTAGTCGCAGATGATTGCGTTCGTACACGATCCCCTGTGGCTATAAAGTGTTGCGTATGAAAAACTCTCGGAAAAAAGTAAAAATCTTTTCAATGTTGCTTGCTTTTGCGGTTCTGACGTTCTCGGTTGTGCCGTCTTTGTCGTTTGTATCTCGGCAAAGAATAAATTCCGCCCGCGCGGTAGAAAACACTGCGGTAGAAAACACAGTGACAGAAAACACTACGGCAGAAAACACTGCGGCAGAAAACACGGCGGCAGAAAAAACGGCGCAAGAAAAAACGGCGGTATACTCCGGGGAGACCGATTGGAATTTCACAAATCTCGTCGTTTTTGCGAGATTTGCGGACGAAAGCGAGTTTATAAACGCCGTTTACGAGCAGACGAAAGTAAGAAATATTATCGATAACACTTACGAAAAAAGCGAATACGCCGTAAGCGATTATTTCTCAAACGTTTCTTTCGGCAAAGTAAATATGAAAACGCTTTATCTGTTTGCCGAAGGCGGTTCGCTCGTTCTCTCGAAAAACAGAGGTTATTATGCCGAAAAAGACGAGTTAAATCCCGAAGGCTACGAAAAAAGCGATGAAAATCTACGGCTCGGCGAACTTTGCGCCGACTGGTCGGGTGCGCTTTCGGAAGCGTTCGGTCGCGGCAATAAGCCTTCGGACGTAAACGGCGGAACTTTATACGATTATTCCGATCTCGATAAAAACAACGACGGAAAAATCGATTGTATTACGGTTATATACAAAAACACCGAGCAGAATATCAGCGTTTCGTGGAGTTCGCCTTTGTGGGATTATCATTATTACACGTCGGGCGTATCCGTGAGCGAAAACGGCAAAACATATCGCGGTTCGGACTACGTTCAGCTTACTTTTTCATATGCCCTTTCGAGCGGCGAGTCCGTTCTCTATAAAGCTTCGGACGGCTTGCCCGTCGTAACCTCGGGCAAAATTTGTCACGAAACGTTTCACGTTTTAGGCTTAAAGGATCTTTACAGGTCGGACGGGTCGAGCGAAGTGTATTTTATGTCCGTTATGGGTAAGCCGATTTCGCCCGTTCCGCAGTCGATTTCGGTAAAAGAAGCGGAAGCCCTCGGGCTTTTAGGCGAAAACTCAATTAAAACCATAACTTCTTCGGGTAGTTACGAGCTTGAAACGCTTACCGCCGAAAGCGACGGCGTGGTCGGTTACAAAATCGAGCTTCCGTCTTCGGATAAAACGCTTTATCTCGAATACCGTAATTTCGACGGCGTAAATAAGTACGACGATAAAGCCAAAACGATATATTCCTGTCGTTTCGGCAATCTCGTTCAGGGGCAGAAATATCTCAAAAGCGGACTTGTCTGCTATCTTTCGAAAAGCGGAACGAGGTATCCGTCAAATCTCGGAACCGTCGGTTCGAACTGGAATTACGCGGTGGTTTCTAACGGCGTTCAGTCCACGAAAATAGATTGCGCCGTCGGCGAAAACGAAACTCTGGACATAACGGATAACCTGACCGTTACCGTAACCGGAATATCGGACGGAACGCTTCGTTTCGATATAGAAGGCGACGCTCTCGGCGGCGAACATACGCATACTCTCATAAAGACGGAAGAGGTTAAGCCTACTTGTATAAGCGAGGGGAGAAAAGCGTACTATCGCTGCGCGGAATGCGGAAAATACTTCTCGGCGGAAAATTCGTCGGTCGAGGTCGATTACGGATCGCTTACGATCGGAAAGAATTCGTCCGCGCATAGTTACGGCGAATGGATAGCCGAAATTCCGCCGACAACCGAAAAAGAGGGCGTGAAGGCTCACAGGGATTGTCTTTCGTGCGGTAAACATTTCGATATAAATTTTAACGAAATAACCGATCTTACCATAGATAAAAAAGACCCGGAAAACGAGTCCGTCAAAGACTCCGAGTCGGTTGTCGAGTCGGACTCCGAAAAGGACTCCGAAAAGGACTCGGAAAGCGACTCTGTTTGCGACTCCGATAAAAACTTCGATAATAACTCCGATAATAACTCCGATAAAAGTGAGGAAAATTCGAAAAACGATAACGATACGAGCGGGACGAACGGCGGCAAAAGCGGTTGTTTTTCCGTTATGAACGTAGCCGCCGCGCCCGTACTCGTTTTACTTGCCGCGGCTGCGGTTATAGCCTTACTGTGTAAGAAAAAATAAAAAGAAGGGATAAAAAAATGTGGGTTTTGTTTGCAGTCGGGTCTGCGTTTTTCGCAGGCGTAACCTCGATACTTGCAAAATGCGGTATCAAAAACACCGATTCCACCGTTGCGACGGCGATCAGAACGCTTGTGATTCTTCCGATGTCGGTAATCCTTGTTATTATCGTCGGATCGATGGGCGAAATAACTTCGATTTCCGCAAAAACATGGATATTTCTCATTTTGTCGGGCGTTGCGACGGGCGCGTCGTGGCTGTGTTATTTCCGCGCGCTTCAAACGGGCGATGTGAACAAGGTCGTTCCGATCGATAAGTCGAGTACGGTTTTAACCATTCTTCTCGCGTTTATAATTCTCGGCGAGCCGATTTCATGGCTGAAAGGAATATGCGTCGTTCTGATTGCGGCGGGAACTTTCCTTATGATCGAGAAAAAACATGCCGACAGCGAAAATTCAACCGCAACGGCAACGACGGCTTCTGCGGCGACGGGTGAGGAAAAGAAAACCAAAAAATCGTGGCTTTTCTATGCGGTTTTGTCTGCGGTTTTCGCCGCGCTCACTTCCATTCTCGGTAAAATCGGAATTTCGGGAACGGAGTCCAACCTCGGAACGATGATTCGTAACGCGGTCGTCCTCGTAATGTCGTGGGTGGTTGTGTTCGCAACGGGAAAGACGAAATATATTCACGGGATCTCGGGTAAAGAACTCGGTTTTATCTGCCTTTCCGGAATAACTACGGGCGCGTCCTGGTTTTGTTATTATAAGGCTCTTCACGACGGACTTGCAAGCGTTGTCGTTCCTATCGACAAACTCAGCATTCTCGTTACGATCGCGTTTTCTTTCTTTGTGTTCAAAGAAAAGCTTTCTTTAAAAGCTTTGATAGGACTTATACTGATCGTTGCGGGAACTCTTCTGATGCTTGTCAACGTGTGATCGTAATAATGAAAAAATAAAAGCGACTATCCGAAAAAGTAGTACGGGTAGTCGCTTTTTGCGTGCGTTATTTTTACTATATAAGCTGACTATATAAGCGGGCGATCGGTGATTGCCCGTATGATTTTATGGGCGCGCAGTCGGTGACCGCTTGCGTCGGTTTTGCGGGCTTGATTTTTATAAAAACCCGCCTATAAGTCGATTAACGTCGAATTTTGCGGCGCAATAATCGACATTTTTCACGCGCTTAAAATCTTTAAGAGGCGCTTTTCACGCGCTTAAAGCCTTTAAGATTAAAAAGCAAAGCAGGGCAATCTGCCAGATAAGCCCGAAAGCGGCAGTACCCGCGAAATACTTTTTCTGCGTTTTGTGGCGGCAAAGCTTCATTGCGATCGCCGCGCCGCAGGCTCCGCCGAAAAACGATAGGGCAAGCAGAACCTTTTCGGGCGTTCTGTATTTGCCTTTTTCGGCTTTTTTCTTATCCGCAAGATAAACGAAAAACGTTATGAAACTCATTGCCGCAAGGTAAACGGCAAACAAAATCAAAAGATTTTTGTACATACTTCGATTATAGCATCTTTTCCGTTAAAAAGCAAGCGTGGATATATTTTTAAAAAGCAAGCGCGGATATATTTTTTTTGCTCGGGTGAACATTTGCTCATATGCGGACGCTTGAAACCGATATATTTTGCGGCAGATAGCTCGAAACGGGTTTTGTCGGGTTTTTAAGTAGTTAATGTGTTTGATTTGAGTAAATCGCGGCATATTACCCGTAAACGATAAAACGCTCACTTCGGCGGGGTTTGAGCAGTGATATTTTATTCATTTTTTATGGTATATTATGCAGTAAATTATACATTTTTAAGCCTAAAAACCATAAAAAAAACTTATATCACTTATAAAAATTGATAAATAATGCAAAAAACATATATATTTGACAAAGAATGCGATTTGTGATACCATATCAAATGGAAATTTATGCATTTCGTTTTATAAACTTATTTTATAATTGTAATGCGTAGTGTTTCCGCAATCTGCATAAATTTCGGTTTCGGTCGGGTATCGTACCGTCGTTTCTGTTTTGCTTAGGCAGACTTTGTTTCCGGCGGACAGACGAACCACGCGATCGAACGCAATCACCTGCGGCTAAATGGCTAAATAACGGGTATCTCTCCGGACGAATTGCGAGCCGGATGCGGATTATTCCTGGCTGGCTTCTTGGCTGGCATAGATTATAAGACAGATTATATGTAGGACAAAGACAAAAGGACAAAAGGAGACAAAATGCGAATCAAGATTATTTCGGCATTAACCGCGTTGTTGACGTCACTCTCGCTTTTAGGGGCGGCGTTTTCGTCGGTAGCAAAGAACGATTCCGTTCGCGAGCCGTCGAAAACGGAAACGACCGCACCGATTACGGGAGACGGATCGTCGACCGCGCTTAACGTGGTGAAATACGGCGATAAGCTCACGCAGGATCAGGTCATGTCGCAAATCAAAGCGCAGTATCTGATCGAAAACGGAGGATATAAGGACACGGACGAAGTAGTCGTTCTGATATCCGTCGAGGGCGACTCGCTTATCGAAACGTTCAACGCGGGCAAAACCACGGCTAAAACGGTATCCGAATATGCGGAAACATTCTCGGGCGTCGTTCAGACCGCCGAAAACGTGAGAAGACAGAACGAAGTCGTTTCGACGCTTACCGAAAAAGGGCTTATAACGGGCGTGGAATATTCTTACACCACCGTTTTAAACGCCGTGGCGGTAAACACCGTTTACGGAAACCTCGAAGCGATAGAAAATACGGTCGGCGTTAAATCGGCTGCGCTTTCCGATACTTACAACAAAGTGGAAGAGCAGATGTCGGACGCAAGCGACGTTCCTCTGAACGTCGTCGACATTTACGAGGAAACGGGTATTTATAAAAACGAGAGCGGATATACCGGTCTCGGAACGGTAACCGCCGTACTCGACTCCGGTTTCGATATGAGCCACAGGGTTTTCGACCGCGATTATACGGGAAAAGAAGATAAACTCGTAATAACCAAATCGTCGAGCCAGAGCGAACTTTACGTCAAAGGCGCGGCGGAGTCCGCAGTAAAGCTCGATACGCTCAACGCCGGCAACACCACGAGCGGATTGCAGGTAAAAGACGTATGGTACAGCGATAAAATTCCTTACGTTTACGATTACGCGGATAAAGATCCCGACGTATTCCCTTACGACAGCGAACACGGAACGCACGTCGCGGGCATTATCGCGGGTTACGACGAAGTGATCCACGGTATCGCTCCCGACACGCAGCTTGTTTTAATGAAGGTTTTCCCCGATCTTGACAGCGGCGGAAAGACCGAAGATATAATCGCCGCCCTCGAAGACGCGGTAAAGCTCGGAGTCGACGCGATCAACATGTCGCTCGGAACTTCCTGCGGATTTGCGAGAGAGTGCGACGACGATGACGAAAAGCCGAACGTGGCAAAAGTTTACGACGCGATAAACGACAGCGGCATAAGCCTTATAACCGCGGCGAGCAACAGTTACAGCGCGGGCTTCGGCGGCGCGCAGGGTAACACCAACTTCGTAACCAACCCCGATTCGGGAACGGTCGGATCTCCCTCCACTTACGACGCGGCTTTGTCCGTAGCGTCGATCAGCGGAGAACGCTCGCGTTATATCAAAACGAGCGACGGAAAGATGTTCTTCTATAACGAATCGAGCGATCTTCAAAAAATCGAGCAGAACAAGTTTTACGAAGAACTCGTCGCTTATCTTAACGAACTCGGCACGCCGTTGCATTCGGGCGATAACGAATTCCAGTACGTTACGGTATCGGGTTCGGGCGACGATATTTGTTACAGCGGATTTGTAAACGAATACAAAACGAAAAACCCCGGCGCGGATATGGACGACGAAAACGAGAAGAAGAAAGTTCTCGCAGGCAAATTCGTCCTTGTCGAAAGAGGTTACAACAGTTTCGAAGACAAAGCGCACGTCGCGGCTTCTTACGGCGCGATCGCGTGTATCATTTACAATAATATAGACGGCGATATCTCGATGTCGATGGGTAACACCTGGCATATCCCGACGATCTCCGTTTCCAAAGACGACGGAAGAGAGCTTGCCAAAAAATCCGTAGGCTCGATCTATATAAATTCCGAATATCTCGCAGGTCCGTTTATGTCGGATTTCTCGAGCTGGGGTCCCACTCCTTCGCTCGGAATAAAACCCGAAATCACCGCTCACGGCGGCAACATAATGTCGGCTATCCCCGGCAGAGACGGAGACGAGTACAGATACGGCAAACTTTCGGGAACTTCGATGGCTTGCCCCAACCTTTGCGGAATAGTCGTTCTTATCCGTCAGTATCTTAAAGACAACTACGGATCGGAACTTGACGCAAAACAAATCAAAAACCTTGCAAATCAGCTTATGATGTCCACCGCGGGCATTGCGATAAACGAGGAAAACAACCCGTATTCTCCGAGAAAGCAGGGCGCGGGTCTTGCGGATATCGGCAGAACGACCACGACGAAAGGTTATATAACCGTCGACGGTTCGGACAGAACGAAGCTGGAACTTAAAGACGATCCGAAGAGAACGGGTGTTTACGAGATGAACTTCAACGTAGTCAATATGGGAACGAGCGATCTCGTTTACGATCTTTCGCTCGTGGGAATGACCGAAAGCGTTTCCACTTCCGACGATAAGCACGTTGCGGAAACCCCGTACATTCTCGGCGGAAACGTAAAAGTCGAATTTGTCGGCGGAAACGGAAAGGTCGACGGCAACAAGATAACCGTAGGCGGAAACGCCGCGGGAACGGACGCCAACGACTGGAACAAAGTAAAAGTTAAGGTAACTTACACGCTTACTTCCGCGGACAAGAAGTATATCGACGACAGATTCCCTTACGGAATGTACGTCGAAGGCTTCGTTAAACTTATAAACGAAAACAAAAACGACGTAAGTCTGAACGCTCCGTTCCTTGCTTTCTACGGCGACTGGACGGAAGCTCCGATGTTCGACAAGACCTATTACGAGGTCGAAACGACGGCTCACGATCCGTCGATCGACGATGACGATAAGGTAAAAGCCGATTATTACGCGACTACGCCTTACGGTAAATATTTCTATAACTATATGATACCGCTCGGAACTTATCTTTACGATATCGATACGAGCAAATACGGCGAGATCCCCGCAACCGAGGATAAGATAGCGATTTCCGACACGCTCGGCGCGATCGACGGTATTTCCGTAGTTTTAGCCGGACTTTTGAGAGGCGCGAAGCATATGAACTTCACGCTTACCGACAAAGTCACGGGCGAAACGCTTTGGAGCCACGTCGATCACAACGCTTTGAAATCGTTCTCGCAGGGCGGAAGTCCGTTGCCGTATTACGATTACTTAAAACTCGATTCGAGCGCGCTTAAACTTATCAACAACCGCGAGTACACCTTCGAAATGAAAGGCGAACTCGATTACGGCGACGGCGGCGCGGCGAACAACAAACGCAACAGTTATTCTTTCGATTTCACGATGGATAACGAAGCGCCCGTTTTAAGAGAAGTAAGTTACAGAAAGGAATACGACTCGGTAGCCAAGAAAGACAGATATTATATCGATATGGTCGTTTACGACAACCAGTACGCGATGTCGATAACGCCTATCATATTCACTTCGAGTTCGAGTTACACTTTCCTCACGAAGAACCCCATACCCGTTTCCAATGCGGTCAAGGGCGGAGATACGGCGGTAAGCTTCGAGATAACCGATTATCTCGACGATATCTTCAACGACGCTATAATCCCCAACGCGCTTGCGTTCTCTATTGACGATTACGCGTTGAACTCCAATATATATTTGTGTCAGCTCCCGGGAACGAAAGGCGAATTCAAGTTCACGAGAACGGGTGAAAAGGACAGCTCCGAGCTTCTGGTTCTTCCCGTTGTCGAGGGCGAAATGGTAGATCTTATTCAGTATCTCTATACCGCGGACGAAACCGTCGGCGAAAACAGAGAAAACGCGGAATATCTCAGCCACCTTGTCTGGACTTCTTCCAACGAGGATATCGTGGAAGTCAATCAGGGACTTTTAAAGGTTAAAAAACCGGGCAGAGCGACGGTCACCGTAACGGAAAAATACGAGGGAAATCAGGCGGTACTGATAATCAACGCGAAATCCTCTTCCGAAAGCGAAATAGTTGCCGAAGCGTTGTCGACGGCGGGCGTGAAAGCGTCCGTAAACGAGAAAATTCAGTCTATGAAATTCTCCCGTTTCGAAACGGTCTTCGCTTATTCCAAAGCCGCTCAGACGAGCGATATCGGAAGTACGGGCGATATAAACTATATCAACGCGACGGACGGCGAAATTCAGATGTACCCGGGCGAAAGCGTAAGGCTTTACGAGCAGATAAAACCCTGGTACGTCGCCGACAGATACGAACTTTCTTATTCCTCGGGCAATACCGATAAAGTAAGAGTAAGCGCGGACGGTCTCGTCGAGGCGGTTGCGGAAGGTTCCTCCCGTATAACGCTTGTCGCGAAAGACAAAACGACGGGCGAAACCTCGAAGATAACGGCTTCGGTCAAAATAACGGTAAAGAGTCCGTTCGTAATCGAAAACAGAACGCTTGTCGCGTATAAAGGCACGGGCGACGAAAATCACGTCGTCGAAATTCCCGACGACGAAGGTATTATTTATATCGGTTCGTTCGCGTTCTGTCTTTACACGACCGACAGAAACGTAATCCTCGAAGACGACGATTACGATTCCAACAAAGTTCCTTCGAGCAACAAGGAAATAAAGAAAGTAATTATTCCCGAAGGCGTCGAAGAAATTCAGAAATACGCTTTCTATAACTGTCCCGAACTCGAAGAAGTCGTTCTTCCGTCGACGGTCAAGTATATAAGAGAATTTGCTTTCGCGGGCGACAGAAAGCTCGTTAAGATAGGCGAGTCGGACGGAAACGGCAACGCGGTAGAAGGCAAACTCAACAAAGAAGCGATCGTTATCGGCGCGCAGGCGTTCAGAAAGTGCGAGAAACTCGAAAAAATCGATCTCGACAACGTTTACGCGATCGGCGAACTTGCTTTCGAGGGTTGTAAATCTCTTAAAACGGTAAACCTCAAAAACCTCCGCAACACGGGTAACAGCGTGTTCCAGGCTTGCGAAAACCTTACCGAAGTCAAGATGAACGAGGACGGACACACCAAGCTTTCCATGGCAATGTTCGCAAACTCGGGTCTGAAATCGGTAACGATTTACGAAAGAACGGAAATCCCCGCATACTGCTTCGCGAATTGCTATTATCTTACGGACGTTAAAATAGAGAAGTCGCTTTTGAACGTAGGCGTCGGCGCGTTTTCGAGATGCGTTTCGCTTAAAAACTTCTCCGTGGCGGACGGCGTGACTATCAAAAAGTTCGACGAACAGGTATTCTATAACGCAACGGGGCTTGAAAAATTCACTCTTCCCGAAGGCGAAACTTCGATAGGAAGCTACTGCTTCTATATGGATCCGACGGACAAAACGCTTATCAACCGTTCTTCCAAGCTCGGCGCGGGAATTCTTAACAGCAAACTCGCTTCGATAGTCTTCGGAAAAACGACCAAGCTCGTTTCGGTTCAGGGTTCGTCTTTCAAAGGCTCGAAAGTATCTTCGTTCGTCGTAAATTCGGCAAACAACAATTATAAAACTTCGGACGGAGGAAAACTTCTTGTTTCCAAGGACGGCAAAACGATTTACCTTGCCGCAATCGCCGGAAACTACAACAGCTACACGGTCGGCTCCGAAGTCGAAACGATAGGTTCGGGCGCGTTCAGCGGCACGAACATAAAATCGCTCACGATCAAAAATCCCGATGCCGTTATCGGAGACTTCGCGTTCGAAGAATGCGTCGATCTTACTTCGGTAACCCTTCCCGACAACGGAAGAGTCAAGATCGGTAATTACGCTTTCGCGTTCACCGCATACGACGGAACGGACGAAAACGGCGTTATGAAGTACAAAACGCTTACGATCAAAAACCTCGAATACGCAACCGAAATCGGCGAGTACGCGTTCAGAGGTTCGGGTATCGGAAACGCGACGATAACTCTCGGCGAAAACAATTCCGTCAAAGAGGGCGCGTTCTATCAGTCGGCTGTCAGGTCGCTTACCGTTAAAGTAGGCAACGGCGGCGGAAAAGTGGATCTCGGCGCGTTCTATTCGTGCAGATACCTTCAATCCGTTAAATTCGAAAGAGTAGCGGGTACGGACGGAAAGATAGAGTTCGGCAACACGACGTTTGCCGATTGTCTCGCCTTAACGGACGTCGAATTCGATAACGTAACCGACGTAATTCCCGTTCAGATGTTCTACGGTTGCACTTCGCTTAAAACCGTAAAGCTTTACGGGGTTAAGAAAATAGGCAACTCGGCGTTCGCGAACTGCGCTAAGCTCGTCGAAGTCGACTTCACGAAATCGGGCGAAAACGATACGCTCGAAGAGATCGGTGACGGAGCGTTTGCGGGTTACGACGTATACAAGGCTCCCGCGATAACGACGATAACTCTTCCGAAGACTCTCGTTCATATCGGCGAAGGCGCGTTCTTCGCAACCGGTCTTACCGAGATAACCATTCCCGAAGGCGTGGTATTCGATTCCGCGGAAGACAGCAAGGACACCGACGACGTAACGATGACTCATTTCAACGGAAACTATGTGTTCTACGCTTGTTCTTCGCTTACGACGGTAAACCTTCCCGCTTCGGTTAAAAGAGTCGGAAAATACATGTTCGCGAGATGCGACTCGCTCAGAACGGTTAATCTCGAAAACGTAGAGTATATCGACGATTACGCGTTCACTCAGACGGCGGCTTCGCTCAGAGACGACGAGTCTTCTTTGGAGACGATCGACCTTTCGAGCGCGAAACGCGTCGGCGAGGCGGCGTTCCTCAACTGCACGGTTTTGACGGGCAGGATTTCCGCGGGCGACCTCGAAGAAATCGGCGCGTATGCGTTCAAAGAAACGAATATCGAAGATTTCTACGCTTACAACTTAAAAGTTATCGGCGACAGCGCGTTCGAGAATATCGGAAACAAGAAATTCCTTGAATTCTCCGTCGGCGACAAACTCGAAAAAGTCGGCGAATCGGTATTTTTCGGTTGTAAATATCTTCAAAAGTTTACCGACAGAAACGGAAACGCCGGTTACGACGCTCCGCTTAACGTCGGCGAAAACGCGATAATCGACAAAGGCTCGCTTTATATAAAGTTAGGTAACGGTAAATGGCAGCTTGCCGCCGTTCCCGCAAATCTCGTGAACGAAAACGACAAGAAAGCCGCCGAGCTTAACGTTATGGACGGCACTTACAGAATAGCGGCGTTCGCGGGCAGCGGAAACAGGAACTTCGAAACGATAGTTCTTCCCGAATCGCTCGGATATATCGGTAACTACGCTTTCTATTACAACTTGCAGGGTAACGAAAAGCCGAAGAACGAGCTTACGGTAATCTTCTCGTCGTATAAAGCGCCGGTACTCGAAAACAACTACAACTCCAACATTACTCTCGACGAAAAAGCCAAAGGCTACGGAATACTCCACGCCTTCCCGGATATTTTCAATACGGAGCTTTGTTACTGCAACTTTATAGACGTTCTCGGAAAACAGGATCTCATAACGATAGTCCTTCCCGAAAACGAAACGCTGGAAGGTTACGATTCTCTTCCGTACAGAGCGTATTTCGATCTCGAAAACGCAACGACGACCGATCATATCGCGATGGATAAATACACCTCGCAGTTTATCGAGAACGCGAAGATAATCGCGGAGAAACTCAAAAACGGTTCGCTTGCGTTGACGGACGAAACGATCGTGTCCGAAGCACTCACCGCAATGAACGCGACGAAACAGAAACAGTACTGCGAAGCGTTCGGCATAAGCGCGGACGAATGGGAAAATTACGAAGCCGCGGTTACCGAAGCCAAGGAGAAGATAAGAGTATTAAAACTCGAAACTTCTTCCGAAGATATCAAAGCTATCGAAAACGCGATAAACGCTCTTCCCGATACGTTCGATATGACAAAACTCGAAGAACTCAGAGATCTTGCGAACAAGATCGGCGAGCTTGATCCCGAGGACAGAGCCGTTCTTAACATGACGAAGTATTACGCGTTCTCCGCAACGTTCGGAGATATGATAAGAAACGCCGAAAAAGAAGCGAACGCGCTCGGTTCGGCAACGGGTTACAAGTTCAAAGAAGAAACAAACGACGAAGCTTCTGCGGAAACAAACGCGGCGTTGCCGCTTTCCGCAACTTCGCTTCTGGGTCTTCTTTCCGTCGCGATCAAAAAGCGTTTATTTTAAGAGGTGAAGGCGTATGAAATGGACTAAGAAAAATATAATAATAGTTTCTGCGGTTGCGGCGGCGGTCGTGATCGCGATAGTTCTGACGCTCGTCCTCGTTCTGGGCGGCAGAGCGGGCAGAATGGCTAAAAAGTACGAAGCCTCGGTTTCTTCGGTAACGAGCGCGGTTACGGTAACGGAAATCAAAAATGCCGACGTAGTCGCATACACGAAAGAAGAAACGATAACTTTCACCGAAGGCGATCAGGCGGAAATAGTAACCAAAACCAAACAATTAAGCGATTATAAAATGGATTTCGAGGAATCGGAATCCTCGGCTTCGGGCGAGATAGACAGAAGCTCGCTCGTAGCCGTAAATCTCGACGTAAGTCTTTTCAAAAGCAAGAAGTACCGCGGCAGTACGTTCACGGGTAAGGTTTCGGCGGAAAACGCCCCGAAACTTTTCTCCGACGGAGCTGTTTCCGTCGACGGCGACGTGGACGTTACGGTCGAATTCAAAGGAAGCCGCGTTTCGAGCGTTACATGTTCGTATAAAACGACAAGCGGACTTTTAACTTCGATGACTATTACTTACGCTTACGGCAAATAAGGAGAAACGACAATGAAATTAAGAAAAATCATAAGTTTATTGATGGTCGTGACGATGCTTGTTTCCGTTATGGCGTCCTGTAAAGACAAGGAGAGTACGAGCGGGCAGGATTCGATATCCGCTCCCGCAAACGTCGCGATAGACGAAAAAGGTCTCGTCACCTGGGATAAAGTAGACAACGCCGCGGCGTATTACGTTTTTTACGGCGATCAGCAGATGCTCGTCACCGAAGCTTCGTTTCAGCTTCCCGACGTAAACTCGACTTACGAAGTTTCCGTTCAGGCAATCGTAACGACAAGCGGCGGTAACGTTTACACGGAGAAAAGCGACGTCGTGACTTACACGCCTTACGTCGAACCGTTCGATCCGTCGGTAGTTAAAATCGCGGTGAAGTGCGATACGACCGAAATCAAGAGCGGAGCGAGCGCGTCGGGCAAAGGCTCGGCAACGTTCACCGCAAGCATAAGCGGCGCGGAGAGCGGAGCTGATCTTTCGGTAATATGGAGCGTCGTTTCGGGCGGAGAATATCTTTCGAAAACCCAGGCGGACGGCAATAAATTCACCGTTGTCGCAAAAGACGGCGTGAACGGCGATAAAGATATAGTCGTCAGCGCGACTTCCTCTGCATATCCCACGGTTTCGGTTACGAAATCGATAGCCGTCGTATCCAAACCCGTTTTAACGCAGGCTATGATAGACAAAGCCGCGGAAGCCGATAAGATAGGCTTCGAAGGCTACGTTCAGGTCGACGTTTACGAAAGAAGCGGCAGTAAAAAGGGCAAGCTCGCGGCGTCTCAGACGTCGATAATAAAAACCAATATGAGCGGCGACAAAGACCCCGACGAAAAGACGAGAAACACTTGGAGCGCCGAATATTATAACGGCAACGTCGGAGTAAACCAGACGACATATTGCAGAAAAGACGATAACGGCGACGCTTGCGAAATAGGCGTCAGCCTTATGAACGAAGAGCAGCTTTATAAAATGAAAGACGACGCGGGAAACGTTATAACCTGGGAAAAATCAGGGTTTTATAACAATTTTGTCGGTCTTTCCGTTTCCGATTTCTATCTCGACGAAGAAACCTGGCGTTACACTTACGACACGAAGAAAAACGGATTCGATAAAGTAGACAAAATGATCGCGTCCGCAAATCCTTACGAATTCGACGCGAAAAACCTCGAACTTATCATCGACGGCGGCGAAATCCTCGGTATTTCGGCTGTCGCGAACGATTCTTATTCGATAGTCGACGGATATATTGCCGTACAGACTTTAAGAACGGTATTCAACGTAGACGATAACGTAAAAATCAGGACGATAGGTAAGTTCAAAACGCTCGAAGAGTACAAAAACGGCACAACGGAAACCGACAAAACCATGTACGAAAGACTTTCGGTTTTAGACGAAGCCGTTTCGAATATGCGTGCGCTCAAAAGCTACAAGGCTCAGCTTTCCAACTATCAGGTAACAAATCTCGGCGCGCAGATCACGACAAACAGCGGTTATGACGAGATCGTTACCGAAAATTACAGATATTTCAGACCGTGCGACATTAAGTCCGTGAACGGCGAAGCCGTGAGAGTATACGACGAATACGGTTCTTACGGTTATAAAAAGGTAAACGGCAGATCGGATATTTACAATTCTTTCTACGATTCGCGTTCGTCGAACGAAACCGAGAAAACCGACCTTAACTTTGCCGCGACGAGAGCTTACACCGACGGCTTCGACAGCTCGAAAGCTTCGTTCGAGTTCTCGCCCGAAATATTCACGATGACGGCGGTCGCCGAGTCGGACGACGGTACGGAATATTATTTCTACGTCGACGAAACGATGAGTTCTGTCGCTACGACGTTCTACAAAGATCTCGGAAACGACGCGCCCATGTATGGAATTTTCTCCAAAGCTGTGAAAGATACGGCGGGAAATCAGTTGCCTTTCGTAACCGTTAAAAAGGCGGACGACGGCAAATGGTATATCGATTACGCGGCGTTCTATTACGACCTCGGACTTATGACCGGTCTTATACAGATAACTTACAGCGATTACGATAAGGCTGTTATCGACAGTTCGGTAAGAGAGAAGATAGACGCCGTTAAATCGAGAGATCTTCCCAAAGATTGGAGCGAAGTGGAAATTTCTGTTCCGGCGAGCGGAAGCACTCCCGAAAGAACGGTCAAAGCAAAGGACTTTTTGTTCGGAAGCGCAAGCGAAACGGCATATTTCGGCGGAACGCTTTTCGCGATAAGAGGAGCGGAACTTCCGTTCTTCGGCGATAAGAACTGCCTCGGAGACACTTACGGTCTCGGAATGGCGACCTCATTTACGATGACGGACGAAAACTCGGGAAGCGTGATTCAGCAGAACGCGATGATCTTCTATTACGACGTTCCCGTCGATCTCGATTACACTATAACGACTTCCGTCGATAAGGTCAAAAATTTCCTTACCGACAAAGGTTTCGAGTATAAGTCGAACGGAGTATTCAAAAAGGGCAACCTTTGCGTACGTCCCGTAGACAGTTCGCTCGATATGATGATTTACGTCTGGACGGAAGAAATCCTCGACGCTCCCAAAAACGTTAAGGTCGGCGCGGACAGACAGGTGACCTGGGATAAGGTCGCAAACGCCGAAAGCTATATAGTTTATGTGGACGGCGTGAGAATGACTACCGTCAGAGCCACTCGGTACACGCTTGCCATGTCTTATGCGGACGGCAAGGAACACGTTATAACGGTCGTTGCAACGGCGAGCAAATACATTTCTTCGCCCGAAAGCGATAAAGTTATTTACAAAAGTTAAAACTCGTTCGTCTCCGCCGCGGAAAAAGCGGCGAAGCGCGGACGCGTAAAAAATTTATTTTAAAAAGGAGAACATTATGAACAAGTTTTCAAGGGTAACTCGTACGCTTATTGCGTTACTCGTCTGCTTTGCGATGACGATGAGCTTTGTTTCTTGCGGCGACAAGACCGACTCGGGTGACAAAAACGTCGAGTTCGTTATGCAGCTTACCGCCGACGAAGTATCCAAAGACAGCAGCGTAACCGTTATCGGCGTAGTTACGGGCAGCACAGACACTTCGTACACGGTGACCGTAAAGAACAAAGAGGGTTCGGACGGCGCAGACTACATTAAGTTGACCGCAAACGCGAATTCCACCTACACGATTTCGGTAACGAAGAACGTTTCCGAAGAAAAAGAGGTTATCGTAGAAGGTTATCCCAATGCCAACAAAGGAAAGGTAATACAGAAAAACCTTAAAATCAAGGCTAACGTTTCGGGTAACACTTCGATAAGCGCGATGGCGGTTTCTTCCAAGAATTCCGCAAGAAAAACATATATGAGAAAGGGCGACGATATCGAACTTAACGTTGTCGTTTCCACTTCGGACAAAGATAAAGGTTACACCGTATCGGTTGAAAACCCCGCTTCCAAGCCCAACCTCGTATCTGTCGTAGACGGCAAGATCATCGTCAACGAGGACGTAACCAAAAACGAAACGGTAAACATCGTCGTTACGGCAAACGCTAATTCGTCCGTTAAGTCGACGATCAAACTCGTTATCAAACCTCCCAAGAGTGGCGATAGCGTAGGCGACCTTACTCAGGGTATAATCGATAAGCTCGGTAACCTCAAACTTGAAGTTTCGGGCGTTCTTTCCGATATAGTCGTAAACAACGGCGCCGAGAGCAAAACGACGTACAATTATAAAGTATATCTTTCCGCGGAAGCCGAAAAAGACGAAAATCAGGAAGGATTGTTCAACAACTATGTATTCTCCAATGCGGAATGGCACGGAGAATGGACGGAAAGCACCAATCCCGATAACGTTATGTCCGAAACCTACAAAAGAGGCGCAGACGCCAACACCGAAAAGGTTTATATCAACAAGGACAACAAACTTACCAGCGAAACGGTTACCGATTCTTACAGCAACCTTCTTTCCTGGGAAAGTCAGCGTTACTGGAACCACCTCGGCTATCTCGAACTCGCCAACTTCGAGCAGGACGTAGATAACCCCAACCTTTACATTTACGAAATGGAATACGGCACGATCGATACCGATATCATTCTCGGCAACGTCACTTACACGCCTACCGAGGACGAATATCTTATGAGATACTTCGCTCAGTCGCTCACGCCTATCCTCAGCGAACAGTTCTATACTTTCAAGATCTTGCTCGACGATAATCACAATGTCGAAAAATTGATCGGCGAAACTTACCCCGTCGACGAATATTCTTATGACGACGAAGGTCAGGCTAACGAAAAAATCGGTTACAGCTACACTTTGGTCGAAATGACTGTCGACGCTTACGGCGACGACGTCGTAATGCCCGAAGTTAAGCCTTACGAAGCTCCTACCGCGGAACTGGCGGCAATAAGATTCGGATATCTTCAAAGCGCGCTTAGCAAGCTTAACGCGGCAAACACCAAGAACTATACCTTCAAAATGACCGAAACGGCAGAGGTTACCCCCTCTTACGATCCTAACGATTACACCGTTTCCGGCAGCGAAGGCGTAAGCGCGCCCACCACGAGCGCTTCGGGCGTATGGGACGGTAAAGTTCACACTTCGAGCTTCACTTCCGATACGGGCGAAGTAGGTTATAGAGGAATAGTAACCGAAGGCGGCGTTCTTATCAACAGCACGATGCAGTACTCCAACGGAGGCGGATACAGAACGGACGCTTACGGATATAAGCAGAACAGCGACAACACTTACGATGTATTCGAATGCGAAAGCGGCAAGCTTGTGGGAAAGAGCAAACGTAACGGAAATATTTCCGAAAGACTTCCTTCTTTCACCGTTTCTCCGTACATCTTCAAGTATGCGGGAAACACTCCGTATAAAGATAACAGCGATACCGAATTCGTATATTCCTATGCGCTTATCGATTCCGTAATTATTCAGAGCGTTGCGGAAGAGTTCTGCATTAAGGATTACGCAAGATATGCTTCGGGTAGCGTTAAACGCGCGTTCAGAGTCAACGTTTACGTTAACGAATCGACCGAAGAAGTTCGTCTTCTCGGCGTATCGTTCGCTTACAACATTATCGATACTTACCTCGGATATTATCATACCGAGTACAGCAACTTCGGTTCTTCGGTTCTTCCCGACGACGTGTTCAGCGCAAGCAATTACACTCCGAGAGTAGTTCCCACCAAGTGGAACGACTTCGCCGATTGCGAATACCTTCCCACGTCTACCTCGAAGAGCGGTACCGGCGAAGCTATGAAAGCGGGCGACCTTATGAACAAAGTATTCGGCGCAGGCGCGGCGGACGCTATCCCCGCTCCCTCGGTATTCTCCAAGGTATTCTCCGATAACTATTCGAAGACTATCTGGCACAATTACTTCAATACCGGAAACAAAACCGCAGAGGGCGACGAATATAAGCCGACCGTAAACTTCAATATGTGGGTCGACGATATGCTTCTCGACGGCAATAACGCGCTTTCGCTTGCTAAATACAACGAAATTATCGACGCGTTAAGCACGGAATTCGCTAAATACGGTTTTAAGAATTATGAAGCCGGAACGTATCTCAGAGAAGGAGCTCAGAGCAAAACGAGAATGAAGAGCTTCATCAACGAGAATGCAGGCTCGAAAGGTATCATTATCAGAATCGAAAATATCGGATATAAGACATTCTATATCAATTTCTACAACGCAGGAGACTGGAACCCCAAAAAGTAACAAAAAGCAACTATAATCTCTTAGTCGCAGGCGGTCGCGCTTAAACGCGATCGTCTGCGGGGAGCCGAAAGGGATCTGACCCGTTCGGCTAAGAATAAAGGAGGATGCCTCGTGAAAAAATACCTTGCGACGATTCTCGTCGTTTTAACGGCAGTATTTTTTACTTTCGCGGCTACATCCTGCGGTAAGGGAAAGACGGATTCTTCGGATTCCGTCTCTTCCGTTTTACCGGCGGGAGAAGTAGAAGTGAAAGCCGACAAAGCCGAAGTTAAAATAGCCTTGGCTGATCTGGACTCGTTTGATTACACGAGCCTTTTCGATATATATGTAGACGGGGGAAAGATGGGCGTAAGCCTCGATTATATCGATCTTTCCAAACTCAAAAAAGAACTCGGAACTTACGAAATCGTATGTAATTACGGCGGAAAATCGGCAAAAGTCACCGTGCATGTCGTAACGGAAAGAAACGTTTTCGTTCAGGCGAATAAAACAAAAGTAACAATAAAGGATATCGAAGTCAAAACTTACGATTATACGACGCTGTTCACGATAACCGTAAACGGAAACGACACGGAAGTGAAACCCGAATATATCGACGCTTCGAACGTTTTGCCCGCTCCCGACACTTACACGGTAACGTGCGAGTACGGCGGTTCGTCGGCAAAAGTATGGGTCGAAGTTACCGAAACTCCGTTCGTTGCGGCGGCTCTCGAAGATGAAGTAAGCGTTTATGTCGGTTCGTTGAGCGAATTCGAACCTAAGGCTCTTTTCGCGATAACGCTCGACGGCGAAGAAATCGAAGTTACCGACGATATGATTTCGGGCGAAGTTAAACCGGAAGTCGGAGATTATGTGATCACGCTTTCGATCGGTTCGAGAAAAGCTTCCGTAACGGTACACGTTATAAACGAACACGTTATAAAAATCGGTTCGGCTTATTCGGAAATCGACATAGCCCCCGAAGATATAGCTTCCTACGATTTCATAAACGATTTCTACATTTACGAAGACGGGAAATCGGTTGATATAAATTCGGAGAACGTAACGCTCGATCTGTCTGCGCTTACGGGCGCAAAAGTCGGCGATAAATGCGAAATCGCGCTTTCTTACGTCCCTGCCGACGGAAAGGGCAACGCGACAAAAAAAGTCAAAGTAAACGTAACGGAAACGGGTTCCGTCGCGATAAAAGCTTACAGCGCGGAGATTTTCGAAAGCGACACGCTTGATTTGACGTCTCTTTTCGAAATAACCGATAACGGTAAAAAAATCGAAGTTACCGACGATATGATAAGCGGTTTCGTCGATTTCGGAAGCTCGGACGAATGCGAAATAACGCTTACCTATAAAAACCTTACGAGAACGGCGACCGTCAAAAAGATCAATGGTATATCGATAAAATATACTTCGGGCGAAACGGTTCTCGTCAAAAAAGGCGAGAACAAGGGCGCGTATGATTTTGCGGGAGATTTCGAGGTTTATATCGACGGAACGAGATTTTACGGCATAGCCGTATGGATAGACACGGATAGCGTCGATTTCGATACGATCGGAGTTTACGAAGCCGTTCTTACCGTAAAATACAACGACGCGAAAATCGGTCTCAGCTCGCCTAAATTCGAAGCGACAAAGACAAAAACCATTAAGTACAACGTCGTTCCGAGCGTGTACGACCTTAAAATTGTCGAAAACACGGTAGAACTCGGCGCGGGCGCGGCTTCTTACGATATACTTTCCAATATCGAACTCAGCGTAAACGGTTACAGACAGAGTTTCACCGCAAATCGCGGCGAGGTCAATATGGTAACGACCTATTACGAAGTTGCTTCGGCTCCCGATCTTACCGGAACGGGCAGTCATAAAGTCGCGATAAACCTTTACGTTTACGGACTGGATTACGATCCCGTAACGGTCGAATATACGGTGGTCGTTAAAAACGGCGTTAAAATTTACGCGGAAGATAAAGCCGTGTTCACGGGCGAAACGCTTTACGCTCCCGACCTTTTCAGGGTTTACGAGGATGGCAAAGCCGTAAACGTAACGACCGATATGATAAGCGGAAGAATAAATCCGTTTGTTGCGGGTGAATATGTTCTTACCGTAAATTATAAAGGCGTTGTACGCAGCGCGACCGTATTTGTAATACCTTCGGAATATGTGGGAGACTATCAGACGGCGGATAAAACCATCGCCAAGGACTCCGTCGAAGGCGAAGACGGCGATATTGCCGAAGACGAAAAGCCTTCGGTCGAAATCGGCGATATGGAAATCGGCAGAGATATGTCGATATTCGTTCACGGGCTGAAAGCCGAAAACGTAACACTTACCGATTACGGTTTTGATTTTATGCTCGGCAAAAACGCCCACGAAGCGCATTTCGAAAACGGCGTTTGCGTAATAATTCCGCTTAACGAACTGAAACTTCCTTACAACGATGCAAACAGACCTCTCGTTTATTTCAAGAGAGGAACATGGGCTATCGCGGATTCCGTATCCGTTCATTATTCTCAGGAGGGTAAAAGCGTTTACTCTCTGACGTATTCGGGTTATTCGATTTTCCTTTACAAAGTAAGAAATTCGGAAACCAACGAGCTTAAATGGTTCGCGATACAGGTAAAACTCGAATATAAAACGAGTGCGGATACCGTTTATTCCGTAAATTACGATTTTGTCGATCTTCCCGCCGATTTCTCGTCCAAAACGATAGGCGCGGCAGGCGATTTCGAGCTTAACGGTTCGAGATACGTCTTCACGATAAGCGAAAGAGGAACGGGCAAAATCAACAAAACCGATACGACGGCTCCGTTTGCGAATAAATCGTTTACGGGCGTGTTCGGCGGAAAAGACGCGATGCTTTCTCTCGGAAGCGAACATCAACCGACCTTGACCGTCGGCGGAGTTATAAAGCTTTCGATGAATACGTCCGAATTCCACCCGAAATATAATTATTATTCGACCGACGAAGGCTATTATATCCTTTACGGCTACGAGGTGGTTACCACCGATAAGAGATACGGTACGAAAAAGGTTTCGTATACAACCGATTTGTTTACCGCGGAAAAGGACGGAGACACGGAAAGCGTTACGGTAACGCCGTTCTCGTATAAATTTGTTCTCGACGTCGAAAACAACACGTTTACGATCGGCGAACAGGACGAATATTTCGGACTTTATAAAAACGGCGAGGGAAGATTTGTTTTCCTCGACGGTTACGGAAACGGAATAATAGACACTACAAAAGACAGTATCGGGCAGTACGGATTTACTTATACCGCAGATAACAGTCTTATAACCGTTGTTTACGACGATCCGTCGAATAAACTTTCCCAAAAACGCGGAGTGTTTGCCACCGACGCGTTCGGAAACGTTCTTTACGCTCAGTCCTGCGGAAAGGAATTCGAAAAAGGCGACGTGCTTACCAACGTTCATATCACGAGCGGCGCGGCGGTCACGATTTCCAAAACCGTATTCCATAAAGGTGATAAAAAAGACGATGTAATCAATGCCGTTAAAATCGTTACGGCGGACGGCGAATATTCGTTAGCCGATAAAAAGAAAAAGATCACCGTAAACGGAAGCTCTGTCGCTATCGTCGACGTGTCGAAAATCTCAATGGCCGGTGCAGGGTTTTACCTCGTTGAAGTAAATCTTAAACTCGACGGAGCAAGCACGGCTTTGACCAAGCGTTTTGCCGTACAGATTCTCGAACCGACGTTACCTTCGGGCGAAGGGTTTGCGAGAAATTACGGCGACTCGATAAGCGGGCTTACGTCGTTTAACTTAAACGCTTACGGCGAAACTGAATTTGTATGGAACGGCACGTCCTATACGGGTTTTGCGACCGTGGCGGGCGATAAACTTTACGCAAAGCTTACCGCGGCGTATAAGGGAAGCGTAACGCTTAAAGGCGAAATAAATTCCGACGGAATTTTAACGCTTGAAATCACCGCTCCCGACGGAACTCTTCTGACCGAACATTACAACGTCGGAACGGTTCTTTACGCGGGCAACGGCAAATTCATTATCCGTTCGTTCGCAACGTCCAAAGGCAACGTTTTCTATATTTCTTCCGCGCTCAGTGTTTTAGGCGATAAAATAACGCTTAAAACGGTTGACGGAGCTGACGTTACGGCTATAACCGTAGGTTCGGTCGTTGCGTTTAGCTATGACGGAAAAGATTATGTTCTCAGAATTTCCGCACTCGGAGACGAAAAGAACGGTCTTGAAATTTCCGATCTGCTCGAAGGCAATTACGAAGACCTCAGCGGACAGGACGAGACTCTTGTTCTCGACGGTTACGGTTCGGGCGTTTTAAACGGCGTTCGCGGAACGTATTACGTTTACAACGAAGTCGAAAACGGTAAGAGACTTGTTTTCACGACCGCGTCCGGCGCAATGTATAAAGTTATTGTCGGAACCGGCGGAGACAGGCTCGGTAAATTCTTGAATTACGGCGAAGTTGCCGAGAAAGATCTCGACGGCAAAGCCTACACGGGCGACGTAGGCGATTACGAAACCACCGCTACCGTGACGATGAGTTTCGCGTCCGGCGGCAAGGTAACGCTTGATTATTCTTCTTCGGATAGTGTTTCCGCTCCGGATTATGCGGGAACGGGAACTTATGCCGTTTCGGACGGAAAAATCACTGTTTCCGTCAAAGGATATGTTATAACTTTAACATTCAAAGATCCCTGGACGTTATCCGAACTCAGAGTTTCCGCGATAACAAGACCCGAGGATTACGAAGAACCGAATACCATGTTCCGCGTCGGTCTGAATTTCAGAAGATAAAAAGCGGTAAACGGAATATCATAAAAGCCTTTTCTTTCGGGAGAAGGCTTTTTGCTTTAAAATGCAATATTATGCAAAAATACATTTATAAACGCATAAAAATGCAGGTGAATATATAAGGAAAGCTTATGCAAGCAATTATATAGGAAAATAGCTTAAAAATATTGCTGAATTATTTGATTTTTTTATAAAAAAAGGATAAAAATCAGTAGACAAACGGGAAGTTTAAGATTATAATATACATTGTAAAATGGGGTTTTATATTTTCGTTACGATTATCTTCGGGCAGAGCCGTTAAAATACCCGAAAAAGACAATCGGACGAATTAAGAAATCACCGTTTAAAAGTTTATAAATCATATTTATAAAACAAGCAAAAAATTTATTCAGGAGGCAAAAATATGAAGACAAAGATAATAGTTTTATTATCGGTTTTGATCTTCGCGCTCGGTATTTTCTGCGCGTGCGGCGGCAATAAAGAGTCCGTCAGCGCAAGCGATTCGGTTTCCGTCAGCGAATCCGCTTCCGAGTCGGATTCCGTAAAAGAGTCCGGTTCCGAGTCGGATTCGGTTAAAGATTCCGAGTCTGCAAAAGATTCCGAGTCGACGCATACGCATACATTTGCTTTCGATTCCTGGGTAACGGCACCCGGACTCGAAACGGCAGGTAAAGCGAAAATGAAATGCGCTTGCGGCGAAGACAAAGAAGAAGACGTACCCGCACTCGGCGATACGGCTGTTTGGACATTGACGGCAGACGTTGCCGATCCGTGCGTAGGAGGAGACGCGGAGTATTCGTCCAAGAACTACGGAAAGGTTACCGTAACGGTTCCCGCTAAGCACGATCTCGGCGACCTTGTTCCCGCAAAAGCGGCAACCTGCAAGGAAGCAGGCAACGTTGCTTACAAGCAGTGCAAAAAGTGCAACAAGTATTTCGGAGAGGACGGCGCGGAACTTACAAGCGTTGAAATTGCGAAAGTTGCGCACACTCCTGCCGATCCCGTTCAGGAGAACGTGATCCCCGCAACTTGTACGACTGCCGGAAGTTATGACGCGGTAATTAAATGCTCGGTCTGCGGAGAAGAAATCAAGAGAGACTCGAAAACAATCGCGGCTCTCGGACATAAAGCTGCGGCAGCGGTTCAGGAAAACGTCGTAAACGCTACTTGTACCGTTCCCGGTTCTTACGACAGCGTTGTATACTGCTCGGTATGTAACGCGTTGATGAGCAAAGAACACGTTACCGGCAAAACACTTCCTCACACTGCCGGCGCGGCTACCCGTGAAAACGAGCATGCGGCAACCTGTAAGGCGGAAGGATCTTACGAAGAGGTTGTTAAATGTTCGGTCTGCGGAACCGAAATGAGCAGAACGACGAAATCGATAGCAAAACTTCCGCATACGGAAGCGGATGCCGTTCGCGAAAACGAACATGCGGCAACCTGCACGGAAGCGGGAAGCTACGACGAAGTAGTCAAATGTTCTGTCTGCGGAGAAGAGATAAGCAGAGTAACCAAGACGACGGATGCTCTCGGACACACTCCCGCGGCTGCCGTTCGCGAAAACGAACATGCGGCGACTTGCTACAAAGCGGGTTCTTATGACGAAGTCGTTAAATGTTCTGTCTGCGGAGAAGAAATAAGCAAAGAAAGCAAAACTATCGCTATCGTCGATCATAATTTCGTAGACGGAAAATGCTCGATGTGCGGTCTCGCGGTTAATTACGCGGGCGTACAGTTCCTTGCCGGTAACGATTACATGACTCTTTACAAGAACGTTTTCACGTTCAGCGTTAAGGGTGTATCGGATGATGCGGGTATTTATGTTGGTTCGAGCTATTCCGATTCGGTGGTTACTTTCAAATGGGTAGACTTCGCGGCGGGAAAAATTACTCTTACCGTAAACTACATTTATATTTCGTCTTCGAGCGACGACGATGAAAGCGTTTGGGGATCTACCGGCGAAACAAGAGAAGATAAAGTCGCTACGTTCTACGGATATTTCGATAAAGCCACCGGCACGATAATGGTCGGCGCGGCTAATACCGAAACAATCGGCAACGGATTTATCGTTCTTGTTCCTTCGGCTACCGTTGTTGAAGCGGGTAACGCTTCTTCGAGTCAGCTTGGCGGACAATCCGCAATCAAAGCGGGAAGCGTAACGCTCGGTGAAAGCGTTTATTCCGTATTCGTTAATAACGGAGAAGTGTTCTTCGGCGTAACCTTTACGGACGTTCAGGGTAATACCGTTGAAGCAAGCGCCCTCGATCCTAAAAAATATGTCGACGGCTTCACGTTTGTTGTTAAGAAAGGCGACAAAGTTGTTGCGGCTTACGGAGTTAAGGATGGTGCTTTGGAAGCTCTCGACAGCGTATTCGGTTCTTATACAAACGGCGACGACACTCTTGTTCTCGACGGTCTCGGAAACGCAACGCTCGGCGATAAAGTCGGAACGTATAACGTAAACGGCAACGTTGTTGAAATTAAGATTATAGTTGACGGAAAAGTCACCGAGTATTATGAAGCTACGCTTAACGGTTCGGCTTATACGATCGATAAACCCACCGTTACCGTTTCGTTCGATCTTGGCGGCAACGGAACAAAAGATCCTATTTCGGTTAATAAAAATACCGACTTCGACCTTTCGGCAATAAAACTCGACGATACCGCCGCTAAATTGTTCAGAGGTTGGAAACTTGACGGTGAAGATCTTACAGGTGATACATATGTGTTTACCGACGACGTTACGCTTACCGCAAATTTTGTAAATAAAGTTACCATTAACATTATCAACGAGGAAAAAGGTAATACTACGATTTATGCGGGCGAAAGCGATAATCTTCTCGATGTGCTTAATGATTCTTATGATCCGTCCCATGGAACGAAAATATTTGAAAAATATCAATTATATTCCGAGAAAGACGGCAAGTACATTGAGTTCAATGAAGAGGAGATTCCGGATGGAACTACCGAGATTACGATTAAAGTTGTATATTACGCGGACGCAAAAGTAACGCTTCATCTCGGAATGAATTTCGGAGTTGAAGACACTACCGTGGCGAGAGGTTTGTCTATAAAAGAACATCTCGAAGCAAATTATGCTTACGACAATATGGTTGACGGATATAAGTTCGACGGTTGGTTCCTTGCCGACAATTACACGATCGAACTTGCCGACGATAAACTTGCGAGTGACGATATAGACGTTTATGCTAAATGGTCGTTTGCGGGTAATGTGAGATTCGAATTCGGAGACTATACGTTTGTGTATGATGTTGAAAACGGCTACTGGAAGAGTAATAACCAGGGCGTACAAACTTCCGAGGCTATGTTAAAAATTTATGTCACGGAAGGCATTGCCGAAGTATCGTTCAAACATTGGAAATCTGCCGAGGCTTCCGATAAACTGAATATAGGATATCATGATTCGGTCAACAACAGAGATATAGATCTTTACACGTCCAAAGATGCAGAAACGACTGCGACCTCGATATCGTATAAACTTACTTATCTCAACGGAAATGAGTATGTGATTATAAAATTCAAAAAAGATTACAGCGTTGATAAATTTGAAGACAGCGCTTACTTTAAGGATCTTGTAATAAACGGCATCCCCGTATTCAACTTTGCTCCGTTTAATGTTGCAATTGCAGGAACATACGGATTGACCGACGGAACAAATGTTACGGTAGGCGCAGGCGGATTGATTACCATAGGAGAAGTCAGCGGTGCTTACAGCGTTGTAGACGGCGATAACAACGTTATCGGAGTAACGCTTGTTGAAGACGGAGTTAAAGTTTATAAGGAATTTACGCTGAACACCGAGGCTAAAACATGCACTGTTGCAAAGCCGATGGTAAACGTAACATATAATTACAACGGACACGGCGGAGAAAATAAAACGGATAATGTCAATAAGCATATTCCTATAACTCTTCCTGAACCCTCTGCCGACGGATATGTGTTTATCGGTTGGTATACGAGCGCAGACTTTGCGGAAGCAAGCAAGGTTAGTACGTTAGTTCCCGAAGCGGACGTTACGGTCTATGCAAAATGGGTCGAACCGTCTGTATTTATGGGTAGTTACATTGGCGTATATACTTACTACGGAACTACCGTATCCAGTATATACAACGGAACAAACAAACTTGTTGTTGATTCGTTGGGTAAGGCGAAAGCTTCCGGTAGCAGTCACGGCTTCTCGAGCGGAGCAAGTATCGAATTCGTTATGGTTGACGAGGCTAAGGGAATTCTGAACATAAAAACAAGCTCCGATGATACCTACTATGCGGTAAGAGATCCCGAAACGGGAATAATATTCAGAGCGAACTCGGCAAAGAATTTCGCGACGTCGTATATGTACATTCTTATTCCCGAGGATATTTATTCGGGAGAGACTTCGACAAGCGATTTGAGAAATAATTTGAAGATTAGCTCCTGGGGTAGCAACTACGCGACGAGAGCGTTGGAATATACGGATAAGAACGGAGTTAAACATAATTATCTTCTCAATTCGGCTGACGCGTTCTTCAACGTAACGTTTACCGATTATGCGGGTAGCGCTGTTGCGGCTGCGGACTGCTCGAAGTGTAAAACAACTCTTCTTGTCAAAAAGGGCGACGATGTCGTTGTTAAGTTTGCATATAACGGATCTTCTCTTGTTGCTGCGGATAATTACCTCGGAGTATATACTTGCGAAGGCGAAGACGATTTGTTCCTTAACGGCGGCGGAATCGCAACTCTCGGAGATAAGAGCGGTAAATACGCGCTTAAATCGGGTACGGAAAACGTATTCGAAGTAACGTTTGCGGATGCGTTCTATGAAATCACGGTTGATTTTGCAGGTAAGACTTACGAGAAAGCCACGCTTCCGATAAGCATAACTTATGTTTATAACGGTCACGGCGAACCCGAAAATAATCTTCCGGACAGTGCGCTTAAAAACACCAAGTTCGACGTAAGACCCGATCCCGAAGCTGCCGGTTATAAATTCCGCGGTTGGTATAAGGATGAGGCGTTCAAAAATAAAGTCACTACAAATCAGATTTCTTCTGCGTCGGATATGACGTTGTATGCGAAGTGGGATGCGGCGGCAACCGTCGTTTACTACGACGGAGACGTTGTCGTTAAAACTTTGAACAACTGCGAGTATTACGAAAACGATACCGTAGGTACCAATACCGATAACAAAGATTATAAACTCGACACGGTAGAAGGTGTTAAGAGATTTGTTGGTTGGTTCCTTAAAGACGATAACGGAGACTTCGGCGCAAAGGTAACGTCGAGTACTGTGATTGCTCTTGAAAATGCATTCTATGCAAAATGGGAAGCGGCTGTAACGCTTACGTTCGATTATAACGGTCAGGGTACGGAGGCTGTTGTTGTTTCCGGTAAATATGTAAACGACAAGGTAAGCGATATCCCTGCTGTCGGCGCAGACGTAACGTTTGACGGTAAAGTATTCGCCGGCTGGTTCCTTAAAAAAGCAGACGGTTCGTTCGGTGACGCGGCTTCTACGTCTGTTGTCCTCGAAGGAGACACGACCTACTACGCTAAGTGGGTATCCGCGCCCGAATCTTACGGTACTTATATCGGTTGGGAGTTATATGGCGGAACTAAGTCCGGCTCTGCGACATTAAATAATACGATTATCTCGATTAACGAAATCGGAGCGTATACCGGAATGAGAATTGCAAATGGAACGTTGTCCGATGCGGATGCTCGGGTCACGGACGGAGCAATTGCTTTGGACAGATATGCTTACTTCAACAAAGAACTCGGTTTGATTTGGTTTGGTTACTATGCAAGCACCTCTACTGTCGGAACAGATGTCTATATCGGAGCGGATAAGTCCAGAGTAAGCGCGATAGATTATTCGGGTCGTAGCGATATCGGCGGTAAATACATTGTATATCTTCTTATTACATACACGGATAATACGACTAAAACCGCATTGTTGTATAAAGACAAAATAATCGCAAATGTAACGTGGGATGATAGTATCAATGTTAAAGATATCAAGGATAATAATATCACACTTTACAAAAACGGTTCGATCTTTGTTAAAGTTGTCGGAAAAGCCGTTATTGAAAACGATGGACTCGGCGGAACTTATACGGGTGACTACGGCGAAATCGTGGTTGACGGCTTCGGCAGTCTTACGGTCGGCGGCGTTGCGGCTGATTACACGATAATTGCCGAAAGGACGATTAAATTCGTTACTGCAAATTCGATGAAAGAAGTCGTTATCGATCTCGGAAACGGAACGTACAGCAAAGTTCTCGACGGTTATGAAGGTACTTACACCTTACCCGATAACAGCACGTTAACGCTTGACGGTTACGGCGGTGCGGGCGACGGAAAGACTTATGTTGTAAGCGGATCGAACATCACGATTTACGACGGTGAGACTTCTACAACTTACGGCATTGACGTTGCGAACAAGAAATTCCTCGGAAAGAGTATATTTGCAGACCTTACATTCGGCGGTAAATACTATGACGAATATGACGAAGGCAATAGTGACTTATTCATTATTTTTGATAATGCAAGTTCTTTAAGTGGAACAATTCAAAAAGGCTCTTCTTACAATAAGTACACGGCTAAATTCACCGCAGAATTTGACGGAACAACGTTGACTATAACTGTTGTTGAAGACGGCGAAAATAAGCCCGGATGGGTAGGAAAAGTTATGACCGCAACTCTCAGTGGTGATACGTTTACGGTCGTTAGTTGGAACGGTTATAAAACAGTTAGCAGTGAAAAAATGTATTATTTTGTCGGAGCAAAATTAAAATGCGAAGGATTCTCGCTGTAAGAAACCGTAAGCAAAAAAATAAAATTAAAAACCGATAAGGTTTGGTAACAATTTAATAAAACCGAACGGTTTTGATTTTTAACACAACAAAAGCTCTCTCGTTTCCGAGAGGGCTTTTGTTATGCGCAATATTTAATTATTTCCGAAAGAGCCGAGCAAAGCTTGTGTTATGTTCGGAAATTCAACAAAAAGCTTTCTCCTAATAAAAGCCTTCCCACATAGAAGCGGTGGGATAAAGTGAAACACTTAAAATCGGGGGAAGGTGGAAAGCGATTTGTTTTTGAAAACAAATATCAAGAAGCCTTCCCACATAGAAGCGGTCGGATAGAGTGAAACATTTAAAATCGGGGGAAGGTGGCGGCGAAGCCGACGGATGAGGGGGAAAGTGATTTATTTTTTTGAAAAACAAATATCGAAAAGCCTTCCCACATAGAAGCGGTCGGATAAAGTGAAACACTTAAAATTGGGGGAAGGTGGCGGCGAAGCCGACGGATGAGGGGAAAGTGATTTATTTTTTTTGAAAAACAGATATCAAAAAGAGGGATTGAGTGTTTTTTTTAAAAAAACAGATATAAAAAGTGTAATATAAAACCCCTCATCAGCCGGCTCCGCCGTCAGCTTCTCCCCGAATAAGTTATTGCTCTGAAAAAGTAAATCTATCGGGAGAAGCCTTTCAATGCTCGTTTTTTTAGTTAGTGAATGTAAGAAAAAATAAAGAAGATTTACATAAAAAATCGTAGGGGCGAACAATGTTCGCCCGCCTGCGGGAAGCTTGGTCGGGCAGGAGAAGCCTTTTAATCTCCGTTTTTTGAAAAACAGATACAAAAGCTTGTTGAGGTGTATTATAATGCATAAAGTGCAATTTTAAAACGCATAATTGCATAAAACAATGCAATATAAGTGTAATTTATATCAAATATAAGCAAATAAATGTATATAAATCAACCCGTGCAAGGCATTTCGGAGGAAATTGTTTGACTAAAATTACGAAAAATGATACAATAGAAAATGTACTAAAATGGGTTTTTGCGCGGTGCGACGCATAAATAGTTTTATTATGCGCTTTGTGTATACACTTTGTTATGCGATAATAATGCGTCCGAAAAGTTTAATAACATAACCCTTAAAACACGATAAAAGCGCAAAAGACATTTGGTTTGCGGGAAAAATAAAAATCGCAAAAACATTTAGTTTGCAGAAAAAATAAGAAGCGCAAAGACATTTGGTTTGCAGAAAAAATAAAAAGCGCAAAAAACATTTAATTTGCAGGAAAAATATGAAAAAATTCAAATTATTCGCAATTTTAATTTCGGCTGTTATATGTGCCTTATCTTTGTTTGTTTTCTCGTCCTGTTCGGGAAACGGAGAAGACAGAGGAATAAAGGTCATATATAATCTCAACGAGGGTACATACAAAAACAGCGAGGAAGACGTTGTCGTGTACTACAAATACCCCGACGGCGCGAAGCGTCTTATAAAAGCCATACCCATAGGGAGCGACGGAACGGCGAAAGTCGAAAGACTCGGATATAATTTCGCGGGCTGGTATAAAGACGCGGAGTTTACCGAACCCTGGGATTTCGATAACGATACCGTAGGCGACGAAGGCGTTACGCTTTACGCCAACTGGGCGAAGAAAACGCAGTATATTTACAGTATCGGTTATATGAAAGACGGGCAGTTCGAAGAGGTGAACACCTCTGTTGCGAGACCGCTTCTTTCTTTCGATTTCAGTCTCGACGCTATAATAGACGCCGCCGACACGAGAGACGGTTACACTCTTTTGTATAAGAGTATCAAACCGGACGAAAACGATTACGCGGCATATTTCGACGAGAAGGGCAATCTTAGAGAGTCCGATACGGACGTTACGATAAAGGTTTACGCCGAATATATCGAAGGCGATTATCTTCTTTTGTATTCTTACGACGATTTCGCGAATTTGTCGGACAGCGCAAACAAACTGAAAGGTAAAACGCTTCTTCTGATGAACGATATAGATTGCGGCGGAAAAACTCTCGGCGACAGTTTCAGAAACGCGTTCGCTACCGATAAAAACGGCACGTTCAACTATCTCGGAATTCATTCTTACGACCCCGAAAACAAAGGAACGAAGTATTCTGTAAGCAACTTTGCGATCAGCCGCTCGTATATGGATAAGATAAACGCGCCTATGACGGCAAGTATTTTTGCCGATATCGGAGCCGCGGGCGAAGCGAATGCGGCAAACCCGATAAAGATTTCAAACGTGAACTTTACGGACGTTACGATAAACGCGGACGTCGGAAACGACTCGATCTCCGAACTTTACGTTTCGTCTTTCGCGGATAACATTTACAACGCGGAAATAACGAACGTCAACGTTTCGGTCAAGATAATCGCAAGCAAGTTAAGAGGCGACGAAGAAAAACCCTTCTTCTACGAAGCCGAACACGTTTACGCAAGAACGACGGAAAACGTAAAGATCGACGGATGCGATTTCGTGATCGCTTCGACGGAAAGCAGAAAAGGCGAAAAAATCGAATTGGCGAAAGAAAACGCCTGAACCGGGAAAATACAAATCACGTTAAAAATACACGAAAAAATAAAGGAGCAAAAAGACAATGAAATTTTTCGAAAAGATTAAAAACTTTCTTGCGGTAAGCGTAGCGAGAAAAGTAATCGCCATCGTCTTGTGCGTTGTTATAATAGGCGGCGCGGCGACGGGAATTATTCTCGGCGTATCGTCCTGCAACGGCAGCAGCGCAGGAAACGACAGTACGGGCGACAGCACGGGACCGCACGATACTTACGATAACGAGAAAGACCCGCTTATTTTCTCCACGCTCGAAGTAGACGGCGTTTTCAACCCGTTTTTCTACACTTCGGGAACGGACGGAACCATTCTCGGTATGACTCAGCTCAGTCTTTTAACCAACGACGCAAAGGGTAACCCCGCTTACGGCGACGACGAAGAAGTAATCGCGAAAGACGTTAAAATCGTTCATAACAGCGCGGCTTCGGGAGATACGACGACTTATTATTTCGTTTTGAAAAACAATATCAAGTTCTCGAACGGTTCGCCCCTTACGATGAAAGACGTATTGTTTAACTTCTACGTTTATCTAGATCCCGTTTATTCCGGTTCCAGCACGATGTATTCTACCGATATAGTCGGACTTAAAGAGTACAGAACGCAGACGACGGAAGAAAGCGAGCAGGATAACTTCATGGTTACCTTTGAAAATGCCGCAAGAGACAGAATAGAAAACCTTGTCGACGCGTACAACACGATCAAAGACGATCTCGGCGGAAGCAAAAAGTTTTCGAGCGAAAAACAGCTCAGAGAAGAGCTTGACAAGTTCTCGAAAAACAGCGGAAACGAAGCTTACGCGAACATTCTTGCCGATTACGACAAAGCGGTTCAGTATTTCGAAGCAGAACTTCAATCCGACTTCAACGCGGCTAAGGGCGCATGGAGCGATCTCGATTTCTATTACAAAGATAAAAACAACAAAAAGGTCAAGAGCGACCTTAAACTTACGAGCGACGTTCAGATGTTCTTCTATAACGAAGGAATGATAACGTTCGACGAAAAAGAGAACAAGTTTACTTATAAAATCCCCGAAAGCGTCGTGGCAGACCTTGAAAAGAAGCTTGCGGACGCGGAAAACAGCACGGCAAGCAATAAAGGCGATCAGATAAAAGCCGTTGTAGCCGAAATCGTAAGCTATGTAAGAAAAGACTGGCTTCCCGACAAGGCGGATCAGGTCGTTCAGTATTGGAGCGCGACTTCCGCAAACCTCTTCAACTACCTTACGGGCGACGAACTCGCAAAATATTACAGCGACAGCTCGAAGAGACAGTTCAAGAATATCTCCGGTATCAAATTCGTCAATAAGGACGAGGCGTTCACTCTGACGGACGACGAAGGCAATTCCACGACTTACGAAAAACCCGAATATGCCGCAGACGGCTCGGTAACCAAAGGAAACGAAGTACTTTCGATAACGATCAACAAAGTTGACCCGAAAGCTATATGGAACTTCGGTATCGGCGTCGCTCCGATGTATTATTATTCGGATGCGGAACATATTGCCAAGTTCGACTATGAAGAAAACTTCGGCGTTGAATACGGTAGTTCGGAATTCTTCGAAAACGTTTTGAAAAACTCCGACAAAAACGGCGTTCCCGTAGGCGCGGGCGCATATGCGGCGGCATTTTCCGGCGGCGGACTTCTGAAAACCGCAACCGACGCGAACGTCGATCTCAACCAGGTTTCCAAAGATAAGGGTACGTTCAACGGCGGTATCGGTCTTATCTGCTATGAGCGCAATCCTTACTACGATCTCGCTAAGAACAAGAACGAAGACGGTTCCGACTGGACTAAAACGGCTCCCGACGGAAAAGAGTATCACGTTGCGAAAATCAACAGAATAAGATACAGCGTTCTTTCCGCAAACAACATGATCGACAACCTTGAAACAAAGCACGCCGATTTCATCGAGCCGAACGCAAACCCCGATACGATCAAAACTCTCGACAGCAAGGGTATAAAACATAACGAAGTCGAAACGAGCGGTTACGGTTATATCGGTATCAACGCAGGTAAAGTCCCCGGTATTCATGTAAGAAGAGCGATAATGCACGCTCTCGATACCAACGAATGCGTTAAGTATTATAAAACTATGGCAACCGCCATCAACCGTCCTATGTCCACCACGAACTGGGCATATCCCGACGAAGTAATTCCTTACTATCCGTATATCGGCGGAACTATCCCGAAGAACCTTCTCGAAACGCAGGGTAAAGGATATAAATACGCAGTGTACGGCGAATACAGAGATTATATTCTCGGTTTGATAAACGACGGCGCGCTTTCGAAGCAGGCGGTAGAAAGCGGCAATGCTACTCTTAGCGAAGCTCAGCAGATAGCTTACTTGCAGATGCTCGTCGAAGAAGACGGATATACGCTCGGCGGAAGCGGAATTTATTCCAAAGACTCCGGCGGAAAGAGCGACGAACTTAAATATACGTTCACCGTTGCGGGCGACTCCAACGATCACCCGGCATTCGGAACGATGACGAAAGCCAAAGTACTTCTCGATAAAGTCGGCTTCTCGATAACCGTTAAAAACGATAAGGACGCGCTTTTGCTTCTCGCAAGCGGCGGTTTGACCGTATGGGCGGCGGCGTGGAGTTCCACGATCGACCCCGATATGTACCAGGTATATCATAAGGATTCCAAGGCAACTTCCGTTCTTAACTGGGGTTATCGTGAAATTCTTCAAGCTACGGGCGATAAATATTCGGAAGAAAGAAATATCATAGTAAAACTTTCCGAACTTATCGATAAGGGCAGAGAAAGCACCGATCAGAACGTTCGTAAGCCGATATATGCCGACGCGCTCGATAAGATAATGGAACTCGCCGTAGAGCTTCCCACTTACCAGAGAAAGGATTTGTTCGCATATAACCAGTATAAGATAGACGCAAACACGTTCTATCAGAATCCGACCTCGTTCAAAGGTCTCACAAGCACTCTTACTTCTATGTCTCTTATCGAGAGATAATAAGTAAAAACCCGATCTTCACCGACCTCGCGCTTTTTATCGGATAATTTATTTCGAAAAAGGGCGCGAGGGTTCGTTGTTAAAAAAGGATAAAATATGTTAAAATACATTCTCAAAAGACTCGGTATTTCCGTGATAATTTTGCTCGGCGTATCCGTTATCATTTATTCTCTCGTAAGAATGATGCCCAACGACTTCGTCGACAGAACGTATTTGCCGAAGCTTAACACGTCCACGCTTACGGAGGACGATATCGATAACTTCAAGGAACTTTACGGTCTTACCATGCCCGAAGCATACCTCGAAGTCGAGCTTAAAGACGGTTTCAAAACTACCGTCAAAGGCGAAAACGGCGAAAAAGACAAGGAATACGACCTTTCGGGCGTTTACACGAGAAAGGTTAAGATCGCCAATCACGACAGAGCCGTCGAAGAGGGCGGAAACGCTTACGAATTCGTTGCCGGAAAGTTCAAAAAAGGCGATTACACCATGGAACTTTCCAAAACCTCGGACGGAATGTTTTACAGGGTTATTATCTTCATCAACGAAACGGAAACGGTCGAAACGGTAGACGATGACGGAAATAAAATCACCACGGAAAAAACGATCAGAAAAAATCTTTTTTCCACGGGGCAGTATAGAGTAACGCTTACGGAAAACAAAGAATTTTTAATAAGCGTTTCCGAAATGACGGACGATTTCGACGAAACTACCGGCGAGTTCACGAACGCGCTTTCCGAGGGCGTTGCGAAATACACGGTCGCGACCGGCTGGCAGAAACTCGGCTCGATTTTCTCGGGATATTTCACCTGGATAGGCAATCTTATGAAAGGCGATCTCGGAAAATCCTTCAAGTATCAGAGACCCGTTGCGGAAGTTATCGGCGAGAATATGTGGATATCGTTCTCGATAGCGTTGATTGCGACTATTTTGCAGTTCCTTATCGCTATTCCTCTCGGCATAACCAGCGCGACGCATCAGTACACTTTCAGAGATTACACCGTAACGGTGCTTACGATGATAGGTATTTCGCTCCCCACATACTTCTTTGCGGCAATCGTCGTTAAGGTGTTTGCGGTGGATCTGGGTTGGTTCCCGCCGTCAAAACTCGTCGATACGAGCAAAACTTACGACACGGCGACTTTCGCGGGCTTCTTTATGAACCTCGGCGATATGCTTCACCACCTCGTGCTTCCGATTTTCGTCAACGTAATTCTTTCGCTCGGCGGACTTATGCGTTACACGAGAACGAACATGCTCGAAGTTCTGAGTTCCGATTACATAAGAACGGCGAGAGCGAAAGGTTTATCCGAAAAAACCGTTATTTACAAGCACGCGTTCAGAAACACGCTCATACCTCTCGCAACTCTTCTTGCCGGTATTCTTCCTTCGCTTTTCGGCGGAATGATGATAACGGAAAAAGTGTTCAGCATAAACGGTATCGGCGGTCTCGCATATCAGGCTTTGTACGAAGGCGACGTACCGTTCGTAATGGGTTACAATATGTTCCTCGCCGTGCTTACGGTTTTGGGAACGCTTCTTTCGGATATTATGTATTCGGTAGTAGACCCGAGAGTTAAACTTGGAGATTAAACATATGGATGAAAAAGAAATCGAAATAATCGCCGAAGAAGAAGTGAAAAAAGCCGATAAGGCAAGCGGGGAAACGGAAGCCGAAAAAATAGCCGCGGAGGAAGTCAAAGCCGAAACGGAAGTGAAAGAACTCGAAACCTACAAGGAAATGAGTCCTTTCAGACTCGTTATGAGAAGATTTTTCCGTTCCAAACTCTCCATTGTCGGACTTATAATGATAGCGTTTTTGTTCGCGTTCTCTTTCCTCGGACCCAAAATCTACACGAAATGGGGTGAAACCGAACGTGACGAAAGACCTATTCTGGACGAAAACGAAATCGTAAGAATTTACGAAGACGAAGACGGCAACGAAATTACCGCGACCGAAGTCGTTTCGATATGGCTTCCCGTAAGAAGATATCAGGATATCTCGTGGGATCACCTTCTCGGAACGGACGACGAAGGTATGGACGTTTTTACAAGACTTATGTACGGCGGTAAAATATCGCTTACCATCGGCTTTATAGTAGTAATTCTCGAAACGCTTATCGGCGTAATACTCGGCGGAATAGCGGGCTATTTCGGCGGAGTGGTCGATCAGATCATAATGAGAATAGTCGATATATTCAACTGCGTGCCTACGCTTCCCATTTTGCTTATAGCCGCGTCGGTTATCAAATCGTGGGAGATTCCCCCGGAATCTAACGCTCAGATATACCTTTTGATGGCGATGATAACCATATTCAGTTGGAGCGGCGTGGCAAGGCTCGTAAGAGGTCAGATACTCATGCTCAGGGAGCAGGAATATATGACGGCGACGGAAGTTATGGGTATACCCGTATGGAGGAGAATTTTCGTTCACCTTCTTCCGAACGTCATGCCTCAGCTTATCGTTTCGATGACGTTGGGCTTAGGAAGCGTAATTTTGTACGAGTCTACGCTTTCGTATTTAGGACTCGGTATTCAGCACCCGAAGGCAGCCTGGGGTACGATGATCGCGAAAGCGGATATCCGCGAAATTTTGCAGTATCATGTAAACGTTTGGCTTCCCGCAGGTATAATGATAGTTATAGCGGTTCTCGGATTTAACTTTGTCGGCGACGGTCTGCGTGACGCAATGGATCCCAAGGCAAGAAAGTAAGGTCTTTTAACGAGGTGTCAGATGATTAAAAAACAGAAAAATACGGATTACCTCACTATAAAAGAGAGCCGTGAAATAATAAAATATAATGTTAAACAAATGCGATACTACGAGGCTCAAAAGCGCGTTAAACGCACCGAAGCCGAGTATACCGCACCCATGAACGACGAAAACAATATCGTAGAAATAGACGATCTTCACACGAGCTTTTTCACGGACAGAGGAACGGTAAAGTCGGTAGACGGCGTTTCGTTCTCCATTCCGAAAAATAAAATCGTGGGCGTCGTAGGGGAGTCGGGCTGCGGAAAAAGCGTAACTTCGCTTTCCATAATGCAGCTCGTCGCCGCTCCGCAAGGTCAGATAACGGGCGGGGCGATAAGGTTTAATTCCGACAAAGCGGGTTATAACGCGGACGGAAAGAAACTCGGCTACGACGTAACGAAAATGCCCACCGAAGCGATGCACAAAATCCGCGGACAGGACATAACGATGATTTTCCAGGAGCCTATGACGAGCTTAAACCCCGTTTTCACGATAGGTTATCAGCTCGACGAGGTATCGTTTTTGCATAAGCCCGAACTTTCCAAAGAAGAAGTAAAGACTTACAGTATCGAAATGCTCAAAAAAGTCGGAATTTCGATGCCCGAGCGTTTTTACGCCGCTTACCCGCACGAACTTTCGGGCGGTATGCGTCAAAGGGTAATGATAGCGATGGCGCTTGCGGGCAATCCCAAGCTTATCATTGCGGACGAACCTACAACGGCTCTCGACGTTACCATTCAGGCGCAAATTCTCGAACTTTTGAAGGATTTGCAGGAAAAACAGGGCTGTTCGATAATGCTCATCACTCACGACCTCGGGGTTATCGCCGAAATGGCGGACGAAGTAGTCGTAATGTACGCGGGCAAGGTCATCGAACGCGGCTCGGCAAAGGAGATTTTCCATAACCCCTTGCATCCGTACACTATGGGTTTGCAGAAGAGTAAACCGCTTATAACTTCGGACTCCAACGCTCCGCTTTATTCGATACCGGGGCAGGTTCCGAACCCGATAAACCTCCCGAACAACTGTTATTTCAAGAACAGATGCTCGAAATGTATAGGGAAATGCAGCGGGGCATACCCGAAAGAAATCAAGATTAACGACGAGCATTTCGTTTCCTGCTATTTATACGAGGAATAATCAGAGAATGCCCGTAAAGTCGTTTTGCGTTCGGTCAATCCGGCGCGGTACGGCGTAAAAATCGGAGAAAACAAATGGACAATACCATAGAACAAAAGGGATATAACGGAGAATATATTCTCGAAGTAAACAATCTTAAAAAATATTTCGTAATAAAAAAATCGTTGTTCGGCAAGCCCGAAGCATATCTTAAAGCCGTAGATAACGTAAGCTTTAAGGTGAAAACGGGTACCACGATAGGCGTCGTAGGGGAGTCGGGTTGCGGCAAAACCACGCTCGGCAGAACCATTTTGAAGCTTTACGACTCGAACGGCGGACAGATCATCTTCGAGGGTGAGGATATAACGAATATAAGCCGTAAGGAAATGAGTAAATATCGTACCGATATTCAGCTTATTTTCCAGGATCCGTATTCGTCTTTGCCGCCGAGAATGACGGTCGGCAACATTATCGCGGAAGCCGTAAGAATTCACAAAATCGTGCCTAAGGAAGAAGTGCATTCTTATGTACTCGAAATAATGAAAAAATGCGGTTTGCAGCCTCAGCATTACGACCGTTACCCGCACGAGTTTTCGGGCGGTCAACGGCAGCGTATCTGCATCGCGAGAGCGCTTGCGGTAAACCCTCGTCTCGTCATCTGCGACGAACCCGTTTCCGCACTCGATGTTTCCATACAAGCCCAGATAATCAACTTATTGAAGGACTTACAGAACAAAATGAACCTTACTTATGTGTTCATTTCTCACGATCTTTCGGTTGTAAAATACATCACCGATCAGATACTCGTAATGTACCTCGGCAATATGATGGAGCTTGGCGAAACGGACGAAATTTTCGACAATCCGCTTCACCCTTACACGAAAGCGTTGTTCTCCGCCGTTCCCGTTCCCGATCCCGATTACAAGATGAAGAGGATCATTCTGGAAGGCGATATTCCGTCCCCCGCAAATCCGCCTAAGGGTTGCAAATTCCACACGCGTTGCTCGCAGTGTATGAACGTGTGCAAAATTCACGAACCGAGCTATCACGAGGCAAAACAGGGACATTTCGTAGCTTGCCACCTTTACGACGAGGAGGTTATGGCAAACCTTGCCAAATACGACGAGGAATATGCCGAACTCGAAAGAAAACGCGCCGAGGAAGAAGCCGAGAAGAAACGTCTTGCCGACCTTAAAAAAGCCAATTCTTTTTTAAATAAGTTAAAGGGTAAAGGAAACAAGGCGGAGGGCGAAAACCCGACCGAACCCGAGAAATCGGAAAGTAACGTAAATAACGCCGACGGAAAGGACGGAGAATGATCGTGTCCGAAGAACCGAACGGCAAAGTAAACGAAAAGGAAAACACGGCGGGAGACAAAGAAACGAAAAAAGAGCGCAAGCCGAAAAAACAAAAACCCGTTTATATCGACGACGGACACACTGTTTACAGTATGGAAAACCTTCCGTCCGTCGCGAGAAAAAAGAAGAAGGACGAGGGCGTAAACGTAACGAAAAAGGAACGTCGGGCAATGATCAAAGCGGCGTATCTGTATTATTTGCCGAGACTTCTTCTTGCGATCGCGTGTTTTGCGGGCGTAGCCGTACTGCTTTGGTTATGGCTTAAATAACGGTCTGATAATTTCGGAAAATCGCTATTTTTTCCCGAAAAAAAGTTTAAACGAAATCGGCAAAAATAATCTTAAAAATTTTTTGAAAACGGTATAAAATCATTTGACAATGCTCGGATATTTTGATAGAATATACAAGCATTGTGAGTGACGCGGGTGTAGTTCAATGGTAGAACACCAGCCTTCCAAGCTGGTTGCGTGGGTCCGATTCCCATCACCCGCTCCATTATCGGCTTTGTTCGATAAATCAGGGATTCTGCCGACACAAAATGCGCCTGTAGCTCAGTTGGATAGAGCACCGCCCTTCTAAGGCGGGTGTCAGGGGTTCGAATCCCTTCAGGCGCACCAAGCCTTATGGCGGGAGTAGCGCAGTTGGTTAGAGCGTCAGATTGTGGTCCTGAAGGTCGTGGGTTCGACTCCCATCTCCCGCCCCATTATTTATATTGGGGTGTCGCCAAGCGGTAAGGCACTGGATTTTGATTCCAGTATTCGTAGGTTCGAATCCTGCCACCCCAGCCAAAAGCGCAAGCTTCACAGGGGCAAAAATTTAATATGGTTCATTAGCTCAGGCGGTAGAGCACATGACTTTTAATCATGTTGTCCGGGGTTCGAGTCCCCGATGAATCACCATCGCACCTTTAGCTCAGTTGGTAGAGCAACTGACTCTTAATCAGTGGGTCCGGGGTTCGAGTCCCCGAAGGTGCACCAAAGGGTAGTTATCCGAACCCTCTATCAAAGTAAAATCCCGACCGTTATCGTCGGGATTTTTGCTTGTATAGTAGTAGAAAATTTCTATTTTGTCATCATATACGACGATTTGCTTTATGAGATTTCTTATCAGCGCGTAAGAAGTCTTTTTTAATGCCGTTAAAACGAATTTCTTAATATCGTCAACGGTTACGCAATTTTCAATTTTTGCTTTTTCGTACAAAATTTTATTGTCGAATTCCTTTATCGTTCTTTCAAGTTCAGCCATTCTGTTTTTAGTTGTATCATTGATTATTCCTGCTTCGAGTGCTTTCATAATATTGTTCAATGATTTAACGGCCTCATTTTTTTGTTCCGAAAGAATTTTAAGCATACTTTCGCTTTCGGTTTTTTCGCTATGCAGTTTGATGATTTCCGTTGCTATTAAGGTTAATGATTCCTCATTATTTAATAAATTCACTGTGGTATCGATAACGACTTTTTCCAATAAATCTTTACGAATTCTTTTTTTGTTACAATTACGAAGTTTTTTCTTTCCCATACAAATATAATAGTAGAAAAGTTTTCCAGTATGAGACCTTCCGTAATCTCCCTGCATCGATTTTCCGCAATACCCGCATACTAATTTTTCTCGCAAAATGTATTCGACTTCTGTGCTCCTTTTCCCAAGCTGATTTGCAGCCATTAGGGTTTGTATTCTTGAAAAGGTATCCTTTGAGATGATAGCGGGGAATATATTTTCGTAAAGTTTATCTTTATAATAATAAATCCCCGCATAACGTTTGGCTTTCATCATTTTATACATAGTGTTGCAAGAGAAAGGCTTCCCGTTGTAATAAATACCTCTGTCGGTTAAATCGGCTACTATTTCCGGTACTGTTTTTCCGTTAATGTATTCTTCGAATATTTCGCGAACTATTTCAGCCTGAGATTCGTCGATATAGATTTTTTTGTTTTCCGAACGATAGCCGAACGGAACAGGGCCGCCTATGTGATTCCCTTTGCTTAAATTTTCAAGTTGTCCGCGCGTTACTTTTTGAGAAAGTTCCGCCGAGTAGTATTCGGCTAAGCCGATATAAACGTTTTCAAGTAATATTCCGTCAAGATTTTTAGTTCCGTCAATGTTTTCGCTTGTGCGTTGCGTGGCGGATATGAGAATTTTTCCGTTCTTTTTAAGTCGTTGTTTATTTACGGCGATTTCGATTGAGTTTCTTCCGAAACGGTCTATTGCGTAAACCAACACGACTTCCCATGACGTTTTCTTTTCGCTGTCTGATAGCATTTGTTGAAATGCCGTTCTTTTGTCGTTTGTTCCTGTCATAGCCCTATCGATATATGTATCTGTTATTACAAGGTCGTTTGCCTTAGCATATTTCAGCCTTATTTTTAAAGGTGAAAGCAATATCACGCCAACCGTAAACGCATTTTCAAATGTTTTCAAAGCGAGCGGATATTTGCCGACCACGGCGGAAGAGTTTAAACGTCAAATAGTAAAATTCCTTACTACTTTTATCAGCAAAGGCAATTTTATTTCGTGGCTTGCGGGTTTAAATAATATAGCGGTAAAGGTGAGTAAAAGTTTTGTATTGCTCTTTCCGTGTATAATAGCGTTGTGGGTTATAGCGAAGCGAATTTACTCGGAAATGAACATAAAACACGGCGAAAACACTAAGCCTTTAAAAGTTTTACTGTGTGTTAAAGATAAGGTGTTTTTGCCTGTTTATCGACTTATACAAGGACTTTTTGAGTTTATTAAGTCTAAAAAGTATATTTGGATAACGTGGATTGCAATGTGGTTGTTCAATCTAAATATTGTAAGCATGGTTATGGCGTTTCTATCATTTTATTTTTATTTTGCAATCTCTTTCGATATCCCCGGGGTGTTTATTCAGATAGCAAAACTTATTATAGATTTGCAGGTGGTTTTCAAAACAATTCCGCCGTGGGTGTTTGTGATTGCAGGCTTATTTATATGGGGAAAAATTCGCAAAAATAAGGCGTTAAACAAACTGAAACATTTTGAGGCTCGAAATTGCGGGTTTATAAACGAACTTCCGATTGTCTCTATGTCTTGCGGTTCGATGGGAAAACGCAAGACAACGCTTATCACAGATATGGCATTATCTCAGGAAGTTATGTTCCGACAGGAAGCATTGAAAAGACTTCAAACAGCGGATATGAAATTTCCGTATTTTCCTTGGATTTTGTTCGAGAAAGAAATAAAAATCTGTATGCAATATAGGGTAATTTACAACCTTGCAACTATAAAAATATGGATAGAAAAGAAGCGGAAACGCTACGAAAAGCATAAAAACAGCGGTTTGCAATTATATGGCTATGACACGGAAAAATATCCGACAACATACGGCAACGGCTTGTATAAAGAGGATATTTTCGACGTGTTATCCACCTACGCGATGTTGTATTTTATTTACGTTATAGAAAGTAGTTTAATTGTGAGTAATTACTCCGTTCGGGAAACAAACGAGCAAATTTCGCTCGGTAATTTCCCGTTATGGAATTTATCTTTTTTTGGCAATGAAACGGACGGAAGATTTTCGCATATCCTTGATTTCGATACGTTAAGGCTCGGACGAAAAGTAATCGAAAACAATAAAAACACAGGCTCTTTCGAGTTCGGAATAATCCTTATAACTGAAATAGGCAAGGAGCGTTGCAACAACCTCGAACTGAAAGAAGTCAAAAAGGTGACTTTGGAAACTAATCAAAAGAACGACCTTTTTAACTCGTGGCTCAAAATGTGTCGGCACTCTGCAACGATAGACAATTTCTCGTTTATAAAGGTATTTACCGACGAGCAACGCCCCGAAAGTTGGGGGGCGGATGCGAGAGATTTATGCGATATAATTCATATTCGAGATTGCTCCGAACAGTACATTTCTTTATCGTTTTACACTTTGGAAGAAATGTTTATTGAGTGGTTTTATATACGGTTTATCGACTTATACGAGGATTTTCGCTTTAAGAGAGGCGACAATACGCTGCTTATTTACACATTGAAAAAGATTGCGGCGTGGCTGTATAAGCGTAATGCGGTAAATTACAATTTGTACGGGTATTCGATTTTAAAAATTGAAAAAGAGCGAGGAACGCAGGACGGAAAGAAAAAGAAACAAAAGTATTATTTATGTAACCGAAAGATTTACAACAGAAGGTTTTCAACCGATTGTTTTTCGGACTATTTCAACGAACAGGCTCGGAAAACAAAAGTCGGACTGAACGATTATGCGGAGTATTCCGCGGTAAAGGCAACGGTAACCGAATTGAAACAGCAAAACAGTTATTTTATAAATTCGTTGTATAAATGCGACGGCAAGGAGGATAAGTAAGTTAAGGCGAATCGCCGCACCACTTTATACGACAAGGGAGGCAAGTTTGATATATGAAAAAGCAAAGGTATATTACGACGGGTCGCACCACATAGCGATTCCGCATACGACGAGGTGGCTGAAACCGAGGCGAAAGTTTAAAGAAAAAGAAATTGTAGTCGGCGAGGACGGAAACCCAGCCGAGGACAAACTCGAACCGTCCGTGCTTGTTACCGAAGAAGGACATATTTTGCAAGAGGTTGAGTTCGTTGACGGCGAAATTGTTCCCGTTATGAAAAAGGTCAAAGCAAAGGGCGTGAGGACGACTAAGAAAGAAGTCTTTGAGAGGCTCTACAAAGAGAGTTTCGACTTAAAACGAAACATTCGTCGGAAGCATATAATTGACGGTATGACGGGGCTGTTTAAGGACTTAAAAACAGCAGAAACCTATGTTGACGACAACCTCGAACGCAAGAAAAGGAATTTAATATGCAGGCGGACGCGGTTGGTAAGAAAAGTAAACCTGCAAAATTTCAATTTTTTCGTAACATTTACCTATGACGGAAAGAAGCACGACGAAAACAGTTTCAAACAAAGACTGAAAGAAACCCTCTCGAATTTCAGCAACAGAAAGCAATGGAAATATGCAGGCGTGTGGGAAAGATCGCCCGAAAAGAAGCGATTGCATTTTCATGGGTTGTTTTATATCCCCGACGGAACAATGCCGGGAGAGTTACAAGAGGTAAATGATTTTAGCCTTATAACTCACCAAAGGCAAACAACGACACAAAACACATATTTCAACGAAAGGTTTGGTAGAAGCGACTTTGAGAAGATAGACGATAACCGCAAAATGGGAGCGGCTGTGGCTTATATTCTGAAATACATAGAGAAGTCGGGTGAGCGAATCGTCTATTCGAGAGGACTTCCGCAATATTTTATTTCGGACATACTCCCCGAGGATGTAGTTATGAAGGTCGGGCAAGAAGAAAGGAAGTTGCTTCTTTTCGACGACTTCAAATGTATAGACGAAGGCTGTATAGTTGGAACGGTAAGCGAGGAGACAATAAAGCAAATGCCGAAATGCAATTGAATTTGAGAAATTATTCATCCCGTGATGCTGCGATTTGTTTGATTTTTAAAATTCCTACGACCACAGAGGTCGCTCCCTTTTAAAAACCTGCGCAAATCTTGCCTGACGGGCGACTAATCCCTCAAATAAAGAAAAATAAAAAGCCAAAGGCAGCGCGGAAGATTTGCCAAGCGGCTTAGCGGCAAACTTCCGCGCCTTTGATTTTACGCGGTTGAGTATTGAACGAGTCGTTATAACGGATGGGTTGAAAAAAGACGTGTGCTTGTCTTCGGCGAGGCGAAGCCGAGCCGACTTGTATCAAGACAAGCACACGTTTTATCGTCAAAACGTAAAAAGCTAAAAAATAAGCGGGGTTAAAATTAAATTTTTTGAGAAGATTTTTTTGCTTGCTCGGGTGTTTGTCCCTTTATCTTTTTATACGTATTCGAAAAGTGAGCGATAGAATTAAAGCCTACGTTGGCAGAGATGTCTCCGATTGACATATTTGTGGATTTCAGCAAATGCTCGGCTTCGTTGCATCGGATTTCTATAAGTTCGGCGATTATAGATTTTCCGTATTTGGCTTTGAATGCGTGCGAAATGTAATATTTATTAAGATAAAATATTTCAGATAATTTATCTAAGGTAATCTCATCTTGAAACCTTGAGGTGAGATACAAATGAATATTTGATATTACGTCGGGTTTTTCGTTGGAGTCGTATGGTTGCGAGATAAGCGAAGTATTTCTTAAAATATATAACAAAAATTTATTAACTTCGTTTCTTACGGCGAATTCCCAGAACGGCTTCTTTTCTACTTCTTCCCTTTCGATAACTCTTAAAACATCGAATAATGTTTCAAACTCTCCGGAAAAATCAAAGAAAAAAACATCTTTATGTTCGGTTTTTTCTTGTTGGAAAATAATATTTCCGATAGAGAAACAGGCATATTCCAGATTGTTTGACCAGTGCGAAATTTCGGTATGAAGCGTAAGCGGGTTTATTATTACTATCATTCCTTTGTGGATATGGGTATCTTTTCCGGGGATTCTTAAAAAGCCTTCGCCGTCTGAAATAAAAAGTATTTCCATATAAGAATGACTGTGCAGAATACTTTTCCAGTCTCCCATATATCTTGATCTTTCGTATGCCAATAACGTGTAGTTGTAAACGCCCAGCGCATTTGAGAAAATTGTAAATTGTTTCATATTTTTATTATAAACTTTGTTTAAATAATAATCAAGCAATTGCTCCGATTAAAGCAATATTTTTAAAATAAATAGCAATATACCTATTGAATGCGCAAAATAAATATGGTAAAATAATGGCATAAAGTTTCTAGAATGTGAGTCGAATGCATATAATACGGGCTAAAAAAAAGATCGCAAGAAATACAGAGTTGTGTTTCACCACCGAAATACAAAAGGGCGATGAAATAAAAATCGAAATCGTTGCAAAAGATATTTATAACATTTATATTAATGGGAAGTTTGTTTGTTACGGACCGTCCCGCGCGGCGAAAGGTTATGCAAGAAAGGACGTTATAGATATAAGCAAATATCTTTTAAAAGAAGATAATCGTATCGATATATATGTTCAGGCGAACGAAACGAAAACGTTGTGTTTTTCCGACGACGGAGCGTATTTCGGCGCAGAGATAAAATGCGGCGACAAAACAGTAAAAAACTCGTTGGATTTCGACTGCTTCATTATGACCGATAAACTTTCTAAAGTGGAAAGAATGTCATCACAAAGAGGTTATGTTGAGGTATATCGTCAAAAAGAAAACAGATCGCCTTTGTCTGGAGGGATTAAGGTAGATATTGAAGAAATCGACAGCCCCGAAATTCTTGAAAGAAACGTAAAATATGCGAAGAATCATATGATTTGCGCGAGTGAATACGAGTCCGGTTCAGCCTCGAATAAAGCGAACAGAACGTGGGTTAACGATTTTACGAGAATGCTTGATAGCGGTAAAAATCTGTACTCTTATACGAGAAGCGAATGCGATTGCGTTTTAAGTAAAGAGTTGTTATCGTTCGACATCGGTTGCGACGGAAAATATTATTATCGGTCATATAAATTCGGAAATGTTGAATGCGGTAAATTTTACTTTGGTTGCGAGGTTTCATCCGAAACAAATATCTGGATTGCGTATGACGACATACTCGTAGACGGAAAGGTGAAATTTAATCGTGAACAAATTATTCATGGGTTGAAGTGGACGCTTGATAGTGGAAAGTATGAATTATATTCTCAGGAAGTTTATTCTGCAAAATATATAACGATTATAACCGATAATCCGCTGGAATTAAAAACGATCGGGATTATCCGTATAGAAAACCCGTCTGAAATCAAAGAGTGGAAATTTAAGGGTGAAAAGGAAAAAGTTGTTTACGAAGCGGCGGCACGGTCGTTTAGACAAAATGCTTATGACATTTTAACCGATTGTCCGTCGAGGGAGCGGTCGGGATGGCTTTGCGATAGCTATTTTCTGGCAATGGCGGAAGATTTTTTTACGGGTGAAAACGTCGTAGAACAAAATTTTCTTGAAAATTACCGCGATTATAAAAACGAAGTCTTTGACGATGATGGTATTCTGCCTATGTGTTATCCGTCGGTAACGATGAATAAGAACGATTATATTCCTAACTGGATCTTATGGTATTTATTGGAACTCAGGAATCGTGAGGAGAGAACAGGCGATAAAGAGTTTACGAAAGAATTTATACCGAGGATAAAAAGCATTCTGTGTTTCTTCGAAAAGTATGAAAACGAATACGGTTTGATAGAAAATCTCGACGGGTGGATATTTATTGAATGGAGCAAAGCAAACGACTTTGTGGACGGTGTTAATTTTCCGTCGAATATGTTATATGCAAGCGCTTTGGAAGCTGCGGGAGAAATTCTCGGAGACGAAACTTTAAAATATAAGTCCGAAAAAATAAAAAAGACCATATTGAAATTATCTTTTGACGGAAAACTCTTTCACGACAACGCTGTAAGGAAAAACGGAAAACTTAATGTCACCGATAACGTTTCCGAAACTTGTCAGAATTACGCGTTGTTCACGGAAACCTTGAAGAAAGCAGAAAACGAAGCGTTTTATCAAAGGTTCTTCGGGAGATTTGCGAACGAAAATTTATATCCGTCAAATATCTTTATAGGATATATATTAAGATTATTTGTATTGTATCGGGAATGCAGATATGCAGACGTTGTAAGAGAATGTGTGGAACAATTTTATCCTATGGCGGAAAAAACGGGGACGATATGGGAACTGTTTTCCGAAAACGCAAGCTGTAATCACGGCTTCGGATCCGTCGTCGGGATGCTTTTATATAAATCTTACGAAAAGGAGGAAAGTGTATGAAAACGCCGAGATTTGTAAACGGAATAAAAGTTTCGAAAGAACAGAAAAACTTATATTCTGTCAGACAAAAAGTCATGTTGTGGATTGCATGCGTTATTTTTACGATTTACGCCTGTACGTTGCTATACCCTTTCGTGTATCTCGTTTTCGGTTCGTTTAAAGGTTATCTTGAATTGAGAACGAATCCTTTGGGGTTGCCAAAGGCGTGGAAATTCGATAATTATAAAATCGTTTTCGAGCAGTTCAAAATCGGGGAAATGTTTTTCAACTCGATAACGTTATCGCTCGGAAATACCGTTGTTTCGATGCTTTTATCTTGCATGGCGGCATACGTTCTGGCGAAGTATTCTTTCAAAGGAAATTCCGTTGTGTACACAACCGTAATAGTCGCGTCGATGATACCGACCGTGGCATCTCTTCCCGCAACGTATAAACTTATGTCTAACACTCATCTTATGGGAACTTACGTCGGAATGATATTGCTTCAATGCGGAGCGTTCGGAGGCGCGTTTTTATACCTTCATGCGTATTTCAAGGCATTGCCGTGGTCTTACGCGGAAAGTGCGATGCTTGACGGCGCAAGCGACCTCAGGATATTTTTCAGTATAATGATTCCGCTTGCGAGAAAAGGCATAATGACTTTTACGATAATACGTTTTCTCGGTTTCTGGAACGATTATTGGCTTCCTTCGTTGTTTTATGAAGATCATCCGACGATAGCGGTGGGGCTTTCGAATCTGTCCGCCGAAGGAGCAGGGACGGGTGCACCGACGTATTTTGCCGCGATGGTTGTGTCGATTCTCCCTGTACTCGTTTTCTTTGCGATTTTCCAGAAGCAACTTATGGGCAATACGATAGGCGGAGGGCTTAAAGAATGATTAAAAACGAAAAGGCGTTCAAGGGTTTAACGATAAAAACGAAACGAACGATTTTTGCATGGGCGATGCTTGCATTGCCGCTCATTCAGTGGCTTGTATTTTTCGTTTACGTAAACCTCAATTCTATAACGATGTCGTTTCAGTCGGTAAATTATGGAACGGGGGAGATTAAATGGTCTTTAGAAAATTACACGCGATTTTTTTACGAATGGCAACAACTTCCGCAAATGAAAAACGCTGTAAAAAATTCGCTTTTTGCCGGGCTTAACGATCTTGTGTTATTGCTTATATCAGTAATTTTTGCGTATTTGTTTTACAAGAAAGTCCCGGGTAGACATATATTCAGAATCGTGTTTTTTCTGCCGTCGATTATATCGATAGTCGTTTACACGATGGTGTATAAATATATGTTTGATATGTCGATGGGACCTGTAAACAAAATACTCGAAACGGTGTTTAAAGTCCCCGAAACAAAGATTCCGACGTGGTTCGGAGATGAAAATCTGGCTTTCCCGCTGGTGATGCTTTACTGCTTATGGGTGGGAACTGGTTATAACATTCTGATTATCGGAGGAGCAATAGAAAATCTCCCGGAAGACGTTATGGAGTATTCTAGGCTTGACGGCGTAGGCTTCGGAAGAGAGTTGTTTCAGATCGTTATTCCCATGATATGGCCTACTATATCCGTAGGACTTTTAAGTTCGATAACGACGGTGTTTATGTTGTTTATTCAGGTAGATCTTTTAACCGGCGGCGGGCCTAATCAATCCTCGCAAACAATAGCGTATCTGATAAACGGACTTATAAAAGGCGGCAGCGCAAACCTTGAATGGGGCGCTTGTATGGGAATATGCTTTACGGTCGTGGCTACACCCATAATTATTATAGTAAAAAAACTGTTGGATAAGACATCCGAAAAATTCGGATTCTGATAAAAAATAAGGAGATTCATGATGAAAAAATTTGCAAAGTCCGCGGCGGCGGTTATTTCGGCGCTTGCAATCATTGCGACAACGCCGATAGCTCAGGCATTTGCGGCGCAAAAAAAGACAACTACATCCGATAACTTCGATAATGCTTCTATTATCGGTTCGGTAGACGCCGAAAAATGGTCGAAAAATTCTTCGACCATAAAAGTGGAAGAAGTTATACCGTCTACTTACGCTTTAAAAATGGGTAGTCAGGGCGGAAACGAGGTTCAGGCGGCTCTTGTGAGCAAAAATGAGCTTAAAAATCTTAAAGAAATCACGTTTGATATAAAATATTGTTCCCCTAACTGGTTCCATATAGGTTTCCCCAAAACGAGAAACGATATGATGACCGCAAACGGAGAGTTTAACCCATACAGAAGAGATCTTCTTCAGGGTTGCGATATTTTCAAGCAAAACGAATGGCAGAGCGTAAAAATAGAGGTTTTATCCGAAAAAACGTTTAATCTGTACGTTACGGACAAGGGAAAGGAATTTCCGTCAGAGCCGATAAAGGCCGACGGATACACTCTTCCAGATACCGACAGCTTTAAAAACTGCTATTTCGAAATGGAAGTTCAGACATCGGAAAACATGGATAAAGATCCGCATGTTTTCGTCGATAATTTCAAGTTCGTATCCGAGGATAACAGTGTTGTCGAAGACAATTTCGAAAATCAGTCGATGACAAACTTTGAAGCTCTCGGTGCGACGGTTAAAAACGCCGACGGAGAAAAGTCATATGTCGCGGATTATTCGGTCGTTTTTGTAGACGGAGCTAATAAACTTGCGTTTGATTCGTCTAAAAAAGGCGATATGTTGATGCTTTCCAAGAAAATAGAGAAGAACGATAAGTTTTTAAAATCGAGCGACGCGGTGCTGGACGTTTCGTTCGACGTTATTTTTGACGAGGCTGCGGCGGATACCGATTCTTTGAGTTATTTCTTTGCTATGGATTCCGCAGCGGGAACGCCTTTCAAGAATACATGGGCGTATACGATTACTAAAAACGGCGGAAAAGCGGAACGTTTCGACGCCGACGGAAACGCAGAAGAGACCGAAGGAAATGCCAACGAGTTTGTCGGGCTGACTTCCGAAGAGGGATCGACTATCAAGATTAAATTAACTCAGAACGGTACGTTATATGTCTACGAAAACGGCGAAGAAAAACTTTGTATGGGCGGAGTGGACAAATACGAAGGCTTTACGGGGCTTGCCGTTCAGACCGACAACACGTCTAAAATTTATGCGGACAATTTTGTAATAAACGAGTATTCTTTTGAAAAAGTAGTAACTAAGTCTGTTTCTCATAACTTCTCGAACGGTTATTTCGGGCCTGACGGTAAAGAAGATTTTGTATACCTTGCAGATTCGGGAACGATCGAAGCGAGAGACGGAGAGCTTGTTTGGGAGCGTTGCGCAGACGGTACTTATTTCGGATCGGCATATAAATACGATAATTTCGTTATGGAATATAAAATGACGAGCATTTACGGCGGTTGGCAGCCTGGTATGGCTACGGACGAAAGAACCGCGGCAAATCGTTGGATAGGGTTCGATTTTGGAAGAAAGAGCGCAAAAAGTAAGACTTACGGCTCATACGGAATGATAGCGACAAGAATAACTCATCCGACTATAAACAACGACGATAGTAAAAAGCTCGTTTCCAACTGGAAAAAGTGCGATACGTTCCTTTATAAAGCTGCGGGAACAAGCGAAATGCAGGATGAAGTATTCACAATCGTTAAAGATATTCCGTCGAGTTATTTCAAAGATATAACTTATGACGGAGAATCGGTAAAGAAAGCCGATATCTCGTCGGACGCGGCAGTATGCTTCAAGTGGGTTGGCGAAGACAATAAGATTTCGCTTTATATGAAGAGAGCGGACGAGGGTGAGTATACGTTGTATATCACCGTTGAAAATATCGAAATTTCGGGATATCTTGCGATTATGTGTACCGGATACGTCTATTGTACTTTCGATGATTTTTCCGTCACTAACACTGCGACGATTTACGATCTTGCCGATACCAACGTGCCAGAAACCGGATCGGGAGAAACCAAAACCGAAGTTATTTACGACAGAGGCAATGTTGACGTAAATTGGAACGACGAATTGGATCTCAACAAAAATAACGGCGGTTCTTCCGGTGACGGAAAGAAAGGCTGCGGAGCTTCTGCGGGTGCGGGAAGCGTCGGCGTAACGGGCGCTGTTATCGCCGCTACCGTAGCTCTTAAGAAAAAACGCAGAAAAGACGACGAGTAAATGAATATCAGATTTTTGTCGTTCGTTTTAGCTCTGGGGCTTGCCGTTTCCTGTTTTGCGGGGTGTGGGGCAAACACAAGCGGAAAAACGGAAAGCGATATCGTTGCGCCGGAATTTTCGACGGCGGAAAGAGGGATTACTTTCGGCGCATTCGTTGCTCCGACGGTAAACGGTAAAGCCGACGGATTAACCGATGAGCATTATAAAAAGATAGCCGAAGCGGGTTTCGATTATGCTATCGGCTTGCCGATCTCGTCGGGTATTCCGAAAATAATGAACCACGCGAAAAACGGCGGAGTCGGCTATGTGGTTTCCGATTGGAATTTCAGTTCCATAGCAAACGACGCTTCGTTGAATACTAAAGACGATTACAAGAGAAAAATCGAAGATTTTTTCGACGGCAACGATTCCTATCTCGGATATGACGCATATTACGGTATAGTCGCTTCAGATGAGCCGAGTATTCAGACAATGCGAAATTTAGCTCCGTTTGCTGAAGCGTATAACGAAGTTATGAAAGAAAAAGGGCAGAAAAATGAGATGCTTGTCAACCTTTGGCCCGCTTTTATAATGGATAACTCCATAAATCTTTCGGATTATTGCGATACGACGTACAGACAGTATGTGGATTACTATTTCGAGAACGTAATACAATACCTCGGTTACGTCTGCTGGGATTTTTATCCCCTTATGAGATCTGCTACGGGCGAAAATTATATCCGCGATATGTATTACTATAATTATGAACTTATGGCGGAACGTTGTAAAGGGACCGATTACGAAACGCGTATTTTTATTCAGTCAAAAGGAGATTGGACAGGGACGCGTAATATAGTCGGCGCAAGCGATTTAAGGTGGCAGATATATTCGGGAATGGCGTTTGGGTGTAAGGAATTCATATATTACACTTACAGCTCTGAACACGGCGTGGATAATTACACCAAAGAGGACGGCTATACTTTGTATAACTCGGTTACGGGAGAATATTCATTCGTATACGACGCCGCAAAAGAGGTAAACAGCGAAGTTGCCGCAATTGCGGACGCGTATGACGCTTATGAATGGGACGGCGTTATGTATAAAAACGCCGACAAAGAAAACGACAACCAGTTATTTGCAAATTTGCTTCATCCGATAGAAAAACACGACAGACTAAAGGTAAAGGATTGCTCACAGGATACATTGGTCGGAGTTTTTAAGGCGAAGAACGAAAATGCAACCGAGCAGGATGCCTTTATGATCGTAAATTCAGCCGAACCGAGCGATAATAAACAAAATGCCGTGACGTTGAAATTTGAAAACGCAAGAGCTGTTTTGTCGTATCGCTCAGGTAAGCGATTTATAGAATCTTTGGAAGGTGACGGACTTTATAGGTTTACGCTTGCACCCGGCGAGGGATTGTTTGTTATTCCGATAAAGTAAATTTTGATAAGAAAGAGGAATGTTATGAAAAAGAAATTATTAAGTTTAATGCTGTCTGCGGCGATGATAACGACTATAGCTGCGGGATGCGGCAAATCCGACAGCGGAACAATCGGCGGAAAAGCGCCGACGTTTCCGAGCGGAGGAAGGGGAGTCACGTTTGCGGCTTATGCGGCACCTACGGTTAATCGCGGTGTGGACGGACTTACCGAAGAGCATTATAAGAAACTTTCCGAAGCCGGGTTCAATAAGGCGATTGCTCTTTATGAGGGGTCTTCCAATGCAGCAGGCGGAGATATATACGAAACAATCGCTAAAAGAAGCGAAAAGGCCGAAGCAAACGCGTTAAAGGTCTTAAATCTCGCGGAGAAATATAATGTTAAATATTTCGTCAGGGATTGGTCTTTTTACGGGCTTGGTAAAAACTTTGCCGAGATCAAAACTAAGGAGGATTTCGATAAAGTAATTTCGAAGATGTTCGATAAGAACAATAAATATATCAACCATAATGCTTACGGCGGTAATTTCGGATTCGATGAACCTAACGTTCAGGAGATGGAAACGATAGCGTGGCAGGCGGAATTGTACAATAAATACATTGCTCAGAACGGAACAAAGGGCGGAGAAATTTTCGTCAATCTTCTTCCCGGGTATGTTATGGACAATTCAGCGGCTCTTTCAGAAAATAAAGATACAACATACCGTCAATATGTGGATTATTATTTCAATAACGTTATTCAGAACGTCGGTTATGTTTGCTGGGATTTTTATCCTCTTATGAAAACCGCGTCGGACGAGAATTATATCCGCGATATGTATTACTACAATTACGAGCTTATGGCGGAAAAATGTAAAAATACGGATTATGAAGTTCGCACGTTCGTACAGGCGAAAGGCGATTTCACGGGAACGAGAAATATAACCGGAGTAAGCGATTTCAGATGGCAGATTTATTCGGGGATGGCGTTCGGTTGCAGAGAGTTTGTTTATTACACTTACAGCTCCGAACACGGTGTTTCCGACTATACGAAGAATGACGGATATAGTTTATACAATTACACCACGGGCGAATACACTTACGTTTATGAAGCGGCAAAACACGTGAACAACGAGGTCCACGCTATGCAGGACGCTTACGATGCGTACAAATGGGACGGCGTAATGTATAAAAACGCAAGCGAGATGGTTGACAATCAGTTATTTGAAAACCTTATGAATCCTATCGAAAAACACGACAGAATAAAAGTAAAGGAGTGTTCGCTCGATACTTTGGTCGGCGTATTTAAAGCAAAGGACGTCAACGCCGCCGAACAGGATGCGTTTATGATGGTAAATGCGAACGAACCGAGCGAGGATAAGGATAACACCGTGACGGTACAATTCAAAGATGCTACGCAACTTCTCATGTATCGTTTGGGACAAAGAATAATCGTACCTTTAGGCGAGGACGGAACGTATACTTTCAAACTTTATCCCGGTGAAGGTCGTTTCGTTATCCCTGTAAAATAAAATCAAAAGGAGCTAATTTTATGAGAAAGAAATTTTTTAAGCTTTTAAGTCTTGTTCTGGCTTTGGTAACTTGTTTTGCCTTGGCTTCGTGCGGAGACGGCGGAAAAAATTCCGCATCGGACGATGACGGCGAATCTGCCGACGGAAGAAGAATTCTTAAGGTAGAAGTGTTGAAAGGCGGTATCGGCGAAACCGCATATCGCGAAGTAGCGCAAGCTTTTATGAAAAAGCATCCCGACGTTCTTGTCAAACTCAATTTCAATCCTAACATAATAAGTACAACGGGATCAAGACTCGATTCGGGTAACAACGTTGCCGATGTTTACAGCTACAGAAGCATCGAAGCGATAAAGCGTTGGAAGATTTCGGGCTGGGTTGAAAATATAGACGACATTTATTCTTCGACTCTTTCAACGGGTAAAACCGTCTCCGAAACGATGACGGGTAACGCCGAAGCCGTTTGTACTTACAGAGAAGAACACGTTGCTATTCCCGAATATACTCACACAGAGGGCTTTGTCTACAATATGAGTTTGTTTGAGAAATATGGTTGGAAAGTTCCCACAACGACTAAAGAACTCGAAGATCTTTGCAAACAGATTCTTAAAGATACGAACAATAAAGTCGCTCCCATAGTTTATTGCGGCGCGGCTGCCGATGGGTATCTTTACTATGGTGAAGAAAACTGGAATTATCAGTATTCTGGTATAGCCGATCTTGATAAGTTCTATTCTTATGAAAACGCGGAAGTATTTAATCCTGCAAATTCTCAGGGAAAGCTTTTAGGTCTTAAAGCGTTGAAAAAATTCTTCTTCGATAACGTCGGAACTTACACGATGGCGAAAAGCGAAGGGAAGGATCACTTCGAGGCGCAGACTAACGTAATACTCGGCGAAGCGGCGATGATGCTTAACGGTTCGTGGTTTATGACGGAAAACGCAAAGATACTTGCCGAAGTTCCGGATACGAAAATAGGAATGTTTCCCGTTCCTCAGCTCAGTGACGACGATGGAAATATCCTTCATTCGCCGACGTACACAACCATAGACGATAAAAGAGTTATTCAAGGCGAATATGCGGCATATTGGTTTATTCCTTCTATGGCGGCAAATAAGAGCGATGCAAAAGAGTTTTTGAAATTTTTAAGCGAACCTGATTCGTGCGCTCTTTACACGGGTACGTCGAACAACATAAGACCTTTCGATTATGAAAAAGATCCTTCGGCAGACGTATATAAAGATATGACGTCTTTCGGTAAGAGCGTTCTTACGATAAATGCCGAAAACTATGTTTACGCGCCTAACGTTACGAGCGATATCGCAATAAAGGGGCTTACGGGATACTGGGCAAGAGGCAGTTGGCCTTACAATAAGGTAAAGAACGGTGAGGAAACTCCAGAACAGGTTATTCAAAAAGATTACGATTACGCAAAAACCAACTGGTCCAGATTCCTCGGAATGGTGTAATAACTTAAGGGAAGATGATGAAAAATAAATTGATTGCAGTGGCGGTGATTTTTTGTATGGCGACTACAATGTTTATCGGTTGCGCAGATAACAAATCTTCCGTCGAGACAGACAAGCTGATAATATCCGCGCCGTACAACGGCGGTGAAGCGGATATTCTTCGCCCCGAAGCGCGGGAATATCTCAATGCCGAAACGGTATCGGAGCAAATAAATATTTTATCCGAGAATTCGGGTGTTATTCTCGACGATCAATATCTCGTGATAAAGTGGGAAAGCGATGGCGGTCGCGAATACGATTTGTATTTGTCCGATAATGAATCATTGGATAATGCCGATATTTTTCATACGAGATTTCAAACCGAAGTGAATATCGGAGGCGCGCTTGTTCCCGGGCAGACTTATTATTATAAAATAGTGGGAAAAAACAAAGAATCATCGGTTGACAGTTTTAAAGTGAAAGACGTTCCGTTAAGAACGGTAACCGTTGACGGCGCGCACAATATCAGAGATATCGGCGGATGGGAAACCGAAAACGGACAAATAGTTTACGGGAAAATTTATCGCGGAGGAAAACTCAATAACGGAGAATCGTGCGCATTGACCGAAAGCGGAAAAACCGTAATGCTTGAGAAACTCGGTATAAAAACCGAAATAGACTTAAGATTTAAAAATGCGGACGATGGTGGGCAAAAAGAAAGCGTACTCGGTTCAAACGTGAATTATTTGAAGGCTGGCTTTAACGCTTACAGTTGTATTTTGCCTGAATTTCAGAATTACGGAGAATACAAAAGAAGTTATTATATCGGCGCGACGTCGGCAATAAAAAAGGTTTTTGAAATGCTGGCGGATGAGAATAATTACCCTGTTTATTTCCATTGTAATGCCGGAGCAGACAGAACGGGAACGCTTGCTGCGCTGATAGAATCGATTATGGGAGTTTCCGAAGAAGATATAATCAGAGATTACGAATTTACGTCGTTTTCGATTTACGGCGCGCGTTATCGCGGAAAAATCGAAAAAAAGAATTTTGTAAACGGCGTAATGCAGGACGATCGCGATAATTTTGTAGCTTTTGGTCTTTTTATCGACGATCTTAAGCGGTATTACGGCGAAGAAAACGGCGAATTAAAGATTGCGATCGAGAATTATCTGAAGCAGGCGTGCGGAGTCACCGATGACGAGTTGAATTCAATAAGACGTATATTGCAATCAAAAGTGTAAAAGATTTTTACGGTTTGAAAACCGAAAAAATAACAAACTTATAAGGAGAAAAAGATGAAAAAATTAGCAATTATGTTACTTAGCGTAGTTTTGGTATTATCTATGCTTTTCGTAAGCGGATGTAACGATTCTGCCGACAGTACGTCAGCCGATTCCGATAGTTTCACATTGGAATCAAGAGTTTCGGATAGCGAAACCGCATCGGAAACAGGTTCGGAGGAAACCTCCGACTCGACGAGCGAAAGCGAATCGACGCATATTCCGTTCGAAACGGCAAAGCTTATCGTTGGCGACAACACCGTCGAACTTTACGTTGAGGACGGCAGAGAAGCGACGTTCAAAGCGGCAACCGCGGGAAGATACGAAATAGGTCTTAAAGAAGAAACCGAAACCGTAACCTTCAAAATTAAAACTTCAGGCGGAAATGAAGACGTAAATCTTCCGTATAATGCTTACTTTGAAGCGGAACAGGAAATAACTTTGGTACTTGCTTCTGTTGCAACCGAAGAAAAGGACAGCGTTATTATTACGGTTAAAGAAGATAAAAACAATTATGTCGCTTCCGTGGATATAAAAAATAAAATTTGTCCCGACGACGGAAAAATGAGCTTTATCACAGCAGAGGCTTACTCGAATATAACCGAAATTTCGTTTAAGGCTAAAACGGGTACGGAAGCTTCCTGGTGGGGAATTTCTCTTGCAACAGATGATTCCACGGCAAGCTTATACAATATGCCTCTCGGAACTTTACCTGCTACAAACGGCGAATGGGCGTTGTTTACTTATAAATTTGAAAACGGCGTATGTAAAATAACCTCCACAATCGGTTATTCGGCAACAAAGGAAATTGCAAACGAAGATTATTATGTTTACGTTATCGGTGCAAGAAGCGAGAATTTCAATGAAAACGTAATGTTCGACGACTTCACGATTGTTGCGGACGGTGAAACCTATGTAGACGACTTCCAGAAAGGGCTTAACAACGGTTTGTTTGTAATCGACGACGTGTGGAATGAAGGCGGCGCGCCTGTTTCCGAAGTTATCGTAAACGATATTGAAATAAGCGATAAAAACAATTACGTTGCTTCCATCGATATAAAGAATAAACTTTGTCCCGACGACGGTAAGATGAGTTTCATAACGCTCGAAGCGTATTCGAATATAACCGAGATTTCGTTTAAGGCTAAAACTGGTACGGAAGCTTCCTGGTGGGGAATCTCTCTTGCGGCAGATGCTTCTACGGCAAGCATATACAGTATGCCTCTCGGAACGTTACCTGCTACAAACGGAAAGTGGGCATTGTTCACTTATAAATTTGAAAACGGCGTATGTAAATTAACCTCCACAATCGGTTATTCGTTAACGAAAGAAGTTGCAAATGCAGACTATTATATTTACATTATCGGCGCAAGAGGCGAAAATTTCGATGAAAATGTAATGTTTGACGATTTTACGATTATTGCAGACGGCGAAACTTATGTCGAGGATTTCCAGAAAGATTCTTCTGAATGGATTTTCGATGCCGATACCGAACTTAATAACGGTAGCGCACCCGTTGCCAAAGTCGTTGCAAACGGGATAGAAATCAAAGACAATACAAACTTTGTCGCTTCCATCGATGTTAAAAACAGACTTTGCCCCGACGACGGAAAAATGAGCTTCATCACAGCAGAAGCATATTCGAACATAACCGAAATTTCTTTCAGAGCAAAAACGGGTACGGAAGCTTCATGGTGGGGAATATCTCTTGCAACAGACGCAAGCAAGGCAAGTATATACAATATGCCTTTGGGAACTCTTGCTAAAACAGACGGCGAATGGGTAACGTTTACATTCACCTTTGCTGACGGTAAATGTACGATCAAATCTTCCGCGTCCGAAGATACAATAGAAAAAGATGTTGCGAACGCTGATTATTATATTTACTTTATCGGCGCAAGAGGCGAGAATTTCAACGCTAACATCATGATTGATGATTTTAAAATCATTGCCGACGGCGTTACCTATATTGAAGACTTCCAAAAAGATCCTTCAGAATGGTTGTTTGAGGCAGATGTTACGGAAAATAACGGAATTGCTCCGGTAGCTAAAGTTGCCGACGGCGTTCTTGATAACTGACAAAGTAAAATGAAAGGATGGGGGGATTTAAAAAATCCCCCTTTTTAAAAAAAGATGAAAAATTTAAAAATAGTAAGTTTTGCAATTGTAATTGTATTTTCTCTGCTTTCGCTGTGTTGCTGTTTTGACGAAGGCGGAACAAGTTCACCCGACGTAAAGGAAAGTCTTAGTGAATCAACCTCCGAGACGGGAAAAGAGAGCGACGGTAAGAATTACCCTGAATATGATAACGATTTTAAAATAACGTTTACGGCTTACGCTCCGGTTCCCACTGCGCTTATGAACGATGATCAGTTTAAAAATCTTAGCGATGCGGGATTTACTAAAGCTTTAGGATTATACGAAGGACGCGTTGGTTTGAGCGAAGGAATGACCGAAAGCGAACTGGACGAAAAAACAGCCGCGCTTAAAGCAAGAGTTTCCGCAGATGCTGAAAAAGCTCTTGGATTAAGCGAAAAATATAATATCGAGTATTATGTTTTCAATGAGCTTATTTATAATATAGAGAGATACACGGAAAATTACGATAAGCATTTAAAATCAATGCTTGTCGGAGAGACATATTCCGCATCGACGGCATTTAAAGGACATTTTATTGCAGATGAGCCGTCGCTTGCAGAAATGAAGAAACTCGTTTCGGTTGTCGATTTATACAAAAAATATATGCCAAAAGGCGAGCCTTTCGTGAATCTGCTTCCGTGCGAAGATAAGAAATCGCAGGCAAACTACAATGCATATCTCGATTACTATTTCGGTAACCTTGCGAAAAAATTCGGTTATGTTAGTTTCGATCATTATCCTTACGGCGCGACGGATGGCATAGACGATATGTATCTTTGGAATCTCGAAGAAATAAGTGAGAGAGCAAAAGCCGCCGATGTTCAGAAAAGAGGGTTTGTATGGTCTAATCTTTCAGCTAACGGATATCATAGAGGAATAACTTCCGCGGCTGATATAAGATTACAGGCATATACAAATCTTGCATATGGCGTTGACGAAATGACTTATTTCGTATATTCTTCCAACGGGGATACGGATAGCAAAACAAATGCGCTTATAAATTTCCGCACAGGCGCAAAGAGTAATGCGTACACTTGGGCAAAATCCGTAAACAAAGAAGTGCGTTCGTTTGAAAAGGCTTATGGTGCATTTGAATGGAAAGGAGTAATGGCTTTCGGTAGCAATGCGCAATTCAATGAGTTGACGCGTAATCTCGCGTCTTACGAGCGTATAAAAAGCGTAAATTCTTCCTTTGATGCTCTTATCGGTATTTTCGAGGATGAGGACAATGAGTTTGATTTCGGAGCAAAAAATGCTTTTATGATCGTGAATTTTGCTGATCCGCTCGGAGCTTCGGGAAAGAAAAATATAGAACTTGAATTTAACGATTCTACAAAAGTATTATTATACAGAAATGGGAAACAGGAAACCGTTGATCTGACAAACGGTAAATTATCGCTCGATATGGCAGTCGGCGACGGTGCTTTTGTAATACCGTTCAACTAAAGACAGAGGATAAAAATGAGAAAAGGAAGATTTACTATCCCCACGGACGAAAGTTTCGTGGAAGGAACTAAAATAATAGCAGAAAAATGGGGCGCGGACGCCGTTCGTGATTGCGACGGAACTAAGCTCCCGAAAAACGCAAAAGAGCTTGCCGAAAAGGTATATAATACGTATTTTGTCGTTCGCGGAGACAACGCGTGGGCAGAAAAACACCTCGATCAACTGCAAAACGTGCTTTTGATGAGCGAAAGAGTAACCGCTTTCGATTCTGTTTTAAAAATCGATCTTTTAAACGGCTATTATCGCAAGCAGCTTAAAGTCAACGAAGAAAACCCGAAAAAGTACTGGCAGGTTTTCGACAGAACGGCGAATAAGGAAGTGAATTCCTGGAAATACGACGGAAACGGACAAGTTATAATAGAAAACGCCGTTAAATTTCACGAATATACTGTAAATTTCTTTGCTCAGAATATCTGGGATTCCACGCAGATGTATAATTACATCACGAATAACTGGACGGGTGAAAAACACCTTGTTATGGAGCCGAGATACAAAGAAACATTCGAGCATATAAAAGAAAATTTGCTTAAATGGTGCGACGAAAACGATAACGTAAACGTTGTCAGATTTACGACTTTCTTATATCATTTCTTTTTGGTTTTCAACGAGTTCGGTAAGGAAAAGCATGTCGATTGGTTCGGTTATCCTATGACGGCAAGCCCGAGAGCTTTCGATAGTTTTAAGGATAAATATGGTTATGAAATCAAATCGGAGGATATCGTCGATAACGGAACATATCATTCTAACTTCGTAAATCCTACAAAGGTTTTCAAGGACTATATGGAGCTTATCGAAGAATATGTTTCGAAAACCGTTCGTGAACTTGTTGATATAGTTCACGCAAACGGCAAAGAAGCGATGATGTTTCTGGGCGACAGCTGGATAGGCACTGAGCCTTATGGCGATCATTTCAAAGATATGAATCTCGACGCGGTTGTAGGTTCAGTCGGCGGCGGAGTTACGATAAGAATGCTTTCCGAAATCCCGCACGTCAAGTATCACGAGGGCAGATTTTTGCCTTACTTTTTCCCGGATACGTTCTATGACGGAAATGAAGAAAATGCGGTTGTCGAGCTTAATAAAAACTGGCTTACGGCAAGGCGCGCGATTATGCGTAAACCTATCGACAGAATGGGCTTCGGCGGATATCTGAGCTTAGCTGCTAAATTCCCGAAGTTTGTGGACAGGGTTGCGGAGATTGCCGACGAGTTCAGAACGATTTACGACGCTATTGATAACAAAAAGCCTTATTGCAGACTTAAAGTCGGGCTTTTGAATGCCTGGGGAAAGAAGAGAAGTTGGATGAGTCATATGGTCGCTCATGAACTTTGGTATCAGCAGATATATTCATATCAAGGGATTCTTGAAGCTTTGAGCGGGCTTCCCGTAGACGTTGAGTTTCTGTCCTTTGATGACGTGAAAAACGGCGTTAATCAATCTATAGACGTACTTATCAATGCGGGCGACGCTTATACTGCGTTCAGCGGCGGAGAAGAATGGATTGATGAAAAACTGCAAGCCGCAATAAGAGAATTTGTGTATAACGGCGGCGGATTTATAGGAGTGGGCGAGCCTACCGCGTGCAAAGCCAACGGAAGGTATTTCCAGCTTGCCGACGTTCTGGGTGTTGACGAGGAATTAGGTTTCACGCTTTCCGAGGATAAATATAATATTGAAAAAGTCGTACATGAATTGACGGACGGAATCGCGGCTGTCGATTACGGCGAAGATAAAAAGAATATCTACGCTTTAAAAGGGACAAAAGTGCTTGATATTGCGTTCAGCGATCGTTTCAAAAGAAACGTAAACGTCGGCGAAGTAAAAATGGCTGTAAACGATTACGGCAAAGGCAGAAGCTTCTACATAACTGGCATTCCTTATAATTTCGATAACAGCAGGCTTTTATATAAAGCGATGTGCTATGTCGCACATAAAGATCTGAACGTGTGTTATGCAACAAACGTAAATACGGAATGTAACTATTACGAAGCGAGTAAAAAGTACGCGATAGTCAATAACAGCAAAGAAAAACAAACCACAGAATTTTACGATAAGTCGGGCAATAAGTCGATTATCGAGCTAAAGCCGATGGAAATAAAGTGGATAAAAGAATAACCTTGATTTTTGTATTCTTTTATGTTATTATATTGAAAGACTTGTTTTGCATATTGACTGAAAAATATCGGGTGTATTTATTCGGTTTGGCAGGAGAAATATATGGATAATAAAATCAGATTCGGATTTTGGAATTATGTAGAAAGCGGAGTTTTCGGAAAGGAAGCCGTGAAAGACTGGGTTGACCTCGGGAGCGATTTGCCGATGAGTTTTACTTTTGATCCCGAAAAACACAACAAACAAGATATGCTTGATATTTTGGACGGGTGTGAAAAAAACGGGTTAAAACTTATCGTTTGCGATAAGCGTACTCATTTCAGAACTTTGGCGAAAATAGGTGAAACGAAATTTATGGAAGGCGTTAAAAATGCTTTTAATGATTTCGGAAAACATCCTGCCACATTCGGCTTTTTTATAGGAGATGAACCGACGTTTGACGAGATAGACGATTTTGTGCTTACGGCTAAAATTGTTATCAAGGAAATGCCGGATACGGTTCCGTTCGGAAACCTTTTACCATATTGGGGCGGTGGCTCGGATTTTGATATGGATATAGGGGCGAAAGAAAGCGTCCATACGGAAGCCGTTGAAAAAATTTTGCGTGAAAGCGGTGTTCCGTTGATAGGGTACGATCAATATTCTCAATGTCTCGAGTGGAACAGGAATACGGAATGCGGTATCAACAGTTATTTTTATGTGTTGGACAAGTATTTTGAAATAACGCAAAAATACGGCATCCCCTTTTACGTAAGCCTTCTTGCAGTCGGGCATTGGTGTTATCGTCTGCCCACGGAAGAAGATATTCGTTGGCAGATTTACACCGCGCTTGCCCACGGGGCGAGAGGAATTATCTGGTTTCATTTGTATCAATATAATGCGGGAACAAGTTATGTAGGTAATCCGCTTATAGGGAAAAAGAGAATGAGCTCTCCGCTTTTCGACGCGATCGCTCGCGAGCAGTATATTTTTAATGAATACTATCGGCAATATTTTGATACAATGACGCTTGAAAAGGTTTATCATGTAGGGCATATTTACGATCCTGCGAAAAGAATGTGCGAAGATGATGTGATACAATCTGTAAAGGGGGAAAAATCTTTCCCGACTATTGTAAGTTATTATAAAGTAAACAACACCGACAAACGGCGCGTTTCAATCGTGAATGCTTCTCAGCGTTATGCAAATAAGATTACGGTTGTGTTTAAAAACAAGAAATCGGAAACATTTTGGCTTGCGGCGGGCGAAATGAAAATTTTTGATATTGATTAAGGGGTTACTGCATTGTTATGAGAAAAATAAAAATGCAGGCAACAGAAAAGTGGGACGAGGGGTTGCCTCTCGGAAACGGGAAAACGGGCAGTCTTGTTTACAGCTCGCATCCTTTGAAAATAACGGTTGACAGAACCGATTTGTGGGATTTGCGTCCTAACGAAGTCACGCTTGAAAAAGGATTTAATTTTCAAAACCTCGTTAAACTTTTTCTGAGCGGAAAAGAGGAAGATTGGAAAGAGCGCGAAAGGCTTTTCGAGGATATATTTATGGGTAAGCCGTACCCATCGAAAATCACCGCGGGGCATATCGAACTCGATTTCGGAAAAACCACTGAAAATATTCGCTATTCGCTCGATATCGATAACGCAATTGTTAAAATTTGTGGCGATAATCGACTTATAGCCGAGGTTTTTGTGTTTGATGAACCGAACGCGGGCATTATTAAGCTTTATGAAAATACGGGAATAAATCTTCACGTTCCCGCTTATCTTTCGGGTAAAACCGAGGGCGGTTCGGGGCTTGACGACAACGCGGGCGAAATGTCGCTTGATTATCCGAAAGCTAAATTTTTCGAAAAAGACGGCTTTAAGTGGTACGAACAGAATACCCGCACCGATTATTCGTTCGGCATAGTAACGTACAAAACGGGCGATGAAATTTATTACACGCTCGCTACGACCGATGACGATAAAGATTATATCGGTTATGCCGAAAAAATCCTTATAAAAGCCGCCGAAAAAGGCTTTGACAAACTTTTTGACGAGCATAAAAAGGCTTGGAAGAAATTTTGGGCGAAATCCTCGGTTAAAACGGGGGATAAGCTCATCGACGAAACTTATAAAAAGAGTTGGTATTTGTTTAAATGCTGTTCGAAAAAGGGCGGCTATCCTATGCCTCTTCAGGGCGTGTGGACTGCGGATAACGACTGTCTGCCGCCGTGGAAAGGAGATTATCACCACGATACGAACACCGAGCTTTCCTATCAGTCCTATTTAAAAGCGAACAGGCTCGAAGAGGGCGAGGCGTTTATCGATTATCTCTGGCGGCTCAAGCCCGCTTACGAGAGATTTGCGAAAGAATTTTTCGGCGTTAAAGGGCTTTTGCTTCCGTCCTGTTCTACTTTGGACGGCAAAGCTATGGGCGGCTGGGCGCAGTATTCCTTATCGCCTACGATGACGATATGGGCGGCGCAGAGTTTCGACGAATATTACCTTTACACGGACGACGAAAAATTCTTAATAAACAGAGCGTATCCGTTTTTTAAAGAAGTCGGGCAGGCGATAAAAGGGCTTTTGCGGGAGAAAAACGGCAAACTTTATCTGCCCGTTTCCTCTTCGCCCGAGATTTTCGATAACGAGCGGAAAGCGTATCTCGAACCGAATTCGAATTTCGATCTGTCGCTTTTGATTTATCTTTTCAAAACCTTGAAAGGTTACGCCGAAAAGTTCGGAGAAAGTGCGGAAGAGTACGAGGAAATCCTCGGAAAACTCGACGATATTGCGATTGATAGCAGCGGCGTGGTGATGCTCGATAAAACGCAGTATCTGCCCGAATCGCACAGGCATTTTTCGCATGATATGTGCCTTTATCCGTTGCATCTCATAAATTACGACACGGACGAGCATAAGAAAATTTACGAAAACACGATTAAAAATCTCGAAATTCTCGGTACGGGTTACTGGGTCGGTTTTTCGTTTGCGATGTCGGCGCAGATTTACGCTATGGCGAAAAACGGCAACGCCGCGAAAGAAAGGCTCGGGCAGTTTTGTAAAGGCTTTGTCGCCGAAAACGGCTTTCATTTAAACGGCGATTATAAGCATTACGGTTATACACAGTGGCATTATCGCCCGTTCACGCTCGAAAGCCTGTTCGGCTTTGCGGACGCGCTCCACGAAATGCTTTTGCAGGATCACCAAGGTTTTATCGAGTTGTTTCCCGCAATTCCCGACGAGTGGAAGAACGGAACAGTCGAATTTAAAAACCTGCGTTCGCGCGGCGGACTTTTAGTTTCGGCAACGCTTAAAAACGGCGAGCTGTCTTTGCTTACGATAAAGTCGCCGTCCGAAAGAACGGTAAAATTTGCGGACGGGAAAACGATAAATCTTTGTCGTGGTAAAAATGAAATTTATCGGCGATGATAAATTGAAGTATTGGTAAAATCAGTCGGCAACTTGTATCATCGGAAAACTAAAAGGTGAAGTCGATGAAAACAGAAGAAGAAATCAGAAAAGATCTAAAAGAAATCAGGTTTTACTATGTAAATTACGATATGTTTCGTAAAGCAGCAAATGTCGTCGGAGAAAACAGAGTAGTTTGCCTTGCCGAAAAATATAATGAGGCGATGAAATTTTCTCCGGCAAAGTTGTATAAACTCTACGTTTGTATTTATCTTAACGGCGGAACATTAAAATCCGTGTCGTATGATTTAGGCTATTCGAGAGTTTATATTGAAAAATTACACAAGAGATTACAAGAGTATTTGTATCAATATTTCAACAAAGACGGAGGGAGTGAAATCTCTCCGTCTTTATTTTAACTAACTAAATCGATTGTACAAGGTGTCTGCTGTTATTTTGCACCGCAATTCGCACGAAAATACTGTCGCGCGAATTACGATTATAACAAATTTTTTAAACGGATTTTATTGTTGTGCAGTGACAGACGGAATATATGCCTTATCGCCCATAACTACGATTTTACAGTTAATGCCGTTCACAACGTGCGGAAGATAATTTGTTCGTCCTTCTTCTATTGCTCGGATAATAATTTTGTCCGACGGTTCGGGTAAAATCGGCAGGTTTTTGTAATCGAGAAAATTATCGCTGTTGTTTACTTCGACGATTTTACAGCCGTGCTGAATGAGATACGACGAAAATTGCCATATTTTTTCGAACTTGCCATAAGAGTCGGCTATAAAGCATATGTTATGTTCGGGGTTGTATGCGGTTATACGAAAATAGTTGTTCATAATGATGTTCTCCTTTTGTATGCTGTCTTTTGTGTTAAGCCGCCTTTTGAATTTTGCGAACTTTTCTGTTTGCGTAAGGCAGCCATTTCTTATTAACAAACTCCATTACGTTGTCGTTTGGTTTGCTGTCGTGGTCGCCGTAACATTGAAGAACTTTCTTATCTTTCAAAGAGTATTCAACCGTTACAAGCGGCTTGTCGGGTTCGTATTTCATTCGGATAAAGAAAATAAGCGATTCTTCGCGAGCAAACTTTTGGTCATAACCCATACGACCGACACAGTGATGAAGTAATTCGCCTTCGCGTATTAAGTCAGACGGTTTTTGTGCGATAATCGCTATATAGATAGACTTTTTATCATATTCGAGTCCTAAATACTTGCTTGCTACGGCGGCGAATTTGTCGTAAAACTCCTTGTGTTCCTGCTCGTCTTTCAATGCTTTTGCGGAGTAGTATTCGTCGATTCGTATATCGTGCCAACGCTTAAAATCATGCGGATAGCGGTTCTTTTCCTCGTCCATATCTAAGCCGAGGTATTGACAAGTGGTGAGATAATCTCTATATGAATAAAAGTTCGTGTTTTGCTTTTCGATATAGTCCAAAAACTTGCCGACTTCGTTTTTTACAAGTGCCTTAACGTTATCAATTTTTTCCGCGTGGTCAAATTTGATTTTTCGTTTCGCAAATTTGTCTATTTCATATATAGGTTTTGCGGTTTTATAAGCCGTAATAATCGAAGAAACATAGTAATTGGAATGGGGAATATCATATCTGTTTGTTGCAAGCCATTTACGGAATCTTTTTTCTTTACCGCAAAGCCGTAAAATCTGCGCTGACATTGCGATATTATGCAATCCGAGTTTAGTCAGATATTCTATTTGCGGGAATTTTTCGTAAAGCCTCAAGTATTTGAAAATGTTCACGCCCGTATATCTGTCAACAGCGCTGTATTTGTATTCGGGAAAGTGTTGTAAGATATATTCGCGGTTGACAATAGGGGCATAGGGATCAAACGAATCGTCAGACGACCAGCCCCATTCTTTGCTTTCATACCAATCGGGATATTTTGAAATCCCTCGGTCGTGCCAACCGACAGTATATCCGGCAATGTATGTAAACTTTATATCTTTGCTGAAACATCTATCCGAATGAACGCCGTGAATAACAACCGGTTTGCAATACCATTGTTTTTTACAATCTCGGACTGCAACCGTAACTTTGACAAGTTCGCCGTCATTTTTAGTAAAGTAAGCATAAAAACGAGTTCTACCGAGCGGCGCGGTTTTCAATTTATCGTCGTAAAGTTTAATCTTTTTCTGTATGTATTTCGGTATAGGTTTTATCTTTTCTATTTTCATAATTTCACCTCGATGTCGTTTCCGAAAATGGAATAAAGTGTTTTTATCATATTGTCTGTTTTGAAGTCTTTCTGATTGAGTATTTCGCCTGTATCTTGGTCTATAAGTCGATTATCGTCAATATTTATCTTGTCAATAAGTTGTATGTCTTTATCGTTTTCGCATATAGCAAGATTGTGTTTTCGCGCTATTTTCCCGAAATACACCTCTGCGGCGTGATAAGGGAAACCGACCATTGGAATACGGTGGGTAAGTCCGCAATCACGCCCCGTTAAAGTTAAATCGAGTTCAGAAGCGATAGTCACGGCGTCTTTACCGAGTATTTCATAAAAATCCCCGAGACGATATGCGATAACGTAATCCGAATATTTTTCCTTTAAAGTCTTATATTCCGTACAAATGGGCGAAAGGGCTTGTTTAGTTTCGTCCTTTGGTGTTTCCTCGAGCGACTCTTCTTTCTTTTGAATTACAGGCTGTTCCTGTTTTGTTGTATCGGCAACGTTGTTTTCTTGTGAAATAATATCGAATAAAGAAGCCTGCTGATTTTGCTGTTTCGGAGCAGAAGTGGGCGTATAAGTCGATTTTTGAGCGTTTTTTGCCTTTACGGCGGGCTTATATTCTTCACCGTCGAGAGTATATAAAGTGCCTTCGATTGATTCTTCCTCGAAATAATGAACAGCCCAACCGTAAACGACTGAATCTTCGATACACGCAGAAGATGAACCGCTTTCAACTGTCTTTCTTGCTTCCTCGCAGGCATATTTCATAAAGCCCGAAAGCGTCTTTTTGTTGAGTAAAGGCTTACCGGCTTTTTCAAAGGGAGTGCCGTTATTGATTTTTTCCGCTAATGTTTCGCTTGCGTTATTTTGTAAATATTCCAAAATTTTCTGTTCTGAGGGCGTATTTGCCTTTAAATTAAGTTCCACAAAATTCACTCTCTCCTTATGCGACCTGATCGTAAAACTTTTCAAGAATGTCAAGCCGCGATAATTCTTTGATTTCGTCCCAATTTTTTGCCATATAATCCGACAATGCTCCGAGCGGTGTTTGATTTAAGTCTTTTAAATAACAATCGCTGACAAGACAGATAAAATCTTTTAGTTCGTCAGGGTGCGTAATGTCAAAATCGTTATTTACGGCACAGTCGAAGATGAACACTTTAAAACCGTGTTCAAATACATAAGTTTTATTGTTATGCGTTATTGTAATCTTCATTGTATATACCTCACATAACTCTTTTAATTCCACCGCCAAAGGAAAGGACTCCTATCGTGCCGAATTC